>CP117875.1:1355807-2711615 GCA_028736075.1 Chryseobacterium sp. KACC 21268
CTCACCAACCACAACCCAACAAACGTCAAAAACCCATTCAAAATAATCAGTTCCACCCCAATTCTGTAATCCGTATTATTTGTCACATAAAGATTAATCAAATAAGTCAAAACCGGCGCAAGTAGCGTTACCGCCAATATCGAATACTTTTTCACAATCGTGAATTTCGTCAAAATCCCAAAAGCAAACAGTCCTAAAAGTGGCCCGTATGTGTAACCTGCGATTTCCATTATCAGGTAAACAATCGACTTCTCATTGATGGCTTTGAAAACCATTATCAACGCAAAAAATATGACCGTAAACGTCAAATGAACTTTCATTCTCAGTCTTTTCTTTTGCTTCTCGGTTTTTTGCTGGTCTTCGTTCAAACCCAAAAGGTCAACGCAGTAAGAACTCGTCACCGCCGTCAAAGCCCCATCAGCAGACGGAAACAAAGCGGAAATCAAACCGATGATGAAAATCACAGCCAGCGCCATCGGAAAATGTCCAAGTGACAAAGCTGGGAAAAGGTCGTCGCCCATTATATTGCTGATTTGTCCATCGGCACCCTTGAAACCGAAAACGCCATCGCCATAAACTGCTCCATTTTGTATCGCAAAAAGATAAAGCAAACCACCCAAAAATAAGAATGCGAGATTCACAAAGAGCAAAGTTCCGGCAAACGTCAGCATATTCTTTTTCGAGTTTTTCAGGTTGTCCACCGAGATGTTTTTCTGCATCATTTCCTGGTCAAGACCCGTCATCGCAATCGTGATGAACATCCCGCCGAGAATCGTTTTCAGGAAAAAAGTCTTTGAATTAATGTCAGTATTAATGAAATGCGTGTACTGCTTTTGCTCCAAAATGGAGTAGGCCTCTCCAAACGACAAATTCAGATTCGATAAAATATAAACGATGCACGCAATCAAACTCAAAATCATAAACGATGTCTGCAACGTATCCGTAATCACAATCGTCTTCACGCCACCTTCAAACGTGTAAAGCAAAATCATCAAAAGCAACACAAAAGCCGTTACCCAAAACGGAACGCCCAGATTCTCAAGCAAAAATATTTGAAGAATATTCACCACCAAATACAATCTTGCCGTCGCCCCAATCGCTCTCGAAATAATGAAAAACAAAGACCCGATTTTATGCGCCTCCACATTGAATCGTCGCCCTAGATAAGTATAAATCGAAGTCAGATTCATCCGGTAATACAGCGGAAGCAGAACGCCAGCCACGATGAAATAACCGATGAAAAACCCAATCACCATCATATAATATTCGAAACCGCCAAACGCATAATCGCCCGCCGTCATCTTCCCAACCGTCCCCGGAACGGAGATAAACGTCACGCCCGAAAGCGACGTCCCAATCATTCCAAACGCCACCAGCCACCATTTACTTTTCTTGTTTCCGATGAAAAAAGACTGGTTGTCGGAGTTGCGACTTGTAAAATAGGAGATTACCAAAAGCCCAATAAAATAGGCGAATACGAATAATAATAAAACAGTTCCCGGATTCATTGTTCAAATTTGAGTGGAACAAAAATAGTTTTTTTATCGCATTGGTTCGAAAATAATTATTTGGGCAACTTATCCGCCTTCCGTTCCCGCTTTTTTGTCATTGCGAACGACGTGACTCAATCAATAGAACCATTCTACAATCGCAATGACAAAAAGAGCTCCACTCAAGTCGGGTTGCAGATTCAACATAAAACCACGATTTGTCCTATGTATAGAGAGCTTTAAAAATATTTTTGCATCCGTAAGTTATATTCTTGCATCCGGAAGCTATATTTTAACATCCGGAAACAATATTCTTGCATCCGGAAAGTATATTCTTGCGTCTGGAAGTTATATTCTTGAATCCGGAAACAATATTTGTGCTACGATAAATTATATTCTTGCTCCTGCAAACTATTTTCTTGCACCTGTAAATAATATTCAACTACCGCGTCGGAATCATCTTCTTCACCACAATATAAATCAAAACCGCCGACAACGCCAACACACCAAACGACCCAATCCACAAACTGTCAAACCCAAATTGACTCACCACATAAGTTCCCAAAAACGGCGTGAAGATAAATGAGAAGGAAAATGCAATACCATTCAGTCCCATATACGCACCTTTGTTTCCCCGCTCAGCGCGCAATGCCGTCACGGTGGACATAAACGGAAGCACCCAAATCTCCGCCACCGACAATATCGTCATTGACAGCAAAAGTAACGCAACATTACTTCCCAAAAGCAAAATCAAATACGATAATCCAGCCATTACAATCCCAATGAACAAAATTTGAGGAATCTTCAAAGTCCGTTCTGCAATACTTACCAAAGGTATTTCCAATAACACAATGATAAATCCACTATAGCCCAAAACAAACCCAATCGTACTTTGACTCAACTTCGCAACATCTTTATAAAACAATGGAATCGTATTAAAAAATTGGAAAAAACAAACCGCAAAAACTGCACACAAAATACTGTAAATCAAAAACGGGAAATCTTTGTAAGGTGATTTCGTCGCGATGTTCTGAACCTTTTTTTCAGGTTCCAATCTCTTTTTCTCCCGAAAAATTTGGTTTCTTTTTCTGAAAAACACAACGTAAATAATGCCTGCAACCACAGCGCCGATGGCATTTACCACAAACAAAAAATTATAAGAAATCCCAGATAGAATTCCGCCCAAAGCCGGTCCAATTGAGAATCCAAGATTGATGGCCATTCGGTTCAATGAAAAAGCTTTCGTCAGATTTTCAGGTCTTGCATATTTCGTAATCGCTACAGAATTCGCCGGACGAAATGTATCGCTAATCGTACTTTGAAGGAAAATCAGAAACGCCATCATCTCAATACTCGGAAAAAATGGAATGATGAGAAATATCGGCGCACTCAAAAACAAACTCCAACATTGCACGTAATATTCACCAAATTTGTCCGTCAACAATCCGCCCAAGTAAGAACCGAGCACAGAACCAATCCCGTAGAAACTCAAAACGATTCCCGCATTTTCCAAACTGAACTTCAAATGGTCTGTCATATAAACACCCAAAAATGGCAAAACCATCGAGCCGGAACGGTTGATGAGCATTACGATAGACAACATCCAAGCTTCCCTGGAAAGCCCTTTGAAGGTTTTGATATAAGAATTGAAAAGTTTCATTTTGATTTTCGAACCGCAAATTTACCCAAAAAAGAAAGCCATCCGTAAAGAATGGCTTTCAAAATTTATGATTTAGAATTAGTCTAACTACTAAAGTCTAACTTCTAGTCTTATTGTAATTTAAATCCTCTTGTCGTAATTCTTCCGTAGGCGTCCACATATTTTACCTGAACGTTTCCTTTGTAACCATTTAGGATTTTCTCAACATCTTTCTGAGAGTTAACAGGTTTTCCGTTGATTTCCATTACGATGTAATTATCAACGACGCCAATCTTATCCATCTCGCTTCCTTCTGTCACATTTTTCGCGATAACGCCACTTTCCAGACCGTAATCTGTTTTCACCCTTTCGCTTAATGGCTCGAACTCAGAGCCGATTTTTTCAGTCACTGTCAGGTCATCTTTGCTTCTGGATGAGGTTCCGCCTTTCAAATCTTTCAGGGTCACATTCACGTTGTTGACTTTACCGTTTCTGGTGTAAGTTACCGCTACTTTGTCGCCAGGTCTTCTGCTTCCAATTGCTAGAGAAAGGTCAGAGAATCCGGAGATGTCTGTGTTGTCGATTTTTGTGATGATATCACCAGGTTGAATTCCTGCATCTTCAGCACCACTTTTTTTGGTGATTTCTGTTACGTAGATTCCGTCGCCGGCTTTTAGGTTTTTCTTTTCTCTTTGGTTGTAAGCCGCCACTTGCATTTCATTAGACAAATCTAAACTTCCAACTCCCAAGAAACCTCTCTGAACCAAGCCAAATTTCTTGATATCCTCAACGATTTTTCTCGCCAGGTTCGAAGGCACTGCAAATCCATAACCTTCATAATATCCAGTTTTTGACTGAATCGCTGTGTTAATTCCAATCAAATCTCCGTTCACGTTGACCAATGCGCCACCACTGTTTCCAGGGTTGATTGCCGCATCCGTTTGGATGAAACTCTCAATCGGTGTTCTGGATTGTTGACTCAAAATATCAATGCTTCTCCCTTTCGCTGAGATAATTCCCGCTGTTACAGTGGAATTAAGTCCAAGCGGATTTCCGACAGCTAGAACCCATTGTCCAACTTCTGTCAAATCAGAGTTGGCAAAATTGAGATAAGGAAGACCTTTTTCTTCAATTTTTAAAAGTGAAATATCGGTGTTTGGGTCAGTTCCAATCAATGTTGCGATGTAAGTTTTTTTGTTACTCAATACCACTTCCAATTTATTGGCACCTGCAACCACGTGATTATTGGAAATAATATAGCCGTCTGGCGAAATAATTACACCAGAACCCAATCCTGAAGGCATATTTTTAGGAGGCTGCTGTTGTCTCTGTTGATTCCCACCTTGTGGACCAAAGAAAAAATCGAACATATCCGTCTCCGGCATTCTTTGGGAAGCCGCACGGTCTTGATAATTTTTGATGGTTACTACAGCTGGAACCGTAGTTTTAGAAGCTTTTACAAAATCATCACCAACCGCGGAACCAATGCCTGCGAAGGATGCTTTGTTAGAAGCTGTCGTGAAATATGAGAAATCTTCTCCATTTTTTTCTGAGCTGATGTAGTGACTCGCCCCGAAAACCGTTGCACCGGAAATAACCCCGGTCAATGCGTAAGGCATTAGTTTTTTGAAAGTATTCTTCATCTTAATATTCATTTCTTTTTTGAGATTATTGTTAGACAAATTTAATGCTAAATTAGTATGAACTAAAAACTTAGTGTTACAGTTTTAACGAAGTTTAACCAATTTTAAAAATTCCTTAATAAAATTATAATTATTTTAAGTCAAATTGGCAGTATTCATCGATTGGTTCATTTGGAAATTAGATGATTCTTTGTCTCGATTGTTAAAATTTGTTGAGAAATTAATCAAAACAAAATTATGATGTCAATGTAAAATGTTGTCGCTGTCACTTTTGGCAGAACTTTTGTTTTTAAACTTTAAAATAAGTTAATATGAAAAATACGATAAAAGTTGCGTTGGGATTTGCTGCAGGTGGCGCATTGATTCTTTTAAATCAATTAAGAAAGAGAAAGCAGAAGGAAAATAACAAGTTTATGGCGCCGGACGGCAACAAATATCTGAAAAACGAAATGTACCGAAGTGCGGAAGGCGAGATTTTCAAAAATGGAAAGAAACTACATTTCGAAACACCGAAACATTTGGACGATGCCAATAATAAAATTGATGCTCGTCTCGCCAGAAATGTTCAGTTCAATGACCAAAATCCGAACAACAGAAATGTGACCTATCACAAGCGCGGGGTTAGGCATCATTAATAAAAATTAATCACAAAAGAATAAATTATGGAAACGGAAAATATCGTCGAAAGACTAAACAAATACGAGTTTGATAACAGCAACGTCTACACAGGATTTAAATCGGTAGGTGAGGCAAGGCAGTTCGCAACCGAACGAAATGGGAAATTAGTAGAAGTGGGTTTCCTTGACGGAAATGACAATCCTGTGGAAGATGATTCCCAAAATCTGATTGCTGAAAATAAATATTACAAAGCTTTTGCTGGACGAGATTACAAAATCATCCACTCATCGGATGAAGGTTTTCAGGAAGTTGCAGATAAATTAAAAGAGAGACAAACCGAAATCACGGACAAAAGTCCCGATGAAAAATACTTCTCAGATGCCGATTGGCAAATCAAAGAAGATGCGGTGATTGTCTTGTTCAAGGGTGAAATTGAAAATATTACTTCCCGCGAACGTTCAAAATATCTGATGCATACGAAAGTTTATGAATTGGCCGTTAGCGTTCCAAAATCGACTGAATAAGTTAAAATAACATTCATTATATAAAGAAAATCCGGGTCATTGATTCGGATTTTTTTGTCTGATTATCTAATTTAATTGGGGAAATTCTTCATTTGGAATGATTTGGATTTTATTAATAACTTTGCAGACTTATGTCGAATGTCATTTCTCAACCGAAAACCGTTGCGTTTCACACACTTGGCTGCAAACTTAATTTTGCAGAAACGTCCACTATTGCCCGAACTTTAACAGATGCAGGTTATCAAAAAGTCAATTTTGATGAGCCGGCGAAAGTTTATATCATCAATACTTGCTCAGTTACCGAAAACGCTGATAAGGAATGTAAACTTCACGTCAAACGTGCGGCGAAGGCGAATCCTGATGGATTGGTTGCCATTATCGGTTGTTACGCGCAGTTGAAGCCGGAAGAAATCTCTTCAATTACCGGCGTAGATTTGGTGTTGGGAGCGAAGGAGAAATTCAATATTCTGAGTTATCTGGATGATTTGGAAAAGTCTGAAAGTCGTGCTGAGATTCATTCTTGTGAGATTGATGAAGCTGATTTTTTTGTGGGTTCTTATTCAATCGGCGACAGAACGAGAGCTTTTTTGAAAGTTCAAGACGGTTGTGATTACAAATGTACTTATTGTACGATTCCTTTAGCCAGAGGAATTTCACGTTCGGACACCATCGATAATGTAGTGGCGAATGCCAAAGAAATTGCGGCGAGAGACATTAAAGAAATCGTTTTGACCGGCGTCAATATCGGTGATTACGGAAAAGGTGAATTTGGAAACAAAAAACACGAACATACTTTTCTTGATTTAATTTCTGAATTGGATAAAGTGGAAGGCATCGAAAGAATCAGAATTTCTTCCATCGAACCAAATCTTCTGAAAGACGAAAGCATCGAATTGGTTTCCAAAAGCAGAAGTTTTGTGCCGCATTTCCATATTCCGCTTCAGTCTGGAAGCGATGAATTGCTGAAAAAAATGAAGCGTCGTTATTTGACGAATTTATATTTTAACCGCGTAAATAAAATTCGTGAAGTAATGCCGGAAGCGGCAATTGGTGTGGATGTTATCGTTGGATTTCCTGGCGAGACGGAAGAATTATTTATGGAAACTTATAACTTCCTGAATGATTTGCCAATCAGTTATCTTCACGTTTTCACTTATTCCGAAAGAGAAAATACGGAAGCGGCTAATATGCAAGGCGCAGTTCCAATCCCAGAAAGAAAACGCCGAAACAAAATGCTGAGAATCCTTTCCGAAAAAAAGAAAATGGAATTCTACAGAAGTCAATTGGGAAGAAAACTGAGCGTTCTTTGGGAACACGAAAATAAAAATGGATTGATGTTTGGCTTTACAGAAAATTATGTGAGAGTTTCGAAAGCATTTGATGAGAATTCTATCAATCAAACAGAAACTATTATTCTCGATAAGATCTTAGAAGACGGCAGTGTTTCTAGTAAAGAAAAACAGTTTGAGGATTTTCTTGCGAAAATCTAGATGTTTAAAATCATAAAAATAAAAAGCGGAATATTTTAAAATACTCCGCTTTCTTTATGCTTATTTTTTTATAAAATTAATCTCCAGCTACCGCTCTTGTTTTGGTATTATAAATCTGGAAATTAAAAACAAAAGTTCTATTATTCCAATTTGAATTGTTGTAAGGATAATGAACATCCCTAGCAAAAGCAGCTCTTGAAGGAACAATAATTACACCTTGAAGATTATAATCTGCAGCGTCAGTAAGATCAAAAGATTTAAAGTTTTTTAAACCTTCAATAAATCCTTCTATCTGATAAAATGACTTGTCATAGCTTGTACTATTTGTTGTGTTGTAAGTATCCACCACCGTTTTTTTAACGTAATAGTAAGCAGGATCGTAAATTGGTACTCCAGAACCTGTAATTGTATTACTGAAAATTAATCCCGAAGTTAGGCTGATATTGCCTGTGGTAATGTTTTTAGCAGCAACATAAGCAGTAGTATTCTGCATTATGGTGATAGCGTCGTCCGTATTAATTGTTTTTCCAGGATTTGGTTGGAGAGAATCTTCACGTTTAACATAAACAACTCCTGAATTTAGTTTTACAACATCATATGCAGAAAGCTTTTTCTCATTATTGTCGGTTTCGATAGCATCATCGAACGCAACTACATTTCCCTTCGCATCAAAGTAGTGTTCATCCAAAAATTTGGTGATAGAAGTATCATCCCAAGTGTTTTGCTCATCTGTTGTCTCGGCAATTATAATGGTGGATGTTTCCTCATCATTATCATCATCCTTCTTGCATCCTTGCAGTACAACTACAGAAAGAGCAATTCCTAAAAGTATTTTCTTCATTTTTTTTATTTAATCTTAAATTGCGATTAATTTTTAACGTGACAAAAGTATAAAAAAATATGAGAATAGATAAATATTTGTGGAGTGTAAGATTTTATAAGACAAGAACAATCGCTACAGAAGATATAAAAAAGAACAGAGTCATCATTGGCGAAAATCCAGTAAAAGCTTCCAAAGAAGTAAAAGCTGGCGATGTCATCAAGATCAGAAAGAACCAAATAGATTACAAAATAAAAGTTCTGGACATTCCGAAAAGTAGAGTAGGAGCAAAGCTGGTTGCTTTATATGTTGTTGATATGACAGAAAAGGATCAATATGAAATCCTAAAGATGAGAAAAGAATCGCAAGATTACTACAGGCATAAAGGCATCGGAAGACCTACGAAAAAAGACCGAAGAGATATGGATGATTACGTAGACGATGGTGCTCCAAATGATACGGAAAATGACGATTGGGATACTTTTTTCAAAGAGATTGATGTTACCGAAGATTAGATTTCTAATAATTTTGTGATCTCTTCAGATACTTCTGCGGCATTTTTCGAATCGGTATCTATTGTGAAGTGCGCTTTGGAATAGTAGAGATTTCGCTCGAAGAGATGCTTTGCAATGAACTCCGGGACATCAGAATCTTCCAGTTTTGCGATTAGCGGTCGTGTGTTTTTTTGTAATAGGACGCGTTTAGTAAGAGTGTTCACAGATGCTCTTAGGAAAAAGCTTTTTGATTTTTCATTAATGATCTCCATGTTTTCATAGTACACAGGTGTTCCGCCTCCAAGACTTAGGACAAGGTTTTCTTCAGTGGTCAAAATTTCTTCCAAAATCCGTTTTTCTTCTTTTCGAAAATAGATTTCGCCTCTCTTTTCGAAGATTTCGGGAATCGTTTGCTGATGTTCTTCAGAAATTTTCTGATCGAGGTCAATTAATTTAAAATTTATTTTTTGGCTCAAGTTTTTGGAAATGTGAGATTTACCACTGCCCATGTACCCTAAGAGAGAAATTATCATAATTTTATTTTAAACAAAGTTCGAAAAAAATTTTGAGATTTTAAAAAAACGCCTATCTTTGCACCACTTTAAAACGAAATAGTAATATTGAAATTTTAAATGTGGCCGACTCGGTAGCTCAGCTGGTAGAGCAATACACTTTTAATGTATGGGTCCTGGGTTCGAATCCCAGCCGGGTCACAAGCAAAAAGTCCGTAGCGATACGGTTTTTTTTTGCCTGCGTGGTGAAATTGGTAGACACGCCATCTTGAGGGGGTGGTTTCCTAAGGATGTGCTGGTTCGAGTCCAGTCGCAGGCACTGCAAAAATTAAGAATGAAAAATTGAAGAATTTATTTTCCGATGTTTTTCAAAACCAAACAACAATTTTGATTAATAGCAATATTAATTAAAGTGGCCGACTCGGTAGCTCAGCTGGTAGAGCAATACACTTTTAATGTATGGGTCCTGGGTTCGAATCCCAGCCGGGTCACAATTTACGCAAGTAAATTTTTTTCATATTAATATTTTGTGATTTGGTGTAGGAACTTCTTGTATAAAGAAGTTCCTTTTTTTATGTCCAAATTTTAAATTTAATCCAAATGAAGATTGTCAATCAATCTCACATTTCCAACATTCACTACAATGAAAGCCCGGAAATCATCATCCGCCGAAAAGAAATCCACCTCTTTTAAGGTTGATTCTTCCGCAATCATAAAATATTCCAGATCCATATCTTCTTGCTCAAATATTTCTTCAACTCTTGTTTTGATTTCCGGTACAGAAATCACCTTAAACCACTCATTCACTCTTTTCAAAGTTTGGTAGATGAGCGCAGAAGTTTCCTTTTCGATTGCAGAAAGGCGCATATTTCTGGAACTCATCGCAAGGCCATTTTCTTCCCGATGGATTTTGACGCCGTGGATTTTAATATTCAAATCCAAGACTTCAACAAGTTTCTCGATTATCTTGAGTTGCTGAAAGTCTTTTTCTCCAAAATAGGCATTGTCTGGCTGGACTTGTAAAAATAATTCTTGTACCACAGTTCCGACACCGTCAAAATGTCCTGGTCTGGCGGCGCCTTCCATTTCGTTTTCTATGCCTCCAAAATCATAGTGTTTTCTTTCCATTCCATTTGGATAGATATCTTCGACCCTTGGGACGTAAACTGCATCCACAAGTTTGGAAGTTTCTAATTTCTTGATGTCATCCTCCACAGTCCGAGGATATTTTTCCAGATCTTCCGGATTATTAAATTGTGTTGGATTGACAAAGATTGACGAAACTACAATATCATTATCTCGTCGTGCTTCTTGATAAAGTGAAATGTGACCTGCGTGCAAAGCGCCCATTGTAGGAGCAAATCCAATGGTTTGGTGTTGTTCTTTCTTTGATTTGATATATTCAGAAAAAGAATTCTTGTCGTAGAAGACCTGCATGTTTTATTATTTTATCAATCAAAGATAATCGTTTTTACAAATTCTAATATAATAGAATGCTGAATAAACAGTCATTTCACCATAAAAGGCTGGAAATAATAATTCTAGAGAATTTTAACAATTTGAAAAAGAATAGATAAGTGATTTCTCGTACAAAAATTAACATTAATGATAAAGTAACTGGTTGATTTCTAATATGTTTTCCATTTGACTATTAATATTAACTAAAATAAATAATTTGATTTAATTTTTTGTAATTTTGCAAAATGAAGATTTTATACTTCATTTAAAGTAAATTTTATGCCTAATCAAAAGATTTTATACGTTACTACAGAGATGTTTCCATACCAAGAAGACACTAATATGGGAAGTTTGGTACACAAAATGGCGCTGAAAATGCACGGAAGTGGTAACGATGTGAGGGTTTTTATGCCCAGATTCGGACAGATAAGTGAAAGAAAATTTCAACTTCACGAGGTAATCAGACTATCCGGGATGAACATTATTATTAATGATCTGGATCAGCCTTTGATTATTAAAGTTGCTTCTTTGCCAGGCGAGCGTCTGCAGGTTTATTTTATTGATAACGAAGAGTACTTCAAAAGAAAACAATATTATCACGATGATGAAGGAAAAGCATTTGAGGATAATAACGAAAGAGCCATCTTCTTCGCAAGAGGCGTTATCGAGACCATCAAAAAATTAAATTGGGTACCTGACGTTATCCACCTGAATGGTTGGATGTCTTCATTAATTCCTATTTATCTGAAGACTTATTACAAAGACGATACTTATTTCAACGATACAAAGATTGTACTTTCAGTTTACAACGAAGAGGACATCGAACTCAATAGCAACACAAAAGAAGTTTTGGCTTTTGATAATATTTCCGATCTGCAATCGTTAGATAATCCTAGCTTTCTCAACTTTGTGAATGACAGTATGCAGTATGTAGATGTCATCGTCAAAGGCAATGAGTTTTTGGAGGAAAAGCTAGATGAGGCTTATGGAAAAGCAAATGCCGAAAAATCTGATTATTTGAATGCAGATTCTATAGCAACAGTTTATTAATTACTATTTTTTTAGAATGATAAAAATAAAAAATTTAATGAAGATGATCCCGTTTTTGGTAATGGGAATGATGGTTTTGAACTCTTGTGAAGGAGAATTGGATGATCTGGGATCACAATTGGTAAATGGCAACGAGGCAAATGGCAATGAAACAGCTTACAGTCTTGTAGCATATAATATAAGTAACAAAGATACAATCCAAGCTGACGCATCAAAAATTGACAGTGTAAGATTAGGTGCTTTTAAAGAATCTGTTTTCGGAGGACAAAAGGTTTCCTATATTACCCAAGTCAGATTAGCTACCTATAATCCGGATTTTGGAAAAAACCCTGTCGTAGATTCTGTTGTTTTGACAATGAAACCCAGATACGAGACGGCTACAGACTCTGTTAAAACTACAACCAACGAAGATTATATCTATCCGGACGGAGCAGTGGCAGCTAAGAAAGTTGTAACCACTTATCCTGTAAGCAAGTATGGTAAAGCTAAAATAGACGGCAAAACGAAATTTACAATCAGAGTACATGAAGTTGATGATTTCTTAGGCGGGACGTCTGACAAGCTTTCTTCTAATAAGGTTGTTGCTTTGAATTCTAACGTAATTGGGTCCAAGGTGTTTGATGGTACTGTAAATTCTGTAGTGGTTACAAAAGATTCAGATGCTTCAGAATTGTTAAACAGATCAGTTTCATTGCGAATGAAATTGGACAGTGCTTTTTTTCAAAACAAACTTATTGCTAAACAGGGAAATCAAGTGTTAAAGGATGTTGCTTCTTTTATCAGATATTTTAAAGGAATCAGTATTTCTGTTTTAGAGAACGATGGTTATTTGTTTTCAATGGCGCCTAATGACACGGCAATCACTATTTATTATAAAAATGATGTGACCGCTACAGATGGGACAGTGACCCGTACCAAAGCAGAATTAGCTTTGAATTTAGGATCTGGAAATGTTCATTTGAGCCAAATAATCTATGACAGAGCAGGATCAGATTATAGTGGTGCAATTTCTGATAACAATGCGCCAAATGATATTTCTGGTGATGAGGTGATCTACACTCAGGGGATGGGAGGTGCTAGTTTTGGGATTAGAATACCAGATAATACAGTAGCTCGCCTAAGAGAAATGTATAAAAATGAGAAAATTGGAATTGTATCTGCGAAAATCAGACTCTATAATGACGAAACCAAATGGAATAATTCTTACAGAAAACCAAGTAGTTTCTTAGTTAGAGAAAGAGGAGCAACCAAAGATTCTATAAGATTTCTTCCAGATATGACAGCTTTATCTTCTGCTGGTTACACTTTGATAAGAACTGCAAATCTTGGAACCAAGGACGCTTATTATGAAATTGGAATTACAAAGAGTCTAAAAGATATTGTTGAAGCAGAATCTGTAATTAGAGGATTTAGAGTTGATGTAGGTGGCTATTTGATAGATAATCAAGGAATTTTATTAGGACAGAATTTTAATACAAGAGCATACAGCCCTTTCCGAGTTGTTCTTAAAGGAACAGGTCAACAAGGTATTATAGGTGATGCCATAAATAAGGAATCCAAAGTAGCTCAGTTAAGAATAATATTTACAAAAAAATAAAAACAAATAATAGTATATGTGTGGAATCGTAGGATATACAGGTTTTAGAGATGCTTATGATATTGTGATCAATGGATTGCGTCGCTTGGAATATAGAGGATACGACAGTGCAGGAGTTGTTTTAGAAACCGATAATGGAGAATTTGAAGTCAAAAAAACAAAAGGTAAAGTTGATGATCTTGTAGCAATTTCCAAAGCATTAAAAAGTACTTCTAAAATTGGGATGGGACACACCAGATGGGCAACTCACGGTATTCCTAGTGATAATAACTCTCATCCTCATGTTTCTAATAATGGAAAAATAGCACTTGTTCATAATGGTATCATAGAGAATTACGATACAATCAAAACAATGCTTATCAATAAAGATTTTGATTTTAAATCTGAAACAGATACAGAAGTTCTAGTTAATCTTATCCAGTATTTTATGGACAAAGAGCCAACTTTGGAGTTTCCCGAAGCTGTTAGATACGCTTTGAATGAAGTGTATGGTGCCTATGCTGTTTCTGTAATGCACGAGGATTTTCCAGGACAACTGGTGGTTGCGAGACTTGGATCTCCTTTAGCTGTTGGAATTGGTGAAAACGAATTTTTTGTAGCATCTGATGCTTCTCCATTTGTTGAGTTTACAAAAGAAGCTGTATATCTTGAAGAAGGACATATGGCTACGATATCACTGGAAACTGGAATCGATATCAGAACGATCAAAGAAAACACAAAAATAGAGCCTGCAATACAGGAGTTAAGACTTAATCTTGAGCAAATCGAAAAAGGAGGTTACGAGCATTTCATGTTAAAAGAAATATTCGAACAGCCAAAATCCATACTCGATACAATGAGAGGAAGATTGCTTGCAGACGAAGGGATCATAAAAATGGCTGGAATCTGGGATCATTTGGAAAGATTAACAAATGCGGAGAGAATCATCATTATTGCTTGTGGAACGTCTTGGCACGCCGGACTTATTGGGGAGTATCTTATCGAAGAATTTGCCAGAGTACCGGTAGAAGTAGAATATGCTTCAGAGTTCAGATATAGAAATCCAATTATCAGTTCCAAAGATGTTGTTATCGCAATCTCTCAATCTGGAGAAACTGCGGATACGATGGCTGCTATTAAATTAGCTAAAGAAAAAGGAGCGTTCGTATTTGGTATTTGTAATGTTGTAGATTCTTCTATTGCAAGATACACAGATGCTGGGGCTTACACTCACGCTGGACCAGAGATTGGTGTAGCTTCTACAAAAGCCTTCACAGCTCAGCTTACCATATTGTCTCTTATTGCTATCAAATTAGGAAATCATAACGGTAATCTCGGAAAAGCAGATTTCATGAGATTGATTACAGAACTGGAAGCTATTCCTAAAAAAGTAGAAGAGGTTCTGAATACTGTTGATGATGTTGTCAAAAATATTGCTAAAAAGTTTGCAAATGCTACCAACTTCTTATATTTAGGAAGAGGTTACAACTTCCCTGCTGCTTTGGAAGGAGCACTTAAACTTAAAGAGATTTCTTACATCCACGCAGAAGGTTATCCTGCAGCAGAGATGAAACATGGTCCAATTGCATTAATCGACGAGAATATGCCAATCGTTATCATTGCTCCAAAAATCGGACACTATGATAAGATTGTAAGTAATGTACAGGAAATCAAAGCGAGAAAGGGCAAAGTGATCGCAGTTATTAATAAAGGTGATGTGCAGGTAGCAGCTATGGCAGACTATATCATAGAAATCCCTGAAACGTCTGAGTGTTTCTCACCAATCTTAGCATCAGTCCCTCTACAACTGCTTTCGTATTACATTGCAGTAGAAAGAGGTGCAAATGTGGATCAACCAAGAAACCTTGCAAAATCAGTAACAGTAGAATAATTTCACGGTTTGTGAAATATTCTTTAACAATTTACGTTTTGAATAAAAATTGATAATTATTCATAAAAAAAATTATATATTTACCGCTTAATTTCTTTAAAATAGGATGAAAAGGATATTACTAATATTATTATCAACGTCGGTTATTGTTTCTTGCTCCAAAGGTAGTAAGGGAAGTGCTGGTAAGCCCGGTCTTAAGGGAGAGCTTGTTCCGAGAGGATCATCAAAATCATTTGTTGCAGAACGCCCTTACGGTATGGTGTCCATACCAGGCGGGTCATTTGTAATGGGTATGGCGGATCAGGACTTTGCAGCTACACCCGAAAAAGCAATGCCTAAAACTGTAACAGTATCTTCTTTTTTTATGGATGAATCTGAAATTACTAATGCAGAGTACAGAGTATTCATCAATGCAGTTAGAGATTCTATCGCAAGAGGTCTATTAGCAGAGGCTGCTGGAGAAGGCGGCGGCGAAGAAGGTGGAAATGGAGGTTCCATTGGAGATTACGCTTATGCTGGTAAAAAGACAGGCGAAGAGGCTACACCTTATCAAAAATTCATGGAGTCTCAAGGTGGTAGAGATGGTTACGACGATTCTAAAAAATTAGATTGGAAAGTTCCAATCAATTATAATACTTCTGCTTATCCAGACGAAAAATATGCTGAGGTTCTTGAATCTATGTATCTGCCTACAGAAAAAAGAATCAATAATGAGAGAATCATAGATTGGTCAAAGATCAAATATAATTATCAATGGGAAGATGTAATGTCTGCCGTAAAAGATAAAGATAGAGGTGCTAACTATTTGAAAAAAGAGAGCATCGCAATATATCCGGATACAACTGTTTGGGTTAAGGATTTTAATTATGCGTATAACGAGCCTTTGTTCGATCAATATTTTTGGCACAATGCTTATAAAGAATATCCAGTTGTAGGTGTAACTTGGGATCAGGCAAGAGCGTTCTGTGATTTCAAAACAAAATTGAAAACTGATTATAACAACAGTCAGAAGAAGAAAAAACAAAAAGCTATGAGATTCCGTCTTCCTACAGAAGCAGAGTGGGAATATGCTGCTAAAGGTGGAATCGAGAATGCTACTTACCCTTGGGGTGGTCCGTATTTGCAAGACGACAGAGGATGCTATTTGGCAAACTTCAAACCGAAAAGAGGTAGTTATATAGAAGACGAGAAAAAAGGAAACTACACTTATACAGCTCCTGTTAAGAAATTCCCTAAAAATGGTTTCGGTCTCTACGATATGGCTGGAAACGTTTCTGAGTGGACTGAGTCGCCGTACAGCAACTCAACTTACGAATTCTCCTCAACGTTGAATCCTTATTTATCTAATCAAGCTTATAGAGAAGTGAAGAAAACTGTGAGAGGTGGATCTTGGAAAGACGTAGGATATCTACTAATGACTGGAAACAGAGATTGGGAAAGAAAAGATTCTGCAAGAAGTTATATCGGGTTCAGAACAATTCAGGATATCCCATCCGGTGCTGGCAAATTTAAAAGAACAACTAAATAATTAACTAACTATTACTAACTAAAAATTTAAAAGAACATGTTTAAAACTAAAGATTCTATCACGAATTTTGTGTATTCGTTTGGTGCTGCTATCGTAATCTTGGGAGCTTTATTTAAAATGACTCACTGGAGTATTGGTCCTATCTCAGGAAACGTTGCTCTTGCTGCTGGTTTGATTACAGAAGCATTAATCTTCTTATTCTTCGCTTTCGATCCACCAAAATCTGAAGAAAACTATGCTTGGGAAAATGTTTATCCAGAATTATTAGATGAAACTGCAGAAAGACAGCCTAAGAAAGTTGTTGCTAAAGTTGAAAACAAAGAATTGGAAGTGTCTCTTTCTAGCAAACTAGATCAAATGCTTGCTGATGCAAAATTAGACGTAAGCTTATTCGAAAGACTAAGAGGAGGAATTGATAAATTCTCATCTTCAGTAGATCAGATCAACCAAACAGTAGACGTTTCTGCTTCTACTCACAAATATAATGAGCAACTTAACTTGGCTGCTTCTCATTTGGAAAGTATGAATGCTTTGTATGCACTTCAATTAGAGCAAGGACAAAAGCAATCAGAATTCAGTAAAAAATATGTTGAAGATATCCAAAAATCTGCAGCACACTCAGAAAAATTCAACGAAGAACTACAAGGCCTTACTGGTAATCTAAATAATCTTAATAGAGTTTATGGTGGTATGCTTAGCGCAATGAAGTCTTAATCACTATCATTTTAATTTTGTTTAACAATTAATTTAATTTATTAAAATGGCAGGAGGCAAACAGACACCACGTCAGAAGATGATCAACCTGATGTACCTGGTTTTCATCGCGATGCTAGCGATGACAATTGATCAGCAAATCATTAGGTCATATAAAGATACAAATCAGTCATTGACTGATACAAGGCTTACAGTTGAAGACAGAAACGATAAAATCTTCAAAAAAACATTAGAGGCTAAGGCCGTTTCTTCACCTGAAAATTATGGTCCTTTATTAGAACAATATAAAGGTTTAGAAGCTAAGACCAACGATCTTGTAGGTTTTATCGAAGGAGTAAAGAACAAAATGATTACTGAAGGAGAGTATGATGCTACTCAGCCTATCGAGGAAAGTCTTACTGCTCTTAACAATACAGAACCTTCTACAAAGAATTTCTTTAAAGACGGTGATGAGGAAACACCTTCTAAAACATCAGAAGATCTTAAAAATAAAATTAATGATTTAAGAACTTTTATTATTTCAACTTTTGGAAGTAATCCTCAACTTAAGGCAGTAGCTGACAGAGCTACAAGAACTCTTGTTGCCGAGTTTCCAAAAGGAGACAAAAGAAGTAATCAAGGATGGGTACAGTACAAATTTTATAATCAGCCTTTAGTTGCTGCACTTTCTAACTTGGAAGTGATACAATCAGAAGCTAGAAACTTACAGTCAGATGCATTGACATCTATGTTGCAAGAAAAAGTGGATGCTGATATCAAATTTGATTCTTATGAAGCTTTGGTTTCTGGTCCGAGTTCAGTAATGAAAGGTGAGCCAGCTGAGATTAAAGTCGCAATTGGAACTTTTGCAAGTTCTGTTCCTGGATTAAGCATCTCTGGTGCTAAATTGGTTAATGGTCAAGGTATCATTACACCAGCAACAGGAGCTGTAGGAACTCAGGAATTAAAAGGTCAAATTTCATTTACTGATAAAAACGGTAAAGTTCATACACTTCCATATGCTCATACGCTTAATGTTGTATCAGGTGCAGAAGCATTGAAAGAACAGAGTGGTGCTATATTAGCGGCGGATAAAATGAATGTTCTTTATAGAGGTTTATCTAACCCAATTTCTGGATCTATCTTGGGTGCAAATCTAGACGCGACTACATTGTCTGCTCCAGGTGCATCTGTAAGTGGAGGAAAAGGAAAATGGAATGTAACACCTGGCGGTGGAAACGAGGTGACACTTACAATTGCTGGAAAATCCCCAAGTGGAAAAACCATATCTCAACCTTTCAAATTCAGAGTTAAAAACATCCCTCCACCAAGAGGAGAGATCAGAGGTAAGAGTTATGATGTAATGCCTGCCAATATGATATCTAAACAAACTTTGACTGCAACACTTAAGGATTTTGATTTCCCAGTTTCTTTCAACGTTGTTAGTTTCAAAGTGAAGGTTCCAGGAAAAGCAGTAATGTCTGTGAATGGTAGCTCTCTGGCGCCAGTGGAATCTTTGACAAAAGGTTTACGAGCAGGAGACAATATCGCAATATTTGATGTTCAGGCAACTGCACAAGGTTTAAGTGGCGTAGTACTTCCAAATATTGGAGGTGTTGTGATCAGTGTACTTTAATTTATTTTAAAAAGTTATTTTTAGCTTATTGATTTTATATTTCAATAATTATTATGAAAAAGATTATATATAGTTTAATTTGTCTTTCCTCAACGATGGCTTTTGGACAAAGTAGCATTCTTAATGCTGGTTCTCCTCAAACATTCCGAGAAGACCGTGAGGTTAAGAAAGATAGTATTACACCTCTTAAGTATGGATTTATCGAAGATAAAGACATCTTGAGAAGTATGGTTGTATGGGAAATAATTGATATGAATGATAAGATCAATCAGCCTTTTTATCATAACAGTGATGGTCTTGTAACTCAAAACAAATCCCTATATCAGATTTTATTGGATGCTGTTAATTCAGGTAAAATAAAAGAAGTGTATTCTGGTGATGATTTTACAACAAGATTGACTCCTGAGGGAATTGCAGCTGCAACGTCTGTTCCAATGGTCGATAATTATTTTATCGAAACTTTGAATGCAAACAAGATTTCAGATTCAGAAGCTCAAGGTTTGTTAAAGTATTTCACTTCATTGAAGGGAACTGATAACAAACAAGTCAATGGAATGTTTATGAAATATTCTACAAGGCTAGCAGACGTTTTAGAATTTAATGGTTCTGCTCAACCTGCTGCTACAGAAGAAACTGTAACAACTGGTAAAGGAAAAAAGAAGAAAACCGTTAAGAAAACTTCTAAGGCACCATCTATCGAGCCGGGAACTATGCTAGTGAACTTGGATGGATCTTGGTATAAGATCAAGAAGTCTGATATCGAAGCTAACGTTGGATTCTCTGAAACTAAAACTGAGAAAGTAAAAGCATTGAAGTTGATGGGTATGTGGTATATCGATAAGAGAGATACACAACTTAGATACAGATTGCTTGGTATTGCCGCGATGGGAGAAGATCCTAATGCTGCCATATTGAAGGCCGAAAGAGCACAACAGATGCAAGAGTCTGGAGCGCCTATGGATCCATCAATCCTTAACGAAGCGGGTGATTTGATCGACCTTTTCTGGATCTATTATCCGGATGCAAGACAGGTACTATCCAGCAACTACATATTCAACGCGAAGAACTCAACTTCTGATATTACTTTTGATGATGTTCTTAATGCAAGAAGATTCTCAGCTGTTATCTACAAATCAGATAATGGTCTTGGAAGAGGTGGAAGCGGAATCATCGATGAGTACATCCCTGCAGATGCTGACGGACAATTGGACGAAAGCGACAGGATCAAAGCACAGATCCTACAAATGGAAAATGATATGTGGAATTACTAATATTTCTCATATTCCAAATAGAAAAACCTGAGTATCTTTACTCAGGTTTTTTATTTTTATGAAGCAGATAGATTATATTATTGTCGGAGGTGGTTTTGCAGGTTTTTTTCTTGCACATCAACTGCAGAAGGAGAACAGGTCTTTTGTTATTTTTAATGGAAGACAAATTTCCGGGTCACACATCTCCGCAGGTGTTTGTAATCCTGTCATCCTAAAGAGATTCAGTACTTTCTGGAAGTCCAAAGAACAAATGGATTATCTGGAAACGATATTCTCGGAAATAGAATCCTACACCGGTAAAAATTACATCATTAATGAACCCGTTGCCCGGATTTTTCACGATGAAGCTGAGAAGAAACAATGGCTCAAAAATTCAAAGAAAGAAGATCTGGAATCTTTCTTGGATAATGATTTTGTCACTTTAAAATCTGTAGAAAATCCACTGGAATCAGGAGTTGTAAAAAATTCCTGCAGAATAGATGTTGAGAATTTCTTTAAAGATATGTTTCAGTATTTCGATATAAAAGGCGTCCTTATCAATGCGTCTTTTGATTACGATCTCATTGATTTTGATAATTCAACTTACAAAGATTTTCAATTCAAACATATTGTTTTCTGTGAAGGCATTCATACCAAAGACAATCCGTATTTTAACACGATTCCAATTCTTCCAAACAAAGGCCATTGCTTGGAAGTCAAGATTGGTGGACCAATTGATCCGTACATCATCAAGAAAAAACATTTCTTATTCTCACTTTCGGAGAATCGATTTTATTATGGTGGAACCTACAACCGCTTTGATCAGACACCAGATATCAATTCCGAATTTGTACAAGAATTAGAAACAGGACTTCAAGCTTTTTACAAAGGCAATTATTCCATCAACAAAGTCAGGACAGCGTTCCGAGCAACAGTTGATGACCGACGTCCAATCCTTGGAACGCATCCGGAATTTAAAAATCTTCACATCTTCAACGGTCTCGGCGCAAGAGGTGTTCTGAACGGAACCTATTTTTCCAAAGTGATGTGCGATTATTTGGAGAAAGATCTAGACCTTGATCCGGAGATCGATGTAAAAAGATTTTATTAATAAGGTCTTTTTGCATTTCATATTATACTAATTTGGTAAGATATGTATGAATCATTAACTTTGCAACCAGCAACGATTAAAAAAATGAACGAAGATTTAAAGTCCATCTTTCAAAACCTAATTCAAAACAACATTCAGAACAATTCTATCGAAGAAGTTTTGGATCATCTAACCGACCTTTTCCACCAAGATATCTGCTTTTCTACCAGTTTCAGTATGGAAGATCAGGTCATCACAGATTTTGTTAAGGATTCCGACATCAAGATTTTTACATTGGACACAGGCCGCCTTTTCGAGGACACTTACAACACTTGGAATTTAACGAGGTCAAAGTACAAAGTCAATGTCAAAGCCTACTATCCAGATCAGGAAGAATTGGAACCGTTCATTCAGGAAAAAGGTCCCGATTCTTTTTATACCTCGGTTGATAACAGAAAAAAATGTTGCGAGATCAGAAAAGTTCATCCGCTGAAGCGCGCTTTGAAAGGCAACAAAGTTTGGATCACAGGTCTGCGAGCAGAACATTCGCCAGATCGCGAAAATCTCCAGCAATTTGAATGGGATGAGTCTAACCAGATCATCAAGTACCATCCGATTCTTTTCTGGACCACCGAGCAGGTCAAAGATTATATCAAACAAAAACAAATTCCCTACAACATCCTACACGACAGAGGTTTCGTAAGCATCGGTTGTGCGCCTTGTACAAGAGCAATTCAGCCAGGCGAGGATTTCCGCGCTGGTCGCTGGTGGTGGGAAGATGCCAACAAAAAAGAATGTGGCCTTCACGTTCACAAATAACTATTTAACAGAACAAAATGTCAAAATATCAATTGGATTATCTGGAGCAACTGGAGTCCGAAGCCATTCATATTTTCCGCGAGGTAGCGGGTCAGTTCGAGCGCCCAGCTATGCTTTTCAGCGGAGGGAAGGACAGCATAACGCTGGTTCACCTTGCACTCAAAGCTTTTCGCCCTGGGAAATTTCCTTTCCCGCTGGTTCACATCGATACAGGCCACAATTTCCCCGAAGTTCTGGAATATCGGGATCAATTAGCCGAACAGATCGGTGAAAAACTGATCGTAAGAAAAGTGGAAGACACGATCAAAGAAAAAGGTCTGACTGAGCCAAAAGGCAAATTGCCAAGCCGAAATGCACTCCAAACCTTCACACTTCTAGACACCGTGGAAGAATTCGAATTCGACTGCTGCATCGGCGGTGGAAGACGCGATGAGGAAAAAGCTAGAGCCAAAGAAAGGATTTTCTCCGTTCGAGACGATTTCGGACAGTGGGATCCAAAACTTCAACGCCCCGAATTGTGGAATACCTACAATGGTAAGATCCACAAAGGCGAGCAGGTGAGAGCATTCCCGATCAGCAACTGGACAGAACTCGACGTTTGGAATTACATCTTGAAAGAGAACATCCAATTACCATCGATCTATTTTTCTCACGAGCGCGAGGTCCTCAACTTCGATAGCCAGTTCATCGCAATGAATGAGTTTGTCAATCTCGAGGAAAGTGATGTTGTGACCACAGAAAAGGTCCGCTACAGAACCGTTGGCGATATGACCTGCACCGCCGCAGTCCTTTCCAATGCCGCGAATCTGGAAGAAGTGATTGCCGAGATCATCACCACCAAAACCAGCGAACGAGGCGAAACCAGAATCGACGACAGAACCTCCGAAGCCGCAATGGAAGACCGAAAAAAGGCCGGCTACTTTTAATTATTAATGAAAAAATTATAAGTGATGAATGATTAAATAGCAAACAAATTCTCAAAATCATTTATCACTTATCAATCATCAATTATAATGAGGAGCCGGGAACCTGCTGTCCACTGTATCTTTTTCTCGGTGCCTCAGCTTGCCCGACCCCAACGAGAAAAAGGATGCCGTTCCCATCAGGGCTATGGAGCAATTCAAAACAATTATAGTTGCAAAATAGACGATCAACTATCAACCAACAACTGACAACGAAAAATGGACATATTAAGATTTATAACAGCCGGAAGTGTAGACGACGGAAAAAGCACACTGATCGGCAGATTATTATACGACAGCAAAAACATTCTTATCGACCAGCTGGAAGCCGTAGAACGTGCCAGCAAATTCAAAAATGATGGCGAACTGGATCTGGCTTTGCTTACAGATGGTTTGCGTGCGGAGCGCGAACAAGGGATCACCATCGATGTGGCTTACAAATATTTCTCGACCCCAAAACGAAAGTTCATCATCGCAGATGCGCCAGGTCATGTGCAATACACGAGAAATATGATCACCGGTGCCAGCAATGCAGCTTTGATCATTATTCTAATTGATGCCAGAAATGGGATCATAGAACAGACGAGACGCCATTCCATCATCGCATCGCTCCTCAACATCCCAAATGTGGTGGTGGCGATCAACAAATTAGATCTTGTCAACTATTCCGAAGAGATCTTCAACAATATCAAAGAGGAATATTCCAAAATCGCAGAGCAGCTGTCGCTGAACAATGTGATTTATATACCAATCAGTGCCTTGGACGGTGACAATATTGTAGACAGATCCGAGAAATTATCTTGGTACGAAGGGAAAACTTTGCTAGACCATCTGGAAACTGTGGAATTGGAAAATACAATCAACCTTGATAAAGCCAGATTTCCTGTCCAATACGTCATCCGCCCGCAGTCTGAAGACTACCACGATTACCGCGGTTATGCCGGAAAGATCACCAGCGGTATTTACAAAGTAGGAGACGAAGTGACTATTCTGCCTTCTGGAACAGAAAGTAAAATCTCCGCGATAGAAATAGATCAGAAAAACGTGGAAGAGGCTTTCGCACCTCAAAGTGTGATCCTGCATTTGGAAACAGATGTCGATATCAGCCGAGGCGATCTGATTGTCAAGTCAGATGATTTGCCAAAGCTCGAGCAGGAACTGGAAATCCTGGTATGTTGGATGGGCGAAAAACCGTTGAAGGTCGGTTCCAAATACCTGATTCAAAACAACACGACTCAAACCAAAGCCGTGATCAGAAACATCGAATATAAATTAGATGTCAACACACTGGAAAAGCACGACGTGGAGCAGGTTTCTCTTAATGAGATTGTGAAATTGAAACTCAAGACTGCAAAACCATTTGCCTATGATGCGTACAAAGATCTGGCTTCAAATGGCGGCATCATCTTCATCGATGAGACCAGTTTTGTGACCGTTGGCGCAGGTTTGATCCAATAATTTAAATCTGATAATTTGAAAACAAAGATCTCACTTCCAATTTTCATCAACGCATCCACCAACAAGATCCTGATTGTTGGCGGTGGGAAACTGGCGTCGGAACAGCTCAATGATATGATGCAGAATATTCCGGAGGCTGATATCAGTGTCCTGGCCAAAAGGCTTTCAGACGATATCAAAAACCTGTTGTTGGAAAATACTTTCATCAAGATCATCAATGACGATTTCAAAGATGAATATTTAGAAATCGCAGATCTGTTTATTGTGGCAACAGAAGATCCAACGCAAGATCAGCTCATCATCTCAAAATTAAGGGAACACAAGAATCTATATTTCGCACCCAACAACCCGACAGAAAGCGATTTTACCTTTCAGACAGACGATCAGCACGAGAAAAAAACCATTTTCCCAATCAATAATGAGAAGAAATGGCGCAGAACCGCCACCGTATTCTTCCTCGCTTTTGTCATTCTTTTAATTGGAAATATCCTGTCTTTTTACATCGGTTTCAAAGATTTGGAGGTCGCTTACCAATATTTGAACGCAAACACAGACGAACGTTTTTTCTGGCTGTTTCTCGTCGGATTTTTAGCACAATTGATTGACGGAGCCCTGGGGATGGGCTATGGCGTGACTTGTACTGCAGCATTGTTGTATATCGGGATTCCTTTGCCCGCAATTAGCAGCAGTATCCATACCGCCGAAATGTTTTCCAGTGGCGCATCCGGTTTCAGCCATTATAAGTTTGGGAATATCAACAAGAAATTATTCAAAAATATCCTGATTCCAGGCGTTTTAGGTGCAATATTGGGAGCACTAATGTTATCTTACTTGGGAGAGAAATATGCAGGAATTATCAAACCGATTCTCGCTCTTTATACATTCATCCTAGGCATAAGGATTTTACTGAATGCCTTCAAGAAAAATAAAATCAGAAAGAAAACCAAAAGAGTAGGTTGGTTAGCCGGAGCTGGCGGATTCCTGGATTCCTTCGGCGGTGGCGGTTGGGGACCATTGGTCACATCAACCTTGATATCGAAAGGAAAAACCCCGCGCTACGTCATTGGAACCGTGAGTTTGACTGAGTTTTTCGTCACTTTTGCCAGTGCATTGACCTTCTTTTCCGTCATCGGAATCAGCCATTGGCAACTCATTGCAGGATTGATTTTGGGTGGTGTTCTAGCTGCGCCTATTGCCGCAAGATTAGCGGGTAAATTACCTTTGAAAGCAATGTTCATCGGAGTCGGCGCCATCGTCATCATCTGGAGCTTGAATGTTTTACTCAAAACTTTCCATATCATATAGAAAATTTAGGGCAAATCCCTCGCCCACGCTTGTCATCCTGAGGCTCTCGAAGGGCCTCCGCTCGGGTCGGGCTGTCCGTTACTATCTTTTTCTTCCCTCAGCTTTTGCCTGCCCAAGAAAAAGGATATCCACTACCATCCCTTTTGCAGCTGGCGCAAATAGGAAACTAAGTTTATAAAAACGTCAACAACAAGGCAATTACAACCCCAATCGCTGTGAAAACCATTCCACGTTTGAAGACCTTGGATTTAGGCGGGAACATCCAGAAACTGGAAATCACAAAGAACAACAGACAGATGCCGAAAAATGTATTCAGCGGAGAAAGTGCATTTTCAGATTTTGCCTTGTGAAGTTTCGTCATTTTATCCCAAACAAAAGGCAATTCCTTCTTCGTATAATCCGCTTTTCCAGTTATAGAATTATAAGTGCCTTCTTTGAAATAAAAGACGCCGTTCTCACTTTTGGTCACTTCAAAGTTCTTGATTTTCGTCTCTTCACCAACTTGTTTCTCGGTCAGATTTTTCTCAAAGATTTTCTCGTAATGATTTTCTCTTTTCAAAAAATCCGTATCACGGTAAACGAGAATCACACCGCTGATGGCATAGACAGCCATTATGCCCGCCATCAAATATCCAAGATATCTGTGAACGATTCTCATAAAACTTCTCGTGTCCTTTATCTTATCCATAGAATTTTTATTGGATTTAATCCTGCAATTCCAGCCAACGCAATTCGAAATTCTCCAATTTCTCAGAGATGCTTTCCAATTCCGCTGAGAATTTTGCAATTTTCTCGTAATCGGTTTCGTTGTTCAGTTCATCAAGGATTTTGCTTCGTTGCTCTTCCAATTTCGGCATTTCCTTTTCGATTGTTTCCAACTCGTGTTGCTCTTTGAAAGATAATTTCTTCTTTGGTTGTTGGTTGTTTGTTGGTTGAGGATTTGTCACAACTTGCACAGTCGATTTTTCTTCCGACTTCTGACTTCCGGCTTCCGTCTTTTCTGCCTTAGGATTTTTCTCTTCGTTCTTCAGGTTCTCTCTGTACTCTGAGAAATTTCCAACAAACTCTTTTATTTTTCCGTCACCTTCAAAAGCCAGAACGTGGTCCACAATTCTGTCCATAAAATAACGGTCGTGAGAAACGATAATCAAACTTCCCTGGAAATTCTGAAGAAAGTTTTCAAGAACTGTCAAAGTCGGCAAATCCAAATCATTCGTAGGCTCATCAAAAATCAAGAAATTTGGATTCTGATACAGAATATACATCAAGTGCAAACGGCGTTTTTCTCCGCCCGAAAGTTTCGAAATTGGTGAATATTGCGTTTGGTCATCAAATAAAAATAATCTCAAGAACTGAGAAGCCGAGATGGTCTTTCCATTAGCCAAAGGAAAATTCTCCCCAATTTCTTTGATGAAATCAATCACGCGTTCGTCTTCTTTGTAAGTCAACCCTTTCTGTGCAAAATATCCGAATTTAATCGTTTCGCCGGTTTCAATCTCTCCAGAATCTTTCGGCTCAAAACCTTGAATGATATTAAGTAAAGTCGATTTCCCAGCACCGTTTTTTCCAACAATCCCTACTTTTTCACCTCTTTGAAATTGGTAGGAGAAATCTTTGAACAATACTTTCTCTCCATAACTTTTATTGATGTCTCGAAGTTCAAGGATTTTATTCCCCAATCTTTTCATCTCGAAATCCAACGCCAGAGTTTCTTTTCTCGTGTCGGTTTTCGCTATTTTTTCAGTTTCGTAGAAATCATCTTGACGCGATTTTGATTTCGTGGTTCTCGCTTTTGGCTGTCTTCGCATCCATTCCAACTCCTTTCTGTAAAGATTGTTGGCTTTATCAATCGTCGAATTCAAGTTGTCCTCGCGAATCATTTTATTCTCAAGGTAAGTCGCATAACTTCCGTTGTGGAGATAGAGATTTCCGTCTTCCATTTCCCAAATCTTGTCGCAAACGGCATCCAAGAAATAACGGTCGTGCGTCACCAAAAGCAAGGTAATTTTCGCCTTACTCAAATAATTTTCCAGCCATTCTACCATTTCCACGTCCAAGTGGTTGGTCGGCTCATCCATAATTAATAACGTATGACGATGTTCCGCTCTGGTTTCTGTCAATAGTTTTGCCAACGCAATTCTTTTGATTTGTCCACCAGAAAGCGTTCCCATTTTCGCCGACAAATCGGTGATTTTCAATTGGGAAAGAATCTGTTCCATCTCATTTTCCAAATCCCAGGCCTTATGGATTTCCATCTCAGCCAAAGCCGTTTCCATATCATCTGGATTTTCCGAGGTCAAAGCGTGATGGTATTTCTTCAAAGCGAGAATTGGCGCAGAATCCAAAGTCATCATAAACTCTTCTACAGAAAGTTTCGGGTCAAAATCAATTTCCTGATCGAACAAAACAACCTGAATGTCTTTGTTAATCACCACTTCACCTCCATCCGCGATTTCTTTTCCCATTAGGATTTTCAGAAGTGTGGATTTTCCGCTTCCATTTTTGGCAACGATGGCAATTTTGTCGCCTTCGTTCACGTGGAAGGTAATATTTTTGAACAGAACTTTGACGCCGTAAGATTTGCTAAGATTTTCTGCAGAAACGTAATTCATTTTGGGTTGGATGATGAAGGTTAAATGCTGGAAGTTTTTCCAGCTGCGAAAGTACGAAAATGAAATTTTAAAATTCAGATAATCATAATTATTTGGGCAGCTTTATCCGTCTTCCACTCCCAATCTTTTTGCCAGCGCTTTTCCCTCGAAAAAAGGATTTCCGTTCAAGCCGGGCTGCGGAGATTCTATGTTTCATTGACATCTTTAGAAAAATTTAACGAAAACCAAAACGCATTTAACCTTTCCTTGAGATAATTGGAATGGGAAATTTCAGATGTTTGCAATCAAATTAAACTCTATGAAAAAACTCAACTTTCTTTTTGCCATCTTCGCATTCGTAGCTTTTCAGGCACAAACCATTTCCGGAATTGTCCTTTCAAAAGAAGATAACACACCAATTCCTTACGCTAAAATTGGGATTATGAACGAAGGTTCCGGAATTCAAGCGGATGAAAATGGGAAATTCCAAATTCAATTGGACAATGTTTCGAAAGACAAAGAATTAATAGTCGCTGTTCCCGGCTACAAACAGTTCCGCAGCTCGGTAGAAGATTTTGTAAAACAGAATCCTCACACTATTTATTTGTACGAAAAAGTCACCGATATTCAGGAAGTAGTCTTGGCTCCAAATAATTACAAAGACAAAAATCTGGGTGTGAACAGCAAATCGAAATCTGTGATGTTTACGCCGAATATGGAAAAAGGAAATTCAGTCGTAGAAGAAACTGCGGTGGAATTCAGCTCCAGCAAAAAACTGAAAATCACCAAAATCAATATCAATTTTTCCAGATTCGAAGCTACGACGCCCATCAAAGTTCGTTACACGATTTACGATGAGAAAGATGGCAAACCGAACAATCTGATTTTGAATAAAGACATCATCGCTAACATTGATAAAAGTAAATTGGATAATTCAACTTTTTCTGTGGATGTGAGCAATGAAAAAATCTGGCTTCAAGGAAAATTCTTTGTAGGGATTCAGTTTATTGGACAGTCGGATGGGAAAGTGGCTTTGAGTGGAGCGCTTTTCAGGTCGGGATATTACCGTTCGTTCTATGGTAATTGGGAAAAAATCGGAATGGCAGCGCCAGCTATCAACATTGATGTGAAAGTGAAAAAGTAGTTTGATTTATTTCTAAATTTGACCATTAATCAAATCCAATGAAAAAGATAATATTTTTAGTCTTGTTATGTAGCTGCATTTTCGGCATTGCCCAGGTTTCGGATTTTGGAAAAAATGAAAAAGTGGGAAAAGCACTTCATTTAAAAGGTGCTGATATCTACTATGAAATTTACGGAGAAGGAAAACCATTATTTTTGCTTCACGGAAACGGCGGAAGCATCGATGCTTTTTCAAAAGAAATCCCGGAGCTTTCTAAACATTTCAAAATCATTGCGATGGACACGCGCGCTCAAGGTAAAAGTACGGATACTTCGACTGGACCTTTGACCTACATTAAATTTGCTGATGATGTAAAAGCTTTGGCGGATGAATTGAAATTAAAGAAAATCAATATTCTCGGCTGGAGCGATGGCGGAAATATTGCGATTGAATTTGCAATCAAATATCCAAAAAATATTAATAAAATCATCACAAGTGGCGCCAACGTTTTCCCGAATGGCGTAGGAGAAAGTGAAGTCGAAAATATGAAAAAGGACGCCGCGAAAATGAAAGCTGAAAACAAACCTGAACGTGAGATTCGCCTGCTTCAATTGATGATTGACGAACCAAAAATCACCACGGAACAACTAAACCATATCAAAGCGAAAGTCTTTGTCCTAGCTGGAGAAAATGATTTGATTCTGCGTTCGCATACAGAATACATCGCTAAAGAAATTCCTAATTCCAAATTGAAAATCTACAAAGGTGCTTCACACGGCGTTCCGATAGAAAGAGCGGAAGAGTTGAACAAGGATGTGATTGAGTTTTTGAAGAAGTGATAAATAAAACACTTCGACTCCGCTCAGTGTGACATTTATAATACTAATTGTCTGTCAGTCTGAGCGGAGTCGAAGACCTTTGTCTAATCTATCGTCATCATTTTCAAGCTCCAGAGATTTCCATTGTAAATATCCAAATCAACTTTGGAATTAATCCCATAGACAATACCGTTTTCTGAGAATTGCCAGAACTGAAACTCATCATCTGGTGACGGCGTAGGAACATCATTGTAATTCGCCAGCCACAGCGGATAATCATCGAATTCGCCTTTTAGATAATCTTTGTAATAATGGTAGTAGGTGTAGATGATTGGTTTCTCACCGTATGTTTCTTCCATTATTTTAATCCAAACCTTGAGGTCAGAAACCAATTGTTCTTTTGATTTTTTTCTTGGATTTTTTTCGATGTCAAGGATTGGAGGCAAGTCGCCCGATTCTAATTTTGCAACTGAAAGGAAGGAGTTCGCCTGCATTATCGGGTCTTCATCCGGACGGTAAAAGTGGTAAGCACCTCGGATAAGACCGTGGTGTTTTGCCGTTTCCCAAAAATGGTCAAAGTTCTTATCCAATTTTCTATTGCCCATACTTGCTCTCAGAACTACGAATTTCAAAGGAATCGTTCGGTTGCCAATACTCAGACTATCCCACTGGATGTCTTCTTTTCTTTGATAATGGGAAATGTCGAAGCCAAAAGTCTGATTGGAATAGAGACCAACGATTTTATCAATTCTCGTTGATTCCTTTTGCGAGTTCGTGAGATTCTTGTGTTCAAAGTGTTTTCCTAAATAGTAGGAGAAGTAATAATTTATTTTTTGCCTTAGATAAAAACCTGTACCGAGCAGAGACACCAAAAGAATCAAGAGAAGAATCCAACGCTTTTTGATAAAAACGTTTTTTCTCTTCTGATGGATTTTCCGCTTCGTAGATTGGTTTGTCTTCGCCATAAGTTTTGCAAAAATATTATATTTCCCTTTTGAAAAAGAACAAGATGAATTTATTTTTAAAATTTAAAATATTGATTAATTTTTTTGGCTTACTTTGTGCTTAGAATATCATATTAATTTAAAATATAAAAAGATGAAAAAGAGAATCTTATCAGCAGCCGCATTTCTATTAGTAGCAGTTGCAATGAATGCCCAAACTGTAAAACAGGAAGTGAAAAAGGATGCAAAAGCTGTAGGAACGGCCGTTGAAAAAGGTGCAAAAGCAACTGGTGAAGGCGTGAAAGATGGCGCAGAATGGGTTGGCGATAAAACCAAAAAAGGCGCAAAAGCGACCAAAAAAGGTGTGAAGAAAGGCGCAAAATGGACAGGCAAAACAGCAAAAAAAGGTGCTAAAGCCGTAGAGAAAACGGCAGTGAAAGGTGCTGATGCTGTAAGCGACACTTATAAAGACGTGAAGGCGGATATCAAGAAATAGATTTAGTTCAGAAAGACTTCAAAATTTGAGGTCTTTTTTTGTAACATTTTACTATAATTGATAACTAAATAAAAGACAATATTTCACGAAAGGAATATTTGATCTTAGAAAATTGACTAATTTTATTCAGGGAAAAATTTAAAAAAATATGAAACGAATCATTTTGACATTCGCATTATCGGTTATGATGGTGGTAACGATGTCTGCACAAACGGTGCCAACAGCAAAACAAATCATTGATAACTACGTGACTGTTCTTGGTGGAAAACAAAAATTAGAAGCTGTAAAAACACTTTCTATGAAAAATACCATCAGCGTGATGGGAATGGAAATGGAAGGAAAGACCTTGAAGAAAGATAACAAGTTCAAATCCACACAGTCTATGATGGGACAGGAGATGGTTCAGGTTTTTGATGGCGAGAAAGGTTATGCGTCTCAAATGGGTCAGAAAATGGATCTTCCTGCAGACCAGATATCAAAACTAAAGACAGCTAAAATAATGGATGCATTAGGATTGGATCCGGCGAAAATCAAAACTGTTGAGAAAACTCAGATTGATGGAAAAGATTATTATTTGCTTTCTTCAGACGATTCCAAATCTTACTTCGATGTGAAAACTGGATTGCTTTTCAAAACTGAAAATGAAAAAGGCAATATGACCATCAACAAATATACGGACGTGGACGGAATCAAATTCGTAGAAGAAATGTCTGTAGATGCAGCAGGACAGCAGATCAGTGTCAAAAACTCTGATATCAAGATCAACCAACCGATCTCTGATGACGAGTTTAAATTGTAAAAAGAAAAATGTATATTGTACATTGTACATTGTACATTGTACAAATATTACTAAATAAAAAAAGGAGTCCAAATTGGATTCCTTTTTTTGTCTCTTATCTCCTGTCTTAAGATCTCCTGTCTAACTAAGAATTATATTCTTTTTCCCATTCTTCTGCGGCGTCGCAAAGGGTTTTGTAGAATTCTTCCCCGTATTTGCGGATGAGTGGCTCTTTCAGAAATTGATAGATTCTCACTTGTAATTCTTTCCCCAAAGTACAGGCATCATTACAAATTTCCCACTCGTGATAGTTTAGCGCGATGAAGGTTTTATAATCATTCACTCTTATTGGATAAAGGTGACACGAAATTGGTTTTTTCCAATCAACAACGCCGTCTTCATAAGCTTTTTCGATACCACATTTGGTTGTGCCTTTCTCATCAAAAATAACATAGGCACATTCGCTTCCGTTGACCAATGTCGTCACGTAACCGCCGTCATAAGGGTCTATAACCCAAGTTCCCTGTTCTTCGATGGCCTTTACGCCTTCTGGCCTGAGGTAAGATTTTATTTTAGGGAAAATTTCCTCAAGAATTGGCAATTCGTCCTTGTCGAGTGGTGCACCAGTGTCACCATCTACGCAGCAAGCGCCTTTGCACTTGGTAAGGTTGCAGACAAAACTTTCTGCAAATATATCTTCGGAAATCAGTTTATCATCTATCTGGATCATTCTTCATCAATTATTTAATATTGTGCAAAATTAGCGATTTTAAATGCTGCCAAGCAAAAAACAACAATCCAAAGTCCCAATTCCTGCATCCAGTATTTTGGAAGGAAACGCAACATTCGGCTGATAATAATGCTTACAGGCAAAGCAAGTAGCAAAAGATATTCGTAATCATAGCCCATATAAAAAATGATCGTGATCAATTGCGCAAGCGAAAAAACCAGGACAAAAGTATATTTGTATCGGCTGATAGGACTTTTCTCATTGTAATGTTTGAAGTGATCGGAAAGCGAGTAGATGATCATCAAGGCAATCGGGATCAAAATATATAAAGGATAATATGATCTCAACATTTCAAATGAAGCTGAAAATGGTAGATAAGAACGATCCCACGTGGTGAAATGTATCAAGTACATCACACCAAAATAACTCAAGACAATCAAAATGGCTCCAAACAAAAGGCGAAACATATTAAGACCAATTCGTCCGGAAGTTCCGATGATATGGAAGATCACGAACACAGCCATTGGCCAGCTGGGCGGGAAAACGAGAAATGTAAAAGCCAAAATTGCACCTACAAGCATATATGAACTTTTCCTCAATTGGTCATTTTGACTCGTCAAGATCAATAATAAAATGGAGCTCATCAAGAAAGTACAGGCCAAACCCAGATTGATGGTTCCATCGTAAAAAGCAACCACAAAAACCGTGTAAAGAAATAATGGAAGATGAGAGAATTGGTTTAATGCAATCGCATTGAATAAAAAATATCCCAAACTGATTCCGGTGAACGTAATTAAAGTCGGAATAAGCGTTATGTTTTTGAAATCTAATAAGTTAAGTGATAGAAATATCAGAAACAAAGCGCCAATGTAGGCCGGAACAGAAAAAATATTGCTTTCTTTTGAAAGTAATCGAAACATTTTTTATAAATTTGTGCAAAGTTAATTTAAAAAAAGAAAAATATGACATCTTTCTGGTTAGCATTAAGTGCAGCTTTCAAATGGTCTTTCGGATTCTATAATCTTTTTGGTAACGTTCTGAACTGGGTGCTGTTTCTTGTAGCAACAGGATTTTTCTGCTACTGGTGTTATATTTTGGTAGTGACTTTGGGCGCTCAAAAGGACAAAGATTACTTCTCTCCAACAGAAGGTAAAAATCCATATTACGACCCGAAAATTTATAAAAACGAAGGTTAAATAAATTGATTATATAATAAAAAACCCGTCTTGTTTTTGCAACGAGACGGGTTCTTTTATTTTAGTATCTTGATTTTTATTTCATATTATTCTTCATCGTGACAAGGAACAACCAGAACAGGTATCTTTGACTTTTTGGTGATCTCCTTGGTCAAACTTCCGATGAAAACATCATAAACACCGCTTCTGCCGTGTGAACCTACCACGATGTAATCTCCATTTTGTTCATCTGCAAATTCCAAGATCGTGTCGCCAGCAATTCCCTGTTTTAGGATATGATTACAAGTAACGCCCTGTGCAACCACTCTTTCCTGAATTTTATTAAGTTCTTTCAATTCGTATTTGATCTCATTTTCCTCAACTTCAGGAAAATATTGGAATCCCATATCACCGATCACAAAACCAATATCTGTCGCCGCAACGTGGATCAATTGGATTTCGGCATTGACTTCTTTCGCAAAATTGATGGCATAATCTACCAATTTATTTGAGGTGTCGGAAAAATCTACGGGTAAAATAATTTTTTTCATAATCTAAGTTTATAAGCTACAAAGTACAAAAATTTAGCCATTATAAAAAGAATTCAACTGATAACCGTCAACTATTAACCAATAATCATCAACTAATTCTGACTATTGGATCTTTAAACTGAACAATTTTTTATCTTCCAAATAAGCTTCAAGCAGATCATTCTCAGAAACTTTTCCAACACCTTTTGGCGTTCCCGTAAAAATCAAATCGCCAACTCTCAAAGTGAAATATTGCGATGCAAAAGCAATGATATCCTCGGGACTGAAAATCATTTCGCTCGTGTTTCCGTCTTGAACTTTCTCATTGTTCTTGGTCAATGAAAATCCAAGATTTGTCAAATCAAAATTGTCTTTCGAAACAAAATCTGAAACCACCGCCGAACCATCAAAACCTTTCGCCAATTCCCAAGGCAAACCTTTATTTTTCAGCTTGGTTTGCAAATCTCTCGCCGTGAAATCCAATCCTAAACCAATCTCATCATAATGATTTCCTGCATTTTCTTTTTGAATATATTTTCCACCTTTTGAGATTTTCAAAACCACTTCCAATTCATAATGGATGTCATCAGAAAATTCAGGAATGTAGAAATCCGAGCCTTTTTTCAAAATGGCGGTGTCAGGTTTCATAAAGATCACTGGATCTTCCGGAATGTTATTTCCCAACTCTTTGGCGTGCTCGCCGTAATTTCTTCCTACGCAGATTATTTTCATAATATTAATGTAACAATTTATCAGTAGAACAATGTAACAATCTTTAATTTCAAATTCTTACGCTATTCGATTTTCACAATGGTAATTTAATTAAAACCTAGATTTCAGCTGGATTTTTGTAAATATCTTCTTTGTATAAAGCGGAAAATCAGCACTTTGAAGCCAGCCGTAATAGCCAATATCTTTTTGGAAAACGTCCTTCACAAGTTGTCCTTTGTATTTCCCAAAAGCAAAAATTTCCTGGTCTTTGTCATTAAAATGAATCATTCCAGCCAAATCTGCGAACTTGCTGTGGAAAGAAAACTCGCTAAGGCCAGCAACTTCATTCGGCAAATCTTCGTAATGTCCAACTTGCGCATCCAAAACTTCGAAAGTCGCCAAAACATCGGCTTCCGCAGAATGCGCGTTCTCCAAAGTTTTTTGACAATAGAAATTGTACGCTGCAGAAAGATTTCTCGGTTCCATTTTGTGATAAATGGTTTGCGCATCCACCAGCTTGAATTTGCTCAGGTCGAAATCCAAACCAGCACGCAAAAGCTCTTCTGCCAAAAGTGGCACATCAAAACGGTTGGAATTAAAACCTCCCAAATCCGCTCCGGAAATCATTTCCAGAATTTTCGATGCAATGTCTTTGAAAGTTGGTGCGTTCACAACGTCTTCATCGTAGATTCCGTGGATGGCGGAGGATTCTTTTGGAATTGGCATTTCTGGATTTACTTTCCAGGTTTTACTTTCTCTTGATGCGTCCGGATTTACTTTCAGGATGCAGATTTCCACGATTCTGTCTTTTCCCACGTTGGTTCCCGTCGTTTCCAAATCGAAAACGCAAAGTGGCTTATATAGTTTTAAGTTCATTTGTTTATAATTATGAGTTACTAGTTATGAATTATGAGTTTTCAAGTAATATTAATGATAACTTTTAACTCAAAACTCATAACTATTTAAGTTGTTTTTGAAATATTAATGAAACAAAAATGTAATAAATGATAATCAACGGAATTCCGACTGTTTTGAAAATTAGTAAAATCAAAATTCCTCCAATTAATAAAGCCAATTTTGGATAATTATCTTCTAATTTTTTTGATTTGAATTTCATTGCAATCATTTTGATTGGCGAAATAAGTAACCAAGAAGAAATGATTGTAATAATTATCCAAACTTCTGCACTAATGTTTAGAATAAAATTTCCTAGTTCGTTTGGAGGGAATATGCTAAGAACACTTTTTGTTATTTCTAAATTATAATAAATTCCAAAAATCAAAACTGTATTACTCGGTGTATTCAAACCTTTAAAATAATACTTCTGATCGTCATCCAAATTGAAAATTGCTAATCTAAGACAAGAAAAAAGTGTAATCAAAAATCCAAAATATTTAATTTCAAAGGGTAATTCGATTCCTAAAAAATTATTGCCAAATGGTTCTAGCATTTTCATCATCGCAACGCCAGGCAAAAATCCGAAACTTACCATATCTGCCAAAGAATCCAATTGTCCACCCAGATTACTGCTGGAATTCATTGCTCTTGCAATAAAACCGTCGAAAAAATCGAGAACCAATGAGATAATAATGCAAATCGCTGTCGTTTGATAATCGCCCGAAATGAGGTGAACAATCCCAACACATCCCGAGAAAAGATTCCCTAAAGTAAATGCGTTGGCAAGGTTGTTTTTGATGAAATTCATATCACAAAAATAGGAAAATTGTTGGAGGATGGAGGTTGGAAGATGGAAGTTTTTCAGGTGTGTGGAAAAACTTCCATCTTCCATCATCTGACTTTACACTTTTCGTAATTTTGCAAAATGAAAAATTTGAGAGGGCAGGAAGTTTTGGCCTTGGTTTACAGACTTTTTTTGGTGTTTTTCTTTTATCAAATGGCGAGATTCCTGTTTTGGTTTTTCAATCGTGAATTGGTGAAGGTCGATGGAATTTCCGAATATTTCAAGCTTTCTTATTACGGGACTGCGTTTGACACGACTGCGATTCTTTATGTGAACTCGGTTTTTATTTTGTTAAGCATTATTCCGATTGTTATCAATACAAAAAAGAATTATCAGAAATTTCTGTTTTTCTGGTACTTCATCACGAATGGAATTACTTACGCTTTCAACTTTGGCGACATTATTTATTATAGATTTAGCCAAGCGCGATTGACTTCCGCTGTTTTTTCTGTAGCTAAAAACGAAAGTAATATCGGAAAGGTCTTTTTCAATGCGGTTTTGCAGAATCCGTTTGTGATTGTTTCCTTTATTTTAATGATTTTCCTGTGGATTTTCCTTTACAAAAAAGTGAAAGTGGAAGAGGAGAAACCTAAAAATTTAATCAAATATTTTGCCTCATCTGTTGCTATTTTGTGTGTAATAGCACTTTTAGTGGTTGGCGGAATCCGTGGCGATTTTAAACATTCCACAAGACCTATTAATTTGGTTGATGCCAACAAACACGTCAGCAATCCACTTCAAGGAAACTTAGTTCTGAACAGTGTTTTTTCATTTTTCAGAACGATTAATACCAACAATTTCAAGCTCGTCAATTTTGTTGATGAGAAATTCATTAATCAAGAAATTAAACCTTATAAATTATACGAAAGGGAAGTGGGAGACAAGCCAAATATTGTCATTTTCATTATGGAAAGTTTCGGAAAAGAATATTCTGGGGCTTTTAATAGAAATTCGAACATCAAAGATTTTGTTTCCTACACGCCATTTCTCGATAGTTTGGCAAAAGAAAGTCTGATTTTCACCAATGCGTTTGCGAACGGAAGACAATCCATCCACGGAATGAGTTCTGTGCTTGCGGGAATTCCGAGCTTGACCGATGCTTTTACGAGTTCCCCTTATTCCAATCAAAAAATCCAGTCGATTGTTTCGGTTTGTAATGATTTGGGCTACGACACGAGTTTCTACCACGGCGCGCCAAATGGCTCGATGGGTTTTCAAGGTTTTGGGAATATTTTGGGTTTCAAACATTATTTTGGAAAAAACGAATACAATAATGACAAGGACTTCGACGGAATGTGGGCGATTTGGGATGAACCATTTTTTCAATATTTTGCGAAGAACATTGGGAAAAAGCAACCGTTTATGTCCACAATGTTTTCAGCTTCGTCTCACGACCCGTTCAAAGTCCCGGAGAAATATCACAACAAGTTCAAATCTGGGCCATTGCAGATCCACGTTCCAATCCAATACACAGATTTTGCGTTAAAGAAATTCTTCGAAACGGCGAGCAAGCAATCTTGGTATCAGAACACAATTTTCGTCATAACGGCCGACCACACCAATCAAATCCATTATGAGGAATATCAAAAAGCGATGAACAGATTTGCGATTCCGCTATTGTTTTTCTCTCCAAATCCAAAATATAATTTGAAAGGAATTGATGACCGTTTTGCCCAGCAAATCGACATTTATCCAACTTTGGCTGACTTGCTTGGTTATAACAAAAAAATCAGAAGTTGGGGCAGAAGTTTGGTTTCGGACAAGAATGAAGATCATATGATCATCCATTCCGATTCCATCAATGAGCAAATTGTAATTGGAAACTACGTCTACATTTTTGATGGAAAAGAAGTGACGGGAATCTATGACAAAACAGATCTGGCGTTGTCCAAAAATCTGTTCAGCAAAAACCTTAATCCAGAACAAAAACTCGGAATCCTAAAAACAAAAGCGTGGTATCAGGATTATATGGATCGTGTGATCAACAGAAAACTGTATTAGATAAAGGTGTTTAATATTAAAAAATTCTGTCAATTGGCTTTATTTATGCTTTGGATAGCAAATAATTCTTGTTTGTTTAAAATTAATTTATATTTTTATCAATATTAATTTAACGTTAACAAGTTAATCACATCAAACAATAAACAAACTTAAAATAAAGACAATGAAAAAGTTATTATTATCATTTGCCTTATCATTCATCGGGGTTCTTTCATTTGCTCAGATCGAAGGAAAATGGAAAACTATCGATGACGAAACCGGAAAACCAAAATCCATCGTTGAAATTTCTAAAGATTCTAAAGGGAAATACAACGGGAAGATTGTACAACTATTGATCAAACCAGAAAATGCGAACTGCGTAAAATGTAAAGATGACCGCAAAAACAAACCATTAATCGGATTAGAGATCATCCGTGGTCTTTCAAAAGATGGCAACGAATTCTCTGGCGGAACCATTACCAATCCAAAAGACGGAAAATCTTACAAAACTGAGCTGGTACGTGAAGGTGATGTCCTGAAAGTAAAAGCCATTGTATTGGGAATTGCTGTTAAAACGCAAACTTGGCATAAAGTGAACTAACAATCTTTATGATAATTGACAGGCTTCCAGATGGGAGCCTTTTTTGTTATGCAGATAATAAAAAAATTAATACTTTTGTATTTCGAAATTTAACAAAGAACATTTTCATAATCAATATTACATTATAATGAAGGAATATACATTTCGTGAAGTAATTGCTCAGGCTATGAGCGAAGAAATGCGTAAAGACGAATCCATTTTTCTAGTAGGAGAAGAAGTTGCAGAGTACAATGGTGCTTACAAAGCGTCCAAAGGTATGCTGGCTGAATTCGGAGAAAAAAGAATCATAGATGCACCAATTGCGGAACTTGGATTTACAGGGATCGCTGTAGGCGCGGCAATGAACGGGAATCGTCCGATCGTAGAATATATGACTTTCAACTTCTCTTTGGTTGCGATCGATCAGATCATCAACAACGCTGCGAAAATGTACCAAATGACAGGTGGACAATGGAATATTCCAATCGTTTTCCGTGGTCCTACAGGTTCAGCAGGTCAGTTGGGAGCAACACACTCTCAGGCTTTCGAAAGCTGGTACGCCAACTGTCCAGGTCTCAAAGTGATCATTCCTTCCAATCCTTACGATGCAAAAGGCCTTTTGAAATCTGCGATCCAAGATAACGATCCAGTGATCTTTATGGAGTCTGAGCAGATGTATGGTGACAAAATGGAAATTCCAGAAGAGGAATATTACATCCCGATCGGAAAAGCAGACATCAAGAAAGAAGGAAAAGATGTGACTTTGGTTTCTTGGGGTAAGATTATGAAAGTAGCTTTGCAAGCTGCAGAAGACTTGGAAAAAGAAGGAATCTCTGTAGAAGTGATCGACCTTAGAACCATCCGTCCTTTGGATTACGATACGATTCTGGAGTCCGTAAAGAAAACAAACAGATTGGTAGTTCTGGAAGAATCTTGGCCATTTGCAAGCATCTCTACCGAGATCACTTATATGGTTCAGCAGAAAGCATTCGACTATTTGGATGCGCCGATCAAGAGAATTACAACGCCAGATGCATCAGCGCCATATTCAGCGCCATTGTTTGCAGAGTGGTTCCCGAAAGTGGAAAAAGTGAAAGAAGAGATCAAAAACGCTCTTTACATCAAAGCATAAAACAAAACTCCCGGATTCATTCGGGAGTTTTTATTTGTAGACTATGTTGGAGCTGTTTGACGTAAGTCGAATAGCTTTTTTAGATTTTTTATTTGGAGCTGTTTCCCGCTTTCCGTTGCAATCTTTTTTGCCCGACGATTTCCCTCTAAATAGAACTTTGAGCAAACGCAAAAAAGGATTTCCACTGCAATCGGGGCTAGGGATTTTGTCATCCAATCAACAAGACAGATAATAACACCATTTTGTCATTCCGTAGGAAGCCTAACAAAGCGGCTCGACATAGTCAATCTCAACTGTCGAGATTCCTACGGAATGACAAACTTAACGTCAAATTCTAATCTACAAAATTTGCTCAATCTGCGAGACACAAAAAAACTTTGATGAGTTTTACGTCTTTGCGAACCTTACAAAATATTTTCAATAATGTCAAAAAATCTTTGCGGTCTTTGCGTTAAAAATATTTAGATGGAAAAAGTTCTTTATAATATTAAAAATAACTCTTCAAAAATTTGCGAATTAATAAATAATTCATATTTTTGCAATCCAAAATGAGATGTAATATATGTTAATAATTCCAGTAAAAGACGGAGAGTCTATCGACAGAGCTTTAAAAAAGTACAAGAGAAAATTTGATAAAACAAGAGTTGTAAGAGAACTTAGATCAAGACAACAATTTATCAAGCCTTCTGTAACTTTGAGACAATCAAAACTTAAAGCAGCTTACAAACAAAGAAACGCAAGCATCGAAGAACAAGCTTAAGTTCTTTTTTGCAAAACATAAGAAAAATCACTTCCGAATTTCTATATTTGGAAGTGATTTTGCATTTATAGACCTATGATAGAAAGATTCCTGGAGTACATCGAAGTGGAAAAGAGATATTCTCCACACACGCTTACCAATTACACAAAAGACCTTTCGGACTTTTCAGCCTTTGTTTTGAAAACAGAAGCAACGGAAGATGTGGTCCACGTACATAAGAAAGTAATCAAGAATTTTATCGTAGAACTCAGCAATTCCGGTCTGGCTAAAAGAAGCATCAACCGGAAACTTTCATCACTCCGAAGTTTCTATCTATTTATGCTCCGTTTGGAGGAGATAAAAGTCTCGCCAATGGAAACCATAGATTCGCTCAAATTCTACGCAGAAAAGCGCATTCCGTTCTCTGTGGAAGAGATGGACACAATGAAAACGGAAGTGGAGGAGAAGGGACAGATGACACTTCTCGAGAAACTCATCATAGAAACGCTCTACCAAACCGGAATCAGAAAAGCTGAACTATGTAATCTCCTACTTAATAATGTCGATTTCTCAAAAAAAGAGATTTTGGTCATCGGAAAAGGAAACAAGGCCAGGATCATCCCGATCGCGGACGAATTGCTTTCCGATTATCAGACCTATCTTGCTACAAGACTTCCAGATCCCGAAAACCAGCAATACTTTTTCATCAATAAAAAAGGAAAAAAACTGGGAGAAAAATTTGTTTATGTAGTCGTTAATAGGTACTTTAGTAATGTTACTTCCAAGCAGAAAAGAAGTCCACATATTTTAAGACATACCTTTGCTACACACATTCTAAACGAAGGTGCAGAGATATCAAAGGTTCAAAAATTGATGGGACATTCCAGTTTGGCAAGTACGCAAGTTTATACCAGCGCGAATATTGAGAAACTGAAAGAAGTTTACAAGAACGCGCATCCAAGAGAGAAAAAATAAATTTGATAAAATAGAGAAGATGGAATGATTTTTACATTTTACATTGTTTAACCATTTAAAACAGACGTTATGAAGATTACAATTCAGACTGCAGGTGTCACACCGCACGAACCATTAAAAGAAAGAATTGAAAAAAAATTAGCTAAGCTTGAGACCTTTTATGACAAAATTGTTGAGGCTACGGTTTACCTTAAAGTTGAAAATACTACTGAGAAGTTAAATAAAACGACCGAGCTCGTTATCAAAGTTCCAGGTGATGATATCGTCGTAAAAAAGACTTGCGCTACTTTTGAGGAAAGTTTAGACGAATCTGTTGATACCGCTAAGAAACTGTTAATCAAGAAAAAAGAATTAGCTTAGAAAAAAATACGTTTTTTTGTAAAAAAACATTTGTAGGTTTCAAAAAAGAGTCTCATATTTGCACTCGCAAAACGGAAGCAACCGGATTGCAGAAATATGATCTTTAATTTGAAGCCTACTTTTTTGTTTAAACTGACTGTTTAGATTAAATAAAAAAAATCAAAATTTTTTTAAAAAATATTTGCAGGTTTGAAGAAAAAAGTCTCATATTTGCACTCGCAAAAAGGAAGTAACCTTAGCGCAAGATTGACGATCATTATTAAAAAAAATAAATGCCTCCATAGCTCAGTTGGCTAGAGCAGCTGATTTGTAATCAGCAGGTCGTGGGTTCGAGTCCCTCTGGAGGCTCATTTATAGAAAAATTTTGGGGAGATACCAGAGCGGTCAAATGGGGCTGACTGTAACTCAGCTGCTTCGGCTACGTAGGTTCGAATCCTGCTCTCCCCACTTTTTTTATAAAAAATTTATTTGCAGATTATAAGATTTATTTCTAAATTTGCACACCGTTAACCAACCTTTTTGGAAACAAAATGCGAAAGTAGCTCAGTTGGTAGAGCGTCAGCCTTCCAAGCTGAATGTCGCGGGTTCGACCCCCGTCTTTCGCTCAAAATCACAAACCTTACGGAATGTGATTTTTTTTTAGGCCGACTTAGCTCAGGGGTAGAGTGCTTCCTTGGTAAGGAAGAGGTCACGGGTTCAAATCCCGTAGTTGGCTCAGAAGGTCCCGAATCCGTTCGGGATTTTTTATGTTTAAATTAAAACTGTTGTTAAAATAAGAAGCCCAGAATAGATTTCTATTCCGGGCTTCTTTATGAAGATCTAAGGTTGTTTTTAGAATCCTAATCCTACAGCAAATCCTTTGACCATATTCGGATAGTTTGAAACAGCTGTTGCGGCTGCATTCGTAGTGTTTACCGTATAGATTTTAGTTTCAGTACCGACGGTCGCTACCAAGTATGCTTTCTGGCTTGTACTTCCGATATCAAATCCGTTGTTTGAAGTGATGTTGATTCCCAAAGCGCCTCGTTCTACTAATGTTCCAGCATTCGGTGGATTTTGAAGATATAATTTATCGGTGTTGTGGTCGATTACAAACAGTGAAGTCGTTGTTGCGCCAGCGAAGTTGTCTGTGTACGCTGCAGAGCTTAACGTCGGTGTTCCCGGGTTTATGATGCCATCTACTGCTGCCACAGCGCCATCAATTGGATTTAATCTAAGATTTTGTCCAGCATCACTTACGACTCTAATTCTGTCAACCGTCGGATTGAAATCAAATCCGAATTCGGTTCCGATAAGTGGTGTAGAAAGTGTTCCAGAGCCAACTTGAGTTGCAGCGCCAGTTCCTAGATTGATCGTGTAGATTCTGCTAGAGCTTCCCAAAGCGTAAAGTTGTCCATTCAAAGGTCTAAAGTCGATTCCCAAAATACCTTCTCCATTTTGCAATCCAGTGATTGCTTTTGAAACGGGTTCTGGTTTGTTGGGGTTAAAGATTTGTAGTGTATTCGAAGCATCAATAGCGTAAGCAACGGCATCAGTTGGAATAGCAATGTCGATCAGTTTTTGAGATAAGGTTCCAATGTTTGTGGTTTTACCATTGGTAAGGTCCAACGTGTAAAGATTGTTTTTAGAATCTTTAGTGGTTGCAATCAATGCCACGCTATTGTCCGGATTGATGTCAAATGCTGCCTGTCCAGTGAAGGTGATTCCCAAACTGCCGACCTCTACCAAAGTTCCATTATTCGGCGGGTCTTGTTTGAATAATTTTCCTGAAGTCATATCCAGATCATATAGAATTGTAGAAGAAGCACCTGATTTACTATTGGTGTAAGCGATTCCGGCAATCGAAGATGTAGTGGCAATGCTGGTGTCCATAGCGGCAAGAGCTCCATTTTCAGGATTTAGACGAAGATTTTGGCCTGTATTTGAAACCAATCTGATGCGGTCCACTGTAGGATTGAAATCAATGGAGGCGATTGTTCCCGTAATTGCGGGCGTGAAAGCCGTCGTGCTTACAACTCTGGAAGTTGCTGTCGCAGTATTGATGATGTAGAACTTACTAGCATTAGACAAAGCGTAGAGTTCACCTGTAGCTGGTCGGAAATCAATGCTTAACAATTTTTCTCCTGTAGCAATACCTGCAATTGCGGTTTTCGAACTGAACGTAGAAGGGTTGTTGGCGTTGAAAGCAACAAGTTCATTGTTCTCCGTAAGTCCATAGGCCAGTTGATTTGGACCCACGGTTACAGCTGGTTCTTCCGGCATTCCGGTGATGGTGTCATCATTATCACAAGAGATTACCGAGACAATGGCAACAGTTGCCACACAAAATTTGAATAATTTTTTCATAAAGCTTATTTTTTTAGAGTTTCAATAAGCATATACGAGATAAAAATGATATTGGATTTAATGCGCTTTTTTTAATTGATTTTTTTATGTAAATTTGCAACGTCAAAAGACAAAAATGCTTTGGTTTGTGGTTTTTGAATTTGAATATCGAAATTTTTAATAAAAATATTTTTGATATTCAAAAAATCGTTATATTTGCAAACCGAAAAAAATAAATAATTAATTAATAAATATTAAATCATGGCAAAGGAAACGTTTAATCGTAACAAACCCCACTTGAACATTGGTACTATTGGTCACGTTGACCATGGTAAAACTACACTTACAGCTGCAATCAGTAAAGTGTTATCTGATAAAGGATTCGGAACTGCAAGAGATTTCTCTTCTATCGATTCTGCACCAGAAGAAAAAGAAAGAGGTATCACTATCAATACTGCTCACATCGAGTACGAAACTGCAAACAGACACTACGCTCACGTTGACTGTCCAGGTCACGCGGATTACGTAAAAAACATGGTAACTGGTGCTGCTCAAATGGATGGAGCTATCCTAGTAGTAGCTGCTACAGACGGACCAATGCCTCAAACTAGAGAGCACATCTTGCTTTGCCGTCAGGTAAACGTACCTAACGTACTTGTTTTCATGAACAAAGTAGATATGGTAGATGATGAAGAATTATTAGAATTAGTAGAATTAGAGATCAGAGATCTTTTATCTTCTTACGAATATGACGGAGACAACGCTCCAATCATCCAAGGTTCTGCTTTAGGTGGATTGAACGGTGATGCTAAATGGGTAGGTAAAATCGAAGAATTAATGGATGCTGTTGATACTTGGATCGAACTTCCAGTTAGAGATCAGGATAAACCATTCTTGATGCCAATCGAAGACGTATTCTCTATTACAGGTAGAGGTACTGTTGCAACTGGTAGAATTGAATCAGGTGTAATCAATACAGGAGATCCTGTTGATATCGTAGGTATGGGTGATGAGAAATTGACTTCTACTATCACTGGTGTTGAGATGTTCAGAAAGATCTTAGATAGAGGTGAAGCTGGAGATAACGTAGGTCTATTGTTGAGAGGTATTGAAAAAACTGACATCAAGAGAGGTATGGTTATCGCTAAGAAAGATTCTGTTAAACCACATAAAAGCTTCAAAGCAGAGGTTTATATCCTTTCTAAAGAAGAAGGTGGACGTCACACTCCATTCCACAACAAATACAGACCTCAGTTCTACGTTAGAACAACTGACGTTACAGGTGAGATCTTCTTGCCAGAAGGTGTAGAAATGGTAATGCCTGGAGATAACTTAACTATCACTGTAGAATTGTTGCAACCAATCGCTCTTAACGTAGGTCTTAGATTTGCGATCAGAGAAGGAGGTAGAACAGTAGGTGCTGGTCAGGTTACTGAAATCACAGACTAATTATCTAAATAATATAAAAAGTTCCGTAAGGAAACTTACGGAACTTTTTTAATCTACGGGCATCGTCCAATGGTAGGATACCGGTCTCCAAAACCGTTGATCTGGGTTCGAATCCTAGTGCCCGTGCAAAAAGAAAATAATGAGCTTAGTAGAATTTTTAAAAGGTTCTTACACAGAATTCAAAGATAAAGTAGAGTGGCCAAAATGGGCAGACTTGCAATCTTCTACGATTGTAGTTTCTATCACTACTGTTATTCTTGCTTTATTTACATTCGGAGTGGATTCACTTTTCAGTGTAACGATAAAGAATTTTATTGCGACGTTTATTAATATGTTTAACTAATCCCTAATACTTTCCTAATGAGCGAATCGAAATGGTATGTGCTGAAAGCTATTAGCGGACAGGAAAATAAGGTGAAGAACTATATTGAGAGCGAGATCCAGAGAATGAATATGGAGGCTTACGTCACTCAGGTAGTAATTCCGATGGAAAAAGTGATCCAAATCAGAAATGGTAAGAAAGTTCCGAAAGAAAAACCTTACTATCCTGGTTACCTAATGGTGGAAGCTGATCTGATTGGAGAAGTACCTCACGTAATCAAAAATATCCCTGGCGTAATTTCTTTCTTAAGTTTGACAAAAGGAGGTGAGCCAGTTCCAATGAGAAAGTCTGAAGTCAACAGAATGCTCGGAAGAATGGATGAACTTTCTGAATTTGCTACAGATGTAGAAATTCCTTTCGTAGTTGGAGAAAACGTGAAAGTGGTCGATGGTCCTTTCAACGGATTCAACGGAACGATTGAAAAAATCTTAGAAGACAAGAAAAAAGTGGAAGTTTCTGTTTTGATCTTCGGAAGAAAAACGCCAATGGAACTAAGCTTTATGCAAGTAGAAAAAGTAGTATAAAAAATTATACTTTTAAAATATAGAAAGCTATCAAATTTTGATAGCTTTTTTTTGTGCTCTAAAATAAATTTAAACTCAGAAAAAATCAATTCATTATTATTGAAAATCATTTGAATTTATTTATAAACAAAAGTATCGCAGAGAATATAAACGCAATCCCAATCATATTAATAACCCATGAAAAAGGCGCATCGCTCTCTTTCGAATATCCGAAAGTAGGATGGTAATTTCTGTAAATTGAATTTTTTGCTTTTTCATCTTCTGAAATATACAATTTCTTGTCTGAAATTATTTTTCCTTTATAATCAAAACTTACGGAAGCGGAATAGTTGTAATTAATATTAGTGTTTTTTTTATAAGATGTACTGTCAATTTTATGAATTTTCACATTCACTTGATCTCCTAGATAATAGGAAAGAGTAGATTTATAGGAGATTGAAAAAATGAAAATTCCAAAAGAACCGAAAATGATTCCGATAATGATTTTTGTAGTTGAGTTCATTTTTTAAATTTAAAAATAATTTAAAATAATCTGCCTTCATTCTTTTAAGATTTGTTAATTCTGAAACAAGCATTTCTTCTCAAAAAATCCTAACAACTATTAATATTTGTTAATTTTCTTTAATGAAATTAAATATGCTTAAAAGGAATAGCGATTAGTTCTATTTTGGCCAAAAAAAATTATCTATGAAGAAAACTACGTTATTATTTATTTTGTTTTCAGGAATGGTGTTTTCTCAAACTACTGCTGAACTTCAAAAATTAAAAGATTTTGCTAAAGCTTACGGAATTGTAAGATATTTTCATCCGAGCGATGAAGCCTCGCAAATCAACTGGAATTATTTTGCTTCCTACGGAATCGAACAAATATCCAAAGCAAAAGATCAAAAAGAATTTGAGGGAACTCTGAAAAATATATTCTCGCCAATTGCGCCTTCTGTTACATTTAATGAAAAAAAATATGTTTGGAATGATAAAAATTTGGTTCCCGTTTTTTGGATTCATCAAGGATTGGGAATTGATGTCGTAAAAGAAAAAAGTATTTATTCTAGCAAAAGATCGAACAGGGCAGAATCTTCGAGAAAGATATTTAATTTTGTTTCCTTAACGATGAATCCTGAGAAAATTGATTCTCAAATAAAAATTACCTACGAAGCAAAAAGTACAAATGACACCGAAAGTTTTGTGTACACCAATGTTTATAACGCCGGAAATGAAAAGCCAAATTTTAAAACACATCAACACGAACCTGTAACTTCGAATAATTGGGAGAAAAAAGAACTGTTGATTGATAATGATAAATCAGTTAGTAAAATTAATATAGGCTTGATGTCTTCAAAAGGGGGATCCGAATTTCAAAATTTAAAACTTTTGTATTTGAATGATAAAAATGAATGGATTTCCTATAATCTTCCAGGTTTCACAGATGTTAACTGGAAGGCGAATAAACCAACGAACCAAACTGAACGTTCAGATTCTGTTTTGAAAATTGTAAATAAATCTAATGCAAATGCCGATTCTCACACGATTGATTGGGATAAATATCTTACAATAAATCTCTCAAATAATTTTAATTTGAACGTTCCAACTGTGGTTTATTCCGATGAAAAATCTACGTTGCCTATTTCGGACAAGCTCAAATTTGATGAATTGAAATCTCAATTAAAATCTGGAAAATTCAATAGAAATATCGCTCTGGCAAACGTCATCATCAGTTGGAATATTTTTAAACATTTTTATCCTTACCAAGATGTTGTGAAAACCGATTGGGACAAAGTGTTGGAAGAAGCCTTGAAAGATGCTTATGATGACCAAAATGAAGATGACAATTATCTTACACTGAAAAAATTCACTTCGAATTTTGATGACGGACACATGTCGGTTTTCAACAAAAGTGTGAATGATAAAAACAAATTTGCTCCCGGAATTGCTTTGAGGTTTTTAAATAATGAATTAATTGTTAAAAGTGTTGCTTTAGGAATTGTAGGAGTTGAAAAAGGCGACATTATCACAAAAATTAATGGTACGGAAACTCAAAAAGTCATCGCTGATCTGCAACAATACATTTCCGGTTCAAAACAGTATAGAAATTGGTTAGCTCCACAATCTTTACTGAGAGCGGCGGAAAACAGCACCATTACTTTAACTTTAAAAAATAATAAAGAAATTATTGTAAAAAGAGACCGTGAATATTCTCAGAATTTTGATTTTTACACAAGAGAAGATGTCACAAAATCGAAAGAAATAAATCCTGAAACCTATTATGTAAATATGGATAAACTTTCTGCCGAAGAAATGGAAGCCGAAATTCCCACCATTAGAAAGTATAAAAAATTTAATTATTGATCTAAGAGGATACCCAAGAACCGACCAATCGCATCGATTGCTGAATTATCTTTTGCCTGTTGAAGATTCTACAAAATGGCTTTGTGGAAGAGAGATTTATCTCCCTGATTTTAAAAATTATAAAGAAACTTGTAATGGTCATCGTTTAAGAAAATTTATTTCAGATCATCCGCTGAAAACCAATAACGTATTGCTTGTTGATGAAAGAAGCGTAAGTAATGCAGAAATGTTTTCGCAAGTAGTAAAACATTACAAATTAGCAACAATTATTGGCAGAGCAACAGCCGGAGCAAACGGAAACAGAAATGATATTCATTTATTAAACGAATTTACGATTGGGTTTACAGGCTTAAAGGTAATCAATCCCGATGGTTCCCAATTTCATGCAGTTGGTGTTGTTCCCGATATTTTTATTAATGAAAGTCAGCAAGATATCAAAAACGGAAAAGATGTGTTTGTAGAAAAGGCTTTAGAAATTTTTAGTAAAAAATAACTAAAAATCAACACATTCCGTTTGCTGTTTCAAAATTTATTTATACTTTTGCAATCCGAAATGTAGGTCTTCTTTTATGCGAAGTGACTTATGTTGAATAATTAATGCTTCCACATTCAATTATTTATTAATCAAATCAAAACATTAAAATGGCTAAAAAAGTCTTTAAAATGGTAAAACTTCAGGTGAAAGGTGGCGCTGCCAACCCTTCTCCACCAGTAGGTCCAGCATTGGGTTCTGCAGGTGTGAACATCATGGAGTTTTGTAAACAATTCAACGGTAGAACTCAGGATAAACCTGGTCAAGTTCTTCCGGTAGTTATCACGGTGTATGAAGACAAGTCTTTTGAATTCATCATCAAAACACCTCCAGTTGCAATCCAATTATTGGAAGCTGCAAAATTGAAAGGTGGTTCTGGAGAACCTAACAGAAACAAAGTAGGTGCTGTATCTTGGGCTCAGGTTCAGAAGATTGCAGAGGACAAAATGGGAGATCTTAACTGTTTCTCTGTAGATCCTGCAATTTCTATGGTAGCTGGTACTGCTAGATCTATGGGATTGAGAGTAACAGGAACTAAACCAACTAACGCTTAAAACTTAAAGAAATGGCAAAATTGACAAAAAAGCAAAAAGAAGCTTTAAGCAAAGTGGAAAAAAATAAAATTTACAATCTTGACGAAGCATCTGCTTTGGTGAAAGAAGTAAATTTTGCAAAATTTGACGCATCTGTAGATATCGCTGTTAGATTGGGTGTAGATCCAAGAAAAGCAAACCAAATGGTAAGAGGTGTTGTATCTCTTCCTCACGGTACTGGTAAAGATATCAAAGTTTTGGCTTTGGTAACTCCAGACAAAGAAGCAGAAGCGAAAGAAGCTGGTGCAGACTATGTAGGTCTTGACGAGTATTTGACTAAGATCAAAAACGGTTGGACAGATGTTGACGTTATCGTGACTATGCCTGCAGTTATGGGTAAACTAGGACCTTTGGGTAGAGTTTTGGGACCAAGAGGTCTTATGCCAAACCCTAAGTCTGGTACTGTAACTATGGACATCGGAAAAGCTGTAGCTGAGGTGAAAGCTGGTAAGATCGACTTCAAAGTAGATAAATATGGTATTATCCACGCAGGTATTGGTAAAGTATCTTTCGATGCTGCTAAACTTAAAGAAAATGCTGCTGAGTTGATCTCAACATTGATTAAGTTAAAACCAACTGCTGCAAAAGGAACTTATGTAAAAAGCATCTATTTGTCTTCTACAATGAGTCCTGGAATTGCAATTGATACTAAATCTGTTAACTAATTATAATCCTTAAGACAATGACAAAAGACCAAAAAGTTGTAGCAATACAAGAGATCAAAGACTTGCTTCAGGATGCAAAAGTAGTTTATGTAGCAGATCTTGAAGGATTGAACGCTTCTAAATCATCTGATTTCAGAAGACAAGCTTTCAAACAAAATATCAAAGTAAAAGTTGTGAAGAACACATTGCTTCAAAAAGCAATGGAACAGATCGAAGGTGTAGATTACGCTGAGATGTTCGAAACTTTCAAAGGAAACTCTGCATTGATGATTGCTGAAACGGCTAACGCGCCAGCAAAATTGATCAAAGATTTCAGAAAGAAAGAAGAGAAACCAGCTCTTAAATCTGCTTTCGTACAAGAAACTTTCTATGTTGGTGATGAGAACCTAGACGCTCTAGTAAGCATCAAGTCTAGAGAAGAAATGATCGGTGAAATCATCGGATTGCTTCAGTCTCCAATCCAAAGAGTTGTTTCTGCTCTTCAAAACAAATCTGAAGCTGGAGAAGCAAGCGCTGAAGAAGCGGCTCCTGCAGTAGAAGAAACGCCTGCTGAGGCAGCTCCAGAAGCTCCAACTGCAGAAAGCACTGAGGAAACTCCAGCTGCTGAATAATTAGAACTCAAAAAAATCAATCAATAATCAACAAAAAACATTACAACAATGTCAGATTTAAAAAATTTAGCTGAAACGCTAGTAAACTTAACAGTAAAAGACGTAAACGAATTAGCTACTATCCTTAAGGATGAGTACGGAATTGAGCCAGCTGCTGCTGCAGTAGTAGTTGCTGCAGGTGGTGGAGAAGCTGCTGAAGAGAAAACAGAATTCGACGTGATCCTTAAAGCTGCAGGTGCTTCTAAATTAGCAGTTGTTAAATTGGTAAAAGATTTAACTGGTGCAGGTCTTAAAGAAGCTAAAGATATGGTAGATGGTGCTCCTGCTGCAATCAAGCAAGGTGTATCTAAAGACGAAGCTGAAGCTCTTAAGAAACAACTTGAAGAAGCTGGTGCTGAAGTAGAATTGAAATAATTCTGGTTTACATCCAAATATAGACGCCCAGACTTAGGTTTGGGCGTTTTTTGTGTTAATTTTCCGTAATATGGATTAACAAAAGTTAATTTTAAGCCCAACGACAGGCTTATTTTTAGTAATTTTGCGCGATGAAAAAAGACTTACTGTCTTTCAACGCGCAGGTAGGAATTGGTATTGATTTTTTAAGTAAAATCAAGCTGGTTTTTGTACTTCTTTTTTCATTTTTTATCATTCCATTTTCGGCTCAGGAAATCAAGAGTGAGGAAGATCTAAATAGCCAAGTTGTCATTACTGTTATAGATGATGCATTCATCTATTCAAAAGATGAAGCTTTTAATAAGCAGGTTTCTAATAATAAGGATTTACAGGAACATTCTACAATTGAAATCAGCCAGGATCACGGCCTGAAAATTAGTGCTAAAACCTCAATCCAATTTTCTCCCAAAGAATCTGAAAAGAAGAAACCAACAAATATAGTTTTAGCATCCAAGAAAAGCGATCAATACAAACCTGTTGATTTACCTAAAAAAGCTGTAGAAATTATCATTCGAAACGGAGCAGAAGGTGATCAATTTCTCTTGGGCTCCAATGCGTCGGGCAGTTCTTTTGTGACGCCAAGCAATGATCTACTTACATCAAAGTACTTTCTGATTTATACTGATAAATTAGTAAAAGTTTCTTTGTTGTTTTCTTATTTTGTCAATTATTTTTATCAGAATAATAATTCGAAATCACAAGTCTTTCATAATGACTATTCCGTGAGACCACCACCTTCTCTGATTTAATTTTCAACTTTTCGATCTACTATTTCTATGAATTTTTCAATTCATAGCGATCAATTATTTATCAATAATAATTTTCTATGAAAAAATTAAATCTACTTTATATAACGGTTTTCCTGCTTATAGGGACAGGAATGCTGTATTCTCAGGCTTCTGCAGACAGGCTTTATTTATCTCTACAAGCTACAGGAAGAATATACGACATCACAACACCGCCTGCTAATGCTGCCACAGCCATAGCTTTGCCTGCGCCAGTAAATAATCCAGGTATTCCAGGTGGCGCTGCAGCCAATGCAAGTAACCTTGCTGTAGGTTATGACGTACAGGGTGGTAATCCAGGTAATCTTGTTTTTTTACAATCTAATATTGATCCAACTGTTAACTCTGCTATTTATAAAAACGGAACAGCTATTAATGGAACAGTACTACCTTCTGGTAATAACTTGACAATTGGTGGTTTTGCAACAAATAATGTACCTGGGGCATACTTTGGAAATACCTATGGTTTTGGATCTAATTCTAAAACAATTTACCCAATCTATCCAAGCGGTGCACCGATAGCTGTAACAGGAGATAATGAATGGACAAATGGTACTACGCTAGGTACCGATACGTTTTATGATTATCTGAACAACATTTATATGTTTATCAACTTTCCTACAAATAATCCTACGACAAGATATTTATATAAAATTACTCCAGCTGGTGTTGCTACAAAAGCATCTCCCGCCATCACTGGTCCTGCTGGAATTTCCTTAACAACAATACAAGGGATGGCTTATTTGCAAGGTTATGTATACGTTGCCACCGTTACCAACAATCCTCAAGTTGTAACAATACGTAGGATTAATATGTTTGACGGTACTTCTACTTTGTTTGCGACATACACAGGTGGGAATTTTCAAAATTTAGATTTAGGAACTGTTCCATATTATGTTCCGTTTCAATTTACTTGTAGCGGAATCACACAGACTTCTAATGTGCCATTTGTTGCAGGAGTACCAAGTAATTCACAAAAATTCATTACCATTCCAATTACAAACGTTTATGAAGACGGTAATTATATTATTAATGTTACCGGCACTGATTTTACGAATCCAGCGTACTCTGCTGCTATTACAAGATCTACTACGTCCATACAGGTTCCGTTAATCTATAATGGAACAGGAGCTGCCGGTACACGAACTCTTTCTGTCAATCTTAATGGTAGTACTACCGCTTGTTCAGTAAATGTAATAGTTGAAGCGGATACGGACAGCGATGGTATTGGAAACTCACAGGATCTGGATTCTGATAACGACGGTATTCTTGATATTTTTGAATGTCCTGATGCTTTTGTAAGTGTTGACTATAACTCCACGAACGGAACTGTAACAAACTTTTCTGCACCAGCTGCAGATCTAGGATTTATATTCGATGTTTATACGCTTGATAACTCTTTCAACTTGAATATCAATGGGGTTAATCTATCAACTTCTGTACTGGAGTTTCAGCCGGATCAAACAGATAATGTCAGATTCCTAGATGGATCCCGATACGGTAACGGTGGGATTCCAGAAATTTATCAAATGACGGGAAGTGCTGCTACGCCTTTGGTAAGAATTATTATCCACAAAAACGGTTCTGTAAATATGTATGGAAGCAAAGCTAGTAACGGACAGTTATTCCCTCTTCAGCTTTACAACGGTAATTCATTTAATACGATTATTTGGAATCAGTCAGGGCCTAACTCAATTGCCCTAAGTCAACCAGTAGTAGGAACAACTTACATTACCGGTAGAGGTCAAGGTATCAAAAATGGATTCTGTGATCCTGATAATGATGGGATTTCCAACCAATTTGACGTAGATAGCGATGGTGACGGCTGTCCAGATGCAATTGAAGGCAGTGAAGCTGTAAGATATGATCAGGTCAATTCTATGACTAGTCTGCCAATCGCAAACCGTGGCCAGATCAAAGTAACTTATAATGGTACAACGACTGGTACGCCAGCACAAATCATTAGTACAACGCCATCTTCTAATGGGGTTCCTCAATTAGTGAATTATGCAGGTGTCAATTTTAATGCAACTACAAATGCTTCCAACTTAGCTGGTCTTGTGGATAATACAGATGGAACTATGGATGTTGGGCAAGGTGTCGGAACTTCACAAAATGCAGCGGCAAGAGATGTAGAATGTGACAGATGCTTCCGTCCTGCAACAAGTCCGGGCGTTGGTGGATTATCTACCAGCCAAGGTTTCACAGCGCTTGAAAGAGCAGGTGGAGGAACTACAGATTGGCCAATCAAAATCAAAGGAGCGTACACAACTCTGGATGCAAAGACCAAAGGTTTTGTAATTAACAGAGTTCCTACCTCATCATTAAGTTCTATTGTTGGCGTGGTTGGTATGATGGTTTATGATACCACTGTCAATTGTCTTAAAATTTATGATGGAACAACTTGGTCTTGTTTCTCTGTACAAACTTGTAATAATCAATAAGAAAAGAAAAGATGAAGACATATATAATATTTTTATCCGTATTGACATCCATTGTATCTTTTGGACAAGTAACAATTGGTAAAACCAACCCTTCAAGCGCTCCGGCAAATGCAACAGTATCTTTGGAATTCGGTAATGCGACAGACGCAGGTGGATTACGACAAAAAGGAATCGTTTTACCTTGGGTGACATCAGCAACCAGTGTTACTACGCCTGTTCCCGGAACGTTGATTTTTGACAGTGCTGATCAGAAAATTAAATTTGGTACCGCAACTGCGCAAAATGCAACTGCAATTACAGGTTGGGTAGATTTATCTGCCGGAGCTTATGCGCCTACCACAGCAAATGTTCCTGATGCCAATACAGAAAATACTAGCGCAAAAGCCTTAATAGGAGGAGTTCCAACCACGGATACAACTTCTGGGATTTTGGTGTTAGGAGATACGAACAAAGCGATGATTCTACCAAGAGTGAATTCATTTGCAGATATTGTAAATCCAAGTGCTGGGATGATGGTTTATGTCACAGGAACCACGCCGAACCAGTTGGCTTTTTTCAATGGCAGAGAATGGTCTTTCTGGACAAAACAACCGTAAGATATTCATAATTAAATATTTCTAAACCACTTTCGAAAGGAAGTGGTTTTTTATTTTGAATAATAATTTGTATATTTGCACCATCTTTTGGCGCGACTTAATATTATACTTTAAATAACGAATACTCTTTCATCTTAATGGAAGGGCATTTTCTGTTTAATGATACCGTTACTTCAAACCAAAAAAAATAAAATATTTTGCACTACACCGTGAAAAGATATACCGGTGTTGCTCTTAGGAAGAATCAGATTAATAAGTTAAAAGCCAAGGTCTCACGTGCGCGCCAAAACACTTTTTCCTTTTGCCTTTTATCTTGTTTCTTAAGTTTTTCCTGATATTTTTTGTGAATCAAAATATTTTTTAACCATTTTTTCTTATAATTTTATGAGTAAAACACAGGCCACACAAAAAGTGAAAGGAACGGAAAGAATCAACTTTTCCACTGCGAAAGGTAGAATCGACACCCCTGACTTTTTGGACATCCAAATCCAGTCTTTCAAGGAGTTTTTCCAGTTAGACACGCTTCCTGAGCAACGTTTGAACGAATCACTTTACAAAACGTTCCAGGAAAATTTCCCAATTACAGATTCTAGAAACCAATTCGTTTTGGAATTCCTAGACTATCTGGTAGATTCTCCTCGTTACTCTATAGATGAGTGCGTTGAGAGAGGTTTGACGTACAACGTGCCTCTAAAAGCTAGACTTAAACTATACTGTACAGATCCGGAACACGAAGATTTCCAGACTGTTGTACAAGATGTTTATTTAGGTCCGGTTCCTTATATGACACCTTCTGGTTCATTCATCATCAATGGTGCAGAACGTGTTATCGTAACTCAGTTACACAGGTCTCCGGGTGTATTCTTCGGACAGACGTACCACGCAAATGGTACCAAACTTTATTATTCAAGAATTATCCCTTTCAAAGGATCTTGGATGGAGTTTACGACGGATATCAATAACGTAATGTATGCGTATATCGATCGTAAGAAAAAATTACCTTTAACTACATTGTTAAGAGCGATCGGTTTCGAATCTGATAAAGAGATTCTTCAGATCTTCGACCTTGCTGAGGAAGTGAAAGTTTCCAAAGCAGCGCTTAAAAAAGTAGAAGGAAGAACATTGGCTGCGAGAGTTTTGAACACTTGGTTCGAAGATTTCGTAGACGAGGATACAGGTGAGGTGGTTTCTATCGAAAGAAACGAGATCATCCTAGACAGAGAAACGATTCTTGAAAAAGAACACCTTGATGTTATTTTGGATTCTGGCGTTAAGTCGATCTTGATCCACAAAGAAAATAGCAGCGAGTTCTCTATCATCCAGAACACGTTACAAAAAGATCCAACCAACTCCGAAAAAGAAGCGGTTGAATATATCTACCGTCAGTTGAGAAATGCTGATGCACCAGATGAGGAAACTGCAAGAGGAATCATTGAAAAACTATTCTTCTCCGAGCAGAGATATTCATTAGGTGAAGTAGGTCGTTACAGACTTAATAAAAAATTGGGTCTTAACATCTCTCAGGAAAATCAAGTATTGACGAGAGAAGACATCATCTCTATCGTAAAACACTTGATCGAGCTAGTTAACTCAAAAGCTGAGGTAGATGATATCGATCACTTGTCAAACAGAAGGATCAAAACTGTTGGAGAGCAATTGTCTGGACAATTCGGCGTAGGTCTTTCTAGAATCGCTAGAACGATCAAAGAAAGAATGAACGTTAGAGATAACGAGATCTTTACACCGGTTGACTTGGTTAATGCTAAGACTTTGACGTCTGTTATTAATTCATTCTTTGGTACCAACCAGCTTTCTCAGTTTATGGACCAGACCAATCCTCTATCAGAGATCACGCACAAGCGTAGACTTTCTGCCCTAGGACCTGGTGGTTTATCAAGAGAAAGAGCAGGTTTCGAGGTTCGTGACGTTCACCATACACACTATGGCCGTATCTGTCCGATTGAAACGCCAGAGGGACCAAACATTGGTTTGATCTCTTCTCTAGGAATGTATGCGAAGATCAACACGCTTGGTTTCATCGAGACGCCTTATAGAAAAGTTGAAGACGGTAAAGTAGATCTACAAGCTGCTCCAACTTATCTAAATGCTGAGGATGAGGAATACAAAGTAATTGCTCAGGCAAACGTTGAGTTGGATGATAATGGTGTTTTCCAAACAGACAGAATCATTGCTCGTCTAGATGGAGATTATCCAGTAGTTGAGCCTCAACAAGTGGATTTGATCGATGTTGCACCAAACCAGATCTCTGGTATTTCTGCTTCATTGATTCCATTCTTGGAGCACGATGATGCGAATAGAGCGTTGATGGGATCGAATATGATGCGTCAGGCTGTTCCATTGCTGAATCCTCAGGCACCAGTTGTAGGTACAGGTTTGGAAAAACAAGTAGCTAGAGACTCTAGAGTTTTGATCAATGCAGAAGGAACTGGAGTTGTAGAATATGTGGATGCTGAGAAGATCACGATTAAATACGAAAGAAGCGAAGAAGACGATCTAGTTAACTTTGACTCTGCAACTAAAACTTATAAACTGACCAAGTTCAGAAAAACCAACCAGAGTACGACCATTACACTAAGACCAAACGTAAGAGTAGGTGATGTAGTAGAAAAAGGACAAGTTCTTTGCGACGGTTACGCAACTGAAAACGGAGAGTTAGCTCTTGGTAGAAACTTAGTAGTTGCGTTTATGCCTTGGAAAGGTTACAACTTTGAGGATGCGATCGTAATCAATGAAAAAGTAGTTCGTGAGGACTGGTTTACATCGATTCACGTGGACGAATATTCTCTTGAAGTTAGAGATACCAAATTAGGTATGGAAGAACTGACAGCAGATATTCCTAACGTTTCTGAAGAAGCTACCAAAGATCTTGATGAGAATGGTATGATCAGAATCGGAGCAGAAGTGAAGCCTGGTGATATCCTTATCGGGAAGATCACTCCAAAAGGTGAATCTGATCCAACACCGGAAGAAAAACTTCTTAGAGCGATCTTCGGAGACAAAGCTGGTGATGTGAAAGATGCTTCATTGAAAGCAGATTCTTCATTGAGAGGAGTTGTGATCAACAAAAAATTGTTCTCTAGAAATATCAAGGACAAAAAGAAAAGAAGCGAAGAGAAGATCAAATTGGAAGAGATCGAAAATACTTACAAAGCTAAGTTCGACGGTCTAAGAAATACTTTGATCGACAAATTGAATACATTGGTTTCTGGGAAAACTTCTCAAGGTGTACAAAACGATCTTGAAGAAGAAGTGATCAGCAAAGGAACTAAATTCACATTGAGATTACTTCAAAATGTTGAAGATTATAACAACATCAGTGGTGCAGATTGGACCGTTGATTCTGACAAGAATGAATTGATCAAACAATTGGTTCACAACTACAAGATCAAATACAACGATCTTGCAGGGGTTAAAAACCGTGAGAAATTTGCATTGTCTATCGGAGATGAGTTGCCTGCAGGGATTATCAAACTAGCTAAAGTTTACATCGCTAAGAAACGTAAATTGAATGTTGGTGATAAGATGGCTGGTCGTCACGGTAACAAAGGTATCGTTTCAAGAATCGTTCGTGAAGAGGATATGCCGTTCCTAGAAGACGGAACACCAGTAGATATCGTATTGAATCCACTTGGGGTACCTTCTCGTATGAACATTGGTCAGATCTACGAAACTGTTCTTGGATGGGCTGGTACCAAACTAGGACTTAAGTTTGCAACACCGATCTTTGATGGTGCAACGCTAGAGCAGATCACAGAATACACAGAACAAGCTGGCGTTCCGAAATTCGGAAGTACACACTTGTACGATGGTGGAACTGGGGAGAGATTTACTCAGCCTGCAACTGTAGGGGTGATCTATATGCTGAAACTAGGACACATGGTAGATGACAAGATGCACGCACGTTCTATCGGACCATATTCATTGATCACGCAACAGCCATTAGGAGGTAAAGCGCAATTTGGAGGTCAGAGATTTGGAGAGATGGAGGTTTGGGCTCTAGAAGCTTTTGGAGCATCCAATATCTTGAGAGAGATCTTGACTGTGAAGTCAGATGACGTGATTGGTAGAGCGAAAACTTACGAAGCGATCGCGAAAGGAGAAGCAATGCCTGAACCAGGTATTCCGGAATCTTTCAACGTATTACTTCACGAGTTACAGGGTCTTGGACTTGATGTAAGATTGGAAGAGTAATTTAAATTAAATTATCAAAAAATTTAAAATTAAATTATTAACCAATGGTTGAAAAGAATGATTTCTAAAAGTAATTTTTTAATCATTTAATGTTTCAATCTTTTAATCAAATACATAAAACAAATGTCAAATAAAAATAAAACAAGTAGATTTACTAAAATCACTATTGGTTTAGCTTCACCAGAATCCATTCTTCAGGAATCGAGAGGAGAGGTCTTAAAACCAGAAACGATTAACTATCGTACACACAAGCCGGAAAGAGATGGATTGTTCTGCGAGAAGATCTTTGGTCCTGTAAAGGATTACGAGTGTGCTTGTGGAAAATACAAACGTATCCGTTACAAAGGGATCGTTTGTGATAGATGTGGGGTAGAAGTAACAGAGAAAAAAGTACGTAGAGAAAGAATCGGACACATCGGTCTGGTTGTTCCTGTAGCGCACATCTGGTATTTCCGTTCTTTACCAAACAAAATCGGTTATTTATTAGGTATTCCTTCCAAGAAATTGGATATGATCATCTATTACGAAAGATACGTCGTGATCCAGCAAGGTATTGCTAAGAAAGCAGACGGTTCTGACTTCGATGACAAAGAATTCCTTACGGAAGAAGAATATCTGGATGTTCTGGAAACGCTTCCTGTAGAAAATCAATATCTTGATGATTCTGACCCGAACAAATTCCTTGCGAAAATGGGAGCAGAAGCGGTTGAAGAATTGTTGAAGAGAATCGACCTTGATTCTTTATCATTCGATCTAAGACACAAAGCGCACAACGAATCTTCTAAACAAAGAAGAACCGAGGCTCTTAAAAGATTAAATGTTGTAGAAGCATTGAGAGGTGCCAATACAAGAATGATCAACAAGCCTGAGTGGATGATCATGCGTGTACTTCCAGTTATACCACCAGAATTGAGACCATTGGTTCCATTGGATGGAGGACGTTTCGCAACTTCTGACTTGAATGACCTTTACAGAAGGGTGATCATCAGAAACAACCGTCTGAAGAGATTATTGGAAATCAAAGCTCCGGAAGTGATCTTGAGAAATGAGAAGCGTATGCTTCAGGAATCAGTAGATTCATTATTCGATAATACAAGAAAATCTTCTGCCGTAAAATCTGAATCAAACAGACCATTGAAATCCCTTTCTGACTCATTGAAAGGTAAGCAAGGTCGTTTCCGTCAGAACTTACTTGGTAAGAGGGTAGATTACTCCGCTCGTTCGGTAATTGTTGTAGGACCGAGTCTTCAACTTCACGAGTGTGGTATCCCGAAAGATATGGCTGCAGAGCTTTACAAACCGTTCATCATCAGAAAACTGATCGAGAGAGGAATTGTAAAAACTGTAAAATCAGCTAAAAGGATCATCGACAGAAAAGAGCCTGTAGTTTATGATATCTTGGAAGGTGTAATGAAAGGTCACCCTGTACTATTGAACAGAGCACCTACTTTGCACAGACTTGGTATCCAGGCATTCCAGCCGAAGATGATCGAAGGTAAAGCGATCCAGCTTCACCCATTGGTAACGACGGCTTTCAACGCCGATTTCGATGGGGATCAGATGGCGGTGCATTTACCTTTAGGTCCAGAAGCTATTTTGGAAGCGCAACTATTAATGTTGGGTTCTCAGAATATCCTTAACCCTGCAAATGGTTCTCCTATCACGGTACCATCTCAGGATATGGTTTTGGGTCTATATTTTATGACCAAACAATTGGATTCTACAGATGATATGAAAGTAAAAGGCGAAGGTCTTGCTTTCTATTCTCCAGAAGAAGTAGAGATCGCTTATGCTGAGGGACAAGTTTCTCTTAATGCAAAAGTAAGATGTCGTCTTCCAATCAAAGAGAATGGTGTCATTACAACGAAGTTATTCCCTACGACAGTTGGTAGAATTTTATTCAACCAGATCGTACCGAAAGCTTCTGGTTATATCGATGAGTTATTGACTAAGAAATCTCTTAGAAATGTAATTGGTCAGGTATTGGCAGACACAGATTTCCCAACTACGGTGAAGTTCTTGGATGATATGAAAGATCTTGGATATGCAAACGCATTCAAAGGTGGACTTTCATTCTCTCTAGGAGATATCGTGATCCCGGTTGAGAAAAAGAAAATGATCGCAACTTCTATCGAAACTGTAGATGAGATCAAGGCTAACTATAATATGGGTCTTATCACAGATACAGAGCGTTATAATCAGGTAATTGACGTTTGGACTAATACCAACGCCAGCCTTACCGAAATGATTATGAGCAGAATGAAAGTAGATCAAGGTGGATTCAACTCTGTATATATGATGCTTGATTCTGGTGCGAGGGGTTCTAAGGAACAGATCCGTCAGTTATCTGGTATGAGGGGATTGATGGCAAAACCACAAAAAGCAGGTTCTGTTGGTGCTGAGATTATTGAAAACCCGATTCTTGCAAACTTTAAAGAAGGTTTGTCGATTTTGGAATACTTTATCTCTACCCACGGTGCTCGTAAAGGTCTTGCGGATACCGCTCTTAAAACTGCCGATGCTGGTTATTTGACCAGAAGATTGGTGGATGTTGCACAGGATGTTATCATTACAGAACAAGACTGTGGAACACTTAGAGGTACAGAAATTACTGCACTTAAGAAAAACGATGATATCGTAGAAAAAATCGCTGAGAGAATTCTTGGTAGAGTTTCGCTTCACAATATCTATCACCCGGAAACGGATGAGATCTTGGCACAAGCGGACGAGTTGATCGTAGAAGCAGTGGCTAAGCAGATCGAGGAAGCTGGAATCGAAGCTGTAGAAGTTCGTTCTCCATTGACTTGTGAGGCTAAAAAAGGTATCTGTGCAAAATGTTATGGTCGTAACCTTGCAACAGGTAAAGGCATCCATATGGGAGAAGCTGTTGGTGTAATCGCTGCACAGTCTATTGGTGAGCCGGGAACTCAGTTGACATTGAGAACGTTCCACCAAGGTGGGGTTTCAAATAACATCTCAGAAAATCCAAGCATCGTTGCAAAACGTGATGGTATCGTTGAGATGGATGAGGTTAGAACTATTAAATCGGAAGGTGAAAATGGAGAGTCAGCAGATATCGTTGTTTCCCGTTCAACTGAATTCCGTTTGGTAGCTGACAACGAAGCTAGAACACCGATTATGATCGCTAACGTTCCTTATGGATCCGAGTTGTTTGTACAGCCAGGTGACAAAGTGAAAAAAGGAGATATGATTGCTAAGTGGGATGCTTATAACGCGGTAATCATTGCAGAGAACTCTGGTAAGGTAGAGTACGAGGATATTATCCAAGGTGTCTCTTTCGTATTGGAGATCGATGAGCAGACTGGTTTTGAAGAGAAAGTAATCTCTGAATCTAGAAATAAAAAAGCCGTTCCTACCCTTAGAGTTGTTGACTCCAAAGGTGTGGAGCAAAAAGGTTACAACTTACCGGTTGGAGCCCACATTATGGTAAACGATGGTGAGAAAATCAAGGCTGGTAAGGTCTTGATCAAGATCCCAAGAAAATCTGCGAAAGCAGGGGATATCACCGGAGGTCTTCCGAGAGTTACCGAGTTATTCGAAGCTAGAAATCCTTCCAACCCAGCGGTTGTTACAGAGATTGACGGTGTAGTTTCTTACGGTAAAATCAAAAGAGGTAACCGTGAGCTTATTGTGGAAGCTAAAACTGGAGAGATCAAGAAATATTTGGTTAAATTATCCAACCAGATCCTTGTTCAGGAAAATGACTTCGTGTATGCAGGAGGCGCACTTTCCGATGGTTCTGTGACGCCAGACGATATCTTGAAGATCAAAGGTCCAACTGCGGTTCAGGAATATTTGGTTAATGAAATTCAGGAGGTTTACCGTCTTCAAGGGGTGAAGATCGATGACAAGCACTTCGAGATCATTGTTCGTCAGATGATGACAAAAGTATCGATTGTGGATGGCGGAGATACGCAGTTCCTAGAAGGAGCTTTGGAACACAAATACGACTTCTTGCAAGAGAACAACAGAGTATTTGGTCTGAAAGTAGTAATGGAAGCGGGAGATTCTAAAGAATTCAAACCAGGACAGATGATCACAGCTAGAGAACTTAGAGATGAGAACTCGAAACTAAGACGTGAAGATCAGGCATTGGTTGAAGTAAGAGAAGCACTTCCTGCAACTGCAACTTCTGTACTACAAGGTATTACAAGAGCGGCACTTCAAACCAAATCATTTATGTCTGCAGCATCGTTCCAGGAAACGACTAAGGTTCTAAACGAAGCAGCAGTGTCTGGTAAGATCGACTTCCTGACAGGTCTTAAAGAAAATGTAATCGTAGGACACAGAATCCCTGCAGGTACAGGTCTTAAGGATTACCAAAATGTGATCGTAGGTTCTAGAAAAGAATTCGAGGACATTAACTAAAATTAATCAAAATGAAATTTGAGGTTTGGAATTATTTTTTATACTTTCACAACCTCAAATTTTAATAAAAAAAATAACAAAACAAAATGGACAATAATCAAAACCAAGATCCAAACAACATCAACATCAATCTAAACGAAATGGTAGCTGCAGGAGCATATTGCAACCTAGCATTGGTAAACCATTCTCCATCAGAATTCGTAGTGGATTTCATCCAATTGATGCCAGGTGTACAGCAAGCGAACGTGCGTTCAAGAGTAATTCTTGCGCCACTTCACGCAAAGAGAGTTTTAGCAGCATTGCAACAAAACATCACTAACTATGAGCAGCAATTCGGAGAGATCAAAGAATTGGAGCCTTTCGTAGTTGGAGGTAACAACGTACAAGCTTAAGATTTTTTTCTTAACATAAATAATCCCGTTTCGTTTTATTACGAGACGGGATTTTTTTATTTAATGATAAGAAGCGTAGTAAAATACTATGATAATTTTATAGCTTGTAACTTTTTCAAAATGTCATCAATATTTAAGTCTAAAACCATTCATTACTTGATAAGCAAATAAAATTATAGCACTTTACACATATATTAACTTCGAAAAAATATTTATAACAAAAAAGCGGATAGATTTTTAAGATCTATTCGCTTTATCATAGCCTATTTTATTTTCTCTAAGGTTTCCAAAATGTCCATTTCTGTCCGTTGAAGATAATCAAGCGATGCTCATCTGCTGTTAGTCCCTTTAGGAATGCCATCATTCCCGGAGAGGGATTTATGATAGCGGTATAACTGGAAACAATTGGTAAAACCAATGCTTTATCTGTAGAATCTAATACCAGGACACCGTCTGTCGTAGTATTAGCGTCACCTATAATGACTTTTGCATTATTTTGATCTGCTAATGGCAAAGCTTGTGGCGTCTTTACCGCTGTTTCGACATTGGATGAGTATCCCGATATTCCACTGAGATCTTTCCAACCGTTGTTTTCATTTTTAATTTTTACTTTGTACTCCGTGTTTGCAGAAACATCAAAGATGATGGTGCCGCCTTTTGAATTGTTCGCTCCTGTAGGTACCGTTTCAACGTAAGGAAGGATAATACCTTTGTTACCATCTGTACCAAATTCCAACAATACGGAGGTACTGGAAACATTGGCTGCCGAATTTGTAGCTCCTATTCTTACCTGGGAAAATGCCAGAGCCGAAAGAAATATGGTTAAAATAATTGCTGTTTTGTTCATGATTTTTTATGTTGTTTGAGAACTTAAGACTTTTAATACTCTGAAAGTTAGATTTCACTATTTAATGAAGAAGTACGCTGCAACCTTGAGTGTTGAAACATTTCCAGCCTTCTCCAGTGCCCGCGCCGGTGTAGATCTTAATACAACCTGCGCCTGCGTTCTCATCGGTATCGAAAACCATCATTCCCACAACCGGAATTGCGATAGTCGTTTCTGGATTGCTGTTTCTGGTGATCACGAAACCTTTGGTCTTGCTTTCCAATGCTGTGTATGCAGAGTTTCTGATTGTTGGCCAATCTCCAGCGTTTGCTCTTCCAAGAACTGTTATGCCATGTTTTACAGGGTAGAGTTGTCCTGGATCCAAAGTTGGGTCATCATAGCAATATCCGGGAATTGTTAATTTTCCATCTTCTACTTCCCCTCCGAAGGCAGAACCTGTTGGCAGTGTGATATCTGCAGCGTTTTTTGCAATTCTCAGTCGGTAATAAGTATCTCCTGCTGTTAATCCTGATAATCCTGTCCAGGTAAGCGAAACGCTTGTTGCACCATTTGGAACGGTCACTGTAGCAGATTCTGACGAATCAAAAATTCCGTTTTTGTTAAAATCTATCCAGCCTTTCAGTGTTGCGCTACCTCCTGTTGTATTGACTACAGGAACAACAGCGGTGTAAGAAGTGGATGATGTATACAAGGTTGTAATTGAGATGCTGTTTTCATCATTGATATTACTCAGATCATCGCCATTTGCACTCGTATTAGGACTTCCGTTAATTTCTAAATCTAATTTGTTCCCAATCATCAATGATGCAGTATTGGTTATGGCATCATATTGAGAAGCTCTATGCCTTGGACCATCGGATGTAAGGAATGTTTTATAAGTATCGGGCGCATCACCGAAATCAGATACTGCAAATGGGCTTATCGGAAATGCACAACTTGTTAAATCTCCACCACCTCCTGCAGGCGATATTGCACCGATAGAGGAGATGGTAAAGTCGCCATTCATTCTGAATAAGGTTGTATTGGTAGTGATGTACATTTCACCGGTCGGACTGAAAGCAATACCATTAGGACTACTTCCAATATCTTGTTTTACAATTTGTTCCAAAACCAAAGGCGTTGCTCCCATATTTGTTGTAGGAACTGGGCTCTTAGCTCTGAAAACGTAAGCTGTTGGGCTAGAGCCGGTACCTGCCAAGATCCAAAGATCACCGTTACCATCCATAGCGATATCGCCACCACCATAGCTGGCAAGAAGTGATGTAAGGCTGGCTCCGTTTTGATCTACATAAGTGCTTGTAATTGTCGTCCAAGTATTATTTGTAATGCTGTAATATTTTAATACATTACCATTGGTAATAGCATAATAGCCAGAACCATTAGTAGTTACGGTACCTCTGTAAATAGTTCCTGTTGTTCCCGCCAGCGTTTCGTACAAATTGGTAGCAGGATCATAACTTACAAAAGTATTGTTACCAGAAGTAGCCTGAATCTGAACATAATAAAATTTATTGGTCAGATTGCTGTATCCCAAGGCATTTGCACCATTGGCAGAACTTGCAGGTTTGACGGGATAAGCAGTCGTGTTTACGACAGTTCCCAGTGTACCTGATGTGGCAGGATCTATGAATGCTTTGATTTCTCCTGTAGCTCCAGCCAAACTGTAGATTTTTCCTGAACAATCAAACGCATCAACTGCAATTTTAACCACATTTGAATTTGTAGTGAAGTTATCGGAAGTTACCGCTGTGAATGGTACCAATTGCGTTTGACCATTTTCTTCACCTGCAGTCATCTTGAGTGATATTCCAGCGCTGAGACCTCTCAGCTGGGCAAAAGCTAGATTGCTAATCAGCAGTAAAATTATGACGATGAAATGTTGGACTCGCCCTAGAGTGGGCTTCAATTTTTTCATTTATTTAGTGTTTTTTATGTTTTTATTAATGAATCATATAGTTTTAGAAAGGCCTTTGTTTCTTTGGTCAAAAGTTAAATTGTTGAGATTTTCCATTTTGTCAATTTGATTTATTGACAGGGCTTTATGCTCGAAACACCAAAGTTTTGGTTCAGAGTTTTATTTTGACCGCTGCGTTCCAGAATTGGATCGTGCCAAGTGATGTTTTGAGTTTTAGCTGAACTGCAGGAAGTAACTGCTGGTTTTTAATTTCCAGTGCTTATAATCCTGTACGGTTGAAAATTGATAAATGCATTTTACTTTGGCAGCACATCGGGATGTGATCTCTTTTTAACTACCGAAGAAATAGTAATTAAAGAAAAATCTATACGTAAAAAGGAGGAGGTCTTACAGCGTAAGAATCTGAATGGATATTGCTATGAAAGCACGCTAGATATGTTGAAATGTATTTCTCAATTTGATCTAAAACAATTATTTGAGAATAAATAAAACCAATATTGACAAAATATTTTAGAACTTGGTTTTGTGTTTGGACAATGGCAATTTGATTGATGTGTTGGATGGAAATTGCAATATCAGATTCTGGAGATGAAGTGAAAGTCTCCTCTGATTGCGAATGAGTCTGAGCTAATCTTGGTCTTTGATACTCCGTTTTTATCACAATCTTCTTTTTGCTTTCTATTTTTGAAGACTTCGAGGCAATCGATTTTTTTGGATTTGAGACCTTTACAATTTTATAGTTTGTCTCTGTATCCAGATTTGAGATGCTAACGCCGGATGTAATGTAGATGACAGCTTGAGATGTATTTGGACCACACAAAGAAATGGAATCTTGTGATTCTATATTTCCTTTTTCGAAATCAATGCTATCATTTTTTATGGATTTGGCAAAATTATTTTGAAAAATCAGAAACAACAATAGGAACAATATCTTACCGTCGAATGACAATAAAATATGGTTGCTATTTCCGTAATCTGTTTCTCTTTTTTGCATTGATTAAACTGGTTGATTTTTCCGCGGCAAAGGTAAAAAGCCTAAGTTAATTATACTAAAATTAACGTACCCATCAGCGACCCTTTAATTTTAAATAATTGTTTATCAGTTGATTGTGTTTTAATCGAAATATATTTAAACTTGATAATAGCTTCATATTCACTTAAAAAGAAACCATTATTTTTGCATTAATTTTTTTTGTTTTAATGAGGATTTATCTCACCATCTTATTCGTTTTGTCTTTCGTTCTTTCATTTTCTCAAAGTAAAATAGATACTGCACAAATTGTTGTTACAAATAGGATTAACAGCGCAGAGGCTATTTCAAAACCTTATGTCATTATGATTTCTACAGATGGTTTTCGCTATGATTATGCTAAAAAGTACAATGCGGAGAATCTCTTGAAATATTCAAAACACGGCGTACAGGCAAAAGCGATGATTCCAAGTTATCCAAGCATCACTTTTCCTAATCATTGGAGTTTGATTACAGGACTTTACCCTTCTCATCACGGTTTGATTGATAATTACTTTTATGATTACAATAGAAAGGAGAGGTATGCGATGAGCAAAAGGGAAAATGCCGAGGACGGAACTTGGTACGGCGGAATCCCACTTTGGGCTTTGGCAGAAAAGCAAGGAATGATCTCGGCTTCGTTGCAATGGGTTGGATCTGCAAGTGATGCTGGTGGAAATAGACCAACTTATTATTATCATTATCACGAAAAATTCACACCCTCGGAGAAAGTTGATAAAGTCATTAATTGGCTGAAGTTGCCGGAAGATCAAAGACCACATTTCATCTCATTGTATTTTCCGGAAGTGGACGGGGCGGGACATCATTTTGGACCAGAATCTAAGGAAACAGAAAGTGCAGTTCATCTGATTGACGATGCGATTGGCAATTTGGTTCAAAAAGTCAATAGTCTGGGCTTAAAGAATGTCAATTTTGTTTTTGTTTCCGATCACGGAATGATTCAGGTAAATGGAGGAAATCCTTTGGAAATTCCTCAGATGGTGATGGATAACGATAGATTTGACTACTATAATTCTCAGACTTTATTTAGAGTTTATGTTAAAAATCCGAAAGAAATCCGATCCGTTTTCAGAGAATTGAAGAACAAGGAAACCGATGATTACGATGTTTATCTGGATAAAAGATTGCCAAAATATCTGCATTTTGCCACAAGAGATGACCAATATAAAAGGATAGGGCAAATCCTCTTGATTCCCAAAGCACCGAAAATATTTTTAGAAAAAGGACAGAAAACCTCTAGTGGAAAACACGGCTACGATCCCAAATTGGTTCCAGAAATGAAATCAACATTTTTTGCCTGGGGACCTGCATTCAAAAGCAATCTGATCATTAATGAATTTGAAAATGTGAATATCTATCCTTTGGTAGCAAAGATTCTGGATTTGAAAATAAATCAGAAAATAGATGGTAAGCTGAAAAATTTGGAATGTGTTTTGAATACAAAATAATTATTTAGAACTAATATTAGACTAAAAAAAAAGCCCTCAAAACCGGATTAGGCTTTGAGGGGAGATGTGGAAGTAAAAACACACAAATTACTTCCTAAGTTACCAGTTTACCAATGATAAAAAATAAACTGGTTTTTTTTTATAATGATAATGGATAACTTTTCCATCGTCAATTGTTTTTATTTTTAACGATTCCAATCAGCTTGGTTTATTAAAACCAACGAAGCTAAGTTCTATCATTTTTTTTCTTTAGGGATCGTAATTTTTTTCAGTTATTACTACGGTTTGTTTTTTTTGGTAATGAGGTTGCAAAGAAATGTAGATAAGCTGTTTTTTGCTAAAAATCCGATACCCATCCGATACCCAATTTCAGTAAATTATTGATTGTAAATTAAAAAGGATTATTGCCAATCTGCAACTGGTTTTTGATGGAAAAAATAATTTAACTTTCTAAGTATCTTTCGGTGCGAAAAGATCAGTTTTTTATATCAGTTATTTTATAAAAGGGTACCTAGTGGGTCTTGAATATAATTAGGTTATAAAAAAAGAGAACACAAAAATGTGTCCTCTTTTTTTATGATATGAAGATTTAAATTAATCTTTAAAGCTTTTCATATCAATTACGAATCTGTATTTCACATCGCTTTTCAACATTCTTTCATATGCTTCGTTGATGTCTTGCATTTTGATAATCTCTATGTCAGAGACAATATTTTTCTCCCCACAAAAGTCCAACATTTCCTGAGTTTCCTTAATACCTCCAATCAACGATCCTGCGACAGAACGTCTTTTATAAATCATTGGTTTGGTACTTACAGAATCATTTTCGAATTCTCCAATAAACCCTACCAAAACCAAAGTTCCATTCACAGCAAGAGTCTGCATATAAGGATTAATGTCGTGTTCGTAAGGAACTGTATCGATGATTAGATCAAATTTATTAAGAGCGGCTTTCATCTCTTCTTCGTCTGTAGAGATGATTACCTGATCTGCGCCTAATTTTTTAGCATCTTCCGTTTTTCCCGCACTTCTGGAGAACAAGGAAACTTCAGCTCCCAAACCTTTCGCCAGTTTGATTGCCATATGTCCCAGTCCGCCTAAGCCAACGACTGCTACTTTAGAATTTTCATTCACATTCCAGTGTTTCAAAGGCGACCAAGTCGTGATTCCTGCACAAAGAAGTGGTGCAACAGCTGCCAAATCCAAGTTCTCAGGAACGTGCAGCACAAAATGCTCATCCACAACAACGGATTCTGAGTAACCGCCATATGTTCTTTGGTTCTCTATGTATTTGTCTTTTCCGTTGTAAGTTCCTGTAAATCCATTTTCGCAGAATTGCTCAAGATCCTGAGCACAGCTGCTGCAAGTTCTGCAAGAATCCACCATACAACCTACGGCAGCCAGATCCCCAACTTTGAATTTCGAAACTTCGCTTCCAACACCTGTGATTCTACCTACAATCTCGTGTCCGGGAACTGCAGGGTAAACAGATCCTCCCCAGTCATTTCTCGCTGTGTGTAGATCTGAGTGGCAAACGCCGCAATACAGGATATCAATCTCTACATCTTTTGGTTGGATTTCTCTTCTCTCGATGGTTATTAGTTCCAAATCGCTTTCAGGAGCGTCTGTCCCGAAGGCTTTTACTTTGTGTGTCTGCATTATTTTGAATATTTTTACTTAAAATTTTTATTAATTTATCTATTATCGTTTGATGAAAAAACTGCTTTACAAATGCTATCCTGCACTTATCAATGTCTATACCGTTTGGATGTTATATTTGCTTTTCTTTGCATCTTTTCGCTTTTCAGAGACCATTCTTTTTACAATCAAGACTGTTCCTTTCAAGACCATTGATGAGTACACAGTAAACGTCATCAGATACGATAAGTTAGAATTTTTCAAGAACATCTTTGGAAATATCATTCTATTTATTCCTTATGGTTTTCTAGGCATTCTTTATCCAAAACTCAACAACGTCATTTGGTCTATTCTTACTTTTTTTGTCGTCATTAATCTTGTAGAGTTTTCGCAGTTTTATTTCAAAAGAGGGTTTGCTGATATAGATGATGTTATTCTCAATACTTTTGGATTTGTGATTGGTTTTGTTATATATAAAAGATTTTTCTTTACTAAGGACAAATAACTTTCATCTCCGTTCTACGATTAACTTGATGTTGATTTTCTGTGCAGTTTACATTATTTTTGCATTTATTCAATAGTTGTGTTTCTCCGTACCCGATAGGTTTCAGTCTTGTCTTGGCGATTCCTTTTGCAACCAAATAATCTACAGCTGCATTCGCTCTGTTCTGAGACAATGTTTTGTTATAATCATCCGAAGCTCGTGAATCTGTATGCGATGCTAATTCCACTTTTGCATTCGGGTTGTCTTTCATAAACTGTACCATTTTGTTGAGCTCAGCTTTTGCATCCTCACGAATGAAAAATTTATCCAGATCATAATGGATATTTTTCAGATTGATTGGTTTTCCGCAAGTGGTTTCCTCCATACAGACTTGTAGATTTAGGAAAAACGTATTGTTTCTGTCTACATTTTTCGAACTTACAGTTTCGGTTTGCGAGAAGTAATTTCCTTTTTTTCCGTAGATGTGATAAGCGGTGTTCTTTTCAGCTTTGAAATAGAATCTACCTTCAATGTTGGTTTTTATCTCGTGGACAATTTCGGTTTCATTATTCTTAATGACAACCGTGACATCTCTCAGCGGATTTTTAGAATTACAAATATTCACCTGCCCCTTTACGAAAAATGTTTCCTTATCTGTCGTGATCTCTTTCTTCAACATTCCATTTTTGACGAACTCACTTTTATCCGTTTTGGAAGAAATCAGATCTATATTATAAAGACTTCCTTTGATTTCATAATTTTCAGGCTTGATATTTTTAAAGAAGGCAACCCCTTGCGCATTGGTTTTGGCGAAGTAAGCGCGTTTCCCATTCTTATAAAGTTCTACAAAAGTATCTGGCAAAATTGTTCCTGTTTCTTTATCTCTAGCAATAACAGATAATCCATAATTTGGACTTGAGTCTTTGCCTGAAAATCTGAACGTAAGTCCTGCAAAAACACCAACCGAATGCGCCTCATGATCCAAAGCCGAAGTTCTAATCTCAGTGTTTGCCGTAGAGATCGTGTTTCGATTATCCGTTGTCGCAAAAGGAATATAACCAGATGCATTTCCATTCGCCACTAAATCCTTTGTTTTGAAATGTTGCAAGTAATATCCGCCGACATTCAGCCCAATATTTTCTGAAAAGAACCAGTTAAATTCCAATTCGCCTTTCCCGGAAAAAACATTTTTCTCATCATAACCTCTATGAAAATTAAGATTGTAAGCTGTTGCGCCATTATTTGAGATTAATGAAGTTTCGCCACCTTTGATATTCGAGATTCCACCTTTTAGCTTAAAGGTCAATCCCATATCATCGTTGATCACCCATCGAAAATTCGGACCGATTCCAAAGAAATAACGTTGGATTTTGTTTTCCCTTAAACTTGGATCAGAAAGTTTCATACTTCCCAAATATAAATTCTCCGTTGGATAAGAACTTTTTGGAGTGTTTGAAAGATAATCCGCATTGATTCCCAAACCGATCCAATTAAAATAATAATCTGCCGAAATCCCCAGATTCAAATTAGGTTTGTAATTAATGTATTTTGTTTGGTTGTCGTAGGAAGGAAAATCCAGTCCGCCTCGTAGTGAGATATTAAATTGATTTTCGTCGTACAAAGAACTCCTGAACTGCGAATTGAAAAACTGAGTGAAAATTAGGAATAAAAGAAGGAGAGATTTTCTCATTGATGTAGCTTTCTTGGTTGCCACAAATTTACTGAAATTAATAAATAAAAATGCCGGCTATAAACCGGCATTGTATGTTGAAAATAAAATTTTTACTGTTTGATGATCTGTGTGATCTTCTGTGTATTATCATCCAACGTGTATCTCATTAGATATTTTCCTGGACGCAATTTGTCAAGTCTTAATTCAGTATTATTACTATTGATGTTATACTCTGCAACTTGAGCTCCCAAAATCGAGAAGAAAGTCACTGTTTTAATTTTAACAGAAACGTCTTTTGATTTTAAAACCAAAACATCCTTGGTAGGATTAGGATAGGCTATCAAAACACCATCATCGGTCCTTTGAGAAGAGATTGTACGTGCAGTCTGTGCTTTCATTTCTCCCGAAAATCCTACTGATACTACCGTAAATATGATAAAGAATAAAAGTTTTTTCATTCGCTTTAGTCTGTATTATTACAATTACAACAAATATATTTTAAATAAATTACCTACGCAATAGTCTAACAATAAAAGTATAATTAAATTTGCATAAATATTTTCAATAAAGATGATCTCAAGAAATAGAAGACTCAGAACCAACGATTCTATCAGAAGTCTAGTGCGCGAAACCAGCCTTACAACAAACGATTTGGTCTTGCCAATGTTCGTTACAGAAGGTGACAACAAAAAAGAAGCCATCTCATCTATGCCTGGCGTTTTTAGACAAAGTTTAGATCTTACGGTTAAAACTGTTAAAGAAAATTATGACCTTGGCATCAAAGCCATCAATCTATATATGAAGGTTTCTGAAAACCTGAAAGATAACACCGGAAAAGAAGCCTGGAATCCAAACGGATTGATGCAGACTGCCATCAAAGCTATCAAAGACGCTGTTCCAGGAATCATCATTATGCCAGATGTGGCGTTGGATCCATACTCGATCTACGGTCACGACGGCATCATCAAAAATGGAAAGATTGACAACGATTCGACTGTAGAAGCACTCGTAAAAATGGGCGTTTCCCTTGCAGAAGCCGGCGCAGACATTCTCGCACCAAGCGATATGATGGACGGTCGAGTATTAGCAATGCGCGAAGGTCTGGAGGAAAACGGATTCACAGATGTTGGGATCTTGTCCTACGCCGCCAAGTATGCAAGTGCGTTCTACGGCCCGTTCAGAAGTGCTTTGGATAGTGCACCAGTTGACAATCAGGATATTCCAGCGGACAAGAAAACCTATCAAATGGATTTCCACAATTCCCGCGAAGCCATCGATGAAGCCTTGAAAGACGTGGACGAAGGTGCCGACATCATTATGATAAAACCCGGAATGCCTTACCTGGACATCGTTTCCAAGATCCGCGAACTCATCACGCAACCAATCGCTGTTTATCAGGTCAGTGGCGAATATGCAATGTTGAAGGCCGCAGTGCAAAACGGTTGGCTGGGCAATGACAAAGTGCTCATAGAAAGCCTCACCTCCATCAAACGTGCCGGCGCCGATATGATCTTCACCTACGCCGCTCCCGAAGTTGCAAAACTATTGAATAGATAATATTTTAGGAGCTTAATCCCGCTTTCCACTATATCTTTTTTGCTTTCATCACATTTGGTTTTCGAAACACGATTTGTAAAAAAGCAAAAAAGGATGCCGTTGCAATCGGGGCTATGGGTTTTGTCATCCAAACATTGCTTTGTAAAAAAGTTTTTCCATCTCTTTAAAGAAAGCCAAAGAGTGGCGACCTATTAGTAGAAAATGTAGTTAGGATGAGCAAAGCTCCATAGGAGCGACCTGTAAAAACAGGCATTAAAAAAAATATATAAAAAAATCAATCTTCCTCGCCCAAACCCTGAGGAAGATTTTTTTTGTTCTTAATTCCCAGACCTTTCAACTTCTGAGTCTGGATGATCAAATTGTCATTCCCAGAGCTCAACTGCTTGAAAGCGTCATTGTAAGAATTCTTAGCCTGATCGATATTTTTTCCAATGCGTTCCAGATTATCAACAAAGCCAACAAATTTATCGTACAATTTCGCGCCTCTGTCCGCAATTTCCATCGCATTTCGATTTTGATGTTCGCGTTTCCAAAGGTCTTGAACCAATTTCAAAGAAGTGATCAAATTAGTTGGACTCAGTAACAAAATCCTTTTGTCATAGGCAAAATTCCAAAGATTTGGGTCAGTTTGCAAAGCCGTCATATAAGCCGCTTCACTTGGAACAAACATCATTACAAAGTCCAAGGATTTATCAAAATCATCGTAGGCTTTCTGACTCAGTTGCAAAATGTGATTTTTGACCGATTGCAAATGTTGATTCTGCTTGATGGTGAAAATTTCAGCATCCGTTTCGTCCGTCATTTCCACAAAAGCGGTGAGAGAAACTTTGCTGTCGATGATCACATTTCTATTGTCTGGGTATTTTACAACCGCGTCAGGACGCATTTTTTTACCGGAAAATTCGGAGAAAATGGCTTTGTTGTTTTCATCTCGGAGTTCGTGCTCCATAAAATATTCCTGATTTTTCCTCAATCCAGATTTTTCCAGAATACTTTCCAAGATCATTTCTCCCCAATTTCCTTGGGTTTTGCTCTCGCCTTTCAAAGCGCGCGTCAGCTTTTTGGCGTCTTCGGAAATCTGTTGGTTCAGATCTTTCAGTTCACGCACTTTTTCGCCAAGAGAAAAACGTTCCTTGGATTCCTTGTCATAAGTTTCGTTCACTGTATTTCTCAGTTCATTGATCTTTTCCTGAAAAGGTTCGAGAATCAACTTCAATTGATTCTGATTGAGTTGCGTAAATTTCTCAGATTTTTGTTCCAGAATTTGATTTGCCGTTTTCTCAAACTGAAGTCGATTCGTTTCCTGAAGTTTTTCGAAATCCTCTTTTTGATGTTCTAGATTTTCCTGCAGGTTTTTGTAATGCGCATTCAGTTCCGCATTTGTGAAAAGAAGTTCTTCCTTACTTTTTTGGATCAATGAATTTTCTCTCGTCAATTCAAGATTGGAAAGTTTTAACTCTTCAATTTTTTGTTGATAATTGAGTTCATTTTCCTGAGCGCGAATCAGTTTTTCATTGGCTTCGTCAAAGTTTTTTTTGCTGACGGAATTTGATTTCATTAAAAGGAAGATTAAAATTCCTCCTACGATTATTCCAATAAATAAGTAAATGATTTCCATTTTATCCTTCGTTATTTTTCACAATATTAAAATAACTTCTGTTCATAAAACTGAGGTTTTCCGTAAAATTAATAATTGATCCAGAATCTTATTTCTCGTTTTCCAACTTATTTTTAGATTCTGCCAAAGCTTTTTTCTCTTTGCCGGAAAGTTCAGGAAATTGCAGATCCATTTCCTCGAGCTTATCAATGATGATTTGAATTGCAGCAACTCTGGAAAACCATTTTTGGTCAGCTGGAATCACAAACCAAGGTGCAGAATCTGTGGAAGTCTCTTTGATTGCTTTTTCGTAAGCTTTTTGATAATCATCCCAGAATCCTCTTTCTGTAATATCGCCTTCCGCAAATTTCCAGTTTTTATCTTCTTCATTGATCCTATCGAGAAATCTTTCTTTCTGCTCCTCTCTGGAAACATTCAGAAATATCTTGATGATCTTCGTTCCGTTATTGGCCAAATGCTTTTCAAAGTTGCGAATACTTTCGTATCTGTTCTCCCAAAACTTATCATCAAATTGCTTCACATCGGTCCAGGTTTTTTCGCTGAGATTATATTCTGGATGAACTTTGCAAACAAGAACACTCTCGTAATGAGAACGGTTGAATATCCCGATTTTTCCCTTCGCAGGAAGAGCCAGATAATGTCTCCAGATAAAATCGTGAGAATAATCTTTGGAACTTGGCGTTTTAAAGCTGGTCACTTCACAGCCTTGCGGATTCACACCACCAAAAACGTGTTCTATCAAACTGTCTTTTCCTGCAGCATCCATCGCTTGAAGGACGATTAGCAAAGATTGACTTCCATCCGCGTAGAGTTTTTCTTGCAGCAATCGAAGTTTCTCTTTTTCAATTTCTAAAAGTTGTTTTGCTTCGTCTTTGTTGATCTTTCCTTTATATTTTGTTTCGTGTTTTCCTATTTCGAATTTTGAGTTTTCTTTGATCAAAAAGTCGTCTGAGAAATTGTAGTCCATAATTAATGATTTAATGTAAAAATATAAAAAAAACCGCTCCAGAAAAGGAGCGGTTTCAAATATTTGTGACTAAATAATTATTTAGCAGCAGCTTCTACATTTTTAGAAGTCGCTCTCTTGATTGCTTTTTTAGCTGGTGCTTGCTGAGCTTTAACAGTTGCAACTGGTTCAGGGTTAGCAGTCAAACTTACGGCTTGAGCTGTAGCTCCGGCAACATCTTCTACATTACCTTTGATGTAAAGTACAGATCTGTTATTTGCAGGGTCGTTGGAATAAACTTCAATTAATTTATTGAAAGCACCTTTGATACCTGTATTGTATCCAACTTTTATTTGAGCTGATTTTCCTGGTAAGATTGGGTCTTTGCTCCATTCTGGAGTTGTACATCCGCAAGAAGGTTTTACCTCACTGATGATAAGTGGCTTGTCTCCTGTGTTTTTTACAGTGAAAAATCTGTGACCATCAGCTCCAGCTTTTACATTTCCGTAATCGAAAGTCGTTTTGTCAAATGAGATTGTTTGAGCAGATGCAAAAGCCAAAGCTCCTGTCATAAATAATCCTGCAAGAATCTTTTTCATATTTTTTTGTTTTAGTATAATTAAACTTTTAAGTAACAAAGTTATAAATAATTTAAATATGTGATGTTATTTTTTCACATTATCTTATTTTTGCAACTTATAAGCCAAAAATAACTTAAGAAATGCAGATCGCTGACAAGTATAGTCCACAAGAAACTGAGCAAAAATGGTACGACTTCTGGTTGGAAAACAAATATTTCCACTCAACACCGGATGACAGACCACCTTATACGATTGTAATTCCGCCGCCAAACGTGACAGGGATTCTTCATATGGGTCACATGTTGAACAATACCATTCAGGATGTTTTGGTCAGAAGAGCGAGAATGCAAGGTTTCAATGCTTGTTGGGTTCCGGGAACGGATCACGCATCAATAGCAACCGAAGCGAAAGTTGTGGCAAAACTGAAGTCTGAAGGCATCAGCAAAAAAGATATCACGAGAGAAGAATTCCTGAAGCACGCTTGGGAATGGAAAGAAAAATACGGTGGAACCATTTTGGAACAATTGAAAAAATTGGGTTGTTCTTGCGACTGGGACAGAACGAGATTCACGATGGAAGAGAATCTTTCCAAATCTGTGATCAAGGTTTTTGTTGATCTTTATAATAAAGGATTGATCTACAGAGGTTACAAAGTGGTGAATTGGGATCCGGAAGCTCAAACCAATATTTCTGACGAAGAAGTAATCTTCAAAGAACAAAACGGGAAATTATTCTATTTAAAATATAAAATCGAAGGAACAGAGGATTTCCTAACTGTTGCGACGACACGTCCGGAAACCATTTTTGGTGATGTTGCGGTGTGTGTAAATCCAAATGACGAGAGATATGCTCACTTGAAAGGTAAAAACGTGATTGTTCCAATTGTAAACAGAGTTGTTCCAATTATTGAAGATGATTATGTGGATATTGAATTCGGGACTGGAGCGTTGAAAATCACGCCGGCTCACGATATCAATGACTACGAAATTGGACAAAGACATGGCTTACCAATCATCGATTCTATGGATAATGACGCGGTTCTGAACGAACACGGAATGCATTACCAAGGTCAAGGCAGATTCACGGTTAGAAAAGAAATTGCCAAAGAATTAGAAAAAAATGACCTTCTTCTAAAAGCGGAAGATTACGTGAATAAAGTTGGAACGTCTGAAAGAACCGGCGCCGTGATCGAGCCGAAAATATCGGTTCAATGGTTCCTTAAAATGTCTGAAATGGCAAAACCAGCTTTGGATGTTGTGATGGATGATAAGATCAAATTCCATCCTGAGAAATTCAAAAATACCTATCGCCATTGGATGGAGAATGTTCACGACTGGAATATTTCTAGGCAGCTTTGGTGGGGACAACAGATTCCGGCGTTCTACTATGGAACGGGCGAAAATGAATTTGTGGTAGCTGAAAATATCGAAGATGCTGTAAAATTAGCTCAAGAAAAAACTTCCAACTCCCAACTTCAAGCTTCTGATTTAAGACAAGACGAAGATGCGCTAGATACTTGGTTCTCCTCTTGGTTGTGGCCAATGTCGGTTTTCGAAGGGATTTTGGATCCGGAAAATAAGGACATCAATTATTATTATCCGACTGCGGATCTGGTTACTGGACCAGATATTATTTTCTTCTGGGTTGCCAGAATGATCATGGCTGGATTGGAATTCAGACAAGAAGTACCGTTTAAAAATGTTTATTTTACAGGAATTGTAAGAGATAAACAAAGACGAAAAATGTCCAAGCAACTAGGAAACTCACCAGATCCAATTGATTTGATCGATAAATATGGCGCAGATGGCGTTCGTGTGGGAAGTTTGTTGAGTTCTGCAGCAGGAAATGATCTTTTGTTTGATGAAGACTTGATGTTGCAAGGAAGAAATTTCGCAACGAAAATCTGGAATGCGTACAAACTGATCCAAGGTTGGAAGCGCGACGAATCTATCAAAGCTCAAAACCACGACCTTCAAACCATTGAATGGTTCGGTGAACAACTGAATAAAACGATTGGCGAGATTGAAGATCAATTCTCTAAATTCAGGATTTCTGACGGATTGCATTTGGTTTACAAATTGATCTGGGACGATTTTTGTTCTTGGTATTTGGAAGCTGTAAAACCGAATTTCGGTGAGGCAATTAGCGAAGATGTTTATCAGAAAACAATTGCTTATTTTGAGGAATTGATGAAGCTTTTGCATCCATTTATGCCTTTCTTGTCAGAAGAACTTTGGCAATCAATTTCAGACAGAAAGATTGATGAAGCTTTGATCATTACACAACAGAAAAAATCTGAAAGTTATAACGAACAGACCATCAAAGATTTTGATTTTGCTAAAGAAGTAATTTCCGGCGTTAGAAATTACCGTCAGTCAAAAGGAATTTCGCCAAGAGAATCTGTAGAAGTTTTCACAAACGCAACAGAATTAAAAGATGCTGAGGTGATTCAGAAATTATCCAATATTTCAGAAATCAATTTCGGTCAGAAAACCGATAAACCTAGTTTCACATTCTTGGTTGGTTCCAATGAATTCTCAATTCCATTAAGCGAAAATCTTGACCTTGGTGAAGAAAAAATCAAAACTGAAGAAGAGATCAAATATCTGAAAGGTTTCTTAATTTCGGTTGACAAAAAGCTTTCAAACGAGAAGTTTGTGGCTAATGCAAAACCAGAAGTTGTAGAGATCGAACGTAAAAAACAAAAAGACGCTCAGGATAAAATTGTCCTTTTAGAAGAAAAACTGAAAAGTTTATAATGACTCATATAGAAAACATAAAAAAATTATTCTCCAAAAATTTTGTAGAAAACCCACTTCTGGAAACGTATGAGGCTGGAGAAATTCATATTTCTTCAGGTTTCATCGTGGCCAGCGATCCTTTGATTTCGCCAGATCATTCGGCTTTCACGCAGGAATTCCCAAAAGGTAATTTCCCGGTTCATATTTACAAGGAAACAGAATCCAATTGCGTGGCTTACGCGGAGATTGTTTTTGATAAAAATAAAATCGCTGAAAACTGGAAACTCGCTTTGTCTGACGGTCAGAATTTGAAAGATCTGAAGGACGAAGAAATCTACGGCTATCTTGTAGAATCCGGGATGGGAAGTTTTATGGACAAAGATGCTCAGAACGCTTTGAACCAATTGGAAAAAGATTTATTTAATCAAAAAGGCGATCAGTTTATGGGAATCTATGAGGAATTTTTCCATTCGCATTTCTTCAATGATAATGGCGCAATTGACCAATTTTCATTATTAAAACCATACGAAGATAAAAAGGAAAATATCGCCGCATTCGAGACAGGTTATGGCGAAGGTTTCTATGCAACGTATATCGGTTATTCTAAAGATAATCAAGTAGTTAAATTAATTTCTGAATTTATAGAAATTGGTATGGATTAATTGATTACTTTAGCTTCAATTGAAATCGTAATTGGCGATTCCATTTGACTCCTAATATTATCAAAATTACCAATGAAACTGAGTAATGCAAAACCGCAAATCGTAGTTGTAGGAAGTTCTTCTATTGATTTGATTATGAAGACTTCCAAAATTCCAACCGCAAACAACACTGTTCTCGCAGAGAATCTGTCGAGTTATTTGGGTGGAAAAGGAGCGAATCAAGCAATTGCAACTTCACGACTAGGCGCGCATACATCGCTCGTGAGTTGTGTGGGAATGGATCCTTATGGGCAACAGGTTTTAAGAAATTTGGATGATGAAGAGGTGAATGTGGCCTACGTTTTCGAAGATGAAGAAGAAGCCACTGGAACGGCATACGTAACAGCTTCCGAAGATGGAAATGCCATCACAGTAGTTCCCGCAGCCAATTACAATTTATCCCCGAAAAATATAGACGAGGCCGAAAAATATTTGGCAACCGCAGATTTGATCCTGACTCAGATGGAAATTCCTGCAAAAACTGTGGAATATCTTTTCAAAAAAGCCAAAAAACTGAATAAAAAAATCGGAATTTACGCTGCTCCGGCAAGCAGACTTTCTGATGAGGTCATAGATTATGCCAGTTTCATTGTTGCGAAAAGCACAGATTTAGAAATTATCTTTGGTGAGGGAAATCATGAAGATATTATGAAACATCTTCCTAATAAATTATTTGTGAGAGATGGCGCCAACAGTACCAGTTATTTTGGTGGTTCTGAGATGAAATATTTCCGAAAAAATCCAAGCACAGAAGCGCACAGCATGGGATTGGGAGACGCTTTTACATCAGGATTTTCTATCGCACTTCTTCATCATAATTCTATAGAAGATTGCGTAAAGTTTGGGAATGAAGTTGCTTTAAAAGCCGCCGATTACAGAGGTTCTCAGAAAGGTTTGCCTTACCTTAATGAGATGAAGGAATTAATATCTCTTGCATATTAAAAGTCCCTAAAACTCAAATAAAATTTTCTACTTTTACTGAAATCTAATCGCTTTCATGAAAAGTATCGATGTTTTGACCCAGGACAATTATTCATTGTCTGTCCACCTTTTTGAGCCTGCAGATCCGAATCACAAATTAATACTGATCAACTCTGCAACTGGCGTTAAACAGCAGATCTACTTTTCATTTGCACAATTTTTCTGTGATCAAGGTTTTACGGTCATCACTTACGATTATCGCGGCATCGGACTTTCGAAACCAAAAAAGATGAGAGGTTTTGAAGCATCGATGAGGGTTTGGGGAACAGTAGATTATAAAGCAATCACAAGTTACATTAAAACCAATTTTCCAGACTATCAAAAGTTTTGCCTTGGACATTCGCTCGGTGCTTTGATCTTGGGAATGAATGAAGATTCGAAGATGTTTGAGGAGTTCATTTTTGTTGGAACGCAGAATGCTTTTGTTGGAAATTTAAAGTTCAAAACAAAAATCGAGGCTTATCTTGGCTTCGGAATTGCACAGCCGTTGTCGACAAAGATTTTAGGCTATTTTCCCGGAAATTGGTTCGGACTTGGCGAAAGTTTACCAGCTGGAAGTGCTTTCGATTGGCAAACGCTGATTCTCAATAGAAGATCGACCAACAAGTTATTGGAAAAGGTAAAGGATTATTCAAAAGAGCTGACTCAAAAGGTTTTTGTTATCAGGGCAGAAGACGATGCGTGGCTCACGGAAAAAGGCGTAAAGTCTCTTTTGGAGGACACTTACCCGAATATGAGACCAACTTATAGATTAATAAAAACCTCCGAATCCGAAAGGAACGAAATAGGACACATCAACTTTTTCCGAAGCTACAATAGGAAACTTTGGAATATCATTCTTGAGGAGCTAGAAGTTGGAGGTCGGAAGTCAGAAGATTAAAAAAGGTAAAAAAATAATTTCTTTCTTTGATGAGTGAAACATCCTTGCGAATCTTAAAATATTTTTAATATAAATAAAAAAATCATTGCGCATTTTGCGTTTAAAAAGTAATATGGAATTGATCAACAAAACAATAGAATTAGTAAAAGAAAAATTAGAAGGTACAGAATCCGGCCATGACTGGTTCCACATAGAACGCGTTTGGAAGCTGAGTTTGAAAATTCAGGAAAAAGAAGGTGGAGACAAATTAATCATCGAATTAGCTGCGCTTTTGCACGACATTGCCGACCCAAAATTCCATAATGGCGACGAAACAATCGCTACAAAGATTGTAACCGAATTTCTGACCGAACAAAAAGTAGATCAGGAAACCATAGACAAGGTCATTTTCATTATAGAAAATATGTCCTTCAAAAACAGAAATGATGCTCCGAAAGAGTTGCCTTTGGAACTGAAAATTGTCCAAGATGCAGACAGATTAGACGCGATTGGTGCCATCGGAATTGCCAGAACTTTCAACTTCGGCGGCTACAAAAATAATCTGATGTACCATCCAGACATCCAACCAAAACTGGGACAATCCAAAGAAGAATACAAAAAATCCAACGGAACCACCATCAACCATTTCTATGAAAAATTGTTGCTTCTCAAAGATCTGCTCAATACAAAAACAGCCAAAGAAATCGCAGAACACAGGCATCAATTTATGCTTCAATTCCTGGATGAATTCTACAAAGAATGGAATGTCACTTTTTAATTAAAGAGAAACCATTATCTTTGTTTCAATGATAATCATTCTAATCCTAATTTTTCTCATCATTGCATTGTTTCTATCGGGCATCCGGGGAGGAAAATGGAGTTTTTGGAACAAGGTCGTCCGCACAATTATTACCATTTCTGCAGCGGCCTATTTCACATTTTGGTTCGTAGAGAGGAGTGTTTCCCAGTTTTTGGAAAACTCATTGGCGGTTCAGGTCATCAATTATCTGCCGCAGCCGATAGATTTCTACATCATCAGAATTCAAGACCAAGTGCCTGAATATCAGAAATTCAGTTCCAAACACGTTGGTCAGATCCGCCCAGAATATTTCAGGATCGAGTATCTTAATATGCAGAAGTCCAATGAGTTTTGGGTCGTTGGTTATCTGGGGAAAGGTAATTTGGTTTACTTTTCACAAGTTGCCGTTCCAAACAAAAACGAAGACAAGATCATCGAGGTTCGCAACTACATCAACCACAGTTTGAAACTCTCTGCCATCGCCACAGAAAAAGTAGCCGAATTGAAGTACGAGAACATCAAACTCAGCATTTGGGTGACTTTGGACCTGCTGTTGATATTCCTGAACGCCGTTTTGCTTTTCAAAAGCAGTAAGAAAAAGTAGAATTATTTGGGCAGCTTTTGACATCCGTCGAAACCTTATTTTTATTGTTTTTATGGCAGCTTTTCCGCCTTCCACTCCCGCTATTTTTGCCTTTGCTCTTCCAGCCACAAAAAATGAGCTCCGTTCAAGTCGGGCTGCGATGACGACCTAGTTTCGACACTTGTCTTAACAAGTAAAAGGTTTAAGCCATAATTTTCATATTTATAGATTTTACGCTGAACTGAGTCACAACATTTTACAAATCTCCAATTTCATTATTTATAAAATTTAATACTAAAATTTATAAAAAGTATAAAATTTGGTTTTCGGTTGATGAGCAACTTTGTACATTTAGCAATTCAAAAAAAGTGGTACAATTACTGCAGCCTAATTAGACAAAAAATATTTCGAATGAATCTAACCAACAATATAAATTCAGCACAGAAAACTTTCCTGGAATGGAAAAAAGTACCGTTCACAGAAAGACAAACTTTACTCCTAAAACTCGCTGACGTCCTTGAAAAAGACAAAGAAAAATTCGCAAAACTCATCACCACAGAAATGCACAAACCGATTTCTCAATCCATTGCAGAAATCGAAAAAAGCGCAGGAATGATAAGATATTATGCAAAAGCAGAAAACGTCCTGAAACCAGAGAAAATCAAAACCGAATTCGATGTTTCTGAAGTTCATTACGATGCGTTGGGAATTATTCTAGGCGTGATGCCCTGGAATTTTCCGTTCTGGCAAGTCCTTAGATTTGCAGTTCCAGCGATTTTGGCAGGAAATGTAGTCTTGTTAAAACACGCTTCCATCTGCTTCGAAAGTGGCGATGCGGTCGAGAAAGTTTTTAAGGATGCAGGTTTCCCAGAATACATTTTCCAAAATCTGAGAATCGGCCACGAAGAAATCAAAGAAATCCTGGAAAATCCATATGTAAGAGGCGTAAGCTTGACTGGAAGCGAAAAAGCCGGTGCAAACGTTGCAGCACTCGCTGGGAAAAATATCAAAAAATCTGTTCTGGAATTGGGCGGAAGTGATGCTTACATTGTGTTGGACGATGCAGATGTAGAAAAAGCAGCAACAGAAGCGCCAAGCGGAAAACTTCAAAATACAGGTCAGGTTTGTAATGCAGCGAAACGTTTCATCGTGCATCAAAAAGTGGAGAAAGATTTTGTTCCGAAATTCGTTGCGGAATTTAATTCTTATCAACCAGCTGACCCTTTCAATAAGGAAACGAAGCTGAGCAAAATGGCAAGACCAGATTTGGCGGACGAACTGGAAAGCCAGTACAAAAAAGCTTTGAGAAATGGGGCAGAAGTGGTTTTGGCCTTGGAACGTATTTCGGAAAGTGAGTTTCGTCCGGGAATCATCTTGGTGAAGGAAGGTAATCCGATTTTGCAGGAAGAACTATTCGGACCCTTGGCTATGCTGATGGTTGGAAAAGATGATGAGGAGATTCTGAAACTGGCGAATGATATTCCGTTTGGATTGGGAAATTCTGTCTGGACGAAAGATAAAAAACGCGCACAATTCTTCATAGAAAACCTGGAATCTGGAACGGTTTCCATCAACAAATCTACAAGTTCTGATGCAAGACTTCCTTTCGGCGGTGCAAAATCCTCTGGTTACGGCGTTGAGTTGTCTTTGCACGCCATCAAGGAATTTACGCAAATCAAAACGGTGGTTGGAAATATTTAGATAAGTAAAAGATAAGCGCTTTGACTCAGCTCAGTGTGCCGATTATAATAATAAAAAACCCTTTCAAGATAATCTTTGAAAGGGTTTTTGTTTTATTTGAATGACAAATCTTGTTTTGAAGACCAATCCCATAGCCCCGATAGTAACGGTTACCCCACAGCAGGCGTTGGGAAAGCCTTGGCGCGAGGAGTAATAGTGGATAGCGGGATCAAGCTCCTAAAAAACTTAATTCATATTTGCTGATAGTTGATTCTGGCTTTTTAGATTGGCGAGAGAATCTGCTTTTGCTTTTTTCTCAGCTGTAACCTGCTGAATCACAATGTCTCTGTTTTCCTGCTCTTTCATAATGGTTGCAAGATGAGGTTCTATGATTTTGTTCATTTCATCTTCGGAAATGTTGTTGGCTTCCGGCGAATCTAGAAGTTTTTTCCAAGGTCGTCTCTTGCCCCAAGGATAATCGCCGTAAACGATAACAGGCGTTCCCTTTGCTCTTTCTGTTGCTCCGCCTTTGTTCAGAACCCAATTGTCAACCCAGGTGTACATCCATTTGGCGTCCTCCTCCAACATCCGGAGACAAGCGTGCGAAGCTGGATATCCAGGCATTGCGTACTGGTGCCAGCCGATGCCGTCGAAATTGGCAATATTCACGTTCCATCGCAACTTCCACTCATCGCTGACGGTGGAGATGGCGACTTCTTTTTTCCAGTTGGCGAACATCAAACCGGTCTTGGTCTTGGTGGCTTTTTTGCCCATACTGGTTGGTCCCCATTTCACGATGTTTCCGTACTCATAAACGCCGTACGCCTGAATCGGGTAGGAGAAGAACACGAATTTTTTCACATTCTCCAGACTCGTGATGTGACCTGGAAATGGTGAGTATATCAGGAAATCGTCCTCGATTTTTGCGGGAACTACCAAAGTGTCTGCTGCGCCAATGTTGGCTCTGTCCAAGCGGTTGAGCGCAAGAATCGTGTAGAGTGCTTTGCCGGTAAATTCTTTTTTGTTCTTTTGAGAAACGGAGTCGGTGCTTTTGTAGACCCAAGGGAAAAATCCGAAATCTTTTCTTGGGATGACCACGTCCGGTACTTTTGGTTTTTCTTCTTCTTCTTTTTTCTCTTCCTCTTTTTTGTCATCGGAACCCAAAATGTCTGTGATGGGATTGTCTCTTGTCTCGGAAGGTACATTTTCGTCCTTTTTACATTGAACCAAAATTAAGCTCGAGGCGATGAATAAAGGAAGTAAGTTTTTAATTTTCATAGGATTCTTAGTGTTTTTTTTTCAGCCTGAATATAAACAAAAAGAGTACCATTTGGAAATTAAAATGAGTCTTAACTGATAAATGTGGAAAATTTAATTATCAATATCAATAATCGTTTATGACTTCTCAATGATGTTTTTGATGATTTGTTTGGCGTGGATTCTGGAATTCTCTATAAACCAGAGATGCGTGTCTTTTCCACCACAAACGACGCCTGCGAGGTAAATCCCTTCGATATTGCTTTCCATTGTCTCGGGATTGTAATTGGGATTCAGACATTCGTTTTGTAAATCGATGCCGATATTTTGGAGGAAATTAAAATCTGGCAGATAGCCTGTCATTGCGAGGACGAAGTCATTTTCTATTTCTTTGATGTCACCGGTTTCTGTTTTGAAGATAACGGAATGTTCCTTCACTTCCAAGAGTTCAGCGCCGAAGAAAGCCTTGATGCTGCCTTCTTTGATTCGGTTTTCGATGTCTGGTTTGACCCAATATTTGACGCTTGGTGAGATTTCATTTTTACGGACAATCATCGTCACGTTTCCACCTTTTCTGTAGATTTCCAAAGCAGCATCCACTGAGGAATTACTGGAGCCTATGACCACAACATTTTGAAAGGCGTAAGGATAAGGTTCCGTGTAATAATGCTTAGCCTTAGGTAAATCTTCTCCTGGAATGTCCATCATATTTGGAATATCATAGAAACCTGTGGCGATGATGACATTTTTGGCAAAGTAAATCTGTTTACTCGTCTCGACCTGAAAAAAAGTTGATTTCTCAATATTCAGAACTTTCTCATACGGTCTGATATTAAGTTCTTTTTGACGCGCAATGCCTTGGTAATATTCAAGGGCGTCTTGTCTGCCAGGTTTTGGTTTGGTGGTGATGAATGGGATTTCGTCAATTTCCAAACGGTCGGCCGTTGAGAAAAAAGTCATATACAAAGGATAGTTGTAAAGGCTGTTCGCCACCGTTCCTTTTTCTATAATGATATATTTTAAATTATTTTTTTTCGCTTCCAGAGCGCTCGCCAAGCCTATTGGTCCGCCGCCAACAATAAGAACATCGTATAATTCCATAACTCAAATTTACGAAGATAAAATTTTGATTGTATATTTATGGCCATTATTTTGATAAAAATTAATTATGAAAATCAATACATTATTAGTCTCGGTAATTCTAATTGGATGTAATAAAGTAGATCCTAATCAAGCGATTATGCAGAAAACAAATACCGAACTTACAGTAGAAAAAGGAAATTCGGAAGAAAAAACGATTATTAATATTAATAAAGAAATCGTTGATGTGCTGAAAAACAAAGATTACGCAAAGCTCTCTACGTATCTTCATCCGGAAAAAGGAATTCACTTTTCGATGTACAGCTTTGTTTCGGATCAAGACAAGAGTTTTTCCAAAGCGGATTTCGAAAAATATATTGATGCTGATGAGAAATTCACCTTCGGTCACAAAGATGGTTCCGGTGCGATTTACACCGTGTCACTCAAAGATTATCTAAAGGATTGGGTTTACAAAAAAGATTTCAGCACTGCTAAGGTCAATTACAATAATTTTGAAGGAAAAGGAAATAGCCTGAACAATGTCAAAGAAAAATATCCCAACGCAGTAACTGTTGAAAATTACTTGGCTGGGACAGTGGAGTATTCTTATATGGATTGGAATAGTTTGATCTTGGTCTTCGAAAAGGTTGATGATCAGTATTATTTAGTTTCGATTTGTAATAATCAATGGACGGTTTAGTCGTGTGAGTAAGCGCTATTGTTTGACCCAGATCAACTTCGAGGTGTCATAGCCGACAGATTTTGCTTTTTCCAAAAATCTGCTTTTGATCTCTTCTGGAATCGTTTTTTCTCTAGAAAGAATCCAAAGGTAATCCAGGTTTTTTCCTGCAACCAAGGCGTATTTGTAATTCTCGTCCAGGTCGATCACGTTGTAGCCTGACCAAAATGGTTTGAAAAAGGAAACTTTCAATCGCGCCTCGTTCTCAGCATTCACAAACTTGGCTTCGCCCGTGCTTTGTTTCCATTCTTTTTTGACGTAATCATAACCTCGGTTTTCAACTTTGATCGTACCGTCTGGATTTTTGGAATAAGTTGCCGTCACCTGGTCCATATTTTTTTCAAATTTATAATCGAATCTGGCAATCTCGTACCATTTCCCAAGGTATTTTTCAGATTCAAAATTCTGAATGGCTGTGGCCTTTTCCGGGATTCCCGCTGAGCAAGAATTTAAAAGTATTAATCCTAAAATTCCCAATGATACAGGGATTCCTATTTTTAAGAATGAATTTTTCATTTGATAATATTTCTTCCATCAATTCAAAAATAGTTCCATTCAAAGTAGATTACAGAATGCTTTGTTATTATTTAATATTATTAATGATAATTAAATTATTTGGTTAATTTTACGAATTATTAATTATAATTATTAGAAATGAAGATAAAATTATTTTCTATACTTTCAATCGCTTTGTTTGGTCAGCTCTCAGCGCAATCCGATAAATTCTACGCAACTACAGATGCCAAGAATGCTATCGAATTAAAATCAAAAATGCCAAACGAGGTCGAGATCATCGGTTCCAATGATAGGGAATCTGTCGTTTTTCTATCTCCAAAAGCAGCAGAATTCCTCCATCATAATGTCATCACACACGGCCCAGGCTATATTTATAAATCTTCCGAGCAAGAAGCGCTATTGGCTATCAGTAAATCAAAGAAGTCCAATAAAGTTTTAGCCTTCACCATTGATCAAGATGCAACGGTAAATTCTGCCATTGGAAAAGTAAATGCGGATAATATCAAAAGCCACATCCAAGTTCTGGAAGCCTATGGAACCAGACGTCACAATACAAATCAAGCGCTGACCTCTGTCCAGGATCTGAAGGCGAAGTGGGAAGGCCTGATCGCGACAACTGGCAGAACCGATCTGTCTGTGAGAATTGTAAATCACGTCGGAACGCCGATGCCTTCTCTTGTTTTTACGATCAATGGAAATTCGGCGCCAAATGAGTACATCATTGTTGGCGGTCATATGGATTCGATTTCCAGCAGTGCGGCGGCGCCAGGCGCGGATGATGATGCTTCCGGGATTGCAACTGTTACAGAAATGATCCGTGTCCTTCTGAATATCAATTACAAACCTGCCAAAACCGTAGAATTTATGGCTTATGCTGCAGAAGAAATCGGTTTGGTTGGATCCTCTGAGATTGCGGAAGATTATGCAGCGAATGGCAAAAACGTCATTTCCTATGTACAGTTCGATATGACCAATTACAAAGGCTCCAACCGCGATGTTTACATCTCCACGGATGCTTACAACAGCAACGATCTCAATTTGTTTTTGATAGAGTTGATGGAGCATTACAACAAAACTGGAAGTCACGTTTTCACTTACGGAAACACTATCTGTAATTATGGATGTTCCGACCATTTCAGTTGGGCGCAAAACGGCTATGATGCTGCTTTTCCGTTTGAGGCTTCTTTTTCACAATCCAATCCTTATATTCACTCGGCCAATGATACGTTGTCCAGAAGTAATAATTCAGCGACACACGCAGCGAAATTTGCAAAACTTGGTTTGGAATTTATCATCGAGACAGCGAAAGGTTCCGTTTTGGCAACTTCAGAAACGTTAAATCAATCGGTTGAGATTTATGTGAAAAACAAATCCCTTAATTATAAACTCGGAAAAGAATCCATTGAAACTCTAACGATCATCGACACCAGCGGAAGACAATTGGTAGAATCAAAAAATCTTCTATCAATAGGAAAAATCGATTTGAATAAAATCAATACTGGTTTTTATCTTGCTGTTTTCAAAACAAAGTCTGGAAAAGTAATCACGAAGAAATTTATTTTAGATTAATGATTTAAAATAACATTAACACAAATTTTAAAATAAAAAAGAGCAAATAGATTTCAATTTCTATTTGCTCTTTTAATTTTTGAGGAACTAAACAATGTTCCTGTGTGGTCGATTTTGATTTACGCTTCTGGTGCAAGTTCTACAATCAGTCCTTCCAATTCTGCCGTTACAGGAATTTGGCAGCCCAAGCGGCTGTTTGGTTTCACGTTGTAGGCTTCATCCAACATTGCTTCTTCATCCGGCAACATTTCCGGAAGTGGCACATTTTCGCTCAAGATATAGCATTGGCAAGAGGCGCACATCGCCATTCCGCCGCAGATTCCGATGGTTCCTTCTTCCGCCAATTCGTAGGCACGAACGATTTCCATTAGGCTCATCGCCATATCGGTTGGAGCGGGAATTGTGTGAGAAACGCCGTTTCTGTCTATGATTGTAATATTAACGTCTGACATTTTGCAAAGATAAGAGATAGATCTTAGACAATAGATGACAGAAGTTGGAAATTTTGATTAAGCACAAAAAAAGAGGACTTAGAAATCCTCTTTTAATATTAGATGAAGTCAGAAAAATCTAATCTCTAACTTCTAAAATCTAATTTCTTTCTTAATCAATAGATTTCACGACCGCTTTTTCAGCTTCTTTTCTGGTTCCGTCGAAACCGTCAACGCCGCTTACGGTGGTGTATTTTAGGACAAATTTCTTACCTGGATTCATTCTGTTGTACACGCTTTGGACCATCAAAGTTGCCTCGTGGAAACCACAAAGGATCAGTTTTAATTTTCCTGGATAAGTGTTGATGTCACCAATTGCGTAGATGCCTTCGATGTTGGTTTGATAATCCAAAGCGTTGTTCACCTTGATTGCATTTTTCTCGATTTCTAACCCCCAATCTGATAATGGTCCCAACTTAGGCGTCAATCCAAAAAGTGGAATCAAATAATCTGTTTCGATGATGGATTTTTCGCCGTCTTTTTCAATTTCGATTGCTGTGATCTTATCTTCACCAATCAAGCCCGTCACTTCTGCAGGAGTGATTAGGTTAATTTTTCCCTGATGCTTCAATTCTGATACTTTTTCAACAGAATCTAAAGCGCCACGGAATTCGTTTCTTCTGTGGATCAACGTCACGTCAGAAGCAACATCGGCCAAGAAAACCGACCAGTCCAATGCAGAATCTCCACCGCCAGCGATCACGATTTTCTTATCACGGAACATTTCCGGATCTCTCACGAAATATTCAACGCCTTTTTCCTCGAATTTAGCGATGTTTTCCAATTCCGGTTTTCTTGGGTCAAAACTTCCCAGTCCGCCAGCAATTGCGATGGCTTTTCCTTTCACTTTGACGTCACGGCTTGTGGTCACGATGAATTGTCCATCTTCGGTCTTCTCATAGCTCACTGCCTTTTGAGCCAATGAAAACTGAGGTTCGAACTGCTTGATCTGCTCCATCAAATTATCCACCAAAACACCAGCATCCACACTTGGAAATCCAGGTATGTCGAAAATCGGTTTTTTAGGATAAAGTTCGGTCAATTGTCCGCCAGGTTGTGGCAACGCGTCAATCAAATGACATCTTAGTTTCAACAATCCCGCTTCGAAAACAGTGAAAAGTCCAGTCGGACCAGCACCTATTATAATGATATCTGTCTCAAACATTTATATAAATTTTGGAGTCCAAATTTAAAAATTATAAACTATTTTTAGAATTAATCTAAATATGATTTTACTTAGCTAAAATTAATTCCCAATAAAATCTTACCAAATGATAAGAAATTATTTTACGGTTTCCCGTAATATTGTCCTTTCATCATTTGTGTTTTTAATTCCTGAGCGTAATTTATTACCTCAGGAATTTTTTTATGCATTACGCTTGATGAGCGCCATATAGAATCCGTCGTAGCCTTCGCTCGGCATGATCTTTTGGTCTTTGATCAAGGTGTAATCTGGATTATTTTCCAAGAATGTCTTCACTTGTTCGTTATTTTCTGAAGGTAGAATAGAACAAGTCGCATAGATCATCTGTCCACCTTTTTTAAGGATTTTAGAATAATCCTGAAGGATTTGTTGTTGTTCTCCTTTGATTCTGTCGATGAAAGCTTGGTCGATTTTCCATTTGGAATCTGGATTTCTTTTCAAAACACCAAGTCCGGAACAAGGTGAGTCGATCAGCAATCTATCTGCTGTGTTGTGAAGTCTTTTGATGACTTTGTTGTCAGAGATCATTCTTGCTTCTATGTTGTGAGCACCGGCTCTCTTGGCGCGTCTTTTCAGTTCTGCCAATTTCCATTCGTAGATGTCTAGTGCGATGATCTGGCCTTTGTTTTTCATCAAAGCGGCCAAGTGCAACGTTTTTCCACCTGCACCAGCACAAGCGTCCACCACGCGCATTCCTTCCTGTACATCCAGTAATTCTCCGATTTTTTGGGAACTTGCATCCTGAACTTCGAAGAATCCATCTTTGAAAGCACTGGTCAAGAAGACATTTTTCTTTTCTGCCAATTGGATCGCGTCTGGATAATTCTTGATTGTGAAAGCTTCCACATTTTCGTCATTCAGGTCTGCGATCAATTCTCTTGGAGTAGTTTTCAAGGTGTTTGCACGTAGAACCGTTGGTGCTTGCTCATTGAGCGCGACCATTTCTTTTTCCCAGTTTTTACCTAATTCTTTTTCCAAAGTCTCAGCCAACCAATCTGGAATCGAATGTTCGATAGCCTTCGTAGGAACAGTTCCTTTTTTCAGTTTTGTAAGGATATCGGCAACTTTGATCCCGTCGAATTCCTCAAATTTTTTGTAATGCGTTTTGCTCCAAAGCAAATAAGCAATGATCATTTTATAAACATTGGTCGGTTTTACACTTTCGCCCATGTAGTATTCCAGACGTTTTTTCCAACGGATGATGTTGTAGAAAATCTCGGAAACTACGCGTCGGTCTTCGCTTCCCCATTTTCTGTGGGCTTTTAAGAGTCTTTCTATGACCTTGTCAGCGTATTTTCTGTCTTCGAAAAAGGTTTCTTGCAGGCAATCGTGAATCCCGATCAGAAGGTTGCGGTGTATAAGTTCCATTGATTATGATAAAATGTTATGATTTACTATTTGAGAATGTGTGTCTTACAGAATGGATAGGTTCAATTTTACGAATTAAAAATTTCTGTAATTCAAGCGGCAAAGTTAATGATTTTAATTTAATTTTTTTTGAGTGTTCTTGCCTTATGAAAAGCTGCACAGATTAGAGCTATGTTAAATTTGTATTAAGTTTCTCAAATTTGTTTAATTAATTTGTTTAACAATTTTGTCAAAACAAATGATTGATATAAATTTGCACAAAATTGTTTAACAAAAATGTCAAAACAAGAAAAAAAGGACCAAACACAGGAATTGATCAAAGAAACGACCAAGAATTTATTCTTCGTCAAAGGGAAGTTTGATGCCACCACGCAAGAGATTGCGGATGAGGCGGGCGTCAACAGAACGCTTATCAATTATTACTTCAGATCTAGAGATAATCTCGTTCAGATCGTTTTTGATGAAGCGCATAAAGTGGAAAAAGAAAAGTCTGAGATCATTATGCGATCTGATCTCTCTTTCAAGGAGAAGATCAGTCAGTTCATAGATGGAAGCCTCTCAACAAGTTTGCAATATCCATATCTCGAAACCTACATTGTTTCTCAGATCAACAAAGGGAGTTGCCATAAACGAGATGTGGAAAAAGAAGATCTCGAATTGTTTTACAGAGATATCAAAAAAGAAATGGAATTGGGAACGATTGAAAAAATGGAACCCGTTCAGTTTATCTTCAACATGATCTCTCTCTTGGTTTTTCCAAGTGCAATAAGACCTTTGTTTATGGAAAATATGATGATCAGTGATAAGGAATTTGATAGATTGATTGCCGACCGGAAAGAAATCATTCTAAATATGCTTTTTAAGAATTAGTTAAAATAATTAAAAATTGTTAAAGTATTTATAAAATCGGATCGTCATCAATGATTAGAGATAAAAAGAAAAAAATTAAAAATAAAAGAATTAATTAAATTATGAATAGAAAACGTATAACTGCAAAGAAGCTAGGAATCAGCGTCGCTGCAGTATTTATGATTTTCGGCTCTACATCTGCGTTTGCCCAACAGCAGGTGTCTTTGCAGGAAGCCATCAAACAGGCCTTGCAAAACAAAGCAGAAGCCAAAAAGGCCACGCTTGAGATCAAAAGAGCTGAATTGAAGATCACTGAAGCCAGAGCTGGAGCACTTCCACAAATTAGTGCGACTGCAGGTTTAACATATAATCCTATCATTCAGGAATCTTTACTGGAATTTGGTGGAGAAAGAATCAGAGCGCAACTGGGACAGCCCTGGACCTCAAGTGCTGTTGTTACTTTGAATCAGGCGATCTTTGATCAAAGGGTTTTTACAGGTCTAAAAGCAGCGAAATCTACCAGAGAATTTTACGTTCTGAATGCGCAACTTTCCAACGAACAGATCATCGAGAATGTTGCAACAGCATATTATCAGGTTTTTGTTCAGGAAGAGAATCTGAAGACGCTTAATGTAAGTTACACCAATACGGAAAAAGTACGTAACGTCATCAAAAGTTTGGTGGATAACGGTTTGGCAAAAGGAATCGATTTGGACAGAACGAATGTTCAGTTGACAAACATCAGCGCCAACAGACAACAATTGATCAATGCGGTGGAACTTTCCAAGAACTCTTTGAAATTCTATATGGGTGTTCCAATTGAGAAACAGATTGAACTTGAAGAGAAATCCATCGAGCCAAGACCAGAACTGATTACTGGAAACGTAAATCTCGATGAAAGAATAGAAGTGAGAGTTCTTAATAAAAATAGAGAACTTCTTCAATATAATCTAAAAGCTACAGAAGCTTATCTGTATCCGACAGTTGGCTTGCAGGCAAACTATGGTTGGGCTGGACAAGGACCTAAATTTCCTCTTTCCAACGGTTTAAGAAACGGTGTCCTTTGGAGCGACTATTCAGCGATTGGCTTGAATGTCAATATTCCGATTTTCACAGGAGGCGCTACGAAATCTAAGATCCAGCAGGCTGAGATTGATATTCAATCTTTGGATGTGGATATCCAAGAAACCCAATTGAGTTTGAGTCTGGAGTACAAAAATGCCATTACCAATATGGAAAATTCTATCATCACCATCGAAAATATGAAAGGAAATGTGGAGTTGGCAGAAAAAGTACAGAAAGACACACAGTCCAATTATCAATACGGTTTGGCAACTTTGACAGAGGTTCTAGATTCTGAAAATGCACTCACAGATGCAAAACAGAACTACACGACTTCATTATTAGATTATAAACAAGCCGAGATCAAATTGATCAAAGCAAAAGGAGAACTTAATACATTACAAAATCCATAATAAAACTATGAAAAAGACTTTTATATATATCATCGTAGCAGCTGTACTTGTAGGTCTGGCCGCTTGGAAAATTGCCGATAATAAGAAGAAGCAGGAAACTGAAGTAAAAGAAGTAGCAAAACAGGTTGACAAGATCAACGTGAACGTAGTGACCGCTTCCAGAACCAACATCGATACAGATTATTCTGCAAACGGAACATTCATTCCAAAACAAGAAACCAATCAGTCTGCGGATATCTCAGGACGTGTGGTAAGTGTTTTCGTGAAAGAAGGTTCTAGAGTAGGTGCTGGACAAGTTCTAGCTACCATCAAAAGAGATGCGATCGAAGTGGATGTGACTCAGGCTCAGAACAATTTACAAAATGCCATCATCGATAACCAACGTTACGAAAATGCTTTCAAAACTGGAGGTGTGACCAAACAACAATTGGACAACTCAAGATTGCAACTTCAAAATATGAAAGCTGCAGTAAGAGCGCAAGGTGTTAAGATTAATGATACAAGCGTGAGAGCTGGGATCAGCGGAACGATTAACAAAAAAATGGTTGAGCCAGGAGCAGTGGTTGCGCCAGGAACAGCTTTGTTCGAGATTGTAAATATCAACTCTCTTAAGCTTTCTGTTTTGGTTGATGAAAGCCAGGTTGGAAGAATCCAAATTGGTCAAACCGTGAACATCAATGTGAATGTTTTGCCTGACGAATCTTTCAGCGGTAGGATTACCTTCATCGCTCCAAAAAGTGATGCGTCTCTTAACTTCCCAGTAGAAATTGAAGTTCAAAACAAAGGAAACTTAAAAGCCGGGATGTACGCAACAGCAGTTTTCAAAACCAACCACGGTGCAGAAACTCAGAATATGTTGACCGTTCCTGCAGAAGCTTTCGTAAATGGTGTAAGTTCAGGTCAATTGTTTATCGTTCAAAACGGAACTGCAAAATTGATCACGGTACAAACAGGAAAGGTTTACGGCGACAAAGTTCAGATTATCAGCGGTCTTAATGGTGGCGAGCAAGTGATCACCAGCGGACAGATCAACCTAGATAACGGTTCAAAAATCAATATCGTAAAGTAACAGAAGAATGAAGTTAGCAGAAATATCCATTAAAAGACCGTCCCTCGTTATCGTACTCTTTACGATCCTGACGTTGGGAGGTTTGTTAAGTTACTCCATGATGGGGTACGAGTTGATCCCGAAATTTGAAACCAATATGGTAACGATCTCTACCGTTTATCCGGGAGCTTCGCCTGCAGAGGTGGAAACTTCGGTGACGCGTAAGATCGAGGATGCCGTTGGTTCTTTGGAAAACGTAAAAAAAGTAGAGTCATCTTCCTACGAAAGTTTATCGGTAATTATGGTTCAGTTGAACACAGGTGCCGATGTGAACTATGCTTTGAATGATGCTCAGAGAAAGGTAAATGCGATTTTAGCAGACCTTCCGGAAGATGCAGATCCGCCGTCATTACAGAAATTCTCACTGGATGATCTCCCGATTATGACATTGAGTATTTCCAGTAATAAGTTAAACAACAAAGATCTTTATGACCTTTTAGATAAAAAAATTGAACCGATCTTTTCCCGTGTAAATGGTGTCGCTCAGGTTGACCTAGTTGGTGGACAGGAAAGAGAAATTCAGGTGAGTTTGGATGAGAAAAAAATGCAGGGTTACGGTCTTGCGATTGCAGATGTACAGCAGGCGATTCTTTCTTCAAACTTAGATTTCCCGACGGGAGCTTTGAAAACCAGAACTTCAAGATCTACGATCAGACTTTCTGGGAAATATAGAGATGTACAGGAAATGAACAATCTTGTGGTTTCTAACAAGGATGGCGCGCAGGTTCGTTTGTCTGATATCGCAACGGTTTTCGATACACAAAAAGATATTGAGAAAGTAGCGAGATACAATCAGAATTCTACAATCTTGATGCAGATCAAAAAACAATCGGATGCGAATGCTGTAGCGGTTTCAGAATTGGTGCAGAAAACCATTGCTCAGGTAGAAGGGAATTATAAAGTTCAGGATATCAAAGTCAATATTGTAGATGATACGACAGAATTTACCCTGGAAGCGGCAGATCACGTAATTTTCGATTTGTTCCTGGCGATTATCTTGGTAGCTGTCGTGATGTTATTATTCCTTCACAATATCAGAAATGCATTTATCGTAATGGTTTCGATTCCTGTGTCGTTGATTGCAACGGTGATCGGAATGTATTTAATGGGATATACTTTGAACTTGATGAGTTTATTGGGACTTTCATTAGTTGTAGGTATCCTTGTGGATGACGCGATTGTGGTTTTGGAGAATGTTTACCGTCACATGGAGATGGGGAAAAGCAGAATCCGTGCAGCTTATGATGGTGCTTCCGAAATTGGATTTACAGTAACAGCGATCACGATGGTAATTGTCGTGGTATTCTTACCAATTGCGATGAGTTCCGGATTGGTGTCTGATATCCTGGCGCAGTTCTGTGTCACGGTAGTTATTGCGACGATGTTCTCATTGTTGGCTTCATTTACCATCATTCCTTGGTTGTCTTCAAGATATGGTAAATTGGTTCATTTGACTGGTAAAAATCCTTTTGAGAAATTCATTCTTTGGTTCGAAAAACAATTGGAGAAATTCACACATTGGATCTCAGGAATTCTAGAATGGGCGCTCAAATCTGGATTAAGAAGAATAATGGTGGTTGTAGTGACTTTCATTGTTTTGATTGCTTCATTTATGTTGGTAGCATTCGGATTTATTGGAGGTGAATTCTTTCCGAAAATGGACAGAGGACAGTTCCTTGTTCAGATGGAATTATCAAAAGATGCGTCTGTAGAGAAAACCAATCAGGTGACTTTGGCAGTTGAAAAATATTTGAGAGATGATAAAGATGTAGTCGATATGATCACAACCGTTGGTCAGCAGTCATCAGGTTTTGGTGGTGCGCAGGCAACTTTGTATCAATCCGAAATCCAGGTAATTTTAGTTGACAAATCTGAACGTAACGAAAGTACTGACATTAAATCAGCAAAAATAAAGAGAGCTTTAGAAGAGAAATTCACAGGCGTTGAGTTCAAAACAGCACCAATTGGATTAATGGGAGCAGACAACGCACCAATCGAAATGGTGGTAACTGCTCAGGACAACGCAACAGCAAATAAAGAAGCGAACAGAATCCTAGAATTACTGAAAAAAGTGCCTGGTTCTGTAGATGCAGAATTGTCAACCGACTCCGGAAGTCCGGAAGTTCAGGTGAATATCGACAGAGATAAAATGTCTTCTTTAGGTTTAAATCTTTCCAGTGTAGGACAAACGATGCAGACTGCATTTAGTGGAAATACAGACGGAAAATTCAGAGCTGGAGAATATGAATATGACATCAACATCCGTTTTGGTGATGCCAACAGACAATCGATTGATGACGTTAGAAACTTAATGTTCACCAATCCTTCCGGACAGCAAGTAAGATTGAGCCAATTCGCAGATGTGAAAATGGGTTCAGGACCAAGTTTGCTGGAGCGTAGAGACAAAGCACCTTCTGTAAAAGTAAAATCCAAAGTGGTAGGTCGTCCTGTAGGTGATGTTGCCAACGAATGGGCTGCACAGTTTATGGACAACGAAAAAACCAAACCAGCAGGCGTAAGCTACATCTGGAGTGGAGATATGGAAAATCAGACCGAAGGTTTCGGTACATTAGGAATCGCTTTGTTGGCGGCCATCGTATTGGTTTATTTGGTAATGGTTTCCTTGTATGACTCGTTTGTCTATCCGTTTGTGGTATTGTTCTCAATTCCTTTGGCATTGATTGGAGTAATGGTAATTCTCGCCATCACAGGAAATTCATTGAACATCTTTACGATGCTCGGGATGATTATGTTGATTGGTTTGGTTGCGAAGAATGCGATCATGATCGTCGATTTTGCCAATATGAGAAAAGCCGCTGGTGCAAGTACGCACGACGCTTTGATCCAGGCCAACCACGCGCGTCTTCGTCCGATTTTGATGACGACGATCGCAATGATCTTTGGTATGATCCCGATTGCAATTGCAAAAGGAGCAGGAGCGGAGATGAACAATGGTTTAGCTTGGGTAATCATCGGTGGTTTGACATCATCATTGTTCCTAACCTTGATTATCGTACCAGTTGTTTATTCATTATTTGATTCACTTCTTAGAAGAATGGGCAAAGGCGAACCAGTAGATTATGACGCTGAAATGAAAGCCGATTATGACCACAGAGAACTAAGTGAAGACGGATTTACCCCGAAACACGTAGATTAAAATATCAATTATTTAATCCTTGAAACCGTATCAATTTTTATTGATGCGGTTTTTTTGTTTAATAGTTATAGTAAAAAAAACTCCCAGAAAAATCTGAGAGCCTTCAATATATTTTTAAAGCTAGAAATTAATCTGCCATTGCTTCACCGGATTTTCTGTAGATGAAATTTCCGTAGATGTGTCTTCTCGCAAAACGGCTTGGAGAATCAGAATTCACCATTTTGATATAGATGTTTCTTGGAACACCAATGTATTCAAACATTTTCCCGTTCAAGTGCTGAACTTTCAAGATTGATTTTTCTAGATAGAAATCTGTGATGATAGATGTCGTGATCGTATCTGTGTATTCTTCTTTATATTTTTCCTGAGTTTCCTCGTGGATGCTCACTAGAAAGTGGTAAGCCTCGATCACAGATTTGCTTTTGTCTTCTGCTTCCAGTTTTCCAGCTTCGTCATTCACAAATTTGTCAGGATGCGTGTCCTTCATTGTGTTTCTGTAAATGGTTTTAAGGTCTTTCAGAGTTGCAGTTTTGTCAACGCCAAGAAGCTTTCTGTGTTCGCCTATTCTTTTCATAAGTAGATTTTAATAATTTGTCATAGACCAAATCACGGGTCTATTTTCGGGGTGCAAAATTAAGCTTTTAAATTTAAAAAATCATAACTTATTCATTATTAATTTATTTGAAACTTTCGGATAACTTTTTGGATTTGCTTTTGGTGTGATTTAGATCAAAATATCTTTATTTTGTATTGCGATTCTGAGATTGTCGATATGAAAAAAATAATTCTAAATTTTTATCTATTTATAAAACCAATTGGATTATGCTTTTTCTTATCATTTGTTTTTATGAATGCTAATGACAAAAATCCATTGGCGGATGCTCACGATCTCATTAGGAAAAACAAAATCGATGAAGCAATCATTTTCCTTAAACAAGAAATTCCGAAATCAGAATCCGAGGTAGAGAAGGCTCTTTTTCTTGTCGAACTTGGAAATGCGTACAAACTAAAACAGCAGTACGAAAAATCGCTCAATGCGTATCAAACGTCGCTTCAAATCTTTCAGCGCAAAGGACTTTTGCAAAATGAGTTTTTGGTTTACACGCAACTTGCAGAGTTTTACAGGTATCGCAGAATGTATTCAAAGTCAGAAGAATATTTAAAGTTGTGCGAAAATATTTTAAAACGGGAAAAAATCACAGATGCGCATTTGATGAAGTTTTACAGCAGAAAAGCCGCACTTTTTTCTGAATATCAAAATAACCAAGACAGCGCAATTTCTTATTCAAAAAAATCCTTGAAATTATCTCAGAAATTAGGTGATTCCGAAAGTGAATTGGTTTCATTGATGGAAATTGCCGGCATTTATGAAAATAAAAAAAAATATGCTGAGGCGATAAAACAATTCAGTAAAATCATAAATCTTGCTGCTGAGAAAGCAAATATCCAGTTGCAGTGCGATGCAATGGTCAACCTTTCCAGAAATTATAATGCTGTAAAAAATTATAAAGCCTCAATTGATGTTTCATTGATGGGATTTGATCTGGCAGAGAAAAATAAATTAAGCTTCAACCAACTTCTGTTTGCTGACAATTTGCAGATGGCATACGCCAAAACTGGTTATCATCAAAATGCATTTAAATTTCTAAGTACAAGATTAAAATTGACAGAAGAATATTATCACAAACTCTATGATAATAAGGTTTTGGAGTACGAAGAAAAATTCAAAGTTGCGGAAAAGCAGAAGATCATTAACGAAAACAAAAAACTAATCGAGCTGAAGGAAGAAGAGATCAAAAGGCAAAGTCTGATCAAGTATTTCATTCTTTTCGGATTGATTGCCATCCTGATTTTTGCTGCGATTTTACTTAATTATATCAAGATCATCAGGAAACAGAACAAAAGATTGACTTTTGTATCTGAGCAGAATGAATTTTTGGTTTCCGAGACGCATCATAGAATTAATAATAATCTCCAGTTAATCACCATCCTGATCCAAAATGAATTAAAAAAAAATCCAAACTCAGATGATCTTACCAACCAAAGGATCATTGCGAAAATAGATTCATTGGGGATTTTGCACCGGCAGTTATATGAGAATCAAGACAAGAAAAATCTCGATTTGAATGGCTTTTTATTAGATGTTAAAAAGAATATGGACTTGCTGTTCACTGAAAATAATATTCAAGTTCACTTTGATGTTGAAAGTATTTTGATTCCTGTCAACAGTGCGATGTACATTGGGCTTTTGGTGACAGAGCTTTGTATCAATTCTATGAAACACGCCTTTTTGGATCAGTCTGAGAAAAGGATCGATCTCAGGATTCATTCTGTTGAAAATCATATTTATTTTGATTATCAGGACAATGGCGAAGTAAAAAAAGAAATCACAAAACTAAATCTGATTGAAAAACTTTGCAGACAGTTGAAAATCAAATATAAAGTTGATGTGGAAAATGGTTTTAAGTTTAGTTTTAATAGGAAATTGTAAGCTTGTGAATTTTGTAAAAATTTTAATTGTAGAGGATGAGGTTCTGATTGCAGATTACATCAACGATATTCTGGAAAGTAATGGCTGCAGTCGTATTTCTATGGCTCATTCTGTAACAGAAGCGCGGGAGAAAATGGAAACTTTTCAGCCAGATATCATCTTGATGGACATCAATCTGGAAGGTCATTATGAAGGAATAGAACTGAGCAAATTGAAGCGTAAGGACGCATCTGTCATTTTCATTACAGGACAAAGTGATTCTAAAACCGTGGAAGACGCGCTCAGCATCTCTCCGGATTCTTACCTCACGAAACCAATTCGGGAAATAGAACTGATCACAGCGCTGAAGATTATCATTAATAAAAAACAAAAACAATATCTCTTTGTGAAAGATGGCTATGCTGATATCAAGCTCATCATACAGGATATCATCTACATCGAAGTGGACAGAAATTACCTGGATATTTTTACCATCAATAGAAAAGTGACAGTGAGAAAAACATTGCAGGAATTTGGAAAAGAATTGCCTTCCACTTTCAAACAGATCCACCGTTCCATTGTCATCAATACAGATCTGATAGAGGAGATCTCTTCTGATGAGGTCTTGGTAAAAGGCTTCCGGCTGCCAGTTTCCAGGCATTTCAAACAAAATTTGTAGTCATATTTTACTTTTATATACAAAGTTTTGCATTTCGTCCCAGTTTAATATTATGTTAAATAGCGGTCGTTATTTTTGCTTCGATAATTAGTAAAAATAAACGTTTATGAAAAACTTTTTCCATGTGGTTTGTCTGGGAGTTTGTCTATTTTTAGGTACTCTTGCTTCAGCACAAACAATCTTAGTTGAAAATCTCAACACACCTTATGATGTGATTGGAGATCAGGATGGTCACATCTATATCAGTGATACATACAACCGAAGAATCATTAAAACCAATTCCGATGGAAGCAATCCTATTGTATTGAATACTTTTTCAGGAACTGTTTACGGTCTCTTGATTAGTAATAACAAATTGTTTGCTCTGGTCGGAGGAAACCTGATGAAAATGAATCTCGATGGAACTGATCCTCAAATTTTAGTGCCTGCTCCAGGTGTTTATTATTTAGCATCTGGTAATGACAACTATATTTATTTTATAGGTAATCAGAGTAAAAATCTACAAAAAGTAAAAGAAGACGGAACTGGGCACACTACGATTGCCAGTTTGGTAAATCCTATGGGTGTTACCTATGATCCAAATCTGGATTTGTTGTATTATACAGATAATGGTGCGGTCTATTCTATAAAAAGAGACGGGACAGATAAGCAATTTATATTAGATGGATTTTATAATCCTCACAACTTAAGATTAGATTCTTCTGGAAATATCTACATTGCTGTTACCAGTAGCAATTGGATCAGAAAAATATCCGCTGATCGAAAGACAGTTACAACATTCCCCACCACATCTTTGAATGCGCCAACATCTACATTTGTAACGAAAAATGGAAATATCTTGATTTCCGATACTTGGGGAAATAAAATCAGATCTATAGATGCGCCAGCTGCAACTTCCCTCAATTTTGATGGCATTGATGATTATATCTCAGGAACCAACAGCAGCTTACCACAAGGCGCCAACGAAGTCACGATTGAAGCAGTCGTTAAAACATCTTCTGATAAAACAGGATCAATATTTGACTTTGGTAGTTTCTCTCAATTCAATAGATTTTGTATGTTGTCGTTTGGTGGTAAACTTACCTTTATGGGAGATGGGCACGGTGTTGTAAGTGATGTACAATTAAACGATAACAAATGGCATCACATTGCTATTACTTATAAAAATAATCAGATTAAAATATATGCAGATGGCACACTTGTAAAACAAGATGTCTTGTATAATCTAAATATTACTGGATCACAATTCCATATAGGAGCCAGCAACAGAAATGGGATTGATGAACTTTTCGAAGGTGATATCGATGAGGTCCGTGTATGGAAAAGAGCGCTCAGCGAAAATGAACTGAAGAACAGCAAAAATTGTGAAGTTTCAAACCCAGTTTCTAAGGACGGACTTGTAAGTTATTTCAAATTCAATCAGGGGAATAATGAAGCGGACAATAATGGCGTGACGACATTGATAGACGAAACGGGAAAAAGTACATCTGTCACTCTCAACAACTTTGCGCTGACAGGAGCACAATCCAATTGGCTGTTGTCTTCACCTATTGTAGCAGGCAGTTCTTGTCCACCTTATGTTGCACCATTATCTTGTGCCACAGTTACTTTGCCTTCCAATGGTGTGTCGCCAAACGTAAATCCGACAGTGAGTTGGTCCGCCGTAACCAGTGCAAACAATTACAAAGTTTTCGTTGGCACATCTTCAGGGAACTACGATATTATTAGTGCAGCTTACGTTAGTTCTACCAATTTTGTATTGGAAGGATTATCAGAAAGTACAACTTACTATGTGAAAATAGTACCAGACAGTTCCACTGGATCTGCAATTGGGTGTACAGAATCTTCTTTTACCACCGGAACTTATCTTTCAGTTGGCAGCGCAAATAAAAAGTCAATCACTTTGTATCCGAATCCTTTTACAAATGAAATCCATCTGTCCTATCTGGAAGACGTCGTTTCCGTTACAGTAAATGATAATTCCGGAAAATTATTGAAAACTGTAAAACCATCAAAAATTATAAATCTATCTTCTCTGACGCAAGGATTGTACATCATCAATGTAAAACTGACAGATGGAACATCTAAATCATTCAAAGCAATCAAGAAATAAGAATAACCATAAAACCAAATGAAGAAAGGAGACAGTTTAAAACCTGTCTTTTTTCTTTTTATGAATATTATGTTAAAAAGAAAATCCTATCTTTGGAATATAATTTATATCAAATGAAAAATATTTTTTATACCACCATAGTAGTACTGGTAATGGCTTCCTGTACCAGCAGAGTAGGGAATGCTTCCAAAGTTGGGAAATCACAGGCAGCGGTTACAGGCACACAATGGGTTTTGGCAGATGACATCACAAACAAGCCAACCCTGCTTATAGAGCAAAACAGAATCTCTGGAAACGCAGGCTGCAACAATTATTTTTCTGATGCAGTGATAGATACTTCTGCAGGTAATTTTTCTGCAAAGAACATTGGTTCTACAAGAAAGATGTGCAACAATATGACTGCGGAGACCAGTTATATCAGTGTTTTACAGGAAGTGAACAAATATGTGGTAACAGAAAATACATTGGAGCTTTATAAAGACAATCTATTGTTACTGAAGTTCAACAAGCAATAGTCATAAAATTAAAACATAAAAAAAGGAACTCAAAACTGAGTTCCTTTTTTTATTATTCTTCGTCTTCTTCCTCGTCGTCGTATTTTGCTAGTTCTTCATCACACCATTTGAAGGCTTCTTCAACAACTTTCGTAGCCTCGTTTGCTACAGTTTCTTCATCATCTCCTTCCAAGTCATCCAACCATTCTACATCCTCTTCTTCTACGTTAAGGATAAAACGTGGATACTCTGTGTGAACTACAAAAAGATCTTCTGGAAATTCAGAATTGTCGGCTAATAAAAACTTAGGTAATTTCATAATATAAAATTTTAAAATAAATCAGAGCATTCGTGACTCTCACTCTATGGTTCAAAGATAGAAAAAATCCCGAAATTAATTATTGATAATTATTTTTTTTGCTGATGAATATAATTTCAGATTGATATCATTTATAACCATTAAAACTTATTCTTTATATAGCCTTTTTTTCTCCGCAAGATAATAGCTTGTGTCCTTATCTATGTAAATCGAAAAAGCATTTCCGAGATTGTCAAAATAGGCTTTTGGTAAAACCATTTTCTTTTTGATAGTGGGGATTTTGACTAATTCCGTTTTGTTGTTATCCCAATAATTCCATTCACCGATGTAAGTATTCGTAAGCAGATTCACGCTGGATTCTCCACTTCCGTCATTGTTGGCCGGACCAAATTCGTTACGTTCCATTCCAATGAGGCGCATCTTTCCGGTTTCTTTTTCGAAGCGAAATTGATAAGCATTGGAAGCCCGCATTTGATTTAGACTCACTCTGAAACCATTTTTAGCTTTATCAAAAAATATTTCGCCGGAATCTTCAAATTGATCGGACGATACTTTTTTGAATTTCTGCGAAGAAAGTTGATAAACCACGGCTCCGATTTTGGAATCCAAATAGACTTTGTCATTAACCTTATCACCATCGAAATCTGCAGAAAGTATCTTTTCCTGCGAAAAAATCAGCGTAGGAAAAAGGCAAAATAACAAATACTTTTTTGCAAACATTTCAATTTATTTTAAGAACATTTTCGAAACTTTTTCTGCTTTTTTACTTTCGGAATAATCATAGAAACCTTCACCGGATTTCACACCTTTTTTACCAGCCATTACCATATTTACCAATAAAGGATTCGGTGCATATTTCGGATTTTTGAAACCGTCGTACATCACATTGAGGATTGCTAAACAAACATCAAGCCCAATAAAATCTGCCAACTGCAAAGGTCCCATTGGATGCGCCATTCCGAGTTTCATCACGGTATCGATCTCCTCCACGCCTGCAACGCCGTTGTAAAGTGTTTCGATTGCTTCGTTGATCATTGGCATCAGGATTCTGTTGGCTACAAATCCAGGATAATCATTCACTTCAGTAGGCACTTTTCCTAAAGCTTTACTCAGTTCAAAAATTTCGTCAAATGTTTCTTTGGAAGTCGAGTAACCTTTGATGATTTCTACCAGTTTCATAATCGGAACCGGATTCATAAAATGCATTCCAATGACTTTCTCAGGACGTTTCGTCGCAGCTGCAATTTGAGTGATAGAAATAGATGATGTGTTGGTCGCAAGAATACAATTAGCTGGCGAAAGTTCGTCCATCTGCGCAAAGATTCTCAGTTTCAAATCCAGGTTTTCTGTGGCTGCTTCTACAATAAGATCAGCATTGGGAGCTGCATCTTTTAGATCCGTAAATGTTGTAATATTTCCAAGAGTATTGGCTTTTTCTTCCTCAGTCAGGTTTCCTTTGGCGATGATTCTGTCCAGATTGGTGGTAATGGTTTTCAGAGCTTTATCAAGATTTTCCTGTTTCACATCTACCAAACTTACTTGGAATCCACTTTGGGCAAAGGTATGAGCAATTCCGTTCCCCATAGTTCCTGCGCCTATTACAACAATGTTTTTCATTATATTTTTATTTAAATTTTAATATTGATTTGTAGTTAAGTCTAAAACCTATCTCCTAAAACCAAATTACTTTTTCTCCAGATAATAAAGATACTCAGTCGTTTTCGAAGCTTTATGATTTCGGTTGTTTTCCTTATCTGCACGGAAACGCTGATACTCGGTTGTAAATATATCATATTTCCCGAATTTTGAAAGTATCTTTTTAATATCGCTTTCAGCCATCAATCCTTCATTGTTATAGCTCAGGAAAATATGCTGGAATTTCGCGTTTTCAATAAGGTCTTCAAAGGTTTTCAAAACTTCTGGTTTGCTGCAGTATTTTGATTTTTGATAATCCCGAAGTCCCGTTTTTCCTTTCGGAGAGAAGTTGTCGTATTTCGCAATCGTGTTCAAAAGATGATAGTTGGCGCCGTATTGACGGGCGTTGTAAGGCGGATCGAGATACAGAATATCGCCTTCTATTTTTTGTATTAATGAGTTGCTGTCTTCGTTATAAACATCGTGTGCATTTTCAGTCAATTCAAAAACGGAAGGAATAATTTCCAGTTTTTTCTGAGCGGATTTTTTAATTTGTTTAAGGAAAGCGCCGTAAACTGAAGCCGTGTTGGCAATTTTATCAGCAGCTTCCAAAAGTGAACACAGCAGAAAATAATATTGATTTTCATCTATTTTCCCAGAGATTTTCCAATCTTCAATTTTTTGTCGGATCACATCTATTTTCTTCCCGTTTTCTTCCGAAAAATAAAGCCTTTCCGATTTCCCATTCTCCGAATATTCCTCTGAGATAAAACCAGATTTACCTTCTGTCGAATTCAATTCAGCAATCAAATCTTCATCATTAAATTTCTGATGATTTCCGACATAGTTTCTGTTCAGAACGTAGCTGTAAAATTCAAAATCATTGCTGATAACTTTCTTCGTTCCCGCTTTGAAATTCCGTCCGACAATCCCGGTTCCTGCAAAGAGATCGCAAAATATTTTGTTGGATAAATCTTTGTCAACAACTTTATAAACGGTTTGTTTGATGAAATCCGAAAGTTTGTTTTTGGAACCGATGTAATTCATGAATTAAGCTTTGATCCAGATGATGTCTGATAGGATCTCGTGAGATTCCAAATTTAAGGAAACTAAATTGTCTCTCGAAAAATTGCTGAGATATTCTGTGATTTTTTCTTTGATTAAAGTCAGTTCGGTTTTCAATTTCCAATGTTCTCCATTTTGCTCATCATAAAAAATGATGAACAACCGATTAGCGTGATGTTTCCTGCCTTGCTGACTTTGATTGTTATAAAGCCATTCAATCAATTCTTTTTTGTGATCAACAGCATAATCAAAATTTTTCCCAAACTGTCTCGGAAAAACACTGCTTTTATGATCAAATGGAATTCCTGAAATGTAAAAATCTACGGTTTTAGAAAATTCATTGTCCTCTTTTTTTACCAGATGATTTGATGTGAAAATATATTCAACGGCTTTTGCAGACCAGAAATTCAGCCAACGGTTGAACGCATAGTTTCTTAGACCTTCTTCAAAATCCTTGCATTGATTTTCCAGACTTTCAAAATCTTTAGTCTGATAAATAAGTTTGGTTTTAAAATCCCAATCATCAGACTGCTTTCTCCCCCAGTTATAAGGAAAATTAAGTCGTTTTTTGAGTTCGGATTCCAGTTGAGTTAAGGTCATTAATAATTTCGTGTATATTTTCCTTTCTCCTGCAAGTAGATCGGATTGGGGCTTTCTTTTACTTTAAATTTTGTTTTATAGTAAGTTCGCTCGCCATCAATCGTATTTGTAAAAACTGAAAAATGAAGGTGCGGACCTTTGCTCCAACCTGTATTTCCGCTGTATCCTATAAGTTGACCTTGTTTTATCTCATCACCATTATTGACAATAACGCCATTTTTTTTGAGATGAACATATTCGGCAAAGGTGCCATCATCGTGTAGGATGATGATCTTATTGTTATATTTTGCACAGTCTTTTGTTAAACAAGATTGGTCGGAATCGGACTTTGTGATCACTATTTTTCCACTTCTTGCGGCATAAACTTCCGAGCCCAATTTGTGACTGAAATCTAATGAGTAACTATTCTGATGAGAAAATTTCCCATTATAACCTTGGTAGATGGATTCCGTTTTATTCGTCGCAAAAGGAAGCCAGTATATTTCTTCTATGTCAGAAGGCTTAGCATTCACATCACCAAAAGCATAACGGACTTTGTAGCTGAAGTTATAGGCTTTCGTTTTATTTTGCTGATCGATCCTCGTGATTGTAAATCTTTTCGCATTTCCGGGAACTACAATGATCTGCTTGTTTGCTAAACTAGATTTTATATTTTCTCCTGTATATTCATATTCCACACTCACTGGGCAGATTTCCTCATTGTCTGCAAAGATCACAATGGTATTCTTGTCGTTGTATTTGTCAAACTTCAAGTTTGGTGATTCTTGAGAGAAGAAAAATACTGGTAACAATATTAGAAATATAAAAATCTGTTTCATATTTTATTTTGAAAAATCTATTTTTCCGTCATTGTACGCAAACTCCCAAGTTCTAATTGCAACAGTTGAAGCTTGACCAAAATAATTATAAGACTTTTTTTCATAATGTCTGTAATTGTTTTCAGAAAGAGAACGATTGAATACATCATCAAAAATCATTAAATTTTTGGTTGGATTTTCGCTGTTATCATAATCTTTAAAAATCTCTACAGTTCTCATTTTCGGATAGTAAGGAGAGTAGCCATAAGACTGATTTGCAGAATTGTATACGAGATCTCTTGTAACAATGCTATCCAGATTTCCTTTAGAATTATAATGATAAAGCGTTTCTGAGGTTGGTTTTTTGTAATTTCTGATTGCTTTGGATAATTTATTATGCGTGTAAAAATAATTTATAGTGTCAACAGGAATATTATTACTTCCAACATTGACTCTTCTCACTATTTTTTTATTTTCAAATTTAAAATGCCTAGTCGTAGAAAGTAATTGAGGATAAGAATAAGACTTTTCCTTTATAGCAACATCATCATTTGTATAAACAAGATCATCATAAACATCGGAGGAAAATGCAAAATCAAAACCGGACGCTTGTGGCAATCTTACCAAGCCATTATTTCTTTTGATAGGTCTTCCTTTGTTATCATAATCAATAGTTATCAGTCCATTTCCAGACGCAAGCACGCCATCAGGAAAATTCATATTCCTGAAATGATAAGAATACAATTGTGGAGTTTCTGTTGATTCAGTATTCTCATCTCTATCTTTTTCGCAACTAAGGATAGAGATTAAAATCAATAAATAGAAAATGATTTGGTTATTAGTTTTCATTTTAGTTATTTCTGAATCAACCTCATAATCTCCAGCGCCACCTTCAAAGCCTCCGTTCCATCTTCCAAAGAAACCTGAACGGGAACATCATATTGGATAGCATTGGCAAAACTTTCCAACTCATCAAGAATCGCATTATTCGGCTGAATGTTTGGATATTCGAAAAGGATTTGGTTTTTTTCGCCTTCCGCATTTTCGATGATCATATCAAAGTCGGATGGATTTTCCGGCGCCGGTTTCATTCGGATAACTTCCGATTTTTTTTCCAAGAAATCGACGGAAACATAAGCATCTTGCTGGAAAAATCTCGATTTCCGCATCGCTTTCATTGAGATTCTGGACGTCGTCAAATTCGCAACACAACCGTTTTCAAACTCAATTCTCGCGTTGCAAATGTCCGGCGTTTTGCTCACAACCGAAACACCACTGGCGTGAATCAACTTCACTTTCGACTTCACCAGACTCAGCAAAATATCCAAATCGTGAATCATCAAATCCAAAACCACAGAAACATCCGTCCCTCTTGGATTGAATTCCGCAAGTCTATGAATCTCGATGAACATTGGATTTTTAATATAATCTTTCGCACCAATAAAAGCTGGATTATAACGTTCAACGTGACCAACCTGCGCCTTGATTCCAAACTCGTTGCATTTTTGAAGAATTTCTTCCGCCTGTTCCAGCGTTTGCGTCACAGGTTTTTCAATGAAAAAATGGATGCCTTTTTCAATCGCTTTTAATGCGTAATCATAATGGTAAAGCGTTGGCGTCACAATATCCAACATTTCGATTTCGTTCAAAAGTTCTTCTAAACTTTCAAAATATTTATAACCGAATTCCGCTTCCAGTTTTCGGCCGTTTTCTGCGTCTTTGTCGTGGAAACCAACGAGTTCGTACTTCTCAGATTGATTCAACAATCGCAAATGGATTTTCCCCAAATGTCCCGCGCCCACAAGTCCGGCTTTTATCATAGCTAATTTTTCTTAAAGACGTAAATTTAAGAATTATCGCCAACCAACATAAAAAAAGACCCAGAATTTTTAAACTTTCTGAGTCTTGTCATTTTAAATATTTTTATTTGGGCAGCTTTATCCGCCTTCCACTCCCGCTTTTTTTTTCATTGCGATTGAGGCTTTGTCAATCAATAGAACTTTACAATTCTCGCAATGAAAAAAAGAGCTTCGTTCAAGTCGGGCTGCAGATTCTGCATTAAAACAAGATTTGTAATAATCACAACGTTTGTCATTCTGAAAGAATCTAAACAAGCTGTCAATCATTTCCTTAGAGATAATGCTATTTTGAGTTCCACCAATTCATTATTTGATTCACAAAAATTTCTGAATTAAACTCATTGCTAAAAAGACCATAAGTCGAAATTAATTCTGATTGTAATATTCTGTCAATTTTTTCTACGTCTGCATTTTTATAAAGCTCACTCAAAATTTTATTGTTAAGAGAATCAAATTCATCATCCTGACTTCCAGAAATCAGATTCCAAGAATTGATGATTTTTCTTAATTGTGAAAAATCTCCATCGTAAATTCTTTTCAAAGCTTTTTTCTCCAATATACTATTATTTACAAAACAGCAATTTTCCCTTTCTCCGAACTTTCCTTCGCCGCTTCAATCACTTTCATCGTATGAAAAGCTTGTTTCGCCGTTACAGGAACTTTCTTGTCATTCACAATCGAATCATAAAGGTCATCACAAAAATTAAGATAATTCCCTTGAAAAGTAGGGAAGTGGACAACTCTATCATTGTAAACTAAAAGTCCGGTTTTCTCTTCCGGCTCCGTTCCCCAATTCTCTCGATTCGGAACTTTTCCCAATTTCAATTCATCTTCTTGCACGTCGCCACGGTGTTTCAGGAAACTTCCTTTCTTGCCGTGGAAAACATAAGCTGGCGTTGGTTCTTTCACGAAATAACTGGATTTCAATCTCACACGTTTGTCAGGATAATAAAGCAAAATATCAAAATAATCATCAATCTGCGTATTCTCTCTCGTCCTTCTGATATCCGCAAAAACTTTCTCAGGATAACCGAACAAAGTCAAAGCCTGGTCGATGATATGCGAACCCAAATCCATCAAAATACTTGCGCCGGGATTTCCATTTTCTTTCCACGCTTTCGGGCTCAGTTCCGGATTGTATCTTTCAAAACGGATTTCTGCTTCCACAATTTCGCCAAGATAATCCTCATCCAAAACCTTTTTCACAGTTTTGAAATCGCTGTCATATCTTCGGTTTTGATAAACACAGAGTTTTAGTTTTTTCTCTTTCGCCAGTTTGTGCAGTTCCTCAGCTTCCTCAGAAGTTGTCGTAAAAGCTTTCTCCACCAAAGCATTTTTCCCAGCTTCCAAAACTTTCTTTGTAAATTCGAAATGTGTGTCGATTGGCGTATTCACCACAACCAATTCAGCATCGCTTTCCAGAACGGCTTCGAGAGAATCAAAGCTCGTGACTTCCGGATAATCTTGCTGGATTAATTTCTTGCTTCGTTCATAAGCGCCCAATAATTCGTAACCTTCGTGAACTTCGAAAAACGGTGCGTGAAACAATTTCCCGGAACCGCCGTAAGCCAACAAAGCTGTTTTTATTTTTCTCATAAAATTTTTACAATTAATTTGAAATAATTTCTGTCTTGCAAAGTCGCAATAAATTTAAAATAAAACCACAAAAGTCACATAGGAATTTTGCAGTTAAAAAAATATTGTTTTAGTATTTTGGGCAACTTGGGAATACAACTGGAATTTATTAAAAATTTAACCTAATGAACTATGCTAGACTTTTATGATGCAACATTTATTTTCTCTTTTTTGAAAAAACTTCCAAAACTCCATTTTTTCCTTTTTCTCCATACTTATCTGTTGCATTTTTTCCTTTTATCACATTAATTTTGTCGACATCTTCAGGTTTTAGAGAATACATTGATTCTTCACTAACTTCTTTTCCGTCCAGTATTATTAATGGTTTTACCTCTTCCGGATTTTCTTTATGATATGAATAACAATTAGCCCAAAAGGCAATTCCTACAATAGGTTGTTCTGAATAATATTTTTTATCAACTGGATATTGTGGTTTTTTGTCCTTATTGATTTTTACATAAAAGTAGATTTTTTTACCTTTATTAATTCCATAATAATCAGAGCACCCACGAGATGTCCAAGTCAGGCTATCATATTTTTTTATAATGTCATTTGCTTTTAGGGTTTTCATATCAATATAATTTCCATCAGGCAAATAACCTTTAAAGTCTTCTGTTAAATGAATTTTCGCAATCGTATTTAAGTCAGATTGGTGTTTTTGAAAAATCACGCCTGGATATAATTGGCTTTCATATCCAATTCTGTTTTCAAATCTAGCATCTTGAACAAAACCATCTGAGCATAAATCCATCTCGACGACGCTGGATTGCTTTAAATTTGGGTCTTTTTGTTTCAGATAATCAATTGTCAACTCACATAATTTAAAATCGAAAAGTTTAATAGTATCGTTTCTTTGTGAATACGTTTTAATAGTTGTAATTAAAACTAAAATTGTTAAAATTTTCTTCATTGTAAAGTTTTCTATAGTCAGATATTTGGCAGACTAAGCTGATTTTGCAGATTCAATTTTATAAATCTCCTCAATCTGCCAAATCAGCGAGATATTTGTACTTGTGTTTGTTATTGAACATAAATATAGAAAAGACTTCGAGAGCCTCAGCCTGACATCGCTGAAAATAAACAGTTAGGAATTAGATTTGTCACTCTGAGAGGATTCGAAGACCTTCAAAACTCTAAGACTCTAAAACACTCCAAATCTCAAACCCAAATTATCCCATAATATGAAAACCACCATCCACGTGACGGATCTCGCCAGTGATTCTCGTTTCTTTTCTGAACAGATGAACAATCTCGTGCGCCAAATCTTCAGGTAATGCATTCCCAAGCGGACTGATTCTGTCAGCTCTTTCAACATCTTCAATTTTCAGCGTTGCGTTTCCGGCCTTGCTTCCCATATAAGGTGAAAATCTGATGGCGTTGGCGCGGATTCCGTATTCTTTTCCTAATTCATAAGCCATTTCAATCGTTAGCCTTTCGAGCGCGGCTTTTGCAATACTCATATTGATGTAAGGGAAAAACGAGACTTTTTCTGCTGCGATATAACTCAACGAAACAATCGAAGAACCTCTTTGTAAAACACCATTGGACAACAAAGCGTGACATAAAGAAATCAGCGAAAACGCCGAAACATTCATCGTATCATTGAATTCCTCAGCCGTTACTTCCAGCATCGGTTTTACAGATTTGTTTCGGATGGTTTTGTCCATCGCAATTGCGTGAAGAAATCCATTCAGCTGAATATCTTTACTTTTCAAATCCTCAGCAAGGAACTTTAAACTTTCTGGAAGCGTCACATCCAAAGGTGCGGTGTAAACATCATTTCCTAAAACTTTCTTACAGGCCGATTCAAAATCCTCATAGTTTTTATTGAGAAATCCTGCTGCTTTTTCCGAAAGATTGTTGTGGAAAGGTGTGACGCCCAAACCTGTGCAAACGACTTTTCCGTTGTTTTCTAATATTTTCTCAGCGGTTTTCATCGCCAAAGAATTTTCATCTGCAATTCCTGTAATCAAGAAAGTTTGATTTTCTAACATAGTTTCCAAGTGTTATTTATTAACGCAAAGGCGCTATTTTTTTATTTGAATTTTGTTTAAAAGTCGCAAATGAAAACTTTGCGACTTTTATTAGTTTTTTACTTTGAAATCTTGCGACTTTGCGATAAAAATTATGCCTTATAAAGCGCAGTTCCCCAAGTCCAACCCGAACCAACAGCTGCAAAAAGCAAGATATTTCCAGGTTTTACTTTTCCACTCTTGTAGGTTTCATCAAGGACTATTGGGATTGTTCCGCCGGAAGTGTTGGCGTATTTGTCCATATTAGTCATCACTTTTTCGAACGGAATATTGGTTTTTCTCGCTGTTTCCTGAAGAATCCTGATGCTTGGCTGATGTGGAATTACCCAATCTACATTGTCAGAAGTCATTTTGTTTGCTTCCAAGATTTCGTCGATTGTTTCTGGTAAAACACGAGTGGCAGTTTCAAAAACTTCTTTTCCATTCATTTGGAAATAATGAAGTTTCTGTTTTAAAGTTTCTTCAGAAGCCGGCATTTCCGAACCTCCTGCTGGAATATTAAAATGATATTTCCCAGTTCCGTCTGCGTGCAGTTTGAAATCGAAAAAGCCTTTGTCTTCAGTTGTTGCAGATAACAAAATCGCACCTGCACCGTCTCCAAAGAAAACTGAATCTTTTCTTTCCCAATCCGTAATCGTCGAAAAAGTATCCGCGCCGATAACCAAAACATTCTTGTACATTCCGGTTTCTATGAATTGGCAACCGATTGCGATTCCATAAAGTCCGCCTGAGCAAACTGCCGAAATATCGAAGGCAACCGCTTGTGGCGCATTCATTTTTTCCTGCACGAAACAAGCGGTTGATGGTGCTTGACGGTCAGGCGTTGAAGTGGCGACTATTATTAAATCAATATTTTCTGGTTTTACATCGGTGTTTTCCAACGCCTTGAGTCCGGCTTTGTAGGCCAAATCGCTGGTGACTTCTCCTTCCGCGATTCTGCGTTCTCTGATTCCGAGATTCTTGAAAATCCATTCATCGGACGAACCTACTTTTTCGAAAAATTCATTTTTTAAAATTTTTGGTGGAACGTACGAGCCTGTTCCTTTAATGTAAGCTCTTATTTTCTGCATAACATCCATTCGTTCATTCAATTAATTAAAAGTTTATTTAAATATTTGGTAAAAAAACAATCAAATTTATAAAGTTTATTCTGAATTGGGATTAAATTTTTAATAAATGTTGAAAATTATGATTCTTGTTTGGATTTTAAATTTATCCTTCGGAAATTGCAAGTTATAATAGTTAATTCCATAAAACGGAAAGGCTTCGACTCCGCTCAGCCTGACATCGCTGTAGTAATAGCTTAAGTATTAGAGTTGTCACACTGAGCGGAGTCGAAGTGCCAATTAAAAAGCAATTAGTAAATGAGAGATACTTACGTTCACAAAGGGAAAAGAAAACAATTAATGGATTATCTTCATCAGAAGATTGGAATCACGGATGGTTTTGTTTTGTCTGCGATGAACGAGGTTCCAAGGCATCTTTTCATAGAAAGTGTTTTTGAGGATTATGCGTACGAAGACCGCGCTTTTCCGATTTTGGCGAAGCAGACGATTTCTCATCCGTCAACTGTTGCGGAACAAACCGAATTGTTGGAAGTTGAAGAAGGCGAAAAAATCCTTGAGATTGGAACTGGTTGCGGTTATCAGACGGCGGTTCTTATAAAAATGAAAGCTTTGGTTTACACAATTGAACGTCAAAAAGACCTGTTCGATTTTTCTCATAAACTTTTCAAAGAATTGGATTTGCGTCCTAAGTTCCAGAGTTTTGGTGATGGATTTGCGGGTTTGCCAACGTTTGCGCCTTTTGATAAAGTGTTGGTAACTTGTGGTGCGGAAGTTTTACCCACCGAATTGTTGAAACAATTGAAAGTCGGAGGAAAGATGGTGATTCCGCTCGGGAAAACCGATGAACAGATTCTTTACCGATTTACGAAGATTTCGGATACACAGTTTGAGAAAGAGGAATTTGGGGTTTACAAGTTTGTTCCGATGTTGCAAAATAAGTCACACTGATGAAAGTTTACAAAAGCAGAAGAGACTGGATTTATGGTTCTATATTTTTGGGAATCACTTTGCTTTTTGCTGTCATTTTGGTTTCATCTTATTTCGACAGCGACTTTTGGGATTGGATGTGGATGGTTTTTATTTTAGTTGGAATCGATTTGATAATATTAATCAATTTTTTCTTTATTAAAATTAAAATCAAAGATGAAGAATTGATGGTTAGCGTCATCTATAATGTTTTCAAAATCAATATTTTCAAAATCACGAAAATCAGAATCGGAGAAACAATGTGGAGCGGATTTCATAAATGTGGAACTGCAACGGGCGGACTGATTATCTTTTCGAAAAATAAAAATGACCTTTACATTACACCCGAAAATCAAGATGAATTTTTGGAGGAATTGCTAAAAGTCAATCGTCACATCATTATTGAAGATGTCAGGAAATAGTTGATGGTTGTTGGTTGAAAGTTGATGGAAATTGACTTTGAAAGACAAATATTGAACTTTGCGAAGCGCAGCCCGACTTGAGCGGAAATCCTTTTTTGCTTCTTCTCAGTTTCTATTAAATTAGAAATGTTGTGCAAAAAAGATTGGGAGCGGAAGGCGGATGAAGCTGCCCAAATAAAATAGAGTAGAATTAATAATCATTTATCAAATATCATTCATCATTTATGAACACACGAGAGGAAAAAATGGAGGCTTTTGGAAGGCTTCTCGATATTATGGATGATTTGCGGGAAAAATGCCCTTGGGACAGGAAGCAGACCTTGGAAAGTTTGCGCCATCTGACGCTTGAGGAAACTTACGAATTGTCTGACGCAATATTGAATAATGACCTTTTGGACATCAAAAAAGAGATTGGCGATGTGCTTCTGCATTTGGTTTTCTATGCGAAAATTGGTTCTGAGAAAGAGAGTTTTGATATTGCTGATGTCATTAATTCTTTGAATGAAAAATTGATTTTCCGTCATCCACATATTTACGGCGATGCTGTTGCGGAAGATGAGGAAGCTGTGAAGCAAAATTGGGAAAAACTGAAATTGAAGGAAGGGAATAAGTCCGTGTTGGAAGGTGTTCCGAAGAGTTTGCCTCCGATTATCAAGGCTTACAGGATTCAGGATAAAGTGAAGGGAATCGGTTTTGAATTTGATTCTGCGGAAGATGCGTGGGCAAAAGTGGAAGAGGAGCTGGAGGAATTTCACGCGGAAACTGAGGCTGATAAAAAAGAACAGGAGTTGGGCGATGTGTTTTTCTCTTTGATTAATTATGCGAGAATTTCGGGTTTGAATGCTGATACAGCTTTGGAGCGAACGAATTCGAAATTCATTTCCAGATTTCAGAAAATGGAAGAGATTGCGAGGTCAAAAAACCTTAACCTTTCCGATTTGAATCTTGTGGAAATGGATGAACTTTGGGAAGAGGCAAAGAAAGAAATAGGCCTATAAATTCAAATTTTTTCTAATTCTGCTCAAGGCTTGTGGCGTGACGCCGATGTAAGACGCAATGTAATTGAGTGGAATCTGATCTATGTACTTCGGGAAGTTTTCAATGAGAAACTGATAGTATTCTGTTGGCGTTTTGGTCAAAAGATTGAACTGTCTTTTTTCTTTGATCAGAAAATTTTGCTCCGTAATTTTTCGTGCAATCAAATTTCCGGACTCTGTCTGTTTATAAATCTTCTGAATGTCATCGTAATGGATTGACAGTAATTTGATGTCTGTCACAGCATCTACCGTGTACTTGGACGGAAGTCTGGACAGGAATGAGTCGTATGAACTGACAAAATTATTTTCAAATCTAATATCTACAGTTGTTTGTTTCCAATCACCCTCGTGATAGATTCTTGCAATTCCATGAGAAATGAAACTCACATAATCTTCAACCTTGTCTTGATGACTAATAATTTCTCCCTTTTTTAGCTCCCGGACCCAAATTAAGCTTTCTATGTAATCCCAATTTGTATTTTTATCAGGAATGAAGTTTTCTATAAAACGTCTGAAATTCTTCATTATTTGTGTTAATTGTGTTTTTTTATCAGTATATTTTACTTATTTAAATGATTGTAAAATAATGTTGGGAATCTACTAATTAATTTTAAATAAATAAAATATGAGCTAGATAAGATGTTAATTGATAATTAATTGCCTAAAAATTAAAATATTTTGAGATAATGAACTTGGGTTCAGCGATACATTTTATAAATGAGTGTACTTTTGCAATGCTTTAAAAGGAAGCGTTGTAATTTCTCTCTTTTTATTAAAGTTTTGCACAAATGATGAACCTGAAACAAAAAATTTCCATTGGCGGATTTTCGAATATATTTTGCTGTCTAGCATTATATATGGTTGTTTTCTGTACTTTCGTCTATTTCGTTTTTAATTTTGACAGAGGGAGAAATCGTCTTTGCAATCGTTTATTTGGTATTTCTGCTAGTAAAGAACATTTTCAATTTCCTTCGGTTAGTAGAAGGAGCCTTTCTCTTTTATTTTCTACTGCCTTTCTTTTTACTTCCTTTTTCAATGGACAAACTTCCGTTCCTAATGATGAATCCGTATTACATATTACGGAGGGAACTATGGTTTATGGCGGGACATCTATATATGTTGATGAAAAACCTGAAATTTCACACAGTGCCAAAAAAGAAGTTGTAGAAAATAGAACTTCAAAAGATGACAAAAAAAATGTAATCAAGGATGCTGTAGAAAAAAAGAAAGTAGCGCTGGAATTGCCGAAAGGTAATTTTGATGAAATAATCTATCGCAAGGACTTAAAATCGAACTCTTTCTTTCTCAATTCAACTTTTAAATTTAATAGTTGCGCAATCGTTTGCGCTAGTTCTCTGCACAATTTCATAGGCGAGAATTTCATCGCCTACAATGATTTTCAAACGTCAAAAGAAGTTCAGTACTGCAATTTAAAAATTGAGTTTTTAAGTAGTGCTGCATTTTTTCTTTCGGAGCATTTTTCCTATCAGTTTTTTGGTACTTCGCCGCCTTTTTCTTTAGGCTAATACAATCATTCGTAGATATATTCTACAATTTTCCTATTCCTGAACAACTCGTGATTTTGTTTGGGGTGGTAAAACTTTGACCTAATTCTCGAGTTTTTTTAAAAGAATCATTCAATTAAAATAATCTATCCATTGGATCTTAGATTATTTTTCAAAACATCAATTAATGAAAAAATTTCTACTATTCTTATTGGTTTTTGCAGCCAATATCTATTCTTATGCACAAAGCTGTAATTGTGCCAACTCACTTTCCACCAATAGCAACAACTTTACATTTCCCTCCGGAGCGACTTGCGTGAGTGGTAATGTCACTTTGGAAGACACTGTCACTTTTGATACTGACGCTGTGATTTGCGTTTCGGCAGGACAAACTTTGAACTTTAATAATGTAAACAATTTCAACTTTCCGACAACAGGTGAAGTTATAATAGAAGTTTATGGTGATCTTAATATCAATGGGAATCCAACATTTGGTAAAAATATCCATATCAATATTCATCCAGGAGGAAATTTGATAACCGGCAATTTGAAATTTGAGGGTGATTCCAGCAGCATTACAAATAATGGCTCTGTTTCATTTTCCAACTTAGAATTAGGTAATGGAAAAACAATTACCATCGATAATTATGCAACAATGCAAGTTCAGGGAAATATGAACTTTGCCTCCGGAACTTCATTCGTAAGAAACCAAGCGAATTTGAATGTAACAAGTAGTTTCAGCGTTTCTGCAACATCTGTTTACACGAATTGTGGAGCTTTCGAAGGACAGTTTAACCTTGGCGGTGGAAAAGTGATCAATACAGGTCATTTCATCAGTTCACAAATTAATATGGGAGGAAATTCGAATGCCAGATTTGATAATTACAACCACGTCCAACTTACTGGGAATCTCAATATGGGAGGCACTAACTCTATTTTTTACAATCAAGGTTTTGTAGATGCTTCCACCGGAAACGGAAATATCCAGTCTGATGGAAATTTAATTGGTCCGGAAACCGGAAAAGGTTTCTTCCTACTGCGATCTCAAACTGTAATCAACAATGGAAATATTGGACCCAATTTAGGCTTCACAAGAAGTGATTTGGGAAGTGCCACAATCTGGAGTGATGTTTTCAATAGTAGTCTGATTGTGCAGTCGTCCGTCACTTTTGGCGATGCGATGCCACCATTGACTAGTTTGCCATTAGTAACGTGTCCCAATCTGGATGGGAGTTTTCCCCACGTACCTTTGAGCTTGGCCTGCAATGAGTTTACGGCTATTGCTGCGCCAGCATTTCCTTTGGAGATTGTTCAGGCTAATACAGGAACGTTAGGATTTGGTGTAGTTTCTCAAGCTCAAAATGTTATCGACGGTGATTTTACGAGTTATGCCTCTTTGTCTCCTGTTCTTTTGTCTTCCGCATTTTTATCAGTCAAAGATAAGACAAACATCTATCCGGCGGAAACATTTGTAGGATTCAGAATTACAAATCAGAAGGCGCTAAGTCTAGACCTGGTTGGTAATACATCTATCGTAACTTATTTAAATGGCGTACAGCAGGAATCTGTGTCTGGAAATGCTTTGCTTTTAGATGTAGGATTATTGAATTTTAACTCTCCAAAAACAATAGGATTCATTACCACTTTACCGTTCAACGAGGTTCAAATCAAACAGAAAGCTACAGTTAACTTAGGTACAACAAAAGTTTACAGCGTTGTGATGAAAAAATTCTGTGAAGGAAATCCCTTGCCTTGCAATACGTATATCGATTACACAACACCTGCTTATCCTGTTGCCATTAACTCGGCGGAAACAGGAATTAAAGGACTGCTTGCTGTTGGAGCTTCTGTCAATTCTACTGATGCTGTTCTTGATAATGATCTCAGCAATTTTGCAACAATTACTTTGGTGGATGGTGTTGGAACTTCCGGAGTACTTGCTGTTAAAAAACCATTATCAAATTTTGAAGCAGGAACTTTCGCAGGTTTTGAGATCGAAAATACCAATTTGTTAGATCTTAATCTTTTGGATAATATTCAGCTTTCCACTTATAAAGACGGTGTTTTTCAGGAAAGTGTTTCAGGAAGCGGATTGATAGTAGGACTAAATACTGATTTGCTGGGATCTTCCGGTAAGAACACAATTGGTATCAGTTCTACATTGGAGTTTGACGAAGTTCGATTATCGATTAATAGCTTACTTGCCGTAAATCTTGGGACTACAAAAATTTACAAGTTTATAGTTTTCAAAGGCTGCGCTCTTGTTTTGGAATGTAATAATACCTATACGCTCAAGAATCCGGAATTTCCAGTTGTTATCAATTACAACAGAACGGGCGTTCAGGGCATTGCGTGTGTACAGTGCAAAGTGGAGGACGCGCAGAATTTGATAGACAGTGATCCCACAAATAAGGCAAGATTATATACTACTGTGGGAGCAGTAGGATCGGTGGATATTAGTGTTTTAAATCCAATCAGTTTATATCCAAAAGGCTCATTTGCCGGATTTACAATCTCTCAGGATGTTGTTTTGCTTAATTTAAATCTACTGGATTTTATAGTGGTGACCACTTACTTGGATGGCGTTTTACAGGAGAGTAAGACAGGAGCTGATCTACTGGATTTATCATTGCTGTTTACTGCCAGCACTGGAGAAAAAAATGTAGGCTTCTATACTACCAAAGATTTTGATGAGATTAAATTTACAGTACTTCCAATAGTCGGTGTCATTAACTTGGTTAATGTCCACAAGGCTTTCATCGATACATCAACCAGCGATGGTTTTAATTGTATAAAAGCCGTTAAAGATGATTTCACAATATCCGCAGGAGGCAGCAGTACAATCTCTATTTTAGATAATGACTTAATAAATATAACACAGGCAAGTCCATCAAATGTGATTATTACTGAAATTTCATCTACCAATTCGGGAGTGTCAATTGATACATCTACCGGGATTATCAATGTTGCACCAGGTACACCGTCTGGAACGTACACAATGGTTTATAGAATATGTGACATCACGGATTCTGGTAAATGCTCTTTGACAATCGTAACTGTAAATGTGCAAGGCGCTTGTTACAAACCAGCAAGTTTAGGCGGAACTTCATTACCAGTGAATCACGGAATTACAGCATTGTCCCGAGCTGGCGCAGAAACTGGAAACTGGCCAATGGAAAGGAAAGGTGCCTGGACAGTTTTAGAATCAAAATCAAAAGGTTTTGTTGTAAACAGAATCCCGACGACACTGGCACTTTCCAACATCACAAACCCAATAGAAGGAATGATGGTTTATGACGAAGAAGCCACTTGCCTCAAAATCTACACCATCAAAGAGGGCGAACTTTCCGCAGGATGGCATTGTCTGTCAAAACAAACTTGCCCAGATTAATCATTAATAGAATCAAAAAAACGGAATCAGAGTTTCGTGAATTCAATAAAAATAACATTAAAATTATGAACAACAATATATACTTAATAATCTCAATATTTCTAATGTCAAAACTCGGCGCTCAGGTCGCAATTGGAAAATCAGGGCTAAGCAAATTGGCAGATAGCGTAACGGTGAATCCCAGTATATCCTTAGAGTTTTACGATGGCGAAGACAATGCTAAAGGTCTTGTTTTGCCCTGGGTTTCTACAGTTGCAAATAGTCCGACAGTTTACGATGCAATCACAGGAGAAGGTTACAACGGATTGCAGGGTAATTTGTCAGACGGAACCATTATTTTTGACCTATCCGACAAAAAAATAAAATACAGAAAACCTGGCGAATGGTTCGATTTAACAGGCGAACCAACTTTTCCCCTCACTGTTAAAAATGAGTTGAATAATAATATTGTAATTACTGCATTTGATTCAGTAGATTCTACTTTGCAGGACAATATGCAAGAACAGGAAACTGCTAAAGTTGCCATTGGTAGTAATGCCTCAGATGATCACACAGTCGGGATTCTAGTCCTTACAGATACAGATAAAGCGATGGTTTTACCAAAAGTGGCAAGTCCGCATCTAGCAATTCAGAATCCTGCCGCAGGTATGATGGTCTATGACACCACGAAAAAGCAATTGGCAGTCTATAACGGAACTCTTTGGTCATTTTGGAAACCTTAATCTCAACGATATATTCAGATTTTAAATTCTCGCTGATTTGGCAGATGAAGAAGATTTTCATCAAAAATAAATCTGCAAAATCTGCGAGATGTAAAATATTGTGCTAATTATTCAGCATCAATCAAAACTGCCAATTGGATACAGTTTTCATCAGAACGATTACTCCAAGCGTGATTCGTTCCGGTCTGAATAACAATGTCGCCAGCTTGCAAAAGCGTTTCATCTGTGTCGGTGATTAGAAAAATTTCTCCCGACAAAATAATGATGTAATCCAGACTTTTGGTTTGATGCATCAGCGGATGAGGTTGTCCCGCAGGCGCTTCGATTCCTAGTTGCTTATCTGGTGGAATCTGAACGTAGCGGAAATAAGTTCCATTTTTAATGACACTTGGAATTGCGGAATTTTCTATTGGTTTTTCCTGTTCAAAACTTGCAGGCGTTTTGCTGGTTTGCCAAACGTCAGAAATGATTAATCCTTTAAAATGTTCTGAGACATTGGTGACGATTTCGTCTTTTTCGATGTAAGATTTTCCATCTTTCGTTCCGGTGATGATTCGTCTTGGAATTGCTTTGATGTTGCTCATTTATTCTTGATTTTGCATTATTAATTTTTTGCCTTGCGTTTGATTATTCTTCAATAATTGTTGCGCTTTTTCAGCAGTTTCAGAGGAAAGTCCGCCTACAATTTTGATTGGTAAAGGTTTGACTTGTCCATCGTCGATGTATTGTTTGATTTGATTGAGAGATGTTCTGAAATGATTGTAATTTTTCTCTTTTGCATAAATAAAATTTGAAATGTTGAGAATTGTTGCGCCAATTCCGAAGAGTGAATCGTTGGCTTTTGAAGTTATAAAATGGGTAACGTTGGCATAAATCCCATTAGCTTTCAAAACGTCGGCGGAGATTTCTGATAATTGATGTCCAACTGCATCGATGACCAAATCGAATTTTTGATTTTGATTGATTTCTAAAATCTTCTCAGCTAAATCATCTTGCTTGTAACTGATGATTTGATTTTCATTAAGACCAAGATTAATCAATTGCTGAATACTTTCTTGATTTCCTGCTGTGACAACCATCTTCTTATTTAAATTTCCTAAAATCAATCTCAAAACAAAATTTCCAACGCCGCCGGAAGCTCCAGTTATAAGAACACTTTCTATTTGATTCCAATCAACACGATTGAAAATTTGTAAAGCTGTAATTCCGATAGAAGGCAGACCAGCTGCTTCTTCAAAACTGATTGAAGTTGGTTTTTTAGCAACAATGCCTTGAGTCAAAATAATTTCTTCAGCATAAGTTCCGTTGCTTCCCATACTTCCGCAAACAAAAAAAACTTCGTCATCAATCTTCAAACCGCTTACATTTTCTCCAGTTTCGACGATGATTCCGGAACCTTCTCTTCCAAGGATATTCGAAAACAAATATTTCTTTTCGTGTTCATTTTCCCTCATCTGATAATCGATGGGATTGAAGCCGGACGCGATGATTTTGATTCGGACTTCATCTGGATTTATTGGTCTTAGCGTGACGGTTTCGTCTTTAAGCTGATTGTTGTCGTCTAGAATAATAGCTTTCATCTTGCTTTCTTTTAATACAAAGTTATTGGTTAAAAGCTTTAATTTTGTTAGTAGTTAACCAAAGGTTACTAGTTACCTTAATGAAATCGATATGAGTAAAATTGTTGTAAATAATATAGAAAGAGAAGCAACTTGCGGTGAAGAACTGATGGCGATGAGAGATTGTCTGGATATTCTGGGCGGCAAGTGGAAGCTGATGATATTGAGATACTTGACCAATCGGGAACATCAAAAGTTGCATTTCAAAAAACTTCAACGCGAAATTAATGGAATCTCTGCCAAGATGCTCAGTAAGGAATTGAAAGAATTGGAAACCAATCTTCTCATCACCAGAACTGTCGAAGATGACACGCAAATAATGGTTTTCTACGCCATTACGGAATACGGTAAAAGCGTCACGCCACTTACAGAAAATCTCGTCCAATGGGGAATCAAACACAGAAAGAAGATTATTGAAGGTTAATGCCATTATCCATAAAAATTAATTTTAAGATTGCATTTAATTTGTATATTTGATTAATTAACAATTATAAAAAACATAAAATATGAGAGGTAAAGGTTGCCTGGTTGTCGGTGTCGCATTATTGGTCATCGCAGCATTAGTTTTCTTTTGGGGATCTGGAAGATACAATTCTATGGTTCAAGCGAATAATGACGTTCTGGAAAAATGGGCGAATGTAGAGACCGTTTATCAGAAACGTGCGAACTTGATCCCGAATCTTGAAAGAACGGTAAAATCTTACGCAAAATTTGAGCAGGAAACATTGACTCAAGTGGTAGAAGCGAGAGCAAAAGCAACTTCTGTGAATGTGGACCCAACAAATATGACAGAAGCGGATATGGCAAAATTCCAGCAGGCTCAAAGCCAATTGAGTGGTGCGCTAGGAAAATTATTGGTCGTGGTTGAGAAATATCCTGACCTGAAAGCTGATCAGCAATATATCAATTTCCAAAGAGAATATACGGCGATTGAGAACAGCATTCGTTCAGAAACCGTTTACTACAATGGTTCTGTGAAAGGCTTCAACAATTTGGTTGAAAGTTTTCCTGGAAATATCGTAGCGGCATTTTTTCCAAAATTCCAACCTAAACCAACATTCAAAGCAACAGAAGGCGCACAAAATGCACCAAGTGTTTTCTCAGAATAATGAATCATTTTCTTACAAATACAGAGATGGCTTCCCTCGTGGAAGCCATCAAAATAGCTGAAGATCACTCCTCGGGAGAAATTCGTGTGCATATCGATTCGACCTCCGAAACCAATTTTGCAGAGAAGGCTTTTGGCATCTTCAAATCTTTAGATATGCATTTGACCAAGGAAAGAAATGCCGTTCTATTCTATGTGAATTTTGAACAGCATTACCTCACGATCATTGGCGACGAAGGCATTCATAAAAAAGTGAGACAATCTTTTTGGGACACGATCCACGATGAGATCACAGCTGAGTTTGCTAAAGAAAATTATTACAACGGACTGAAACAAGCCATCCTGAAAACAGGCTTCGAACTGAAAAAATATTTCCCTGTAATTGGGGAAAATATCAATGAACTATCCAATGATATCAGCTTCTCTTAAACGATATACATTCGCATTATTCCTGATCTTTGGTTTGTTTATCAAAGCTCAGCTTGTGCCCGAGAAACCTGTGGTACTTTATCCAGTTTATGATAAAGCCAATTTGCTTTCGGAAAGTGAAAAGGAGGCGCTCAATCAAAAATTGATCAAATTTTCTGATTCCACTTCTACAGAGATCGAAGTTATCATTCTTCCAACCACCAATGGCGAAGATGTCAATTATCTTGCGACAATGTATGGAGAGAAATGGGGAATCGGACAAAAAGGTGTTGATAACGGTGTCGTCTTTTTAATTGCCACGGAAGACCGCACAATGTCTATTCAGCAAGGTCGAGCTGTTGAACAATATTTGACAGCTTCGGTTGCCGGACAGATCTTGGATTATCTCGTAACACCAAGTTTCAAAAAAGGCGAATGGTACAATGGCATAGACCGTGGAACTTCCGCAATAATGGAAGCTGTTCAGGGGAAATTCAAACCAATTGTCAAGAAACAGAACAAAGATGGCGGTATCAGTATTGGCTCGCTTGTGTTGATTGTCATTATTATCATTATTTTAATCAGCATAATGACCAAGAATAACCGAGGTAACGATGACGACGATGATTACACGCTTTCCAGAAAAGGTAGCCGAAGATACGGCGGCGGATTCTTCCCATTCCCAGGCAGTTTCGGCGGCGGTGGATTTGGTGGCGGAAGCAGCGGTGGCGGCGGTTTCGGTGGATTTGGCGGCGGCGGAAGTTTTGGCGGCGGCGGTGCTTCTGGAGGCTGGTAAACTAATTAAGCTAAAAAATATTCAAGTCAAAATTCAGCAATGGATTTTGACTTTTTTTATCTCCAAAAATTCCAAACCTTACCATCAAATACAGCTACCGATTTGGATGTTGTATCATAGCAGATCATACCTGGATATGGACTTCTGACGTTGGTCTGTGGTGAGGCAATCTTTGGCAAGACCAATGCTTTATTTGTAGCTTCCAAAACTAAAACTCCACTTGCAGAAGAGCTGTTACTTCCGATAATTACACCGTTTCCAACTTCTGAACTCGTGTTTTGCGCTATTTTTGACAAATCTCCAGGATTGGTCATATCAACCCAGGTGTTGTTTTGCCTCATTTTTACCTTGAGATCCGACCGGTCAACTAAAAAAGTTCCATTTGATGGACTTGTAGGTAAACTTGTTACTGCAGACAGAATGAGTCCATTGGTTGTTCCAGTAGCAAAATCCAGAATTGCACCAGTGCTGTTAGGTGCTTTACTGATGGCAACTTGTGATTTATAATTTTGAAAAGTTACAAAAATCGAAAATATTAAAATGGTTTTCTTCATCATTAATCAATGCAAATTCTTTGGATACAACGCCAGGTTGTACCATTGTAAAGTTTAATACAGTTATCTGTTGTGTCGTAGATCAGCATTCCTTCCACCAGATTTGCTGTAGGAATAGATGCGGCCGTGGTTCTGGTAATTACTAAACCTTTATTTTGAGATTCCAATGCAATGAAACCATTGGGAATACTTAGTGGCCAAGTGGAAGAAGCACTTTCCTGTGTGTTGATTCCAACTTTTGTGGTATTGGTACTGGCAGCAGTATTGAAAGGCTTTGTACAGTATCCGCCGGGAATAGTGACGGTCACAAATGCATTGTCACATTGGTTAGCATCACAGATCTGATACTCAAAGATGACAACATTATTGGTCTGAGTATTGGACGCGGCTGTGAAGATAATATTGTTACCGGAAACAACTGCTGTTCCTTCAGAAGGCGGTGTGTAAATTGTTAAGGTTACGGGATTTGATGAATTATACAGGTCATTATTCAAAACGGGAATTGTGACAGAAGTTCCTGGATTGGTTGTTGCAAAATCATCATTTGCTAAGAAGAAATTAAATGTTTCTTCATTATAAGCTAATATTCCAGGGTCACTCTGTCCGTTGAATCGATACTTGAATGTCTTTACAGCAGCATAATTTGCTGTCGTGATTCCAAAAGACGTAATATCTGTCGCAAACACACGGATGTCTCTCACGCCATTGGTATTCCAGACGGGTGTGTTTTGCTTGATCTCGTAGAAGTCCATATTCCATCTTCCAACGGAAGGATTCTGCGTGTTGGATGAGAAGTTGATGGTCACCATATTTCCTATCATTACACCATTGGCATCTTCAAACCAACCTTCATCGAAACCATTTGTACCTGGATCCGCCTGTTGTGTAAAAAACATATCTGGCGTTCCATCATTGATCTTTGTGGGATCCAGAGGGAATTGCAAAGTAAACTCAAGAGGTGTGGAGGAAGGCACGTTTGTAAGTGCTGACCCAAGTCCCATACCTTGTGAACCTCTGTTGAGCGCAATCGATATTTTGTAATCAGGAAATTTAAAAGGTGGTGTGAGCGCTTGATTCACATTTCCATCTATTGCAGAGGCAAAAGCAAAAAGAAATGGTCCGCCAGATCCAGAGATTGGCTCTCCAGCAGCATTACCAGGGAATTTGACATCTTTGATTGGTAATGATCGGAATCTTGTATTCTGAAATGCCACACCGTTAGTGGTCAGTAGTGTGTTGTTAACACCCGTAGAATAAACTCTGGTTGTGGTTCCATTATTGTATCGGAAGCCCAAGAGTTCACAATCGTTATTAATTGGGATTGAGGTCATTCCGCTATTCCAGTAACCATTGAAATTACTATAGATGTAATCTACTCTTTGGGAGAATGCAAAAGAAGAAATTATTAAACAAAAAAGAATTAAAGCGTAAAGATTTGTGTTTTTAGGAATCATTTATTCTAATTAAACAAGTGATGGTTTAATATTAATATAGTGCAAATATAGAATAATATGCTTTAAAATTGCTGATTGGTACGGCTTTATTAATGTAAAATTAATTCAATTGTAAACTGGATTCGCATAATTTTGGATAACTTACTTCAAAAATAATTCTTGATTTTTTTACATTTATTAACTATATTTACGAAAATCGCAGTTTCTTTTGAAAAAAACATTGGTACTTTTTGCACATCCTTATTTTGAACATTCTACTACAAATGTTAGATTGTTAGAATGTTATGAGAATATGCCAAACGTTACTTTCAGAGATCTTTATGAGGATTATCCCGATTTTCACATTCAGCCGTTTCGCGAGAGAAAGAGGATTGTAGAGTATGAGAGAATCATTTTTCACTTTCCAATCATTTGGTTTGGATTGCCGCCATTGCTGAAACTTTGGATAGATGAGGTTTTTGATATGCGCTGGATCTCGGAAGGACAACAGAATATTTTGTCCGGAAAAGATGCAATCATCATTACAAGTGTTGGTGGAAGCGAAGGAAACTACACCAGAGAAGGAAAATATAAAACGACTGCAGAAAGCCTCCTCACAGGTCTCCAGGTTTCTTTGGATATTAATAATATAGAACTCAAAAAAACGCACATCATTTACAACGCAGATAATCTGGATGAGAAACAGTTGGATGTTTTTTGTGCAGAATTGGCAGCAATATTAAAATTAGAATGACAGAAAATTCAATTGCTATGACAATCCTTATCTTTCTGGGTGTTGCCATCATTATGGTGCCGCTTGGGAAAAAACTGGGTTTGAGTTCCGTCATTGGATATCTGCTGGGCGGAATTTTGATTGGTCCTTTTTGCTTACAATTGACCGGAAGAGATGCAGAAGACATCATGCATGCTTCTGAACTGGGCGTTATTATGCTTCTGTTTTTAGTAGGTCTGGAACTTGAACCTCAGAAACTTTGGCAGATCAGAAAACGAATATTAGGACTTGGCTTAAGCCAAATGCTACTCAGTATTGTCGGAATTTTCATTGTATTTTATATCGCCGGTTTTGGACTTCAAAAATCCCTAATCATTTCGCTTTGTTTTGCAATGTCATCTACAGCGATTGTTTTGCAGACCTTGAAGGAGAAGAATCTTTTCCGGACTGTAAGCGGCGAATCATCGTTTTCAATTTTGCTTTTCCAGGATATTGCAGTAATCCCGATTTTGGCGCTTTTGCCCTTTCTCTCGAAGTCGCAAAAAGCAATTTCCCAGGCGGATCATGACAAAGTATTGCTGCATTTCATTCCCGAATGGTTGCAGCCTTTTACTGTTATCGGAGCCGTTCTAGCATTGATCTTATTAGGACGATATATCTTCATTCCTTTTTTAAGATTTGTTTCCAGGTCAGGTCTCAATGAACTTTTGACCGCTGCTTCGTTATTCCTTGTGATCGGTGTTTCAGAATTGATGATCTCAATTGGACTGAGTCCTGCTTTAGGCGCATTCATCGCTGGTGTGATGTTGGCCAATAGTGAGTTTCGTCACGAACTGGAAAGTAACATTGATCCATTTAAAGGTTTGTTATTGGCCGTATTTTTCGTGAGTGTTGGTGCAACGATCAACTTCGATATTATTGCTTCAAAACCTGTTTTTATCTTTACGGCAGCCTTCATCGTTTTGGCAATCAAAGCAACAGTTCTTTTTGGGATTGGAAAATATTACAAGATGAACAATGAGCAGAGTTTCTTCCTCGCCTTTGCATTGTCGCAGGTCGGTGAGTTTGCTTTTGTTTTGATTAATTTCTCCGCCAGTTTATTTTTAATTGATTATCAAGCGAACTCAGAGTTGATGGCAATCGTAGCGATCACGATGTGTATCTCGCCATTGCTTTTGATCTTCAAAGAAAAAGTTCTCGACAAGCGATTTATCAAACAAAAATCTGAGGAAAACGTAGAACTCGGGATCATCAAACAACGGAAGATCATCATCGTCGGATTCGGATATTTTGGAAGTACAGTGGGAAGATTGTTGAAAGCCAACGGCATCCGCTCCACGGTTTTGGACAATGATCCGGATCGCGTCGCGCTGTTGCGTTCCAACGGTTTCAACGTGTATTACGGCGATGCCACGAAACCCGCATTGTTACGTTCTGCCGGGATCGAAGAGGCGGAATTGCTCGTCATTTGTCTGGATGATCCGGAGAAAAACAAATTCCTCGTCGATTACGTCAAAGAAAATTATCCCGATATAAAGATCTTCGTCAGAGCCAAAAACCGTTTGGATGCCTACGAATTTCTCAACAAAAAGGTCGACAATATTTACCGCGAAACCTTGGGAACTGCCGTAGATATGGCCGTCGACATCCTAAAGGAAAACGGAATGCGCAAGTACACCGCCAGAAGAATGGGAAAACGTTTCATGATCATCGATAAAGCGATGACTAGACGACTGGCCAGGGAAAAAGACGAAAATATGGTCACGTTCACCCTCAGAGAAACTTTGGAACGTGAGGCACAACTGTTGGCTCTCGACAGCATCTCCTTCGAGGAAAACCATTGGAGCGGCGATGAAGACGAGGATAAGTAACTAGTTGATTCCTATTTGCGAACAGCTACAAATGGGAATTATTTGGGCAGCTTTTGACATCCCTCGAAACCTAATTTTTATTGTTTTTATGGCAGCTATTTCCGACTTCCACTCCCGCTATTTTTGCCTTTGCTTTTCCAGCCACAAAAAATGAGCTCCGTTCAAGTCGGGCTGCAGATTTCACGGTAAAAGAAACATGGGTCTTCGGAATCACGAAAATCGTTACGTAGCAGATCGATCAATTCCGAGATCATTACTTCAAAAAAGCAAGTCGATTATTCCCTCACTTTTCATTACTTTTATTCCCCAATTAATTTTTATTATATGAAGAAAATAAAAACATCATTGCTTGTCGCATTTATGGCGTTCAATACAGGAAATATGATGATAAATGCCCAGCAGAAAAAGACCACGGCAACCACAGAAAAAGCTATGAACAACAATCCATTTCTTAAAAAAAGTACCTTACAATATCAAGCACCGGAATTTGACAAGATCAAAGACGAGCATTTCAAACCCGCTTTCGAATTTGGTTTGAAAGAACAATTGGCCAACATCGATAAAATTGTGAATGACAAAGCGGCTCCAACATTCGAAAATACCGTTCTTGCTTTGGAAAACAGCGGACCAACTTTGGGAAGAGCAACCATTATTTTTTATAATTTGACGAGCTCCAATACCAACGATGCGCTTCAGAAATTAGAAGAAGAATTTGCGCCGATCTTTGCATCGCACGCAGACAAGATCTCTTTGAATGAAAAATTATACAAGAAGTTAAAAGCCGTAAAAACGGATAAACTCGACGCAGAAAGCAAAAGACTGACAGAATTTTACCTCACCAATTTCGAATTGGCCGGCGCAAACCTTTCTGCAGAGAACAAAGAAAAATTAAAAGAGATCAACCAACAATTGGCAACTTTGGCAACCCAATTCAGCAACAAATTGTTGGAAGCCAGAAAGAATGGCGCCGTTCTGATCTCTGATGTCAAAGAACTAGACGGACTTTCTGCCGACGATATCGCTGCAGCTTCGGAAGACGCAGAGAAAGCTGGACAAACGGGAAAATATCTCCTGGCTTTACAAAATACAACGCAGCAGCCACTTCTTCAAAATCTTAAAAACAGAGCCACCAGAGAAAAACTCTACAAAGCATCCTGGACCAGAGCCGAAAAAGGTGACGCCAACGATACGAGAGAAACGGTTGAGAAATTGGCTAAACTAAGATTGCAAAAAGCACAACTCTTCGGAAAGAAAAACTTCGCAGAATGGAGCTTGCAAGACCAAATGGCAAAAACGCCGGAAGCTGCAATGGGACTTCTAGCGCAATTGGCTAAGCCAGCAGTAGAAACTGCAAATCGGGAAGCGGCGGAAATCCAGGAAGTGATCGATGCGCAGAAAGGTGGTTTCAAAGTGGAACCTTGGGACTGGAATTTCTATTCCGAGCAAGTTAGAAAAGCAAAATATGACCTGGATGATAACGAGATCAAACCTTACTTCGAAGTCACGACGGCTTTGGAAAAAGGTGTTTTCTACGCTGCTGAAAAATTCTACGGCATCACTTTCAAAGTGAGAAAAGACCTTCCGGTTTATCATCCAGATGTGGTGGCTTACGAGGTTTTCGATAGAGACGGCAAATCTTTGGCGCTTTACTATTTGGATTTCTACACCAGAAGCAACAAAAGTGGTGGTGCGTGGATGAACAACTTCGTTCAGCAGTCACATTCTCTAGGTCAGAAACCGGTGATCGTAAATGTTTACAATTTCCAGAAACCAGCGCCAGGAAAGCCATCTTTGATTTCCTACGATGATGTAGAAACCTTATTCCACGAGTTTGGTCACACTTTGCACGGCTTATTTGCGGATCAAAAATACGCCTCGATCTCTGGAGCCAACACACCGAGAGATTTTGTTGAATTTCCGTCTCAGATCAACGAACATTTTGCTTTGGAACCAGAGATCTTGAAAAATTATGCTTTGCATTATCAAACCAAACAACCAATGCCACAAGCACTGATCGATAAGATCAAAAAAGCGTCCAACTTCAACCAAGGTTATGCAACGACAGAATTGGTAGCGGCTGCAACTTTGGATATGAACTGGCATACGGTGACTGCCGACAAACAATTGATCCCAGTTTTGGACTTCGAAAAACAAGCTTTGAACAAGTACGGATTGTTGGTTCCACAAGTTCCGCCAAGGTACCATACACCATATTTTGCGCACATCTGGGGCGGTGGCTACTCAGCGGGCTATTATGCTTATCTGTGGTCAGAAACTTTGGATTCCGATGCTTGGGAATGGATCAAAGCCAATGGTGGGATCACGAGAGAAAACGGTGACCGTTTCAGGAAATATATTCTTTCCGTTGGTAACAGCGTTGACTTGAACAAAGCTTTTGAGGGTTTTACTGGTCATAAGGCAGACATCAAACCATTGCTAAGAAGCAGAGGTTTTATCAAATAATAATAAAGTTCAATTATAAAAAACGTTTCTAATTTTGGGGACGTTTTTTTTGTTCTAGATTCGAAATATTTTTGACTAACTTCGTTTAAATTTAGAAAACAATCATTTTTTGAAAAACATCTACTACCATATTCTCTTGATTCTATTACTGTTACTGATTCCAATATTATCTTCACCGGAATTGGACGGTAGTCTGCGTTTGATCAGTTCGAGTTTCTTTCAGAGGGACTTTTCCAGATATGTTTTGTTTATTGTTTTCTTCTATTTGAATCTGGCTTTTCTGCTTCCAAAGTTATATGATAAAAGAAGGCTACTACTTTATTGGGTGAGTGTTTTTGTGTCATTCATCTGGATTTGTACACTTCCTTATTTCATATTTCCAAATGACCACGGAAGCGACCCGAAGTTCGATTTTTTTCAGAATCAGATTTCAAATCAATCACAGAAGAATCAACAACGTTTTCAGGATTTTCCACCACCACCTGAAAATTTTTCGCCAAAGGATAGAGCCGAATTTGAAGCTCATAACTTTCCGGAGATGCAACGCAGCAAAAAAGGTTTTCCGCCGCCGCCACATCTGAGAAAAGATGATTCGTTTAGCAGGAAATATGTGTCTAGTATTTTGCCATTTCTGTTTTCGTTTCTCAGTTCTTTCTTTTTGTACCAGTCCATCAAAAAAAAGGAAATGGAACGCGCGAAAGCAAAAGCTGACCTTCTCAATCTCAGATATCAATTGCAGCCGCATTTTTTATTCAATACGCTGAATTCTGTTTACTCATTGATTTTGATTAAGTCTGATGACGCGTCGGAAGGGATTTTGAAATTGTCAAATGTAATGCGCTACATCGTAGAAGAAAGCGAAAATGATTTTGTGCTACTGTCAAAAGAATTATTTTACATCAAGGATTACATTGCATTACAGTTGATGAGAACTGACGAAAGTCTCGATTTTGATTATCAAGAAAATGGCGTGACAGATGATGTGAAGATCGTTCCGATGATTCTCCTCAATTACATCGAAAATGCCTTCAAATATGGTGTGAACGCAGAAGAGAACTCCAAAATTTCTATTGAAGTGAATGTGAAAGACGGACAACTGAACTTCAAAGTTTTTAATCACATCGTCAATCATTCCGCTGCTGACGAATCGACCAAAGTTGGAATGAAAAACACAACAGAACGTCTTGAGAAACTATATCCAGGAAAATATACTTTAAACATCGAAGAAAATAAAAAATCGTATTTTGTGGAACTCAATCTGGACCTCAGTTCATAACTTATGATAAAAGCAATCGCTATAGACGACGAAATCCTGGCTCTAAAGATCATCGAAACTTTCGCTTCGAAGATGGAAGGCATCAGCCTGGAAAAGACTTTTCATAAACAGAGCGACGCTGAAAAATATCTGCGTAAGTTTCCCGTCGATTTGATTTTTTTGGACATCCAGATGCCGAACAAAAACGGATTGGAGTTCTATAAAGATCTTTCCCAGGACATCAAGGTGATCTTCACTACCGCTTTTTCGGAATATGCTGTCGACGCTTTTGATGTGAATGCGATTGATTATCTGGTCAAACCTTTTTCATTTGATAGATTCCAAAAAGCGGTTGAAAAATTAGCACTTAAATCTTCAAATGAACTGCAGCCGCAACATCTCCTGATCCGCGCAGACTACAAACTTCATAAGATAGAATTTGAAGATATTATATTGATAGAAGGTTTGGACGATTACATCCAGATCCATCTCAAAAATGCCCCGAAAATCACAGCAAGGTCATCTATGAAAAATATTTTGGCGAAGCTTCCGGAGAAGGATTTTATCCGTGTTCATAGGTCTTACATTCTTCCGGTCAAAGCCATCAAAGGGATTGTGAACAAGAATATTCATCTGGAAGATTTCATCATTCCGGTTGGTGAGACGTACAAAGATGATCTCAAAAAAATCATTGGATATTATTAAGATACCTTTAAGATTTAGCCGAAAAATCGACACATTTCTTTCGTTTCTCTCAAAAATTTCTTCCTCTTTCTAGCTCGTCCTACTTTTGTCCTGTAAAACTTAAATGTTTAGAAAGATGAGGATGGTGAGTAGGAAAGACTTCCTGAAAAGTCTCGGATTAGCAGGTGTAACTGCTGTTGCAGCACCATTTATTTTGCGTTGCAGCAGCAAAAGTGAAGAAGAAGAAAATGCAGCGATCGATAATTCTGTTTCTACAGAATGTGCGGTGACGAATTCTGAAACGGAAGGTCCTTTCCCCACCAAATCCCCATCGACTCTAGTTCAAAACAATATTGTTGGTGACAGAACAGGATTTCTCTTTGACATTAATTTGACAATTCAGAACGTAAAAAACAATTGTGCGGCTTTGCAAGGCGTGATCGTAGATATCTGGCATTGCGACAAAGACGGTAATTACTCCGAATATGGCGGCGGCGGAATGCAGTCCACGAATTACACCAATTATCATTTCCTGAGAGGCAGACAGACGACGGATGAGAACGGGAAGGTAAGTTACAGATCGGTTTTTCCTGGTTGGTACAATGGTCGGGCGACGCATATTCACGTTCATATTTATAACAATGTGGGAACGTCGCTTCTCATCACGCAAATCGCTTTTCCGGAAGGTTCGGGAAGTCAGGTGGAACTGGTGAATGCAAGCAGTGGTTATCGCGGAATGAGCGGTTATACCTACAACGCCAATGACAATGTCTTCGGTGATGGAACGGCAAATGAGATGAGTACAATCAGCGGAAATTTAAATGAAGGATTCAAGCTGGAACACACGATCAAGGTGAATGCTTAAATCATTGGGTCTTAATAAAATATTCTAATATCTTTTTAAAAATTTAACATCTGTAATCTTTTGTCTCTCGTAGATATAGATGTCCATAATAATTTTCATAAGTTTATTTTTTTTCCGGGATTCATGATGTTGTCAGATTTTCATAGGTTAATGGCAATGGATCCCGGAATTTTTTTTAAGTCCATTCACTAATGTTTTAAAAATAAAATATGTTGGTTCAAACGCCTTCAAAAATATTGAAATCAGATTACAGGTTTTGGGATCTTGCCCCAAGTGCTGCCATTGCGGATGTTTACAAAAATGAGAGAAAGGTAGGCGGCACGGACCATACGTTGTATGAAGTTTTAGAGTTTGTGATTTATAGAGACTCTCAAAACCTTGTAACTCTGAAAGCGGATCAAAAGGCGATCTTTCTACCACTTTACGGAAAGATCAGGATCAACAACTTCCAAAAGGTTATCGAAACAGGCGAGGCTGTCATCTTTGAAGCGTCCGAAGATCAGGACGTTTTCATCAAGAATATTCTGACCGATGAAGATGCGGATGTCTTAGTGATTAAATTCAATAAAAAGATAACGGAAAATTCTTACCGCATCAATCAATTGAATCTTGAGATCCGAAACAAATTGAACTTCATTGATACAGGTTTCAGTTTTCCTGGTTTCATTGGGATTTTCGATGGGAGAGAAGTAGGACGCTACATCCTGAAAGAACGAAATAATGGAATCTTCGGAATGGTGATCAATGGCGCCTTTGAGTTTCAGAACAGATTGCTGGAAAACCGGGATGCTGTTTTGATATGGGACATTGAGGAACTGGAATTCGAAGCGTTGAGTGAAAATGCTATTATTCTTTTCTTTGAGATCCCAGAATAAAAATTAAAATTGTTGTTATTAATAAATTTTCATTTTTTCGATTTATTAACCCAAAGAATCCCGGTCAGATTTTGATCGGGATTTCTTTTTTGATGAAGGTATTTCGAGCAATTATTCTCCTATTTGAAGTTGCGTACTGATCGCAATCCTGTTCCAGGCATTGATGGTCACAATGGCCATAATGATCTCAGCGACTTGTTTCTCAGAAAAGAATTTCAAAGCTTTTTGATACGTTTCATCGCTCAAACCGTATTGCGAAATTTGTGTGATCTCTTCCGTCATCTTCAAGGCAACTCTTTCCTCTTCTGTGAAATGACTTTCTGCCTCGTGCCAAGCGCTGACGATGAAAAGCCTCTCTGCGCTTTCACCATATTTGATGGCATCTTTGGTGTGCATCGCCAAGCAATAAGCACAATTGTTGATCTGTGAAGCACGGATTTTGATGAGTTCTTTGATGGTTTTAGAGATTTCTGCCTGAGCCAGATAAGCTTCCAATCCTAGCATTGCTTTGTAAGCGTGAGGTTCTGTCGTGTTGATGTTGATGCGTTTGTCCATTGTGAATTATTTTTTAGGTTGATTTAAATTTTCATCGATGCTGAAAGGGAATTTTTCCTGAGCTGAAAGCAAAAATGCCGCAGCGCTTCCTACCCAAACCGAATAGTCAAAGGTCGCTTTGATACCGAGCGTGATGCTCATACTCAGTGCAAAGATCAAGAGCAGTGATCCTGATGCGTAGGCGGTGATCTTGGTTTTGAAACCCAAAATCAGAAAGAGGGCAAAAACAATTTCTAAAAATGTCGCAGCATAAGCGCCGAACTCGCTGAAAGATCCTGGTAGAAAAGCAGTGATCTGTCTGGTGTAAGTGACAAAATTTTCCCAGTTCCCCCAAACGGTATTTTTTCCTAAAATTCCCAAGCGGTCTGCCACTGCGGACAAAAATGTAAAGGCTAATGCCAGTCTTAGGAAGAGCTGTGGATAGATTTGTTTTAGAGGATATTTCATTTGTTCTTGTTTTGCTTGGCAAAGTAACAAAGAATGATTTTCTAAAAACTTAAACTGGTTTAAGAAACGATCCTTTTCCGGATCTCACTCAGATATTCTGGCGTGAAACCAAGAAAAGAAGCAATGAGATATTGCGGAACACGCTGAACGAAAGCTGGTTGCTTCCTCAATAGATTGAAATAAAATTCTTCTTTGGAAAGTGAGAAGATATATTTGACACGCATTTGGTTGGCAGCATACGCCCGTTGGTAAACAAACCTGAAATATCTTTCCATCACAGGAAATTCTACCAACAATTTTTCCTGAGAATCACTTGATATTACCAAAATTTCAGATTTCTCGACAGTTTGAATATAAAATTCCGAAGGTAATCTGTGCTCGTAAGAGATGTTGTCCGTCATCCACCAGGTTTCGATGGCAAATTCTGTAATCTGTTCCGTTCCTTTTTCATTAATGAAAAACTTGCGCAGAAGTCCGTTCAGTACAAAATAATTGTACTTGCAAACTTGTCCTTCTTCCAAAAGATTTTCTTTTTTAGCAAAATTTGACCTCGAAGTAAGACAAGATTTCTTCAAAATCTTCATCGTTGATCTTGATAAATTTTTCTAAATGGTTTCGGAAGATCTGAGACATTGTTGTTAAGTTTAAACGAATTTATTTTGTTTAATGATCATTCGGACAGCATTGATCTTTTGGATAAAACCACCAGGTGCTTTGTTCTTTTTCAATTTCAATTTTTGAGTCATTTGAAAACTTGATCTCTCGTTTCTTCGGAGAATAATTGTTTTTAAATTGGAGATACCACAGTTTGTTTTGCTCGCCGTGGAAAAGAGAAAATGTCATCTTTCCTTTTTGAAAAACAGAAGCTCTTTTGTTGGGCTGGCTTTTGTAGCCGATCGTCTGCAACCATTTGGATGTTTTTTCAAACTCAGAACTGTCGAGCATCAATCCAATATCGGTAATTTCTTTAGCGATCGTATTCTTGGAATAGTATCTTTCGGCGCGTTGTTTTTTGCCTGTAATATCATATGGCGTTTTCTGTTTTCCAAAATTATTCTCGATGAATCTTGGATAGAATTGCTGCAACCAAAGGTCTAGGTTTGTTGCTGAATTATTTTCTGGTTTAATGTAAAAAGTGGTGTGTAGCTTCTGTTTTAGACTGTCTTTTTCGTCGTAGGATTCCACTTCTTGGTATTTTGATCTTAGAAGTTCAGACAATTCTTCCTGAGAGTTTTCTTTATTACTTGCCCAGCCGATTCCTATTTTATCAAGTGGTTCTTTCCATTTGTTCTGGTCGCTTAGTAATTCAAAATAGCTGTTTTCCAATCTGAAATACACTTCTTTCTTTTCCGGAGAATCTATCGCTTCGAACTTGGGCCAACCTTTGTCGCCACTGGTAAAGATTTCTAAAAAATAGGAATCTGAAACCACTTTTTGAAAGACAGAATCCGGAATTACAAAGTACAAATGGTCAAATTCTATGTTTTTGGTAATCGCTTTTTCCTGCCCGAATACAAAGCTTTGAATCAAAATAAAAACGACAATCAATGATCTCATAATTCAAAAATTTTTGATCAACGCATCCAGTCGATCGTATCGATCATCCAGCCACAAAAACATTCTCTACTGGCCATCAAACAACCAATGTAAACGATAAAAATGAAAAACGGAATCAGAAAAGGAATATTGATCAAAGCAATTTTGTACTCTTTTCTGCTTAGTCTCACCAAAAGATCGACGAGAAATCCGACGAATAAAGTGATTAGAATAAAGGCAAGCAAAACGACGATTCCCAAACCTGCGTCTGTTGGATGTTCTTTTTCTCTGTTGGCTTTAAAAGCTATTTGAGCATAACAATACAAAGCCAGCAGAGGAATTGCAACGATCATCAATCGGAGTAGAAAAGCTTTGAGTAACTTCATTCTTTACATTGGTTTCTGAAACGAGGAAAGAACTTACATTCTAGCCAAGATCTCTTTCTTTTTGGCTTCGTAATCTTCGGCAGAGATGAGGTCATTGTCCAGATAGGCTTTCAATTTCATCAGCGTTTCCATTGGATCTTCTGTTGGAATGTCTTTCTTCGGTTCTTCTTTTTGCTCAGGCTGCGTATTGACCGTGATTCCTCCAGAAGTTGCACGCTTGTCTTCCAGTTCTTTTTGTCTGCGAAATTCTATCATTTCTTCCTCTTTGGCTTGTGCATATTGATACAACTTTCTCGCTTGAGATTTTGGAATATAATCAATCGTCTCCACAAATCCGCTTACCGCCGTCATCTTAAAAGTAGAACCAAGAATCGCCTCGCTGATATGACTTTCACCCACATCTTTCCAAAGATAATCCTGAAAATCCGTCACCAAACCAAACGATTTTGAACGGAAAAAGATGATCCTTTTATTCGTAAGGACAATTGAATCTGGCGAAATGTTGATTGCAGGTTTATTCTGAACAGCGATGTATTCCAGGGTTTCACCATTGGTCAAAAGGTCATTTACTTTTTCTATGATTTTTTCAACGGATCTTGGGTCTTGCTCTTCGTTGAGGTATTTTTTGAGGTTGTTGATCATCGTATAACTTTTGTGATTGAGGTTTTATTAAATGTGAAATTACGAAAACAAACGGAATATTTGTAATGCTGTTTCCAAGTCTCAACTGAACTTAAAAGTAAAAAAGCAAAATCAACATTTTTCTTTGTATTTGATATAAATTAGTTCCAATTTACTTTAAGGTCTCTCAATTCGATATTTGATTTAGTTCCAAATCCAGAACTTTTCTCCGATAAATAAAGTGTTTTAAACCTGAATAATTTTATAAATAAAGGTTCGCCCTGTATTTCTCTGAATAAAAAACTTAATTTAAGAGGAACATTTGTTGCCAATTGCGGATATGGTCTACTAGATTTAACTAAGTCTTCTTTATACTCATTCCCTTCAGTATCTATAATAGAAATATCGCTTATGGTCATATTTTTATTTTCGTCTTTAGCTTCAACAAGAAAAGTAATAGTGATAGTTTTATCAGCTTTATTACCAACAACTTTTGTGATTCTAAAATTATTATTGTTTTTCTCAGATTCCAGAATTGGCGTATTTAACTCAACAACTTTTTTTAGATAATCATTTTCCGTTTTTAGATTCGTGTTTTCAAGTTTTACATTGTCGCAGTTGCTTTGCGCATAAAAAACGCCACTAAGAAGAATAGCTGAAATCAGGATGTGTTTTTTCATCATCGTGTTTTAAATTAAAAATTGTGTTTTACAATCAGTGAAAATATAAAAAACTAAATATATTAAACAAAAAACTGCATCAGAATATCCAATGCAGTTTATATTTTACCTTAAAGTTCAAATCCTAACCTTCCAACTGAGTTCCCAAGAATTCCCATTCCTGCAAAGTCAGATCCAATTCTTCTTTGATTTTGTTGTAAGTTTCCAAAGTTTCTTCAGACGGATTTTCTTTGGTGAAAGAACCTTCGAATTCCTCGATTTTCAATTCAAGTTCAGAGATCTTTTCTTCGACTTTTTTGATCTTATTTTGGATGTTCTTTTGTTCTTTGCTAACGATGATATTAGATTCTTTCACAGGCTCTTGAACCTTAACTTTTACTTCCGGGATCTCTTCTTCCTGATGAAGTTTTGCTTTCTCAGCAGAGATCTCACGGATGCTTTCTTTCTGTCTGAATTCCAGATATTCGTTGATGTCACCAAGAAATTCCTTCATACGTCCATCACGGAATTCGAAGATCTTGTCAGACAATCCTTGTAGGAATTCACGGTCGTGAGAAATGACGATCAAGGTGCCTTCAAACTTCTGAAGTGCCAATTTGATAATTTCCTTTGACTGGATATCCAAGTGATTCGTAGGCTCATCCATGATCAACGTGTTGAACGGACGAAGCAACAATTTACAAAGCGCCAAACGGTTTCGCTCACCTCCGGAAAGGACTTTCGTTTTCTTCGTCACATCTTCGCCTTGGAAAAGGAAAGATCCCAAAAGATCTCGAACTCTAGGTCTTGTTTCCTCGGTTGCAGAGTCTTCCGCTTCCTGTAGAACGGTTTTATCCGGCGTCAAAACTTCTTCCTGATTCTGAGCAAAATAACCGATGTTCACATTGTGTCCAAGATTCCAGCTTCCAGAAAAATCGGTGATATCGCCGGCAAGAATTTTTGCCAAAGTCGTTTTTCCTTGTCCATTTTGTCCAAGCAAAGCGATTCTTGCGCCTCTTTCTACGATGAAATCCACCTTATCAAAAATCTGTTTTTTACCGTAGGCTTTCCCCAGATTTTGAGCTTCGAAGATCACTTTTCCAGGTTGTACACTCGGTTGGAAACGAATATTGAATTTAGAAACATCTTCATTCTCCACTTCAATGCGTTCTACTTTGTCTAGTTTTTTGATCAACGATTGCGCAAAAGAAGCTTTGGAAGCACTCGCACGGAATTTGTTGATCAATTCCTCTGTATGTTTTATTTCAGCATCCTGATTCTTTTTGGCCTGGATGAGTTTTTCTTTTCTGTCTTTTCTTAATTCAAGATATTTGGAGTAGTTTGCCTTGTAATCGTCTATTTTTCTGTTGTTGACATCAAAAGTTCTGTTACAAGTAGAGGTCATAAATTGCTTGTCGTGACTTACAAGCAACATCGAGCCTTGATAATCTTTCAAAAAATCCTCCAGCCAAATGATAGATTCCATATCCAAGTGGTTGGTAGGCTCATCCAGAAGCATCAGGTCGTTTTGCTGAAGAAGCAATTTTGCCAGTTCGATTCTCATTCTCCAACCGCCGGAAAACTCATCGGTGATTTTTTGGAAATCATCCGCTTTGAAACCCAATCCAAATAGGATCTTCTCCACATCGCCTTCCAAATTGTAAGCATCGAAATTCATTAGAAGATCGTTCAGATCTGTCATTCTGTTAATGAGATCGGTGTAGGCATCACTTTCGTAATCGGTTCTGGTAGCGAGTTGGTGGTTGACTTCTTCCAACTCATCCTTCAAAGCATTGATCTGCTCAAAAGCCTGCATCGTCTCGTCCCAAACGGTTCTTCCTTTTACGAAGTCAAGATCCTGTTTTAGGAAGCCGATTGTGATCTTACCTTCTGTGACCACATTACCTTCGTAGAAATTGATCTCTCCGGAAAGTATTTTGAGAAGCGTGGATTTTCCAGCTCCGTTTTTTCCGACCAATCCGATCTTATCACCTTTTTTGATGGTAAAATTGGTGTCTTTGAAAAGATAATTTCCTGCGTGATGTAAGCCTAATCCCTGAACCGAAAGCATTGTATTCTATATTTTATTTGAATTTGCAAAAGTAATGAATTATGTTGGAAGTTGACTAGTATATAATATGTACAATATTTAACCAAATTGATTATTACAAATTGTTACTTTTGCAAAAAAATTAATATGATCAAAAAATTACTTTTTGCAGCAATGTGTTCTGCATCAATATTTTCTTTTGCACAGGAAAAATTTTCAATTATTCCATCTGTAGGTTTCGGATGGAGAACTGCTGAGAATCCTGAAGGACTTACAAATGCAGAAGAAGATTACATCAAAGGTTTGAAAAGCGGTGTGAATTTCGATATCTCGGCTTATTATCATTTAAGAGGAACTGTTGCGCTGGGACTTAAATTTTCAAACTACAGTGCATCCAGTACTGGTACATTGTCTGGCGCAGATCAAAATGGTAACGTGGTCTATATCACAGCTGATACCAAGGATAATATCACTTATTTTGGACCTTCTGTTATGATTTCCAATTTCAATGACAATACAAGACATAAAGGTTTTGTTGATATTTCTCTTGGTGTAATCAGCTATACCACCAGAACTGGAAATGTGAAAGGCACTGGCTCAAACTTTGGTGCAGAGATGAATCTGGCCTACCAGTATGAGGTAAGCAAATTTTTCTATATTGGTCCAAAACTTGGATTGACGGGTGGAACACTGAGCAAGATGAAATATAATGGACAGACGATTAATTTTGGAGATGATAAGGAAGGTTTAAGCAGAGTTTCTTTAAGCGCCGCTGCTACTTTCCGCTTTTAATTTTATCTTTGCAAAAATCTTAAACAAAATGAGCAAACCGATTACTGAGTTCATAGAGAAATATTATCTGCATTTCAATGCTGCGGCGTTGGTAGATGCGTCCAAAGGATATGTTGCGCATCTAAAAGATGGCGGGAAAATGATGATCACACTTGCTGGTGCAATGTCGACTGCGGAATTAGGGAAAATTCTTGCTGAGATGATCCGCCAGGGAAAAGTGGATTTCATTTCTTGTACTGGTGCAAACCTTGAGGAAGACTTGATGAATCTTGTGGCGCACACGCATTACGAAAGAGTTCCAAACTATAGAGACCTTACGCCGAAAGAAGAATGGGATTTGTTGGAAAGAGGCTTGAATAGAGTGACTGACACTTGTATCCCGGAAGAAGAAGCGTTCCGAAGATTGCAGAAGCATATCTACGAGATCTGGAAAGATGCAGACGAAAAAGGAGAAAGATATTTCCCGCACGAATATATGTACAAAATGATCTTGTCTGGCGTTCTTGAACAGTATTACGAAATCCCGAGAGAAAATTCTTGGATGATCGCGGCGGCAGAGAAAAATTTGCCAATCGTGGTACCAGGCTGGGAAGATTCTACAATGGGAAATATTTTCACATCTTATTGCATCAAAGGCGATTTGAAATTTTCTACAATGAAATCAGGAATCGAATATATGGCTTATCTGGCTGATTGGTACCCGAAAAATTCTGGTGGAAAAGGCGTTGGATTCTTCCAAGTTGGTGGTGGGATTGCAGGTGATTTCCCAATCTGTGTGGTGCCGATGTTGTACCAAGATATGGAGATGCACGATATTCCGTTCTGGAGTTATTTCTGTCAAATCTCTGATTCTACAACTTCTTACGGATCATATTCCGGAGCAGTTCCGAACGAGAAGATCACTTGGGGAAAATTGGATATCAACACACCGAAGTTCATCGTGGAAAGCGATGCAACGATCTGTGCACCATTGATGTTCAGTTATATCTTAGAAAATTCATAAAGCTGGATGACGGAGGTCAGAAGCTTGAAGATAAAAAGAAAGCGTTCAAATTATTTTGAACGCTTTCTTTTTTATTTAATGTTGATGATCTAGTCTAATGAATTTACCAAAACCTTATATCGATAACCGAAAATGAGTTTCTGAAATTTGTTGAGTTTTGTAAAATCTCGTTTGCTATATTTTGGTAAAATTGCTTTGTTAATGTTGTTCAGAACTCTGAAAAATGCTTTTTTCATAACTTGAAATTTTAAAATACTAATGGTTAAAATACAAGTTTCAAGCCACTCTAAAATCATTTATCGATCATCATTTATCAACTATAGTTACAGCATCATCACATTTTCTATTTTCGCCACCTTTTGATAGATGTCGATGACTTGATCCGCATCCATCACGAAACATTGCAAAGAAACGGATGTGTATTTACCTTTGGAACTTTCTCTGTTGGATAAAGTGTATTTAAGGCCATCAAAAACTCTCAAGATCTCTGTGATCTTTTCAGAATCTCCAGGAACTATGAACTTGAAAAGGTATTCCTCTGGAAAGTTGTGCTGACTTTCTAATTTTTCCTTTAATGATTTGTAAAACTCTTCTGGATTATTGTGGTTGGTTTCTACGATATCTGCCATGGTTTTGAATATTAAATTAATAAAAAATCTCCGCTAAAAAACGGAGATCAAAGTTAGTGATATTTAATTTGTCCTTACGAAGGATTTTCAGCAGTCGCCTCTTGTGGAAGGGAAACGTCGTCTGGCGCTGTTTCCAAGGCTTTGTCCAACGTGAAAAGAGATTCGTCTGAAGCGCTGTCTCCACCAGCGATTTTCAATTTGTCGATCAATTCCAAAGCTAATTTTTCTTCCTCAATTTGTTCTTTCACAAACCATTGCATAAAATTCCACGTTGCCCAATCTTTCTCTTCAAAAGATAAGTTTACGATTTCGTAAATGGCAGTTGTATTGTCCACTTCGTGTTCAAAAACCTTATTGAAGGCGTCCGTTAGATTGAAAGGATTTTCCGGTGGTGCAGGAATCGCTTCCACTCTTGCCTCGCCACCTCTGTCCAAGATGTAACGCATAAATTTTATCATATGATTTCTTTCCTCCTGTGAGTGTCTGTATAGGAAATTGGCAATTCCGCCATAGCCTTTGACGTCTGCCCAACAGCCGTAGGAAAGGAATATTTGTGAAGCGTGTGCTTCTTTTGTCATCTGTTTGATTAATGCCTCTTGCATTTGGGGCGATAGTCTATTAGTATTCATTTTCTAATATTTTTTGTAATGTTAATTTTTTATTTGAATTGAAAATTATTATTGGCTCATTTTGAAACAATAAAGGAAGTGTTTTTATAAAAAGACAAATATTGAGCCAAAATCCGGTGAAGTAGAAAGGGTTTGTTATCATACGAATGGCGTGATTTTTGATGTGTAATTGTCTCATTATTAGTATATTAAATTTTTTTTAGGATTAATTAACATTCTGTTAATTATTTGTTTATATTCGATGTAAGAAAATAATACATAAGAACATTATGAGAAAAAATTATGTGAAATTACCATTGCTCATTGCTGCGATCTATTTTGGAGGCAATTTGCATGCCCAATCCACACAGGATACAATTTCTAAAGAAAACAAAATTGAGGAAGTTGTTGTTGTGGGTTATGGTACTCAAAGAAAAGAGAATGTGACGGGAAGTATCGGGATTGTAACTGCAAAAGATTTAGCAGATAAACCTAATGCGAATCCACTTAACTCTGTGCAGGGAAAATTGGCCGGTGTGAATGTTGTGACTTCTGGTACGCCAGGAGGATCTCCAAGAGTTGACATCCGAGGTGTTGGATCATTATCAGGAAATACGGTTTTCATCGTAGATGGAATGATGACAGAAGATATATCTTTCCTAAATCCTCAGGATATCGAATCTATGAGTGTTTTGAAAGATCCATCATCTTTGGCGATTTTTGGAGCGAAAGCAGCTAATGGTGCTGTAATCATCAAAACCAAAAGTGGGAAAGGAAAACCAGTTTTTAATGTAAACTCTTATTTGGGTTTCAAGACGGTTACCAATGTTCCAAAAATGGTCAACTCTGATCAGTATATTGAACTTTACAATGAGAAACTGATCAATGATAACGGATCTTCTGCAGGATCTATTTCCAGAGCAAATTTTCCGGCTGACACAGATTGGTTCAAAGAGATTTTCCGCACAAGTATTATTAATTCAAACGATTTTTCTGCATCCGGAAGTTTAGGGAAACTTAATTATTATGGTAGTGTTGGATATCTTCAGGATGAAGGTAATTTGGCTGCCGGCCAGGGAATCAACTCAGGAAGTGGTTTTAATAGATTTAATACAAAATTGAATCTTAGCTACAAGATCACAGACAATATTACAATTGGGAATAATTTCTCTTTCTCAAAAACACGTACAGACGTGTCGCAAAATCCTTTGCTAAATGCACGTAATGCACCGCCATTGTTCCCGACAATGGATCCTGCAACTGGTAGCTATCAGTTTTTCAACGGATATTCTATCGCCAATCCAAGAGCTCAGCTGGATCTTTACAGATCTCAGGTAAGACAGGAGAGATTGCTTAATAACGTTTTTGCAGAAATTAAATTCCTAAAGGATTTCACTTTTAGAAGTAGTTATACTACAGATAATTATAGTCCAAGTCAGTACGAATATACTCCAGCAATTACATATACTCCACAAGCAACTATTTCTAATTTGCTAACTAGAAACAACAGATACAGAAATTATGTTTGGGATAATACGATTAACTGGAAAAAGAGTTTCGGAAATCATAACCTAGAATTATTAGGTGGTTTCTCTAGAATTAGAGATTCCCAGTCTGAAGAAGTTTGGAATGCAAAGAATGTTGCTTATGATGGAACAAATGGATCTTTGGATGTCTTTAACGGAACAGATATACTATATTACAATGATACAGCAGAGGCTACCGGTGCAAGACCAGCTGCAACTCAGGATCAGCGTAGAATAGAGTCAATATTTGGAAGAATCAACTACGACTATGCTGGGAAATACCTTTTGAACGCTTCGGTACGTAGAGATGCAACATCACAAATTTCTACAGATAGATACAAAACTTTTCCAGCTGTAAGTGTTGGTTGGGTTGTATCTAAGGAGGGATTCATGAGCGAGCAAAATGTTTTCAATCTATTGAAGTTCAGAGCGAGTTATGGTGAATTAGGAAATCCAAACGTAACAAGAAGATTTACTCAACGTGTTACAGTGATAGGCGGCGGTGCATATTATGGAAATAACGGATATCCAGCTTCTACAGTTGATGAGGTAATTGATCCAAGTATTGGATGGGAAACTACTGTAGGTACCGATTTCGGAGTTGAAATGGCTTTCCTTAATAATGATTTGAAAATCGAAGGGACTTACTATAATAAAGAATCAAAAGATGTGGTTTACGGAATTAACCAAGGAACAATATCTGGAGCAAGTAACCCTAGAAACTTTATTACCAATGCTTATTCTTTCAGAAACAAAGGTTTCGAGGTGTCGCTTAATTATAACAAGAACCTTAGCGAAAGTGTAAAATTGGGATTCTATGGTAACTTCACATCACTTAAAAATGAGATTACTGATGTTTTCGGAGGATCTTTCTTAGAAACAGGTGCTAGTTTGTTTGGTAACTCAATCGTTAGATTGCAAGCTGGACAGGCAGTTGGCTCTTATTATGGATACGATGTTGCGGGTGTATTCCAGACAGATGCGGAAGCGGCAGCCTCTGGTCAGACTGGTGCAAAAGCTGGTTGGTTTAAATTTGCTGATCAAGATGGAAACGGCATCATTGATACCAGAGATAAGACATTCCTAGGAAGTCCTATTCCAAAAGGAACTTATGGTTTCGGTTTCACGCTTAATGTACATTCCATGGATTTTGGAATTGATTTCCAAGGTGTATTCGGGAACAAAATTTATAATTACAATCGTGAACAACGTTATGGTAACGAAAGTTGGGATCTAGATATGTACAATAATAGATGGAGAGGTGCTGGAACTTCTAACACCAATTCTATGATTACTTCTAATCAATCTATTATTTTGCCAAGCAGCTTTTATGTAGAAGATGGCAGCTATTTCAGAATCAGAAATATTCAAGTAGGTTACAGCTTACCTTCAGTGATAGCTCAATCTCTATCTGTTAAAAAACTGAGAATTTATCTTAGTGCACAAAACCCTTGGACTAGCTTCAAGTACAACGGATTCTCCCCGGAGATTATGAACCAGGATAGAGTACAGATGGGTATTGATAATAATATCTATCCTATCTCTGCGATTTATACAATGGGTATGAACTTAACATTTTAATTAGAAAAATCATGAAAAAAATATTTTTAACACTCTCCATATTCTCCGTATTTGCTAGTTGTAGTGAGGATTTTGTAGACATAAAACTAGAAGGAGTCACAGTAGCAGATGATTTCTTCAAAACACCAGATGATGCTATGAAAGCTACCAATGCTATTTATAGTTTCTTAAGAAGCTGGGAGAACACAGGCTTTCCTGCACAGTATGTATTTGGTGTAACAGGAGATGATGTGGAAAAAGGATCTAATCCTGGTGATGCATCTTTCATCAATGCTTATGATAACTTCAGTTACACAATCAGTGATGACGGGGTTCACGGTTATTGGACGGGACAATGGCAGGCAGTTCAGAGAGCTAATCAAGTTATTACCAACGTTCCAAAAATCGAAATGGATGAAACTCTAAAAAACAGATTAGTTGCAGAAGCTAAAATGTTGAGAGCTTATTTCTACTTCAATCTTGTAAGAATCTACGGTGGCGTTCCAATTTTTGATGGATTGCAAACCAATTATATTCAACCTAGAAACTCTTCCGCTGAAGTTTATGCTTTTATCGTAAAAGATTTGACAGAGGCATCACAAATTCTACCTCAGAATTATCCAGCATCTGATGTTGGTAGAGTTACAAAAGGAGGTGCTTTGGGACTTCTTTCAAAAGTTTATCTTTATATGAAAGATTACCAAAAAGCTTATGATACTTCTAACCTAGTAATGGGATTAGGTTATGGATTAGATCCAGATTTTAACCATTTGTTCAGACCAGCTGGAGAATTCGGTTCAGAGTCAGTTTTCGAAGTAAACTGTGGATGTTCAGCTGAATTTGGAGGTAGTCAATATGCAGAAGTTCAAGGTGTTAGAAATCAGTTTGGATGGGGCTTCTTCACGCCTACTCAAGCTTTGGAAAATGCATTTGAACCAGGTGATATCAGAAAAGAATTGACGATTTTGAGAGAAGGTGAAACAACTCTTGAAGGAGATTTGATCAAGAAAGGAGATCCTCAGGCAGGAAACATGTGGAATCAAAAAGTATATGTTCCAACATCTCTAAACAACAATGCTTGTGGCTATGGTTCTATCCAGAACTTAAGAATTTTAAGATTTGCAGATATTCTTTTGATTAATGCAGAAGCTGCTAATGAGTTAGGAAATACAGCTGCAGCAATCACTAATATTAATAAAGTAAGGCTTAGAGCTAATCTTGGAGAAACTACCGCTAGTACCCAATCTGCTCTTAGAACTGCAATCTGGCAGGAGAGAAGAGTAGAGTTGGCAATGGAAATGGACAGATTCCCAGATCTTGTAAGAACAGGTCAGGCTGCTGCAGTTCTAGGACCATTAGGATTCCAAACAAATAAAAATGAGTTGTTCCCAATTCCTTTGCAGGCAATTACAGATAGTAAAGGTGTTTTAACACAAAACCCAGGATATAACTAATAGTTTTTGTAACCTGAAAATTTTAAAGAGGAGGATTTTGTCCTCCTCTTTTTTTATTAATTGATATAATATAAATTATGAAAAATATAGTATCATTAGCGGTTGTTCCGCTCACACTTTTACTTTCCTGTAAAAATTCACAAGTCACGAATTCTGACCCAAGTGCAAAACAAATCTCAAAAAAACTCACAGACAATCAACTCATGGACAAAGTCCAAAGCGATGCTCTCAAATATTTCTGGGAATTCGCAGAACCAAAATCTATGTTGGGCAGAGAACGCTACCACGAGGATAACATCTATCCGGATAATGACAAACATGTAGTTACAACTGGCGGTTCAGGTTTTGGATTGATGACGATTTTAGTAGGTGTTGATAGGAAATTTATTCCTCGTCAGGAAGCTGTCAAAAGACTCAATCATATTGCAGATTTTCTGGCAACAGCAGACCGTTTCCACGGCGCCTGGCCACATTGGATCAACGGAGAAACTGGCAAGGTTGTCCCTTTTGGAAAGAAAGATAACGGCGGAGATCTTGTAGAAACCGCATTTTTGACACAGGGAATCATCTGTGTCAGAGAATACTTCAAAAATGGAAATACAGAAGAAAAACAACTGGCCGCAAAAATGGACAAACTCTGGAAAGGCGTCGAGTGGAACTGGTACACAAAAGGTGGACAAAAGGTTTTATATTGGCACTGGTCGCCAACTTATGGCTGGGAAATGAACTTTCCACTAGAAGGTTACAACGAGTGTCTGATAACCTACGTTCTCGCAGCAGCATCACCAGATTATTCCATAGATTCAGAAACTTATAACAAAGGCTGGTCTCGCAATGGAACCTACACCACGGACCGCACAAAATACGGATTGCCACTTTACGTCAAACACAATTATGCGGAAGAATTCGGAGGGCCATTGTTTTGGTCGCAATATTCTTACTTAGGTTTGGATCCACGCGGACTATCGGATCAATATGTGAAAAGCTATTGGGATCTCAATCGAAATCATGTGTTGATAGATTACAAATACTGCGTTGAAAATCCGCTAGGCTTCAAAGGATATTCAGAGAAATACTGGGGACTTACGGCTGGCTACACACGAAACAAAGATGGCTCCGTAGGTTATGCAGCGCACCAGCCTATGAAAGAAGACTTTGGTGTCATCACGCCAACAGCAGCGCTGAGCTCAATGCCATACACACCTCAGGAATCAACAGCATTTTTAAGATTTTTGTACGAAGAAAAACCGAAATTTATCGGTCAGGCTGGGCCATATGATGCAACTTCCATCAATTTTGATGACTGGACAACGCCACGATATCTCGCTATAGATCAAGGCACTATTGCACCAATGATAGAGAATCACAGATCAGGATTACTTTGGAATCTTTTTATGAACGCACCAGAAATAAGAAATGGTCTCAAAAAAATCGGATTTAAGTCCACAGAACATAAGATTCAATAAAACAAAAAGTACTATCTTTAAACACTAAATTTTATTGTATCTTTTTGAGACATTAAATAATTTTTGGAGCTTAATCCCGCTGTCCGCTATATCTTTTTTGTTTTGGAACGTTGTCATTTTGATTTAATTTTTTACAAAAAACAAAAAAGGATGCCGCTACCATCGGGGCTAGGGATTTGTACATAGAATAAAAATTCAACACAGATAGAAGATTTGAATTCTAAAGTGTTTTTGAAAATTTAAAATATGAAATTAAAAAATATCGCTTTTTTGCTACTGGTTTTTTCATCTTTCGCAAAGGCACAGGAGATAAAATCTGAGTTTAATAAAGAAGTTAAAATCCAGAAGAAACTATCATACATCCTGGATATTCCTCAAAATACAAAAAACAAAATACCGTTGATTGTATTTCTGCACGGCTCAGGAGAACGGGGAAACAACCTGGAAATAGTAAAGAATCATAGTCCATTCACTTACAAAAGCCTGATCAGCGAGCCTGTTGCTATTTTAGCACCTCAATGTCCGGAAAATACATGGTGGGACACAGACGCTGTTTATTTTCTGATCAAAGAAATCTCAGAAAAGTATAAGATTGACAAAGACAGAATCTATCTCACTGGACTATCCATGGGAGGCTGGGGAACTTTGAAGTTAGCTAGCGAGCACCCGGAAATGTTTGCAGCAGTTTCAGCAGTTTGCGCACCTACGGACAGAGTAATGTTGGCAAATATTCAGAATTACAAAGGTCTTAATATCAAATTATTCCACGGTGGAATGGATGATATTGTACTTCCGGAAAATGCTTTCAATTTCTATCAAAAATTACATCCCGTGAATCCAAAGGCAGAACTCACAATCTTTCCAAACGATAACCACAACTCTTGGGATTCCACATATTCTGATCCTAAACTATATGAATGGATGTTATCTTTGAGAAAAAATAGAAATTAGAAAAAAAAATTAAATATATATAGAATGAAAAAGTTTGTAATCTTAGCTGCATTGGCATTATCGCCATATTTTCTGGCTCAGAATATTATATCAAAACCTGTCCAGTCTTATCAGTCGGCGCAGTACCAATCTAAGAAAAAAGTTTTCGTAGACAACTTGCTTTCCAAAATGACTTTGGACGAGAAGATTGGACAGCTTAATCTGCCTTCTTCAGGAGATTTTACCACTGGCCAGGCTCAGAGTTCAGACATTGGTAAAAAAGTAGAACAAGGCTTGGTTGGAGGACTATTCAACATCAAAGGTGTTGATAAAATCCGCGAAGTTCAAAAAGTAGCTGTTGAAAAAAGTAGACTGAAAATTCCAATGATTTTTGGGATGGACGTAATCCACGGTTATGAAACAACATTCCCAATTCCTTTGGGAATTGCATCATCCTGGGATATGGATTTGATCCAGAGATCTGCTCAGATTGCTGCTCAGGAATCAACTGCCGACGGAATCAACTGGACATTCTCACCGATGGTAGATGTTTCAAGAGATCCACGATGGGGAAGGGTTTCCGAAGGTTCAGGTGAAGATCCGTACTTGGGAAGCGAGATTGCCAAAGCAATGGTTTATGGATACCAAGGTGATGATCTTTCTAAGAAAAATACAATGCTTGCGTGTGTAAAACACTTTGCACTTTATGGCGCGGCAGAAGCTGGTAGAGACTACAATACCGTAGATATGAGTCATGTGCAGATGTACAATACCTACTTTCCACCTTACAAAGCGGCTGTAGATGCAGGCGCGGCTTCTGTAATGGCATCTTTCAATGAAGTGGACGGAGTTCCTGCCACTGGAAACAAATGGCTGATGACAGATGTACTCAGAAAACAATGGAATTTCAAAGGATTCGTTGTAACAGATTACACCGGAATCAATGAAATGATTGATCACGGAATGGGCGATCTTCAGCAGGTTTCTGCTTTGGCAATGAACGCTGGTGTAGATATGGACATGGTTGGAGAAGGGTTTTTAAAAACTTTGAAACGATCAATCACAGAAGGAAAAGTGACCGAGCAAACCGTGACGGATGCAGCAAGAAGAATTTTAGAATCCAAATATGATCTTGGTCTTTTCGATGATCCTTACAGATATATCGATTCCAAGAGAGCACAAAAAGAAGTTTTCAGTCCGAAAAATCTAGAAGCAGCGAAAACAATTTCTTCGCAATCTATGGTTCTTCTGAAAAATGACAAACAGGTTCTTCCGCTTAAAAAATCTGGAACGGTTGCAGTGATAGGTCCATTGGCAGACAATGCCTTGAATATGACCGGAACCTGGAGTGTTGCAGCAAAGCATGCTAATTCAATATCATTACTTAGAGGTCTTAAGGAAACCGTTGGTAAAGATGTGAATTTCATTTATGCAAAAGGAAGCAACATTTATGAATCTGCTGCTATGGAAGAAAAAGCAACAATGTTTGGCAAAACAGCAGAAAGAGATAGTCGCCCAGCAGAGCAGATCAGAAAAGAAGCAATTGCGATAGCAAACCAGGCTGATGTGATTGTTTTGACAATAGGAGAAAGTGCCGAGATGAGTGGAGAATCCAGTTCCAGAACGGACATCGGAATTCCCGAAACTCAGAAAGAATTGTTGAGAGAACTTAAGAAAACTGGCAAACCGATTGTTTTGGTTTTATTCACTGGTCGCCCACTTGTCTTGACAGAAGAATCCCAATTGGCTGATGCTATTTTGAATGTATGGTTCCCTGGAAGTATGGCTGGATACGCCGTTTCAGATGTACTTTACGGTAAAGTAAATCCTTCTGCAAAATTGCCGATGACTTTCCCAAGAAGCGTAGGACAGGTTCCTCTTTATTACAATGCTAAAAATACAGGAAGACCACTAAGTGTAGAAAATACGGAGAAATGTACGTTTGAAAAATTCCGTTCCAATTATCTGGATGAGTGCAACACACCTCTTTACCCTTTCGGATTTGGATTGAGTTATACTAATTTTGGATATTCAGAGGTTTCTGTTAGCAATGCAAAACCTGTTGGGAATACACCTATTGAAGCAACTGTTACATTAACCAATAATGGAAAATATGACGGAGCAGAAGTGGTTCAGCTTTATATCAGAGATTTAGTGGGAAGCATTACAAGACCAGTTAAAGAATTGAAAGGTTTCCAAAAAGTTTATCTGAAAGCTGGCGAGAGCAAGAAAGTCACTTTCAAGATTTCTCCAGACGATCTCAAATTCTACAACAATCAACTGAAATATGATTGGGAAGCTGGCGATTTCGATGTGATGATCGGAACCAATTCCCACGATGTGAAAACCACAAGAGTTAATTGGAGTAAATAAAATTTTATTCAAATTACAGAAATGAAAAAAGCCTTTCGGAAAACTCTGAAAGGCTTTTTTATAATATAGAATACTACTTTATTATTCTTTAATTATTTTCTGACTAATTAATTTGATATCATCTCTTTTCAGAACCAAAATGTAATCACCGGATCTTAAAGTTGTAACATCAATGCTTTTATCATTTTCAGCAACCTTAGTGTTCAAAACAGATCTTCCTGATAAATCCAGAATTTCAACGGTCAGATTTTTCTCATTAATGTTTTTAATATAAATAAAATCTTTCGCCGGAATCGGAGTAATTTGAATACTAGATTTGTCAACGTCCGAAACTGCCAGGAAGTTAGTTTTTACTTTAAATATTTTCCCACTTGCAGCAGCAATATATAATTGTTTGCTATTGTCCTCTCCAAAAGTTGTAAAATTATTACCGGAAAACGCAGAGCTCCAAGTGATAGTCGTATTATCAAGAATCCCAATTTGAGTAGAGCAGTAATCTGCAAATACATATTTCCCAGCTAAATCAGCATAGAGATTTCCTCTGTAAACATAGCCTCCAGTGATGGAACATTTTCCTCCGGAATGATCATAATCTACAACAGGAAAAGTCATTGTTGAAGCATTCGCACAGCCAGCAGTATTGTACTCACTGTTGCCTTCGTAACATCTCCAGCCATAATTAATACCTGGAGTCGTTGCCGGAACTCTGTTTATTTCTTCAATCAAATTCTGTCCCACATCCGCAATCCATATATTATTCGTCGTTCTGTCAAAAGAATACTTCCAGCCGTTTCTAAGACCGTAAGACCATATTTCATCCGCACCATCTACGCCAACAAAAGGATTACCTGCAGGGATGCCATACGCTTCTGTAGAGTTCACATCAATTCTCAATAGTTTCCCTAAAAGTGAATTTTTGTTTTGTGCATTATTATCGGTATCGCCGCCACCACCGCCGTCACCAGTAGAGATGTAGAGGAATCCATCTGCTCCAAAGTGTATACTTCCACCATTGTGATTGGTCTGGCTTTTCGGAATCGACATCATTACTTTTTCTGAAGCTGGATCCGCAATATTTGGATTAGCAGAATTGGCAGTAAATCTCGAAACAGTAATCGTTCTGCCAGCTCTGTTGTAATAAACGTAGAAATAACGGTTCGTTGCAAAGTCCGGATGAAATGCCAAACCAAGCAATCCCATTTCCCCACTGAAGTTGACTCTGTCTGTGATATTTAGAAAATTAGTAGCTTCAAAAGTACCGTTTGTGTTCAGAATTCGGATGGTTCCGGATTGTTGGACTACGAAAAGTCGGTTGTCATTCGTTGGAGATGCCGTCATTTCTACGGGATTGGAAGCCGTTGCAAACTCCTCCAGTATGATCTGTTGTGCTGATATTTCCGATGCCAGTGCAAGGGAAAAAACAAGTAGTAATTTTTTCATAACTTATTATTTTATAGATTATTAATTAAGTTACCAAATTTAATGCCTTACCTTTTGATAATTATTTAATTGATAATAAAAGTTCATTTTTCACTTGTTTTTACAAAGAAAAACCAGAATTAATTTCAATATAAAAACTATAATGCACTTTTCTCATTTTCAAATTCTTATTTCCGCTATAAATCATTATATTTGCCGACTTAATTTATATATATCGTAAGAAAATGCAAGGAAAAGGACTCGTTACATTAGTTGCCATCGTTCTTGGATTAATTTGCCTCAATGAGCTTCTGCCTTCTTTCTATGCCAACAAAATAGAAAAGGAAGCAAGAGCAGTTGCCGGCGAAAATTCAGTGAAATATCAGGCTGAGCTCGCAAGACTTTCTAAAGACACCCTTAATCTAGGTTTTACAAAACTGGATTATGCGTCTGCTAAGCAGAAAGAAATGAAACTCGGACTGGATCTTAAAGGTGGTATCAACGTATTATTGGAGATCAACCAAAGAGATTTGGTAAATGATCTTAGTAATTACTCTACAAATGCTACTTTAATAGAAGCACTTAACAGAACAGACAAAGCACAGAAAAACTCAAGTAAGCAATACATCGAGGATTTCTTCACGCAGTTCGACACTGTTAATCAGGAAAAAGGAACCAACCTGAAACTTGCAGATCCTGAGATCTTCGGGAACACCAATCTTTCTGAGATTAAGTTCAACACACCGGATGATCAGGTAAAAAATATTATCAGAAAAAAAATCGATGCCTCTGTAGGAACGGCTTATGAAGTTCTTAGAACACGTATCGACAAAATGGGCGTGACGCAGCCAAACGTTCAGAGAGTTCCTGGAACTGGAAGAATCTTGGTGGAAATGCCAGGTATCAAAGATATCGACAGAGTTAAAAAAATGCTTCAGACTTCTGCAAAACTTCAGTTTTGGGAAGTACAACTAGGACCGGAAGTGGTTCCATATTTCTCTCAGCTGGATCAATTGGTTAAAGTGAAAGGCGATTCTATCGGTGTTGCAAAAACAACGAATCTGATGAACTTGATCCAGATGAATTCTACACCTGGAAATGCTGTTGCTAATGTAAAATTGGCTGATACAGCAGTTGTGAATAAATTACTTAACAGCGATGCTGCTATCAAAGCAAGACCTGTTAACTTGAAATACACCCAGTTTATGTGGGGTTACAAACCGGAATCTACAACTTCCAACAGTCTTGTTCTTTACGCGATCCGTGGGAACATCTCTCAGAATGCGCCAGTTGACGGTGCTGTAGAATCTGCAAACATCAACTATGACCAGTTGGGTCGTATCGTTGTAGATATGCAGATGGATTCTCAAGGTGCCCGTGACTGGAAAGCAATGACTGAGAAAAACAATGGAAAAGTGGTAGCGGTAACTTTGGACAACAGAGTTTACACGGCGCCTTCTGTAAACAGCGTGATCCCTGACGGTAGAACGCAGATCTCAGGAAACTTCACTCAGGAAGAAGCTAAGGATTTGGTAGATGTTTTAGGTGCTGGTAAATTGCCTGCAGGTGCAAAAATTGTACAGGCAGACGTTGTAGGTCCATCACTTGGAGCTGAATCTATCAACGATGGTGTGATGTCCTTCCTTATCGCATTTGCAGTAATTATTGTTTACATCATTTTCTACTACGGTGGTGCCGGCGTTTATGCGGTTATCGCAATGGTGATCAACTTATTCTACATCTTCGGAATTATGGATTCTGTAGATGCAACATTGACGCTTCCTGGTATCGCAGGTATCGTATTGTCTATGGCAATGGCGGTGGATGCGAACGTTATCATCTACGAAAGAACAAAAGAAGAACTCTTCCGTGGGAAAAGTATTCTGGAGGCTTACAAAGATGGTTTCAAACACGCAATCTCTGCAATTATTGATGGTCACGCGACTACTTTCATTACCGCATTGATTCTTTATATCTTCGGAACAGGACCTATCAAAGGGTTTGCAGTGACGTTGATGATTGGATTGGTGATGACATTGTTCACTTCTGTATTATTATCAAGAGTTATGATCTTCAGCAGACTGGAGAAAGGTAAATCTCTTTCTGTATGGACTGCTCCTACGAAGAATCTTTTCAGAAACACTTGGATCGATTTCATCGGGAAAAGAAGATACGCATATTATTTCTCTGCTATTTTGATGGTGATATCAATCGCTTCAATTGCAAAGAATGGTTTCAAATTCGGGATCGATTTTACAGGTGGACGTAACTATGTTGTGAGATTCGAAAAGCCGGTAGATGCAGAAAATATTGAAGCAGGTATTGCTAAATTGATGAAGACTGCAGACGGTCAAAACAATATTGTTGAGGCTAAAACTTTCGGAAACTCTTCTCAATTGAAAATCACAACCGATTATTTGATTGATGATGAATCTCTTGCAGCTGACCAGACTGTAGAGCAGAAAATATACGAAGGTATCAAATCCGAATTACCTGCTGGAATGACTTTAGCAGATTTCAAATCAGCGGACAAAGGACACGCAGGAATTGTATCTTCCACCAAAGTTGGACCTACTGTAGCAGATGATATTCAGACACACGGGATGCTAGCAGTCGCTGCTTCATTGCTAGGTATCTTTATTTATATCTTGGTAAGATTTGACAAATGGCAGTTCTCTCTTGGAGCAGTTGTTGGTTTGTTCCACGATACGGTGGTGATCCTTGGGGTTTACTCATTGTTCTACAAAGTAATGCCGTTCAACATGGAGATCAATCAGGATTTCATTGCGGCGATTCTTACCGTAATTGGATATTCCATCAATGATACGGTGATCATCTTCGATAGAATTAGAGAGTACCTACGTGAGAAAAAAGCATTGACACTTGCAGGATTATTCGATGACTCTATCTCTAGTACAATCGGTAGAACTTTCAACACTTCTTTCACAACGATTTTGGTGATCCTTGCGATCTTCATCTTTGGGGGAGATAACTTGAGAGGCTTTATGTTCTGTTTATTGATTGGTATTGGATTCGGTACTTACTCATCTATCTTTATCGCATCGGCTACGGCTTATGACTTCCTAAGAGGTAAGAAAAGAGAAGACAAAGTGACCGGAAAATCTTCTATCAGCAATGCTGAAATAGTAGAATAATTTTCTTAAAATATATAAAAAAAGCCCTCAAGAGATTGAGGGCTTTTTTTGTTTTATGTATTAGGTCTTTTCGATTACGCTCAGACACCAGTGAGGGAGTGGTTGGTTCGAGAAGTAATTTGTGATTCCAAAGGACTCGAGAACGTAGAACAACATATTTTTTTACTAAGGAAATTCTTTTTTTTATGGTGTCTGAGCGTAGCCGAAGACCCATTAAAAATCCTACAGAAATATATCTGTAGGATCCAAATTGGCTGACACCATTATGAAACATAAAACACACTAATGAAACCCACCGATCAGCCAATCTTTATTATTCAACAGGTGGCGGTACAACTTCTGGGAGACCACTTGGCGTATCATAGATGATGTAGTCATTGTACTTCGCTTCGTCAATTTCGTAGAAGATGTCCTGTCCTATGCCTGCATATTTGGTCAGCAGTCGGTAGAGGGTGTTGAGGGTTTCCACGCGGTCTTCCGTGGCGACATCCCGGTCCGAGATGCCTTTCGCTTGCGCATCCAGAGCCAGGTCCAGAGCCAGGTCCAGAGTTTCGCGCTGTGAAGTGAGCACATCGATTTTGGCCGTCGTCAAGCCTTCCGGTTCCAGTTCTGGCAGGTATTTGTCTGCTGCGGCCACCATTATCCTGGCGTTGCGGACGAGCTCTGCATCTGGCTGACGGCTGACATCCGATGCACCAAACTCCTTATGCTTGGCACTAGTGAATCCAAAGACATTCTCTGCCATGTTGAGGATGGTGCGCATCGTTTTTTCCAAGGCACGGCGGGCATCATCCTTTTGGGTGGTGAGGTCTATTTTGATGGCTTCCAGTTGTTCATCGGACGGGAACTCATCCACAGCGTTGCGGGCATTGGTAAGTTCGGTTTTCTTGGCAGGCGAGTAGCCCCGGTCTGTGAATTCTACAATATCGCGGTCCAAGAGGTTGATAAATTCATCTGCTTTTTGTCTTAGGACGGCATCCGGGAATAGATATCCCCTTGTAACAGGATTTTTTTTCATAGTAAAGATCATTTGTGTTAATATTTCTAAATTATCATTTTTTTTCATTCTCACAAATATCTTGGTGTAAAATTCTGAAAACATTGCCTAACTAATTGGATGATAGTGAATTTGCCTCAACTAAATGAATCAACGGCTCAACTAAATGAATCACTGGCTTAACTAAATGAATCAATGTTCCAACTAAGTGCATCAATGGCCCAACTCAATGGATCATCAGTATAACTAATAGAAACAGGGTCACTACTAAGTTCATCAATGATATTTATAAATCCATCAATGACATAGCTAAATGAGTTTCTGATATTTTTAATCATTTCACTAAAAAAACAGACATTGGCGATGTCTGTTTTGGTTGTTGTATGGTTTGTTGCCGGAAAGTTATTGTTTTGTAAATGTCCAATCGCCTGAGAGCGTGCCGTTTTTCCAGGTTCCTTTTTTATCTTTTAACTTACCATAGAGAAAGAATGTGTAGTTTTCTGATAAGACCGGCTGCAATGTACCATCGTCATAAACGTAGCTTAGTAATCCATCATTATTCTGTCCGTACGTTCCGGTGATATTTCCGCTTTTCGATACCGAGAGAATGAGTTTTCCATTGCCTTGTCCGGTGTAAGATCCGACCCATTTTCCCATGTAGGGTGAAGTGTAGTTTTCTTGAGCTTGGTGTTCGTAGTAGTTGTCTATGATGCGATCGCAGGATGTGAATGCGCAAGACAGGATAAGAAGTGAGAGGAGGGTTTTGGTTTTCTTTGGTTGTTGTCTTAGTTTGTGAATTTAGGAAAAAAAGACATCGAAAGTGTCTGTTTTGTATGTTGGAGCTAGTGTATTTTACTTATTAAATCTAAATTAAGCTTATTAATTCCAAATTTCGAGATTTTATTTTCAATAAATATTTTATTTCCAAAAATCGGTTTAGCAATAATTCCTGCAACATTTTCGCAAAATTTAGGGTAATCTTTTAAAATTGAGTATTTATTTTCAAAATCTAAATAATCTCTTAAATCAGTAGCAGTTATAAAATCATTCTCCAAACCGATGACGTCGATGCAGATAATTAATTTATAATCATCAAAACAAACCAAATCTCGATATGTTTCTTCCTTATTAGTAATTTTTGATAACTGAGGAATAAAATTTTTTCTTGACGTAGAAAATGATGTTTTTTGATGACCAATATATTCATCTCTTTTAAACAATTCTATTTTAGAATTTAATTCTTTTTCTAAAGTGTTTATTTTTTTTACTTCGAATATAATATTTTGATTTTCAGATTTTACCAACCAATCAGGTGTTTTTCCATTTAGCTTCGGCTCGTAAACTACTTCTGAAAAAATCTGGTTTAGTGAATAGCCAAATTCCATCTCAGAAAAAATAGATAAAATGTTAATTTCATTTTTCTCTTTTGTTAATTTCTTTGTGAATCTCCCATTGTATTGAGAATCTAAATAATCAAGATTAATTCTATAATCTGATTTATTACTTAGAATTTTTTGAGCGGTTATATTCATTTTTTTAAATATAGATATGGTGTAAAGTAGACATGTAATATTACTAATTTTTAAAGTACAGTGTTCTAATGAATTTCTAAAAGCCTATTTAGAATAAAAATTCTAAAATCAAAAAATTCCTATCTTCGCAAGCATGAAAACAAATCAAAAATCTGCTGCCATTGGTTTCATCTTTATCACGCTGTTGATAGATATTACGGGTTGGGGAATCATCATTCCCGTGGTGCCGAAACTGATAGAAGAACTGATCCATGCAGACATCAGCGAGGCAGCGAAATATGGCGGCTGGCTGAGTTTTGCATACGCCTTTATCCAGTTTGTTTTCTCACCATTCGTAGGAAATCTGAGTGATAAATATGGACGAAGACCTGTGATCTTGCTGTCGCTTTTTGGCTTCTCCATCGATTATATTTTCCTGGCTTTGGCACCGAGTATCTGGTGGCTATTTGTTGGAAGGATCATTGCGGGGATCACCGGCGCAAGCATCACGACGGCGAGTGCTTACATTGCAGATATCTCTAATGATGAAGACCGTGCGAAGAACTTCGGAATGATTGGGGCGGCGTTTGGTCTTGGGTTTATCATCGGGCCTGTGTTGGGCGGTGTCTTAGGACATTATGGGGCGCGCGTTCCGTTCTATGCGGCGGCGGTCTTGTGTATGATCAATTTTATCTATGGCTATTTCGTGTTGCCGGAAAGTCTTAGCAAAGAAAACCGACGAGAGTTCAGCTGGAAACGCGCAAACCCGATCGGTTCTTTCAAATTCCTGAAAAGACATCCCGAAATCTCAGCCCTTACAACGGCTTTGATCCTGATCTATATTGGCGGACATGCGGTGCAAAGCAACTGGAGTTTTTACACAATGTACCGATTTAGTTGGGATGAGCGCATGGTAGGCTACTCACTAGGTTTAGTCGGTTTGCTGGTTGGTCTGGTACAAGGCGTTTTGATCCGGTGGATCAACCCAAAGATCGGTGACCAGAAAAGTATCTTTTATGGCTTGATGCTTTACGCGGTTGGAATGCTGTTGTATGCCTTTGCGACGGAAGGTTGGATGATGTTGGTCTTCACGATTCCTTATTGTTTGGGTGGGATCTGTGGTCCGGCATTGCAATCCATCATTACCAAGAATATTCCGTCCAACGAACAGGGTGAACTGCAAGGTGCGCTGACGAGTTTGATGAGCGCCACTTCTATCATTGGGCCACCATTGATGACACAGCTCTTTTATTACTTTACACACAAAAATGCGCCGTTTTTGTTTCCCGGTGCGCCATTTCTTTTAGCATTCTTGTTGTTTGCGGTGAGTATTTATTTTGTTTCGATTAGCTTTAAGGGGAAGAAATCTTAAAGATGAATCTTCCGCAGATCGAGCTGATTTTGCGGATTTTTAAAGAAATCTGCTTTATTTGCTGAATCTTTGAGATTTGAATTTTTAAAATAGATTTTAAGCTTTCGGAGCGTAGGTGTACACGTTGTAAGGCAAAATTCTTTGCGCTGTTTTCTGAGCAAGAATACATCCTAATAAAATAGGGAAGAACAGAGCGTAACCGTTTGGAACCAGACTGCAGGTCAGGATCAATGCGGTGAAAGGTGCGTAGATTGCGGCAGATAATGTGGCGGCGATGCCTATCAAAACAAAATTGATCAAGATCAAAGACGTCCCGAAAAAAGTGTTGCATGCGATGGCAAACGCTAATCCCAAGTAGGCACCCACAACAATGCTCGGTGCAAAAACGCCACCGTCGCCACCAGCACCTAAGGTGAGAGATGAGGCCAATGGCTTCAGCAAGATCAAAGCAAAAAGGAACAGCAGTGAATAACTTTGTGGATGATCAATCAATTCATTCAAAGAATAGTAACTTTCACCATACAGGAATGGGAAAATACAGATCAAAGTTCCAACTGCCAAAGCACCTAGATTGACTCTGATAAAATTGTTGTTGATCCCAGAAAAGAATTCCTTCATTTTGATGACCAAGAACGTGAAATAGACCGACAGAGTTCCGCTGAGTAAACTTAGAACAACCATAAATGGAATCGCTACCCAATGCCATTCTGTAACGGGTAAACTGATCAAAGAAGTGGAAGGGAAAAAGTATAGGAACAACCACGACAACAAGGCCGAAGCAGAACAACTGATGAGCAAAGTCTTACTGAATTTCCTCGCGATCACTTCCAAAGCAAACAGAAAACCAACCAATGGATTTCCGAAAAGCACGCCAACGCCAGCCACGACGCCAGCACAAATCAATTCCAACTTATAGACATTTGCGGCAAACTCTTTCTCATAAACCGAATTACCGACGGTCGCCGTCGCTACAACGGTTGAAACCTCGATGCCTGTTGACCCACCGAAGATGACGGTCAAAAAGCCATTGAAGTAGTGGGATGGAATTTTGAAGAAAGGCAGATGGTCTTTCCGCTGATCTACGGTTTTGTAGATCTCTGTAATGCCTTTGTTCTTTCTGTTTTTGAAAAGGTATTTTCTTAAAAAATAAATGGTCGTGATCCCGACTGTTGGAAGAATGATGAAGAGATAGGAATTGTTTTTCTCCGCAAATTCGAAGAGGTGTTCCTGGCAATATTCTGTAATATTTTTAAGAGAAAGCGCCAGAAAAGAAGCAATGATTGCGATGAATAATGATGATGTGATCAATTTGAAATAATTGTGCGCCTGTACTTTTTGTCTTTTCATTTCCCTAAACTCTTACTGGTCACAAATTTACGGTAAAAAGTCCAAAATGTTTTCAGTCCAGAGATGACATATCTCTTTTTATCAATTTTATAATAAATTTAATAATGATCTGTATATCACTTTTCTAAATCTTTGCTTAATTTTGTCGAATGGAATTGAGTATTGGTGAAATGCTGATGATTGCTTTGGCGATCGTTGTTTTATTTGGTCCCGATAAATTACCCGAAATCGCAAGAGGTTTGGGCGAAGGTGTGCGCAAAATGCGTGGTGCCGTGGACGATATCAAAACCGAAATAATGAAAGAAGCGGACAATCCCCTTTCCGATATCAAAAAAGAAATTGATAACGTGAAGAAGTCTGCCCAAGATTACAATCCGCTGGCTGATAGTAAAACAGAAACTTTCATTAATGAAGAAACGCCAAAGAAAATCGATCTCTCTGAAGATGATTCTCACGAAGGACCAGTAAGCCGATAATTTTTATGAACGGATTGATCGAAAAAGACCAGCAGCTTCTACTTTTCCTCAATGGACTGGGCAATTCTGCCTTTGATCCTTTTTGGCTCACGGTTACCGGAAAATGGTTTTGGATTCCGTTTTATGCTATTTTACTCTATTTACTCTACAAAAGTTTTCCGCTTAAGAAATTACTTTTTGTTTTAATTTTTATTACCATCGGAATTACAATTTCTGACCAGTTGGCGGGAATTTTCAAACATGGGATTGCAAGATACAGACCTTGCCACACGGATTCGTTAATTGCGCATATGCGGCTGGTGATTTGCGGTGGTAATTACGGATTCTATTCTTCACACGCTTCCAATTCATTTTTCCTGTTCAGTTTTCTCACCATTCTGATAGGAAAGAAATACAAATATCTGCCTTACATTTTGTTCGTTTGGGCAACTATAGTTTCTTATAGCCGAATCTATCTAGGCGTTCATTTTCCTTTGGATATTGCGTTTGGTGCTGCGGTTGGTTTCCTTTTAGGTGGTGTTTTGGCGAATTTGGCAGAGAGAGTTGTTTACAAACAAACTGCGATTTAATCTACTCTTATTGGAGAATAATTTTCAAACTATCTCGACTTGTTTGATTATCCATCAAAATAACTTTTTTTAAACTGTCCTTTTCCACCACTAATCTGACTTTTGGACATCCAAATCCGCATCCAATCAAAATGGTTTGTGATTTGAAATAGCCACTCTCGTTTGTATATAACGTTTTATAACGGATATATTTTCCTTGAAGGCTGACGTGTAAATCATCTTTTATTCCAGATTTTCTTAAGTCGTTTCTTCTTTCGATGGAAACCGAATCTGGTTCTGAACCAATCTTTTCTATTGGTCTTTTATTGATGAGTAAAGTGATTTTTGCGTTAGAAATTGGTTTGTTTGAGGAGTCATAAACGTTTCCATTAAATCTTAAAATGCCTCACAAGAAGTTAAACAGAACAATATAACGACAATGTTTATAATTTTAAAAGGAGCTGTTTTCATCAGATTTGTCATTAAAATAATTAAGATCTAATCATTATGATAAGGCTTCCCTTGCAAAATAGTTGCAGCTCTGTAGATCTGTTCCACGAAAAATAAGCGGATCATCTGATGCGTGAAAGTCATTTTGGATAATGAGATTTTTTCATTTGACCTTTGATACATTTCTTCCGAAAAACCATAGGCGCCACCAATTAATATATTAACTTTCTTCACGGAACTTCCCATCCAGAAATCAATTTTCTCAGAGAATTCGCGGCTTGTGAATTGCTTTCCTTTCTCGTCTAGAAGAATGACGAGTTCAGAAGACTCCATTTGACTTAGGAATAATTTGGCCTCCTCTTTCTTCAACTGGTCAGGCGTGAGGTTTTTAGCATTCTTAATATCAGGCATCTCGATAAGTTCGAAATTCCAGTGTTTCGGGATTCTGGGAAGATAATATTTGATGAGAGAAATGATTTCTTTGTCATCCGTTTTCCCAATGCAGATCAAATTAATACGCATTTACTATATTTGTCGTGCAAAGATAAATGAATGGCAAAAAAAATACAGCGTTTTTTCCTTAATATCAAAAACTTTTTCGACGGGATTCATATTCCGGTTTTGGGAATTTCTTTGTGGAAAATGTTCTCGATCTATTCCGATGCGATTTTCAAAAATCCTTTGGGGAGACAGGCTGCGAGTATTTCCTGGAACTTTTTTCTGAGTCTTTTTCCGATGATTTTGTTCTTCTTGTCCGTTTTGCCGTTTATGCCTCATTATGATAAGCTTCAGTTTTATATTTTCGAAGTTTTGATGCCCAGAGTTTTCCCTTCTCATATGCAGAGCGATGTCACGAGTTACATTCAGGAAAGCATCATTCCCAATATGAAATCGATTAGTAATCTTACAATTCTACTGTCTTTCGTTTTTGCGACCAATGGTTGTTTTACTTTGATTAATGGTTTTAATAGAAATACAGAACTCTCCAGAACTTTTGTGAAAGAATATCTTCTGGCGATGCTGGTGACGATATGTTTTCTCACACTCGTGTGTATTTCGATTTTTGGAATCTACTACAGCGAGGTTGTTTTGAAACTTTATACGCCGACTTATGACATCACTTGGTTTACGAAAAACCTTACCAAAATTATCAGTTTCGTTTCTTTTCCGATATTTTATTTTGCGCTGCTAACTTTATTTTACTGGGTTGGCTGCTTGAAGATCACAAGAATCAGAGAAGCGTTTCCTGGCGCAATTTTGACAACAGTTTTGTTTGTTTTGCTGACTTATTTCTTTGCAATTTATGTTTCTAATATTGCCCGTTACAATGTGCTTTACGGATCCATCGGTTCCATTATTTTGGTAATGGTCTGGGTGAACGTGAATGTGTTTTTGGTTTTAATGGGAAATGAACTTAATCTCGCTATCAAAAAAGTGAAGTTGGAAAAGATAGTTCGGGATGAGATGCGGACTCTCAATGGATTTTAATTCAAATCTAAACTTAGTTTTGAAAGGAAATTATTATATTTACAATACTTAAAAGCAACTAACACTAAAATATAATAATATGGCAAAAGGTCAGGACGTAAAAAAGGCTGTGAAAAAGGAGCCTCTGAAAACAGCAAAAGAAAAGAAAGAAGCAAAAAGAGAAAAGAAAAATGCTTCTAAAAGAGATTAAAATAACAAACCTTTCAATTTAATTATTGAGAGGTTTTTTCTTGGATTTCAAAATAAAATATCCCACAATTCCCGATAAAACAGAAGCAATCAAAATACTGATTTTCGCAATATTCTGAATTTCAACTTCATCTGGGAAAGCCAGAAGTGAAACGAAGATTGACATCGTAAAGCCAATTCCGGCCAGAAATCCTACGCCAATCATTTCCCGCCAACCAGAAAATGTTGGTAATGTTGCCCATTTTGATTTGATGGCAACCATTGAAAAAATATTAATGCCCAAAACTTTTCCAATAAATAATCCACCAATAATTCCCAAGCTCAAAGGATTGATAAAACCTTCAAAAATCTCTTTCTGAAAAGTAATATTCGTATTAGCCAAAGCGAATAATGGCATAATCAAAAAACTGACAGGGATGTGCAGTTTACCTTCCAGTTTTTCTAAAGGTGAAATCTCAGTTTTAGACCTATTTGTAGGAATTGTGAAAGCTAAAATTACCCCAGCAATCGTAGCATGAATCCCTGAATGGTGCATAAAATACCAAAGAAAAAGTCCGGGAATGAGATATAATATTAAATTTTTAACACCGTATCTATTCAAGATAATTAACAACATTGTAATTCCTGCACAAATGCCTAGTGAAATCCAGTCAATTTGATCTGTATAAAATAGTGCGATGACCAGAATTGCTCCCAAATCATCTACAATCGCCAACGCACTTAGGAATATTTTGAGTGAAGCTGGAACGCTTTTTCCCAACAGAGAAATGATGGCCAAAGAAAATGCAATGTCCGTCGCCATCGGAATCGCCCAACCATTTTTATAATCTGTGTTGTGATTGAAGATAAAATAGATTAAAGCCGGAATTAGCATTCCGCCAACCGCTGCAAAAATTGGTAAACTTGCTTTTTTGATGTCGGACAATTCGCCTTCCAGCAATTCACGTTTGATTTCCAAACCAACCAAGAGGAAGAATACTGCCATCAATCCATCATTGATCCAAATAGAAACCGAATAATCAAGATGAAAAATCTCCGTCCCAATCTTTGTGTCCAGTAGATTTTGAAAACTTGATGACAATGAAGAGTTTGCAATCAGCAAAGAAATCAAAACACAAATGATCAGAACAATTCCGGAACTTTTGCTGTTGTGAAAAAATTGCTGGAAATATTTGGATAAAACCATTATGTTCGTTTCACTTTAGAAACCCCATTGATGCTTTTCAGTTGTTTGAAGGTTTCCTCCAGCTGGCTCTTATTCTTCACTTCCAAGTTGATGTTTCCTGTAAAGATCCCATCGTTAGACGAGATGCTCATACTTTTCATATCCATATTCATAGAACCACTGATGACCGCTGTAATGTCATTGATCATTCCAATTCTATCCAAGCCTTCTATCTCAATCTTAATTCTGTTTTTGAAACTTTCTGCATTTACCCATTTAGCCTGCAAAACCCGGTAGTCATAATTGGCTCTCAGATTGATAGCATTCGGACAACTCTCACTGTGTATTTTAATTCCGTCCGAAATAGTGATGAATCCAAAAATCTTGTCCCCAGGAATCACTGTACAGCATTTTGCAAAAGAATAGTTTAGTTTTTCTTCATCTTTTCCAAAGACAATCATATCAAGATTGGAATCCACTTTTTCTACAAACTCCTCTTTGTTAGAAGTCTTTCTAAAGCGTTGAAATAGGTTGCTCAATATGCTTTTTCCGTCTGCGTACCGTTTGATATCTCCAATGTCAAAAGTGCCATTTTGGAAACCAAGGAAAAGATCTTGTGACGTTTTCAGGTTAAGGGATTTTTGCAGACCATTAATTTCTTCATCAGAGAAATTCAGTTTTGCATGGCGCATTTTTCTTTGTAGGATTTCCTTTCCTTCTGATGTATTCAGGTTTTTTTCAGAATTAAGAATATTTTTGATCTTGGATTTGGCTTTGGAAGTCACTACAAAATCCAGCCAATCCGGTTTTGGTTTTTGATTCTGAGAAGACAGAATATCAATCTGGTCACCGTTTTGAAGTACGTAACTAATAGGAACCAGTTTTCCATTGATTTTTGCACCAAGACATTTGGTTCCCAAGTCAGAGTGTACAGAAAATGCAAAGTCCAATGCTGTTGCCCCAGTTGGAAGAATCTTGATTTCTCCTTTTGGTGTGAAAACGAAAACTTCCTTGGAGTATAGATTAAGTTTAATATTATCAAGAAGTTCTGATGTAGAAAGGTTTTGCTGTTGTTCCAAAACATCACGAATCTCCGCAACCCAGTTTTCAAACCGTTGATCGTCGGTGTTTTTTCGGTAGCCTTCTTTGTATTTGTAGTGTGCTGCAACTCCTTTTTCAGCAATCTCATTCATTCTTTCTGAACGGATTTGTACTTCGATCCATTTTTTGTCCGGCCCCATCACAGTAAGGTGGAGACTTTCGTAGCCTGTGGATCTTGGCTGCGAGATCCAGTCACGCATTCGGGAAGGATTGCTTTGATAAAGATCTGTCACGATAGAATATATTTTCCAGGCCAGGAATTTCTCATTCCTAGGATCGGATTTGTAAATAATTCTGATCGCATAATTATCATATACTTCTTCGAAAGTCACATTTTGCTTCTGCATCTTACGATAGATAGAGCTGATAGCTTTCGCACGACCTTTGATTGTGAAGTTTAGGTTTTCCTCCTGCAGCTGCTCAGAAACTTCCTTGGTAAATTCCTCAACATATTTTTCACGACCTTCCTTCGCTGTCTCCAACTTGCTTAGGATCTCATTGTAAACTTCCGGATTATTGTATTTGAGAGAAAGATCTTCCAACTCAGATTTGATGGAGTAAAGTCCGAATCTATGGGCCAGCGGTGCGTAGATATAAGCGGTTTCCGATGCAATTTTTTTCTGCTTGATGGGATGCATACTGTCTAGCGTCCTCATATTGTGCAGTCGGTCTGCAATCTTTATAAGGATGACCCGAAAATCTTCGGAAAGTGTGAGAAGTAGCTTCCTGTAATTTTCAGATTGTACAGAAATATTTTGCTGATTCATCACAGAGATTTTGGTCAGTCCACTCACAATGTCAGCAATGGTTTTCCCAAAAATTTTACTTAAGTCCTCGTACGTGTATTCAGAATCCTCTATGACGTCGTGCAGTAGTGCACAAGCGATACTTGTTGCACCTAAGCCGACTTCGTTGGCGACAATCTTTGCAACCTCTATCGGATGATAGATGTATGGTTCTCCGGTTTTTCTGCGCTGATCTTTGTGCGCATCCAAAGCAATGTCAAAGGCTTTTCGGATCAGCTTGTTTTGTTCCTCATCCAAAGTACGGTATGTATTGGTAATGAGGTCTTTGTATCGGGCAAGGATTTCCTTGTTTTCTTTCTCTAAATCGTAGATCATCGGCTTATGTTATCTCTTAACGAATATAAGAAAAATTGAGGCCATTGTCAAGAGTTATTTTGCACGGTCAGAATAAATTTTCGCGTTTTTTTTAGTTGTAATAATTTTTTTTCTAAACATTCGAATTTTAAAATTTGATTAATTTAAATTAAAACCCCTTTTTATTTTAGTTATTGTATATAAAATTTATAAAAAATCACAATATTACCCCTTTAAATTTATATATTAGTTCTTGAAATTATAAAAACTAATATATGGCTGAAGGTTTACTCAATCATTATCAAACTTTGGAAAGTGTTTTTGATGAGATGATGTCTGATCAATTTGTAAGGAGTCATTATCAAGAATTCATTAGTTCTTTTGAAAAAATGGACATTTCTGAAATGGATCAGAAAACTGAGCTTGCCAAAAAGCTTTTTATGACGCAAGGTATCACTTTCACTGTTTATAACGACGGCGAAGGCATCGAGAAAATATTTCCTTTTGATATTGTTCCAAGGATCATCCAATCCGCAGAGTGGGGTTTTATAGAAAAAGGGATCAAGCAACGTTTGAAAGCTTTGAATATATTCCTGAAGGACGTTTATCATCAGCAATTCATTTTGAAAGATGAGATCATTCCTTCTTCTTTGATATATAGCTGTCCGAATTTTCTTCGGGAAATGATCAATGTGGATGTTCCTTTTGATATCTACACGCACATCAGCGGAATCGATCTTATCAGAGACCACGACGGGAGTTATTATGTTTTGGAAGACAATCTCAGAACGCCTTCGGGAGTAAGTTATATGCTTGAGAACCGTAAAATGAGTTACCGCCTTTTTCCTAATATTTTGCCGAACATCAAAGTAAAACAAGTCAATAATTATCCAGATCTACTAATTAAAAATCTACTCTCGCTCGGAAGGCAAATCAGTTCAAAGCCAAATGTGGTCCTTCTCACACCTGGGATTTACAATTCCGCCTATTTTGAACATACCACTTTAGCGAGATTAATGGGAATTGAGTTGGTAGAAGGTCGCGATCTTGTGATTCAAAATCATATGGTCTATATGAAAACGACAAAAGGTCTTAAAAAAGTGGATGTGATCTATCGCCGGGTTGATGATGAATTTTTGGATCCACTGGTCTTTCAGAAAACGAGTGTTTTGGGTGTTCCAGGATTGTATCATTCTTACAGAAAAGGAAATGTGATCATCGTGAATGCAATGGGAAATGGTGTGGCAGACGATAAAGCCATTTATTCTTACGTTCCCGATATGATCCGGTATTATCTCGGCGAAGAACCGTTATTGAAAAGCGTTCCAACCTACCGAATGGAAAATATGGACGAACGGAAATTCGCAATCGAGAATATGGATAAAATGGTCATCAAGAAAACCGACGAAAGTGGCGGTTACGGAATGTTAATCGGCGACGTAGCAACTGATGAAGAGATTGCAGAATTCACCAAGCAGATCAACCTTAATCCAAGAAATTATATCGCCCAACCAATTATCAAATTATCAACTTCTCCCTGTTATATTAATGGTGTTTTGCAACCAAGACGCGTCGATCTGCGTCCATTTGCTTTATACGGTCCAGACGGAATCGATATCGTTCCAGGCGGATTGACAAGAGTGGCGATGAAGGAAGGTTCCATCGTGGTGAATTCCTCACAAGGCGGCGGAAGCAAAGATACTTGGGTCGTGGACTAATTATAAATGATTAATGACCAATTATAAATGATGAAAAATCTAAAAACCAAAAACCATCACCAAACACCAGGACAAAATGTTAAGTAGAGTTGCAGAGAATATCTTTTGGATGAGCCGTTACATGGAGCGCTCCAATTTCCAGATCAAGGTTTTCCATACCCGGTACATTGCCTATCAGGATGGCGCTTCCACAGAAAGTTGGGAGAATTTTTGTGATGAATATCAGATCAAAGTCGATGATGGCGATTACAGTTTTGGAAACCTTTTGTCCAAAGCACTTTTCGATATCGAGAACGATTCTTCTATCGCAAATAATATCTTCCGGGCAAGGGAAAATTGCAGAAGTGCGCAGGATCATATCAACAAAGATGTGTGGCAATGTCTCAACGATTTTCATCATCAAATGAAAGATCAAAGTCTGATCCGTCAGGCAAAATACGGCGATCCGATAAGCGTTTTCGATGCTTTGGTAAAGCAGGCGATGGTCTATTATGGTGTCATTGATAATTCTGTGGCAAGAGATTTTGGCTATTGTTTTATCGAGTTGGGAAAATACGTGGAAAGGATTCTGAATGGCATCAATCTCATCAGGAAACAATGGCTTTTGTACGGCGAGGATCTTTTGGATAATGATTATTCCAGCTGGCGGTATTTTCTGAGTTCGGTGAGTGGTTACGACTTTTATCTTCGGAACAATCTCGGAACAATGGAAAAGGAAAGGATATTTTATCAGATCATTTATGAACCTTTGTTTCCAAATTCAATAGCTTATTGTCTTCAGGAAATAGAAAAGTTTGCCAAACATTTGCAGGCCAACAGCAATGCTGAGGAAAAAGATGAATCTGTGGAATTCTTCATTGGGAAATGTATTGCAAACGTCCAGTTCACGAGGCATCCGAGAACGAGAGATGAAAAAATGCAGTTTCTCGCCAAGATAGAATCCGATGTTTACGAAGTCGTGAATGTCTTTAATCAAAGCTTTTTCGGATTGGTCTTGAAAATCTGAAAATCTGTCTCAATTTAATTATCACTCTAAAACCCTCAAACTCTCCAACCTAATATTATGCCAGTTTTTAACGTTTTACATATCACAAAATACGAATATCCATCGCCTGTTACAGATAGTGCGAACCAAATTATCCTATCGCCTTTGAGTAATGATTTCCAAGAGGTCATCAGCCAGAAATTGAGTCTTTTTCCTAATGTCAAACTTGATTTCTATTTTGATTTTTTCACCAATAAAGTCGGTGTGTTTACCATTGTAGAACCTCACAATTTTCTGGAAATCAAATCAGAATTGGTTGTGGAAACTTACCCGATTGAATTGCCAATTGTCGATATGGATGTCCAAACGCAATGGCAAGATGTAAAAGAGCAAAGTCAGGTTTTTCCTTATGTAGATTTTGTACGTCAGGAAAAGATTCAAAGCAAAGATGAAATCTTCGAAACGGTTAAAGATATCGCAAAACCAGAGTTGTCTGTGATGGAAACAACGACTGAACTTTCTACTTATATTTATGAGAATTTTGCCTACAAACAAGGCGTTACAGATTATGAAACCGAGATTGACGAAATCTGGAAACTGAAAGCCGGCGTTTGTCAGGATTTTGCACACTTGCTTTTGGCGATGCTGAGAATGTTAGGAGTTCCTTCGCGATACGTGAGTGGTTATATCAGTCCAAGTAATCAGGAGCTTAGAGGTGAAGGTGCGACGCACGCCTGGGTCGAGGTTTACATTCCTGGTTATGGCTGGCTGGGGAATGACCCTACAAATAATTGCTGGGTGAGCGACCGACATATCAAAATCGCCATTGGACGAGATTTCAACGATTGTACGCCTGTGAAAGGAACTTACAAAGGTCTTTCTAATCATATTTTAAGCGTTTCAGTGATTATCACAAATGAAAATACCAAAGAAAAAACCAGTTTACCGATTATTCCGATGTATGTGAGAGAAAATCCAAAAGTGATAGAGCAGACGTTGGATAACAATTCTTACCGCCGATTTTTGGAAATTCAGCAACAGCAACAACAGCAGCAGTAATTTTGAATATTAGATTCTGTAATTTTGCAGAAATGTTTCAGAAGTTTTATAAAATTACGATTCCGTTTTACACGATTTTTCTTTTGTATCTGATGTTTTTCGGATTCGGGAGAAGTCAGTACGATATTAATATTGTAAGGCTTTCACCGCTGATCTCCACCTTTAGTTTTGTGAAGGAAACGATTCTGTGGAAAACGATTATCATTAATGTTTTCGGGAACATCATAATGTTTACGCCCTTTGGATTTCTCGGAATTGTCTTTCCGAAACTCAACGATTTTAAAACATTAATCATCAACTTTCTATCTGCAATTATTCTGATAGAAAGTCTCCAATATTTTACAAGACTCGGCGTATTCGATATTGATGATATTATTTTGAATACGGTTGGTGTAGCGATAGGCTTTTGGGTTTATAAATTCTTCAAGTTGAATAATCCATCAACCAACAACTGACAACCAACAACAATTATTTATTCAATTCCTTAGCCCGATTTTCCGCCGCCAAGATTCCTTTTTTCAGGATTGTTTTCAATTCGTTTTCGTCAAAAGTTTTGAGTGCAGCTTCTGTTGTTCCACCTTTTGATGCGACGTCTTTTATTAATTCTTCCAGAGACTTGTCCGAATTATTGATAAGATGATAGGCGCCCAACATCGTTTGTTTCACAAATAGTTTCGAAAGATTTTCATCGATTCCCATTTCGGTTCCGGCTTTTATCATCGCATCGATGATGTAGTAGAAATACGCAGGTCCGCTTCCGGAAAGCGCCGTTACACCGTCCAAAAGACTTTCGTCTTCCAAATAAACAGAGCGTCCTGTCGAATTCAATAGTCGCTCGACATTCATTAATTCAGAAAAAGAAATTCCGTCTGCCGCTGTATAACCCGTGATTCCCATTCCCAGAAGCGTAGGGGAATTTGGCATTGCACGAACCACGAATTTATGATTCAAAAGTTTCTGGATTTTTTCGATGGAAATTCCCGCCATTATCGACAAGACCAAAGATTTTTCTGAAATTTTGAAAGGCAGATTTTCCGCAACAAAAGTAAAATCCTGAGGCTTCACCGCAATGATGATTAAATCGGCTTCCAGATTTTTAACTTCTTCAAAAGTGGAGATTTCTGAGTCGGGAAAAGATTCTTTCAGTTTGGATTTTTTGTTCTCGTTTCTTATGATGAGATGAAGGTTTTGCGGTTTTATCAATTCATATTTCAAGAACGACCTTGAAAACGAAATTCCCATATTTCCTGCTCCTAAAACTGCGATTTTCATAGTTGTGTTTTGTTTTTTTGTGGATTAGCAATTCCCGTCAACGTCACAAGAATCGCCTTCTTCAATAATTTTTAATTTTGAATCATATTCAGAAAATTCTGACCAGCTTTTCTCCAAAACTTCAGAAAAAAGGTCGGTAGGTTGCGCACCAGAGACACCATATTTTTCATTGAAGACAAAAAACGGAACTCCTTTAATGCCTAAGGAACTAGCGGCGAAAATATCATTCTTCACCAACTTTGCCAACTCTGGAGATTGTACCGCATCTTGAATTTCTTCTTTTGAAAATCCCAATTTTTCTCCAATGTCCGAAAGCACTTCAACATCGTCAATATCTTTTCCCAATTGGAAATAAGCTTCGAAAAGAAGTTCTTCCATTTCATTCGCTTTTCCTTTTTCTTTTGCGAGTTGAACCAGCATTTGGCTTTTGAAAGAATTAGAAACCTTCACGTCATCAAAATTAAAATAAATCCCAGCATTTTTCCCCGATTGAATCAGGTTTTCGTGCATTTGCATAATTTGAGACATCGGAAAACCTTTCACTTCAGAGAGATATTCGTAGTGATTTTTAGTCAAATCGGTTTTCATATTGGGGTCGAGTTGGAACGAATGCCAATTGACCTCGACTTTATCATTCTGAGAAAATGCCTGAAGCGCTTTCTCAAAATTTCTTTTTCCGATGAAACAAAACGGACAACGTGTGTCACTCCAAATATCTACTTTCATTGCTTGTCTTAAAATTAATCTATTAATGGAAAACAGAGTAAATTTAGGTAGAATTTATTTAACAGGAATCTCTGGTCTTCTCATTTTGTATTTGGTACCATTCAGAGATTCCAGAAAAGAGATCAAGGCAGATTTTTCATCTTTTGTCAATTTTAATGGTTGCATCAAAGAATCGGTAACAGGATAGGATGGGTCTTTTAATTTTTGCTCAGGTTTTGGGTCAATCATATGCATCCCGCTGTTGTAGATATTTACAATACCTTCCAACTGGTCAAACAAGCCGTTGTGCATCCAAGGTCTGGTCAGGTTAAGGTCTCGTAGCTGTGGTGTTCTGAATTTACCTACATCTTCAGGCTTCTTTGTCACGTTATAAAGTCCCAGATCTTCGTATTCTCTTTTGTAGTAAGTCAGTCCGATATTGTGAAAGGATTCATCGGTCAAGTTTTTTCCATTATGGCAGTTCATACATCTTGCTTTTGTGCGGAAGATGTGCATTCCGTAGATTTCCTGATCGGTAAGCGCATTATATTTGCCATCAATGAATTGGTCAAATCTGCTGGGCTGGCTTTTGATGGTCTTTTGAAATTCGGCAAGCGCTTTCACTATTTTGTTGTAGGTCACTTTTTTATCACCATAAGCGTTTTCAAAAAGAATCGAGTAATCTTTGATCTTTTGGATTTTTTTTGGTAATTGTTTTACATCCATTGCCATCTCGTGATGTGCGCCAAGTGGTCCGGAAGCTTGCTCTTCCAAAGATCTGGCTCGTCCGTCCCAGAAAAAAGCTTTGCGGTCGGCAATATTGTAAAGAGACATTGTATTCCTGTTCCCCATCAGATGGTCATTTCCCAATGCGACACGTCTTTTGTCTGTCCATCCCATTTCTGGGTCGTGGCAAGAGCTGCAGGAGATTTGATTGGAATTTGAAAGTTTTGGGTCAAAGAATAGCATTTTTCCGAGGATCACCTCAGGACGTTCCTGTTCTTTGAAATATAAGGAATCTCGTTTGATGGAGGAAAATTCGTTCCATTTTACGCCGTAATGAATGGTTGGTTTTGGCCATTCTGTGATTGCTTTTTTGTAGCTTTTGACAATTTCTTCGATGCTTGGATCTGGATTGTCCATCAGATCTTGTCCTACTTTTGGAGTAAAACTGAATAATATAAAAACTAGAGCACCGAAAATTGCAAGAAAAAATCTCTTCATCACTAAAATGTTATGCCTAAACTAAGGACAGCAAAATTATTATTTTTTTCTTTAATTCTATTCGTGATCCATTGTCCGCTAACAAAGAAAGAGGGTAGCTTCTGAATTTTGACATCGTATCGCAACAATGCTCCAACAGTAGTGATCTCACTTGTCAGGATTGTGAAGTCATCATAGATCCATTCCAGTTTGCCAGAACTTACATTGGTGTCCAAGGCGTTAATGGCCTTATTCACATTTCGAAAAGCATAATTTGGTCGGAAGGTCAGAACTTGTTTTTTATTGATCTCTAGTTTCAAGTCCAAGTCCAATCCAAAAGTGTAAGAGTCGTATTTTTGACCAGAAAAAGGATAGATTCTACGGTCTGTAACTTCCTGATGAGAAAAAAATGGTATTGCCGTAAAAGTGTATTTTTCTTGATTGAGTTGATATAGACCTTTAATGTTTGTTGTGTAATGTTCTTTTTTGTAGGCTTTTCTTTTGAAGATCACTTCGGTGTTATCAGAATTGCTGGTGTAGCCATATTCTTCGCCAGTTCGGATATTAGAATTATAATTAAGTATCAAACCAATCCGATTATTATTTAAATTAATGAATTTAGCCGCTTCAATTTGAGATATTCTACTTTCCAAATCGCTTGTGTCATAATAGCGATTGCTATTTTTTGGGTAGATGCTTTTTACATTATTTGAGCTCGAAAGCGTTCCGATGATATAAAAGTCTTTCCCATTTTTGCTGGAAATCTGTCCACCAATCTTGTAACCAAATTCCTCAAACTGGGTTTTGAAGCTGTTGTTGAAAAAATAATTGGTATATCCAAATCCAATGGATTGATAAACAATTGGATAGCTGACGATATTTACAAAGCTCAGCGCACTATTCTGTGAATATTTATTAAATTCACCAAATATTCCCACTTGATAATCTCTGTACACTTTATAATTGATCCCGGCAGAAAGTAGCAGGTCGGATGTCGTGTTTCGCAAGCGTGGATCCCTGGATCTGTAAGCCATTTGAGCATCATAACTTCCGGAAAGGCCAAAGGAAAAACGATTCAGTTTTTTTGCAAAACCTCCCGAGAAGTGATAGTTTTCTAAATTAATATCGCCGCCGACAGAATCTAATGTGACGTAAGGCGCTATTCTTTCAAAATCCAGATTCTCGTTGTATCGCAGGTTTTTTCTCGTCATATTGCTATAACTGGCATCTCCCCAAACAACGCTGTTGGACTTCAGTTTTTTGTATGAATTGGTCTTTAGAATCATCCCGTTGTCACCAGAACCCATTTGCCTAAGGTAGGTTTTTTGTTTATCAGACTGATAATTGACATTAAATTCCGACATCGAAAAATCACTATAATCCGACATATTTGCCGGATTATAGTAATAGTTTTTCATTTGTATTCTTTCATCATTGTATTGGTTGCTGATCCTTGGAAATAGCCGTAGACTGTCTTGTCCAAAAATAAAGGTGGAACCTAAAGAAAGAAAAAAAATGAAGAAAGATTTTGATCTATTCATTATTAGAAAAGATTATTTCCAATGTTATTTTACGATACCATTTTTTAAACTTGGTTCAGAATTGCGAACAAAATCCAAAGTCGAATTGTTGGTGTCTTTGTAAAGATTTTTACCGTTTGACATCGTTCCTAATACTTTTCTTCTTACTGTTTTTCCATTGTATCCAGGCGATGCAGTTGTCCATCCTGCATCAATAGAAGGTGTGGTAACGATTTGAAGGAAGTCATTCTCACGGGTTGTGTTAAGCGCATCTACGATCCAGGTATTTGGGATTTTATAAACACTTCTATTCGTAACGCCTCCTGCTGAATTGGTGTACGAATAATCGTATTTGTTTTGTGCCAGGAATGTCTCAGAAGTTTGTCCTTCGGGAAGTCTTGCCAACGCATAGCCTTGCTGACTGGTTGTGTAGAGGAAGATCATATTGAAAGTCATCTGAGTATAAGCTATGTTCATATTCGGAACACTTGGGTTGTCCACTTGTCCAAGACTTGGGTTTGTAGAAGGAAATTCAAAATCCGCGTTTGTCAAATTGAAACCGTTAGAAGCAGTATGGTCAATCGCATTATCTGCTACAACGATGAAGCTTCCTGGCTGCACCGGATGTTCCTTGCCTGTTCCCGGAACAATCATTACCGCACTGATAGGGAAGGCCTGATCTACAATGTTCGGTGTTACCGTTCTAGCCACAGTTGTAAAAAATTCTGAAGTTGCGATCATCAATCGGTCTGCATAAAGAACCTCATCTGTATTATTGGTAATTTTGAAATAACGGGAATTGTTGTAATTTTTACCGTCATTTGTTTTTACACCAGCAAAGAAAACCTCTTCTATGATGAAATCTTTGTTAAATTGTTTGATGATCAACGGCAAAGATAGATTGACAACACCAGTATTGATATCCTGTTGAGCAGTTGCACCTACTTGTACTTCCTCGTTGTCTTTGGTTACAACGGTTCCGTTGGCTACGATTTTGTAAGATCCATAAGGTAATTCAAAGGAATAGGCACTTGCATTTTCCAATGTTTTTTTTGTGATGGCTCCGGAATTGGTTTCTAGGATCTCCAGTTCAATTGTTTTGAAAGTGGCAATATTGTCGCCTGCCAAAGTTACAGTAAGAACACTTTTGTTAGAAACTTCTGTCCCGAAGTCATCATCGTCGCTAGAGCAAGAAACAATTACTGTTGTAGAAGCCAGGACGGCCATAAAACCGATTGCTAAAAATCTTTTTTTCATAATATATTAAATTTTAAAAGTTATAATTGAGTTCCATTCCGAAGTAAGGTTCGTTCCCATCCTTTCTGATGATTTTTGTTCCCACGAAATAGTATGGATGTTCGTAACTGAATAATCTGTTGACAAACATTGATGTTTTAAGACTTTTGTAAATGATCTTTGTCACTTTGAAATTTGCCCGGATCGTATAGGTGTATCTCCTGGGAAGATTGTCTGAAGTAGAGACGTTTCTTACAAGCCATTGTTTAAAAGTATCTGTTCTGTCAGATTCCAAAAAAGGATGTGTTACGCCGTCCAGGTCAATATAAGAAATTGGCTCTGGTATTCTATGATCTTGTTTCTGATAATTGTATAGAGAACCTTGTACTGAAGCGGAAACTATCAATCCTAAATTAGGAATATAAGTATCTATGATCAGATTGTAATTAAGGTTTTCATTGATATAACCGTGATCATTTTTGTAAATTCCGTAGTAGGGATAGGAGCTTCCAACTAAGGAAATACCTGGACGTTCCAAAACAGGAACCGTATTTCTATATTGTGTTTTGAACCAGGCACCAGTTAAAGTAAATTTGGTATTGATGCCTTTAATCCTCGGGGAAGTGTAGCCAAACTCAATCCCGTCTTTAAGCGTAGCACTTCCGTTCTCTGTGATACTATAATCACCAAATTCTCGGATGGTCTCGTATGGAACATCGGTCAAATCAGGTCCATTTTCCCCCCACTGTGACAGGTCGATATAGGCTGTATTGTATTTCTTATAAGAATGAACTGGATTTTGTGTTGTGCTTCGGAATCCGTTTTTAAGGTCTTCTTTGAAATAGGTGATGAAGAAGTCGTGACCTTTGTAACTTAGATCAAGACGCATCTCTTTCTTAATGTTCTTTGCAGCAGTTAAGTTTTTATTTTCACGGTTCTGAACATAGGTCATAAAGTTGACGTAGCGGTAGTTTTCGTCATTGTGGTAATAATTCACCTGAGCATAATCCGAAAATTTCTGATTAGGATATAACATCAACAAAGTTGGTTGCTTGTACAGGATTCCGTAGCCTAGTGTTACATCTATTTTCAAGGGATTGTCATTAATGAAAATATGTGGCAGGTTGTACTGGAAGTTAGCTCTGGGCTCTGCGAATATCTTTTTGCTGATGGCATAGGAATTATCGATTCCCAGAAGTTTGGAAACGCGCAGACCTGTATATAGAGTAAACTTGTGCTGATTGAGATTATAAGACATTTGGTTTCCTGCAAAAAGAGCCAAATTCTGCCAAGCAGGAATATCATCAAATTCCCTTGGTCTTGTTCCTATAGTTGCGGAAGGTGGCGTTGCCATATCCCATTGTTGGCCTTTTCCAAAGTTTTTGGAATATTTCCAATCGATGCCTATTTCATATTCATTATTAAGCTTGCCAATTTTTCTGGAACCTGTGGCTTGAGAAAAGACGGATAGATCCATAGGTTTTCCGTCTGTAGAAGATTCTGCAATATAACGCGTGTTTGGATAGATCCCAATGTTTTCTCCAGCGGTTGTAGCTAGAGAAAGAGCTCTGGGGCCAGAAAGCTGTACCAATTTGACCTGTTCTATACGCTCGAACCCTTGTCGGATGGCCGTATTCAAAACCAATTTGTCGAAAATAGCGTTAGCATCAAGTTTGTAAATGAAGTTGTTGGTAATGCTTACACGCTGGTTGGAGTTTTTATAAGAATCTGTCAATGCATAACCCGTGTCAGGGTCATACTTCTTTTTATCGATGTTGTTAGAGAAATCGATATTCGAACGCCATTCCAGTGGTCTTTCCCAAAGGTTTGTTTTTAATTTGGAGCGTAATGATGCAGTGATTCTCTGATAGTTTTCAAATTCATCAGTTGGATTTTGCTTGGAATCCAAATAGTCCATATTGGCATTGATACTCCAGTTTTTATTAATAATAAAACCTTTCCCAACATAATATTGTTTGCTGAAACCATCCGCCTTAAATCTTGCTTCCAAAGCTGAATAACCAATTTTTCTCTCGATTTTGATGACCCCTGAAGTCAAATCTCCATAGGCAGCAGATGGGATTCCTCGGATGACTTCCACTTTTTCAATATCATTGGTGGATATCGTTCGCATATCTGTTCCTATGCCTGGTGTCGTCCTGTTTCTTGGAGCTTCGCCCATTTGGGTATCATCAATTGAGGTCTGCAGATTGGCATTGGTGTTCCAGACGTTGTCGTCGATCATGAACTGAGTACCTAAAGATGTTGTATTATAAGACGAAGGACCACCTGGATTTTCTCTTAATAAGACTCTATTGGCTGTGCTGAGGTTGGGGTCTCGGGACAATCCACCCGGAAGCAATTCCATCAGGTCTGCAAAACTGGAAGGCTGCAAATGTTCCATCGCTTGTCTGTTGATGACAGATTTGCTGGTCAGGCCTTTACCTTCCTTTGCAGTAATGATGACTTCTGCAATTCTGGTCTCTTTTTTTAACTCTACCGTTTGCGTTTGCTGACTTTCAACATTGAGATGAAACTCTTTTTCATCGTAACCATCTCGCGTAATAAGTATGGTGTGTTTTCCTTTTGAAAGATTGAGAACGGCAATTCCATCCGTATTGGTAAGTACATCTTTTTCTCGGTCTTGCTTTACGATTGCATTCACCAAGGGACCTTTCGAATCATTAAGAACTTGAATGGTAACAGGAAAACTTTCGGATTGTGCTTGTACATTGATGCACACAAAACTCAAAAGAAAAAAACAGAAGTATTTAAACACACCGGTTATTTAAAAATAAGGGTGCAAAAGTATAGATTAGATTAAGTTAATCCAATGTTTATTTAGACTTATTTAAAATAAGGAATATGATTTTTGTCTTGTTTTGAGATAATAGGTTTTTAAATGATATTCACTTCCCGTTCCAGCTCAATCCCATATTTTTCTTTTACGGAATCAAGAATCATTGTTGAGAAATCAAAAATCTCTTTTCCAGTCGCATTCCCAGTTGCATTGATGATGACCAAAGCCTGCAATTTGTGCGAAGCCACATTCCCGATTTGTTTGCCTTTCCAACCACACTGTTCAATTAGCCAGCCGGCGGGGACTTTTACAAAATCGCCATTCGGATAACCCGGAATATTTTCGAATTTTAGTTTTAAAGTCTCATATTGAGTGAGCGGAATTGTCGGATTTTTAAAGAAACTTCCAGCGTTTCCAATCTCTTTTGGGTCGGGCAATTTGCTTTGTCTGATGTTAATCACTGCTTTGGAAACATCTTGAATAGTCGGATTGATGATTCCTATACTTTCCAATTCCGATTGGATGGCACCATATTCAACATCAATTCTATGGGTTTTTGTGGTCAATCGGAAAGTCACTTCCAAAATCACATATTTCCCTTTTCCTTCCTGCTTGAAAATCGAGTCTCTGTAACCAAATCGGCATCTTTCTACATTGAACACTTCGAGAGCCTCAGTGTGACATTCGTTGAGCGTTTCAAGATTCAAAACTTTGCAACTTTCAAATACGTCCTTGATTTCCGTACCGTAAGCGCCAATATTTTGCATCGGCGAAGTTCCGACGTTTCCTGGAATCAACGACAGATTTTCCAATCCACCATAATTTTTCTCAAGACAAAACATCACAAATTGATGCCAGTTTTCACCCGCTTTTGCAGTGACATAAACTTCATTATCATTGATGATTTCCTCCGTGATTCCTTTAAGATTTAATCTAATTGCCAAACCTTCAAAATCCTTTGTCAAAAGCAAATTGCTTCCGCCACCTAGGAAGAGTTTGGGCGTTTGAGGGTTTGAGGATTTGAGAGTTTCTGTGAGTTCTTCTACTGAATTGACTTCAGCAAAATATCTAGCAGAAACATCTACGCCAAAGGTGTTGTAAGTTTTGAGAGAAATGTTTTCCTGAATTGTCATAAATTCTTTGAAATGTATAGAGTGTCTGATTTTAAAATGCCAAATACTTTTGGGGTTTTAAAAACATCAATTTTTTGTTCATTATTTATATTCTTATCGAATCTCTCTTTTATTAACAACTCCTTTTTTTGGATTTTAAATTTTTTATCTATCTCAAAATCCCATCTACTTTCAAAATAATCATAATAGTGGTCACTTCCTTTGTAAAAATAACCTTCAAACGTAGGAGAAGAATTTATTACGAATGTATTTTCAGAAGCTTTTACTTCCATATATTTTTCACAAGATAATGTTAAAATAAAGATTGAGAATAATAAAATTCTTCTCATCTTATTTATACTGAGGAAGCAAATTATTCAATTCGGTTTTCAATTTTTCCAATTGCTTGTAACCTACAGATCCAACGGGAACATTGTAAAATTCATATTCTTTGGAATCTGTAACGATGGTAAAAATCTGATCTGGACCGTCATAATGTCCGCGTCTTTCGCCACTTTGGGTTTTTTCTAAAACTGAGATATCAATTCCGGAAACTAATTTTGTCCAATCCTTCGTATTTATTTTCTTCTTGAAGCTTGGGAATTCCTCAGTTCTTCCACCTCTCGCAGATGATTCCAAAGAGTCTTTGCTTGCATTGATAAAAGTTGCGCCGCCTCGTCCCATTGTATGTCTGTACGAAATCGATTTGATGGACGAAGTCGTTTGAGCAGTTGTTTTGCAACTAAGCAAAAATAAACTGATTGCTGAAAGGACGAATCCTATTTTGATAATTTTCATCACTGTATTTTTTTATTTTAATTAAATTCAGAATTGTATTGGGTGATCGCATCTTTCAGGATCTCAACACTTCTTTTCAGGTCTTCCTGTTTCAAAACGTAAGCGATCCTCACTTGTTTTTTTCCAAGTTCAGGATTGCTGTAGAAGCCACCCATTGGCGCGACCATTACGGTTTCGCCGTTGTTGGAATAGCTTTCCAAAAGCCATTGTGCAAACTTCTCTGTGTCATCCACTGGCAATTCTACACCACAGTAAAATGCGCCTTTTGGTTTTGGACAGATGACGCCTGGGATCTCATTCAATAATCCGACCAAAAGGTCACGGCGCTGTTTGTATTCCTCTCTTACTTTAGCAATATATTCTGCATCATTTTTATGCGCCGCAGTTGCCGCGATCTGTCCCAATAGTACTGGACTCAATCTGGCCTGAGCAAAAAGAATTGCCGCGTCGTGAATTTTTTTGGAACGCGTGATGAGGCAGCCAATTCTTGCGCCACACATCGAATATCTTTTCGATTCAGAGTCGATGACGATAACGTTGTCTGCCACTTCTGGAAACTCGAACATAGAGATCTGCTGTTCTCCGTCGTAAACATATTCTCTGTAAACTTCGTCGGAAATAATGACGATGTCGTGCTTTTTTGCGATTTCTGCCAATTGCTGAAGTTCTTCTCTTGAATACAAATAGCCTGTTGGATTGCCTGGATTACAGATGACGATCGCTCTTGTTTTATCTGTAATTCTTTTCTCAAATTCCTCGATTTCTGGCAAAGCAAATCCTGTATCAATCGTAGATGGAACAGCAACGATATTGATGTTGAAAGTTCCTGCAAAACCGTTATAATTTGCGTAGTAAGGTTCTGGAATGATAATTTCGTCTCCATCATCGCAAAGTGTGGAAATGGCGAAGTTCAAAGCTTCGGAACCACCGTTGGTTACGATGAAATTATCGGTGGTGAGATCTGTGAATCCTAAAGAATGGTAGTAGTCTCTAAGCGCAGTTCTGTATTCCAGATTACCTTCGGAAAGGGCGTATTCGTAGATTTTGAGGTGGTTGTTTTTGATGGCTTCCAGCGCTGTCTCCGGCGTTTCGATGTCGGGTTGACCAATATTGAGGTGGTAAACTTTGATTCCTTTCTGTTTTGCTGCTGTTGCAAACGGAACTAATTTTCTAACTGGAGACGCGGGCATATGTTGAGCGCGCTGAGATATTTTCGGCATTGTTTATTGACTTTGGGATACAAAAATAGTGATTTTTTGGTTGTCGGTTGATGGTTGTCAGTTGATAGTTTTCAAAATTCGAGAGAATGTGATTTGATGACAGATCGTGAACATTTGCGAAGCTGCAGCCCGGCCTGAGTGAAAATCCTTTTTTGCTTGTACTAACATTCTGTTGAACTGGAAACTGTCTGCAAAAAAGATTGGGAACGGAGGACGGAAAAGCTGCCATAAAAATATTTGTAAATAGCTTTCGACTCAAAGTCTAATAGCTGCCCAAAAAATTAATAAGTAAATGCTTTCTGTAATTTGAATCTTCAATTATCTTTGCAGCTATGAAAAATTTTGTTTTACTTTTTTTGTTCTTGTTGACATTAAGTTGTAAAACTTACAATACCTCAATTTTGGAAAACGGTGACCTACTTTTTGTGCCTGCTGTAGAAACGGGATTGTCCGGCGCCATCAATAATGTGACGCAAACGGAAAAGAAAACTTCGTACGACCATATCGGAATCGTGAAGAAGGAATCTGAGCATTTGTACGTATTACACGCTGCTCCAAAAGGTGGTTCTCAGAAACAAAAACTCAATTCTTTTTTGAAAGAGCAAACCAAACTCGGACAGAAAATCGACGTTTATCGTTTGAAAGAAGCATACAAATCGTCCATTCCAAATTCTGTTTTGAAAGCTGAAACTTTGGTTGGCAAGCCTTATAATTTCAATTATATTCTGGATGAAAATTCTTATTACTGCTCAGATTTTGTGGAAAGAGCTTTTCGGGAAAATCAAATCTTCACATTGGAACCAATGACATTCATCGACCCGAAAACGAAAAAGACGAATGCGTTTTGGGAAAAGTTCTATCAAGATAGAAAACTGAAAGTTCCGGAAGGTGAGCCAGGCTGTAATCCAAACGGTTTGGCTGCTTCTGAAAAATTGAGTAAAGTCGGGGAACTGAAATAAAATTTTTTTAAATTTAATTCATACTTATTTGGTGGGAATTAAATAATTTATATATTTGCAGTAGAATTAGAATTAAATGAAAGGCATCTTCTCTCAAATCATAATGTGTAACTCCAAGTAAATCATTGGATAGGAGAGAATATGTCATAAGCTTTACCTTTCCGGTAGAGCTTTTTTTATTTAAAAATTTTAAGAACAATGAATCAAACAAATAAATTTTACACGGACGAAAATACAGTCAGATCGACTGCGTTTTTGGTGATCATTGTTCTCGCGGTCGCCCTTATTTTCAAGTGGCCGTATTTGGTTTTACTCTTAGTTTTTGATTTTATTATGAGGGCTTTAGGCTTATCACTTTCTCCTTTAGCCCTTTTTTCAAGATCGATCTCGAAAATATTGGGATGGAAAAGGAAACCGATATTCGCCGCACCAAAAAGATTCGCGGCGACATTGGGTTCTCTTTTTACATTATTAGTTTTTTTATTAATGCTCAATGGATTGTATGATCCGGCTTTCGCAGTCGGGTTTCTCCTGATCATCTTAGCCAGTCTGGAAAGCTTTTTCAAGGTTTGCGTCGGCTGCTATCTCTACCAATTCATTGTGATTCCCATCCAAAATAAATTTAAATAACAAATCAACTCACCAAAAAAATATTCAATTATGATCTATCCACAAGAAACGCAGAAAGGAGGCTTCTTTCAAAAGCCCGCAAAGGAAATAATCCTGGAAATAGAACTGAATGGTAAAATAAGATTTGATATCCTGCTTTACACGATCTACAATCATTACAAGATCAGCTACAAGATCGTGAACGCCCATATCGAATATCTGAATGGCAATAACTTCGGCAACGTAAAACTTCTTCTGAAGATCACGGATGACGAAATTGATAAGATTGAAAATTACCTTGGTGAATACAAACTGATGAGTTGCAAAATACCAGTCCTACAACAAACAAAGGAAGCTTCATAATGAGCTTCCTTTAATTTTTTATAAACGATCAAGCTGTCGGCTGACAACTTATTGTTCGATTCTTCTGATGTCTGCGCCAATCGCTCTCAATCTTTCGTCGATATTCTCATAACCACGATCGATCTGTTCGATGTTCTGAATGATGGATTTTCCTTCTGCAGAAAGCGCCGCGATCAACAAAGCATTTCCAGCTCTGATGTCTGGCGAAACCATAGACGTTCCTCTCAATGGTGTTTCCTGATTCATTCCGATGACGGTTGCTCTGTGTGGATCGCAAAGGATGATCTGCGCGCCCATATCGATCAATTTATCGACGAAGAACAAACGGCTCTCGAACATTTTTTGGTGGATCAAAACAGAACCTTTGGCCTGAGTTGCCACAACCAATATGATTGATAAAAGATCCGGCGTAAATCCTGGCCAAGGTGCATCTGAAACTGTCAAGATTGATCCATCGATGAATTTCTGGATCTTATAATTCTCCTGAGAAGGAATATAGATATCATCGCCTCTTTGTTCCAATTCAATTCCTAGTTTTCTGAAAGTATTTGGGATCACGCCCAGTTCATTCCAGTTTACATCCTTGATGGTGATCTCCGATTTGGTCATCGCAGCCAATCCTATCCAAGAGCCGATCTCTACCATATCTGGTAGCATTCTGTGGTCTGTTCCGTTCAATTTGTCAACACCTTCTACAATTAGAAGATTGGAACCAATTCCGGAGATATTTGCACCCATTCTGTTCAGCATCTTGCATAGTTGCTGAAGATATGGTTCGCAAGCCGCGTTGTAAATACTTGTTTTTCCTTTTGCCAAAACGGCAGCCATTACAATATTGGCCGTTCCGGTTACAGAAGCCTCTTCAAGAAGAATGAATTTTCCTTTCAGTTCTTTAGCTCTTAGAGAATAATAAGCTTCTTCCTCATCATAAGTGAATTCTGCGCCCAATTCCACAAAACCTTGGAAATGCGTGTCCAAACGTCTTCTTCCGATCTTGTCTCCACCTGGTGTTGGCAAATAGGCTTCCCCAAATCTCGCCAACATCGGACCCAAGATCATCACAGAACCTCTCAGTTTTGCGCCATCTTTCTTGAATTCCTGAGATTTTATATAATCGAAATTGACCTCATCTGCTTTGAAAGTGTAGTCTCCTTTTCCGTTTTTCGTAACTTTTACGTTAAAATCCTGTAAGATGTCAATCAATTTGTTGACATCTTTAATATCCGGAATATTACTGATTCGCACCTCATCTTCAGTCAACAAAACAGCACAAAGGATTTGTAAAGCTTCATTTTTCGCACCTTGTGGTGTGATCTCTCCGCTTAATTTTTTTCCTCCTCGTATTTCGAACGCATTACTCATTATTTTCTCTTGTTTTTATGGTTTTGGAAGTTATTCCTTCTGTTATTGTTGTTATTATTTTGATTTGGATTCCTGTTGTTACTATTTGGGTTCCTGTTGTTATTGTTCCTGTTGGCAGCGTAGTAGATCTTGCTTCTTTCCAGAGATTCCAAAGTGGTAAGGTCCAATTTGTCATTGGAAAGTTCCTTCAAGTGGCGGAAGATCACATCGTCCTGCACGTGTTCCTTGTTGTAGACATTGTAGGACTTTTTCATATTGTTGGCGATCACGTGGGTCAAAGCTTCTTTTTCGTCGCCTTCTTCCAGTGCGATGGCTTTTTCTATCAATTGCAGGATGCTCTTTCCGTAGAATTTATAAGCATTATCCAAAGAAGGATAGTCCATTTTTCTAGGTTTCGTGATCAGGTCATCCGCAGAAAGTACCGGATACGGAGAATCTACATCCAAGTTGTGGTCTGCCAAAATAAACAAGTGGTCCCAAAGCTTGTGCTTGTAGTTTTCCTCATCGCGAAGATGTGGGTTTCTCTGTCCCATAAACTCGATGATGGCAAGCGCCATTTCATTTCTTTCCTCTTTTGTTTGCAGGGTTTTGCAATGCTCCACCAGCTGCTGTATGTTGCGCCCATATTCGGGCAGTAATAGTTGTGTTCTGTCGGTATTATAATCCATAATGTGCAAATATAAAAATATAAAATCAGAAAAAATTCAATTTTAAAATTTTAGAAAAAACTAACAATTATTTGGGCGTGTCCCTTTGTTTCCCAGCCGCAAGATCCCAACGCAAAACAAGCGGGCCGTGCTTTCCGCTATATCTTTTTTCCGCAGCCGCATTTCCACCACCACAAAAAAGGATGCCGCTGCAATCACTCACGCAGCTACAACGTCAATTCACGCTACAACCAATTAGTTGATGAATTTTTTCCGCTGTTCCGCACTCGGTAAGAAACATTGATTTGCAGCCAATTTTTTACGATTTCTGGAAACGAGATTGTAGAATTGATTCCCGATCGCATCAGGAAGTATTTTACCAATTGAAGCCAAAGAATAAATACCGCCAATTTCTGAAGCTATTTCCAAAATCGCCTGATATTTGGTCAAGTAAAAACTATCTGGTTTCCAAAGGTAAAGCGTATCAAAAACCTGGTTGGGCAGATTTCGTTCATTCAAAAATTTCTGTCCAAATTCCGATTGTAATGACGAGAACAAGAACTTGTCATTTTTATCCTTCTCCAAGATCCATTGCACCCAATGGTTGCAAAATCCACATTCGCCATCATAGAAAACGATGTTCTTGTCTTTGAAACTTACTGAGATATCTGTGGTCATAAGGCGTTGGCTTGTTGGATTTGTTTTTGGACCATTCGAAAATAATCCACTAGTTGTTTTCTTTGTTCATCGGTCAATTTCGCATCGGGATGTCCGAGTGTGTAACTTTCCAAAGGCATTTTCTTTTGCTCCACATATTCCGCAGCCTCTTCCAATTTATGGATTTGACGTTTGGAATCGTAGGTTGCAAATGTAGAGAAATTAAGCTCCAGTCTTGCCTCATCAATATGACTTTTCAAAAGCCAACCCGCTGGCTGAATGTAACTGTAAGCCGGATATTTGGTCTCGTTGGAATGACAATCGTAGCAGGAATTTCTGATGATGTTGGCAATCGGTTCCGGCGTATTTTTAATTTTTATAAAATCCATTCCATCATTGGTCGCTGGATTCACTTTATCAATTTGAAAAAATTGGATCATAATGAAAGCCACCAAAAGAACAATTAATACTTTTTTCATAGTTTGATTTTGCATTAATATAACAAAATCTCGTCCAAAAGGTAAAATCAAGAACCAAGGCTTCGAGAACCTCAGCCTGACAGGAAAGAATTAAGACAAAAAGTAAAAAAAATCAAGTTTGGAAAATCCATAAATAATAATTTTGAGTTTTTCGGTTTCGACCTTTAAATCTTTGATGAGTTTGTAGTCTATACTGAGCTTGTCGAAGTGTCTTTCCGAACCTTAAAATATTTTCAATAAAGTCAAAAAATCTTTGCGGACTTTGCGTTCAAATACCGCATAATTATCCCTCACAAAACCTTGAAGCTGAAACTCAAAACCTTAAACCCGAAAAATTTCGTACATTTGCAAAAATTTTGGGCTTCGAAAGTCGAAGTAACCCATTCTTAACCAAGTCTTATGCTCAATGATTCTTAAGCTGAGCTGAGACCAAGAAACAAATTTATGTCAAATATTGTCGCAATCGTTGGGCGTCCCAACGTAGGAAAATCCACATTATTTAATCGATTATTAGAAAGAAGAGAAGCCATCGTAGATTCCACTGCCGGCGTTACCAGAGACCGTCACTACGGAAAATCTGACTGGAACGGCGTTGATTTTACCGTGATCGACACAGGTGGTTACGACGTAGGAACAGACGACGTTTTCGAAGTGGAGATCCGCAAGCAAGTTCAATTGGCTGTGGACGAAGCAACCTCTATCATCTTTATGGTAAGCGTGGACGATGGACTTACAGACACCGATCAAGAGATCTTCGAATTATTAAGAAAATCAAACAAGCCATTATATTTGGTAGTCAACAAAGTGGATTCTTCCAAAGAAGAACTTCCTGCAACAGAGTTTTACCAATTGGGCGTTGAAAAATATTTCACTTTATCTTCCGCAACAGGCTCCGGAACTGGAGAATTGCTAGATGCTGTTGTAAGAGATTTCCCGACAACGGATTACAAAGATCCATTCGAAGGTTTGCCAAAGATTACCATCGCAGGTCGTCCAAACGTAGGAAAATCTACAATGACGAACGCGCTCCTTGATGTGGAAAGAAATATCGTAACCGACGTTGCAGGAACCACAAGAGACAGTATCCAGACTTTGTACAACAAATTCGGACACGAGTTTGTGTTGGTAGATACAGCTGGAATGCGTCGTAAAGCGAAAGTTTCCGAGGATCTGGAATTCTATTCCGTAATGAGATCCATCCGCTCCATCGAATATTCCGACGTCGTGATCTTGATGGTAGATGCCACACAGGGTTGGGAATCTCAGGATATGAACATTTTCGGATTGGCTCAGAAAAACAGAAAAGGAATCGTGATCCTTGTCAACAAATGGGATCTCATCGAGGACAAACACACCAATACGATCCGTGATTTCGAGCAATCCATCAGAGACAAGATCGGTCAGTTCAATGATATTCCAATCCTTTTCGTTTCAGCTTTGACAAAACAAAGGATCCTGAAAGCCGTAGAAATGGCAATGGTCGTTTACGAAGACCGTAAGAAGAAGATCAAAACGTCCAAACTGAATGAAGTGATGTTGCCGATCTTCGAAGCAATGCCACCGCCATCCAACAAAGGAAAATACATCAAGATCAAATATTGTGTGCAGTTGCCAACGCCATCGCCACAGTTCGTATTCTTCTGCAACCTTCCGCAATATGTGAAGGAGCCGTACAAGCGATTCACCGAAAATCAACTTCGAAAAAACTTTGGTTTCACCGGAGTGCCGATTGAGATCTACTTCAGACAAAAATAAAAATCCAAACCCTTTCTTAGTTCAAACTTCGAGAGGGTTTTTTATTTTTAGGAGCATCACGTGTTTATTTCTTTTCACCATTCCAACCCGCTATCCACTATATCTTTTTCTTTTCCGTTGCCTGAGCGTAGCCGAAGTTAACGGAAAAGAAAAAGGATGCCGTTCCTATCGGGGCTATGTTGAAGCTTTCAACCATCTTTCAAGTTTTCAAAATGCTTCAAAGCAAAGTTATATCAGAAAAAGTCGCGGAGCGATAATCTGTTGGCAGGAAAACAAATCACGACCTGTGGCAAAGCTCCAGAGGAGCGACCTGTTACAATGAGATAATATGATGTGATAACCAATGCAATTATGTCTTCCTAGAAAAACCAAACAGTCTAGATTCCTACGGAATGACAAAATAATGATAAGAAAATCTAATGTTAGCAAAATCACCAAAGCCTAAGATTTAGAAAGAAACCACAGCGTGGCGACCTATTGGTAGAAAAGTAATTGAACGATTGGCAAAGCTCTAGAAGAGCGACCTGTTGGTAGGAAAAAAATCAACACCATTAGCAAAGCTCCAGAGGAGCCACCTATAACAATCAAAATATCATTAAATAACTAATTTCATCTAAAATAATTTGGAACCAAATCCAGACAATTTCCAAATTTTTACGATATTTACCCACAAAATAAACGAAATGCTAAAAGTTTTATCAGAAGAATTCTCATTGGTGAACTCCTGGATCAATGACCTTCGAAATGTTGAGGTACAAAATGACCGCTTAAAATTCCGTAGAAATATGGAACGTATCGGTGAAATTGCCGCTTTCGAGATCAGCAAAACTTTGAATTTCATCGACATCGAAATCACCACGCCACTTGAAAAAATCTCCGTCAAAGAAATCGAAACACAACCAGTGATCACTACGATTCTTAGAGCTGGCGTTCCATTGTTCCAAGGGATTCTCAATTATTTTGATAAAGCAGATTGTGGATTTGTAGCGGCGTATAGAAAACACGACATCAACGATTATTTTTCCATCAAACAAGATTATCTCACTTGCCCGAAATTGGACAATCGTCCACTGATTGTATCTGATCCAATGTTGGCAACCGGCGCATCCCTAATCGAAGCCATCAAAGATCTTTTGACCAACGGAAAACCTACGTCCATTCATATCGTCGCGGCTATTGCAAGCCGACAGGGTGTAGAAACCATCCAGAAAGCTTATCCTGACGCAAAGATCTGGATTGGCGCATTGGACGAAAGTTTAACTCCAAAAGGTTACATCACGCCAGGTTTGGGCGACGCGGGGGATTTGAGTTACGGTGAGAAACTTCAGAGATAGATCATTATAAACGATAATTGATAAATGATAATCGATTGCCACTCATCATTTATCAACTATCAACCATCATTTATATTTACACATTCATCGCCATCACAAGCAAACTGACCCTCACATTGTCTGAATTATTTATGATTTCCCAAGCGATGTTGGAACTTGTGTTTCCAGTGGTGTAAACATCATCGATCAATAATAGATGCTTATCACGGATCTTCTCGGTCAGTTGGTAAGCATTTTTTGTTTTTAGACGTTCGCTTTGCCCTTTCTTTGCTTGTGCTTTGGAATGTTTCGTTCGCTGAAGAAGAGAATGACTGATCGGAATCTGAAAATGCTTTGACAACTCATTCGAGAAAATATGAAGTTGGTTGTAGCCTCTTTGTTTCAGCTTTTTGGGATGGAGTGGAACGGTGGCGATGAGGTCTGGTTTTTTGTCTTCGAAGTTGAGTTTCTCGATAGTCCATTCTGCGAGATTCTTCCCGATCTTTTCTCGGTGGTTGTATTTCAGTTGTTGGATGATCTTCTGCGCCAGACTTTCCTTTTCGTAAAGCATTAATGAAAATGCATTTTCGACCGGAAATAGGAGAGAAGCCTTTTCCTTCAAACCATTGTTTTCTGAGAATTGATGATGGGAAAAATGGATCTTGTCTTTGCAAATCTCACAGACGATCTCATTTTTGTCAATCAACTGATTGCAATCCAGACAGCGGTTTGGAAAAAGAAAATCGAGGATCATAATTTGTGTTTTTGAAACTTAAAATTAGGAAATAAATCCAAATTAAAAAGCCTTTCAGAAAATTCTAAAAGGCTGATGTGAAAAGTTTTCGAAAAGTTATTCTACATTGCTTGCTTTGAACTCATTGTATTCTTTTACAATTTGTGGGATGTCTTTCGCAGATAATTTTTTACTTTCGATTTTATCTACCAAGGTTTTATCATCGGACATAAATCTCGCAACACTTTTCTTCAAATATTTGTGAAAAGGAGAAAATGCAGAAAAGCCATCAATGTTTTCTGAAGAAAAAAAATCTCCTTCTTTTTCTTTTTCCTTTTTGATGAAATAATATACCGCCGGAGTTTCCGCTACATTATATTGCTTGTCTGAAAACTGAATATTTCCTTTTTTATCAAATGAAATATCTGCGTAAAAATATAAATCATAATAACCTGAATCTAGTTTTAACATCAAAAGAGATTCTGGCTTTTTTCTTTTTTCGTCCATAAAGACAGATACATTTTCAAATTCATAACTTTCTCCAAAAGAATCTTGAAGGCTAAATGATTTTACTAGATCAATGGAAAGTGTTTCGGTAGAAGATTTTTCGCTGCTTTTGAATTTTATTTTCTTAGCTTCTTTATCAATTTTACCATTTACAAAACCAGTTTTTGTATTTCCATCAACCATCTGAATTATTGCTTTCTGAAATTTTTGTCCAAACAGAAAGCTTGAAATAGTGAGAAGAGTTAAAATGATAATTTTGGTTTTCATTATTTAGTTGGTTAAAATATGTTATTTTTTGGAAATTTACAAAAAAAGCCTTTCATATGTATGAAAGGCTTAAATTATTTATAAAATTAATGGAAGATTAATAAAGTAATTTGTAATATTCATCTGCCATTCTATCACTTCCAAATTGGATTTTCACATCGTCCATTGCAGTTTGAACAATCTTTCTCCACTGGTCAGGTTTTTCGTAATATGCTGGGATGATCTCGTTTTCCAAAACATCATAAAGATTATTAAGATCGAAATTATCTTGCTCTATCGTTGGCCAGTTGTCGTAATCTGCTTTAGGAACTACGAAGGAGTTTTCTCCGTGTTTCGCAAATTCAGGGATCCAGCCATCGTCAGTTGAAAGGTTGACAGATCCATTCATAGAAGCGGTCATCCCACTGGTTCCGGATGCTTCTCTTGGAACTCTTGGATTGTTCAGCCAGATGTCAGAACCTTGTTTTAATGATTTGCTTAATGCCAATTCGTAGCCTGTAAGCACGGCCATATTTTTATGATTTTTGCTTTCCTCAACCAGGTTGTTGAAAGTCGAGATCGATCCATAATCCATCGGGTAAGGTTTTCCTGCCCAAATGATCTGAACTGGATGATCTTTGTTGGATAGCAATTTTCTGAAACGCTCTTTGTCTGCCAAAAGAAGGTCTGCTCTTTTGTAACCTGCGAAACGTCTTGCCCAAACAATGGTGAGAACTTTTGTGTCAAACATATTTCCAGTTTGATCTGCTACGATTCTGAAGGCTCTTTTCTTTAGATAAGCTTTTCTGATGTCAAATTCTTCATTGTCGCCATTTTCTTTGTGCTGATAGAGTGCTTTGTCTCCCCAATAACCAAATTCCTGAGCGTTGGTGATCGATTTGATTTCGCAGATGCCTTCATATTTGTTCCACATTTCTCTGGAAACCACGCCGTGCAACTGGGAAACACCATTTGCAACTCTCGCCATTCTCAAGGCACAAAGTGAGTGGTTGAATCTGTCGTCTTCTACACCTTCGATCTTCTTTACCTCATCGATGGTCAATCCGCAAAAATATGACATATCGTGGCAAAGGTAGATGTTGTGTTTTTCGTTTCCTGCTTCTTCTGGTGTGTGCGTTGTGAAAACTAATTTTTCTTTCACTTTGGCCAAATCACCGCCATATTTTCTTAATAAATAAAATGCCGCTGGCAATCCGTGCGCCTCGTTCAAATGGTAAACATCTCTTTCGAAATTCATCAAATCCAAAAGTTTTGCTCCACCTTTTCCTAGAAGGATGTATTGGGCAACTTTAGTAGATTCGTTGGCGTCGTAAAGTTTATGGCAGATTGTTTTTGATAAATGGTCGTTTTCTGGTACGTCTGTGCTCAAGAAGAACATTGGACAAGTTTTGAAAGTCTCTGGAGCCAAGTACCAAACTTTTACCCAAACCGGGGCGTTGTGGATCTCGATTTGAAATTTGATGCCTGTATCTTCCAGGAAGCTGTACATTTTTTTTGTCCAGATAGGATTCAGGGTTTGATCCATATTTCTGCTTTGGTCGTAGTAACCATATTTCCACAAAATCCCGATTCCCACGAAATCCTGTTTCAAATTGTAAGCACTTTTCATATGAGAACCTGCAAGGAATCCCAGACCGCCACTATAAATCTTAAGTGATTGGTCTATCGCGAATTCCATAGAGAAATAAGCTGTTTTCTTGGTGTAATCTGGATTGATGCTGTAAGGCATCTTGAAGTTTTTAAAATCCATTCGTATTATAATTTTTTAAGGTCTTGTCTATATGCCTGCAAATATAACAATTAGTTTTTTGTACAATGAGTTACGGACTTATAATGTGAAAAAATGTGGTTATCAAATTAAGAATTCCGCTGTCATTGCTTGTTTGTGAAGCTATATTGCTTTTGGAATGTCACTCTTTAATGGCATTTTTCATTAAGCGACTTCCCATTAATTATTAATTTTAATTCATATAAGTATTTTGTAATCAATTATTTATTAAATTTAAACAGGTTAAATTTCTAATAAATTCAAAATGATCTATTGTGAAGACCTTCAGAAAAATTTGGATGTGTATGTCGCTTCCAAAACTTGCCAATCGGATAATATGGTAAAGTGGTACGATTCCATTGGCAACGCCAATCTGCACGAGCGCGAGGAATATCAAAAGAAAACCGAGCTCCTTTTGCTCAGTACCTTATTCGCCCATTATCCAGATATCGAGATCGAAAATTTGACAGGTGAGAGTCCGGATTTCATTATTAATTATCAGGGAAAAAGCATCGGTGTTGAAGTTTCAGAGATCATCAATCATTTTGAACTCAAGAAAAAGGAAAGTTACATCAATCATATCTTTCGAACCGTGGAAAGTTTGCTGTCAGATTATAAAAGTCTCTCTGGTATCTATTATCTCAGCATCGATTATCACCAGGAGGATTTTTACCAGCAACCAGAGCAGTTGATCAAAGAAATCTCGTCTGCAATCACCAACAACAAGAACACGAAATTTGTCAAACATATCAGAAGAATGCCCCATCACAAGGGCGTTCTTTTGTTTTTAGAATATCGGTTTTCTCTGTTTGATGAGCTTCACTCCGAAAAAATCCGACAAGTAATTGAAAAGAAAAACAGCAAGTACAAACTTTACAATACGAAAGCCAAAGAATGCTGGCTGGTGCTCGTCTCCAATATGTACAATATTGCTTCCCGATATACTTATATCCACGCCAAGGAAGAGTTGAAGAACATTAGCAGTCCATTTTCTAAGATTTTACATATTGAAAATCTTTATAGTGAAATGATGGTTATAAAGTAATTTAGTTTGATATTACTTCTTTAGTATGAATTAATTTTTTTTATTGTTAATTATTTTTTTTATTGTAAAATAAATTTATATTTGATGATGATGTAAAAATATAATTCTATTATGATGAAAAATTTATTTATTTATGATTGCGTAAGTATATTTCGCAATTTTGTAATTTCGTGCATGGCTTTGTTTTGTGTGGTGAATATCTCAGCGCAAGCTTCCCTAAACTATTTTGATGATTTTGAAGGAACCAACGAATGGGTTCTCGTAAATGGTACCCAAGTTAACAAATGGCATGTGGGCGGAGCGACCTCTAGTGGATTGGGGTCCAAATCTCTTTATATCTCCAATGATAATGGATCGACGAATGGCTATAACGGAAATGCTGCCTCTGTTGTTCACGCTTATCGAGAAATCGCAATCCCTTCAGGTACTACAAATGCTACGCTCAGTTTCGATTGGAAAACGAGGGGCGAATATTTTTTGACCTATTACGATTATTTACGTGTCTGGCTCGTTCCTTTGAGCTATAACCCAACTGCAAGTACTAACATCTCGGCGTCGTCAATAAGGATACAGGTCTCTGGTTATTTTGTAGATCAACCCAATTTTGTAACATTTACCAGTACGCAAAATCTTAGCAGCTTCGCAGGTCAAACAATGAAGCTAATCTTTGAATGGACTAATGATGGAAGTGTCGCAAACCTACCTCCGGCAGCTATAGATAATGTATCCTTGTCAGTCAACAGTTGCCTCATCAATCCATCTAATACAAATGTCTATGATAGGATTGTTAATATGAGTCTTACCAGTTCGCTAGGAGCAACTTATTCCAATGCGACACCGACAGGGAACTCCGGTTATTTGTATACTAACAATCAACCACCATTAGATCTTGTAAGAGGTTCGACAACAAACACGCTCACGATGACTTTCGGTACTAATGATCCTGTTGATATTCAGTATAGCGGTGCCTGGATAGATTTTAATGGGAATGGTATTTTTGAAGCGACAGAAACTATTGCAATGGCTATAGTTCCTGCTACCAGTAACGCTACGGTGACATATACGTTTTCAATCCCGGTGACTGCAGGTCTTGGGCAAAAAAGAATACGGCTGCGGGGTGGAAGTGATACTGCATACACCAATGCCGGAGCGTGTAATACCACCATCTACGGAGACACAGAAGATTACAATGTCAACATTGTGGACTCATCCATCTCAAACAATTTTACATGGAACGGAAATGTCAATTCAAACTGGCAGATTGCTTCCAATTGGTCGCCAAATGGGGTGCCTACAACGTTTGATAATGTAATCATCAATTCCGGTGCAACAAATCTTAATATCACAGATAGCCGAGCCATCAACAACTTTACACTGAATGGCAATCTGAATATGGCAGCAAACAGCAATCTGATAATTCGCGGGAATGTTTCTTACAATAGTGCTGCTGCTACGGCTAATCTAAACTGCGCCAGTAAAATTGAAATTAGGAGTGCTGTCTCGCAAACTATTCCGCCGCTTAACTATGGTACGCTGGATGCGGCAGGTGGAAACAGGGTTTTGTCTAGTACGGGCACAGTTGGGATCTGCAATGTTTTTAATCCTGGAGTGGGAACTTATACCGTGACAGGAAGTACAGTGAATTTCTTCTCACCTGCTACGGGTAATGTTTTCACTGCTCCATCTTTTACATATAATAATCTTACGATCAGCGGGACTGCAACTTACACGGTCGGGCAGGGCAATACCATTAATGTAAGAGGTAACTATTTGCAGTCTGCAGGTATTGTCAATCTAACCAACTTTACTAGCGGAAACAATACTATAAACATCGATGGCGACATGACTATCACTGGTGGTGTTTTTGATATGAATGCCAATGCGGCTCCGGGTGCAGTCTCAACTGTTAATCTGAAAGGCGATCTTACAGTGACTGGTGGAAAACTGGATGCGTCCCTGGATAATAATTCAAATAAGATATTTAATTTTAATGGTGTAGGAAACGGTACTTCGGCAAGCCAGATTCAAAGTTTGAATGTTGCTTTTCCAGATGTTGCCCGCAATCGAAGAATTCAGTTTTACGCAAGAGCTGGCAGTTATGTGCAATTATCAAGGGATTTTGATCTTGGAGATAGATCGAGATTTTATGTGGACGGCGGTGCTGTTTTGGATTTTGGATTTACAGGAACTACTGCTAACAATATCACAGGAAACGGAAGGATTGCAACAGATTTCACTTCTGCGATAGGTGCGTATCTCAAAATCTCATCGCCACAAGGTATTTCTGATGTTGCCGGCTCAGTTGGAAACGTGAGAACCACAAACAATCCAAACTTTGCTTATGCAACCTTCCATTACATCGGGAAAGTAAATCAAAGTATGGGAGCTGGAATTGGAACTGGAGCCAACGGTAGTGCTGTGATTGTAGAGCTTGATAATAATAACTTGGTTTTATCACCTAGCACCGCTTTCAGACTCATCAATTTACCGAATGCTAATATCAATAATGGTCTGGGAGGTATTCTGGATATCAGAAGAGGACGGGTAGAAGAGACGGATGTCAACTTCATCTCTACTTCAGCTATGATGAGTGCTTCCGGTATTCTCAAGATGGCTGCAGGCACAGGTTACAAGATTACCAAAGCATCATCTAATAATATTGACTCAGAGTATATTCCTAGATTCTTCAATATGAATCTATCAGGTGGTGAGATTGAGCTGGCTTCTGCAGAAAATCAAACGCTGAGAAGTAGCAATTCTTATCAAGACATCAGAATCTCAAATAGTGGTGTGAAAACGTTGTCTGGTAATACAAGGGTTAATAATCTGATTGCTGTCACAGGCGGTACGCTTAGAGTTCCGCTCACCTTGGATTTGGTTTCACCAGTCGTCCTTACTGCAGCAAAAGGAATTCAGAATACCGGTGGATCTGTGATTTTCGAGAATAATGCGCAACTTTTGCAGGATGCAGATGCTGTTAATACTGGCAATATCCAATACCAAAGGTTGGCTAGCAATATTAATAATCTTACGATCCAGATGGATTACTTGTACTGGAGTTCTCCGGTAGCAGGGCAGGGCTTGCAGGCTTTCTCTCCAGGTACGCCGGCTAACAGGCTGTATCAATATAATGAGAGTAATGATTTGTTCAATGCCGTAAATCAAACCTTAGAGCCAAACTTTGTGGCAGGAAAAGGGTATGCCTTCCGTGCAGAAAGTACAGTTGTCAATGGCAGTTCCAAGACTTATGTCTTCACCGGAACTCCAAATAATGGTAATATTAATTATGATATTAAAAGATCGGCTAATACAGGAACTGACGGATCGATGGTTCACGGTTATAACCTTATAGGAAATCCTTATCCATCGAATATCAAGTTTGATGAGTTGTATTTAGGAAACAGTTCCTTGATTTGGAACACGGCTTACTTCTGGACCAACAACAACTTTACGCCTACGCAGATTGGTTCCAATTACTCGGCAAATAACTATGCTGTGTACAACGGGACTGGAGGTAATGCGGCAACTTATGCAGCAGGAGGTACCGGCATCCTGGCAATTCCCAACGGTATTGTAAAAGTTGGCCAAGGATTCATCGTTCAGAAAAAAAACTTTGGAACAGGAAGTCTCCAGTTTAAGAATTCTTACAGCGCAACCAACATATTACGGGTTGCGAGTAATGGAACTTTCTTCCAGAAAAGTGAGGAATCTAAAAACAGATACTGGCTCACAATGACGTCTCCTAAAGATATTGTCAATTCACTATTAGTGGGCTATATTCCTGGTGCAACAGATGATTATGAAACCGATTATGATGGTGAATTATTCATGGTAGGTTCTGACTCGTTCTACTCAATCTTGGGTGCGAAGAAACTTGCGGTGCAGGGAAAAGTTGCAGCTTTCAGCACGGAAGATGTGGTGCCGTTGGGCATTGTCTTCTCTGCGGCTGGCAATTACACCATCACACTTCAAACGCGGGAAGGCATTTTTGATGGTGCTCAAACCATTTACCTAAGGGATAAACTACTGAACCAATACGTTAATCTAAGCAGCGATGGCAGCTACACATTCCAGGCTGCAAAAGGAACAGATGCTACACGTTTCGAGATCGTTTACAAGGAGTCTGCAGTTCTTGGAAGCTCAGATGTTTCAAAATCTGATTTCCAGGTTTACAGAGATGGAGATTCCTTTGTGGTGAAATCGTCTAAAGTTTTGGGTCAGGTTGCGCTTTATGATGCGGGAGGCAAGCTGGTTAAAAGTTATAAATCTCCGTCTAAAGATTTAAGGATTGATGTGTCTGCGCTTCCAAACGGTGTATTCATCATCAAAGCTGAAAATAGTGGCGATATGCGGACTAAGAAAATCATCAGATAAATTTTTCATATTTCATATTTCATTTTTATTTGAAAATACACTCCATTCAGGGGTGTATTTTCGTTTTTAATGAGGCGGTGTTATTTGTTGTGGTTTTGCTGATATGTTTATTATTTAAAATAGATCTCATCATTTAATTTGGGACTGTTTAATATTTAGTAAAGGATCCATTTTTTGAATGTTAATCAAATCTGAAGTAATTGTAAAGAGACAATTACATTTATATTAACAATTAGGAATCCCGGTTTTGTGGTGATTTGAAGGATTATATTTGCGACCTAAGTAAACAAATGAAAATGAAACCAAATTTATTCTCTATGAGAACATTTATTCTTGTCAAATCGATAGAAGCTTTTTTCTTTCTTTTTTTGATAATGTATGGGGTGAACGTTTTTGGACAGACAATTACGATTGTTCCTAACAAAACCATTACTGGTACTACTAGTAATGCGTATATAACTTCTGCAACTGATTTTAGCGCATCTAGTGTTGGGTGGTCTATTAATAACTGGAATCCCAGTAATTTGCAAATTCGAGGCAATCAGGCATCTTCTGGTTCGAATTTTCAGTTTTCAAATACCAGTGCAGTCCCTGGGGATATTACTAAAATTACAATAAACAGGTCATCAGGTTCTTTAGTTCCAAGTAAAATCAGACTGCTGGTTGGGGCAGATGAGCAGACAGCAGTATCTGGTGGAGAATTAGGTACAGGATCTGCCGCGCAAGTAGAATGGACGCCTGATGCGGGAAATAAGTTCTTTAAAATTTATTTCGAAAATGGAGGTACCTCAGGTAATACGTATATTACTAATATTGTGATAGAATACGCCTCGGGTCCATCTATCACAACCACCACTCCTATCTCAGGTGCACCATTTTGTGTTACCTCTGCAGCAGGTGCACCTTTGAATGTTCCATACACAATAAGTGGTGCATTTACAACAGGGAATGTTTTTACTGCTCAACTTTCTAATGCTTCTGGAAGTTTTGCATCGGCTACTACCATTGGAACAAGAACAGCAATTAATGCTGGAACAATTAATGCAACTATCCCTGCTGGAACGGCTACGGGAACAAATTATAAAATCAGGGTCATTGCCAGTAATCCATCTATCACGGGTTCTGAAACAGCAGCGTTTGCAATCAATCTAAGATCTTCTGCTATTTCACCTACGACTGTTCAAAATATAGTTACTGGTGCGAATGGATCTACACTTTCTTCAACTGCTACCGGAGTCACTTCCAGACAATGGAAGTATTCTACAACAGCGGGAGGACCTTATAATAATACCATTGCTGGTGCAACAAACTCAAGTTACATCCCCAGTTTTTCAACGCCAGGAACTTATTATGTGGTTTGTGAAGCTACATTTGCTGGTTGTGGTGTCATTACTAGTAATGCAGTTCAGATCAATGTAACCGCAGCAACCGCAACCCTCACAGTTTCGCCTTCCACCTTATCCGGTTTCACATATTCTGTGAGTAATGGGCCATCTCCATCGCAGAATTTCACAATCACCGGTAATACTTTGAATGGATCTAATGTGGATATTCTTCCTGGAGATGACTACGAAATATCTTTGGACAACGGAGCTACCTGGGCAGATTATAGTGCATCGCCAATCAATGTGCCTTATATTGGTTCAACAATTTCCAGGCAAGTATCAGTTCGTTTGAAAGCTGGTTTGGCGGCGGGTAATTATAACAATTCAAGCAATCATATTATTGTTGTAGAAGGTGGTGGTGTTGTCTCCGGTCCTAAGTTGACTTTGTCCGGAATAGTTACTGCGTGTGTTGCGCCTACAACTCAGTCGGTGGTTGCGCCATTTACAGGAGTAGGTACAAATGCGATGACTGTGAATCTTACGTCCGGAAACGGTGTAGGAAGAGTGGTGACGATTAATACTACTAATAGCTTTACGAATCCTATTACTTCTAATACGTTGCCGGCAGCTAATTCAGTCTATGCAGGCAGTGGACAGCAGGTTGTTTATGCTGGTACGGGTAATAGTGTGGCGGTAACTGGCTTATCGCATTCCACAACTTACTATGTGAGAGTTTATGAATATAATATCTGTTCTGGTAATTATACATACAATACGACAACGCAGACAAATAATCCAAGAAGTCAGACAACTCTGTGCGAATTACCTGTAAATCCTGCGGGCGAGGTAGATTTGGAGAATCCTTATTGTGGTTCCGCAACACTTGTCTATCAGCATGGTTCTGCGCAGCCGCAGACAGGAGTTGCTTACTATTGGCAAACAACTGCGAATGGGACATCTACGGCAAATCCTGTAACCAATACTTATACTGTGACATCCGGAGGTGCTTATTATGTTCGTGCTTATAATGGCAATTGCTGGAGTGCGGAATCTTATCCGACCCAGGCTGTTGTGATCAGTTCTGCCGCAGCTGTCAGCACGCAGCCAACGAATCAAAATGCTGTGGTAGGAGCTACCGCAACCTTTACTGTGGTAGGAACAGGGTCGCCAAGTTATCAGTGGCAGCTTTCTACTAACAATGGCACAACTTGGACTAATATTTCCGGAGCAACGTTTGCATCTTACACCACGCCAGTGACAACCTTAGCAATGAACGGCTACAGGTACAGAGTGCGTTTGAGTAATTCTTGTAATGCAGTGACTTCTAATGTGGTTGTATTGTCTGTGGTTTCAGGACCTTGTTTGAGTGAAGGTTTTGATTCCGGATCCACGCCGTCAGGTTGGTTGGCAACTGGGGTGAGTTGGACAGAATATAGTGATGGAGGAAGTTTTAATGCTAATAATGGAACTTTGACTTCTCCAGAACTAAGTAAGCCTTCTAGATTGACATTTGATTTAAGAAGAACAGGAAATACAACTGCTAAAACTCTGTTGGTGAAAATTTCTACTACTGGGCAAAATACTGGTTTCGATACGACTATTGCTACATTTACTCATGCTAACACAACAAATAATGGACTTACATCTGTTGATATTGACTTGTCTGACTATTCTACAGAAAGTAAAGTTTGGATTCGTTTAGAAAAGTCTTCGGCTACTACAGCTCCTTGGAGATTTGATAATTTTGAAGTGTTCTGCGCGCCAGTATGCACCCCAGCAACCATCACTGCGACACCGGATAATGGTCCAGCAAACACAGTTGTTATTATTAATGGAAGTAATTTTACATCTGGTTCAACGATTAAATTCGGGACAATTGATGCAGATGTGGAATATATCAGCGCTACACAATTAAAAGCGACAGTTCCGGCATCGGCAAATGGAAATATCATCGTCGATACTGCGCTAGATTGTGATTCTGAGACGGCCTTTACATTAATAAAACAAGATGCATCTGGTTGTGAAGTTTTACCAAACGGATCGGGTTCCGGAAATGCCTTCGCTTCGGATTTGATTTTCTATGAGGTTTATGACGAGAACGGCGGAACTGGCGGAACAGTTACAATTTATAATGGAACCAATGCTGCCGTAAATCTGAATGATTATAGTTTCTTCAGGTCAAGAAATGTTGGAACTGATGCCTACGAACAATACGGAACGCTATCTGGAAGTGTTGCATCGGGTGAACTTGCAATCATTGGTATAAGTGGAACGTGTACCATTAGTCCAACACCTATAAATGGAACTATTAGCGGAGGTTTTAATGATAATGATGGTTTCCGTCTGATGAAAGGATCTGCAATTGTAGATGAGGTGCTTGCTCCTAACTATGTTGGATACTATATGAAAAGAAAACCAGCCAACCTTTCGTCTAAGTCTATTTATGATAGTAATGATTGGACGACGGACGATGTAACACAGTGTGTGGCAGGAGTAGGTTCGGAAACGCCGGCAGTGAAAACATTGCCGCCTGTCATTGTAGTCCAGCCAACATACACGCTTTCTTGCGATGTGGTGAATGCGGCTCTTACGCTGACTGCTACTGAAGGTTATGAAGGTGGGAATGCGTTGGCTTACCAGTGGTATGTTTTGGATAATTCGGGAATCTGGAGTGCGGTTTCTAATAATTCTAACTATTCTGGTGCAACCACTGCCAATTTGAATATTGCTGATGTGGCCGTTGTGGATAATTTCCAGTATTACTGTCAGGTAAGAGAAAATACTCAAACTTGCTACACGGCGACTGCTGCAACACAAATCAAATCAGCTTCCAATACCTGGAACACGGCTAAGGTTTGGTCTAATGGGTTGCCGGTTCTTGGCAGTAAAGTCATTATCGCAGGAAGCTATGATTCTCAAGCTAACGGAGCTTTGGATGTTTGTGAATTGACGATCAATGCTACCGGAACTATGATTGTGAAAGCGAATAGTCCTGTTAAAGTAAAAAAGAAAATCATTAATAATAATATTGCTGCAGATAGTTTTGTAGTTGAAAGCGATGCAAATCTTATTCAAACAGACAATATCGCCAACCAAGGAAACATCAAAGTTGAAAGAGCTGTGACTGGAATGAATAATGTAACCGGAAATATTGATTACGTGTATTGGAGTTCGCCGGTAAGCAATCAGCCAATCAAAGCATTTTCGCCAAACACACCAAACAGTGGTTTCCAGCAGTATAATGAACCTAATGATAAATTTACGGTAACTTCGGATCCGAATTTTGTTACAGGTAAAGGTTATGCTATCCGTGCAGAGAATGTTTTGGCGAATAGTTATAATAAGACTTATAGTTTCAGTGGTGTTCCTCACAACGGCGATGTTTCCACTCCGCCATTGCTAAAATCACCAGGTGCGGATAAGGGTTACAATCTTATTGGCAATCCATATCCTTCAAATATAGATTTTGATCAGTTCCACGCGCATAATGCCAATAAGATTTATGCATCGGCATTCTTTTGGACTAATAATACTTACACGGCACAACAAATGGGATCAGGCTATGCGGGAAACAACTATGCAATTTACAATATTACAGGCGGTGTGCCTGCAACTTATGACAAAACAAATCCAAACTATTCTATCGCACCAAATGGTAAAGTAAAAGTGGGTCAGGCATTCATTGTGCAGTCGAAAATTGCAGGAGCATTGGATTTTAATAATAGCATAAGAGTTACGGACAATGGTACTTTCTACCAAAAGAATACCGCTAAAAACAGATTCTGGCTGACGATGACATCGCCTAATAATTTGGTAAACACAATTTTGATTGGTTATGTATCAGGTGCTACAGATGCTTACGAAACTGATTTTGATGGTGAATTGTTTGCTGTAGGTTCGGATTCATTCTATTCAGTTTTGGGCGCAAGGAAGTTGGCGATCCAGGGAAGAGCAGATCAATTTACTCCGGAAGATGTAGTTCCTGTCGCAAATGCATTTTCGGTAAACGGAAATTACACCATTGCACTTCAAAATCCTGAAGGTTTGTTTGATGGCAATCAGCAGGTTTTTCTAAAAGATAAATTACTGAATCAATACATCAATCTAAGTACTGAAACAAGTTATACATTTTCGGCAAACAAAGGTACAGATGCCACACGTTTTGAAATTGTTTACAAAGACCAGAAAGTTTTAGGCGCAGGTGAAGTTTCTAAAAGTCATTTTGATGTTTACAGGTATGGATCAGTTTATGTGATTCAGTCATCAAAACCGTTAGGCCGAGTTGATATTTATGACGCAACTGGCCGACTTTTGATAAGTCAAAAAACATCAGAAAAGACTTTGAAGTTTGATGGTACAAGACTTAACAGCGGAATGTACATCATCAAAGCAGAAAACTCTGGTGAAATGAAGACCAAGAAAATTTTAAAGTAAGTTTAGCGAAAATTATAATTTGTAAAACACCTCTATTAGAGGTGTTTTTTTTGTTTTAGTACTGTAAGTAATTCATATTTTAAAGTCTGTAGTGTGCTTTTTTATAATGAATGATGTGTTAAATTTATAAAAAATGTATTTTATTTTTCAAATAAAGTTATATTTGTTTATTAATAAAACACAAATTGATATGAAAAAATATTTATTCTTCAAACGAATGTTTGAGGGGAATTCTACCCCCAAAACTTTTCTTTTTTCTTTTTTCTTTTTGATTGTTACACATTTTTCAGGGCAGGTAACGATGTTTCAATTCGACTTCGAATCAGGAACTTCGCCTAGCGTAGATAATGTAACAGGAACTCCTTCTTTGTCGAATATTGGAATTCTCAGTAATTATAACACTACTGCATGTAATGGAGTTGGTGGTTATCAATATACAGCCTGGGACTCTGGAGACGCCTATAGATTTACTGTAAATACAACTGGTTTTACAAATATGACTTTCAATTACAATGAAAGAACATCAAATAACTCAATTGGTAATTTTCTTGTAAGAGTTAGTTCAGATGGTGCTAATTGGACAACTATCAGAAATGCTTATGTTCCAACATCAAATTGTGAGGCATCAGGTAGTTTGACTATTCCCAATACTTTTGGAAATCAAGCTTTAATGTATGTTGAAATTTACAAGCCATCAAATGCAGGTGCTGCGGGTAATAATTTTAGAATTGATGATGCAACTTTAATCGGTTATGTCTTAGCACCCTGCTCTGGAACACCAACTCCAGGAAATACTTTAGCGGCTACAAATCCTGTGGTTTCTGGAGGAACAACAGTTTTGTCTTTACAGAATTCAACTGCAGGCTCAGGCGTTACCTATCAATGGCAAAGTTCTACTACAAGTGCAAGTTCAGGCTTCAGTAATGTTACGGGCGCAACTAATTCTACTTATACAGCTACAGTTACTGCTAAAACCTGGTACAGATGTCTTGTAACTTGTGGCAGTAACAATGGAACATCGAATCCTGTTGAAGTTAATTTGACGTATTGTACACCAGCAGGAAGTTTGAACTGTACGCTTAATGACTTTATAAGTAATATTACTATTAATACCTTAAATAATTCTACTGCTTGCAATTCCGGAGGATATACTTTGTTTCCGGCAAGTGGAACTCAAACAACCAGCTTAACTCAAGGGTCGGCATATGTTCTTTCTTTATCAGTTGGATCTGGTACAGGAACTCATAGTGCAGCTGTTTACATTGACTGGAATCAAGATGGAGATTTTGTAGATGCTTCAGAATTTATCCTAATTGGAAATTCAATAGCTGCTAGTTCTACCAATACTGTATCAGTGAATGTTCCCTCTGGTGCTGTTTTTGGAAATACAAGAATGCGTGTGAGGTATTCATTTAACCAAAATATGACTATCGCTACTAGTTGTACAATTGCAGGTAATTATGGAGAAACAGAAGATTATATTGTCAATGTCGTTGCGCCACCTGCAAATCCTGTTCTGGCGATCTCAGGTACGCCAATAGACCATGGTTCTGCATGCCTGGGAACAGCAGCAACTCCTGTGACTTACACCATTACCAATACGGGAGCTTCTGCAGCAACAGGAGTTAGTTTAAATTCTAGTGATCCTCAGTTTGCAGTAAGTGGCTTATCATCTTCTACCATTGCTGGCAGTGGAGGAACGGCTACTTTTACGGTGACTTTCACACCATCTTCTGCTGGTGCAAAATCTGCGACTATTACTGTATCAAGTCTTACAAGTGGAAGTAATGCGCCAACCATCACGCTTGGTGGTACAGGAAATGCTTCTGTTACACCCGTTGCAGTTGCTCTTGCTGCTAATAATATCACGGTAGATGCGGCAAGACTACGTGCGAGTGCAGGAACTACATTTGGTGTTTGTCCTACAACTGTAGAAAAAGGTTTTGTTTACTCATCTGTAAATAGTTTACCTACCGTAACGGATACAAAAATTGCAATACAACCATTAGGAACTACAGGAGTTGCATACAACTATGACGCAACAGGTTTATTTCCTGCTACAACTTACTATTATAGAGCTTATCTTTACGATGGAACAACATACACTTACAGCGCTGTTCGAAATTTTACAACGCTTACGCCTCCGGCAAATGATCTCTGTGGGAATGCGGTCGATGTAACAGTAAATTCAGCAGCAATTACTGGAACGCTTGTGAATTCTACTTTTTCCGCACCTTTTTCCAGTGGTCGGGATGTTTGGTATAAGTTCACACCTGGTTGTTCAGGAAATCATACTGTTACGGTGAATGGTTTTTCAGGAGATGTTGATATTTATCTTTATCAAGGTTGCCCTACGGTAGATTCAGCTTTAGCAGCTTCTTCTAGTAATACTGGTACGTCAGAGGCTTTTACTTATAATGTTACGGCGGGTGTTACTTATTATGTTGCTGTTTCAGCTTATGACGCTGCTGCAGAATCCAGTGTATTTAATATTTCTGTAAACAATCAAATTCCTATTGTAACACAACCATTAAATCAGGTAGTAACGGAGGGGACAACGGCTTCATTTGGAATCTCCACTCCTGGAAATCAAACCGGAAGACAATGGCAGGTTTCAACAGACAATGGTGTCTCTTGGAATAATATCGCTGGAGCAACGGGTTCACCATACGTTACCCCTGCAACAACAATTGCAATGAATGGTTATAAGTACCGCGCAGTCATTTCTAATGGAACTTGCAGTACTGTCATTTCCAACGAGGTAACTTTGACGGTGAATTATGCCTCTCCTAATAATGCTGCCAATCTAGCTGCGTGTATTGCAAATAATCAGATTACATTAAAATGGGCAGCGCCTGCTACAGGAAGTGCGCCTACAGGCTATATTGTTTTTGCTTTACCAAATACAACAGTTCCTGCAATGACTGCTGCATCCGCTGGAAACGCTTCTTCTTATATTGCCAATTCAGATTATTCTGTAGCAAATACTTACACCACTTTAGGGAAAGCTGTTTATAAAGGAAGTGCACTTACTGCAACTGTTACAGGGCTGGTTAATGCCTCTCAGTACACCTTCAAAGTGGTAGCTTATCGGGGTGAAACAGGTACAGCCTGGGCAGGAGGAATTAATGCTACCGGATCTTGGAACCAGACATATTTGGCTGATGTTCCGGAGATTTCAAATCTAGCAGCTTCTATTAACCCAACATCTTCTACGGTAACGTGGAATGTGGTGCCAGCATCTGTCGGTTGTTATGAATATCTTGTAGTTGCCAATCAGGGTGCTGTTTCGTTCACACCTTCTGGAGATGGCTCAGCATATACATCCATTAGTTCTGTTTACACAATGCCTAATCAAGTGGTTTATAAAGGAACAGGGAACAGTGTTATCGTAACGGGACTTACCGATGGTTTGCAATATTGTTATAAGGTATTTGTAAGAGAAATTAATAGTGGAAACCAATGGAGTGATGGGACTTCGGTCTGCCAAACAACTGGTGTCAATTACTGTACGTCCACAGGTAGTATGACGGATCTTACAAGTATTACATATGTAAAATTTAATACTATAGAAAATGCGACACCGACAAAGGTGCAGGCTTACACCAATTTTGCAACGCCAACAACGACTGTTGTAAGAGGTGAGGTCATTCCGTTGACTGTTCGGGTAAACACAGATGGAGATTATACTGTTTACACAAAGGTTTGGTTTGATTGGAACCGTGATGGAGACTTTGCAGATTCGGGTGAAGAGTTTGTGTTGGGAACTGCAAAAAATGTTACTGATGGAGCAACATCTTTATCTCCTTTAAATATTACCATACCAACAACTGCAGCATTAGGAAATGTAAGAATGAGGGTGAGTTCGAAATTTAACTTAGCTTCCACATCTTGTGAGAGTTTCACTTTTGGCGAGGTGGAAGATTATACAATTACTGTTACTCAGCCAACCAATGCGGAAATCAATGTCAAAGGAGGGAATATCTCCATTCCAAATGGTTTTGATGAGCCTTACGGACTTAACAATACGGTGTTTGCGGCGACTAATATAGGTTCTGAATCTACAGAAAAAGAATTCACAATAGAGAATTTAGGTTTGGCTAATCTTAATCTTACAGGATCGCCAATTATAAATATTATCGGAACTAACCCTTCGGATTTCATTGTGACACAACAGGCCGTTACTCCGGTGGTGAATGGTGTTACTACATCCTTTAAAATTAAATTCCGTCCTACGGTGGCGGGTATTCGCCAGGCGGATGTCAGCATTGCAAATAATGACAGTGATGAGAATCCTTATGTTTTCAGAATCCAGGGAACGGGAACTTGTGCAACTTCCCTTTCTATAGCTGCATCTCCATTATCTGGTCCTGCGAATACAATAGTTACATTCACATCATCAGTTAATGATTTGAGTTCTGCAACCGTAACTTATAATGATGTAGCCGTACCAATAATTTCTGCAAATACCGGTAAGTTAGAGGTCGCAGTTCCGGCTGGGGCATTAGATGCTAATTTTGTTGTGAGTTTACTGAATGGTTGTAACGCGACACAGGTCTTTGATGTAATTAATTCTGTACTTACAGATTGCGAAACAACATCTGGCGGACCTGTAACTGCACCTGCTTCGGATTTAATAATTTACGAAGTATATGATGAGAAATCAGGTTCTGGAGGTATTGTTACAATTTTTAACAGAACAGGATCTGCTGTTAATCTGAGTTCATATTCCATTCAGAGAGCTGGTGATTATGGGGGTACTTATTCTACATATGCAAATTTATCTGGAACTGTGGCAGCAGGATCTATAGCAATAGTAGGAGTTAGCGGATCTAGCTGCGGATATGTTACAACAGGGAACGGAGGTTTTGGAACAGGTTTCAATGCGAATGATGGAATTAGACTGATGAAAGGAACGGTGGTGATAGATGATGTGCATGCGCCCAATATCACTGGATTCTATCTGAGAAGAAAAAATGATTATCTCTCTCCTAAAACTGTTTTTGATGGTAATGAATGGACTAATCAAGCCTTAGCTAGCGGACAGTGTCTTCCTTCTAATGAAGTGGGGCAACCACCGGTCGTTAAAAATCCACCAATTGTGAATACGCAACCTTCGTATTCTTTGTCTTGTGATGTCGAAGGTACTTCCTTGGCAATTTCTGCATCGGAAGGCGTCGTGGGAGGAAACGGGTTGACATATCAATGGTTTGTATTAGGAACTTCTGGAACTTGGAATGCGCTTGCTAATGGTGGTGTTTATTCCGGAGCGACTTCTGCAACTTTAAATATTAGCAATGTTACCGGACTCAATAATTATCAATATTACTGCCAGGTGAGAGAAAACACAGCGACATGTTTTACGGCTACCAATGCAGTTCAAATCAAAGATGTGACGAATACATGGGAAGTTGCAAATGTTTGGTCAAATGGAACACCGATATTGGCAAGTAAAGTAATTATTGCAGGGAATTATGATACACAAGTACATGGTGCTTTGGATGTCTGCGAGCTTACTGTAAATTCTTCAGGAACTATGGTTGTGAAACCAAGTAGCCCAATTAAAGTAAAAAAGAAAATCACTAACCTTAATACAGCAAATGACAGTTTTGTGGTAGAAAGTGATGCTAATATGATTCAGGTCGATAATATTACTAATGAAGGGAGTATTAAAGTCGAAAGAAGTGTGACAGACATGAATAATGTGACTGGAGATATAGATTATGTTTATTGGAGTTCACCAGTAAATGGTCAAACCATCAAAACAGGATTTTCTCCAGGTACGCCTGCAAGTGGCTACCAGCAATACAATGAAAGCAATGATAGATTTATTGTAACGCAGGATGTAAACTTCGTAGCAGGGAAAGGATATGCGATTCGTGCAGAAACAGGTTTTCCTGATGGATATTCTAAAACGTATAGCTTTACAGGAATTCCGCACAATGGTAATCTGTCTTCACCATTCCTTAACAAAAGTGCAGGAGCAGATAAAGGTTATAATCTAATTGGTAATCCTTATCCGTCAAATATAGATTTTGATTTGCTTCACTCTCTAAACTCTGCTAAGATGTTTAGCACTGCATTTTTCTGGACAAACAATACTTACGAACGCCTCCAAATGGGTTCTGCCTATGCTGGAAACAATTATGCAATCTACAACGGCACGGGTGGTGCTCCCGGAACTTACAATGATGAAAATCCAAATTATGGAATCGCTCCCAACGGAATCGTCAAAGTGGGGCAGGGTTTCATCATTCAGTCAAAAATTGCTGGTGCAATAGATTTTAATAATAGTATTAGACTTACGGATAATGGTACTTTTTACCAAAGAGGAATAGTTAAAAACAGATTCTGGTTGACTTTAAAATCACCAAATAACTTAATTAATACAATCTTGATAGGTTACATTCCTGGTGCTACTGATAATTTTGAAACAGATTTTGATGGAGAGTTGTTTGCAGTAGGATCAGATTCTTTCTACTCGATATTGGGTGCAAAAAAATTGGCCATTCAGGGAAAAGCGGATAACTTCTCAGTTGAGGATGTGGTTCCCGTGGGCAATGCGTTTTCTGTAAATGGCGACTACACCATCAGGCTTAAGACTGCGGAAGGCATTTTCAATGGTAGTCAAAAGATCTATTTGAAGGATAAGCTGCTGAACAAATATATTGATTTGAGTTCAGAAACTAGCTACACATTCTCCGCTGTAAAAGGTGCTGATGCCACACGCTTTGAGATTGTTTTTAAAGAGAATGCTGTTTTAGGCAATGATGAAACTCAAAAATCTGATTTCATCGTTTACAAAGACGGAGATCATTTTGTTATCAAATCATCAAAAGTAATTGGTAAGGTAGATGTTTATGACGCCGGTGGCAGGCTGATTCGTCAGTTGTTTTCCAAAGAAAATAAATTGATAATCGACGCTGTGGATTTCGCAAATGGTGTTTATATCATCAAAGCTCAAAATTCCGGAGACGTAAAAACAAAAAAAATACTGAAATAATTAATCTTAAAACCATTTTATTAAAACACCTCAATTGGGGTGTTTTTTTTTTTTTTTTTTTTTGTTTTTTTTTTGTTTTTTTTTGTTTTCATTAATAATAATGATATATGAATAGATTATTACAATCAAAATGTATTATATTATTATAAAATGTTTTTAATAATGATTTAAATTCATTGATTTTGCAATTGTGATTTAATTTTTTACTAAATAATAAGATAAATCAAATAAAAAATATAAATTTGCGCCAGACCTTAAAAAAACACAAATCTGATGAGAAAACTTTTCTTATGGTTATTCCTATGTGGAGTAACCATGCTTTTTGGGCAAGGAAAACTTCACTTTACAACCACAAATGCTGGTAGAGTAAATCTTTATAAATTTGATCCTGTAGAAGCAGTTGGCTGGCCAGGAAGCACTGTTGCAAATCCATCAATTAAATTTGATGATGCAGGAGGAGGCGGTTTTTATTCAGATAATATTAGTCCTCAGAAAAAATTCATCCTAAATAATATTAATGGTTCGGGAAGTCAGACTGGAAATATTGATATAAGCCAAGACACCTGGGGCCAATACAATGGTACAAGCACATTCACGTCATTAATGACCACTTCTACAATGACAAATGTTGGAATCGTTAAGTTTGCTTCGGGTGGATTACCTGGTGGATGGGCTACGCAGGAAAATACCAGTTATGATGCAATCAACCAAGTTTATACTTTAACAAAATCTTACACCAGTGGAAGTGGATTTGATATTTATATTAATGGGACTAAGTTTTTGTACCGATCCACTTCTCAAGTTATAGGTTATAATACTTCTTATAATGGTGCCTCGGTAACAATTACCTTCAATCCATATACAGGTGTGGTGGCAATGACGCCAGGACCTACAGTTTCTGCAAATTCAATTTCCGCAACTTCATTGTGTGCAGGTGCTTCTGTAAATGTACCTTACACTGCAACAGGAACTTTTGGTACTGGAAATACTTTCACTGCTCATTTGTCTGATGCAAGTGGTTCTTTTAACGCGCCTACAACAATTGGTGGTTTAACATCTGTTTCATCAGGAACCATTGCCGCAACCATACCAGCGGGAATTTCCTATGGAACGGGCTACAGAATCAGAGTTGTTGCAAGCAATCCTAATATTACAGGGGGGAACAATGGGACAGATTTAACTATCTATCCGGCTATTACGTCAGCCATTATTCAAAGTCCAAAAACAGCAGTGATTTGTGACAATGTTCCATTTACGGTTTATGGACGAGTAGGTGCCGCTGGAATTACCAATAATGATTCAACGCCATTTTCAGCTCTCACGGCACAATTCGGGTACGGAGCATCCAGCAATCCAAGCACGTGGACTTGGAGTTCTGCGACTCATAATATTCAAGGTGCAAGTATTGACGGTACAAAAGACGAATACAATTCCACAATTCCTGCGAATACTCTATCTGCAGGTACACCTTATTATTATGGTTTTAGGTTTCAGTTGGGAAGCTGTATGACTGTAGTGGCAGGGCAGAACGGAATTTTTAATAATGATCCCGGTGTCCTGACAGTTTCACAGGCTACGAAGATTACCGCACAGCCTACGCCTTCACAAACTGTAAATCTTTACACGCATACCACTCTTTCTGTAGGTGCAACAGCCAATACGTCTGGTCCATTATCTTATCAATGGTACAGAAATACAACAAATTCCAATGTGGGAGGTGTTGCAATTGCGGGTGAAACTACTTCAACTTATGTGGTGAATACTTACACTTCCGGTACTTTCTATTATTATGCAATAGCGACGACAGGAAGCGGATCTTGTGATTCTGTTACAAGTAACGTTGCAACTGTAGTTGTGAACAGTGCTGCAACATCAGGAACTGCGAACTGGGCGAACATCCAGAGTCCAAAGACAGAGGTGAATGTTTTCTTAGGCGTCGGTATTGATGTTTTTGCGCAGGTTTTTGTACCAAACTCAACGCCGGGGCCAGGATATGATCCTGCTATCAAAGCATGGATTGGGTACAATTTTTCCAACACCAGTCCAAACACATGGCCGGAGACACAGTGGGTAGAAGCGGAAATCAATTATTTGCAATCTCAGCTTGTAGAAAATAATGATGAGTACATGAAACAGAAGTTTGGTGCGGATCTACCAGCAGGAACTTACTATGTTGCTTCTCGTTTTCAAAAAGGATCGGGTGCTTTCATCTACGGAGGAACGGAAGATACCACAGACAATGTGAGTGGCGGAATCTGGGGTGTTGGACCTTACAAAAGTTTGAAGATCAACATCAATCAAATTGTGACCTGGCTTCCAAATGTTGGTGCTACGGCAGGAGAATGGAACAATGGTAACGGTCCGGTAATTACAAGTCCTGCAGTTATTGCCACAGACATCACGTCACCACCATCTTTTTCTGCCAAAAAATTAACAATTAATAATGGCGTTGGACTTACAATTCCAAGTGGTCAATCTATCACTTTGGAGAATGAGCTGATTAATAACAATGAGACTTCACCTACCAAAACTTTGGTAGTAGAAAGTGGGGCTAATTTTATTCAGAATAATGCATCAATTTCGAATCTCGGAAAAATCCGTGTGAAGAGAGATGCGTCTGTCCCTGCCATTCAGTATAATTTCTGGAGTTCACCGGTTGCTGACCAGGAGCTTTATACTTTTTATCAAACTGGAAATGCAGTAACGCCAAAGAGGGTTTTCACTTACAATACATTGACGGATTACTACACGACTGTCAATTCCGGGACGTTTGCAAAAGGTGTTGGCTATTCTATCAAAGGAGAGAATTTTGGAAATTCCAATGCCGTATTTTTTGGTGCGCCTCACAATGGGAATGCGACTGTGAATCTGGCGTCTACTGGTCAAAGATATAATTTGATAGGAAATCCGTACGCTTCCAATATTGATGCTGTGGAGTTCTATCTTGAAAATCAAAATAATATTGAAAACACACTTTACTTCTGGGATAATAATGGTAATAAAGCAACAAGCCAAATGGGATCCGGTTACACAACTTATACGTCCAACAATTTTGCAACCTATAATATCAGTTCAGAAATTGGGAATCCGGGAACAGGAACTCAAAATGGAGCCAGCAAAATCCCGAATGGAAAAATAGTTGTAGGACAAGGATTCATAGTTCAGGCAAAAAGTGGCGTTACAACTCCTTCTGTCATTTTTAAAAATGCAATGAGAACGGCGGAAAATGGCGTGTTCTTCGCCAGACAAAGTCAAGAGAAAAATGCTTTCTGGTTGCAGTTGATTGCACCTTCTCAGTTGATTAGTACGACGGCGGTTATTTACAAAGACAATGCACAAAATCTACTGGATACTTTCGATTCCGAAGTAGCAACCTTAAGTTCTGACGCTTTATTTTCTTTTGCTGATAATAATCCTAAGAAACTCAGTATCCAAGGCAGGAATGCCAATCAACTTGAGGATGATGTGATGAAGCTGGGAACTCAGTTTTACAAAGATGGTGTTTATACTTTTGCATTGAAAGATAGGCAGGGCATTTTCGCCAACGGACAAAGCATTTATCTGCACGATAAGCAGAATGGTATCTATACAGATTTGCAAAACGAAAACTACACTTTCTCAGCCATCAAAGGTCTGGACGAAAACCGATTTGAGATTGTGTACAAAGAAAATGCAGTTCTTGGAAATGATGATACAAAAACTTCCGATTTCCAAATCTACAGAGACGGTGAAAGTTTTGTGGTCCAATCTGGCAAAAATCTTGGTAGGATAGAAGTCTATGGCATGACAGGACAACTGTTGAAAACTTTCTTTGCTAATAGTAAATCGGTCAAGCTCGTTGTTTCAGATTTGCCGGTAGGAACTTATATCATAAAAGTTGATAACTCCGGAGACGTACGAACGAAAAAAATTATCAGATAAACATTGATTAAACAAGAAATTGTAATTGTAAAATTTAAACTAAAACACTCTATTTGTAGGGTGTTTTTTTATTGCTTTGTCTTGATAATCATAATCATAAAGTTAAAAATCAGTTCCTTTGATTGTTGAATTAATTAAATGATCGTTTGTTTTATTGTTAAATTTTTAATAAATGATTGTAGATGATGGAAATCTATTTACATTTGCAATCCTTTTTTAGGAGATAAAATATTAAAAACAACAACACTTATATGAATAAAAGTTTATCCACACCGCGCGGACAATCTCTTTACCAATTCGCAAAAACCCTGCTACTACCAGTTCTTCTTTTTTTATGGGGGAATATTTGGGGGCAGACTACGGTTACACATACTTTTGCGGGTACTTCAGGTACTATTGATTCAAATATTTCTTTTACCACACAATCAAATTCTGCATCAAATGCACCAGCATTTAATGCAGGTGATAATACATTAAGATTATATTTTGGAAGTGCTTCGCCTTATAATGGATGTTCTATAACATTAATTCCTTCAAATGGTGCTACTATTACAGCTGTTGAACTAACAGGAGTCACTGGGAATACTCCGGTTATGAGATATAGCATTGGTACAACAGCGACAACTTTATCTGACCCTGCTTTAGCTTTAGCAGGTAACATCTATACTGTGTCAAGTCTAAGTGTCACTTCTAGTTTAAAAATTAGAAATGCAAATACCAGTAATACGCACGGTAGATTTACTGGTATTAAAGTCACCTATACACCTGGGGGACCAACAATTGCTTCTTCAGCAACCACACTTACAGGTTTTTCCGCAACGCCTTCTACGCCTTCTGCGCCACAGACTTTTAACGTTTCTGGAAGTAGCCTTGGTGCTAATATCTCAGTAACGCCTCCAACTAATTATGAAATTTCTCTTTCTTCAGCATCTGGATATACTTCTTCAGCAATATCTTTAACACAAACCAGTGGTACAGTTCCGTCAACACCAATCTTCGTTAGATTAAAGTCTGGTCTTGCACTAGGTGCTTACAATGGAGAAGTGATTAATATAACAAGCGGCTCCGCAACAGCTAAAACGGTTACATTAAGTGGAGATGTTGTTAGGAATACAATTATTTCTACAACCAGTGGAGACTGGAACACCGGAACAACTTGGGTGGGTGGAGTAGTTCCTACTTCTGGCGATAATGTGGTGATTTCAACAGGACACACGGTTTCTGTTGCTGCAGGAGTCACAAGAGATACCGGAGTTACTACTACTGTAAATGGTTCTTTCCAATTAAATAATGGTGGTTACGCCGGTGGAGCTCCTTTCACCTATGCTGCAACTGGTAGTGGATTAATATTCAACAATGGAAGTGTTTATGGCGTTGGAGTGGGTAATGCATTTTGGCCAACAACTACTCCGCCTTTTAATGTGACGATTAACTCAGGTTCTGGTGCAAAGCTTGACACGCCGGTTGGCTTAGTTTCTGGGACATTGACACTGAATGGTCAACTTAACGCCGTAAATGCAATTACCGTAAATGGAACTTTGCAATTAAATAATGGTGGATTTGTTTCTTCCAATGCACCTGTGTATGGAGCATCCTCAACATTAGTTTATAATACAACTTATGGAGTAGGTACGGAATGGACTACAACCGGTACAACTGCCGGAAGTGGAATTCCAAATCACGTTACAATCCAAAATAATGCAGCTGTAACTTATGGGGCAGTGGGAGCAAGAGGTTTGGCGGGTAACCTTACTATTACTTCAGGGTCATTAACATCGGGAGATATTCTAAATGTAAAAGGAACAACTACGAACGTTGGAACATTGACTACGAATTCTACCGCTAATTTTACAGGATTGGTTACAAACTCAGGAACGTTTAACTCTAATGGAGTTTCAAATCTTGCAGGTAACTTTACCAATTCTGTGACTGCTGCTATTCTTAGTTTAGGAGGCGATTTCTATTTAGGAGGAAACTGGGCAAATGCCGGAACTTTCACACCAAATAATAAAGCTGTATTCTTTAATGGTGCTACAGGCACACAGTCTATAACAAATACAAATTCATCCAATTCGAATACCGAAACGTTTGCATATTTAGTTAATAATAAGGCTGCGGGAACACTATCTATCACAAGTAATATTATTATCTCTGGTACTTCTGGAGATGTTTTTCAGATTATAAATAGTGCAGCCACAAGTCTTAATGGGGCAAACAGAACCATAACATTCAATGGAAATGGTGGTAATATCCTGGTATCAGGAGCAGAGCGTACTATTACAGGAACATCTACTACTGCTGCAATTGTGATTAATGGAACAAAAACAGTACGATCAACTTCTGGAGGTACACTTGTTTTGGGTACAAATATTACAACAAAACTTTCCAATGGAATCAATTTTGGAGCGGGACTTACAACGGTTTCAACTGCATTGGAAATTAATAATGGAGGTTATGTCATTACAAATGCACCAATCTACGCATCTACATCTACGCTGACTTATAATGTTGGTGCTGGGTATGGTGTAAATAATGAATGGACTGGTAATGCAACAACCGCAGGAGCAGGAATTCCTCAGAATGTTATCATTACAGGGAATACAATAATTAATATGCCAAATAGCATAAGAGGACTGGCTGGAAATCTTAGTATTAACGCGCTAAGTTCTTTGAATATGAACAATACTATTGGGGCAGATCTTGCTTTGGGAGGAAACTTCACAAACAATGGAACTTTTGCACCGAATAATACGGCTGTTATTTTTAACGGGAATGATACTACGCAGACTATTTCCGGAGCAACAGCATTTGATTATTTTATAGTCAATAAAACTGGAACATTTGGAACTGTAACCTTGGCATCGTCTATTATTATTAATAAAGACCTTACATTAACAAGTAGAAGCATTACACTTAGTTCTTTTAATTTGACTTTACCAAATAAGTCTTCTGTTATAACTTCTAACGCGAATTCTTATATTAATGCGACAGGTACAGGTAAATTGATTCGTCAAAATATTGATGGTACAGCAGATTGGATATTTCCAATGGGTGTTGCTGCGACATTAAGGTATGCACCATTAACAGTTAAAAATCTTTCAGGAACTACTGAAATTGGTGTGAATGTGAATGCTACTTTATCAAAGTCTGTTTCAGTTGCTGCAAATACACTTAAGACAGAATGGAGAGTTTCAACTACAAATAATGTAACTGCAAATGTAAGAGCTGACTGGACTGCTACCGAACAGAATACAGGAGTTGTAAATCCTGGTCCGGGAGATTTGGGAGTTTACAATTCTACAGTTGGAAGTAATTACACCTTATATGATGTTACGCTTGCACAATATAACACTCAGGCGACTGGTGTTGTACTAGCAAATACTGGTACAAACTCTATTGTAATTGGAAATGATGATTCCATCATACTTAGTAATGATGAATGTTTAGGCGCAAAAATAGTTGTAGTAGATGCTGTTTCAATTTCAGGTTCCAATACAGGAGCGACCACCAGTACAGGAGCAGTATGCGGAGGATCAGTGGCTAGTGATGTCTGGTTTAAATTTACAACCAGCGAAGCGGGATCTTATAAGATAAATGTGGTAGGGGCAAGTGGTGTAGATCCTATTCTCAATTTGTATTCCGGTACTTGTGGATCTTTAACTTCTTTGGCTTGTACTAATGCAACTGGAAGTGGAGGAACAGAGTTTATTACACAACCTTTGAGTGCAAATACTATTTATTATTATAGAGTATATACTCTGAGTGCTTTATATCAGGGAGCCTTCACAACAAACGTAGTAACCGTCCCAACAATTACGGTTAATCCAACATCATTAGCTTTTGGAGATGTTTCTGTTACCACAGATTCTACTGTAAAAACTTTCAGTGTACAAGCGAGCCTACTTACATCTGCTACAGGAAATATTGATTTAAATGCTCCAGCCGGATATCTTTTATCATTAGATGGAACTACAGCTTGGTCTTCTGTATTAAATCTTCCTTTTACAGGATCAAAACTTGCAGAAACAATAGTTTATACCAAATTTAATCCTTCAACTTGCGGCGATTTTAATTCAAATATTACAGCTTCGGGAGGTGGAGCAACTAGTGCTAATGTTGCAGTTACTGGTAAAGGGGTTATCTCTGCGCCTACGGCAAACTCAGGAACAGATATCACAGCAACAACTTTTGCTGCTCATTGGAATGGAATTCCTGGAGCGACAGGTTATTTGTTAGATGTATATTTTAAAGGAACTGTTGTTAACACATTGATAAATGCGACCTTTGATGATGTTGCCGGGACAGGGGGGAACTCTGGCGGCTGGAATGGTAGTATTGCTACGGGTTCTATTCCAACAGCATATACTACAGCTGGATGGGTTTTCAACAGTTCAGCTGGAGCTGATAAAAGTATTAAAGCTGGTTCAGGTTCTAATCTTGGAAGTGTTACAACACCAGAATTAGCAGTTAACGGTTCTGGAACTTTAACTTTCCGTGCTGGAGCTTGGGACGGTACTTCAGAGAGTACAACTTTAAAATTAACTGCTACCAATGCAACGCTAAGTACACCTACTGTTACTTTAGTAAAAGGTAGTTTCAGTACTTATTCTGTAAATATTACTGGAGCAACAGGAAATGTTAAGATTAGTTTTACAGGAAATACTGCTGCTAATTCAAGGTTCTTTATTGATGATATTAAGGTAACTACCTCTGGTATCGGAAATATTGCTTTTTCTGGTTATAATCCAAAAACAATTGCAGGAGGTTCAACAGTAACAGAAGTAGTTAATGGACTGTCATCAAATACTCAATATTATTATACAGTTAGAGCAACAACCGCAACTTGCGAATCTGCAAACTCTAGTGAAATAGAAGTTACAACAAACAATACAGTAATTTGGAACACAGGAGCTTGGAGTAATACCACGGGGCCTGATGCAACTCTCGATGCAATTATCAGATCTCCGTTTGTTGTAGGAGCAAATGCGTCTCAGGCAACTTTCACAGTCAAAGATTTGACGGTCGAAAATACAGGTCTCCTGGAAATTCCTGCAAACCAGGGAATTACTGTTGCAGGTAAAATTACTACAGCTGACAACAAAATCGTAATTGATAGTGACGGAAGTCTTTTGCAGACTAATTCACCAGCTGCTAATGATAATTCAGGTAAGATCATTGCGAAGCGAGATGTAAAAATGAGTAAAACGGATTATACTTATTGGAGTACACCGGTTACTGGACAGAAACTTTTGAATAACGCGGCCCTTGGTGACGGATTCTCAGTTGGTACGCCAAATAACAGAATTTATGATTATTACGAGCCAACAGATAATTTCAAAGCAACGGCAGATTCTAATTTTGCAAATGCAAAAGGTTATGCGATAAGAGGTAAAGATACATACAGTTCGACTGTTCATACTTTAGATACAGATATGAAATTCACCGGAGTTCCAAACAATGGATCTTATGTGATTGATATTCAGAAATCTAAAAATACAGTTTCTGGAAATCCGCTGGAAACCTATACACATGGCTACAATCTAATTGGAAATCCATATCCTTCTAATATTAATTTTATTCAGTTCTATAATTTAGAAAGAGGCGATGGAACGAAGAATAGTGATGTCATCAATGCTAAAGCTTGGTTCTGGACAAATTCTTCTCCTACAAAAACCCAAAGTGGTTCTTCGTATGCCGGAAATAATTATGCTACTATTACTTTAGCAGGTGGTACACCTCCTACAATAGCTAATGGTCAATCTGCTGGAACGCCAATACCTAATGAGTTTATAAAAGTAGGACAAGGCTTTATTGTTGAGATGCTTGGAACGCCTCCAACAGGTAATACACCTTTAACTGCTAATTTGAAATTTGATAATACAATCAGAACTAATAATAGCACAGGGCATTTCTATAACAATAACAAATCATCTGATGCAATCAATCGTTATTGGGTTAAGATGATTTCTCCGGAAAATGTTGTTAATACAATTCTTGTAGCACATATGGATGGCGCAACGAATCAGTATGATGCTAACTATGATGCAGAATTACTGGCAGTAGGTGATGACTCTTTCTATTCTAAACTGAATACTCAAAAACTGCAAATCCAGGCAAGAAGCAATCCGCTAACTACGGAAGATGTGATTCCTCTGGGTAATAAATATTCTGCAAACGGAAACTACAAAATATCGTTAGGCAACAAAGAAGGTATTTTTGCGGGTGATCAAAAAATCTATCTTTTAGATAAACTTAACAATTTGTACACAGATCTTTCCGTTCAAGATTATATATTTACAGCTAGTAAAGGGACAGATGATACACGTTTCGAAATTGTTTATAGAAATCAAGAAGTGCTTGGTACAGACAATTTAAGCAAATCGGATTTCTCGGTTTACAGAGATGGGACAAGCTTTGTTATCAGATCTACTTTTAGTCTGGGGAAAATAGAATTGTATGATGCGAGTGGAAAATTGGTAATAGCAACATCTTCTAATCAAAAGGAATTCAGATTAGATGCTGCTGCGATTGCTTCAGGTGTTTATATTATCAGAGCAGAAAACTCCGGAAATATCAGGACCAAAAAAATTATCAAATAGTTAAAAATTAAATTTATTTAATATTAACTTCATTTAAGTTTTATCAATTTTTTATATATTTACACCTTGAAAATTATGTTTAGTTTTAAACTGCAGATGAAAAAATATTTAACTTTATTATATGTAACCTTTAGTGTTATGTCTTTTGCTCAGTTCACAGACAATGTCTTTGATCAAAATCAGTCAACGTCAGGAGCGTCCAAGACTGAAGCAAATCCAGGCACGTACAATCCAAATGAAACAGAGCAGACATCATCATCAATTGGTGTTCCTGGGCCTGGAGATCACGAAGAAGCGCCAGGTAACCCTGGAGAACCGGTGCCGATTAATGGTTACATCCCAGTCCTGCTACTGGCTGGTTTGACTCTGATTATTTATTATCAGAAGAAAAATAAAAAGATTAATATTTAAAAATATCAAAATCCGAAATTACTTAATTTCGGATTTGTTTTGCCCTTATGTATAGAAATGTTATTAAACCCTTTTTCGACTTTTTGTTAGCATTGACATTGGTTCTGTTTTTATTACCTGTGTTCATTGTCATCATTATCCTGTTGTATTTTTTCAATCAGAAGAATGTATTCTTCTTTCAAGAAAGACCAGGTAAAAATGATAAGGTTTTCAGGATCATAAAGTTCAAAACAATGACGGACGAGAAGGACGAATCAGGCAATCTTCTGCCGGATGAGTTTCGTCTTACCAAGATGGGAAAATTTGTTAGAAAAACATCTCTGGATGAATTGCCCCAGCTAATCAACGTGCTGAAGGGCGATATGAGTTTCATAGGCCCGCGACCGCTATTGGTAAGCTACCTCGAGTTGTACAACGAGGAGCAAAAAAGAAGACATCTTATAAAACCGGGCATCACAGGCTGGGCACAGGTGAATGGCAGAAACACGATAAGCTGGGAGAAAAAATTTGAATATGATGTCTGGTACGTAGATCATTTGTCTTTTGCTTTGGATTTCAAAATTTTACTATTGACAGTGAAAAAGGTGATTAAAAGCGAAGGAATCAATACCGCAGGACAGGCGACAACAGAAAGTTTTAAAGGATGAAGGAAGAAATTTGCATAGTAGGTGCCGGAGGTCATGCCAAGGTGGTCATAGAAATTGCGGAACTGCTTGATTATAATATTAAAGGAATTTATGATCTGAATGAAACTGTAGAAGATGTTTTGCACTATCCAGTTTCTCATAACTTCGAAAGTATAAAAGAAGGAGCGAATTTATTTTTTGCACTTGGGAATAATCAGAACAGGAAAAAGAACTCGGAAAGTTTTAAATATCAGTCTGTTAATCTTATCCATCCTGCTGCAGTTGTATCTAAAAATAGCCAATGGGGAATTGGCAATGTTGTGATGGCAGGTGCGGTTGTAAACTCATCAGTAAAAATCGGTAATCATTGCATTATAAATACCTCCGCCAGCGTAGATCATGATTGCAAAATTGAAGATTTTGCTCATATTTCTCCGCAGGCTGCTCTTGCAGGTAATGTGAAAGTAGGCGAGGGCGCACAGGTGGGAATTGGAGCTTGCGTCATACAAAATGTTACCATTGGAAAATGGTCTGTAATAGGTGCTGGGAGTGTGGTGATAGAAGATGTACCAGACAATGTAATTGTAGTAGGCAATCCAGCCAAAGTCATTAAATATATCGAATAATTAATTTTCGAATTGCAGATATTTTTAATATTGAATGTCCGTTTTCGAGAATGAAAACAGATGTCTGTAAAAAATATGAAAATCGAATTTTTTTTTGATTAAATTAACTAACTTTGCAAAATTGTTGGGGATAAATGATTTAATATTTTTTTTAACTGAAACAATATCATTAAAAAAATACTATTAATATTTCTTGAGAATAATATTGTTTTGCACAACTGTAAATACAGCGAAACATTTAATATAGATAAAAATACAGAATTTAAAAAATAAATGGAGTCTAAAATTTGGCTATCATCGCCCCATATGGGAGGTGGAGAAATGAAATATATTCAGGAAGCATTCGATCATAATTGGGTTGCTCCTTTGGGTAAAAATGTAGATGAATTTGAAATAGCGATTGAAGATTTTCTTAATCAAAATAAATTTGCTTCTGCACTTAGCTCGGGAACTGCAGCGCTGCACTTGGCGCTTATCCAATTAGGTGTAGGATATGGTGATGAGGTCATATGCCAGTCTTTTACCTTTTCAGCATCTGCCAATCCTATCAAATATCTGGGTGCGACTCCCGTTTTTATAGATTCTGATGAGAAAAACTGGAATATGTCTCCTGTTTTTTTGGAAACTGCAATTCAGGATAGAATTAAAAATCATAAAAAGCCAAAAGCCGTCATTGTGGTACACCTCTATGGTATGCCTGCTCTGATGGATGAGATCTTGGAAGTTTGTAACAGATATGATATTCCATTGGTAGAAGACAGTGCAGAATCGCTAGGCTCTACCTATAAAGGACAAAAATGTGGAACCTTTGGTGAGTTTGCATTATTATCCTTCAATGGTAACAAAATCATTACAACTTCTGGCGGTGGAGCTTTGATAACGAATAATATGGATCAAAAAGCCAAAACGATTTTCCTCTCTACCCAAGCCAGAGATCAGGCACCACATTATCAGCACTCGGAGGTGGGCTATAATTACAGATTGAGTAATATCTGCGCGGGAATTGGAAGAGGCCAAATGGAAGTTTTGGAGGAAAGAGTAGCACAAAGAAGAGCAAATCATGATTTTTACAAAGATTTGTTTTCTCAGATAGAAGCGGTCAATGTCTTCACAGAAGCCAATTCAGATTTCTACTCCAATCATTGGCTAAGCAGCATTACATTAAATAAAGATTTAACCACACGGACAAATCTTGACCTGATGAATGCATTTGCTGAAAAAAATATTGAAACACGACCATTGTGGAAACCAATGCACCTTCAGCCTGTTTTTAAAGATTGTCCGTATTACGGAGAAAATGTAGCTGAAGAATTATTTAACCAAGGTTTGTGTTTGCCTTCTGGTTCGAACCTGACAAATGATGATAAAAAAAGAATCTATGAAGTAATTAATAATTTTCAATTTTAAAATAACCACCAAGAACAATGGAAAAGGTTAAAAATCTTAAGAGATTTTCACTCAATGATAATGTATTAGATCTTGCAGATCTCAAGTTCTTTCCGAGATGGGTTATCTTAGTAATTGATGTATTCATAGTACTTGCTTCACTTTTCATGTCGCATTTGCTGATAATGGGTCTGGAGGTAAATCACTACAAAGTCTTCCCATTACCTTATGTATTCCTGTTTATAGTGGCGGTGAATGTTTTTTATATGTATATATTCAAAACATATCTCGGTGTTATCAGGCATTCTACTTTTGTGGATCTTTTCAAGATATTCTTGGCCAACCTATGTGGGATTCTTACCATTGTAATTATTAATTATACTTACTATCTGAGTGTTCACGTCAAAGTGGTTCTCATTCCTTTCCTAGGATTATATTTTGCGATTTCATCATTGTTTTTATTTGTTTTCAGATTGTGTGTTAAAGGTTTTTTCAACATCATCAAAGAAAATAAAAGAAGCGGGAGCCGAAAAAAAATATATATTTTGGGAGATGATGATACTTCTGTTGCAATAGCGCAGGTAATCCTTTCCAATCCTAATTTGCCTTTTGATATTCGCGGTTTTATTTCTTACCATAACAAGAGGGCAAGTATAAAGCTGCTAGACAAAAAAATTATTACCAAAGTAAACTTCCTAAATAACCTGAAAAATGGCAATAATGAAGTTAGTGGAGTTTTGGTGATCAAAGAAACATTACAAAAAGAAGAGTTGGACTTTTGGGTCAATATCTTTTTGGAATACAATCTGAAAATTTATAAAGCACCATCACTTCAGAAGTTGAGAAGTAATGAGATCATCAATCAAATTAATACAATACAGATTGAAGATCTTCTTAACAGAAGACCCATAAAGCTGGATAATCTGGAAATCAAGAAGAGACATTTCCAAAAAACGGTATTGGTGACTGGGGGAGCTGGTTCTATCGGTCGTGAAATTGTAAGACAAGTTGCACTTTTGGAACCTATGCAAATTGTGATTTTGGATCAATCGGAAACGCCTCTGTACGATACAGAGTTGGAAATGAAGGAAACTTACCCTCACATCAATTTCAAATTTGTGTTAGCAGATATTTCTAACCTTAGCCGTTTGGAGCCTATTTTTAGAAAGTATAATTTTTCGATGGTTTATCACGCGGCTGCCTACAAACATGTTCCTCTAGTAGAAGAAAATCCGCACGAAGCTGTATTGGTAAATGTAATGGGAACCAAAAATCTGGCATTGCTTGCTAGTAAATATGCAGTAAACAGATTTGTAATGGTTTCTACAGACAAGGCTGTGAACCCAACGAATGTAATGGGTGCATCCAAAAGGGTGGCAGAATTATTTGTGCAGTCTTTGCAAAACCTGGACAACAACCATACGAAATTTATTACAACTCGTTTTGGGAATGTTTTAGGCTCCAACGGCTCCGTGATTCCTCATTTCAGAAAGCAAATCGAAAAAGGAGGGCCGGTTACAATTACCCATCCGGATATTGTAAGATATTTCATGACCATAGCAGAAGCATGCGAATTGGTTTTGAATGCTGGTACAATGGGACAAGGTGGCGAAATCTATGTTTTTGATATGGGAGAACCTGTCAAGATTTTGGATCTGGCGAAAAGAATGATAAAGTTATCTGGGTTTGAGCCTGATATTGATATAAAGATTATCTATACAGGACTGAGACCAGGAGAAAAGCTATATGAAGAGCTCTTGAGTGATAATGCGCGCACATTACCAACCTCCCACGAGAAAATTATGATTTCCAAAGATCCATCTATGGCATTTGAAGAAATCGACGAATTAACTGAACTGGTGATTGATTTTTCTAAGAAAGAAGAGAAGCAAGAAATTGTGAGGATACTAAAATCTATCGTAAAAGAATTTAAAAGCAATAATTCTATATATGAATCGTTAGATAAATAAGAATCCCTATATTTGCAAACCTTCAATTTAAGAAATCATTTATGAGAAGAGCTTTATCCATAATTTTTATGGCTTCATTGTTTTGTGTAATTTTTTCATGTAAAGTAAAAGAGGATATCGATTACATGAAGAATATAGAGCAGACAGCAATTCAAACATCGATCCAAACTTCAACTTTTACTATTCAGCCGGGTGATCAGTTAGTGATTAATGTTTCCGCTAAGGATATGGAGGTTGTTAAACCATTCAATCAGAATTATTCTTCCAGCGATATTTCACAATTTTCAATATCTAGTAGTAATCTTCCTGCACAGGGGCAATCATCTGTTTCTGGTCCAACTTACTTAGTGGATTCTAAAGGAAATATTCAATACCCTATTCTTGGAGAGCTTAGCACCAATGGTAAAAATTTGGAGCAGTTTCGTGATTTGATAAAAGAGAGACTTAAACAATATATTAAAGATCCCGGCGTAAATGTTAGAAATACCAATTTCAAAGTTACAGTCCTGGGGGAAGTGAATAAAACTGGTACTTACCTTATTCCGGATGGACAGTCTATGACCTTATTTGGTGTATTGGGTATGGCTGGAGATCTTACCATCTATGGCCAAAGAAAGAATGTTCTTGTGATAAGAAATATAGATGGTGCTACAACTAAAGAGTATATAGACCTTACCAATGCAGAATTATTCAATTCTCCTTATTACTACATAAAACAAAATGATGTGATCTACGTTTCACCAAACAATACGAGAAAAAACTCTTCTGCATACGGACCTCAGGCAGGAATTTTTATCTCAATTGCTTCGGTACTGGTAGGTCTACTAGCACTATTATTTAGATAAACTTCATTTTAGTTTATACTTGATGGAAAAAAACACAAATAACCTCCAAAATTTTGACGTAGAAGCAATTATTAAACCATACCTTTCCAAATGGTATTGGTTCTTAGTAAGTATTCTTCTTTGTCTAATCTTGGGCATCTTATATATTAAGACGTCCATTCCAGTTTATAATGTAAAGGGTGCTGTACTTATCAAAGATGCCAAAAAAGCCTTAGGTGGAGCAGGCGATATGGGAGTCTTAGAAGGACTTTCCGGATTTGGCGGAATGAGTACCAACAGCATAGAAAATGAACTTGAAGTTTTCAAAACAAAAAAACTAATCAGGGATGTTGTAGCAATCAATCAGTTGCAGACTTCTGTACATACAAGTTCCCAAATCAAGAAAAAAGAACTTTTTGGAGATACTTCTCCTATTGTCATTCATATAATTAATGAAAAAAAGAACAAGAAGTATCCGGAAAAAAGTTTCCTAATTACTTTTGAAAACAATAAAGTCATATTGGAATCTGAGGAATTTGATTTCAAAAAAGAAATTGAATATGGAAGATCGATCAGTCTTCCTTTTGCCAATATTATCATCACAAAGAATATCAAATTTGATAAAGAAAAGGCGGGTGATATTGGCAATACGCTGGAAGTTGATTTTTCGCCATTAGAATCTTGTGCATCCAATGTTCAGAATATGGTGAAAGTAGATCTTGCGGACAAAGATGCGACAGTCATTAATCTTTCTGTGGATTATGCACAGACGGATAAGGCTAAGACAATCATCAACTCTTTGATTGACGCGTACAACAAGGATGCGATCCTGGATAAGAATTCAGAATCTCAGAAAACAAAAGAGTTCATTGATAATAGAATTGATAAAATATCCAAAGAGCTTGGCAATGTAGAATCTGAAAAAGAAAGATTCAAAAGTGAAAACAAGATTACAGATATTATGACTGAGGCTAAAATCAGTCTGGAAAGTTCTGCGGATGCCAAAAAGAAGCAATTGGAGCTTGATGCCCAGTTGGAACTGAATGATGACCTGATTTCTTATCTTAGTAAGCAAAATAGTTATCAGCTTTTACCAGTCAATATTGGTCTGGAAAGCGCAGAGTCGAATAACAGCATTGCCACTTACAACAAAATGGTGATGGATAGAAACAGATTGCTGGAAAATGCTACGCCTCAAAACCCATTGGTCGTGGATATCACGCAACAGATCAATTCTATGAAAAGATCTGTTTCCGAATCTTTGCAGAAAAATAAAGTAGCTTTGCAATTTGCGTTGAATGAGTACCAATCTGAGCAAAATAAAATAGGTTCCAAAATAACCAAAATTCCGCTTCAGGAGAAGCTTTTTAGGAGTTTGGAAAGGCAGCAGCAAATCAAGGAAAATCTGTATCTTCTTTTACTGCAAAAAAGAGAAGAGACCGCAATTTCCCTTGCTGTAGTGGCTCCAAAAGCACGTGTAGTAGAGCCTGTCTTTGTTTCGGACAAGCCTGTGGCACCTAAAAAGATGATCATTTTTTTTATAAGTTTAATGATTGGTCTGGCGATTCCTTTTGTCATCATTTACCTGAAGGAGTTTTTCAATAATAAAATTGTTTCTAAGAATGATCTGAAAGACTTGACAGAAATCCCAATTGTAGCAGAGGTTCCGGCAATCAGTAAGAATATTGATCATCTGATACGCCACAATGACTTCTCACCTTTGGCAGAAGCATTTAGGATATTGACGACCAATATTGGATTTATGATGGATGAGAGTAGCAGTAGCAAAATTATCTACGTCACATCATCTATAAAAGGAGAAGGTAAAACCTTTGTTTCGATGAATTTGGCGCTGTCTCTGGCAAACTCCAGCAAAGACAAGGTCATCATCATAGGGGCAGACATTAGAAATCCGCAACTGCAGAGATATAAGATACAAAAAGGACTAGATAAAGGATTGACTGAGTTTTTATATGATAAAAATGTAACTGCAGATGAAGTGATTTTCAAAAATCCTGTCAGTGACAAGGGTGATATCATCTATTCAGGGACAATTCCTCCAAATCCAACTGAACTGTTGAAAAATGGAAGATTGAAGGTCTTGTTGGATGAGCTGAAAACAAAATATCAATATATTGTAGTAGATACGGCTCCTCTGTTGCTGGTGACAGATACGTTGACAATTTCGCAGTATGCAGATCTCAAATTGTATGTTACCAGATCCAATTTTACGGAAAAATCACTCATTGATTTTGCAAATGAAGCCGTGGAATCTGGTAAATTGAAGAATGTAGCTTTTGTTCTGAATGATTTGACAAAAGAAAACTTTGGCTATGGTAACAAGTATGGCTACGGTTATAATAATAAATAATACTTAAATGGACGTTACGAGAAAAGAAGAAGAAATCAATTTAAGAGAACTTATCAAGCCTTATACTAAAAAGTGGTATTGGTTTGTACTAGGGGTTATTAGTTTTTTAATATTAGCTGTTATCTATATCAAATTAACGGTTCCAGTTTACAGAGTACAATCATCTGTCCTTATCAAAGATGCGAAAAAGATGTCTAGCGCTTCGGGAGATTTTGGAGTATTATCTGGTCTGGGTGGATTTGCCGGGATGGGTACAAACAGTATCGAAAACGAATTGGAAATCTTCAAGTCCAAAAGAATTGTAGCAGATGTTGTGAGCAACAAAAAGTTACAAACTTCTATTTATTCCAGAGAAAAATATTACGATGTTGAGCTTTACAAGGATACCAATCCGGTAAATATATATGTCCTTAATGAAAAATCTTTCGAAGAACTTCCGAAGAAGCCTATTGATATTAAAATAAAAGGGGACGAAATTACTCTAAGTTCTGATGAGCTAAAAAAGCCTGTGACAGGAACTTTTAACAAAACAATAAGTCTACCTTATGCGAATCTAATCGTTACTAGGAATCCAGATCTTAACCGTAAAAGGGTTAAAAAGATGAAATTGGATGATTTATATTTCACTTATTCCACTTTGGAGAACGCTGCAGACGGCCTTCATAAATCAATTAATATCGATCTTGTTGATAAAGATGCAACCGTAATAGGTCTTACAATCAACTATGCCAATCAGGACAAAGCAAAAGATATTCTGAATGATATCGTAACAGTTTATAATGATTATGCTACATACGATAAAAATAATGAGTCAAAAAAGACCAAAGATTTTATCGATGAGAGAATTCTTATCATTTCGAAAGAATTAGGAGATGTAGAAACACAGAAGGAGAATTTTAAAATCAGCAATGACATTGTTGACATCCCAACCGAGGCCAAACTTAATTTGCAGATCTCTACCGAGACCAGAAGAAAAACTTTGGAATTGGATACTCAGATTGAGCTCGCAAGAATGCTTCTGGATTATATAAATGCCCAGGCCAACAACTATCAGGTTTTGCCGACCAATATTGGTTTGGATAATCAAAATGCGACATCTAACATCGTTGCTTACAACAAACTGGTAATGGATAGAACAAGACTATTGGAAAACGCAACACCTGAAAATCCATTAGTTCTAGAAATTACAAAAGATTTGAACTCACTGAAAAACGCAATGAGAGAAAATCTAAACCGATGGTTGATATCTTTAAGTGTTACGAAGAATCAAGTGGTGGGTGAAAATGCATCCAGCGATTCCGAAATTCATAAAGTGCCTACGCAGGAAAAACTGTTTAGAAATATTGAAAGACAGCAACAAATCAAAGAAAATCTATATCTATTGCTTTTACAAAAGAGAGAAGAGGCTGCGATCTCAATGGCTATTACAAGTGATAAAGCAAGAGTTGTTGATTTTGCATACACTTCACCAAAACCTGTGGCACCTCAGAAAATGCTGGTACTACTTGGCTCCGTTATATTAGGATTATTGTTGCCATTTGCATATATCTACTTGAGAGATCTATTCAATAATAAGTTGGTAGGGAAGCATGATATGGATAAGTTGACAAAGGTTCCTGTACTGGCAGAAATTCCTAGAATCTCTAGTAAAGAAAGTGAATTGGTACAGATGAATGACGTAACGCCACTGGCAGAATCATTCAGGATCCTCGTGACGAATACGACGTTTATGCTTCCCAAAAAAGCGGATGCCAGTATCATATTGATTACTTCTACCGTGAAGGGTGAAGGGAAAACATTTGTTTCTGTCAATCTAGCATTAGCATTGGCCTCTCTTCAGAAAAGAGTTTTGGTAATAGGTTCAGACATCAGAAATCCACAATTGCAGAGATATAATCCTTCTATGAAAGGCTCAGAAGGTCTTACAGAATTTTTATACGGTGGGGTGGAAAATGTACAGGATATTATACATCCAAGTGGATTTAATCCAAATTGTGACTTCATTTATTCAGGAAGTATTCCTCCGAATCCGGCAGATCTTCTGCAAAATGGAAGATATCAGCTATTATTAGAATCTCTGAAAGACAAATACGAATTCATCATTCTAGACACTGCACCATTGATGCTTGTGACGGATTCATTCCTTATTTCTGAGTTTGCAGATGCTACCATTTATGTAACTAGATCTGAGGTGACAGAGAAAGATTTTATAGCATTTGCTAATAAAAACGTTGAGTCTCAAAAAATAAAAAATGTAGGATTTGTTCTGAATGATGTTCATAAAACAAATTTCGGATACGGTAATAAATATGGATACGGATATCAGGCGGAAGAAAAAGGTTTTTTCGGTAAGCTGCTAGATAAGTTTATTCCGGGTAGATAGGCTTAGCGATAGCTATCTGTTAAGTTGTAAGAGAAATTATAATGAGTGTCAAAAAAAACTTTGCTTTTAATGCAATACTGTCTGTAAGTCAGATCATTTTTCCGATCATTACTTTTCCTTATGTAACGAGAGTTTTACTGCCCAATGGTTTAGGAACCATTACTTTTATTGATAGTTTCGTTCAGTATTTGGTAGTGGCGAGTGCCTTGGGAATTCCTATGTACGGTGTTCGCGAAATTGCACGGATAAAAAATGATAAAGAAAAGTTGTCAAAAACTTATTCTGAATTGATCATTATCCACACGGTGCTTTCAACTTTGTTTTCAATTGTTTTTTGGATTCTCGCGCAGATGATTCCTAAACTAACGGTTGAATATGAGCTGTGTATGATAGGTATCGGCATAATAATCAGCAACGTTTTTCTAATCAATTGGTTTTTCGCCGGTATGGAAAAATTTGCATTTATCTCCACTATTTCCATTATCATCAGAGTTTTAACGATTACGTGCATTTTTATTTTTATAAAAACACCGGAGGACAGAATTCTATATTACAGCTTTAATCTAATAGGAAATGTCATTACAGGTATCATCTGCATGATATTCGCTCACAAGAGTACGAGTTTTACTTTCAAGGATCTTAATTTTACACAACACTTGAGATCTCTGATTCTTCTATTTTCACTTACTGTTATTACAAGTGTGTATGTACTTTTGGATTCTGTAATATTAGGTTTTATGAAGAATAATACAGAAGTGGGTTATTACGGCACAGCCATGAAACTTAGTAAGATTCCTATAGCTCTTCTTTCAGCACTTACTTCGGTTTTGCTGCCCAAATTGTCATCTCTGGAATTTGGTGATGAGTTTAGAAATTTATTAAATAAATCAATGAGTTTCTCATTCATAATAAGTATTCCGATCGCTTTTGGACTGTTTGTATTATCTAAGGAATTCATTTTGATATTTGCAGGAGAGTTATATCTTCCAGCTCTGGATGCCTTTCGAGTTTTATCATTTATCATTATTCCTATTGGATTTGCTCTGGTAAACTATCAGATTTTACTTCCCTACAATAGAGAAAAGTATATGATGAGCTGCTCCATCATTGGTGTGGTTTGCAGTCTTTTGCTTAATTTTTTATTAATTCCGTATATTGGTAATGTTGGAAGTGCTATAAGCAGCTTGAGTACAGAGGTTCTTGTTTCTGTGGTTCTATTTGTATTAAGCTATAAATTGTGCAAAATCAGGATACCTTATAAAATGATTTCATATTCTGTGCTCACATGCAGCAGTTTCTTTGGCGTTAAATATCTGATTTATTTATTCTCAAGCAATCAGTATGTGGTTGTCGTTATCACGGGAATTATATGTACACTATTTTATTTTATCATTATGGGATTTGTTTTTAAGATACAGCTCATTAATGATTTCTGTAAAACGATATTTGCTAAGATTAATCTTAAAATTCACTAAAATCTTATGATGGAAAAAGATTTTTTAGTATCAGTAATCATACCTAATTACAACCATTCTTCATTTCTTAAAGAGAGAATAGAATCTGTAATTGCTCAGACCTATAACAACTATGAAGTCATCTTAATGGATGACTGCTCAAAAGATAATAGCAGAGATATTATAGAAGAATACAGATTGCATCCAAAGGTTTCCCAAGTTATATTTAATGAAGTTAATTCCGGTAGTACATTTAAACAATGGAATAAAGGAATTTCAGCAGCAAAGGGCCATTATATATGGATCGCCGAGTCAGATGATGTCGCGTCCCCTTTATTCTTAGAAAAAATAATGGCTCCGATAATGTCAGACGAAAAAATTGTGCTTAGTTTTTCCCAGTCGTACCGAATGGATCATAAAGGCAGTGTTACAGGAAGCTGGCTGGATTTTATGAAATCAACAGACAAAGATCTTTTTTTAACTGATTTTGTTTTAGAAGGATCAGAATTTATAAAAAGATCACTCTTATTTAAAAATACGATACCTAATGCTAGTTCGCTAGTTTTCAAAAAATTAGCTTACTTGGAGATTGGAGGCGCTGATACAACTCTGAAGTACTGCAGTGATTGGTTAACTTGGCTTAAAATTGCAACCGTTGGAAAAGTAAGTTTTAATACATCTCCATTAAATTATTTCCGATATCATCAGAATAGTGTGATAGCAAAATCTAAAGTATCAAAAGAGATATTCAAAAAAAAATATGATATCATTTTAAGAGAACTATTTGCAAAATTTTTAAAAAGTTCATCTCCAGACACTTCAATTTTAGGAGCAAATGAAAAACAAAAGCAGGCAGAAATTGAAATTGAGAAATTTGTAATCCTTAAAGCAGAAAAAAAATATCTATCTGCTGTAGGTGTAATATTTCCAAATATATTTGATAATAGATTTTTCAAAATGTTTATTGATGTTATGAAAGAATCTATTTCAGAAAAAGTCAACAAGACAATGCTCAAAAAATTACGGAAGCAAGTCTAAAAATAGGTTGCTTTTAGATAAGCTGTTTTATATATTTACGTTTTTAATATCAAATTTGAAATGGCATATATAAATTTTGAAATGATATTTAACTTGTTAATATAAACATAGAGTTAATAAAAAATAATTAAAAAAAATTAATGAAATTATTATCGGTAGTTGTAACATATGTTCCAGATTTTCATGATTTGAAAAAGAATATCAAAACATATCTCCCTCACGTAGATCAATTGATTGTATGGGAAAATACACCTACCAATCAAATAAAATATAATAAAGAAGAATTAGATAAAGAAAATGGAAAGCTGATTTTCCTAGGAGAAGCGAAAAATGTAGGTATGGGAAAAGCTTTGAATGCAGCTGCTCGATATGCTGTTGAGAATGGATTTACCCATTTACTTACTATGGACCAAGATAGTTTTTTCGAAAAGGGAATGCTAGAGAAGTTCAAACAATTAATCATAGACGGTGATTTTTCAAACGTAGGAGCGTTTGGTGTCAATTATGCGTCCAATGATAAATTAGCATATAAGAAAGATTCCACAGGTATAACAACAGTGGAAGAGTGTATTACTTCAGGTTCTATATTTCCAGTTGAACTATTCAGAGAAGATATATTCTTTGATGAAAAATTGTTTATAGATGCTGTTGATTTTGAATATTGTTATCGGTTGAATAGAGAATTTGATAAGAAGACAATTATTTTTACAGATGTTGTTTTAACACATCAGCTAGGGTATTCTGATGATTCTTTTTTTGGTAAATGGGCAAATAATTATTCAGCTTTCCGAACTTATTATCTGTTAAGAAACCAACTTTACATTTGGAGAAAATACCCAGAATTTTTTGGTTTTTATAAAAGAAGACACTTTGTTGTACATTATGTAGGTATCAGGTTTTTTTCTATAATTTTTTCAGAAGATGATAAAAAAGAAAAACTAAAATCTTTTTTTAAAGGTTTGTTTAAAGGATTGTTTGATAAAATAAATTAATAGTAGTGCTAATAATCGTTCTCATTTTTTTACTTCATTTTATATTCGGACTGATTGTTGAGAATCTGTCGGGAAGATTTGTATCGCTATTTTTTAACATTTTTCTATTTGCTTTGATTTTGGTGTTTTCTGTAGGCGTTACTTACACTGCAGACTGGCAAATGTATTATTGGTTTTTTAAATATGAAGAAGATACAACCGATAAGGTCTATTACAGCCTCACATTATTATTCAAAAAATGGGGACTGCCGTTTGAAGACTTATTCAAATTCCATATCGTAGCTATTAATGTTCTATACTATTTTTTAATCAGAAAATTTACAAGAAACTACTTCTATGTAATGCTTGTATTTGTAGTAATAAACTATGTCCATTCTGTCAACCAGCTGAGGTTTTTTTTAGGATTACCCATCATTCAGATTGGCTTCTATTATCTTTTGTATAAAAGAAATTTATTGATTTCCTTACCACTTTTGGTTTTGGGAGTTCTTTGCCATTCTGCATTGGTTTTGCTATTAATATTGATACCAATGTTTTACATATCCCAACAAAAATATTTAAAAAAAATATTAGTTGCTACAGCGGTATCTTCAGTAATAATATTAATAGCATTAAAAACTGGTTTGATGGCTATACTACTGCATTTTAGTGCCTACTTTGAAGATGATGCCACCAGTAGTTTTTTAGGAGGTCTTTTTAATGCTTTTCCATATATAATTTATATTACCTTTTTATACATTGAGAATAAAAAGATGATTAAAATATTTCCTGAATATGAAAATGATAAGCTTTATCAATATCTCTATAAACTAACTTTCTTTCCAGTAATATTTATACCGCCTGCTTTTGTAGCACCAGTTTTGGGACATAGATACGTAATACCATTTATCGTTATCTGGGTTATTTTTTATTTATATATAATAAAGGATTTGAATCATAAACAAAGATTTACCAAATTTTTGGTATTTATGATGATACATATTATTGTGACATGCTTTTACTATATTTTTCCAGATTTCATTGCAAAAGACAATCATTATCTCCATGAACTTGATGTAATGTTGAAATCTATCAATTATTTAAAATCTTTTTATTATTAACAATGAAATCTCTATCCGTAATTATTCTTACATATCTTTCTAATAGTGATATTATAAATTGTATACAATCAGTGATTCAGCAGTCAGATATTCCAAGTGACCAGCTGGAAATTATTGTGGTGGATAATAGTCCTATGGAAGTTTTTTTAGAAATGGAACAACTCATAAAAAAAGAATTTGGGGATCTTATCAATGTTATTAAAAATACCGATAACAAAGGATTCGGACAGGGGAATAATGTTGGAATAAGAGCTAGTAAGGGGAGATATGTATGTGTTGCAAATCCTGATATACTTTTCTTGAGACCAATGTTCAAAAAAGTATTAGAACTTTTTCAACAAGATAAAGATCTTGCATTGATAGGGGGAAAACAGTTCGGAGGAAGAGATGTATCTTTTCTAAATAGGATGGAGTATGATTTCTTCATAATTACAGCACCTCTATTTAATTTACTTAATAAGCTCAATATTTATATTGAGAAATACAGTTATCTATCAGGGGCATTACTATTTATGGACAAACAAAAATTCGAAGAAATAGGGCTGTTTGATGAAAGTATTTTTTTATGCTGTGAAGAGGCAGATATAACCAAACGTTTCTTGAATAAGAATTACAAGACCAAATTTGTCAAAAATTTTGAATACAAACACCTGATAGATGATAGAACAGGTGTTTCCTCAGAGAATAATTTTAAGTATAATTATGATGCAGCAAAAATATATCTTGAAAAAAACAATTATAGTTTTCGTTGGTTTTTGACTAAAAAAATTATTTCATATCATATCATAGCATTCTGTTATAGGCTATTGGGAAGAAAAGAAGATGTTGCTAAAAATAAATTATATTTATCTAGGTTTCAAAAAATGAAGGAACATACTCTTTAAAGTTAGGTTTTATGTTAGTTATCAATGCAAGGTTTTTGACACAATCAATAACGGGAGTCCAGCGTTTTGCGTTAGAACTTTCACGAATATTGAAAAGAGATCTGAAAGGAGAAGTCCAGTTTGTGACTTCAAAGGATGTATTACATAAAGACATACAGCAAGAATTAGATGCAAAAATTATCGGTAAAAATACGGGGCACCTTTGGGAGCAAATAGATCTTCCAAAGTATTTGAAAAGTATTGGTTCGCCATTGTTGCTAAGTCTTGCAAATTCATCGCCTATTGGCTATAACAATAAGATTGTAGCATTACATGATATTACTTTCGCTCGTTTTCCAAAGTCTAGTACCAGAAAATTTTTTTATTTTTATAAAATACTGACACCTCTAGTACTCAAAACATCGAAACATATACTAACAGTTAGTGAGTTTTCAAAGAAAGAAATTATTGATTATTATAAGATTAATGGAGATAAAATTTCTGTAATATATAATGCAGTTGTACAGGATTTTGTGGCAGATCAAAAGATAGATCATACGGGTAACGATTATTTTATGACTTTATCCTCTACAAAGCAAAATAAAAATCTGGTATCACTTTTAGAAGCCTTCAAGCTTTTAATAAAAATATATCCAGATATAGAACTTCGGGTTGTTGGAAAAATGCTGTCAGAAACTAAGAATGATTTGAATATTGCAGAATATCAAAGTGTGAAGAATATCAAATTTCTTGGAAGAGTAGACGATAATGATTTGAAAAAGATGTATAATAATGCCAGAGGTTTTATTTTTCCATCCTTATATGAGGGATTTGGCATACCTCCGTTAGAAGCACAGTCCTGTGGATGTCCTGTAATTGTCTCTGACAGAAGTTCTTTGCCTGAGGTTTTTTCTGATAGTGCTTTGTATATTGAACCAACTAATTTAGAAGATTTGAAAGAAAAAATGCAAAGTTTGTTAGTTAATAATAATCTTAGAAATGATCTTATTCAAAAAGGGTACGAAAATAGTAAGAGATTTTCTTGGGAAAAAAGTGCACATCAAATCATAGCGATTCTGGATAATATTAAAAACTAAATATTTAAAAAAACACAAATGAAAAAGTTTAAGAATATAAAAATTGTTTTGCGACAAAATATATCTTTACTGCTACTGCTGATTGGAAGTTTAAATCTCCAAGCTCAAATAATATCAGGAGTAAATGGTCATCCATTATATTCAGAAGATTACAGACCATTCAGTTTTGAGCAGCAAATGCAGCTATTGAAAAAGAATAATTTTTCCTATTATAGATTCGAAGCAACTTTTAATCCAGATGGCACTATAAGATATACTAATGGTACACTTACTGATCTTATAGCTGTTGCTAAAAAATATAATGTTAAGTTACTTCCCAGTATTTTGATTCCTTCATCAGAAGTCCTTGATTCTGTTTCTAATGTGTATGAAAAAGGTTTTACAGAAGGACGAAAAGTAGCTACTCAAAATGCAAAGTACTTCCCCGTAATTGAAGTTGGAAACGAATACAATCTTAGGATAGTTAAAGACGGCAAGATTCCAGAAGATGGAGTGTTTGTTTATGATACTCGTAAAGAAGTGATTCTCATGGGATATATGAAAGGCTTTATAAACGGAATCAAAAGTGTAGATAAATCGGTCAAGATACTTGTTGGTGTTGCGTTGGATGATTATCATTTTTTTGAAGAAATGAAAAAATTCAATATTGATATCGATATCATAGGTAATAATAGATATAAACCTGGTGATGCCGCAATCTTTAAAAAAATGTATGATGTATACAAAAAGCCTATTTGGATTACAGAATTCAATTATCCAGAAGGCAGTACTCATGCAGATGTTTCAAAACAATCAAAATGGGTAAATGAAAATATAAAGAAACTTAAAAGTATAAAATATATTGAGGCGATTTTTATTTATCAGCTTCTTGATGAGAACCGTAATCTAAACAAGGCTAATATTTTACCTGCAGAAGCTAATTATGGTCTGTACAAAGTACAGGGTACAAAACTTACCCGTAAGTTGTCTCTTAAACCATAATTCGTAATATAACAAGATGAGAAGAATAGTTATTGATTGTAGGATGTATTTTTCATCTGGTATTGGTCGTTATTTACAAAATATTGTCCTTCATCTTTTGCAAAAGACAAAGGAATATGAGGTCATTCTTTTAGGAAACGAAGACTCTATAAAAAAACAGCTTGTTGCTTCTGGTGTTCTTGCCTCAGAGATTAATATAATCAATTTTGATGTTCCAATATACACCATAAAGGAACAATTGAAGTTACCATTTGTTATCCCCGAATCAGACATTTTTTGGTCTCCGCATTTTAACATACCGTTATTACCTATTAAATCAAAAAGAAGAATTGTCACAATTCATGATGCGTATCACTTAGCATTTTTGAATCAATTGACTTTCAAAGAAAAAATTTATGCAAAAATAATGTACAATAGTGCCTTACGAAAATCAGATAGAGTAATTACTGTTTCAGATTTTTCAAAAAAAGAATTGTTGAAGTATTCTAATTTTTCCAAACCAGAAAAAATCGAAGTTATTCATAATGGAGTTGCAGAAATATCTTTAGAAGGGAATAATTTTCATAATCCGGAATATATACCATATTTATTGTCGGTGGGGAATTTAAAGCCTAACAAAAATTTCATAAATGCATTGTTGGGTTTTTCAAAATTTTTGCAAGAAAATAGAGATAGTAATTTAAAATTCATAATCATTGGAAAGAAAGAAGGGTTTGTAAATGGTGATAACCGTATTGATGATCTCATGAATAAATATTCATATCTTCAGGACAAAGTTTATTTTACTGGACATGTATCGGATCAGGAACTAGCGGTATTATATCAAAACGCTACTGCTTTCATTTTCCCTTCTATATACGAAGGATTTGGTTTGCCACCGTTGGAGGCAATGTTGTATAATGTTCCTGTACTGTGTTCCAACGCGGCTAGTATGCCAGAGATATGTGGAGATTCTGTCTTGTACTTTAATCCAATTGATCCAGATGACATAGCTAGGTCTATTGTTCAAATCTCCACGGATGATATTTTATCAGAGGAGTTACAAAAAAAAGGTAAGGAGCGTTCTAGTCAATTCACATGGGAGCTCTCTGCAAAAAAACATTTTTCCATTATTGATGAATTATTTAGTTCGTGAAATTAAAATTTGTTTGGAAATAATTTAAAAAATTGCTTAATCTTGCAAGAGATTGCTGAATAATAAGGATGATCAAAAAAACACAAAAGAATGATAGGAAGTATGATAGTAAAAGAATAATGGAAAAGGGTAATCATATATTTAATAAGTTAGATAGATACATTGGTATTCCTGTATTATTTATACTCGGTTTTTTCAAAAGAAAAACTGTACTTCCTAATATCATAAAAAGAATAGCTATTCTCAATTTGGGATCTAATGATCACAGCCATGAAAAGCATGAAATAGACAATTATAGGGCGTTGATTAATTCATTACATATTGCTAATAGTAATAATCCACAACTTATTAATAAAAAATTTGATCTTAGTAGATTAGGATTAAATACGTCTAAGAAAATAGCAATTTTTCATCCGTGGTTGGGCAGGTTGAAAAAATTAGATGAGCAATGGTCAAATGATAATTGGAAAGACTTATATTTTAATATATCCAAAGACTTTAACCCAGCCTTTAACTGGTGTTCAACGCTTCGCAATTGAAATCTCTAAAATATTAAAGAAAATAGTTTAAGTCTGATGTCATCTTTATATCACTCACAGATATAATACACAAAGATATAGCATCTGAATTAGAGGTTGGGAAAACAGGGAAACACAAATGCCATTTATATAGGAACAGATAGAATTGCCTAGGTTCTAGAAAAACAAGGTTCTCCATTACTGATTAATCTTTGTAATACGGCTCCATTATTTTAATAAAAAAATCTTCTGATATTCATGATGTTGGTTTTGAGGCTTTTCCAGACATACTCGAAAAGATTTCTTTTTTTTTATATAATTTCTTATTAGAAAGACAGCCAAATCACCAGGTACCCCACCACTTGAAACGCAAAAAATGTGGAACACCATCTATTCTTTCAAAAGCCAGTTGTTTTCCAGAGATATTTGGAGAAAGTGTATTATGACCCATATAATGTTTCTTCTCTTGTAAAGCAAATAGAACTAATTTCAGATGATGAAACTAGAAAAAAAAATTTAGTAATAAATTGAATAAATAATGAAAACAATACAATTGGAGAAAAAATACTCTTAAATTAATAAATATTATAACATCCATAAAATATTAAATTATATATTTATATGATTTAAACATATAATTTATTAATTTTTGAGATCAAAAGTCATTAATACTATTTTAAAGTTATGAAAGTCGCAATTATTCAGGAATGGCTAGTCTCAGTAGGAGGGTCAGATAAAGTTGTAAAAGCAATAACTGATATTTTCCCTACAGCTGATATTTATACATTGGTCGCAGATAAAGGAGTATGTGAAGAGCTTGGGATCAACTATTCAAAAGTGAACACCTCTTTAATCCAAAAGCTTCCCTTTGGTGCTAAAAAGTACAAAATGTATCTTCCTCTTTTTCCTTATGCTATAGAGCAATTTGATTTGCGAGGTTATGATGTGATTATATCATCATCTCATGCTGTAGCCAAGGGAGTTCTTACAAAAGCTGATCAACTACATATTTCCTATTGCCATTCACCTATAAGATATGTATGGGATATGTATAATGAATATCTTGAAGAAGGTGGTCTTACAAAAGGATTTAAAAGTTTTTTAGCAAGATATCTATTACATAGAATTCGAAAATGGGATGTTTTATCAAGTTTCCGGGTAGATCATTTTATTAGTAATTCTAATAACGTGGGAAAAAGAATAAAAAAAACCTACAGACGAGATTCGGTAACAATATATCCAAACATAGATATATCCAATTTCACACTTTGTTTGGAAAAAGAAGATTTTTATTTAACCAGTAGCAGATTAGTTCCATACAAAAAAATCGATTTAATTGTGAAAGCTTTTAACCAGATGCCAGATAAAAAATTAAGGGTTATAGGATCAGGGCCAGATTACGAAAAAATAAAAAAAATAGCAAAGTCCAATATCACTGTTATGGGGTATCAGCCATTTGATATACTGAAAGATAATATGCAGAAAGCTAAAGCATTTGTTTTTGCAGCAGATGAAGATTTTGGAATGATTCCAATCGAGGCTCAGGCTTGTGGGACACCTGTTATCGCTTTTGGAAAGGGTGGCTCTCTAGAAACTGTCGTAAATAATGAAACAGGACTATACTTTTATCAGCAAACATCTGACTCAATCATTGAAGCTGTATCACGATTTGAACAGATAGGAAATACTTTTAATTACGATAGAATCAGAAGCCACGCAGAAAAATTTTCAGAGGAGCGATTCAAGAAAGAAATCAAAAAATATGTAGTAGAAAAGTATGATGAATTTTTAAAAAATAAATAATGAATTATTATCTTTTTGGAGGTTCCGGCTTTATTGGAACACACTTGGTCAATCTTTTAGCAGAAAAATATCCTAATAGTATTATTTATAACTTAGATATTAAAGAAAATAATCACAGCGGAAAATCCAAATACATCAACTGTGATGTCCGCAATCCGATCAAATTAGATATTTCTGTTGATCAACGTGATGTCATAATTAATCTAGCAGCTGTTCACACCACACCAGGTCATCCAGATCACGAGTATTTCGAAACCAATATGTTGGGCGCAGAAAATATTACTGCATTTGCAGATTTGTTTGGTATCAGAAAGGTCGTTTTTACATCATCAATTGCTCCATATGGCGCATCGGAGAGTATGAAAACTGAAACCACTTTACCTACACCTAATACACCATATGGTATCTCTAAATTAGTTGCTGAAAAAATCCATATTGCCTGGCAGGTAAAGAACGAAAATGAGAGGGAATTAACGATTTTAAGACCCGGAGTGGTCTTTGGAAAAGGCGAAAATGGAAACTTTACAAGATTATATTTTGGAATAAAGGGTCGTAAGTTTTTTTATGCAGGAAGAAAAGATACCATCAAAGCTAGCATCTATGTCAAGGAGTTAGTTCGTTTTATCTTATTTAGAATTAATTCTTCCAATCCTGGTTATGATATTTTCAATTGTACTTATGAACCAGCGTTTACCATTCAACAGATTTCTGAATCTATGATGAAGGCTACCAATATGAAAAGGAATATTCAGAAAATTCCTGCAGGACTGTTGATGTTTGCTGCAAATATTATAGGTTCATTAGGTGGTAAAAAATTAGGAATCCATCCAGATCGTGTAAAAAAACTAATGATCTCTACCAATGTTAATGGTGCGAAATTGGCTAAATCGGGATACAATTTTCATTATACTTTTGATGAAGCGTTGACTGACTGGTATAAGGATAATAATGACACTGCACTTAAGTAATAATTTTGATAACGTATTGCAAAATATTTTCCTATTTTTGTAATCAGAAAACTAAAATTTATGAAAACACAGAAAGTTGGAATAACCTTTTCTTCTTTTGACTTACTTCATGCAGGACACATCAAAATGCTCGAAGAAGCAAAAACTGTCTGTGACTATCTGATTGTAGGACTAAAGTTGGATCCCACATTTGACCGCCCTAATAAAAATAAACCATCTCAATCTATTGTAGAGCGCTACATCCAGCTAAAAGCATGCAAGGATGTGGATGAAATCATTCCATATAACACAGAGGAAGACTTGATGGATATCTTACAATCCTTTGTGATAGATGTTCGTATCATCGGAAGTGACTATAAAGATAAAAAGTTTACCGGCAAAGAGTACTGTGAGGAAAAAGGGATAGAGATTTTTTACAACAAAAGAGATCACAGATTTTCAAGTTCTGCCCTCAAAAAATCCGTATTCGAACAGGAACTGAAGAAACTTGACTCCACATTAGGAAAACAAATTGTATGAAAATAAAAGAAACACCACTTAAAGATTGCTATATTATTGAACCAACGGTATTCGAGGATGATAGAGGATACTTTTTTGAAAAATATAATGAGAAAAAATTTGAGGAAATCACTGGACTGAATGGTCACTTCGTTCAAGACAATATTTCAAAATCATCTTATGGTGTCTTAAGAGGTCTTCATCTCCAAAAAGGTGAGCATGCACAGGCAAAATTAGTTTCTTGTCTGGAAGGTAAAGTCTTCGATGTTGCTGTGGATTTGAGAGAGGATTCTCCTACTTTTGGAAAATGGTTTGGGATAGAACTAACGCCTGAAAATAAGCTGCAACTATACGTGCCGAGAGGTTTTGGTCACGGATTCTCAGTTTTGAGTGATACAGCAGTTTTTGCATACAAATGTGATAATTTTTACAACAAAGAGTCGGAAGGTGGCGTGCTTTGGAACGATGAAGACATCAATGTCGATTGGCAACTTCCATTGGAAGACGTTATTTTATCGGAAAAAGATGCAGTACTTACGAAGTTTTCAGAACATAATTTTTAAAGTAAATTTGTATCAAATTGTTAAATAAATGTTATATTTGAGAATAACATTTATATGACCTATTTGAAAACCAGATTTATCTGATGGAATTAAAAAATTATATTTCATATTTTAGAATATGCCTCTGTATTTCCTAAAAAAACTATCCAGGTACCTCGTATTTGGAGATTATATAATAATCAATATTTTCTTTCTATTAGGGATTAATTTTTTCATTAGTCCTTCGGAAATCTCTGTTATCAAACCAGATTATAAAACTCAGCTTTTGATTCTTAACTTTTCTTGGTACATTATTTCCAAATTAGTGAAATTGTACGAAGATACTTACTACAAAGATTCTGCAAAGCAATTCAGCTCGTTATTCAAAGCGCTTTCCATATTTATCATTTTCTTTTTCTTTTACAATACATTAATCTATTCCAAGTCAATAAGTATTTGGTTTACTGTGAAGTATCTGCTATCTGTGACTTCGATGCTTGTTTTGGGAAGGATTGTGATATTTTTGATTAGGAAAAAATATAGAATCAAAATCAACAGAGAATTAAGTTCTGTCAATACTATTTTAATTGGTAAAAATAACTTTTCAAAAACCATATTGTCCAATGATGAGATTAGATCGTCTATGGGGATCCGTGGTTTTTATTCTCTCGAAGATACAACTGAAAAAGGTAAATATCTCGGAGATATTAATAAACTCCTTGTAGATCTAGAAAATGAAAAAATAGATAATATCATCCTGTGCGATGACTCTATAGATGAGCAGCTTTATCATGAGATTGTTTATTTGGCAGATCACAAGATGGTTAGGATTTATATAGTACCGGATTTTAAGTACATCAACATGGGTCCTCATTCTCTTAATGTGATACAGGGTGTCCCATTTTTGAAACTAATGTCAGAACCACTGACTAATTCTGAAAATCAATTCATTAAAAGATTTTTTGATATTGCTTTTTCTCTTTTTGTCATTGTTTTTGTTCTCTCTTGGCTTATTCCTATCGTTGCATTGATTATTAAACTGGAAAGCGCAGGTCCCGTTTTTTTTCTACAAAAGAGATCTGGGATCAAAAATGAACCTTTTAGCTGTATCAAGTTCAGAAGTATGGCCATAAACAAACATGCGGACATTGCGACTGCAAAAAAAGGTGACAGCAGGATTACTAAGTTTGGTAAATTTATGCGCAAAACAAGTATTGATGAGTTACCACAGTTTATCAATGTATTGATTGGCAATATGTCTGTTGTAGGTCCAAGGCCGCACATGCTTTCGCAAACCAAACAGTATTCTAAGATTACAAAGAAATATATGTTGAGGCATATTGTAAAGCCGGGTATCACTGGTTGGGCGCAGGTAATGGGTTCTCGTGGAGAGATTTTTTCTGATAAAGACATGGAAAAAAGAATCGAGAAAGACATCTGGTATATCCAAAATTGGTCATTCTTTTTAGATTTGAAAATTGTTTTCCTAACATTTTACAATATTATAAAAGGAGATGAACAAGCTTACTAAATCTGCTTGTTTAAACACAGTCTAAATAGAAAGAACCAAATTTTGGTTCTTTTTTTTATCACTAAATTTGCAACCTCAAATTTTTATTAATGCGTACGAAATCAACAGGTAAGAAAAAAATAAATATAGTAACTCTAGGATGTTCCAAAAATGTCTATGACTCAGAAGTTCTGATGGGGCAGCTGGAGGCCAATGGCAAAAGCGTGGTGCACGAGGAAAAAGGCGATATTGTGGTGATCAATACTTGTGGATTTATTGATAATGCAAAAGAAGAAAGTATCAACACCATTTTGGAATATGTTGATCTGAAAAATCAAGGTGTTGTAGAAAAAGTTTTTGTGACAGGTTGTCTTTCCGAAAGATACAAACCAGATTTGATCCGTGAGATTCCAGATGTAGATCAATATTTCGGAACAAGAGATCTGCCTATTCTATTGAAGCACCTTGGCGCTGATTACAAGCACGAATTGGTTGGCGAGAGATTGACGACTACTCCAAAACATTACGCTTACCTCAAGATTTCCGAAGGTTGCGATAGACCTTGTTCTTTCTGCGCCATCCCATTGATGAGAGGAAATCATATTTCGACGCCAATTGAAAAATTAGTGATTGAAACTCAGAAATTGGCGAAAAAAGGAGTGAAGGAATTAATTCTCATCGCTCAGGATTTGACTTTCTATGGTCTTGATATCTATAAGAAAAGAGCTTTAGGAGAATTACTTCAAGAACTGATAAAAGTAGAAGGTATCGAGTGGATCAGACTTCATTACGCTTTTCCAACAGGTTTCCCAGAAGATGTTCTTGACATCATTAGAACAGAACCGAAAATTTGTAATTACATTGATATTCCACTTCAGCACATCAATACAGAACTCTTAAAGGCGATGAAACGTGGAACTACTTTCGAAAAAACAAATGCACTTCTTGATAAGTTCCGTGAGAAAGTTCCAGATATGGCGATCAGAACCACTTTGATCGTTGGTTTCCCGGGCGAGACAGAAGAGAAGTTTGAGGAGTTGAAACAGTGGGTCAGAGATCAGAGATTTGACCGTTTGGGTTGTTTCACATATTCTCACGAAGAAAATACAACTGCTTATGTCTTAGAAGATATTATTTCTGACGAAGAAAAGCAGAATCGAGTAGAACAGATTATGGAAATCCAGCAACAAATCTCTTGGGAGAAAAATCAAGAGAAAATTGACAAAACATTTAAATGTATCTTCGATAGAAAAGAAGGTGATTATTTCGTCGGTAGAACAGAGTACGATTCTCCAGATGTTGATAATACAGTTTTGGTTCCTGCAAAGGATGTTTATATTTCCATTGGAGAGTTTGCAAATGTGAAGATTACTTCTGCGGAAGATTTTGACTTGTACGGAGAGTTGGTATAAACTGAATTTTAAATAATAAAAGCCTTCATATTTTGAAGGCTTTTTTGTTTTCTGTTAAAATTTTGAATCAATTTATGTAAATAACTGACAGTTAGGTTTTTATATTAAATCTAAGTTGAGCTAATAGCTATTTATATAAATAAATATTAATTTGATATTAATATGTGTTATATCAAGTTGTATTAATCATTATCGGGATTAAATATTAAATTGTTTTAGCTAAAAAAGCTTTAGAATTATTGAATAAATAATTTTTGATTTGGTTGTGAATTGCCTTATTTTATATAAGTTGTTGTTAATTAAGTATTTGTGTATTGCGTGTTTTGTCGCTGCATTGTAATTAATTAACAAAATATGAATTAAATTAACATTTTTTAACAAATCTCGTGGTTGACTTACTGTAGGTTGTTGTAGAGGATTTGAAATTTGAAAAACTCCCGTATTGTGCGGTGTTTGCTGGAAAGTGAGGTAGCGATACGCTTTCCTGGTATCTTTGCGGAGTCAAAACCAATAAAAATTCAACATGATAAAAAGAATTCTTCTTGTAGTCATAATGATGATTTCAACACTTGGTATTTATTCTTTCAAGAGTTATGCCACAGATGCCAAAACAAGTTTTGCATCGTTCTACCACGATAAGTTTAACGGTAGAAAAACAGCAAGCGGGGAAATTTTCAGCAACAAAGCACTTACCGCTGCGAATAAAACACTTCCTTTCGGGACAGAAGTAAAAATTACAAATTTGATCTCTGGGAAAAGTGTTGTAGTTAGAGTTAACGACAGAGGACCATACCACTCATCTAGAGCCTTTGATCTCTCGAAAGCTGCATTTGATTCGATAGGCGACACCAGAAAAGGTACCATCGCAATCGAATACGAAATTATCGACTAAGATTCAACTTATTTTAAAGTTTAAAAGCCATCCGATTCGGATGGCTTTTTTGTTTGTTTTAGTCTCTCTAAAATATTATCTGAAAATCTTCTTGATGATATTTCCAATCTCGACAAAATCATCGTGGTTTCTTACAGATCGGATTTCTGTGTTTTCTTCATCAACCTTTGAGTATGGATAGATGAGCAGATAATTCTTGTTCGGAAGTTTTGAGTTGAGGAAATCCGGAATATATCTCATTTTTGGAAAGTACGAAGTCATTCCACGTTTGGCCAGGATCAAGATCAATCCTTCATTGTCCTTTATTTTTTCCGCTTTCTTCTCTGCATCTGCCCAAGAGTCGGTGATGATGAAATCTGCCTCGATATTGACTTTCTTGATGATCTTCTTCAAGACATTGATGATGTTTTCAGGCGCATAGAAGCTGATCACCGCGCCAGAATTTTTACCAATGTTCCAAACTCTTGCCAGAGAATGGAAGAATCCAGATTCCATATGTGCATTCTCCGGAATCATCACCAAATATCGTTTCACTGTAGAAAGTGGTTGTGCGGCGTGATACACGAAGATATTGATATCGTTGTTCTGCAGATAACCATTGTAAAGATTGTCTGCAAACGACGCGGAGAAACCTTTCTCATCTTCCAAACCAATGATCAGGTCCGTGATCTTCTGCTCTTTCACCACGTTATTGATTCCGTTGATCACATCGTTGTCGTAGCGTGTCAGAGGCTTTAATTTGACATCTGCTGCAGAAGCGGTGTTCACGGCGTAACTCAGGATTTTCTCAGCGTTTTTGATAGAGGAATCATTTTTATCTTCATTAATGACATTCAGGCCGAACATATTTTCTGTGTTCGCGTGATTTTTAACCAATAATCCAAGATTTACGGTCTTATCAACCATTCCTTCATAATTAAGCGCCAAAAGGATATTTTCCTGCTCGTGATTGTTTCCGGTGAGTGTGTCTTCATTTTCAGCTTCTGCAATCTTTTCCGCGCTTGCCATTGAGATGAATGATGAAATGGTACACGATATTAATATTAATAAAATACTGCCATTCAAAACGTGTTCGTTCAATAATCTGACAGGTTCGCCAGCTTCGTTTTCAGAAAGGATAATGTTGTAACCAACCATTACTGCGGCCAGAGTTGCAGCGGCCGAGGCGGAACTTAATCCAAAAATCAATTTTCCTTCGTGCTTTGTCAATCGAAATGTTTTCTGGGTCAGAACGGCCGCTACATATTTTCCTAAAATGGAAGCCACCAACATTACAGATGCGACTTGCAAAGTTTCCCAACTTTTGAAAAAGACTTTGAAATCGATCAACATTCCAACGCTGATCAAAAAGAAAGGAATGAAGATCGCGTTCCCGACAAACTCGACCCGATTCATCAATGATGAAGTGTGTGGAATCAATCTATTCAAAGCCAATCCTGCCAAGAATGCGCCGATAATGGCTTCAACGCCAGCTAATTCTGCCAAAAGTGCGGCCAGGTAGATCATTACAAGTACAAAAATATACTGCGAAATCTTATCATCCACTTTCTTGAAAAACCATCTGCCGATGATTGGAAATATTAATAAAACCACCAATCCGAAAGCTAAAACCGAAACGGAAAGCTTGATCCAAAATTCGCTCCCAACTTCACCCTGCGACATTCCGACGACCACCGCCAAAACCAATAGGGCAAGCACATCGGTGATCATCGTTCCACCAACGGTGATGTTTACAGAGAGATTCTTCGCAACGCCCAACTTGCTGACAAGCGGGTAAGCGATCAAAGTGTGTGATGAAAAAAGACTGGCAAAAAGGACGGTCGTCAAAAGCGAGAATCCTAAAATATAATAGCCGCCCAAAAAGCCGAGGACAAAAGGAACAACGAAGGTGTAAAGTCCAAAGGTCAAACTTTTCCATTTGTTCTTTTTGAAGTCGCCCATATCGATTTCCAGACCGGCGAGAAACATAATGTAGAGTAGTCCGGTTGTGCCTGTTACCACAATACTGCTGTCTCTCGAGAGAACATTGAAACCATTTGGTCCAATGATGGCGCCTGCGATGATGAGTCCGAGAAGATGTGGAACTTTGATTTTGTTGAGTAATAGTGGCGCGCTGAGAATGATGATGAGAACCACCAAAAATTTCAGAACGGGATCTTCTAATGGAAGACTGAGGTTGTGAATACTTAAAAGCATTTGTGTGTTTTTTATTTTGGACGTACCAATTCTACAGAAAATACAGCAGAACAGTTGTTATTGACAGTGATTGTTCTCTTTCCGCGAATCTTTTCGGGCGAGATCTCATTGAGCAGAATGTTCATATCAACCAGCTTGGAAGAAGTAGAATCGGTTTTGAAATTGAGTTTGATCTCGTTGTTTTCCAGCTTTCCGGCGTATGTTCGTACCAAATTATTTTTGCTGTAAACATTGACCGAAGTTTGCAAAGAATCATTCACGAATTCCCAGATGTCCGTTCTCTGGTCACCGATCACGTAGTCGGAGCAGTTGGATTCTGTGCAGATCACCTTTCCGGTCCACTTCCCAAGAATGTATTCTGGCCAAGTCGGGATCATTACAGAATCTATTTTTTTTGCGTATAGACTGTCTCGCATTTTCAACAGCGCATCAAATTCTGCTTCTTTTTGGGAGAAGACATTTTCCTTTTCAGACAAGAGTTTTTCCCTTGCGTCCAGCTGTTTTTCGCGTTCGTTTTCTTTACAGGAAAATAAAAATATTGACAGACAGCATAACAGTAGAATTTTCGTACTTCTCGGCATAATTTGATTTATTTTAAATCTCAAATTAACAAAAAATATCCAAAGTCGCAACTGCAGAAAACGCTGGATTGGTGGTTTTGATTAAATATTTTCTCTCAAAACGCTAGAATATTGGAAGTTGTGGTGGTTTTATAAAAAGAAAAATTGTAATTTTTAATTTGTGAATATTGGTTTTTTAAGACTTTTTTCAGATATTGAAAATCACTTTTTCATTAAGATTAATTTTAAATATCAAGAAAGTTTCACCAATCTCACAATCTGATAGACCGCGTGATTTTTCAGAGACAATGATCTTGTAATTTCCGGAATCGCCTGCAGGTTGGCCTCACACAAATATCCAAATTCCAGTTCTTTGATGACTTTGCAATGTTCAGAGATTATTTTCTTCAGCTTTTTATCCGCTTTGTAAAGCTCGACGTAAACGAGATATTTGCTGTCAGAATATTCGTTAGGATTACCGATATTCTTAATGTATTTTTCCAGATCTTTCTTTTTCATTTTGATGAAATTTAAATTAATTAATGTTTTTCAAATTTGTTATTAATAGCAATTAGCACAGATCCGATGGCTAAAAATACGAAAAGCATCAACACGATATTGATACTGACCTGCTCATATCCAAGTTTCCGAGCATCCAAAAAAGGGTAGGGGTACCAATGCACGATGGCGCCACGGATTAGAGAATAGACCAAATAAATTAGTGGAAAGATCAACCAGAAAAATCCGTGCTTCCAACGCAATTTTTGTTTTTTGACAAAGAATATCCAGTGCAAAATATATGAAACCGGAATGACGACGTGCAACATATTATCCAAAAATAATTGCCAGCCGGTGGGTTTCCAAATGCCACGCAAAATGATATTATAAACAACAAAGACGACGAAAATGTAAAGTGCGATCGCTGTTTTGACGGAAAGGCTGGCGAAAAAATTTCCCAGTTTCGTTCCATTGAGAAATGTAGAAAAAGTCAAACTAAGCGCAACCAAGAGATTGCTTAGAATTGTAAAGTAGCTCAGTACATTCGAAAAAGTTCCTTCTGTGATGTAGAACTGAAGGATCACGCAAAACCAAGCAAGCAAAGCAATTGTGGAAGCGAAGATGGTTTTGGTTTTTAGGTTTTTCATTAATGTCAGTATTTAGATCAATGAATTTTGATTAACGAACAAAACAAAATAAACTTTTCGTTTGCTCATCTTTATTTTTAATTCAATCAATAATAATTCTAAAATTATCATTTTATGTCAGAGTAAAAAACCGCTCACGAAAATTGAACGGTTTTTAAAATTATGAAACTTGAGATTGAACTTTGCTTTTTTCCAAACTGGACATTTGATCCAAAAGTCTTTTCTTCAGAAGGAAATAATTTCTTGCAATGTAATATTGGTAACTATTGATGGCGAAAAACAATTGTTGCAGATTTTTGTCAAAATACTCGTTGTGGCTAAAATAGATCATCGTATAATTCGCATAATAATCCAAATCCTTTCTGTTTTGCTCGTCGATTTCGTTTTCAAGAAGTGGATTTTTCAGAATGCTTTTCAATGCTTCTTTCAGTTTGGCTTCTAGAGGAATGTTGTTTTTGAAATTTTTCGCAATCTGTTCAAAAGGTGTCGTCACACTCACGAAGGCAAATGCGTTGCTAAGATCCAAATACAATTGGAATTGATTTTCGTAAGTCACATCGCACTCTGCAAAGTCGGAATAGATTTTTCTAAAGTCGGTTTCCAGATTTTGGGTTTTGGCAAGATTCAGGAAATAATGGTAGAAGTTGATGTCGTTTTCTGTCACTTCTTTTTCCAAACTTTTGATTTCATTTTCCAAGGTTGGAATCAGCTTTTTCGCGTCGGAAGCTTTGTATTTGGTTCCATCGTAGTCAAAAGTTTTGATGTCCAATTCCTTTTTGGAAATCGCTTCGATGGTACTTTTATCATTTTGAAGTGCGATCAGATTGTAGGCGATCTCGATTTTATCTTTACCAAAAAGTTCGTTAAAACTTAGGTTTTCATTGGTTGGCGAAGCATTTTCAATATCAAATTTATCCGGATTTTTGTTATCATAATAATTGTTGAAAATTTTATCAAAAGTATCTTTGTTGTAATTGGCTTCGAATTCTTCTTTGAAATGATCAAATTCCAAATTGGATTTTTCACTTTCGTATTGAACATTCGAAAACAATTTGGTGGTCAGCTTTTCTTCTGTTTCTTCAAAATTTTTGAAAAGGAATTTTGCCGGCTGATTGTCCGCATTTTTCTGAATATTCAATTGTCTCAGGCGGTTGACTCTCTCCTCGGTCGACGGATGCGACGCCCATTGATTCTCGATGACCAATTTTGATTTGTTGAAAAGTCCTGCTTCTTCCAATTTTACAACTGGCAAATCATATTTGTTTTCCAAATCGCTTTCCTTCGCCAAAAATCCCATCACGTAGGATTGTTCTCTATAGATATTTTTGCTGGCTTTGTTTTCCTTGATTTTATTTTCATAGAAACTGAGGACATTGTTATACGAATTATCTGCCAAGTCCAGCCTCAAAAGCGATTCTTCCAAAGCCAATGATCCAGCGATATTGGCAGAAACTTCATCTGCGTGAAACTCCATTTCCCTGGAAAGTGCAAGATGCCTGATATTCACAAAGGAATACATCTTCGCAAGAATCCACTGGATACCTGATGTGAATTTCAATGCTAATTCTGCAAAGAATGCGAAATATCCACTTGCGTTGGACCAGCTTTGAATCGTGTTTCTGTAGGATTCGTCGTCATTCACCAAATTGAAAATAATCTGATTCACATTGTAAACATAACTTCCCACTTTCATCGATCTTTGAGAAAAATGTCCGAACTCGTGTGCGAGAATCGCCTTCAGCTCCTGTTTTGTACAAACGTTTACGAGTCCAACTCCAATTGTCAGATTCTTTTTGATTGGCAAAAACATACTCCAAAACGTGGAATCGTAGAAAACGCTTGCGTTGACATCGTAGCTCAGATAGACTTTTTTAGGAAAATCCGTTCCTGTTTCTTTTACCAGTTCGTTTATCATTGCGAAAAGTTCGGGTTCGTCTTTTTGTTGGATTTCCGTGAGGTAACTTCTGTCGTTGATGTGTTTTTTGAAAATAAATTTTATCAAAAAGTAAAAGATCAAAATTCCAAAAATTGCCAGCCCAAGACCGATCATCACTGTAAAAAACATCGGCTTTGCGGCAATTAGGAAAATTCCTCCTGCGATGCAAGCAACCGTCAATGCAATGGCGGCAATGAAAAGTAAAATGTAAACGATGATAAATGAGATGATGGAAAAAATAGCGGCTTTGCTTTTCTTCCTGAAGTCTGCCGAGGTTTGGATTAGCATAAATCTAATTGGTTGTTAATTTTGAATTAAAAATATAAAAACCATTTAAAATTTCCGAATCATTTGATATTAATTTTAATAAAAAGTAGAATTCATAAAAAAACCGCTCAGAAAAAATCTGAACGGTTTTATATATTTAGTTGTCGTTGACTGTTACATCATTCCTGGCATCCCGCCGCCCATTGGCATTGCAGGCTCAGCGCTTTTCACTTCAGTGATCACACATTCAGTTGTCAATAGCATTCCAGAAACAGAAGCTGCGTTTTCCAAAGCAACTCTCGTTACTTTAGTTGGGTCAATGATCCCAGCCTCAAGCATATTCACGTATTCGTCAGTTTTTGCGTTGTAACCGAAATCTCCAGTTCCTTCCGCTACTTTTGCAACGATCACAGAACCTTCGCCTCCAGCGTTGGTAACAATCTGTCTCAACGGCTCTTCGATCGCTCTTTTGATGATCTTGATACCAGTCGTTTCGTCAGCATTTGAACCTTCGAAGTTAAGGGCAGCAACCGCTCTTACCAAAGCAACACCACCACCGGCAACAATTCCTTCTTCAACAGCAGCTCTAGTTGCGTGCAATGCATCATCAACTCTGTCTTTTTTCTCTTTCATTTCTACTTCAGAAGCAGCACCTACGTAAAGTACAGCAACACCACCAGCCAATTTAGCCAATCTCTCCTGAAGTTTTTCTCTGTCATAGTCAGAAGTCGTTGTCTCCATCTGAGCTTTGATCTGAGAAACTCTTCCTTTGATCTGAGCTTCCTCGCCACCACCGTTTACAAGGGTAGTATTGTCTTTGTCGATCACTACTTTCTCAGCAGTTCCCAACATATCGATGGTAATGTTTTCCATATTGAAACCTCTTTCTTCCGAGATCACGGTTCCGCCTGTCAAGATTGCGATATCTTCCAACATTGCTTTTCTTCTGTCACCAAATCCTGGTGCTTTCACAGCAGCAATTTTAAGAGAACCTCTCAATTTGTTCACTACCAAAGTTGCCAAAGCTTCTCCTTCAACTTCTTCAGAAATGATCAAAAGAGATTTTCCACCTTGTGCAACTGGCTCAAGAACTGGCAATAATTCTTTCATCGAAGAGATCTTTTTCTCAACCAACAAGATGTAAGGGTTTTCTAGTTCAACCACCATTTTTTCTGGATTGGTCACGAAATATGGAGATTGGAAACCTCTGTCAAACTGCATTCCTTCTACAACATCTACAGTTGTATCTGTTCCTTTTGCTTCTTCAACAGTGATCACACCTTCTTTTCCAACTTTTCCAAAAGCTTCAGCGATCAATGATCCGATTGTATCATCATTGTTTGCAGAGATAGAAGCAACTTGTTTGATTTTTTCTGAGTTGTTCCCCACTTCCTGAGACTGAGATTTAAGGTTTTCAACCACAGCCAATACAGCTTTGTCGATTCCTCTTTTCAAGTCCATTGGGTTTGCACCAGCAGCAACGTTTTTAAGACCTTCTCTTACGATAGCCTGAGCAAGTACTGTAGCGGTAGTTGTACCATCTCCAGCGATGTCATTGGTTTTAGAAGCGACTTCTTTCACCATTTGAGCACCCATATTTTCTACTCTGTCTTCCAGTTCGATCTCTTTTGCAACGGTTACACCATCTTTGGTAACGTGTGGTGCACCGAAAGATTTTTCGATGACAACGTTTCTACCTTTTGGTCCTAAAGTTACTTTAACTGCATTTGCCAATGCGTCAACACCTCTTTTCAAAGCGTCTCTTGATTCAATATCGAATTTAATTTCTTTTGCCATTTTTTGTTGTATTAATGTACTTTGTACAATGTATTAATGAATGTTGTATTCACGAAAATTTAAATCATTTTACGTAAATACATTTTACTTTTTACAAATTTTTTACCCAATAATTCCAAGTAGATCTCCCTCTTTCACGATAAGATAATCTTTCCCTTCAAACTTAAGTTCTGTTCCTGAATATTTTCCATAAAGCACTTTGTCACCAACTTTTACAGTGGTTGGCTCATCTACTTTTCCTGGACCAACTGCTACAACCGTTCCTTCCTGAGGTTTTTCTTTTGCAGTGTCTGGGATGATGATTCCTGATGCTGTTTTAGTTTCTGCAGGTGTTGGTTCTACCAAAACTCTGTCCGCTAATGGTTTGAAATTTACTGACATAATTATATTTGATTTTTTAATATTTATTCTCATTCCTACATCTCCAAGAATGTGCCAATGATGAAGGAAGTTGGAAGTTGGAAGATGGATGTTCTATTTGGCAGAGTTTTATTCTTGATGCTGAAATTTTGGCAGAAAAAAAGTCATTCGGTTTGAATGACTTTTGCGGTTAGCTATTGTGCGTTTTATGTTTTTTGTTTTTACTTCTGGAAGTTTTTAATAATTGTTTAGCATAATCTACAGCCATACAACAAACATTGCCAAAGCTATTCTCCTCCAAATATTTTTGATATGAATTGATGAAATTAAAATATCCAATTTTTGCTTTTGAATTTTTTTTTGCTTCTAATAAAATATTGTAAGACGAATTTCTATATTCCTTAGCAAAAATATCATCTACGTATTTTCGTAATTCTTCATCCGAAACATAGATTTCATTATCAAGTTCTTCGTGTTCCTTCTTTCGATTTTCTTTTTCTTCTGGAGTTTGTCTCCCAAATAAATCTTGCACGATTCCTTGATTCATCGCATCATAATCTGCTTTGTACTTATGAGGAAAAGCAACCAAACTGTTTCCTTTTTCATCTGCAGGATAAAACCAGATTTGCTTGCGAAGTTTTTTCTTTTCTAATCGAGGTAATTTAAACTTGTCCATAATGTTTTTTACTGATGACCAAATTACTCTATTTATTCAATTATCATCTTTCTTCCACCAGCATTAATTTCTTGTTTAATGACTTTCCTTGTAACCGAATCAATGTAATAAACGCTTTCCGTTTTTCTATCCTGAATATCATCCGTAGTATTCACGATCCAAACATCCTTTCCATTATAGTCACTTTTTTCAACCTTTTCAATATAAGCTTTGATAACACCTTTTTTTGCTGTTGGATTATAATCATAGATAGAAATTTCAGATGTGTAATTTTCTTTTAAAGGCAAAAATCTTATTAATGCCGGATAACTATTACTGTCAAAATAGGCTGAAGTTGTAGCTTCATTAATCAAATCTTTTTTCTGAGTTTTCTTATCCAAATAATAGCCTGTCACCTTATTTTTATTAAATCTAAGCGACATATTTCTCATCGAATTAAAGGACGAATGATAAACTGGCTGGAAATCTGAGATTTTAACAATCGTAGAATCAACCCAAGCCTCAGGAGCTTGCTTCATTTTGACTGTTGTTCTTATCAAAAGGTCTTTCTTGTTTAATTTCTTAAATTCTGTTGTCACTTTTCCGATTTCTATTTTAGCGCCTGCATTTTCCATTGTCCAGCCAACTTCTGATAATTCTTCCTGAATGTATTTTGAATCAATTTTAATGTTTGAAGGTGAAAGCAGATTTTGTGCAGAAAAAAAATTGGCACTACCAATTATTAAAAGGATAAGAAATGTTCTCATATTTTTTAATAATAAGTGGTGCCGAATATTATAAAGTTACAGCAAAACTAAATTTACTTTTTCCCCGCGGCCTGCATTGGATTCACTTTTCCGCTTGCGCCGCCTCTTGCGGTCTCTCTTTGAGCCTGTTTGAAAACTTGGAATTTCGAAGGCGCTTCTGTTGATGAAGTTGCTGCCCAATAATTGTTGGAAGTGTCAATGTCTGCAGTTTCTTTCATCGGATCCAATTGGATGGATTTAATTTTCTTACCGAAATAGTAAGTTTTTGAAACTTTCTGCTCATTAGATCTCCAGATTTGAACATTGATCTTGTCATTCAATTTGGAGCCATCTTCAAAGGTAAATTCCAGAATGATCGGCATTACCAATCCGCCTTTGTTCGTAAAATCGATTTGATAAGCAGTGATGTTTTTATTAATGCCTTGAGTTTTTTCTTGAGCCGACAGTTTTTCGGAAGCTGGAGATTTTAAAGTATACTCTTTAGATGTATCCACTTTTTCCTCGCCTCGGTCATATCTGTAATAGAAATCCTGAACGGCTTTGTCGCCATCCACATAGAATTTGATCTTCTCATCTCTGTTTCTAACTTTCGAGATATCTTCAAACTCGTTAAGCGCTGGCGCATCGGTTTTATATTTTACTTCCGTTGCTTCTCTTGGTGCTGCATCGTAGTCTGGTGTTGCGATAGAAACTTTGTCAATAGCTATATCTACTGGATCTGTGCTGTAGAACCAACCTCTCCAAAACCAATCCAGGTCTTCGCCGCTCGCATCTTCCATTGTTCGGAAAAGGTCTGCAGGCTCTGGATGACGGAATGCCCATCTTTGCGCGTAGGTTTTGAAGGCTTTATCAAAAAGTTCTCTGCCCATAATGGTTTCACGAAGGATATTCAATCCAGTTGCTGGTTTGGAATAAGCGTTTGGTCCAAAACGAGCGATGTTTTCTGAGTTGGTCATAATCGGTTCCAATTCGTCTTTCGGAAGTTTCATATAATCTACAATCGTCCAAGCTGGTCCACGTTTCGAAGGGAATTTATTATCCCATTTTTCCTCGGTCAAATATTCTACAAAGGTATTCAAACCTTCATCCATCCAAGACCATTGTCTCTCGTCTGAGTTGATGATCATTGGGAAAAAGTTGTGTCCAACTTCGTGGATGATCACGCCCAACATTCCGTTTTTGATGGCTTCAGAATAAGTTCCGTCTTTCTCCGTACGTCCATAATTAAAACAGATCATCGGATATTCCATTCCGTTGGAAGCTTCTACAGATTGTGCTACCGGATATGGATAAGGAATCGTGAATTCTGAATAGGTTTTTATGGTGTGAGCCACCGCTTTTGTAGAGAATTTCCTGTAAAGTCCGTAAGCTTCTTTTCCGTAGAAACTCATCGCCATTACCTTATTGTTGTTTTCTGGGATCAAAACTTTCATGCCGTCCCAAACAAATTTTCTTGATGAACCCCAAGCAAAGTCACGCACATTTTCCGCTTCGAATTTCCAGGTTTTTCTTTCCTTGGATTTATTTTTTTCTGCTTTTTTAGCTTCATCAAGTGTTACGATCTCAATCGGTTCGTTAGAATTTTCAGCTTGCTTGTATCTTGCCAATTGAGCCGAAGTCAAAACTTGGTCATAATTTTTACAAACACCAGTTCCGCCAATGATGTGATCCGCTGGAACATTCATAGAAACTTTGAAGTTTCCAAAAACCAATGCGAACTCGCCACGACCTGTAAATTGATGGTTTTGCCAACCGTGGAAATCGCTGTAAACGCACATTCTCGGATACCATTGTGTCATTGTGTAAAGGTCATTGCCATCGTCAGGGAAGTTTTCATAACCACCACGACCGCCTTTTTCCATTCGGTTCGGGATGTTATAGTTCCAGTCCACTTTGAAGGTGAATTTCTCTCCAGCTTTCAAAGGTTTTGCCAGGTCGATCCTCATCATCGTTTTGTTCACGACATATTTGATCGGCGAACCGTTGGCGTCGGTCACTTTTTCAAGATTTACACCGTAGCCATCGTCTTTTGCAGGAAGTTCAGATGTTTTTAATCTATCGATGTTTGCTGCTTTGGGTAGAGTGGAGGAAGAAGGGTAATCTGCATTTTTTACAGAAGATTGCTGATTCTCATCCAGCTGAAGCCAAAGATATTCTAAAGTGTCGGGAGAATTATTATAATAGGTGATCGTTTCGGAACCTTTAAGATTTCTTTTGTCTTCATCCAAATAGGCGGAAATATCGTAGTCGGCACGTTGTTGCCAATATTGATTTCCTGGCGCACCAGAAGCCGTCCTGTAAGTATTTGGTGTTGGAAGGATCGTGCCGAGTTGTTCAAACTTATTCCCGTGATTGCTCCCAGGATTGTTTTGAATATTTTGAGCACCGACAAAAACACTGGCAAATAGAAGACCTAAAACTTTTAATTTCATTTCCGAAAAATTAATGACTAATAAAATTATATGTCATCAAATTTAGGAAATAGTTACTGAAAAATTTGAAAAGGAAAAGGCTTATTGCTGTTTTGTTTGCAAAATCAATTTTTAAACCACAGATTTTCGCCTTTTAGAATCAGTGGACTTGGAAAATTGTTGGTAAATAATCCTCCAGTTCCCAGACCTTGTGGCATTGGATTCTTTTTGTTATAAGTATATTGTGCTATGGCGTTCAGTCCGATGTTGCTTTCCAATGCGGAAGTGATCCACCAATCGATGTTGTTTTTTTCTGCCAAATTGATCCACTCATCTGAGCCGGAAAAACCACCGATCAAACTTGGCTTCAAAATAATGTATTGAGGTTCGATCTCCTTCAGAAGTTCTTTTTTTGACTCGATATTTAAAACGCCTATTAATTCCTCGTCGAGAGCAATTGGCGTTGGCGTGTTTTTGCAAAGTTCAGCCATCGCTTTCCAGTTTCCAGCTTGTATTGGCTGTTCGATAGAATGAATTTCTAATTCTGCCAATTCTTCCAAAACCAATTTTGCCTGTTCCGGAGAGAAAGCACCGTTTGCGTCCACACGAAGTTCGATTTGTTCTTTCGGGAATTTATTTCTTATTGATTTGATCACTTCTTTCTCCGATTGCCAGTCTACGCCGATCTTCAGTTTGATGCAAGTGAACTGATCTTTCAATTTTTCTTCAATTTGAGAATGCATAAATGCTGCATTTCCCATCCATATCAAACCATTGATCTTGATTGAATCTTTTCCTTCTGTAAAATCACTCGGAAAATAGAGGTCGCCTTGATGTTTCAAATTGGCAAGCGCTTGTTCGATCCCAAAAATAATCGACGGATGATTTACCAATTCTTCCTTCAATTCTTCAAAACTCAAATTGATGTTCCGACAAGCCCATTCCAAAGCAGCTTCGTAATCGTCGTCGTCATCAAAACTCAATCCTCGGAAAAGTGCACATTCTCCAATTCCTTTTTTGTCGTCTTCGGTAATTTCTATGAAATAAGTTTCTTTCGTATTCAAAACACCTCGAGATGTTCCACTTGGCTGTTTGAAATTAAGAATGTATTGGTTGAATGTCGCAGTCTTCATCCTACAAAAATAAGAAAAGACCGAGAAAATCGGTCTTTTGTATAGTTTAAAATTTTAATTCTAATTTTTGCTGACAGCTTTTGCCATAAATTCCTCAGCCTGCGTCACCATTGCCGCGCTTCCGCAGAAAAACGGAACACGCTGATGCAATTCTGTTGGCTCGATCTCCATAATTCTCTTGAAACCGTCGCTGCACTTTCCGCCAGCCTGTTCTGCTAAGAAAGCCATTGGATTGGCCTCGTAGAGCAGTCTCAATTTTCCATTTGGTGAATGTGATGTTTGCGGATAGATGTAGATCCCACCTTTCAACATATTTCTGTGAAAATCTGAAACCAAAGATCCAATATAACGTGAAGTGTAAGGTCTGTCGCCTTCTTCCTCCTGACAATATTTGATGTAATCTTTCACACCTTGAGGGAATTTTGCATAATTTCCTTCATTGATGGAATAGATTTTCCCCATCGTTGGGAATTTGATGTTTTCGTGAGATAAATAATAAGTTCCAATCGATGGATCTAAAGTAAATCCGTTCACGCCATTTCCTGTCGTGTAGACGATCATTGTAGAAGAACCGTAAACCACATAGCCTGCAGCCACCTGATTGACACCTTTTTGTAAGAAATCTCTCAATTCTACTGGGCTTCCTGGATCGGAAACTCTTCTGTAAATAGAGAAGATCGTTCCCACAGAAACGTTCACATCAATGTTGGAAGAACCATCCAGAGGATCGATCAAAACAACATATTTGCTAAGGTGCGCATTTTCTGTACATTTCACCTCGATGAAATCATCACTTTCTTCTGATGCGATGCCGCACACAACTTCTCTCTGAGATAATGCGGCGATGAAGATGTCATTCGCCAAAACATCTAGTTTTTGCTGATCTTCACCTTGGATATTCATATTTCCAACGTTTCCGATGATGTCTGCAATTCCGGCTTTGTTCACTTCACGGTTTACAATTTTGGTTGCAATTCTGATAGAGCTTATAAGACGGGAAAGTTCTCCGGTGGAATATTTGAAATCATCCTGTTTATCGATGATGAATTCTCCTAAAGTTTGTAACGCTTGTTTTGACATGGGTTTAATTTTCAGATTTACAAAACTATATTATTTTTCAAACAAATGAAACAAAATTTATCACTATTTGATGATACTTATCATATTTCTATTAATATGGTGTAATGTTTCATATTGAGTCATTAAAAAATGCAAAGTCCAATTTTTATATTTCGTTCATTATTAATATTTTTGGGGGTTAATAATAAATTAACGATTTTATTACATTAAAATCAACTGCTTTAAGTCTTAAAAAATCTAATGAAAATCTACAAATTTGGTGGTGCGTCTGTAAAAGATGCTGAAGGTGTAAAAAATGTAGCCTTGGTTCTGGAAACTCAGGGTTTTGAAAAATGTCTGCTGGTGGTTTCCGCAATGGGGAAAACCACGAATGCTTTGGAAAAAGTAGTGGAATATTATTTCAAGAAACAGGATTACCAGAAGGAGATCGAACTGATAAAGAACGATCACATCGCCATTGCCAAAGGTTTATTTTCTGAGAATCATCAGGTTTTCGGAGAGATCTCATTATTTTTTGATGACATTGATTCTTTCTTAAGACGAAACAAATCGCCTAATTATAACTTTGTTTACGATCAGGTTGTGAGTTGCGGCGAGATGATTTCTTCAAAAATATTAAGTGAATATCTTAATGAGATTCAGTTTTTTAACCATTGGCTTGATGCTAGAGATTACATTAAAACTGACAGCAATTACAGAGAAGGAATCGTAAACTGGCAGGAAACGGAACAGAATATTTCCAAATTGGATAAAATCAATTGCTACGTTACTCAAGGATTTATCGGTTCCGAGACCAATAATTTCACGGTAACTTTAGGAAGAGAAGGTTCCGATTACACGGCCGCAATTTTTGCTTATTGCCTCAATGCGGACGAAATGACCATCTGGAAAGATGTTCCGGGTGTGATGACTGGAGATCCTAGGAAATTTGATAACGTGGAATTGTTGTCTTTCATCTCTTACGAAGAAGCAATCGAGATGGCTTATTACGGCGCATCCGTCATTCACCCAAAAACTTTACAGCCACTTAAACAGAAGAATATTCCGTTTTTCGTAAAATCTTTTGTAGAACCGAAAGAACCGGGTACCAAAGTCGGAAACTCCACAGAAAACGAATCTATCGAAAGTTACATCCTCAAAGAAAATCAAACTTTGCTGAATGTTGAAACCCGAGATTTCTCTTTCATAGCCGAGGATCACATCAGTTTGATCTTTACACTTTTAGCAAAATATAAAATTAAAGTTTCTTTGATGCAGAATTCAGCAATTTCATTAGCTTTATGTTTGGAAGACAAATTTGGAACGGCGAACGAATTTAACGAAGAACTGCAACAGAGTTTCATCACACAAATGACGAAAAATGTATCCTTGTTTACCGTTAGAAATGCTGAATTGGACAAGCTGGAGAAATTCTACAAGGACAAAAAAGTACTGTTGGAGCAGATTTCCAAAAAAACCTTCCAAATGGTAACCATGTAAAAACACTATGAGCTTAATTTCTAAAGAAGACTTGATAAAAGCAGCCGGACTCGATAAAATTGGTTTTCTCAAGAGACCCGTTGCGTCTGCGATCATGAATCTCACCAAAATAAATGAAGTCAACACACTTTATAATAAACTCATCCATACAAAAGGTGTGGAATTTTTTGATGAATTTGTAAAAGCGCAGGAACTCAGCTACATTGTTTTTGCGGAAGATCTTTCCAAAATTCCCAAGACCGGACCTTTCATCATTGTTTCCAATCATCCACTGGGTGCGTTGGATGGGATATTGATGTGCAAGATCATTTTGAGTGTCCGTCCGGATTTCAAAGTGATGGGGAATTTTCTCTTGTCCAAAATCAAACCGATGGAACCCTTCGTGATTTCCGTAAATCCATTTGAGGAGCGGAAAGATGCGTATAGCAGTTCATCGGGAATGAGAGAAACTTTCAGACATTTGTCGGAAGGCGGATGTTTGGGAATATTTCCAGCTGGCGAAGTTTCAAATAAAAATAATGAGTACGGGGAAATTCTCGACAGACCTTGGGGAAAAACAGCGCTGAAGATCATTAAAAAAGCAAAAGTTCCTGTAGTTCCTATGTATTTCCACGCCACCAATAGTAAGATTTTTTACAATTTGGCCAAGCTGCATCCAGATTTGCAAACCTTGATGTTGCCAACAGAAATGATGCGCAAGAGAGATCATCCAATCCGTATCCGAATAGGAAAGGCCATCTCTGTAAAGCAAATGCAGGAAGAGGAAACGATCGACGAACTTGGCGATTATCTTTATAATAAGGTTTATATGCTGAAGTCCTATTACGAAAGGAGAAAAAGCATTACGGAAAAATTGAAGCTTCCAAATATGTCGCTCAAAAATCCATTGGTAAAGCAGAATAATATCGTACAGAATATCATTGATGAAACGCCGACGGAGGATATTGAAACCGAAATAAACACGCTAAAAAATACCGAAAACAAAAAGCTTTTCTCTCACGGCGATTACGATGTGTTTTTTACGACGTCAGCCGAGATTCCTTTTATAATGAGGGAAATCGGGCGTCAAAGAGAATTGACGTTCCGGGCAATTGGTGAAGGCACAAACCTCCCTTTTGATCTGGACGAATATGATAACCATTATCACCACCTTTTTATGTGGGATAATGCCGGCAAAAAGCTGGTTGGCGCCTACAGGATGGCTTTGGGGTCAGAAGTGATGAAGAAATATGGAATTGATGGATTCTATACGAGCTCACTTTTCGAATACGATCCGGAGTTGCAACCATTCTTCCGAAAAGTGATCGAAATGGGACGTGCTTATGTTTCTGTGGAATATCAGCAGAAGCCTTTTCCGTTATTCTTACTGTGGAGAGGAATTGTGCACGTTTGCCTCCGAAATCCAGAGCATAAATTCCTGATGGGTGGTGTAAGTATCAGCAATAAGTTTTCAGAATTTTCGAAATCTTTGATGATTGAGTTTATGCGATCTCACTATTACGATTCTGCCGTTGCGCAATACATTCATCCAAAAAATGAATTTAAAGTGGTGATGAAGGAACGTGATAAAGCGTTGTTTTTCGAAGATATTGATGCCGATCTTAATAAATTAGATAAGATTATTGATGATCTAGAGCCAGAACTTAGATTGCCGGTTTTAATCAAAAAATACATCAAGCAGAATGCAAAAATGATCGCCTTCAACGTAGATCCAAACTTTAACGATGCGATTGATGGATTGATGTACATCCGAATCAGCGATCTTCCGGAAGATACGATAAAGCCTGTTTTGGAGGAGTTAAGTGATTTTTTCAAAGCACAAACTGAAAAAAAATCCTCTGAAAATCAGTAATTTTCACATAAATATTGACTAATTTTCAATATAATTTGCATCGTAAGGATAAAGACTATATTTTTGCACCACTCAAAATAACAATGCGAGTGATGGTTTCTTAGCTCAGTTGGTAGAGCAATGGATTGAAAATCCATGTGTCCCTGGTTCGATCCCTGGAGAAACCACAATTTAATATTGATTTACTATTAATATTTTAAAACTAATAAATGAGTTCATTGCTCAAAAAAACAATGGTTTCTTAGCTCAGTTGGTAGAGCAATGGATTGAAAATCCATGTGTCCCTGGTTCGATCCCTGGAGAAACCACTTAAAACCGCCTAACTTTAGGCGGTTTTTTTTATTTGTATTTTTGATCAATTTAATATTCTTTTCACAAATCACTCTCGTCAAATGAAATTTGAATTTTACAAACCAAAAAATGAACTTTTGAGAAAGTACATTGAAGGATATTATTTCATTTCGCCAGATGAGAACGCAGGGCCATTGCATTACTGGACGTTCCCAAATAATTTCTTCATAGTCTCCATAAATCAAAATGCAGATGTTGAGATCAATGACAAGCAAATAATCGTCAGGCAATCCAAGAATGAAAATATCATTTCAGATTTTGTTGCAAAATATACTAAGCCAATTGAGGTGTGCTACGAAGGTGTGGTAGCTGAAGTGACAATTTACTTCAAGCCATTAGGGATTAATCAATTTGTGAAAAATCCTGAGATTTTCTTTAAAAATATTCTAGGTCTGCATTTTAATCCTTTCGAAGATTTGAATGATTCGATGGAAAGTATCTTCAAAATCAAGGATAGAGAAATTCAAAATTAGAAGAATTTTGGCTTTCAAAGTTGGAAGAGAAGGATTTTTCAGATTTAGAAAATATAATTTCCGACATCGAATCAGATTTTAGAATTGATGATATTGCCATCAAAAATAATTTCTCAAGACAATATCTAAACAGACTTTTTTCTAAGACAATCGGAAAATCGCCGTCGGAATATCGCAAGATTCATCGTTTTAGAAATGCGATTATCAATCAAAAAAATCAGAAAAATTTGACCGATCTGTCACTTGAAAGTTCATTTTACGACCAGTCACATTTAATCAAGGATTTCAAGCAACTTACGAATGTGAGTCCGAATTCTTTCTTTAAAACCGTCAATACGGAAAAGGAAAATGTCTGGCTTTTTATCTAAGGTTTCCATTTTTACAATCTCAGGTTGTTTCCCAAATCTATATTTGCATCATAATATTTAGATATAATGAAACAATTACTTTTTTTAACGGCAGTATTGTTAGTAAATTTCACTTTCTCCCAAGAAACTAAATGCAACTGCAGCCAGGCATTAAATCAATTGATCAACAAGATAGAGAACAATTATCCAGGTTTTGAAGATAAAACCAAGGACAAAGAATCTTACATCGATTTTAAAAACAACCTGATTAGTCAATCCAAAAGTTCAGACGATTTGGCTTGTCAAAAAACAATGAAAAAGTACACCGATTTCTTCAAAGATCCGCATCTTTGGGTAGGGATGAACAATCGGCCTTTTGCAAATGCAAATAATGGTTCTGCTGAAAAACTAAATATTGACATTAAAGATTTTCAGAAAAATATAGTTAAGTCAGTTGATGAATTTGAAGGTATTTGGTCAACAGACGGTTATAAAATCGGAATTAAGAAGACAAATGCGAATGAATATGTCGGTTTTATCATTGAATCTGCTTCTAATTCCTGGAAAGCTGGCGATGTAAAATTCAAAATATTCTCCGAACAAAAATTTGAATATTTGTTAGGAGATAAATCCAAAAAATATGGAAAATATAAGTTCTTCGATAAAAACATTTTGTTCTTCGATGAAATAGATGTCGCATTAGCAAAGGAGATTTCCAAACCAAGTGTCGCTTTTGAACAGCAGGAGAAAAGATTGAAAGACTTGACAGGTTTTAGTTTTAAAAAAGTGTCGGAGAAAACTTCAATTCTGAAATTACCAAGTTTTGAACACCATCTTGTAAAAGAAATCGACAAACTGATCGAAGATAATAAAGCTTTGCTAGAAAACAGCGAAAATCTCATTATCGATATTAGAGGAAATGGTGGAGGAAATGGTGGAGGAACAACGGATGCATACCAAAAACTATTGCCTTACATTTCTGGAAAATCAATCCAACATACTGGCGTTGAGTTCTTGGCAAGTCAGACTTTCCTCAATAGTTTGGAAAAATATAAAAAGAACCTTGGAAAAGATGAGTCAACTGAAATTGTTGATAATCAAATTGCTAAAGTGAAAGAAAACCTGGGACGATATTTTAATTACGATGAAAAAGGCGGATTGAATCGTGTCCAAAAAATTGATGTCGCATCAAAAAGTCCAAAAAACATAATTATTCTGGCCAACAAATGGACAGGAAGTTCCGCGGAATATTTGCTTTACATTGCCAAGCAAAGCAAGAAGGTAAAAATTATGGGAATCCCAAGTTACGGCGCTTTGGACTATGGAAATGCAATTTATACAGAATTTGGCTGTCAGGATTATCAGCTTTTATTACCAACTTACAAGGCGATGCGCTTGCCGGAATATCCAATTGATAACATCGGAATTCAACCCGATATTTATCTGGATCAATCGGTGGAAGATTGGACACAATTTGCAATCGATTATTTAGAAAATTAGTTTTTAATAAAAACAAAAAATCCTGAATCGTAAATATTCAGGATTTTCTTTTATAGTTTTTTCTCAACTCTCACTGCATCAGGAACCATAATCTGATAGTTTCCGCCATAGGAGATTATTTCTCGAACAATGCTACTGCTGATGTACGATTTGCCTGAAGATGTCAAAAGGAAAATTGTTTCAATGGTATTTTCCCTTGTCAAAGCTCGGTTGGTTTGGGCAATTGACTTTTCAAATTCAAAGTCGGCCGGATTTCGCAAGCCTCTCAAAATGAAATTCACGTTTTTACTTTTACAGTAATCGATGGTCAATCCTTCAAAATCATCGACTTCAACATTAGGAAATTTTTCGAAGGTTTTTCTGATGAATTCCTTGCGTTGCTCCAGAGAGAACATATATTTTTTCTGAGAATTCTTTCCGATGGCGATGATGATCTTGTCAAAAAGCGGAACGGCGCGCTCTACGATATCGTAATGTCCAAGTGTGATGGGATCGAACGATCCGGGGAAAACAGCAATTTTCATTTATTTCAGATTTAAAAAAAATTAAGCCAAAGACTTTTCTCTGGCTAATTTATAATTATTTATTTAAAGCTTTCTCAACTTCGCTTCCACAAAGGTCTTTGATGGAGATTCCGTAGATTTTCGCTTGTTGCGGAAGGATACTTGCCGGCGAAAATCCAGGATTTGTATTCATTTCCAAAAGGTAAGGAATTCCGTCCACAATGATGAATTCTGACCTCGAAAATCCACTCATTCCAAGTGATCTATAAGCTTTGATGGAGATCTCTTCCACCTTCTTTGTCGTCTCTTCGTCAATTCTTGCAGGCGTGATCTCCTGGGAAGCGCCTTCATATTTGGCTTCATAATCGAAGAATTCTTTGTCCGGGATGATTTCCGTAATTCCAAGCACGATGACTTCACCTTTGTAATCCAAAACGCCCACAGAAACCTCGGTTCCGTTTAAAGCGCTTTCAATTAGGATCTCGTCGTCTTCCTTGTAGGCGATTTCAAGTGCATTTTTCAATTCGCTTTTTTCTTTGACCTTGGAAATTCCGAGTGAAGAACCGCTTTGATTGGGCTTCACGAAAAGTGGCAATCCCAATTCTTCCACGATTTTGTCATCAGAAATATCTTCGCCTTTTCTTAGGTAAATACTTTTTGCTGATGGAATTCCGTATTTTGAAAGAACCGCTAAAGTATCTTTTTTGTTAAAGGTCAAGGCACTTTGATAGAAATCACAGCCCGTATATTTTTGTCCAACAGCGTCCCAATAAGCTTGCAGAATTCCGTTTTCGCCAGGCGTTCCGTGGATGATATTGAAACAAGCATCGAATTTCAGACTTTCTCCATTTCCTAGATCGGCAGAAAAATCAGCTTTGTTGATTGGTTTTTTTTGATCGTTTTCATCGAGGAAATACCATTCATCCTTCAGGATGACCACTTTGTAAACATTATAGATTTCACGGTCCAAAGAATCGAAAATCAATTGTCCACTTTTTAGAGAAACTTTGTATTCATCAGAATATCCGCCCATTACGACGGCGATGTTTTTTTTGCTCATTCTAGAATTATATTGAAAACAAATGTAAAAATTTTATGTAGAAAATAGGATTAAATCTTTTCTAATTTTTAAAATATAAACTTAATGTGAAATCAAAAAAACACAAAGGCACAAGATCATTTATAATTATTGATTTATTTAAGGCGCAAAGTTTAATTTCATTAAATAAAAAATCTCTGATTTTCCTCGTGCCTTAAAGCAATAAAATGTTAAAAGAATATTGTGTCTTTGTGTTAAACAAATTTATATCAATAAAAATACAACTTCAAATAAGGCCAATAAACCAAAGCTCCAATACAGATTGCAGATATAGTCGCTAGCAAAACCGCTCCACCAGCCAAATCTTTAATAAGTCCAATTTTCAGATCAAATTCCGGTTGGATGTAATCGCAGATCTTCTCTACGCAAGTATTCAAAGCTTCCGTCACCAAGACGAAGAATGAAACCATAATGATCAACGCACTTTCAAAATTTGAAAGTCCCAAATAGACGATCAGAAAAAGATTAATGATCAATCCCAAAATATGGATCTGGAAATTGCGCTCGTTCCTCAAAATCCACAGGATTCCACGGATTGTGAACTGAACACTTTTATGAAATGGCGGTTTTTTCATAGGAATAATATCAACAAAGATAGATAAATCTAAAAATTGTTAATAACTAAATAAATACAGCTTTTAAAATCACATCAAATTCATTATCTTTGTAGAATTGAAATAAATACAGTTTATGAGATTTATTGTTGCCAGTGGCGATTTGCAAAAAGCTTTACAGACCGTTAGCGGTGTGATTTCCGGTTCACAGTCCAGACCGATTCTGGAGAATTTTCTTTTCGAGTTAGATCAGAACTTGTTGACTGTTACCGCATCAGACGGCGAAACAACGCTAATCACTTCTCTTGAGGTGAAGTCAGATGACAAAGGAAAAATAGCAGTTCCCGGGAAGATCTTTCAAGATTTCTTGAAGACTTACGGCGAGCAACCTTTGACTTTGGCCGTGAAAGATTCCGAAGACGGAAACGGGAGCGTGCTGGAGATCTTGGATGAGAAAGATAACTTTGCAGTAGCGCTAGACAATGCGGACGATTACCCGGAATTGCCGGAGTTCGATGCGTCTCAAAAAGTGTCCATCTCTGGTGGCGTTTTGGCAGAAGCTTTGGCGAACACTTTGTTTGCGACGAGTAACGATTCTCTTCGTCCAGTGATGACAGGTGTTTTGTTTCAATTCAAAGAAGATGAGACGAACTTTGTGTCCACAGATTCTCACAGATTGGTGGTTTATAAAAGAACAGATGTCACACATCCTGAGACTTTGGAATTCATTATGCCGAAAAAACCATTGGCGATCTTCAAAAATATCCTGAACAATTCAACGGAAGATGTTTTGATCGAGTTTAGCGACAATATGGCGAAATTCACCTTTGGGAACAACACTTGGATCTGTCGTTTGATTGATGGAAAATATCCAAACTACAACGCTGTTATCCCGAAAGAAAATCCAAACGTTTTGACCATCAACAGAGGTTTGCTTTTGAGTTCTATCCGTAGAGCGTCCATTATGTCAAACAAATCGACCAATCAGGTAAGATTCAAATTGTCTGGAAACGTGCTTCACCTTCACGCAGAAGATACGGAATACGCAAACAAGGCAGATATGCAGATTCCTTGCGATTACAATGGTGATGATATCAACATCGGTTTCAGTTCAAAATTCCTGACAGAGATGTTATCCGTTTTAGCTTCAGATGATGTCACGATGAAAATGTCTCAGCCAAACAGACCAGGAATCGTAGAACCAGTTGACGGATTGGAGGATAACGAAAGTATCCTGATGCTGTCAATGCCAGTGATTGGTTTATAAGTGATAAATGATAATTGATGAATGATTATTTATCAATTTTATAAATAAGTAAGATTTGAGATTTGATGATTCAAATCTCAAATTTTGTTTAATAAATATTTTTTTAACCTATAAAATAACGGAATATGACAACGTTCACATTTGAAGCGGATAAATCCGAAGTTGAAAAAATCCGCACAATTTTAAAAGCGCTTGGCGTTAAAAAGCTTAAGGTAAAAGAAAATGCTTCAGATTCAGCTGAGAAAATAAAATATTCTCGTAAGGAATTTGACGAAATGCTTGATGAATCAAAAAAAAGCAAGAGCAAAAAGGTGCTGAAGTCAAAAGACGAGGTCAAGAATTTTTTTGATTCATTATGAGTTTTTCTGTAAACTATACCGAAAAATTTATTGAAGACCTGAAAAAACATAAAAAATCAGGACAAAAACAGTTGCTTTCAAAAGTCGAACGTTTTGTAACGGAATGTCTGGATAGTCCTAGAATTGGAACGGGAAAACCAGAACAGCTTAAACATCGAAAAGTTGAGACTTGGTCTCGCGAAATCAACAAGCAACATCGTTTGGTTTATGAGATAGAATCTAATGATATTCTTTTTCTTTCGGCTTGGGGACATTATGATGATAAGTAGAATACAGCTTTAAAATAAAAAAAGAGATTTGAAGATTCAAATCTGAAAAAAATTAAATTAAAATAAAACCTCGGACATCAGACTTCTGACTTCCGACAATAATATAAATAATGAAAATTTCAAATAATTGGCTTAAGGATTATATCAAAACTGAACTTTCTACGGAGAAGATCAGTGCGTATCTTACAGACATCGGTCTGGAAGTGGAAGGCGTGGATAAATTCGAAAGCGTAAAAGGTAGCTTGGAAGGAATCGTTGTTGGCAAAGTTTTGACTTGCGAAAAACATCCGAATGCAGATAAACTCAACAAAACAACCGTTGATGTTGGTGGAAAAATTCTAGAGATCGTTTGTGGTGCGCCAAATGTTGCTAAAGGGCAAACCGTTCCCGTTGCAGTGGTTGGAACCAAGATTTATGCAAAGGACGGCAGTTCTTTCGATATCAAAAAGGCAAAGATCCGTGGCGAAGTTTCCGAAGGGATGATCTGCGCAGAAGACGAATTGGGCTTAAGCGATGATCACGGCGGAATTATGGTATTGGATTCAGAAAAATTCGAAGTTGGAAAGAATTTCGCAGACTATTTTGAATTGACAAACGATGAGGTTTACGAGATTGGATTGACGCCAAACAGAACCGACGCAATGTCACATTACGGCGTTGCCAGAGACTTGCAGGCTTTCTTGGTTTCCAATAACCTGAAATCAGAATTCACGAAAATAGAATCCAAAGTTTTAAATATCGAAGGTTCTCACGATTTCAAATTACAAATAGAAAACTCTGAACTTACACCAAGATATTTGGGTGCAGTAATCGAAAATGTAGAAGTGAATACTTCTCCAGATTGGTTGAAAGCAAGATTGAAAGCCATCGGACTTTCGCCGATCAATAATGTGGTAGATATTACCAATTATATTCTTCACGGTCTCGGACAACCACTTCACGCTTTTGATGCAGACAAAATTGCAGACAAGGTCGTGAAAGTTGGAACAGTCCAAGAAGGGACAAAATTCAAAACTTTGGATGGTGTGGAAAGAACTTTGAACGGTTCCGAGATCATCATCAAAGACGGAAAAGACAATCCGCTTTGCATTGCCGGCGTTTTTGGTGGAAGTGAAAGTGGTGTTTCTTCGGAAACCAAAACGATATTTTTGGAAAGTGCTTACTTCAATCCGGTGGCGATCAGAAAAGCTTCAAAATTCCACGGACTCAATACCGATGCATCTTTCCGTTTCGAAAGAGGTGTGGATCCGAACAATGCAAGAACCGCTTTGACACACGCGATCCAGTTGATCGATGAATTGGCTGGCGGAAAATTGGTTGGCGAGATCTTGGAAAGTTATCCGGAGAAGATCAAAGACCATTACGTCGTTTTCAGATATTCGAAGATCGATCAGATTCTTGGAACTAAAATTCACAGAGAGAAGATCAAAGAGATTTTAAAATCTTTGGAGATTACAATTCTTAATGAAATTCAAAATGGATTGGAATTATCAATTCCAGTATACAGAGCCGATGTTACCAGAGAGATTGACGTCATCGAAGAAGTTCTAAGGATCTACGGTTACAACAAGATTGAAGCACCAAAGAAGATCTCCTTCACGCCTGTGAAATTAGATTTCGAAGATCAAGATGCTTTGGAAAACGCTTGGGCAAGGACTTTACAAGGCAATGGCTTCAACGAGGTGATGAACAATTCATTGACTTCTGTGAAAGACGAGACCGATGCAGTAAAGTTGTTGAATCCATTGAGCAACGATTTGGCTTATATGAGAAAGTCTTTGCTGGAAGGACTTTTGGGAAATGCAATCTACAATATCAACAGAAAATCAGCCGACATCAAGTTTTTCGAATTAGGGAAAATTTATCATAAAAAAGAATCAAGCGAAGCGTATCTTGACCAAAGGGAAAAAAAGTACGAAGAAAGAAAACAATTGGCGATTCTGACAACTGGGAGAGAAGTTGCAGAGAACTGGCTTCAGCCAAAAAGCGCGACAGATTTCTACCATTTGAAAGCTTACGTGAAAATTCTTTTGGAAAAATTAAACCTTGACCTTCACGAATCCGCTTTGGAAGATCCACGTTTTTCCGACGCTTTGGAAATCTCGGCAGATGGGAAAACTTTGGCAAGATTAGGGAAGGTTTCCCCACAATTGTTGAAGGATTTCGACATCAGCCAAGACGTTTTCTACGCAGAGATCGAGCTGGAAAATTGCCAGTGTTTCAGAAGCAACGAAAACCTGAAATTTGTCGATATTCCAAAATTCAACAAGATCAGAAGAGACCTTGCGTTGCTGGTGGACAAGACGATTTCTTACTCAGAATTGTACGAGTTGGCGAAGAAGAACAAATCGCCTTTCCTCAAGAAGATCAACCTTTTCGATGTTTACGAAGGCAAAAATCTTCCAGAAGGCAAAAAATCCTACGCGATGAGTTTCGAACTCCTCAACGAAGAAAAAACCTTGGAAGACAAAGACATTACAGAAGTAATGAACTCGCTTATCAAGTCCTTCACAAAGGAATTGAACGCAGAATTGAGATAAGCATTTCATAACAGATAAAAATTAAATCGGGAATTATATCCCGATTTTTTTATTTTTACGAAAAATTAAAACCTTGAAAAAACTATTATTTTTTCTGCTAATTATTGCAGATCTAGCTTCAGCACAGACTTATAATTGGAAATCATTATCATCGCCTCCTTCAACAACCGGAAGATATGACGATGTTTTTTTTCTTAATGAAAATATAGGCTGGGCGGCGAGAGGCGGAAACGGAACTGTTTTCAAAACGACCAACGGCGGCGTCAGCTGGACAGAACAAATTGTAAGTTCTACCACAGGACAATATTTTAGGAATATAGAATTCCTCAATGAGAACATTGGTTTTGTAGGTACGCTTAATAATAATTTTTATAAAACAGTAAATGGCGGAACCACCTGGACAAAAGTCAATAATATTTCCCCCAATCCACCAGCTATTTGTGGATTAGACGCTGTTGGAACATCTACAGTTTATGGCTGTGGTGCTTGGTTTTCTCCAGCTTATGTCATTAAATCCACAGATTCTGGATCCACTTGGAAGTTTATCGATATGTCTGCCTACGCAACAGCTCTTGTTGAGATAATGTTCATAGATGAAAATGTTGGTTTCGTTTCCGGAGGAGATGACCAAGGCGCAGTGATCCTAAAAACTATAGACGGCGGCGAATCCTGGACTCAAATTTACAGAACCAATGAACCGGGAGATTACGTTTGGAAAATGCAGATTTTTGAAGACCAAAAAAAAATGTTCTGCTCCATAGAATCTGAGACACAGGGAAAATTATTAAAAACATTGGATGGCGGAATTAATTGGCAAACAAAGAATTTCCCGGATCCTTATGTTCAGGCGGTAGGTTTTGTGTCAGAGACACACGGCTGGATGGGAGGTCACAACTCGGGTTTTATAGAAACTTTTGACGGCGGAACTACTTGGGTCAACAACAATCTCGGCGGGTCTCTCAACCGAATCTTTTTTGTGAATAACAATGTTGCATTTGCCTCAGGAAATCATATTTATAAAATGACGACCACAGGCTTGGCAACCAACGAAACAGAAAATGAAAAAGTAATAAATCTAAAAATTGAAGTTGTTCCAAATCCTATTAAAGACAAGCTCAACCTCAATATTCAGTATTTACATTCGGATCATATTATCATTGGATTATATGATTTGACGGGAAAATATTTGGGAAATATTCTGAAGGATGACGTAAGCAGTAAAGGACTAAAAAAGTATTCTCTGGATTTCAACTATCCTGTTGGAGAATATATTTTAGCAGTACATTCCAATCTCGGAAGACAGTCTATAAAGATTGTAAAGAAATAATAAAAAGAAATTAATTTAAATTTCAACCTTTCAAAATCAGAATTTGAAAGGTTTTTTTGTTCAATTTTTAGGAGCTATTTCCCGCTATCCACTATATCTTTTTTGCTTTCAGAAAGTTTGTCATCAAAAGAAAGATTGTACCAGAAAGCAAAAAAGGATGCCGTTCCTATCGGGGCTATGGACTTTGTCGTTTTATAGAAATTTGGACATCCATTATAGAAACTACCAATCAAAAGTCATCCTAATTCAAATTCATTCCAAACTCAAATTTTGTAACTTTGCCCCAATGAATTCTTTAGTTGACAAATACAATATTCCTGGTCCGCGTTACACCTCTTACCCGACTGTTCCTTATTGGAATGAGGAAGGTTTTACCGCAGATCTCTGGAAAAAATCAGTGATAAGATCTTTCTCGGAAAGCAATTCTGAGGAAGGGATTTCTATTTATATTCATTTGCCTTTTTGTGAGGCGCTTTGTACATTTTGTGCCTGTCACAAGAGAATTACGAAGCAACATTCTGTAGAAATTCCATATCTGGAAAGCGTTTTGAAAGAATGGAAATTGTACTTGGAATTGTTCGATCACAAACCAAAATTGAAAGAACTTCACCTTGGAGGCGGAACTCCGACTTTCTTCTCACCAGAAAATTTGAGAACACTTTTACAAGGCATTTTTGATACGGTAGAAATTGCCGAAGATCAGGAATTCAGCTTTGAAGGTCATCCGAATAATACAACCCGCGAACATCTTCAAACCTTGTTTGATCTAGGATTTACGAGAGTTAGTTTCGGTGTTCAGGATTATGATCCGAAAGTTCAAAAGGCGATCAACCGGGTTCAGCCTTTCGAAAATGTCGAAAATGTGACCAATTGGGCAAGAGAAATTGGCTACAAAGGCGTGAGCCACGATTTGATCTTTGGATTGCCACATCAGACTTGGGAAGCGATGGAATTCACAATCCGTAAAACAATGGAATTGAAGCCGGACCGATTGGCTTTTTATTCCTACGCACACGTGCCGTGGGTGAAAGGTGTTGGTCAACGTGGTTTCGACGAAAATGATTTACCAAGTGGCGACGAAAAGAGAAGACTTTACGAAGACGGAAAAAAACTGTTGGAAGATCTTGGTTACATAGAAATTGGGATGGATCATTTCTCTTTGGAACACGATGATCTTTATCAATCTCAAATTCAGAAAAAACTGCACCGTAATTTTATGGGTTACACATCAAGCAAAACCCAACTGATGGTTGGTTTGGGAATGTCCGCAATTTCAGATTCCTGGTATGCGTTTGCACAAAACGTGAAAACGGTGGAGGAATATCAGAAGTTAGTTGAAGAAGGACAAATCCCGGTTTTCCGAGGTCATATTTTAGACGCAGAGGATCTGAATATCAGAAAACATATTTTAAATCTGATGTGTCAGCTGGAAACCAGTTGGGATCTGCAGAATTCCTTCCCAGAGATTGAAAACTCCATTGAAAAACTGAAAGAAATGGAATCTGACGGATTGGTAGAAATTTCGGAAAATCAAATCAAGATCACGGAAAAAGGAAGGGCTTTCACAAGAAACGTTGCGATGGTCTTTGATCTAAGAATGTTAAGGAACAAACCGGAAACACGGATTTTTTCGATGACGATATAAAATATATTTGTTTCAAAATTTTACATCTTTTTGTCATTCCGCAGGAATCTAAACTATTGAGATTCCTACGGAATGACAAAATTGTGTTTTAACAATACTTCAATTATGAACTTGATCAAACAAAAAAATATTGTTCTAAAAGGTGAAAGAGAATTCTTGGCAGATGCCTTTTTTCCTGAATCAGAAAAGAAGCTTCCTTTAATAATATTTGTTCACGGTTACAAAGGCTATAAAGATTGGGGAACTTGGGAACTGATGGGAGAGAAGTTGGCGAATGCAGGATTTTATTTTGTCAAATTCAATATGTCGCATAATGGAACCACGATTGAAGATCCAAACAACTTCGGCGATCTGGAAGCTTTTGGGCAGAATAATTATTCAAAAGAATTAGATGATCTGGAAACTGTTATCGATCATTTCAAAAATCAAAAAGAAGTTGACGCTGAAAATATAATTTTACTAGGACACAGCCGAGGTGGCGGAATTTCGATTGTTAAAGCTTCAGAAAATCAAAATATTACCGCATTAATAACGCTTGCAAGTATTTCGACGCTTGACAGATTTCCGAAAGATGAAGCTTTTGAAAACTGGAAAAAGAATGGCGTATATTTCATCGAAAATGCCAGAACCAAACAAAAAATGCCTCATTATTTTCAATTTTTCGAAGACTACGAAAATAAAAAGGAAAGATTTGATGTTGAGAAAGCTTGCAAAAATCTGAAAATTCCGGCTTTATTCATTCACGGAACTGATGATGAAGCGGTTACAATCGATCATTCCGAAAACCTTCATCATTGGACAAAGGATTCTCAATTCAAAATCATACACCAGACTGGTCACACCTTCGGTGCAAAAGAGCCTTGGAAAAGCGATTCTTTACCAAAAGAATTAGATGAAGCCGCTGAAATCTGTATTGATTTTCTAAAAGAAAGATAGAGTTTACTTTTGCTTCTTAACAAGGTTGTTATTCTCAATCCAGCGTTTGTTGCTATTAATATCTTTCAAATACCAGATGTCGCTCGCATTCATGATGTATAAACTGTAAACCAATGGCATGGCAATCTGTTTGCCTTCCAGGAAATTGGCTCTTACAGAAACCGCATTTTTCTTGCGAATATAATCTCCCGTGAAAATATTAGAAAAACTCTGTCCGCTGGATTTGTCATCAATCAGTTCAATTAATGTCAAAGTCCCGTCAGCATTGAATTCTAAAACGTGACGTTCTCCGTGGTCTTCAAAATCCTCTACCAAAACGAATTTTTTACCTTTGAGATCGTAATTGGTAGCATCTTTCATTTTTTTTCCTTTTTCCTCAATTTTTTCCAGGATTTTGTTGATACCAGAAAAATCTTGAGAATAGAAATAAACAGAGGAAATTAAACTTAAGAATAGAAGTGCTTTTTTCATAATAACATTGTGTCTTTGACTGCAAAAATACGAATTTGAAAAAGTTTATCGTCAAAATAATTAAACAGATTTTTAATTATCTTTGCAGAATGATAAGGATTACCAAGATTTTTACTTTTGAGACCGCTCACGTGCTCTATAATTATGATGGAAAATGCAAGAATATGCACGGCCATTCCTATAAATTATTTGTAACTGTGAAGGGAAATCCGATCAACAATCTCGATGACCACAAGAACGGAATGGTCGTAGATTTTGGTGATATCAAAAAAATTGTAAAAGACGAAATAATTAATCTTTGGGATCACTCAGTTCTTGTGAATGGAGCATCGCCACACAAATTGCTAGGAGAGAGTTTGGAAAATCAAGGTCATAAGGTGATTTTTTGTGATTATCAGCCGACTTGTGAGAATATGCTCTACGATATCGCTTCAAAAATCAAATCCAAACTTCCATCTGAAGTTCAGCTTGCGTACCTGAAACTTCACGAAACCGAAAATTCTTACGGTGAATGGTTGGCAGAAGAAAATTAATTTTATGATTTCTTATAAGTTGTTTTGTTTTAAGTTAAAATAATCTTAAAATTGCAGACTAAAATTAATCAACTATGAAAAAACTATTAGTTCTTGGAGCCATTGCACTTTTTGGAACAATGAACGCTCAAACTGAAAAAGGATCTTGGGTTGTCGGTGGATCTACTACTTTAGGATTTAATTCCGCCAACACAAAATATAAGTATGATAATAACTCCACAGACGGACCAAAAGTATCAACTTTTACAATCACACCTTCAGCGGGTTACTTTGTGATTGATAAATTAGCTATTGGTATTGATCTAGGTTACACATCACTTACTACGAAAGTGGAGAGCACTTTTATGGGGACAAATTACTCCGCAAAAACCACATTGTCCACATTTTCTATCTTGCCAACTGCAACTTACTACTTTAAATCAGACTCTAAAGTTTTACCTTATTTAGGTGCTGGTGCAGGATATTCTACTTCTAAAGAGAAATTTACACAGACTGGAACAGGGTCTAACAATTACGAAGATAACCTGAACGGCTTTGCTTGGAAAGGAAAAGGTGGAATTGTTCTTCTTATAACACCTTCAATCGGTATCGACCTTGGGGTTTCTTACACTGGGACTAACGGTAAGTACGATGATGACAGCGATGTGAAAGTACAAACAAACACTTTCGGTGTGAACGCTGGTATTTCAGTTTTCTTGAAATAACAGAATAATAAAAAAAACAGAAACCTCGCATTCCGCGAGGTTTTTTTAGTTTGGATAAACAATATATTTCTGTCTTACTTTCTCAAAATCTGCAAGATCTTTTTTCCAGCTTTCTTTGATTTCTTTTTCAGATTTTCCAGCAATGATCTGTTTTCTGAGTTCATCACTTCCTGCTAATTTGTCAAAAAATAAATTTTGTAAAAAATAGTTTTGTTGAGGATTTTTATAGTCCTTGTAAGATTTGATTAGCCATTCCAGACTCAAACCCCGCAAGTCCTTTGAGTAACTGCTAAGATTTTCTCCGTAGCATAATTTTCCATTGAGGAATGGATCTTTTGCACCTTCAGCTGGTTTTGGCGTGAACTGATAAGGAAAGGTTTTTGTCCAGGGACTTCCAAAGATTTGGAAAGGAAGATTTGTTCCCCTTCCCACAGAAACCTGTGTTCCTTCAAAAAAACAAAGACTTGGATAGAGATTGATGGATTTATCATTTGGAAGATTGGGCGAAGGTTTATCGGAAACGCCATATCTTTTTTGCTTGTGATAATTCAGCATCGGAACCAAAGTGTATTTTGCTGTGATGTTATTTTTGAGCCATCTCTCTCCATTTACCATTTTTCCATATTCGCCAATTGTGAGTCCGTAAACCACAGGAACATTATGCAATCCTACAAAGCTTTTCCATTGGTTTCGCATCATTGGTCCATCGGTGTAGCCATCGTGCGGATTTGGTCTGTCCAGAACAATCACTTCGATGTTATTTTCAGCCGCCGCTTCCATTATATAGGATAATGTGGAAATGTAGGTGTAAAATCTAACACCAACATCCTGGATATCGAATAAAATCACATCTGCACCTTTCAGATATTCAGCCTTTGGTTTTTTGTTGTCACCGTACAGCGAAACGATTGGCAAGCCGGTTTTCTTATCAACGCCGCTTTTCACGTGTTCACCAGCATCGGCAGTTCCGCGAAAGCCGTGCTCGGGTGCAAAGATGGATTTGATTTTGACATTATTCTCAACTAAAAAATCAACCAAATGCTTTTTATCCTTTAGGAGGCTGGTTTGGTTTGCAGCAACAATTACGTTTTTATTCTTCAAAAGTGGAAGGTAAAGTTCCGGTCTGTCGGCAGCAGTTGCAAAACAGTCTTTTACAGCATTCTGAGATTTAATAAAAGTGATTGAACTAAAATAAATTAGCAGGATAAAAACTAAAGTTTTATTTTTGAAGCTTAATATCATTGATTTGAATTTTCCGTTATATTTCTCGAAAAAGATAGCGTTTTCCAAAGATAATAAAAATAATCTCTCGAAAGTGATTGTCTACATTGGCAGGCTTTCCGTTGCATTAGGCATCATTGTTTCTTTGATTACAATCTCTACAGGTCTCGGCTCCAAAAAAGCCATAGAAGACCGAATCTCAAATTTCAGCGGCGATATTTCTGTCAAATCCACACGTTCCAATTCTTCCTACAACTCATCGGTTTTGGAAACGCAAGGTTTGGATATCAATGCGGTGAAAAATATTACCGGCGTAGCAGGATTACAATCTTACGCCTCAGTCAGTGGAATCCTGAGAACAGAAACTAATTTTGCAGGAATCATTCTGAAAGGTGTCGGGAAAGACTTTGACAAAACCAGATTTCAGCCGTTTATGATTTCCGGATCCATTCCGGATTTCAAAGAAGAGGGGTACAACAACGAAATTATTTTGTCCGAAAAAATAGCCAACGATCTTTCTCTGAAAGCGAATGACAGCATCGTTACTATTTTTTCAAAGGAAGATCAGAAACCGATTTACAGAAAATTTGTCGTCAAAGGGATTTATAAAACCGACATCAAACTTGTGGATGATCTCTACATCATTGGCGATATCAACCACGTCCGAAAAGTGATGAATATGGAGGACAAGCAAGTCGGCGGATTGGATATTTTCCTGGATGATACAGACAAAATAGATCAAGTCTTTCCGGAGATCGAAAAATACATTGGCTATAAAAATTATGCAGAAAAAGTAACAGAGAAATATCCGCAGATTCTGGATTGGATCAATATCTTCAACCAGAATATTTCGCTTATTATCACGATAATGCTTTTGGTAGTTGTCATTAATATTGTAATGGTTCTCTTAATTTTAATCATAGAAAGGACCAACTCCATCGGTGTTTTGAAAACAATGGGCGCTTCCAATGCACAGATCAGATCCATCTTCATCAATTACACATTATTAATTATGATACCGGGATTATTGGCAGGAAATGTCATCGGGCTGGGATTATTATTGATTCAGAAATATACAGGATTTATCAAATTAGATCCCGAGAATTACTTTATCAGTACAGTTCCGGTGGATCTCAATCCGCTTTACATCATTGCAGTTTCAGTCGGCATCTTTATTGTTTCAGGTATAGCGATGATCTTGCCAAGTTATCTCATCAGTAAAATCTCACCAGTAAGAGCCATCAAGTACAGTTAAAAAATTATTGTAATTTGGGCAGCTTTTCCGCCTTCCGTTCCCGCTTTTTTTTGCCAAGGCTTTTCCCGATGCAAAAAAAGAGCTCCACTCAAGTCGGGCTGCAGATTCAAAATAGAAACAACGTTTTCTCATCATTTAGAACCAGTTACAATTAAAAATATAAAACACAATTAAAAATATCAGATAGTTATTAAGCGATTCTTCGATTATCGTCAATCATTTATAAACTATCAATCATCAATTATACAATTATGAAATATTACAACAACATCGTAGAAACCATTGGTAATACACCATTGGTCAAAATAAACAGAGTTTTGGGAGAAGATTTCCCAGCTTTGGTTTTGGCAAAAGTTGAAACGACAAATCCAGGAAATTCCGTAAAAGACAGAATGGCCCTCAAAATGATCGAAGATGCTGAGAAAGACGGTCGTTTACAACCAGGCGGAACCATCATCGAAGGAACTTCCGGAAACACAGGAATGGGATTGGCTTTGGTTGCAATTCAAAAAGGTTACAAATGTATTTTCGTAACCAACTCCAAACAATCTAAAGAAAAATGTGACATTCTCCGTGCTGTAGGAGCAGAAGTGATAGTTTGTCCAACAGACGTAAAACCGACAGATCCAAGATCTTATTATTCAGTTTCAAAAAGACTGGCGAAAGAAACTGAAAATGGCTGGTACGTAAATCAATACGATAATCTTTCCAACAGATTAGCACATTACGAAAGTACAGCGCCAGAAATCTGGGAACAGACAGACGGAAAATTAACGCATTTTGTTGCTGGCGCTGGAACAGGCGGAACAGTAACAGGTTGCGGAACATTCTTCAAAGAGAAAAATAAAGACATCAAAATCATTGGTGTGGATACATACGGTTCAATCTTAAAAGAAATCCACGAAACTGGAGAAATCCACCTAAATCACGCCTACACATATATTACAGAAGGCATTGGCGAAGATATCCTTCCAGAAAATTACGATATGAGCGTCATCGACCATTTCGAGAAAGTGACCGACAAAGACGGTGCTATCTATGCGAGAAGACTGGCGAAAGAAGAAGGGATTTTCTGCGGCTATTCTGCGGGAAGTGCAATGTCTGCTTTGGTTCAGATGAAAGATCAGTTCACGAAGGACGATGTTATTGTCGTTTTGCTACACGATCACGGAAGTCGTTACGTTGGAAAAATCTACAACGATGATTGGATGAAAGAAATGGGTTGGCTGGAGTAATTATAAATGATGAAACATCAACGATAGATGATAGAAAAACCGTCTTGTTCTGTAACAAGACGGTTTTATTTTATCAATAGGAGTGGGCTTTAGCCCGCTTGTTCGTTGGACTTGCTTGCAATTGGCTTTAGCCTAAATAAATATCATTCCTTAGTGATTACAAAATTCCGCCGCCTAAAATCAATCTGATAAATCCGAAAAATGCCGCCGCGCCACACATTGCGATGCCAGCGATGGCGTTTCCTTTTGGCAGATCATCTTCTTGCACGTAAGCTACAATGCTGATCACCAATCCGATCATTGAAAATGGAATGTTGAGCCAGTTGAACGCTCCCAAACAAGGGATGAATCCGAAAAGCATTCCGAAAATCGCTAAGATTCCTATCACCAGACTTGCTGTTTTCATAGTTTTGTTTTATAGTTTTTAAATAAATATTTTAAAAAGAAAAGTGAATTTAAGATTAGTAAAACACACATAAACGGACTTAACTTATTCAATGCAAAAGCACCACTGAAATTCAGTTTTTTAAGTTCGATAAAAGCGTGAGTAGATCCACATAGAAAACATTCCAATCCCTTTTTCCGAGCTTCACAAGTTGGAAGTTGTAACAGGATTTTTTGCTCATCTACAAAAAATAAAACCAATAAGATTAAAAGTGATAAAATTGCAGAGACTTGCCAGACAATTACAATCGCGTTTTTGAACTCTTGGTTTTTGTAGATTTGATTCATTTCCTAAGCTTTTCTAGAAAGTTCATTAAGCAATTAACTTGGTTTCTAAGAAATGAATTTATTTCCCGAAACGGCTAGATCAAAATCTACTGATAAATCCATTTCGCTTAATTTTTGAATGATTTCTTTAGACAAATTTGGACCTCCAATCAAGCCATTTCCATTATGAAACTCCATAAGAACCTGAATGTAGCCATCTGCAAGTTCAGCTAATTTTTTAATGCCATCTCTGTCATTTTCTAATTCAGAAATTAATGCATTAAGTTTTGCTTCAAATGAGTCTGGAGTTTTGTTAATATCAATAATTACAGAACTGAAGCTGTAAATTCCTTTTCCGTTTTTTCTAATATCTCCTTTGTTCCAACTTTCAGTAATTGCCAGTTTTGTATTTTTTCTAAGTTCATCACTACTTAAATTTTCCGATGTTGCTCTAAAATAAATCGAAATGTAAGGCTCAGTCGATATTCCAAAAATTTCTTTTTTGATTAAATCAATATAGAAAGTCAGATAGAATCTTTCTCCAACAATCGGAAGATATACAGTCACTTCATTATTGGCTGTGATTATATTTTCGATTTTGACAATATTATTAATGTAAACCGGAGAATGAATTTCTAGAAATTGTTCTGTAAAACCCCAATCCTTTTTTTCTATTTCAGTTTGGATAAGAGTAATTATTTCTGATTCATTCATTTGAAAATAATTTACCCAAAAACATCAAAATCCACCCCGTCAAAACTCGCAAAAACCATCGTAGGATAAGAATCCTGATGGAAAATATTTCCCTCAGAGTCAATCCCAATAGCGCCTGCAAAACCATCAATTTCTTTCAACTCTTCAAAAGTTCTGTCGAAGGCATTTTCAATAGAAATTCCGTCTGTGACTCTAGTCACGATTTTGGTAGCAGTCGCATTGCTCACAATATCTTCGCCAACGCCTGTGCAACTCACGGCACAAAAACGATTGGAATAATTTCCAGCAACCGTTGCAGAATCAGATATTCTTCCCGGGATTTCAAAACCTTTTCCGCCGGTGGAAGTGGCGACTGCCAATTTGCCGTCTTTGTCAATCGCAACAGCGCCAACAGTTCCTTTGCCTCCGGTTTTCAGTTTTTCTTCGTACTCTTTTCTTCGTTGTGGGATTTCCGTTGAGAAATCTTCAAAACCATTCGCCGTGGCGTATTTTTTTGCGCCATTTCCGCCAAGAACGCGGTCGTCTTCTTTCATCAATTCCTTAGCCACAAAGATTGGATTTTTCACATTCTGGATATTGATGACGCCGCTCATCTTCTGCGTTTCACCATTCATAATTGCAGCGCTCATTCGGATCACACCGTCACTTTGGATTTGTGAACCAATGCCAGCGTTGTAGAGATCATCATCTTCCAAAAGCGAAACTGCGTAAGCAACAGTATCAAAAGCCGAATTGTTTTGTAGGAATTCATAAGACTTTTTTGCAATCTCTTTCAGTGAATTTTGTTTTGCTAATTTCACTTCGTTGCTTTGATTGCTTTCGGAGAAGAAACCGCCGTGGATGATTATTTTCATAAATGGAATTTTAGTTTTTATGTCTTCGAGAACCTCAGACTGACAAAAGAACTTTCTATATGTTTTCTCTTCATCAGGCTCAAGATAAACTTCGCCTCAGACTGACAATCTTAAATTCTAAAATTTGTCACACTGAGCGGAGTCGAAGTGTTTTTAATCGCTCGTATAATTACTCGGGATTACCTGCGGAATCGGGTTGTACTGGGAATTGACGATTGTCATTTCTCTGGATTTCAAATCAAAAGTATCATTCATAGAAAGGACATCCACAACTAGATTTTTAATGGAAATCGGTTGTCCGAGATCAACATTGGTCAAGTTGGTGTCTTTAATTTGAAGTCCATCCACAATGATGACCAGACCAGAACCGATCGCTGTCATTGTATCATCCTCGATAAATAAACCTGTATCTTCACCAAGACCAATTCCTAATGTTCTCGGATTGTTGACAACGGCCTGAAACAATCTTCCGATTCTTCCTCGCTGCACGAAATGCGTATCGATGATCACATTTTCTATGAATCCAAGACCTTGTGTGGTTTTGATTTCGCCTTTCAACAACGCTTCAGAACTGGAACCTTGATAGATCATATTTTCAGAAGCAGCAGCAGCACCGGCAGAAGTTCCCGCGTAGATGAAATCTTCGGTCTGATATTTCGTTAAAATCGCATCGTGAAATCGGGTTCCGCCGAGAATAGAGGTTAAGCGAAGTTGGTCGCCACCCGTGAACATCACGACATCTGCCGCATTTGCTCTCGCTACGATGGCGTCGCTGTTTGCTTGTTCACGGTTTTGGATGTCCAGGATGTTACAGTTTTTAATGCCAAGATACTCGAACGCCTTTTTATATTCTGGTCCCACAATATCTGGAATCTGAGAAGCTGTGGTAATCACTTCGATGACAGAATCTTCTTTGTTTTTAGATTCATCGATGATCTTTCTGAGGATTCCTCGTTCAAAAAAGTTGAGGTTTTTTTCGACGTTTTGGTCAAAACTGGTCTCTGTAAAACTACCTTTGTTTACAGCGCCTCCAATGATGACTAGTTTTCCTTTTGATTTCATAGTTAACAAAAATAATAAATCATAATAGAATATACGTCATATTTAGAAGGTTAAAATCAGCAACTCTCATTTAAAGTTTTAATTATTAAATATTTATTTAATGTAAAAATCGTATTTAAATTAACAAATCATTAATTATTTTATAAAAATGATAAAGAATCTGTTTTATAACAAAATATTTATTTCTAAATTTTCTTGATTTAAATGCTTTTCTATTATCTTTGATAAAACTAGAATTTAGGAACGGCTTTGGTAAGTGTTTTTGATTGTCTGAGGTCACTCAATTATAAAATTTCAAAGCATTGATTTTAAGACCAATACTGAAATCTAATATCTAACAACTACTTTTTAAATATGAAAATCGAAAAAATACAGGTTCTAAGAGGTCCGAATATCTGGAGCATCACTAGAAAAAAATTGATACAGATGCGTTTGGATCTGGAAGAAACAGAACATTTCCCAACCAATAAGATAGATGGTTTCCGAGAAAGAATAGAACAATTGCTTCCATCATTGATCTCCCACAGATGTTCCGAAGGCTGCGTAGGTGGATTCTTCAAACGTGTGGAGATGGGAACTTGGATGGGCCACGTGATCGAGCATATCGCTCTGGAAATCCAAACGCTGGCTGGAATGGACGTAGGATTTGGAAGAACCCGCGAAACCAAAACACCAGGCGTGTACAACGTGGTTTTCAATTATAGAGAAGAGCAAGCCGGTATTTACGCAGCGGAAGAATCCGTAAAGATCGCTGAGGCGTTGATGGCTGCAACAGAATATGATATCGACAAATGTATCCATAATCTGAAAGAACTCCGTGAGAGCGAAAGATTGGGCCCATCTACTGGCAGTATCGTAGAAGAGGCCGTTTCCAGAAGGATTCCGTGGATCCGATTGGGAAAAAATTCTTTGGTTCAATTGGGTTATGGGATCAATCAACAAAGATTTCAGGCTACGATTACAGGTAACACGAGTAGCATTGCCGTAGATATTGCTTGCAACAAAGAATTGACGAAAAAAATGTTGGAAGATGCCGCAATTCCTGTTCCTTCCGGAAGTTTGGTAGTAGACGAGGAAGGTTTGGATCTTGCAATCAGAAAAATAGGTTACCCAATCGTGATCAAACCATTGGATGGCAATCACGGGAAAGGGGCTTCCATCAATGTGAATGATTATGAAACGGCTGTGGTTGGGCTGACACACGCGCAACAATATTCCAGAAAAGTAATTGTTGAAAAGTACATCACCGGTTTCGATTTCCGTGTTTTGGTCATCAATCATAAAATGGTGGCAGCAGCGAGAAGAGTGCCAGCTCACGTGGTTGGCGATGGCGAGTTAAACATCCAAGAACTAATCGATAAAGAAAATACGGACCCAAGAAGAGGTTACGGACACGAGAACGTCTTGACCGAAATTGATGTCGATAAAGACACCAACGAACTTCTTGAAAAATTAAATTATACTTTAGCAACGATTCCTCAAAAAGGAGAAATCGTTTACTTAAAATCAACTGCAAATCTATCTACCGGCGGAACATCCATCGATGTGACCGATATGATCCATCCAGAGAATGTTCAGATGGCAGAACGTGTTTCCAGGATCATCGGATTGGATGTTTGTGGGATCGATATTATGGCTGAAAACCTGACGCAACCGTTGAAGGAAAGCGGTGGCGCGATCTTGGAAGTCAATGCGGCACCAGGTTTCAGAATGCACCTTGCGCCAAGCGAAGGTTTGCCGAGAAACGTTGCAGCGCCGGTTGTAGATATGCTTTATCCACCAGGAAAAGAATTCAGGATTCCAATCATTGCTTTGACGGGAACGAATGGAAAAACGACAACCACGCGAATTCTTGCACACATCGTAAAAAACAATGGAAAAAGAGTAGGATTTACCACATCTGACGGCATCTACATCCAAAATACATTACTACAAAAAGGCGATACGACCGGACCTCAATCTGCCGAATTTATCTTGAAAGATCCCACTGTGGAATTCGCTGTTCTGGAAACGGCGAGAGGCGGAATTCTTAGATCAGGACTTGGTTTCGGAACTTGTGATATTGGTGTTTTGACGAATATCAAAGAAGACCATTTGGGAATCAGCGATATTCATAATCTTAAGGACCTGACGCGAGTAAAACGTGTGGTTCTGGACAGCGTCAAAAAAGATGGCTGGTGCATCCTGAATGCTGATGACGAATATTCTATGAGATTGGTCGATGATTTGAAATCAAAAGTAGCCTTGTTCAGTTTGGATGAGAACAATCCGCACATTAAACGTTTTGCTAAAGAGGGTAGAATTACCTGTGTTTATGAAGATGGATATGTGACCATCAAAAAAGGCGAGTGGAAGATCCGCATAGAAAGGGTGAAAAATATCCCAATCACGATGGAAGGCAAAGCGAAGTTTATGATCGCGAACGTTTTGGCAGCGTCATTGGCCGCTTACGTTTATGGTTTCGAAATTCCAAACATTGCTTTGGCTTTGACGACATTTATTCCAAGTGCGCAATTGACACCTGGACGATTGAATATCTTCAATTTCAAAAACTTCAAAGTGATGATCGATTTTGCGCATAATCCTGCTGGTTATGAAGCGATTGAAGATTTCTTGAAAAGCGTGGAGGCCAATAAGAAAATCGGAATCATCTCAGGTGTTGGCGATAGAAGAGATGGCGACATCCGCGAGATCGGGAAAATTGCCGGAAGAATGTTCGATCACATCATCATCAGAAACGAAAAACATCTGCGAGGAAGACCAGAAGAGGAAATCAATGGACTTATCATCGAAGGAATCCAGGAAGCCAATCGAGACATCAGCTACGAATGCATCCCAAAAGAGATCGATGCTTTGAAACACGCGATGAGTCTGGCCGAGGAAGGAACATTCATCACAGCACTCAGCGACGTGATCACGAATGCCATAGAATTGGTTCAGGAATATCAGGCTAAGGAAGTTCAGGACGAAGGAAAATATTAGACGAACTTTTTTAAATTAATAAAACCGCTCTAGCAAAGGGCGGTTTTGTTTTTGTCAAAAGATACTTTATCACAATAATCGGTCTTTCAAATCCGAGCCTTATTTTCTCCACGCTACATCTTGGAGCTACTTCATTTTCCTCCTTGGAATTGTGGTTTTGATTTCTTATTTTTTGTCATTGAGAAAAATGAAAGTTATTTAATTTAAAAGATTTAAGATGAAAATATATCCGCTAAAAGACGGGAATTTCAGTGTTGATAAAAATAAAAATTTTACCTATCTCGAAGATTCCGAAAACGAGAAGGACCTCAAAATAGCAATACAACCGTTTCTAATCGAGAACAAAGATGATCTGACCTTGTTAGATGCTGGACTTGGCTGGCTGGAAAATGGCGTTCCGAAGATCCACCTCAATGTTGAAAAAGCCGGTCTGAAACCTGAAAATGTGAAGAGGGTCCTGCTTTCTCATCTGCACAAAGATCATATCGATGGATTGGTGAATAAGGATGGAGAACATTGGTCGCTTAATTTCCCTGAAGCCGAAGTTTACCTTCAAAAACGTGAATTGGAATTTGCCCGGTCCAAAGATGGAAATCCCTCATTCGATCTGGAGGTTCTGAATTTTATTATTGATAATGCCAAAATTGTTTGGATGAATCTCGACAAAGGAAACCTCACAACCGAAATTTCATACGAAGTGACAGGTGGACACACGCCATTTCATCAGGTTTTTTGGATCAAAGAAAATAGTGAGACCGCATTCTACGGCGCAGACAATCTTCCACAAATGGGTTATCTGAAATATCAGATCGCCTTCAAAACAGATTTTGACGGGAAAAAGGCAAGGGACGAAAGAATGCTTTGGGAAAAACAGGCGAGGGAAGAACAGTGGAAAATCCTTCTTTACCACGATCTGGAACTGGATATTGTGACAATATAAATAGGTTTGATTAATTTATAGAATTTGTAAATTGCATAGTTTTCTAACATTTTCAAATAGTCCAATGCAAAAATTAAAAATCATAACAGCTGCTCTCGTTTTCAGTTCGGCTCTGTTGTTTTCTCAAAACTTTAAAACGTCTGTCACAGCAAAGGACGGAAAAGAATTTCCTCGAATTGATGCTAACCGAAAAGCAGAGTTCAAAGTCTATTTTCCCAAAGCAAAATCTGTGACGATAGAAGGTGGAGACGGAATGCAGAACCTCTCTTACGATGCTGCTGAAGGAACCGATGGATTTTGGTCTTTTTCAACGTGGCCATTGGAAATTGGCTTTCATTACTATTGGTTCAACGTTGATGGCAAAAGGACGAATGACCCGAATACAGAACTTTACTTCGGCTACGGCCAGCCTACAAGTGGGATTGAAATTCCGTCTGGTGAAGATTTCTTTTTTGAGAAAAATGTAAAACACGGAAAGATTATAGACGACAGTTTTGAATCTGAGATCACCAAAGGGAAACGAAACTTTAAAGTGTATTTGCCACCAAATTATGGCACGCAGAAATTCCCGGTCTTATACCTCTATCACGGAACTGGCGAAGATATGACTGGTTGGGAAAGACAAGGTTACATCAAAAATATTTTGGATAATCTTTTCGCAGATAAGAAGGCAACCGAAATGATTGTCGTGATGGATTACGGCGTTGCACTAACTTCCGAACAGGAAAAATTACCCGACGATTATCCAAGAACAGTTCTTTCTACAAAAAATCTAGACAAGCTGGTGACTCAGGAGCTGATTCCATTCATCGAAAAAAAATATAAAACGAGTGGTGAAAAAGCTATCGCAGGCCTTTCTAGAGGAAGCTATCAGGCAATGTTCATCGGGGCAAATCATCCCGAATTGTTTTCTGCCATTGGCTCGTTCAGTCCGGTGATCTACGAAGGAACGGAACTTCAGCCTTTTAAAGAATTGCCTGTTGAAAATCTATTGAGATCAAAACAAAAACCATTTTTCTTCATCGGAATTGGCGAGAAAGAAGAAAAGCGTTTTGCGGAATACAACACCACGTTAGCTAATTATTTAAATGAAAACAAATATCCATTCGTCCAATATAATTCAGCAGGAACCTACCACGAATGGCTGACTTGGAGACGTTGTCTCAATGAATTTGCACAACAGATTTTTAGATAATTTAAACTAAAAAAAACCGTTCTTCAACAGAACGGTTTTTTTATGAATGAGATTTCTAACCTGTAATTTTTAGAGAGTCGATCAATCCGTCTTTTAACTTAAAATGATAAGCCAAAACAATTGGACTGCCTGGGAAATTCCCTGAAACTTCAGCTTTCAAAATTTCATCGGCTTCAGAATATTCCAAAGGTTTCATAGTGGCTTTGTATTCTGTATTGGCTTTCTCAATCCATTGTTGGATCTCGGCTTTTCCGTGGTGCGTTTTTCCTTCGTCAAAAACTTCTGCGTTTTCGGAAAAACAATTGGCGTAAGCAAGACTGTCAAAATCGTTTTGAGCATTTGCTAGATCTGTGATGACGTTTGGTAAGTTCATAGGTTTGATTTTTAAAATGATTAAATTGTTGGGATGGTTCCGCCGTCGATGATGTATTCTGTTCCGGTGAGATAATTGGCTCTTGGGGAAACCAGGAAACCGACAAACTCTGCAATTTCCTCGGGCTCAGCTGGCCGTCCGATTGGGATTCCTCCCAAAGCATCCATCACGCTTTTCCTAGCTTCTTCGATGGTAGAATTGGAGCTTTCGGAGATGCGTTCCAGCAATCTCGTAGATGATTCTGTCATGATCCAACCTGGTGAAACGGTCAAAACCCGAATGCCCTTTGGCGAAACTTCCTTAGAAAGTCCTTTGCTGTAATTGATGAGACCAGCTTTTGCGGTTGCATAAGGCAAAGTAGAATCGTACAAAGGCAATCTTCCCTGTATGGAAGCAATGTGAATGATCACGCCACTTTTTTGCAAGAGCATTTGTGGGAGAAATTCTCTGTCCAATCTGATAGGCGCCAAAAGATTTACATTGATACTTTGTTCCCAATCTTCATCAGTCAAAACCGAAAAACCGCCACCTTGGGTTTCCGAGCCACCAAGATTGTTAATAAGAATATCCAGTTTTCCAAACTTGGCAAAAACTTCTTCGGCTACTTTTTTAGTGCCTTCTGATCTGCTGAGGTCGGCAGAAATGAAATGTAAGTTTTCTGTCGCCGTTTCGGGTTGGTTTCTTGCCGTGATGATGACGGTGGCGCCAGCTTTCAGAAGTCTTTCTGCAATTGCTTTTCCCGCGCCTTTTGTGCCTCCAGTTACCAAGGCGATCTTGCCAGATAACTCGTTGTTGAAATTAAAATCTTGTACCATTGCTTTATTTTTGTACAAATTTCTAACATACTTCAACATTGCACAATTACGGAAATACGATTCACATAGGGAACAATTTTTCCCCTATTGCACAATTTGGAACATAGGTTTAATTTTGCTTCTATGTATGAGAGAAAGATTTTACCCAACCTCAATTGTGGCCTCGATCTGATCGGCGAAGTGCTCTATGGCAAATGGAAAATTCGGCTGCTTTGGTTTATCAATCAAGGACATCTGCGCCCGAGCGAATTGCAACGCAAAATTCCCGATGCAACCAGACGCGTTTTGAATATTCAACTGAAAGAAATGGAGGAGCACGAGCTGGTAACGAAAGTCATTTATCCTGTGGTTCCGCCAAAAGTGGAGTACAACTTGACTGATTTTGGAAAGTCTTTGATTCCCGTGATCTCCGTTTTAGGAAATTGGGGCGACGAGAATGAGGAACGTCTGAGATCTGTGATTATGAAAAGATTTGAGTCCGAAAGTGATGAGTAGCGCAACTTACTAGCGGTTCGTGGTTCTGGATTTCAGTTCTGCATGGCTGTTATTGTACGTCTTTCCTTTTTTCGGATGGGTGAATTTTATGCCAGACCAAATTTCATTGATGCTCAGACACGTGCTTTCCACCAGTCCGAATTCGTAACCGGTCTTGATCACTTTTGGCAGAGAAAGGTCGGTTTCCAGCTGTCCGCCTTTTGGCCATGAGACCCACAGCATTCCATCCAGTTTCAGGTGCTCTTTTAATGTTTGAAAGATTTTGGCTTGCTCGCTTTGTTTTATGACAAACAAATGGATGTAGCCAAATTCTCCACTTAACTTTTCTTTCAGTTCAATGTTGGGAAGTTCTATTGATAAGATCACATCCTCAGGCGCATTGGCGAAATAGCTTCTGACATCTTCCTTGATTCCCATCTTCTGTGCTACGGTTTTCATTGCGATTGCTTTTGTGTTATTAATTTTCCGAAACAGTAATTGCGCCAAATTGATTATTCTTAATATTGACAATCTATTGTAATGGCACTTTGTATCTCTAAAAATACGACCTCATCTTTCATTCATTTAGATTAATGACAGTTTCAATAATCATTGTTCAGGTATCAAATGAAAAGGTTAATTATTATGACTTGCATTCCCAATATTTCCATTAGAAGAACAAAGTCAAAATTTGATTTACTTAAGCTGTGAAAAAAGCGTTGCAACTTCCTGATGCTTCTCCAATGGAACAATTGTAAAAACATAGCTGTCCGAGTCGATATCCAAAATTTCCAAAGAATAACCAATGGATTTCAATTCCTTATCATTGATGTGATTCAGAATATCAAAGGTTTCATTGTCATCATATTTTGATCCGCTTGAAAGGCTTGCATAATTTTTTGCCTCCAAAATTCGGTTGATGGCATATCGGATTTCATCTTCATCTTCCTTCCAATCCACTTCTGCCATTTGATCTTCGTCTTGCATTGTATCTATCAAAACAAACTTCGGCGTCAGCGCCACATCTTCTGGGTAAGTCAGTCCACGCTCAGACAGTTTGAATTCATTATCATCATCGTAAAAAGATTTTGGATCTTCGAAAGCTTGTTTCAACTTTAGTTTCAGGCTGGTTTGCAAAGCTTCAGAAATAGTAATGTGATTAACAGTTTCCTCGTACAGTGTAAAATCAGTTTTTGTTTTGTCGGTAGAAAATTGGTCGGTTGCGTTGGACTTCGCTTCGTCTTTGCTTTTTTGTCCGAATAAGTTTGAAAATAATCCCATATCAATGTGTTTTTATTTGGTTTGATTTCATTAATAGAATCAATTCCAAGATCCTAAATTTAGTCCGTTAAAAGTTACTTCTCCACTCTCCTCGTGTAATGCCTTACCAGCACCGCAACTGCAAACAAAAAAGTAACCGCATACAGCACAGACAATGCCGGCTTCTCCACAGTCATCGTATTAAAATCAATTTGTTTGTATAAGGCAGAACCAACAATGATGGCTACTATTCCCATTGTGAACACGGGTGCTTTGCTCTTTTCCATAGTTTTAGAATATTTAAGTTTTCTGTTTAGTTTAATAGAACTAAAATAAGAATTATTTTCAAGAGTTAATTCTGATTAACAGATAAAAGTCTTTTGCTGGTCTTGTCAAAGGTGAGCGTCTTATTTGGTCCGCCATAGAAAAGGGTAATCGCAAGCGTGCTGTCTGTTTCTTTTTCAAGAACAATATTCTTTGCCTGGCTGATCCTCAATTCCGGTCGCAGCAGGACATCGTACTTAACATTGATGGGTTCGTTTTTCAGCCGCTCGATGTCCATTTCGGTGGTTTTGTAAACGACTTGCTCCAGCAATCCTTGTTTCTCGATCACCTCTAGCCACGGGTGAACCATCACGCCATAACCCACAATTTGCGCGCGGTACTTATCATTCAAATCCTTTTTCAGATGCAGTCCTGCTGAGGTCATAGAGAGTATCAGGCTGTAGAGTGGAAGTCCCATCATCAGCACACTTCCCAACACCGCCAAAGCCATCAAGCCCAGAAATACTTTGGCCATAACTTTTCGCCAGTAAAACACAATTACAAAGAGACTAGACAGAAGCCAACTCCAAAACAGAATAATATCACTGTAGTACCCAGCCAGACTAATATTATGATAATAAAACATCAGACAGTCAGTCGACAGCAAAACGGTGCAGAGGATGAAAAGGTAAAGGCTTATTTTCATGCTAATAGAAATGGTTTGATAGAACTAATTTAATTAAATCGACTGTAACCATTACAATTAATATTCTCCTCAGCTGGTTTTAATTCAGTTCACCAGACTTTCTATAAGTTTTTGGATGTTTCAAAACCGAATGATCAAGTGTGAAAAACAAAAAACCACCTCAAAAGGTGGTTCTAATTGATAAAAAAGTTACTTAATTTGCTCTGGCTCTTTCACTTTCAGATAAGTAAAGGTTCCGAGATCTTTATAGGTCATCACACGTCTGTCTGTGTCAAAAGAGTCGATCCTGAAGGTGACGGGCAATAGGGCCGAGGTCATCGTCAGCTCCGTATTGTCTTTGGAAAAGTGCCATTTACCTTTGTGGCTTTCGCCGGCCACCAGACTTTCAAACGTACGGTCGTCGTGGAAAATTTGAAACACCTGATCTGTCTTGAAATAAGACTGGATGTCTTTCTCCTGTCCGTTTTTCACCCACTTCACGAGTTGCCATTTCCCAAACAACTCCTGAGAGGTCTGTCCGCTCACACCGATGAACACGGCAAGCATTAAGCTTAAAATTAATTTCTTAATCATGGTTCTAAAGTTTAATTACAAGGTCTTGCGTACAGTCACATTCGGCGCTTCGCCTTGTGGGACGATGAAGATGGCATTGTCGCTCACCGATCCGCCATTGTCCAGGAAGTAACCCGATATGACCGGGATTACAAAGCTTTGGTATTTCCCCTCCTTGGTGTACGCCCAGTAGGTCACGTTCAGGTTTTGAGGACTCATTTTCAGAGCCAGTTTTTTAGACGTCAGTTTGACGCCGGTCGCATTGATGCAGTTCAGTTCTACCAACTCTGTGTTGGTCACCACTTGCGGGGCGTTGCTCATTCGCAGGTTGAAGTCTTTTCCGGAGTTGTTCACCAGTGTAGCCGAGACCTTGTAGCGGTCATAGGTTTTTCCGCCTGCCGTCACAGACTCTTTGTTCAGGATGTTGAAGGTTACGGCCAGGCCGTCCACCGTCACTGTCTCGCCGTCTGCAATCTTCTGGGCACTTAGGCTTGTGAAGACCAGCAATAATAAAAGAGGGATCAGTTTTTTCATAACGAAGATATTTTTAGAATTGATGCTCGGTGAGTTGTTCTGTGAAGATGCCTTGCGCATAGTCGCTTGGCTCTTTGGTAGAAGCGGGTAGGACAGAAGGGTTCGATGGATATTTCCCATTCTTAAACGTCAGTTGTTTCCATCCGTCACGGTCCTGCACGAGTAGTGTTTTCCATCCATCCGTTGTTTCTTGCTCGGCATAGAGTGGTGGCGTGGTGACTGTGAATTTCGTGATCGGTTTCAGATGATCGTCTAGCAAAACCATAGAGCAGCCGCCGGAGCCGCAGAAGTAAGGCGTGAAGAAACTCACAAAGACTTCCATCTTCCCATCGGTGTTCAGGTCGATTGCTTGGTAGCGGAATTTCCGCTCGCTCATCGGGATGGCTTTCAGGTCGCCGGGGGTCAGGTACTCGTTGGCAATGTAGTGTGCTACTTTCTCTGCGGTGTCGTCCTTGTTTTCGGGTTGTAGGTTTGGTTTGGCAGTTACCGTGTCGCTCAGAGAGAGTTTCTGAGGCTCTGGTGCAGGGCTTTTTTCCGTTTTACTGCATTGAAGCGTCAGGAATGCCATAGGCACCAAAATAAGAGATCGTGTTATGAGATGCTTTTTCATAATCAGAATTTGTTCCCCGAAGTTACGCCAATTTTGCAAAACCTTTGATGATTGATGTTAAATTTTGGCTGATTTTTAGGAAAAATAAAACCGCACTTTAGCAGCGCGGTTTTGGTATTATTCTATGGATGATCCGAGGTTCTGTCCTTACTTTAGTAGACCGCCAAATCCGCCATTTTTACAAATTGTTGTCAGCAGAAGTTTCTATTGATGTAATTTCTCTAATTCCGACAACTCACTTTTATACTTTTCAACGTCCCAATTCAAATTCCAGTTTTTAACATAGTCAGAGATAGGGCCAAGGCCAACTTCTGTTCTTCTTTTATCCACATTGTCAGGGTCGGTCAATGGTAAAACATAGTGCGAATTATCTTTCGGATTGATACCTATCTGACTGCCGTAGATTTGTTTCCGGCCTTCTCGGATTTCTATCCTGTCGATCAACAAAGCCAAAGAACCTGCATTTGCATTTCCTTTGGTTACAGCTTCTCTCATCATTGGCAAATACTTTCGTTGCGTCTCCAGATCCGAATGTTGAATGACAAGAAATATCGCACTGTTGGCTTGCGCGCCTACTTTTTCTTTTCCAACCCAACCTTTTTCATCTAATATCTTTTTTACTCTTAATAAGTTGATTGAGTCGCTCTGAAGTGTTATTTTCCAGAGGTCTTGCATTTCTTTAGAGTCATCACTGTGGGTTTTTAGCGTTTCGTGGATCTGCTTTCTGTATTTTTGGTCTTCCTCCAGAATGGTCAACAATTCGGCCTGCAATGGTTTGTCATAATTCGCTTCTACCAACTCTAATTTCTTTTCCAACTTTTCAACCGTTTTCTCCCATTCTTTTTTTGAATGCAGATTGTCCAGATCAGTATCCGACTTTAAGTGCCTTAGATTGGTCCAGCCATTTTCTATGGATAAGTTCAACCATCTGAATGCTTTTTTTGTATCGCCTGCCAATGCAGATGCACAAGCACCATTATACAAGTGACTTGGATTTTTGCTTTCGATTTTAAAAGCTTTATCATACAGCTCAGCAGACATTTTGTAATCTTTTGAGGCGTACGATTGATTCGCTTCACCGATTAAGGTCGAATAGTCTTGCGCATTAACACCTGTGAATAAAAATAATAATAACAAAGTATAAAGGTGGTTTCTCATTTTTTTCTTTATTAGATTTTAGAGGTTTGCGTTGTGTTTTTTCTTAATGTTTGCTAACTTTATGAGGCGCTTGATATTACGGATTTGTAATTCGCGTTATCTTGGTATTGTATTCTGCCACTGGTGCGAGGCTCTGGCTCGTATCATCTTTCATTTAATATAGCTTTAAAGATTTTAAGTAGTACACAAGCGTGACGCTCGCGCCAGCGGGGGTGCATATTTGTTATCAAACTACTTTTTCAAATTATCTATAATTGTTCCTATAAATGCTCCTCCTGCTGCGGTAACAAGAAATAATGGAAGTCCTATTGCTGAACCCAATGCTGCTATACCAGCTCCTTGTGCTCCCGCAAACAAAATTCCTACGCCACCTCCTACTAAACTCAATCTTGTTGGAAGGTTTGCGTTTTTCCATTTAGTAGAAAAAATTTGTGTGACAATTTTGAAGGCACTTTTAAATGCTTTAGAATTGTTAAGCTCTTTTAATTCTTTTAATTTTTCTTTTTTGGATAACGTTGTTTGATCTTGAATCATTTTGATCTGAGTCGCCCAGTCTAAAACAATTTCACGGTCACTTTCTGGTATCTTTAAAATTTCAATTTCGAGTCGCTTACTACTTTCTGTCTTAGTTAGATTAGTGTTCATCATTATTTTTTATCCTTTGTAAGATTTCGTGTTGGTGCGAGGCTATGGCTTATATCCTAATTAAATTAAAGAAAACTCTTGAGATTTTTAATATTATGCGAGCGAATGCTCGCACCACCGGGGGATATAGATCTTATAAAATAGTATAAATATTATCTTGATCACTTGGCTGAAGACCCCATCTAAAAGCCATATGAACTTCCCAATCATAGCCAAAGTCTTCAAATTTCGGTACTAAATAGCGATTTTCTTCGAAATCTTTTCGTTCAATGAATCCATCATGCTTTACTTTAGTTGCAGTGATAAAATTAATTTTATATAAAAAAGCTGCTAATTGTCTCGCATCAGCAGGTTTGCCATTTGAAAATTTGAATTCACCACGCTCTCTAATTTTATTAATTTTTAAAAGAAGACCTTGTGTTGTATAATAAAAACTATCTGACGTCTTCGCAGTTCTACGATCTGGTTTCATCCCGAAAAGTAATCTTTCTATTGCTGGAAGCTCAGATTTGTATTCATTTATAGTATCCTGAATTCTGTCTAACGAATATTCATCAAAGACTGCCTTTAAATCTTGAGTTGAAATAATCGGAGATTTTCTGTTTTCAGCATTTCTTGCTGCTAGTGTTAAAAGTTTTACCAAATCCCTTGGTCTTTTTCTTATCACTGATAGTAGTACTCTAAATGTCTCCCGACTTTCCCATTTTCCTTGACCAGAGAAGATAGGCTCAATAATACTTATTAAGTTTCTCGCTAGATCTGCTTGATGTGAACTACGTAATAATGCCTCATCAACGGGTTTCTTAAAAAAAGTCCTAACACGTTTTACAAGTAAGGCTAGAATCTCGTGGTAAGACCATCTATACCAAATTACAGAACTTTGAGTTTTATCTGTACTTTCATCTGATGTTCTATATAAAAAATATACATCTGATCTTAAAGAAATTTTAAAATGTAAACGGCGGTTCTCCTCACTAATTATATCTCTGATTGCATTTAAAAGTGCAGATATTTTAGTAATATCCGATTTAGTACCTTCCCAGCCACGATCTAAATCATCAACGTAGATATTTATTGCGGGATTTAATAAAAAATCTTCCAATGACTTTTGGTGTTTCTCAGGTACAAATCCGTCATTTATAGATTCTTCAAGCTTTTCAATAATTAAATCTACAAAGTTTCCTTCGAAATCACTGAAGTCTATTTCTTCAATCTGCTTAATCCCAAAATAGCTGAAAGTTTTTTTTAAGATAATTGTAAATAAATTAACTCTCCAGTTTCTGATTATGTCTGAGAATTCTGTTAAGCCTTTACCTATTTGAGCAACATCGTTAGGCTTAATTTTTATAGGTAATTTTCCTGCATCTTTATCTTCAGACATTGCTACACTAAAAAGAGCTGATTTTCCAATTCCTTTGTGACCAACTAATATTCTGAGCGGTAAATCAACGGCTATTTTATTGAAAATTTCATTTTTGAAATAATATTCTTTTAGTCTTTCAACGTCTTCATCTTCTGCTGCTTCATTTCCAAATAATTGTTGTATTGTAATTTCATCGAATTGAAAAGACGTTTCTCGATTTTTAGCAATTACTTGTGCTTTTGAATTTAATTGTGCTTTCTGTGGTATAGTTTTTAACCAATCTGAAATTCGTACTACTTCATCATATCCAGCTTTTTCATTACTTGTATTTCTTCTAATGTAAATAACATTTCTCTCTAATGAACCGCCAAAAGCAGTTGGTAAGCAAGGACTAGAATATCTTTCAACTGGAATTTCTATGATCTGATATTTTAAACCATTTTCATCAATGAAGGGGTAAGTATTAAATTTAGGGATAGGCAATATTTTATCTTTAATTTTTGATTGAAGAACTGCACCATCTATAAATTCATTTTCTCCAATTCCAATCCTATCGCCATTATCCTTAACTCCAATAATAATATATGCGTTAACATCTCGGACTGTATTAGTAAAGGCAATTATATCTTTCACGAATTCTGCGTCTTTGTCTTTTTTTGAAGAGCTTACAGAGTCTGTAAAATATCCAATTTCTTTAAAGTCTACGAAGTCATTTTCTCCATTAAGGATGAGTTGATTAAATAATTCTGTTGTCATGGTTTTTTTTTTTAAAACGAAGGAAATATAATGAATTTTGTCTTCGCATCGTCCAAGTTATGTTCTCGTATATATTAATCTGTAATTGTAGTTAATTATGTGAATTTTAGCTAATTAGGATATAAAAGTGATAGAAGTAAAAGAATTTTCTTCATTGGAGGGGTTATGGTATTACTTTTTTTAGTTTGACTCAAATTTACAAAATATTCCGATGTCACGTTATTACTCTTCCTTTAAACAAAACGCACTATAGAATCCCTCTCCAATAGAATCTGGTGTTACGTATTCTAGATCTACAAGGTATTCTTGTTCTGACATCTTGCTCATAAGTTTTCCCTCTTTGGAATAAACACTTACTTGTATTAAACCTATTTGTTTGGAGTAACAGTCAAATTTCCACAATGTTAATCGGTAACCGTCAACGTATTTTGAGGTTTTCGACGTTCGGGTGGGATAATATTCCGTTTTATCGGATACTGATTTAATCCAAGCAGTATTTTCTGTATTAGGCTTGTAGTAGTAAGCGACGTCATCCGCTTCAAAGATCGGTTTCCAATCCTGAGCATAGCTGAGTGAGAATACAAGAAGTAATAGAAGCAGAAGAATTTTCTTCATCGGAGGGTAATGGTATTAGTTTTATAGTTTGATTCAAATTTACAAAATACTCTGATATTCAGTAAATTAATTTTATAACTTAACATAATATAAACCATAATTAATAAATTAAGTCTTAAAAATTCAATTTATCATAATACGTTATATAAATAATTCATTAAAAATACTTTTTGTATTAATAAAATATTTATTTTAGAAGTTCAAATTTATGTTAAATCTTTAAAAACAACAAACGATGGCAGAAAGCAAAAACAACATCATCACACACGGCCTTAGCGGTAAAGTAGGAGACCTTATCGTATTCAGCCAAAGAAACGGCAAAACCATAGTGTCCAAAGCACCAAGGGATAAAACCGGAGAAGATTCTCAAAAACAAAAAGACCAACAGCTCAAATTTCAGAGAGCTGTCCTCTACGCCAAAGCGGTCTTAAATGATCCGGAGCAAAAAGAATTGTACGAGGCAGAGTCAGACCGTTCAATAGGTGTTAGTACCTACAATGTAGCGGTAGCAGACCTCCTCAATGCCCCAAAAATAGAAAAGATAGACCTCTCAGAATATGCAGGACAAAGAGGGGATGTCATCAAAATCACAGTAACAGATGATTTTCAGGTAAAAGAAGTGACTGTTCGGATTGAGAATGAAGATGGCAGCCTGGTAGAAGAGGGTTCCGCCCTGGATAGCGGCTTCGAATGGCTTTACACAGCAACTAAGGCAAACTCGGATTTATCTGGAGACAAGATCACGATAAAAGCAACGGACAACCCTGCCAATCTGACAGAAAAGTCTCAAACCCTATAGTTCCCAAAAACAAACTTCCGACGAAGGATCGACGAAGGAACGACGAAGCGACACACGCCTAAAATAATATGTCAAAATGACAAAGCCACCCAATCCAGGTGGCTTTTGCTATAAATATTTGAAGATCTAAGTCATTGTCAGGCTGAGGCTCTCGAAGCCCATCAATATAAAAACCAACGCCAAAACCACAGAATCGAAACGTCTCTCATCTCTCATCTATCCGTCTCTTATCTCAAATTAAACTCTTTCATTCTTAATCTCATCCACAATCTCCGGATTCAGCAAAGTCGAGATATCCCCAAAACTGTTGAAGTCGCCCTCCGCGATCTTTCTCAGAATTCTACGCATGATCTTCCCGGATCTCGTCTTCGGCAACCCGGACACAAATTGGATCTTGTCCAGCTTCGCGATCGGCCCGATCTGCTCAGAGATCAACTGGTTGATCTCCTTAGCAAGGTTCTCGCGGTTTCTTTCCACCCCTGCATCTTTCAGGATCACAAAACCGTAGAGGGCATTGCCTTTCACATCGTGCGGATAACCCACTATCGCAGACTCCGCCACCGCAGGATGCTCATTGATGCTATCCTCGATAGGCGCCGTCCCCAGATTGTGCCCGGAAACGATGATCACATCATCCACGCGCCCCGTGATCCGGTAATAGCCCACTTCATCTCTCAAAGCCCCATCACCCGTGAAGTATTTCCCAGGGAACGCAGAGAAGTAGGTCTCCTTGTACCGCTGATGGTCGCCCCAAATTGTTCTCGCAATCCCAGGCCACGGAAAACGGATGCAAAGATTTCCATCCACCTGATTTCCGGTGATCTCATTCCTTTTCTCATCCATCAACACCGGCTGAATGCCTGGCAATGGAAGGGTAGCGTAAGTTGGTTTGGTAGGCGTCACAAAAGGGATCGGCGAGATCATAATGCCACCTGTTTCCGTCTGCCACCAGGTATCCACGATCGGGCATTTCTTCTTCCCAACGTGGTCATTGTACCAATGCCAAGCCTCATCGTTGATAGGTTCACCCACAGAGCCAATGACTTTCAGCGAACCTAGATCGTGCTTCTCCACCCATTCCACGCTTTCCTTCGCCAAAGAACGGATTGCCGTAGGAGCTGTGTAGAACTGGGTCACTTTGTGTTTCTCAATCACTTCCCAGAATCGCCCAGCATCAGGGAAAGTCGGCACCCCTTCGAAGATGACGGTGGTCGCACCATTTAGAAGTGGTCCGTACAAAATATAAGAATGCCCCGTGATCCAGCCGATATCCGCCGTACACCAATAGATGTCATTTTCTTTATAATTAAACACATTCTTGAACGTGTAGGCCGTATAGACCATATAACCCGCGCAAGTGTGCAACATCCCTTTCGGTTTCCCAGTCGACCCCGAAGTGTAAAGGATAAACAACGGGTCCTCCGCATCCATAATCACCGTCACGAAATCCGCGGAGGCTTTGTCGTAGTATTCGTCCATCCAGTGGTCACGGCCTTCTTTCATCTTCACGTCGTTGTGCGTTCTTTTCACAACCAATACGTTTTCGACGGTCGGTGTTTTCTCTAAAGCTTCATCCACAAGACTTTTCAAATCCAGAACTTTGTTTCCCCTGTAACTTCCGTCAGACGTGATGACCATTTTCGCACCGCAGTCATTCACCCTCGAAGCCACCGCCGAAGCAGAGAATCCAGCAAATATCACGGAATGCACAGCGCCCAATTTAGCACAAGCCAACATCGTGATCGCCAATTCCGGAATCATCGGTAGATAAATACAAACACGGTCGCCTTTCTCAATGCCCATTTCACGGAGGATATTCGCTACTTTGTTGACCCTGGTGTACAGTTCGCTGTATGAGATATGCTGTGCTTCTTCCTTTGGGTCGTTCGGTTCCCAGATGATGGCAGTCTTGTCACCACGCACAGAAAGGTGTCTGTCCAAGGCGTTCTTGGTGATATTGAGTTTCGCATTCTTGAACCATTTGATATTGGCTTCCTGCATATCGTAATCCACAACTTTGGACCAGCGCTGATACCAGACGAAGTTCTCATCCGCAATCTTATCCCAAAACTTCTTTGGATTCTTAATTGACTTTTTATACTCTTTGAAATAATCCTGCAGATTCTGAATGTGATAATTTCTCATACTGATTGATTTATGATGGTGGTTTTGATTAATGAATAGTTGCGAATCCTTTATAGACCGCAGTAATAGCTTAGCCAAATTACACAAAATCTATAACAAATAGAATATCTGCCACGATTATTATTTGGCTGAATAACAGATAATATTGTTGTTAAATAATAATTAACAGATAATATTATCTTTTTAATTTGGATAATAAAGATAAATGTATTTAAATTTGCCACTTAATTAGATAATATCAATGAAATTAGAAGTTTCCTCAGAGAAGCATTTGGTCTATGTGGAAGAAATCCGAAACGAAATGGAGGATTCTGCAAAGAAAAGAGGAACTGGCATCGCAAAACGTTCCTCCGAATATCTGGGCAAAAAAATCTCGGAAGGTAACGCCATCATCGCCATCGACGAGGATGGAACCTGGGCAGGCTTCTGCTACATCGAAACCTGGACGAACGGAGAATACGTCGCGAATTCCGGATTGATTGTTTCGCCACAATTCAGAAACGCAGGATTGGCCACTTTGATTAAGGAACGAATCTTTGAGCTTTCCCGGGAGAAATATCCAAATTCAAAGATTTTCGGCCTCACCACCGGATTGGCAGTGATGAAAATCAACAGCAGTTTAGGTTATAAACCGGTGATTTATTCGGAGCTGACTCAGGATGAACAGTTCTGGAACGGTTGCAAAAACTGTGTGAATTATGAAATTCTGATGATGAAAGAACGCAAAAACTGTCTTTGCACAGCAATGCTTTTCGTCCCGGAAAAAGTAAATGTGAATAAAGAAAAAGATTTTGAATCTATAAATAAAGACAATGAGTAAGAAAGTAGTTTTGGCATTTAGCGGAGGTTTGGACACGTCGTATTGCGCCAAATATCTAAGTGAAACTTTGGGTTACGAAGTTCACGCAGTCACAATCAACACGGGTGGTTTTGATAAAAACGATGAGGTTTTGCTTAAGGAAAAGGCAGAAAAATTAGGCGTGGCTTCTTACAGGTTTATCGATGCTTCAGAAAAATATTATAACGATTGTGTCAAGTATCTGATTTTCGGTAATGTTCTGAAAAACAACACTTATCCATTGTCAGTCAGTGCAGAAAGAACAATTCAGGCGCAAACCATTGCCGAATCTGCTTTGGAAATCGGAGCCGATGCAATTGCACACGGAAGTACAGGCGCAGGAAATGACCAGATTCGTTTCGATTTGATTTTCAATGTTATGTGTCCGAAAATCGAAATTATCACACCAATCCGTGATTTAAGTTTATCGCGTGAAGACGAAATCCAATTCTTGAAAGACCACAACTACGAAATGGATTTTGACAAAGCCAAATATTCCATCAACAAAGGACTTTGGGGAACTTCCGTTGGCGGAAAAGAAACTTTGACCTCCCGATTTTCGCTTCCAGAAGAAGCTTTTCCTTCGCAAGTTGAAAAAACGGAACCATCTCAATTGGAAATCGAATTCAAAAATGGCGAATTGATTTCTGTCAATGGCGAAACTTTTCCCCATCCGGTTTTAGCGATTCAGAAGATTGAAGAATTGGCATCACCTTACGGAATTGGTCGTGATATTCACGTTGGAGACACGATTGTCGGGATAAAAGGGCGTGTTGGTTTTGAGGCCTCGTCGGCGTCAATCATCATCAAAGCGCATCATCTTTTGGAGAAACATACACTTTCCAAATATCAGCAGACCATCAAATCGCAATTGTCAGATTGGTACGGAAACTGGCTTCACGAGGCGCTTTTCCTGGACCCAGTGATGAGAAACATCGAATCGTTTTTGCAGGATTCTCAGAAGACAGTCAACGGAAAAGTATTTATCACACTTCATCCTTACCGTTTCGTCTTGAACGGAATCGAGTCTGAAAATGATTTAATGTCTTCAAAATTTGGAAGTTACGGCGAAGAAAATCTCGCTTGGAGTGGCGATGATGTGAAAGGTTTTACCAAAATCCTCAGCAACTCGCTTAATATTTATCATCAGGTCAACAAATTGAATTAGAATTTTTTGGGCAGCTTTTCCGTCTTCCACTCCCAATCTTTTTTGCAAGACGATTTCAGTTTAAGTAGAACTTGAGTATAAGCAAAAAAGGATTTCCGTTCAAGCCGGGCTGCAGATTCGGTAAAAAAAAGGCAACATAAAAACACAATTTTGTCATTCCGTAGGAATCTCGATAGCTAAGTTGAGATTCCTACGGAATGACAAAAGAACTTTAAAGTCTAGCTCTTTGCGGACTTAAAATATTTTCAATAATTACAAAAAAAACTTTGCGCTCTTTGCGTTAAAAATATGAAAAAATCAGTCGGAATCATCGGAGCCAATGGCTACACAGGAAGCGAACTCGTTCGTTTGCTCGCATTCCACTCGAATGTAGAATTAAAGTTTTTGTTCAGTCGTTCCAATTCCGGAGTGAAAATTTCCGAATTATATCCGGATTTGGACTCGATTTGTGATTTGGTTTTGACGAATGAAATTTCAGAAACGGACATTCTTTTCCTCTGCCTTCCTCACAAAGAAAGCCAAAACTGGCTGAATGAAAATCCAATTTCAGAAAATACTTTGGTCATCGATTTAGGAAATGATTTCCGTCTAGATGGCGATTTTGGAAACAGAAATTTTGTTTATGGTTTGCCCGAAATTTATTTTAATGAAATTCAGAATGCGAAAAGCATTGCGAATCCTGGATGTTTTGCAACCGCGATTCAATTGGCATTATTGCCTTTAGCAACAGAAAATTTGCTGAAAGATGTTTACACAGCAGGAATTACGGGTTCAACAGGTGCAGGACAATCTTTGCAACCGACAACGCATTTCACTTGGCGAAATGACAATATTTCAGCCTACAAAACTCTGAATCATCAGCACGTCGACGAGATTTTAAAACAAGTGAATTTGCTTAATGAAAAGAATGTGGAACTCAATTTTGTGCCTTGGCGTGGCGATTTTGCAAGAGGGATTTTTACCAGTTCTATCATCGAATGTGATTTGGAATTAGAAAAAATTTACACCTTATATAAAGACTTTTACAAAGATTCAATTTTTGTGAAAATTTCAGAGAAACCGATTGATATGAAACAAGTTGTGAACACCAATTTCTGCGTCATCCAAATCGAAAAACAAGGAAGCAAAATAGCAGTTCATTCCGCAATCGACAATTTATTAAAAGGCGCATCCGGACAAGCGGTTCAAAATATGAATGTCGCCAATGGCTGGGAACAAAACCTCGGATTAAACTTAAAACCATTGGCTTTCTAAACTTTGCGACTTAAAAGCAGTTTGAAATTAAAAAAAATCTTCGCGCACTTTGCGTTAAAATAAAAATGTAAAAATGAATTTATTCAACGTATATCCACTGTTCAATATCAATCCTGTCAAAGCCGACGGTTCTTTCCTTTGGGATGAAAACGGACAAAAATACCTCGATTTTTACGGTGGTCACGCTGTGATTTCCATCGGTCACAATCATCCGCATTATGTTGAAAAATTGAAAAACCAACTGGATAAAATCAGTTTTTATTCCAATTCGGTTCAGAATAATTTGCAAACTGAATTAGCTGAGAAATTAGGAAAATTATCAGGTTACGAGAACTACTCATTGTTTTTATGCAATTCTGGAGCAGAAGCAAACGAAAATGCTTTGAAACTGGCTTCATTCCACAACGGAAAAAAGAAAGTCATTTATTTCTCCGAAGCTTTCCATGGCCGAACTTCTGCCACGGTTGCTGTAACAGACAATCCGAAAATCGTAGCACCAGTCAACGAATCCGAGAATTTCATTAAATGTGAATTCAATAATTCTGTAGAATTGGAAAAAGTTTTTGCCAAAAATCAGAACGAAATTTCAGCAGTAATTGTAGAAGGAATCCAAGGTGTTGGCGGAATCAATTTGTTGGAAAAAGATTTCATTTTAACGATTGAAAAATTATGCAAAGAAAATGATGCGATTTTGATTTTGGACGAAGTGCAGTCTGGTTACGGACGTTCCGGAAAATTCTTTGCGCATCAGGAATTCGACATCAAACCAGATTTAATCACGGTTGCCAAAGGAATGGGAAATGGCTTCCCGATTGGCGGTGTTCTGATTAGTCCAAAATTCAAGGCGAGTTACGGATTATTGGGAACTACATTCGGCGGAAATCATCTCGCTTGCGTGGCTGGAATTGCAGTTTTGGAAGTGATTGAAAATGAAAATCTGATTGATAATTCAGAAAAAATCGGAGCTTACATCGAACAAAAAATCAAAGATTTTCCTCACATCAAAAATATCAAAAGGCGCGGTCTGATGATTGGAATCGAGCTCGACCAAGCTTGCGCAGATGTCAGAAAAGAATTGTTATTCGAACATTTTATTTTCACTGGAAATGCCAATGACAAGAATGTTCTTCGGATTTTACCGGCGCTCAATATTTCGGAAAAAGAATCCGATTTGTTCATCAATGCTTTAGAAAAAACCTTGACAGCCATTGATTCTAAAAAACAGGTTTTAACAGAGAATTAAAAACATACTATTTGTCATTCCGTAGGAATCTAAACCGTCGAGATTCCTACGGAATGACAAGTGAATGTTTCAAAATTGCTTAGCTGAGCGTAATCGCCTTTGCGAACCTTAAAACGTTTTCAATAATTAGTAAAAAATCTTTGCGCGCTTTGCGTTCAAAAAAATCTTCAAAATGAAAAATTTCACTTCGGTTTACGATATAGATAATTTGCAGGAAATCATTGCAAAAGCCTTAAAAATAAAAGAAAATCCATTAGAAAATCCAACCAAAGGAAAAGGGAAAACGATTGGTTTGGTTTTCCTTAATTCCAGTCTCAGAACAAGATTGAGTTCTCAAATCGCCGCTCAGAATTTAGGGTTAAATGTCTTAACACTCAACGCTGCACAAGAAGCCTGGAATCTGGAATTCGCTGATGGAACTGTGATGAACGGCGACACAGTTGAGCACATCAAAGATGCCATCGAGGTTCTGAATCAATATTGTGATATCATCGCCGTAAGATGTTTCGCAGGAATGAAAAGCAAAGAAGACGACGTGAACGAAAGTATTCTGAGCCAATTCCTAAAACACGCCAAAGTCCCAGTGATTTCCTTGGAATCCGCAACGCGTCATCCGTTGCAAAGTCTGGCAGATTGCATCACAATCACAGAAAATTGGACAGAAAACAGAAAACCAAAAGTCGTTTTGACTTGGGCGCCTCACATCAAACCGATTGCGCAGGCTGTCGGAAACTCATTCACAGAATGGATGCAACAAATGGACGTTGATTTCGTGATTGCCAATCCCGAAGGTTACGATTTGGATAAAAATTTCACAAAGGATGCGAAAGTAATTCATAATCAGGATGAAGCATTGAAAGATGCAGATTTTGTTTACGTTAAAAACTGGTCGTCGTTTGAAGATTATGCAACTATGTCGAAAGTTGAAGAAAACTGGATGTTGACCAATGAAAAGTTAAAATTGACAAACAATGGAAAAGTGATGCATTGCCTTCCCGTCCGTAGAAATTTGGAATTAAGCGATGAAGTAATGGACGGCGAAAACTCAATCATTTATCAGCAGGCAAAAAACAGGATTTTTTCTGCACAGGCTGTTTTCTCTGAAATATTAGATGACTTATAACTCCCTCTCCTTTGGAGAGGGTTGGGGAGAGGAAAAACTTTGCTGAGCGTAAGCGCCTTTATCTCAAATGTTTATTGATTTTAAAGGAATCGATGAATCTTTGATTTGCGAACCTCAAAATATTTTCAATAATTAAAAAAAAATCTTAACGCACTTTGCGTTCAAAATAAATGCAAAAACTACACATCATAAAAATCGGAGGCGCTCTAATCGATGACAAAAAATCATTGAAAGCTTTTCTTCAGCAGTTTTCTCAAATCGAAGGCGCCAAAATCCTGATTCACGGCGGTGGAAAGATTGCAGAAACTTTGGCAGAAAAACTGAAAATCACACAGACGATGATTGATGGACGCAGGATTACCAACAAGAAAACTTTGAAGTTGGTGACGATGGTTTACGCCGGAAGAATCAACAAAAATATTGTGGCGAAATTGCAGAGTTTCAATTGCAACGCGATGGGATTTTCCGGCGCAGACGGCAATTTAATTCAAGCTGAAAAACGCCAGCATCCAACCATTAATTTTGGATTTGTGGGCGATATTAATGAAAAAAGCATCAATCACGAATTGATTACAAATATGATAAATCTGGGTTTGGTTCCGGTGTTTTCTGCAATCACTCACGATAAAAAAGGAAATCTGTTAAACACCAACGCAGACACGATTGCCGGAACTATTGCTCAGGCTTTATCAAAAAATTTCGAGACAGAATTGTTGTTCTGTTTCGATAAAAACGGGGTTTTGGAAAATGTGGAAGACGAAGATTCAAATCTTAAGATCATTAATAAAAATGAATTTTCTGAATTAAAATCACAAAGAAAACTTCACAAAGGAATTTTACCAAAACTCGAAAATGCTTTCAAGGCCAAAGAAAATGGCGTTCAGAAAGTGTCTTTGATTAACGAGAAAAAACTGTCAGACCAAATAAAACAAGGAAATGAAGGAACTGAAATCTGTCTTTAGCAGAGAAGAACTTGCGGAAAACGCCGTCAAATTACTGAAAAAACTCATCGCAACACCCTCTATGAGTCGAGACGAATACAACGCTTCGCTCATCATCGAAGGCTTTTTCAATGAGCATCAATTGAATGTCAACAGATTCAAAAATAACATCTGGGCAACCAACAAATATTTTGATGCAGGCAAACCATCCATTCTTCTGAACACGCACCACGACACGGTAAAACCAAACAAAGCTTACACTTTGGACCCGTTCATTCCAGTGGAAAAAGACGGCAAATTATTCGGTCTGGGAAGCAACGATGCAGGCGCGTCTTTGGTAGCTATGGCGCAGACGTTTCTTTATTTTTATGAAGCCGAAGATTTGTCGCATAATTTAGTAATTGCTTTGACAGCCGAAGAAGAAATCTCAGGTCTGGACGGCATCGAAGCCTTGTTTCCGCAACTTCCGAACGTCGAATTGGCAATCGTTGGCGAGCCCACAAAAATGAATCTGGCGATTGCAGAAAAAGGTTTGCTCGTCATCGATGGCGAAATGCTGGGAACGCCTTCTCACGCTGCGCATCCAAACGATGACAATGCGATTGTGAAATGTATGAAGGATTTGCAAAACATCCTCGATTTCAAATTTCCGAAAGTTTCCGATTATTTGGGCGAAGTGAAAGTCACATTATCAGTTCTCAACGCAGGAACGCAACACAACGTGGTTCCCGAAAAATGCAATTTCACACTGGATGTCCGCGTGACAGACGAATACACGAATCGCGAAGTTTTCGAAATCATCCAGTCGCAGATGAAATCCAAACTGACACCGAGGTCATTCCGTCTCAATTCCTCAAAAATCGACGTCAACCATCCGTTTGTTCAGGCTGGATTGGCGTTGGGCAGGACAACTTACGGTTCGCCGACATCCTCGGACCAGGCGATTATTCCGTGCACGTCGGTCAAGTTGGGACCCGGCGACAGTTTGCGTTCCCACACCGCAGACGAGTTTATCTACATCGACGAAATCCGAGAAGGCATCGATGTTTACATTAAAATATTAGAAAATATTTTATAAAGTCCTAAAAGGACGTTTTAGCAAAGGATAGAATGTAATCCTATTAAATAAAGTAGAAAAATAAGGATTTGGGCAGCTTTTCCGCCTTCCGCTCCCAATCTTTTTTGCCTACAATTCCAGTTTAAATAGAACTTGAGTATAAGCAAAAAAGGATTTCCGCTCAAGTCGGGCTGCGCTTCGCAAAGTTGAAGATTTGTCTTCAATTCAAAAGAACTTTAGAATTCATTCTTTGGTGAGCGTCAGCGCCTTTGCGAACCTCAAAAAATGTTTTCAATAAAATAAAAAAAATCTTTGCGCGCTTTGCGTTCAAAACATCAAAATATTACAAAATGAAAAAAATCTGGCAAAAAGACAATACGACAACCAATGATTTGGTTACAAAATTCACAGTCGGGAAAGACTTGGATTTTGACGACAGATTAGCAAAATACGATGTGTTGGGTTCTATCGCCCACGCAAAAATGCTCGCAGAAGTTGGATTGATTCGACTGGATGAAGAGCAGGCAATTGTGGCCGTTTTGGAAGAAGTTCTTTCTGAAATCGAAAAAGAAACTTTCGAAATCGATAAAACAGCAGAAGATATCCATTCTCAAATCGAAAATATCCTCATCGAAAAACTGGGCGAAACAGGAAAAAAAATCCACACCGCAAGGTCCAGAAACGACCAGATTTTGACGGATATCAAATTATACTTAATAGACGAAATCAGAGAAATCACAGAGCTGACCGATTCATTTTTTCAAATCCTGAAAGACAAAGCCAATCTTCACAAAGATGTTTTGTTGCCTGGCTACACGCATTTGCAGGTGGCGATGCCGTCGTCTTTCGGATTGTGGTTTGGTGCGTATGCAGAATCTTTGGTGGACGATTTGGAATTGCTGTTTGCGACGAAGAATATCATTAATAAAAATCCACTAGGCTCGGCTGCAGGTTACGGTTCGTCATTCCCGATTGACAGAGAAAGTACGACTTACAAACTCGGTTTCAGAACTTTGAATCATAATGTGGTTTATGCGCAGATGACGCGTGGGAAATCCGAGAAATTGTTGGCGAATTCGTTGTCGGTTATAGCAGGAACTTTAAGCAAATTTTCTTACGATGTTTGTCTTTATTTAAGTCAGAACTTCGATTTCATAAGTTTTCCGAAAGAATTCACAACTGGAAGCAGTATTATGCCACACAAGAAAAATCCCGATATTTTTGAATTGGTAAGAGCGAGATGCAACAGAATTCAGGCTTTGCCAAATGAATTGATTTTGGTGACGAATAATCTGCCGTCAGGTTATCACAGAGATTTGCAATTGACAAAAGAAATCCTTTTTCCGGCCATCGATTCCTTGAAAGAATGTCTGGAAATCCTGATTTACACGCTTCCAAACATCGAAGTAAAAGACAATATTCTGGATGATGAAAAATACAAATACATCTTCAGCGTAGAGAAAATCAACGAAGAAGTGAAGAATGGAAAATCATTTCGAGATGCCTATATCCAAATCGGTCAGGAAATAGAAAATGGCATGTTCGAATATGATTATAAAGAACTCAATCACTCTCATCAAGGCAGTTTGGGAAACCTTTGCCTCGACGAAATCGAATATCAATTCAATAAAGTCAGAGATAAATTGTTGGGTTGAAAAATATCGCAAAGGCGCAAGATTTAATTAAACTTGATGTTTTAAGTCGCAAAGTTTTAAGTTACTTGGAATGATGTAAATCGAAGGTTTTATTTTGCGACTTTCAGCAGTTTATTAGTAAATAATTTTGCGACTTTGCGATAGAAATATATTTTTAATCCAGTTTGAACTTGGTAGATTTTTTCACTTCAGCCAAAACAATAGAACTGTGATATTGCCCAATGTGAGGACTGTTTGAAATCACATTAACAGTGAAGTGATTATAGGAATAAATGTCGTTTGCTAAGATTTTCAATTGATAATCATATTCGCCGGAAAGACTGATGATTTCCTGGACTTCATCATATTTTGAGATATAATTTTCGAAATCTTTAAGCGTGTTTTGAGACTGTTCTTTGAGTCGGACATTGCAATAGACAACGATATTGATTCCGAGTTTTTCACGGTTGAGTAGGGCGACATATTTTTCTACAACGCCACTTTTTTCAAGGTTTTTGATACGCTCGTAGGTCGGCGTGAAAGTCAGTCCGATTTTTTCGGAGATTTCCTTTACCGATAGCGTAGAATCTTCCTGTAGAAGCGAGAGAATTAATTTGTCTTTTTTGTCCAAACTCATAATAATGTCAATTCTTTCAAAAGTAAAGAAAATATTTGACTGGAGAAATTTTAAGCGTAGAAGTTCATTGATTTATTACAAAAAAAATAGATAAGATTTCATCATATCGAAAATATTGGTATCTTTGCACCCAATGAATCTGGTACAGAATTTAGCGACAATAGTGTTTGGCAAATTTGCCGACAACAACAATATTTTTTATATTTAACGAAGTCTTTTAGGCTTCGTTTTTTTTATTTAAAAATTTCAGATATGATTAAGCTTGCACGCGTCTCCACGGAGAGTATAGAAAAAATTTTACAGGAAGCACAACAGTTTGCAGATGGTAAAGTCAGCAAAATTAAAGGTGATGTTTTCGCCGCGAACCTCTTTTTTGAGAATAGTACAAGAACCAAAACAAGCTTTGAAGTTGCTGAAAAGAAACTCGGACTTCAGGTTATTGATTTTGAAGCTGAAAAAAGTTCCATCGCAAAAGGCGAAACAATGCTTGATACGATTAAAACTTTGGAGGCTATCGGCGTGGAAGTTGCGGTTATCAGACATTCTGAAAAAAGATATTACGACCAGCTTCAAGATGCGAAATTGAGTATCGTAAATGCTGGCGACGGCGTTGGAAGCCATCCTTCACAGGCGCTTTTGGACGCTTTGACCATCATTCAGGAATTTGGAAAGATAGAAGGTTTGAAGATTGGAATCGTAGGTGATGTGAAACACAGCCGAGTTGCCAATTCAGGCGCAGGATTGTTCAGAAGAATGGGAGCGAAAGTCTATTTCTCTGGCCCGGAATTCTGGTTTGACGAAGGAATGTTGGTCAACGGAACGTATATGCAGTTCGACGATTTGGTGAAAGAAGTGGATGTTTTGATGTTGTTGAGAATCCAGCACGAGCGTCACGAGAGAACTTTCAACTTCAAGTCCGAAGATTATCTTAAGAAATTCGGTTTGACCAAGGAAAGAGAAAAGAAAATGAAGCCAAACGCCATCATTATGCATCCGGCACCAATCAACAGAGGTGTGGAGATTGATTCGGAATTGGTGGAATGTGAAAGGTCCAGAATCTTCAAACAAATGCAGAACGGCGTTTTTGCAAGAATGGCGATTCTTAAATTTGACCTTGAGAATAAAGGATTCGAGTTTGTCGACTCCCAAAATTAAAAATTAATTCACGCTTTTCGGGCGTGTTTTTTTTGAGTAAAAATGGAATAAAATATAGAAAGGAAGACAGAAGCGGGGAGAAGGAAGACTTCCAACATCCATCTTCCCGCTTCCAACATAAAAAGTAAAAATGAAAAAGAAATTAATATTAGAATCCGGAGAAGTATTCAATGGGGTAGGATTCGGAGCAGAACAGGAGACTGCCGGCGAAGTGGTTTTCAACACAGGAATGACGGGTTATCAGGAATTGATTTCCGACCCAAGCTATTGCGGACAAATCGTTTGTATGACGTACCCGTTGATAGGAAATTACGGCATCAACCGCGACGATTACGAAAGCATCGAACCGGCAATCAAAGGTTTGATTGTCAAAGAATTGTGCGATTTACCTTCCAACTTCCGAACTCAAATGACCTTGGATGAACTTTTCAAAAAGAAAAATCTATCCGGAATCTCAGGAATTGACACGAGAAGACTGACCAGAATTCTTCGCAACAAAGGTGTGGTTAAAGGAAAAATCGTTAACGCAGAAACTGACGAAAATTCTGTGGTTGAAGAATTGAAAGTAACTAATTTCCCTATCAATCAAGTAGAATCTGTTTCCACAAAAACTGCTTATGCAAGTCCTGGAAGAGGCTTCAAAGTGGTGTTGGTAGATTTCGGTTCCAAGTTGGGAATCATCCGCGAATTATCTCAAAGAAATTGCGACATCATTGTGGTTTCTCAGGACACAACCGCAGAAGATATTTTATTGATGGACCCAGACGGCATAATGCTTTCCAACGGTCCCGGCGACCCGGAAGATGTGAAAGGTGCCTCAGAATTGATTAATGGATTGCTCGGAAAAGTGCCGATTTTCGGGATTTGTTTAGGTCATCAATTGATTGGTCTGGCTTGTGGCGCAAAGACTTACAAACTGAAATTTGGTCACAGAGGTGGCAATCATCCGGTTTTGGATTTAGAAAAAAATAAAGTGGCTATCACTTCTCAGAATCACGGTTACGCGATTGACCAGGAATCTTTGAAAAACACAGACTTAATCGAAACACACATCGCACTGAACGACAAAACCAACGAAGGTCTGAAACACAAAATCCATCCTTGTTTCTCCGTTCAATACCACCCGGAAGCAAGTCCAGGCCCAGAAGATGCGAATTATCTATTTGATGATTTTATTGAATTAATGGAGGAGTTTAAATCTAATCAAGTAAAAAAGTAAAATGGCAAAGCGTACAGACATAAAAACAATTTTAGTAATCGGCTCAGGTCCCATCATCATTGGCCAGGCGGCGGAATTTGATTATTCGGGGACACAAGCTTGTCTTTCCTTGAGAGAGGAAGGTTACAGCGTGATTCTAATCAATTCCAATCCGGCAACGATAATGACGGACAAAGAGATTGCCGACAAAGTTTATATCGAACCGATTTCTCTGGAATTTGTTTCCAGAATCATCAGAAAAGAACGTCCGGATGCATTGTTGCCAACTTTAGGTGGACAAACCGGACTTAATATGGCGGTTGAATTACAGAAATCCGGAATCTTGGAGGAATGTAAGGTGGAAGTTCTGGGAACCAAATTAGACGCTATCAATCAAGCCGAAGACAGAGACCTTTTCCGTGAATTGATGCACGAATTGAACGAGCCGGTTCCAGATTCCGACATCGTAACAACTGTTGAAGGCGCAATTGATTTTGCTAATAGAATCGGTTATCCGGTAATTGTTCGTCCCGCTTTTACAATGGGTGGAACAGGCGGTGGAATTGCTGCCACAGAACCCGAACTTCGTGAAATTGCTGAATTGGGATTGAAATATTCTCCCGTAACGCAATGTCTGATTGAGAAATCTATCGCAGGTTTCAAAGAAATCGAATACGAAGTGATGCGTGACAAAAACGACAACGCCATAGTGGTTTGTAATATGGAAAACATCGACCCGGTTGGTGTTCACACGGGAGATTCAATTGTTGTTGCGCCCTCGCAAACACTTTCTGACAGAGAATATCAGATGCTACGAAATGCATCACTCAAAATAATTCGAGCATTGGGAATCGAAGGTGGTTGCAACGTTCAGCTCGCTCTCGACCCGCATTCTTACCAATATTATATCATCGAAGTAAATCCGAGAGTCTCGCGTTCATCGGCTTTAGCAAGTAAGGCAACTGGTTATCCGATTGCGAAAATTGCTGCAAAAATTGCCGTTGGATTGACATTGGACGAAATCAAAAATCCTGTAACCGGAACGTCTTACGCTTGTTTCGAGCCAGCTTTGGATTATGTCGTGACCAAGTTTCCAAGATTCCCATTCGATAAATTTGAAACGGCTGACAGAAGATTGTCGACGCAAATGAAAGCGACGGGCGAAGTAATGGCCATCGGAAGAAATTTCGAAGAGTCTTTGCACAAAGCCATCCGTTCTTTGGAAACCGGACTTCGCCATTTGGGATTAAAAGCAAAACAAGCTTTAGCCCTTACCGACGAGGAAATTGAAAGAAGGATTCGCGTTTGTGATGACGAGAGATTGTTCATCATCGGTGACGCTTTGAGAAGAGGATACGATTGGGAACAGATTGTGGAATGGAGCAAAATCGATAAATTCTTCATCTGGAAAATCAAAAAATTAATTGATTTCGAAAAGACAATTGCAGATAACAAGTTTGAGAAGGAAACGCTTATCGAAGCTAAGAAATTAGGCTTTGCTGACCTAAATATCGCTCATCTTTGGGAAACGACACAACGTGAAGTTTTCAATTTCAGAAAAGAAAATGGTGTGATGCCGGTTTACAAAATGGTGGATACTTGCGCGGCAGAATTTGAATCTGAAACGCCTTATTTCTACGGAACTTACGAAGAAGAAAATGAAAGTGTGGTTTCTGACAAGGAAAAAATCATCGTTCTTGGTTCAGGTCCAATTAGAATTGGGCAAGGTGTTGAGTTCGATTATGCTACGGTTCATTCGGTTTGGGCGATTCAGCAGATGGGTTACGAGGCGATTATCATTAATAATAATCCGGAGACGGTTTCTACAGACTTCTCGATTGCTGACAAATTATACTTCGAACCTTTGGCGGAAGAAGACGTGATGAACATCATCGAACTTGAAAAACCAAAAGGTGTTGTGGTTCAGTTTGGCGGACAAACCGCTATTAATTTAGCAGATAAATTATCGGCTCACGCCGTTCAGATTTTGGGAACTTCACTCGAAGATTTGGATAGAGCGGAGAACAGAGATAAATTCGAGAAAGCGCTTCAGGAACTGGGAATCCCACAGCCTTTAGGAAAAACTTCGACTTCAAAAGAAGAAGCAATTGTGATTGCCAACGAAATTGGTTATCCGGTTTTGGTGCGTCCAAGTTATGTTTTGGGAGGTCGAGCTATGGAAATCGTTTATACGGAGAAGGAACTTTCGCATTATATGGAAAATGCGGTGGAAGCGAGCCCAGACCAGCCAGTTTTGATTGACCGATATTTGACAGGCCAAGAAGTCGAAGTAGATGCAATTTGCGACGGCGAAACGGTTGTCATTCCAGGGATTATGGAACATATCGAAAGAGCTGGTGTCCATTCCGGAGACTCAATCGCCGTTTATCCGCCACAACATTTGACGGAAACTCAAATCAAAACTTTAGAAGATTACACGATAAGATTAGCTAAAGGCTTGAATGTGATTGGATTAATGAACATCCAATACGTGATTTCCAAAGGTGAAGTTTTTGTAATAGAAGTGAATCCACGTTCGTCCAGAACCGTTCCTTTCCTATCCAAAATAACGGATGTTCCTATGGCAAATCTTGCAACCAAAGCAATTCTTGGGGCGAAACTCAAAGACTTGGGTTACACATCGGGATTGATTCCGAACAAAGAAGGCATTTTCGTGAAAGTTCCGGTTTTCTCTTTCAGCAAATTGACGAAAGTGGATATCTCTCTCGGACCAGAAATGAAATCGACAGGCGAAGTAATGGGCAAAGATTCAACCTTCGAAAAAGCCTTGTACAAAGGATTAATCGGTGCTGGAAGAAAAGTGCCGACACACGGTTCCATCTTATTCACAGTGGCTGACCAGGACAAGGAAGAAGCGTCTGAAATTGCGAGAAGATTCCATACGATTGGTTTCAGAATCTGGGCAACAGAAGGAACGGCGAAGTATTTCGAGGAAAAAGGAATCCAAACCAAAATCGGTTACAAGATTGGAGAGGAAGATGTCAATTTGATTGATTTGATTCAAAAAGGAAAAGTCCAATACGTTGTGAATACGACCACCAAAGGAAAACAAGCCGAAAGAGACGGTTTCCAAATCCGAAGAATGTCAGTTGAAAACGGTGTTCCTTGTTTAACGTCAATGGATACGGTTGAAGCGATTTTGAAGGTGATTGAGAGTATGACTTTTAAAATGGAGGCGATGTAATTTTAGGATTAAATATAATAAAGAAAGCGTTGTTAGATTTATTCTAACAACGCTTTCTTTTATTTATTATTTAATGGTTTTCCATTTTGGATTTTCTGAATTATCTGCAATCTTGAGAGGGATAAAAGTTTTAAAATCTTTTGTTTTGTATTCAATCAACATCGATGGGCAACAATTTGCATCATCTTCTTTGTACAAATTGGTTGACAAAAAATATTCATCACTGGTCTTTTTTATATCAGCTCCTGCTCTTCCTTCAAAACGGAAACCTTTCTTGACATATTTAGAAACTTTTTTAACGAAATTTTGGTCTTCATAAGGATAAACGGAAATGGGAATTATGTTATCGCCATCAATTTTATAATAATTTTCGAAGGTTCCTGCTGCATAACCGGAAGTTACACCAAATGCAATGATTTCGTTATTTACAACCTCATAAATTTGCGCTTCGCTGTCGTGCTTGGAAACTGGATTTGGAAAGTTGATATAATTTGGACTGAAGTTTTTCAACAATAATTCTTCAGTTTCTTCGGAGTTGTAATTCTTTTTGGCAAATTGCTCATTTAATTTTTGAATCACCAATTTTCTGCTTTCTGGTGAATAGATGCTGTTGAAAGGGTTTTTTTGAAACTCATAGTTTTCCCTATACTGCTCATAATCTTTTTTCACATCTCCTGTTTTGTCGGATGTATTGTCCAATATACTGGTAAAAAGTTTGTAATGTTTTGGGTCGTCTTTTTTCATTTTTTCCAAGCTTTCCTTTCGTTTTTTTTCTCTTTCCTTTTCAAGTGAAGCATATTCTTCAAAGGTCATCAGTTTTTCTTCTTTATCATTAGAAGTTTCTTCGTCAAATCCAAAATCGTTGCGTAACACGATTGAATCTGTAAATTTTTTCAGCAGATTATCAGAGTATTTTTTGGAATTAAAATTCTTTTTTATTTTTTCGAAAAGACTTGCTTTTAAATATTGACTATAAAATTCCTGTTGTTCATTTGCAGGTATCGAATTCTGCATATTTTGAAGTTCCGAAGTTGAATAAATGTTTGCTATTTTTTTTTGAGCAATCATAAAACCGCCTATCAGTACGGTAGAGAAGATAATTAGTTTTTTCATTGTAAATTTTCTGGAAAATTATATATAATTAATAAAACTTCCTTACGGTTTCCCGTAATGCGTAAAAAATATTTTGTCTTTATTATAAAATTTTTTGTACTATAAATATCTCTTATTTGCAGTTAGAATTAATCGTATTTTTGATTTCAAATAAATCATCAAAAAATGAAAGCAACAAACATTTTAATTTTAGCCATTTCCGCATTGTCAATTTTCTCCTGCAAGTCCGTTCACGACAGATTGCAAACAGGAACCATTGTGAGAGATTGTACGGGAACTTATGTCAGAGTCGCAGAAAACGAAGATTACTTGGTTTGCAATGCAGATATTTTAGCCACGAAAAATGATGGCGAAAAAGTATCAGTGATTTACGATTACACAAAAGAATGCGCAGAAAGGGACGGCAAAATAATGTGTATGATGTACCACGAAAACAAAGGAATGATAAGAGTTAAAAGCATAAAATAACTCCAAAATATTACAAATCCTCATCTGAAAATGAGGATTTTTTCTTTGGATATGATAATAGATTTATTGCAAAAAGAATTGCATTGGGAAACCAAAAAGCTGAAACGAAATGAATTTCTAAAAATTTCCGGGACCACAGATACAAATGTTTATTTGGTGGAAGAAGGAAGCGTTCGGATTTTCATTGATGATGATAACGAGGAACGCATCATCCGCTTCGGTTACAAAGGAAATATCATCGTTTCTCTGGATTCTTTTTTGTCGGATAAACCATCGGAATTTTATATTCAGGCGATTAAAAGTTCCATTTTCAAAGTAGCATCCAGAAAGGATTTTTATACATTTGTCAACTCAAATGTTGAACATCTGAAACTTTGGAATTCCATTCTGGAAGATTTGGTCTTGCAACAGATTGAGCGCGAAAAAGATTTGCTGTACAATTCTCCGAAAATCCGCTACGAAAGGGTTTGGAGGCGAAGTCCGAAATTATTCCAAGAAATCCCGAATAAATATATCGCCAAATACCTTCGGATGAGTCTGGAAACTTTGTCAAGGCTCAAAAAATCTTGAGTTCAGTCAAGATTTAAGAATGATTTTCTGAGGATATTTGTAAAAAATCATCAATGAAAATTTCGACTTCAAAATTAATTTCAGAATTAAAAAACATTACCCACGAAAATATTCAATTTGCAAAAACGCTTTTGGGTAAAGAGATTTCCGAACTCAATTTTCGAAATTCCGAAGAAAGTTGGAGCGTTTTGGAATGTCTGGAGCATCTCAACCGTTATGGTAATTTTTACATTCCCGAAATTGCCGACAGAATTTCGACTTCTAAGTTTCCTCCAAAAACTGAATTTTCATCTGGGATTTTAGGAGATTATTTTGCCAAAAGTATGCTTCCAAAAGAGAAGTTGAACAAAATGAAAACCTTCAAATCAATGAATCCAATCCACAGTAATTTGGACAAGGATGTTGTGAAAGAGTTCATCAATCAACAAAATCAATTGCTCGGTTTATTGGAACAATCGAATAGAATCAATTTAGAAAAAACCAAAACCTCAATCAGTATTTCAAAGCTCGTCAAACTCAAGTTGGGCGATACATTTCGCTTTGTCATCTATCATAATTTAAGGCATATTGAGCAAGCGAAAAATGTTTTGAAAATTATTTCTTCAACAAATTGATACTCACCGTCGCCAACTCAGAGTCCGGAAATTTCTTGAACAAATTGACGTCCGGTTCCAAACCAGATTCCTTGCAAATCCTGTGGAAAACATCGACTTCCAAAATGTATTGGTCAGAAAATCCGTGTGTCGCGTCGTACGCTGTGGAAGCTGTCAAACCAAGATTTTTCGAAGTGATTTCTGGCGAAAGTGTGTGAAGCTCAATCAAAAGCAAGCCAAATTTCTCAACATAAGGCGTCCATTTTTTGAGATGATTCAAAAGATTTTCTTCGACATCACGATTGGACAATCGTTTTCCTCGGAACGCAAATGCGCCTGTTGAAGTGCTGATTCTTTGGCTGTCGGTGTCCAAAACGTCTTCCCAAATTCGGTTATGGTCGAGGAATGTTCTGATGTTCAGCAAATCTCCCAATTCGATATTGTAGTCGGATTGCAAATCTTCGGCAAGTTGTTTCGGATTTCCAATGTCGCCCCAAATCACCTTTGCCCAAATGTCATTTTTGATGAGATTGGCGCGCGTTACTTTCAACGATGCTGGATTGTAATCTGCGCCAACCAAAAATAACGGATGTTCTTCCAAATATTTTCCGCGCAAAGTTTGTCTTTCTATGACTTCATAAAGATGTTGCAAAAGAGCGCCGTTTCCGCAACCCATATCCAAAATTCCCTTTGGTTGCTCATTGATTGGCCGGTTGAAAATCTCGATGATAAACTCATCAATCACTTTGAAGTAAGTCAAATGCGCGCCACCACTTCCCCAAACATTCATCTCGCGGTTCACGTGAATCTCGTCTTCGCCATCTTCAATTTCACGGATTTCTGAGGCTTTTCCGAAAATCAGATTGTCCAATTTTGAGAACATAGGAAGGTAAGAAACCGTTACGCCATAAGCTGTTGCGCGTCTCGCAAAGAAAAGTCCCGTTTCCGTGAATTGGAAATTATTTCCCTTTTTGGAAAACCAGCCGATTTCTGAAAGATAATTGAGGATGATTTCAAAATAATGCGGATTCTTGTGAAACTCTTCCGCGCTGAAACTCGCTTCCATAAAGTATTTGTGGAACATTCCACTCATTCCGAGTTTGATGATGATGGGACCAACCAGCGCACCTTCGATGTGTTTTTGGATTTGATATTTCAATGAATTTCCATCTACATTTTCCATCAAAAAAGATTTGTATTTTTCGAAGATTGCAATCCACTTTTTGCAGAGTTCTTCGGTCAGTTCTTTGGAATTGATGACGTTTGGGTCGGCCAGAAATTCTGCCAAATCACAGTAGATTTTTTGATAAGAAAATGCTTCTTCAGTTTTGGAATTGGCTGATATTTTCACAACATTCGTTTCATTATTCAAGTGATAATCCAGAAAACCTTGAGACGCCAAAACTCTCAGTGCAACATTCAAATAACCTTCATTGGAATTGAATTTTTCATTGATTTCAGAAAGTTCCAAAGTTTGTTTTTCGTTAATGAAATCTAAAATATTTTTCTTTGACAAAGCTGAAATCACTGGCGCTGTCACAATCCCATCCAAATGTCTGAAAATCGATTCCCGAAGTTTTTTCTTATCCATAAAACTGTTGATTTTGTGTTTTGGAAGATAATATTTTTCAGGAATATGAAAGAGAAAAATTGCTTGTTCATTTTTCGGTTGTCATCAAATTTCCAAAACGATTACATTTGTATCATTAATTATCATTTTTATGAAACCGAGTTTCGAACAGATGTACCAAGCTTCTTTCCAGAAAAATCCCGACTTCGAAGGTGTCTTTTGGATGGGCGTGAAAACGACCGGGATTTTTTGTCGCCCAACTTGTACTGCCAGAAAACCAAAACCTGAGAATGTTGAATTTTTTGATAATACAAAAGATGCCATTCTAAAAGGTTATCGACCGTGCAAAGTTTGTAAACCATTGGAAAATCCAGATGAAACGCCGATTGAAATTCAAAAGTTGATGTATGAATTGTCCGAAAATCCAGAACTAAAATTCAAAGATGTGGATTTGATCAGTCGTGGATTATTGCCTGCAACCGTAAAACGTTGGTTTCTAAAACACCACGGAATGACTTTCCACACTTTTCAAAGAACGTTTAAAATCAACTCGGCTTTCAAAAAACTTCAGCAAGGTGAGAATGTTTTGAATGTCGCTTTGGAAAATGGTTATGAAAGTTTGAGTGGTTTTAATGAAAGTTTCAAATCCATCATCGGAACTTCACCAAAAAATTCAAAGTTTGAAAAAATTGTAGACCTCAAAAGAATCGAAACACCGCTCGGAACTATGATTGCCTGCGCCAACGAAAATGGAATTTGTCTATTGGAATATTCCGACCGAAAATCACTTTCGAGAGAATTAGAGGAAATCTCAAAATACTTTAAAGCGAATATTATCCAAGGAGAAAATCCGCATTTCAAAACTCTGGAAACAGAATTGAGCGAATATTTCGAAGGCAAAAGATTGGATTTCACCGTTCCGCTTTCGCCAGTTGGAACAGATTTTCAAAAGAATGTCTGGCAAATTCTAAGAACCATTCCGTACGGAACGACGAGAAGTTACCAGCAACAAGCTGACATTCTTGGCAATCCAAAAGCTGTGCGCGCTGTTGCCAATGCGAATGGCCTTAATAAAATTTCAATTATTATCCCTTGTCACAGAGTAATCGGAACCAATGGAACTTTGACGGGTTATGGCGGTGGAATCTGGCGGAAGCAGAAACTTTTGGAATTGGAAAAAGCTATTTTGTTTTAATTATTTTAGATTTGTAAAAAAACACAATGAAACTAAAATTACTCTTTTTATCAATTTTCTTTTTTTGTTTTGCACAGTCACAAATTAGCATTTCCAGTCCGGTTGATGCTACAATTTGTGTTGATAACAATAGTGAATTTGTAAGCGTTAATCTTATGAATTATAATTCGCAGTTTTCGGATAATGTGAATTTTTCGTTTAAATATTTTTCAAATTTGAGTGATGCTCAAACAAATATAAACTCTATTCCGTCGCTACAAAATATATCAGGTTCAACGACATTTTATGTGAGAGTAGAAAGCCCGCAGGATGGTTTTGCGATAGGGTCTTTGAATATTATACTCAATGATAACTGCGAGATGTCCGTTTCTGAAATTGTATCAGGAAAAATTCAAATATATCCAAATCCTGTTGTTGATTTTATTATGATAAAAAGTGAAGAAAAATTTATCAAAGCTGATGTCTTTTCTTTATTAGGAACAAAATTGTCTTCTTCAAAAGATGCAAATGTTAACCTGTCAAAAGTAAAATCTGGAGTTTATATCTTGAAAGTTTTCACAGATAAATCTGAAAAATCGTTTAAAATTATAAAGAAGTAAATAATGAATTTCTCTGTTCAACCTATTCTCGAAAACGAAAATGTAAAACTCGTTCCGCTTGATCAAACTGATTTTGAGCAATTATTTTCTGTTGCTTCGGATCCTCTCGTTTGGGAACAACATCCGAACAAGGACCGCTACAAAAGGGAAATCTTCGAGAATTTTTTCAAAGGTGCGATGGAAAGTAGTGGTGCGTTCAAAATCATTGAGACAAACACAGGCGAAATTGCCGGAAGTACAAGGTTTTATGATTATAATTCTGATGATAACTCAATCTTCATTGGTTATACTTTCTACGGAAGGAAATTCTGGGGCTCAAAACTGAATCCACAGGTCAAGAAACTAATGCTGGATTATATTTTTCAATTCGTTGATAAAGTCAATTTCCACGTTGGGAAAGACAACATCCGTTCGCAAAAAGCGATGGAAAAATTGGGTGCGCAAAAAGTGGATGAAGTGAATGTTGCATATGCTTATGAACCAGAACGATTGAATGTCGTTTTTGAAATTAAAAAAGAGAATTATTAGAAGTTAGAGGTTTTTTTAAATTTCATCAAAATTATTTCCCCCAACCCTAAAGGGAGTAATTTCGATGAAATTTCTAATTGATTTTTGCTCCCTTTAGGTTTCGGGTAAACAAAAATCAATTAGAAAAAAATATTAGGTCTTCTACACAGAATCTTTTCGTTCAAAATTTTTCACAAAACCAATTCCTCGAACAATCTCTCAAAAGTCTTCTCCAAATCCAAGCTCGCTCCAGGATGCGGGCGAGAAGTCTGAATGATAGAACTCTTCACAGCGGTCAACCATCGGAAACGCTCGGGAATTTCGAGTTGCGCAATGGAGCCAGCCGACTTTTCGCCATTGGCAATATTGACAAAAGATTCCAAATGTTTCTTCACATCATCAAAATCAATTTTCGAGTGGATTACCCGAAATTTCTCCTCACAAAGATGAATTTTCACCTTGATGAATTTCTCTCTTTTTGAGAATAAAATCAAGCCGACGTTGAAAAATTCCTCACGCTCAGGCTTTGGTACCAGGCGGATCACCGCGTACTCATATAACTTTTGCTCTTGCATTTTTGGCTTCATTTAAAAAGTTATCAGAATGGTCTCGTCTCAAAGTCAGAAATTGAAAGTAAACATTTTTTATTTCAGTCGGCGTCAGTTCGGTATCGTTCCATTGCAACCAATCTTCAGGAATTAGTTCTACGATCTCTCTCAAAACGTCGTCCGTCAATATCGCTTTGAATCTTTCATTGGCAGAATCCAATTCAGAAGCTTGAGGCAACAAAACGTGGTCTTTGATCATCACAAACGGACTCACGGCATTCTTCTCCCAATTGTCCCAAGAATGGTGGAAGTAGAGCGAGGCACCGTTGTCAATCAGCCACAATTCCTTGTGCCACATCAGCATATTCGTATTTCGGAAAGTACGGTCGATATTGGTGAGGAATGCATCCAGCCAAACAATCTCGGAAGACAATTTCGCATCGATTTTCACTGCGCCAGGATCGTAAGTGATGGCGCCGGAAAGATAATGCAAAGCGAGATTCAGTCCGCAACTACCCTTCAAAAGGTCCTGGATCTCTTCATCGGCCTCACTTCTCCCAAAATCCACGGAAAGATTCGCAAACACCAATTCTGGAATTCGGAATCCCAAAACCTGCGAGATTTTCCCACCGATCAATTCCGAGATCAAAGCTTTGACGCCGTGTCCAGCACCTCGAAACTTCAACACATATTTGAAATCGTCGTCCGCTTCCGCCAACGCTGGCAGAGAACCACCTTCCCGTAAGGGCAGGATGTAGCGGGTTACCGTAACTGTTCTTAAGGATAAGTCCAATTTATAATTTTTTGTAAAAATAGGGATTTGTGAAGCGTTATTTCAAATTATATTTTTAGTAATTTCTGCGATCAGGTTTAAAAAAAAGACTGTCAATCAGACAGTCTTTAGTATAGAATTTATTTTGATTATTTTTTGATTATTTTCAAGGATTCTGATTGTTTATCAGTGTTCACTTTCAGAATATAGACACCGGCTGGTAGAACTTTCATATCAATAGAACCTTTCTCAGAATTAAGTTCAATATTTTTCATTAATTGTCCGGAAGCATTGTAGATATCTACATTTTTGATTTTGCTGGTATTGGTAATTTGCAGGTAATCTGTAACAGGATTAGGATAATAGCTGATTCTTGCTTTATTGACATCATGAATTGCAAGTGTTACATCTGTGAATTCATTTCCACCTAAATCAGGCGTTGTAGTACTTCTGGTGTTTCCATCTATATCCAGAGCTACCTCTGCAATAGGAGTGCCTTTATTATCTAATGCTGCATTGCCAGTAGTGGCCAGATGGAGATCTGTAGCGGATACAAATGCTGGAAGAATGTTAAGGGAATTCACGTTTCCTCCAAATCCTGTCTGTATTGCGGCGAGATTAATTCTTGCCGATCCGATGTAACCTAAGTTGGTTCCGGTAGAGTAATAATCGTTGTAATTTATATTAGAGTACACAGTGTTTGCAGCTCCCGAATATATAGCATATCTGTCTCCTGCCTGGGTTTGCTTGTTTACAAAGATATTATTTCTGATATCGATTGATGCAGCGGTAGTTACAGTACTTAAAATATTTAGTGCGGAAGGGCGCCCGGCATTGGTCTGGTTTGTATCCATCACCACAGTATTGTAGTAAAGTTTAAACCCTCCACCATTACCAATCACGATACCGTTCCCGTTATCCGCTAGCCCGCCGCCTAAAGAATAGCCAGTCCCTGCGATATCATTAATGAAGTTGTTATATATTAATAAATTGGATGCGGGCACATTTGAATTGATATATAGTCCTACCGCTCCATAGCCCGCAGTGTTTGGCTGTTTAATATCTGAGATTTTATTGTTGAAAATTTGTCCATTAGTCACTGCTGCACCTACTAAAATACCTTGTGCTGTACCGGTCGAAGTTGCAGGCAAAGCAACCCCTTTTATAATATTTCCGCTAACTTCAAAGTTTTTGGCATTTTGAACAGCAATACCTCTGAACAACATTTTATCTGCAGCAACGGTTGAGCCTATTTCATTATTTCTAATAATCCAGCCAGTATCTGTATTGGTTGCATTACCAACACCGAAAATTCCGTTTTGCGCTCTTGCGAAAGTATTATTGATTGCAGAAAAATTATTATTTGGAAATTCAGCCGCACCCAACGCCGTTCCCGATATGATTACAGCTCCAACTGTTCCAGCGCTTGTAGATCCTGAAAAATTAGTATTCTTGAGCGTAACATTTTCTGCCCCGTCTGTAGTTGTTGAAGATACCCAAAGTGCTACTGGATTTGTACCTGTTGTAGCAACATACGTTGTGTTGATGCTAAGGTTTCTGGAAGAACTTCCGTTGTTGCTGCCATCTATAGTCACATTATCAGCTCCAAAGAATCTGATAGTTGCAACTGGACTTGCACTTGTAATTGTTGCATTTACACCTGTTGCAGGTTTGATCAGGACTGAAGTGTAACTGGATGTCCCCGCGCTTGCATTTAAAACAGCAGTTGTGGTTTCTGTTGTGTCACCAGTAACATTGATGATAATAGCACCTTGATGTGTTCCTGCATTAATTGCATCGAATGCACCCTTTAAAGTGGTATAGCTTCCTGTGGATGTGCCGGAAGTCGCACTTACATTCACTTGGGCTTGCAAATTGTTTGCAAGAAAACCCAACACTGCTAAAGATAGTAGAGTTTTTTTCATAAAATAATATATATAATAGTTTGTTGTTGTGAATTTAATAAAAATATTAGATATATAGAATTAGATTTACATTAATTTTTTAAAATAATTATTTTGCAGTGATTTGAGGCGTCGAAAAGATTATTTGATAACTGGTTAATCCTACCAAAATCTTTTTTTACTTTTGGGAAAAATAAAATCAATGTCCAGCTTCATAGACTTCGGAATTGCCTCAAAACAATATCACGGAATGAACAAAATCACACAGCTTTTCAACATCAAATATCCAATCATTCAAGGTGGAATGATTTGGCACTCAGGATGGAAGTTGGCTTCCGCCGTTTCAAACAATGGCGGATTGGGATTGATAGGTTCTGCCAGTATGTATCCCGATATTCTGAGAGAAAATATTCAGAAATGTAAACAAGCGACGGACAAACCTTTTGGTGTCAATATCGCTTTGCTTTATCCAAATATTGAAGAGATCATCAACATCATTCTGGAAGAGGGCGTAAAAATCGTTTTCACATCAGCAGGAAATCCAAAAACCTACACCGAAACTCTAAAGAAAGAAGGCATCAAGGTTGCTCACGTGGTGGCGAGTTCCAAATTTGCAGTGAAATGTCAAGATGCAGGCGTAGATGCTGTTGTAGCAGAAGGTTTCGAAGCGGGTGGACATAATGGTAGAGAAGAGACAACAACACTTTGCCTAATTCCAAATGTCAAAAAACATATCGATATTCCACTCATCGCAGCGGGCGGAATTGGACTGGGAAGTCAGATGAAAGCAGCGATGATTCTTGGCGCAGACGGCGTTCAAATTGGTTCTCGTTTCGCAGCAACAGTTGAAGCAAGTTCGCACGATAATTTCAAACATAAAATCACGGAATTGAAAGAAGGCGACACGCAATTGACTTTGAAGGAATTGGCGCCAGTAAGATTAATTAAAAATAAATTCTACCACGATTTGGAAGGCCTTTACGACTCTGGCAGAAATGTTGAAGCGTTGAAAGCAACTTTGGGAAGAGCTCGCGCAAAACTTGGGATGTTTGAAGGTGATCTCACGGAAGGTGAATTGGAGATCGGACAAGTTTCTGCTTTGATTGATGAAATTCTTCCCGTAGAAAAAGTCTTTCAAAATTTAATCAAGGAATTCAACGAAGCAAAAGTAGATTTGACTTTATAAGAAGTAAGATAAAAGGCAAAAGAGTCAAGGAAAAATTATTTTAAAAAGCCTTCGAGAGCCTCAGCCTGAGAAAGCCGAATTACAAATCATTTATCAATCATCATTTATCAATCATCAATCATCATTTATGTTTTCAAAGCAAGAAGCACAACAACTCAAGACAGAATTCTGGACGGCTTTCGGAAAGGCTTTTCCGAGGAAATGGTTGTTGTACGATACCAAGATCAAGGATTTTTCTTTCAAGTTTTCTGCTGATAACAAAAAAGCGGAGGTCTCAATTGATATTGAAATGAAGGATGAACTCTTCAGAAATGCCTACTTCGAGAAGTTTCAGTCTTTGGAAGATCTGTTGAAAGATGAGATCGGCGAATTCCAGATGGATGAATTTTACACTTTGGAAAGTGGAAAAGTCATCAGCAGAATTTGGGTGGAAAAACACAATGTCAGTATTTTTAATAAGCAAACCTGGCCAGACACTTTTGAATTCTTTGTCGAGAAAATGAATGCCTTCGAAATATTCTATTATGAATATGAGGATTTTATAAAATCAGTTTAAAACAAAATTCATTATACTTTTTACATTCTACATTTTACAATTAACAATGAAAAAAATTACAATAAAAGCCAACGACTTCTTCGAACTACTCAAACTTAAAGGCGAATCGATGTGGGATATTTTCGCACAATTAATTGATGATGAGGAAAAGGAAATCACTTTTGTAGATGACAAAAACGAATATCTTTTCCATTACATTTTGCCAACAACCTTAGAGAAACTTCAGCAAGATAAAGAGGTTTTCGCAAAAGAATATGGCGACAAGTTATCAGGAGCTAACTAAAAATTATCAGTTTCGGCAAGAGGGAATTTCAAATTTTTGCTAGGCTTTTCTTCCATTCCACATAACCTATGATGGCCATTATCGTAAAAATAACGTATTGGATAGACGTGATGGCTAAGCCTTTCTGATACATCATCGGAACACAAATGATATCTGCTACAATCCAGAAAATCCAATTCTCGATGTTTCTTTTGGCCATAAAATACATTCCGACGAAAAACATAGAAGCCGTAAGAATATCTGTGTAATTCGCCCAATCTAAGTGGTAAAGTCCCATCTGTACGTTTTCCATAGAAAATTTATTATCAATAAAAGGCTTGTAATAATAAATGATTCCGATCAAAATCAAACTGCCTACAAACAGCAGACTTCCTTCCTTCCATTCTTTCGCACTGGCCTTTTTGATTGCCACATGAATATCGTCTTCCGAATTTTTTGACCAAAGAATCCAGCCGTAGATGCTCATTACACTGTAATAAAAGTTAATGAGCATATCGCCCAACAGACCAAATTTGTATGTAATATATATGAAAAGTACTGTGGATATGATGCCGGTAGGATAAACCCAGATATTCTGTCTGATTGAGAAAAAAACACTCAGTAATCCAAAAATAACGGCAATCGCTTCAAAATAAATAAGATAAGTCTCGTAGGAACTGTACTGCGCAGTGAGAGTTTGTAAAAAATCCATTTTCAAAGATAATTATTAAGCGTCAGAAAGTCTGGTAAAATCTGGAATTAATACAAATAAGTAAAATTATTTAGTTAAAAAAAGTTAAGGATGACATTTTTTTAATATTTTCGTAATTCAAAACAAACAAACAGAAGAAAAGCCCCTCAATTTTTTGGGGATTAAAAAATTAAATTATGGCAAACATTTGGATTAAGAAGCCAATGGAAGCGTACGAAGCAGACATCAAAAAAAGTCAGCTGAAACGCGTATTGGGGAAATGGAGTTTAACGGCTATTGGAATTGGTGCTATCATTGGGGGTGGCATTTTTGTTTTAACAGGTACAGGAGCTTATTATAATGCTGGTCCGGCTTTGGCACTTTCATTCGTTGTGGCTGGGATTGCCTGCGTTTTTGCAGCACTTTGTTATGCAGAATTTGCTTCAATACTTCCGGTAGAAGGTTCAGCTTACGCTTATGCTTACGGAACAGTTGGAGAGATCTTCGCTTGGATCATCGGTTGGGGATTGATTTTGGAATATGCAATGGGATCTATGACGGTTGCTGTCTCGTGGTCCGGTTATTTTGCGAAACTGCTCAAGATGTTCGGTTTGCATCTGCCATACTGGATGACTACAGATCCCGGGACAGCTAACAAAGCCTTTGGAGAAGCTACTTCACAGATTGCTGCAGGAGGATTGCCATTAGAAAAATTACAAGCGTTTCAGGAAACTATCAATAATTTCAATGCAGCGCCTGAACTCTTGAATTTCAAATTGTTCTTGAACTTACCTGCATTACTAATCGTTTTGGTAGTTATTTCAATCTTAGTAAGAGGAACAAAAGGAGCCGCAAAAGCCAACAACTTTATTGTTATCTTAAAAGTTTCTGCTATTATTTTCGTGATTGTAGCCGGCGTATTTTTTATCAATGTTGAAAACTGGACACCTTTCATTCCGGAAGCTACAACGATAATTGAGAACGGAAAATCCGAACCAGCTTATGGTTACAGCGGGATTATTGCCGGTGCAGCTGCTATTTTCTTTGCTTACGTAGGCTTTGATGCCGTTTCTACACAGGCAGGAGAGGCGATCAATCCGAAGAAAGACGTTCCTTTTGCAATCATCACTTCATTGGTAGTTTGTACTGTTTTATACATATTGGTTTCATTGGTACTAACAGGAATGATGCATTACACGGACTTCAATCCACTAGGTAAATATCCGGACGCCATCAAAGCACCTGTGGCTTACGCCTTTGATATCGCAGGACAGGCTTGGGCAGGCTACATCATCACGATTGCAGCTACAGTAGGTTTGATCTCAGTTTTAATGGTAATGATTATGGGACAATCCAGAATTTTCCTAGGAATGTCAAAAGATGGTTTGATTCCTTCCACTTTCTCAAAAGTAGATGCAGAAGCAGGCGTTCCGAAAAAGAATCTTTACATCTTGGGCGCAGTGATTGCAGTAGTTGCAGCATTCACGCCAATTAATGATTTGGCGCATATGACCAGTTTCGGGACATTATTTGCCTTCACAATGGTTTGCGTAGCCGTTTGGATCCTAAGAAAGAAAGAACCGAATCTGCAAAGAAACTTCAAAGTTCCAATGCTGCCGGTTGTTGCAACTTTAGGGATTTTGATCAACGTTTATTTGATTTTCAACCTTAGTCCGGAAGCTCAGAAATATTCATTGATCTGGCTAGCTCTAGGATTTGTGATTTATTTCCTTTACAGTAAGAAAAATTCCAAGATGCAGAATGGCGGATTTGGAGAGACTTTCAAGGCAGAACAGACACCTTTGGAAGAAGTGGACGTCGATATAGACAACAAACATTAAGAATATAAATTCCGCCTCGTGCGGAATTTTTTTTTGGAGCTTAATCCCGCTATCCGCTATTACTCCTCGCGCCAAGGCTTTTCCCATCGCTTGCTGTGGGGTAACCGCTACTATCGGGGCTATGGGTTTTGTTTTTCAATCAAATTTTGCCACAGTTGAAGATATTTGACATAAATTTTATAAAAAATAATATGCGCATAATTGCAATGAGGTTCCAAATAAGCCAATAAATAAATTACACTGTCATGCTGAGGTTCTCGAAGCATACAATAAATTAACTAACTTTTCCAAACTTTCATTAAATTTATAAAATGAAAAAACTAAGTTTACTTCTACTGTTGATTTCAATATTCTGTTATTCTCAGAACTTCAAAATCGATACATTATTGAGAGATAAGATCAGCATCCGAGCCATTCAAATTTGGGATGGGAAAGTTTGGTACGCAGGGACAGATTCCAAGTTTGGTTATGTGAATATGAAAGATAAATCTGATAAGAAGCAAATTGTGTTTTCTCAAAAACCATTACAATTCAGAACGTTGGGGCAGAACAAAAATAATTTCTATACAATTAATATAGAAAGTCCAGCTTACTTTTTTCAGATTGATAAGAAAACTTTAGATTTTAAAGTTGTTTTTAATGATAACGATAGTACAGCTTTTTATGATGTATTAAAATTTGTTGACAACGACTTCGGAATTGCCTTCAGTGATCCAACCAATAATCAACGTCTAAATATTTCTCAAACCAGAAATGGCGGAAAAAAGTGGGTGCACTGTAATGATTGCAAAAATTTCCCTTACTTAGAAAAGGGCGAAGCTGCATTTGCAGCAAGTAATACAAATATTGCAAGTGCTGGCGATGCAATTTGGATTGCGACAGGAGGTAAAAAATCCAGAATTTACAGAATGAGAAACAAAGATTGTGATTGGAAAGTTTTCGAAACACCATTCACTCAAGGAACATCATCACAAGGCATCTATTCCATAGATTTCTACGACAAAAATTTAGGAATTGCAGTCGGTGGAGATTACACAAAACAAGCAGATAATATCAACAATATCGCCACCACAAACGACGGCGGACAAACCTGGCAAATCCAAGCCAGCGGACAAAATGCGGGTTATATGACCTGCGTCAAATTCCGTCCGAAAACCAAAGGCAAAGAAATCGTTGCAGTCGGCGATCAACACATCAGTTTCTCAACAGACTATGGCAAAACGTGGACGAAAATCTCAGACGAAAAAAATCTCTACGCCTGCGAATGGCTAAATCACGATACGTTGATTTTAGCAGGAAAAGGTAAAATATTAAGACTGAAATTCGATTAGAAAAATTAATTTTATGGCTATCAAGGATAGTTTATAGCTTTGTCCAATTCGATTGGATTATTATATTTCTTGATAACATTGCGAAGTTGATTGTTGATTTCTCTCTGATTTTGAGAGTTAACAACTGTTCCATCATTTAAAAAGAAGTCATCATTTTTTGAGTTACCGATTCCATTTTGGATAAAGCTGACAGGAGATTCGTAATAGTTCAGTTTCATTGCTTTATACTTTTTCCAATCTACGGCGATGCTCATCTGTCTAGACATTTCTATGAATTGATTCTCTTCTGGGTTTGCGATTTTTTCAGATTTAGCCAATTCAAAACGGTAATTGTTTTTATCATCAGAAAGTTCAATGATTAGACCCGGCAAACCGTGGAATTTATTCGGACCCTCTGGAAATGGTAAACTTGTTGTGAACCACGCAATCCAATGTCTTCCGCCCCAAGTTGTGGTAGCTTTTTGTAATATTAAATTTTTAATCTGTTTCTTTTCATCGGTCAATTTCCAGTTTTGGCTGTTCTCAGTTTTTAGATTCAGAACTGTATTTTCTATCAGGTCATATTCCTCAAACTGATTACTTCCAATCTTGTGAGCGATGATGTTAGAAGTATTTAGTTTCATTTCCTTAGGAAAAGGAATATTGTTATTAATTAATGAATCTGCGAGATAAAAATCCCGAGTGTAGAAAAGCGTTTCAGACTTGTTAATATCCAAGATGTAATTTTCCTTCGTAGTAACCTCAGATGTAGAATCTTTTTTATAAATCACATCATATATGAAACGGTGAGTTTGCCCTTTTGCAAAATTGGTAAGCATTACCAATGCTAAAAAAATATTAATCCTGTATCTCATTCGATTTTTCATTGATGAATTCTTCTTCTTCTTTCGATAAAAGTATTTCGCCTTTATCATTACTCATCTTCAAATCTTGCCAATAATCTTGGTTGATTTTGACTGGATTTTGAACACCTTCTGACGTTGATTTTGCAAAATTTTTGAAAATAATCTCTCTTGCAGAACGTTTCTCATAAATTTTATCTCCGACATAAGTTTTTAATTTTTCTACCGCAAAACCAATTTTCGATGGCACATAGCGGTCTCCATTTTTATAATAATCAAAACTAAGAATTCCATCTCCTAATTGTCGTAGATATTCTACACCATCCTCATCTTTTAATGATAAAGGTTTGGTAGAACTTTGATTGAAATGTAGGTCAAAATGCGTGATGGCTTTATCTATTTTATTATACAAAATCCGTCCCTTGTAAATATGAGTAGAATCTAATTTGATAAGAAAAGAAATGTCTTGTTCTGTTCCATTATCGTCTAACAGCTTTCCTGATGTTTTTGACCTTTTCAATTCAGCAAACCTCAAGGTTCGGAAAAGTTCAAAACTTAAGAACAAATCTCCGATGTTATCTTGAGTAGTATTTTGTTTTTTTACTTTGATTTTATTCTCATAAGTTTCGGATTTCAAGTATCGCAAATCATCTAGCTGGAGTTGAACGAAATTATCAAATCTGTTGTTGATAGCTTCTTTTGGATAATAGGTTCCATCTTTACTCCAGAATTTTCCATCAGCAATCATCAGAAGTTTCATTTGGTTATTTTCGAAAGCTCTTTGTTTTATCGTGATGTCATAAAGTTGAGGTTGGTCATAATAGATTTTGGAGTAATTGTCAGAAACATCTTTCAATATTTTTTTGATGTCGATGGAAACAATTTTTACTTCATCAATATTTTGATATTTTGGTTTTAAACTAATTGTTGGTTTGTAATTTTTCACTGTTTCCGACAAATAACCAATTGCAGAAATCTCTTGTTTATCATTATTTTCTGGTAAGAGAATAAAGCCATCATCATTGGAATAATAAACATTTTGGTTGGAGATGATTCTGGCATTAGGAATTGGTTTGGATGTCTCGGAATCTAAAATCTGTACTTTCTGTTGAGCGAGGAAAAGAATGGGAAATTGTAAAAAGATAAATAGTATTCTTTTCATATAAAATGGTTTTAATTTTTATAAAATTACTTTAAATACAACGCTTCTTGTTATAATATATTACTAAAATTGATTTGCTAAATGTTAATTTATACCAATTAATTAGAGCTTAAAATTGATAATTTGAATCGTAGTTAATCAAAACAACCAATATATAATCACTATTTTTGCACCAAATTAATGAAACTGAATAGAGGAAAGTTACGAATGAAAAACACGGTTATTTTTGATATGGACGGCGTGATTGTAGATACAGAGCCACTTCACAAGAAAGCTTACTACCAACATTTCGCAGAATTGAACATCGAGATTGACGCTGAATTATTCTCAAAATTCACAGGCAAATCTACCCGAAACGTCTATCAAATGGTCAAAGATATTTTCGGCATCGATACAGCAACGGAAGTATTAATTCAAAGGAAAAGGACTATTTTTTATGATCTTTTCGATACAGATCCAGCACTCAAATTATTGGATGGCGTAGAAACTTTGATTAATCAACTTCATTCCCAAAATTTCCAATTAATCTTAGCATCTTCTGCTGCAAAAACGACAATCGACAGAGTTTTTAAGCGTTTCAATTTATTTCCGTTTTTTACATTTCTCGTAAGTGGAGAAGATTTCCCGGAATCAAAACCGCACCCTGCAATCTTCATAGAAGCACAGAGGCTTTCCGGAAATGACAAATCAAATTGTATAGTGATAGAAGACAGTACCAACGGAATCTTGGCAGCCAATGGCGCAGAAATATTTTGTGTTGGATATAAAAGTGCCAACAGTAAAAATCAAAACTACGCCTTGGCAGATTTGGTTATCCATCATTTTGATGAGTTGGATGTTGAGAAACTAAAAATTCTTTAGGAAATTCTTTTTTTGTTAGAAGATTCCACCCATTCATCTTTGCCACAAACTTTGCATTGGCTTTTGTTGTGTATTTCAAATTCTTGAGTGTAACCGCAAAAGCTGCAGGAATAATATGAGTTTTTAGCAAATGTTTTAATGGCTTTGTCCAGAGAATTTGGCATAATCGGCAGACCGTATTTCACGTCCTTGTCCTCATAATAGAAAACACTGATCTCACCCGAAATTTCCTCAATTGCTTTTTCGATTTGACCAAGATGAGAAACACCTTTCAATCTTAATTCTGCAAAGAATTCGTCTTCGCCAAGTGCTTCTTTTTTAAAGTCTTTTATGCAGAAAACGCCTTGATCAATTAAACAAATTGGTTTTCCTTCAACCAATTTTTCAAACTTTTTACTTTTGCTGATAATATAAGTGATAATGCTGTAAAGACTGATGATCATTGTGAAAACCACCAACGCAGGCATAATTCCGACGTCTTTGTAAAACATCGGATCTCCAGCCGCTGAACCTAATCCGATAATTACAACCAGCTCAAAAACTGACAATTGTTTTACACCTCGTTTCCCAAGAAGCCGAAGTCCGAAGATAATAATGAAGAACATAATACTCGTTCTCAGAATGGTCTCCAAAAGGAAACTCCATTCTTCAGAACCGAGTAGAATTTGTTTAAGGTCGAATGAATCGCTGGTGAGAAACATAGTTTTTTTGAGTAGCTATGTCAAAAAATACGCCAGAGGAAAATTGATAGTTTTTTTATAATTTGATAATAAAAACTATTTGATTAATTCCCAAAAAACGCCATAGAACTCCCGATCCAAATCGCATCTTTCTTGTTAAAATCCACATTCACCATTGCAGCTTTTGTCATTCTAACAAGATTTACCAATAACTCCGGATCTTCTTTTTTCGGATCCCAACCAAAAAGCAAACGAATCTCTGCTTTGGAAAATTCGCCGTTGATGTCTTCGAAAAGTGGAGCGTAAGTTACTTTTCTTTGGAGAATGTAATTTTCTTTATCATCAATTTGGTCAATGATTTCCTGAGTTGGATTCAGGTTGACGCCACTTCCTGCGAAAGAGAAAAGGGGTTTTAATACAAAATTTTCAAGCGTTTCATTTTCTGGAAAATCAGACAGGAAATAACTCTTCGGAACAAACGCGTGTTTCAATTTTGGAAGAATATATTTTGAAACTTTGAAGAACCAATTCGGATGCGTGATCCATTCCACATCCACATCTTCACGGAAATCAAATTCTGTTTTCAATCCTTCGATCTTATCCAATTCATCAAAGATCACTCGATTGTAAATACGATTGATCGGAATTAATTTTCCATCTTTTTCATAAAACAATTTTTTGCCTTCCTTTTTAACTTTCGTCAGACAAACCGTTTTGATTCCCAACAATTGTTCTGTCAATACAAAATCAACCGACGTTTTTTGTTTCTCGGGATAGATTTCCAGCAAGATGACATTCTCTGGATTCTCGTCTCCAACAATCACAGCTTTCAATTTTTCAACGAATTCTTCCTGTGAAAGCGATTTCTTCAGATCATTAAGAAAAGGATAAACTTCTGTGATCACTCCCTCAAACAACCTTTGAAATCCAAACAAACTTGGAAACGCTTGCAACTCTATCAATTGTGGAATGATCTCGCCATTTTCATCTTGACAGATCCCAAAATCTATAGCTAGAAAGTGTGGTTTCTTGGTGTCATTCGGAACCTTGCAATTGGCGGGAATCGCTTTGCTCAATTCTTCATCAGACATATTTTTGATCTGCGTAATAATCGATTGTGAAGCGTCGTCCAGCTTATTCCAAAAATCGTTAGTGAGAAAAATCGGACTTTCAGAAAGACGAAACGCGGCTTCCTGACCGCATTTCTCTATGATTAGCTCATTTGTTTTCTGATATTTTTCCTGAGAAAATTCTTTGTTGAATTGAGTTCTGTATTTTGGGATCATAGTTTGTGTTTGGTGGTTTTTTTTATTAACTGTAAGCTAAATTTTTAGCGATCTGCTCAGATGCAAATTTCAAGAATCTTGGAACGATCTGCGCTTGTGTCAGAACAATCTTGTCATCATCATTCATTCTGTCGATGGTTTCCAGATATTTTTCCATTCCGAAGGTTTCGATCATTGCTGTTTTATTTTTGGCGTCTTCAAGATTCTTCACAAATCCAGTTGGATCTGCTTCCGGATGAAATTGTGTTCCGAAAATCTCATCAGAAAAACGAACGGCCATCAAAGCTCTTTCCAAATGAACTGTTGGACGGTATTTTTCCAAAGCCACGACTTTCATATCCAATTCATCTATTTTTTCCTGATTCGGCTCAATGCATTGATAACCTCGGGAATCTACTGCGTAGAAAGGGTCTGCGAGATTTTTGAACAAGAATTCTTTCTCTCCGTCTTCAGATTTGTGGATCGGCATCACACCGAAAGAGTACGATTTTCTCTTGCAAACATTCGCAATTCCAAAATGGATCACTGCCAATTGGAAAGAATGACAAATTAGAAATGCATATTTTTTCTGTTCACTTTTCTTGTTGTGATTCCAGATCTGGTCTAAGAAATCAGCGTATTTGTTTTCCCATTCATAGCCTTCACGGTGCGGATTTCCTGGTCCTCCGGAAGATAAAAATATATCAAAATCATTAATATCTGGCATCTCGTTTTTGTAACGAACGTCGAAGATCTCTACCGAAACATGATCATCAGATTGCTGTTGAAAAGCTTGAGATAATTCTTTAATATTGCGCATCCCTTGATTCGGATGGTTGTTATTCATATCCAAAAGCGCAATTCTTACATCATTCTTACTCATATTCATAAATTTTCTACAAAATTAAGAATTTTAAATTTGAGGGAGTTTTGAACCAAAATTCAAGTATGATTTACAGCTCATTAATTATAATTAAATCAATCCTTTTTCGGTTTCATAGATCATATAATCCACGACTTTTTTCAGGTCACCGCCACTTTCGTTGAAGACTTTCAGTTGTCGGTCTGCGCCAGTTCCCATTTTGCAGATTTCTCTCGCGTATTCCACTTCTTTTCTGCAACCCAAATCGTCAACAACGTCATCAATGAAAGCCAACAATTCTTCCAAAAGGTCACGGTAAGGAACGCTCGCTTCTTTGCCGAAGTCGATCAAGTGTGCATCGATTCCATCTTTTGAGGCGCGCCATTTGTTTTCGGTCAATAATAATCTTCTGTAACTTCTGTAACTCGTATTTTGCTGGTGCATTTTGTATATTTTTGCTACCAGAGACTGCATAATTGCCGCAAGACAAACGGTTTCGTCAATCGTCATTGGCATATCACAAATCCTGAATTCGATAGTCGGGTAGAAGGGATGCACTCTCAAATCCCACCAGATTTTCTTGGCATTGTCAATCGTTCCGGTTTTTACCATCAGATTTACATATGCATCAAATTCGGCAACACTTCCGAAGTAGCTAGGCAAACCTGTTCTTGGAAATTTAGCAAAAACTTCTTGTCTGTAAGATTTAAAACCCGTCAATCTGCCAACCCAAAAAGGGGAATTGGTGGACAAAGCATAAACGTGTGGCAGAAAATAACGCATCACGTTTTGAATTCTAATGCCTTCTTCACGGTCTGGAATTCCGATGTGAACGTGCAATCCAAAAATCAGGTTTGACCTCGCCACATCGCCCATATCACTCACAATTTTGTCATAACGCGCATCTTTTGTGATGACGTTATCTTTCCAATGCGAAAATGGGTGAGTTCCGCCACCAGAAACGCGCAAGCCTTGGTCGTGAGCGGTCTTTACAAGATGTCTTCTGAGGTCGGTGAGCTCCTGGCGCGCCTGCTGGATATTTTCACAAATTCCAGTTTCCATTTCCACCACAGATTCGTGCATTTCGTGTTTTAAGTTTTCACTTAGAACGGCTTTTCCTCCTTCGATGATTTTTGAAACGTGCGAGACCAAATCCCGCGTTTCGGCGTCTATAATTTGATATTCTTCTTCTACACCTATCGTAAATCTGTGCATATTATTTGTGTTTGTTAGTTAAAGTTAGTTAGTCGTTAGTTTTTTTTCAACATTGAATTACAGCAGCCCGACTTGAGCGGAAATCCTTTTTTGCTTTGACTTAAAGTTCTACTGAACCTGAAATCATCTGCAAAAAAGATTGGGAGCGGAAGGCGGAAATAGCTGCCATAACAATATGTCTAATTTTTATTTTAAAGTTTATTGGTCACAAATTTTCCCCAGTTGATATTCACTTTTCCTGGTTTGTAATCTTTTGCTTTTTCAATCGCCAATTTTGCAGAATGTTCTACAATCCAAGCGAAGTTTTCTTCACCAACGGAGTTTCTATCCGCATCTGGCGCTGGATTACAGAAGTCAATCGCGTAAGGAATGCCATCTCTCACAGCAAATTCCACGGTGTTGAAATCGTAGCCTAAAGCTTCATTCATTTTCAAAGTGTAATCTGTGATGGTTTTAAGCAATTTTTCTCTTGCCGCGCCTTCAGTTTGATGTGTAGTTGCATATCTCAAATGGTGTGGATTTCTCGGCTCGTAAGGCATAATGTGAACGTACTTTCTGCCTAAACAATAAACACGGTAGTAATCTTCAAAAACGATTTCTTCCTGCACCATCATTACCAATTGCTCTGTCTCAGCGTGTTTTGCCCACATATCTTCCGGACTTTCAACTCGGTAAACATTTCTCCAGCCGCCACCATCGTGCGGTTTCATATAGGCCGGAAATCCTACATAATCGAAAATATATTCCCAATCGTGTGGGAATTTCAGATTTCTGAATGAAGTTTCTGTAGTGTTTGTCGGTCTTTCATAAGACGGAAGCAACACCGTTTTTGGCAATGGAATTCCGATTTTCAGCATCAAGGCATTGTTGAAGAATTTCTCATCTGCGCTCCACCAAAATGGGTTGTTAATGACGTAAGTTCCGCTCACTGCCGCATTTTTCAGATAAGCTCTGTAGAACGGAACATCTTGCGAAATTCTGTCGATAATCACAGCGTAACCATAATCTGCGCCTTGTTCCAATTTGTCGATTTGAACTGGTTCCGCAATGTATTCGCCTTTGCCCAATTCATTAACCTTATCGATGAATGCCCACGGAAAAGTGTCTTCCATTCCGAATAAAATTCCAATTTTTTTTGCCATAATTTTTGTTTTTTGATTGTCAGAAATCCAAAGTTGAAAGTCTGAAGTTATTTTGATTTGTTATTATTTTAAATTTGAATTAAGCTTAGACTTATCCGAAAAATCTTCCAATAAATTTAGGGAAGACCATTCGCCAAAGCACCCAATCGTGGTCTATCCATTTTTGCTCGTCGTACCAATGGTTGATGCCTTTTGAGGTCAGGATTCCCGCCATCTTTCTCGTTGGTTCCAAGCAAATATCACGGTCGGAAGTGCTGAGGACGATGTGCATATGTTTGTACTTCCAAGCTTCATCATTCTTGATAAATTCGTCTGGACAATTGAAATAGATAAGTTGGTCGTCATAACCATCCATAAAACTTCTGATAGAAAATGCGCCAGACAGACAGAAAAGATGAGAAACCAAATCAGGAAACCTGAATGCGAAATTGGCGGCGTGATAACCACCGAAACTTGCGCCAGCCACCACTACACGATGCGTATTATGCGTTCTCTGAATGTACGGAATGAACTCCTGAACCAAAAACTGAACGTACATTTCGTAATTTCGGATTCTTTCGTAGGGTGAAATCCCTTTGTCGTAAAAACTGAATTTGTCGATGGTTTGGATATTGAACAATTTCAAAATTCCATTGTTGGTGAAGTGCGAGATGCTTCCATTGAGATGGAAATCCGCATTCTGAGTGTAAGAACCCTGCGAAGTCGGAAACATAATCACCGGAGTTCCAAAATGTCCGGTAACTTCCACCTGGAGGCTCATCCCGAGAATATGTGAGTAATAATCTGTATGTGTAATTTGAGGCATACCTTATTTATAAATGATGAATGATAATTGATGAATGATTAAATATTGAACCTTGAACCTTTAATTTAGTTCGTTGGTTAGTCTTTGGGAGGCAGAATATTCAAAATTTGCTCGGTGACGATTAAGGCTGCTTCGTCCAATCTTTCTTCAATGATATCAGCTGTTTTGGCCTTGTAAACAATTCCGATGTGATAGTCGATTGGTAAGAATTTTTCCACGTGCTCATTATTCAAGTCATCCGTGTTCGAGTGTTTTTCTTTGGCAAGCGAAACAATCAATCCGGAATATAATTTCTGAGTTTCTTCAACCGTGTATTTTTCGCCGTCCAATAATGCATTTTCCAATTTTGCCCATTCTCTCCAGATGTTGACGCCAGTTGCCGCTTCCACCATATCGGGAATGTGCGCGCCACCCACTCTGGATGAAGTTTCCAGAAAGTAGTATTGACCATCAATTCCTCGGATATATTCGCTGTGTGTTGCCCCATTTTGAATCCCGAATTTATCCAAAACCTCTTTGTTGATTTTTTCTAAACCAATCGCTTCTTCAGATTTTTTATCCAAAGTTTTGGTTCGGAAAACACCACCTTCGTGAGACACTTTCATTGGTGGAGAAAGGTATTTTGAGAAGCAGGAAAACACGATTTCTTTGTTGTAAATCAAACAATCCACGTGGTAGACATCGCCAGGTTTGAACGCCTCCAGTAAAAATTTGAAACGTTCGTCGCCCAGATTTTCTACCGCTGGCCAAAGTTCTTCGGCAGAATTTATTTTGATAATGCCACTGGCAGAAGCTTCGGAACGTGGTTTCAAAACCCAAGGTCCGGGAACATCCTGTGTGAACTTATGCAATTTTGCATCATTGAAAATCGATGAAAATTCGGGTACGGAAATCCCGTTGTCCTTTGCCTGTTGGCGCATTGCCAGCTTGTCTCGGAAATAACGGTGCGTCGTTTGTCCCATTCCCGGAATACGGTAGGTTTCACGAATCATCGCCGCTTTTTCCACATCAAAATCGTCCAAGGCAATCACCGCATCTATCTGATGATTTTTCATCAAATATGCAAAACCTTGCACCAGATGGTCCAGATTCCAAACCGAAGCTTCGATTTCCGGCATATAATAAACCTCGTCTATCGCGTGCCAAGGCCAGTTTTTTTCTTTCAGGTTTTCTGATGTGATGAGAATGACTTTGTTTCCAAGCTTTTTGCACTCGTCCATAAAGTCGTAACCTTTGTAATAACAGGAGATGCAGACAATTGTTTTTTCCATATTCGTTTATTTTTGTCGGAAGTCAGAAGTCGGATGTCCGAAGTCTGATTTCTTATTAGTTTTTTAAAAGCCGTAAGCTTCAATTCTTTCTTTGTATTTTTTCTTTTCTATGACCCAGATGACTTCATAACTTCCCGCTCCATCACTGTTTGACGAGTAGATGTATAAAATGTCATTTTTTTCATCATAATTTGCTCCAGCAAGGAGTAGGTTTGGCTCATACAAATTTTTCAAAGCAACATTCGGTAATGTTATTTTTCTATTATTAATTTCAATTTTAATTGATTTATACTCTTTTTTAGGAATATTTCCATCTGTTCCAAAAATTGGCAAATCATCAATTTTGTCTAATTGATTTGTATTCTTGTAGAAAGTCAACTTATGTTTTTCTCTTACAAAGTAGGTTCCACTGATTTCAATTTTCACATTTTCATCTCCCAATTCTATAACTCCACCATAATTTTATTTATGAACTACCGCTGTGAAATCAGTGATGAATTTGATTCTATCTTTATAAATGTATCCGTTTAATTCTTTTCCTTTCTTTTTATAATCAACATTTATCCAGTTACCATTAGGTTCAAAAGAATAGACTACAAAGCCATTTTCGAGTTTATCACAAATGTTGTTCCCAATTTCAGCCGTGCTTCTTACGTTTACAAAACCATCTTTATCAGAAATAATTGCAAATTGTCCAAAAGCCGTTTGAGACATTATCAAAATAAATATGAAACTTGCTATTATTTTCATTAATGATTAATGTTGTGTTTGCTCTAATGACTAATTATAATTCTCAATAAAATCCAAAAGCAACTGCACGCCATAACCTGTCGCCGCCTTATCTTTCGCATAACCAACATTTCCAAAAGCGACGCCAGCAATATCGAGATGCGCCCAATTCTGATGGCCTTCTATAAATTGTTCCAAAAATTTTGCAGCAACAATGCAATCCCCAAAAGGCTTCATCGAGATGTTCTTAAAATCTGCAACATCCGAAGTGAAATCATCTTTCCAGACATCCCAAAGTGGCAAATTCCAAAGTCGCTGATTGGTTTTATCTGCCGACTTTTCCAATGATTTTTTCAAATCGGCATTGTTGGAAAAGTAGGCGCCACAAGTGTAACCGAACATTCGAACGGAACTTCCTGTCAAGGTTGCCAAATCAATCAGAACATCGGTTTTATAATTCTTTGACAAGTACGAAAGTCCGTCTGCAAGCGTCATTCTGCCTTCCGCATCGGTGTCCAAAACTTCAATTGTTTTTCCATTGTAAGCCGTAATCACGTCACTTGGCAAATACGATTTTTCCGAAACTGCATTGTCCGTAATTGGCAGGATTGCAATGATATTCACCGGAAGTTTGAGTTCCGAAGCTGTAATCAAAGCACCAATCACAGCACTTGCTCCGCCCATATCACTTTTCATATAATGCAGATTGGCAGAGCCTTTGATGGAAATTCCGCCCGTGTCGAACAAGACGCATTTTCCAACCAAACCGATGGTTTTGGCGTTCTCATTTTCAGATTTATATTCCAAAATCGTGAAAGAGGCTTCCTGCGAACTTCCCTGATTGACCGCGACAAACGCGCCCAAACCTTCTTGGATGGATTCTTCTCGGTTCAATGATTTGTAATTCAAACCATATTTTTCTGCGGTCGATTTCAGAAATTCTGAGATTTGGTCCACCTTTTTATGGTTCGCAGGTTTGTTCAGCCACTCCATTCCAGCAAATTGCCCGTTGCAAAGGGCTTCGGTTTTTATGGACAAATTCTTCGCTTCATCTTCGGAAATATTTTCAAAATGAAGCTTAAAATTCTCCTGCCAAAATGGATGCGACTTTTCAAAAGGGTAGAGGTAAGTTCCCAAGAATAGACCTTTTACGAACTCTTCAATCAAATCAAATCCTAGTTTTGAATGAACCGAAGTCGGAACAGCCTGTAGATTTTTTTTATAATCGTTCGCAAATTTTTTCGCTACAGCCTGGATTTCAAAACCTTTTGAATCTTTCCCGATTCCAATGAAAAAATTGATTTCGTTGGAATCAGTTTTAATGAAAACCTCGCTTTTTTTTCCGTTGAAGAAATGTTCCGTATTCGGATAATTTGATTTTTCCTGCTCCCAATCGTCTTCGCTGAACAGGAATATATTTTGTGTGGTTGCTTCTTTTTTATTGTAGATTTTAATCATAATTGCTTTACTGGTTTCATAGGAATAAATTCCTATGCTAAATATGGGTCGTCCCGATGGGACTTTTAGTTTTTGATGTCATTTTCCAATTCATCTTTTGCCTTCACCGGACTTTCCAAACTGTCGATGAAAAGCCATTCTACAGCTCTTGGGAATTCCTGGGACCAATAGAATTCCTGATGTGTTCCTTGCTCGTTGATATTGGTTTTTACTTCAAAATCAAACAATTTCTGAGCATTCAATCTTTTCAAAGATTTCTCGAAAAGTCTGATTCTGCCGACCATTCTGGAACCTTCCTGTCTTCCGCCATACAGATAAACCTTGATTTTATAAGGATTGCTGAAGCTAATCATCGGAAAATCATTCTCTGGTTCTACCCAAAGCGACGGCGAAAAAATCAACAGTTTGGAATAGACTTCCGGATAGAGAAATCCACCATAAATACTAATCAAACCACCCAAAGAACTTCCACCGATTCCCGTATTTTCACGGTCTTTTTTGGTCCTGTAATTTTTGTCAATCCAAGGTTTCAACGTGTCGGTGATGAACCTCAGATATTTTTTGCCTTCCGCATCTTTTGTCACGGCATCGTTGTCAAAAATATATTCCTTAATTCTATCGTCGTTCCCGTGTTCAACAGCAATGACGATGAGTTCGCCTCGTCCATATTCTGCCAGAAGCGCCAACTTTTTATCAATTTCCCAATTGCCATAAGCCGAGCCTTCATTAAACAAATTCTGCGCATCCTGAAGGTAAAGCACAGGATAAGTTTTCTCAGATTTGTGATAATCGTAAGGCAAAAGCGCCCAAACTTTCCTGGTCTTATCGAGCTGAGGAATGTAAAAAGCCTCATCTACCAATTCCACCGTCGGGAAAAATTCCTTCTTGAAAGGTCCCCAGTTCAGTCGCCATTTTTCTATATTGACCTGGACTTTTTTGTCCTCTTTTCTTGCTTTTCTGTTGGGCGTAATGCTGTCATATTTGTCGATTTCTACATTTTCCCAACCGCCTTTTGTAAATTTAAATTCTATCTCATCACTCAGTTGTTCATCGGGAATATGGATGTAATAGTTGCTATCATCCAATTTTTCCAATTCAAATTTGGAATCGCGCGGATTCCATTTGTTAAAATTTCCGGTAATGAAAATCGCTCGGTCATCATTGTCTTCTGACTTCAGAAAAAACTCCATTCTTTTTTTTAATTCTCTTTAATGAGTTATAAATTTATAAAATTATTTCTATTAATCGAATAATGTTGAGTTTTTTTCTTTAAAAATATCGGTTTATTATTGAATATTAACCTAAAATTAAAAATCATTGAATTAATGAAAATTTAATATTTCGAAATCATATTAATAAAAATAAAAAAGCTTTCGAAGAATGACTCCGAAAGCTTGAATTTTTGATTAAAAAAGTTAAAAATTTATTCCGATTTTACAACCTCTGTTCTCTCAGAGATTCCGTTGGCATTGAAAGCTTCAATTTGGAAATAATAAGAATCTGTTCTGTCGGCTCCAGTGAAAAAGTATTCGTTTTTACCGTAAACCATTATGCTTCCGTACAATTTGTCCGGCGATTTTCCCCAATAGATGACGTAGCCGTCGGCGTCAGAATTCTGTTGCCATTTGAACCAGATGCTTCTTCTCTCGCCATATTTTTTCGGGTCTGCGCGCAATGGAACGAAGTTTTGAACTTTCGCAGGTTTTGCACCGGCACCTTTTCCAAAAACTCGGAATCCGCTCAATGCAAATTTTCCTGTTGGCATTTTCAGGTTTTCCATTTTTAGGAATCTTGCTTTTGCGGGTTTTTCAAGTTCGATGTAATCGTGCGGAACGTCGGTTTGGTTTTTGGATTTATCGACAATCACTGTCCATTTTTTGCCGTCATTGGAACCATAGATTTTGTATTGGTGCATTTTGCCAAGCGTTTTTCCCATAAACTCAGCATCCTGGTCCGCATAATTCACTTGGATGGCGTTGATTGTGGAAACTTCGCCCAAATCCGTTTGAAACCATTCTCCAGAATTTCCAGTTTTGGCGCTCCAATAAGTTTTAATGTCTTCATCCACCGCAAGATTCGCCTGATAACCACCCAAAGTTGAGGAAACCTGAACTGGTTTATTGTAATTCAAAAGCATCCAACCTGGGAACAATCCTTTCGTAAAATCTTTGCCTTGCGCATATTGCGGAAGCAAAGTCGGATAATCGCCGTAAGCGGTGTTGGTGTACATCACATCATCTTTGTCGAAGCCAGTTGGCCAGATTCCCAATCGTCTTTCAAAATTGTTTTTGGTCGAAATGAAAATCGTGGAAACGTGCCACCAATTCCCAAAATTATCTTCGAAAGTTGCTCCGTGGCCAGCGCCTCTCGCAAATCCGCCTGGTTTGTAGGAGAATGGATTATGTTGCTGATATTCAAAACCTTCCAATGGGTTTTTAGAAACGTAAACGCCGTCAGAATAACCACTGAATTCTGTGGCTGGCGCACCGTATTGCATATAATATTTGTCTTTGTATTTCGTCATCCAGGCACCTTCTACAAAGGGTTGTAGGAAAACATTGTCATTATATTCGCCAAATCTTTCCCAGCCGTGGTCTTCTGGTTTCAATCTTAAAATCGGTTTTACGAAACCTTCGGATTGCATTGTTTTGGTTTTGATTTCGGTTCCTAGAAGTGGCCATTCGTTGCTGGAACCCCAGTATAAATACAATTTGTTTTTGTCCTCATCATAATGAAAAGCTGGGTCCCAAGCACCAACTTTCAAAGTATCGACAGCGATTTTCCAATCGTCTTTGGTTGGATTGGTACTTTTCCAAATCGGGAAATCCTGTTCCCAAGTGGAACCGAAAACATACAATGTATCTTTCATCGCCCAAACTGCTGGAGCGTTCAAATCGTGGGTGTACTTATTATCGAGAAGGAATTTTCTGTGGACAAATTTCCAATTCAGCATATCATCAGAATGCCAATAACCTTCCTGATTGGTCGAAAATAAGAAAAGTTTTTTCTGAAAATTGACAATCACTGGGTCGGCCGTTGCGCGGTGTTTCCCTTGTCTGGAAAAAACCTCGAAAGGCGTGTAGCCATAATCGATGTTGATGGGATTGCAATAGGTTTTTTGTTGCGCCGAAATCTGACCGATGAAAAGTAAGATTGCGAACGTAAAAATTGTTTTTAATTTCATTTGAATTCTAAGGTTTGCTATAATGTTCAAGTGTGTTATTTACGAATCTGAAAGTGTCCTGTTTGATTTTCATGTTGTCTTCGATATCTCTGTAATAGAAAAGAATATTGTCTTTGTCATCAATCGTGAGTTTTTTACCAACTGATTTTGCTTCGTAGAATTTATCTAGTTTATAAATGACATATTTACCGCTTTTCAAAGTAATGATAATTGGGAAAAACTGAGATGGAGCGACATTGGTTCTGTTAAAATTATTAATAACATTAGCAATATAATCTTCCTCGCCATCTTGGTTAAAATCACCCTGATCAATTGTCAATACATCATTTTCTGACAAGAAATTTTCGAACTGAATGTCTTCAACGCCGTCTGGTCTGTAATATTTCATTTCATCGTTCACATTGAGCTTGTTGGTAAAGCTGTTTTTGCTGATGATGCTTTGCAGGGTTTTGAGGTCCATATCACTTCTGATACAGGAAACCAAGCAGACTGCAATTAATAAATAATAGAAGATTTTCATGAAAAAAAGATTTATCCCAAGTTATGTAAAAATGATGAAACTCGGCTTTTTATCTTATTAAAATTATCACATCAATATTCCATTGGATGGCTGGATTGCTTGTGGAAGGTTTGTTTCATTCAACATATCGCGCATATCGATTTCTATCATTCGGCTTATTTGTGAGATTGGAACATCATTAGCACCGCCTTCAAACGGGTTTTCGCAACTTTCACCGATCTGTTCCAAAACTAAAAAGACCCAACCCAACAACATACTAAAGGGAATCGTCAGCCAAATGTAATTGTTTTCCAATTTTGCAAATTCATTCAGAAAACCCAAAGGTAAGAGGATGCAGAAAAGATTGGTGAAGTAGGTATTGATTGTGGAAAACTGTCTTGGATAGGGAAAGTTCTTGATTCTTTCGCATCTGCCTTGTTGATCATAAAAATCTTTTAGCTGATTTTCCAACGCCGTATAATTAAAATCATTAACAGAACCAGACTCGTGAAGTTTCCTCAAGGTTTCGGATTGCAAGGTGATGATTTGCGTTGCCCGGTTTTTCTTTTCGAGAAGGAAATTGATCTCGTTTTGATCAATGTAATTTTTCAATTCTTCGCCAAGTTCACATTCCCATTCCGGAACTTTATAATATTGAAGATAACGTCTGTTGTAAGGTCGCGTTTTCACGTTTTCCCAAGCTTTCACCTCTCGCAATTGAAACCTCAAAGCAGTCAACCAAGCAAAATGACGATAGAACAATTCTTTGTGCAAGCGTTTTTCCTCATCAGAATTATTTTGTCTGATGAAATCTTTGATCATTATTCCAAAACTCCGACTGTTGTTGATGATGGAACCGTAGATCTGCCTCGCTTCCCAAAGCCTGCCATAGGTCTGTGTATTCCTGAATCCGGAAATAAAAGCGGTCGCAGTTCCCAAAAGTGCAATTGGAACCCACGGAATTGCCAGCCATTTCCACCCTAAAAAATAAAATAGCAATGTTGGAATTGTGCTGATGATGAGCATTTTGATGATTTTCTCGCGACTCCACATAATGAAGTGGGAAACTTTGTAGCGATTGGATGCGTTCATTCGTGTTTTTTATTAATTTAATTTTAAAGATTTGGATTCCATTTTTTCTCGATTAATTCCATCAAGTAATCTGGACATTTGACAATCTTTTTGGTTTCAGAATCGAGGAAAAATAGAGTGGTGGAAGCTTCTGTAATTTTTACATTTTCTTCATTATAAATTTCATAATCGAACTCAATTCTAATTCCCGGAATTTTTCTGATGTAAGTCCTGATTTCCAAAAGTTGGTCATAAAGTGCTGGTTTCAAATACTTAATTTTGTATTCCGAAACTGGCAAAAAAATTCCCCTTTTTTCTATTTCGTCATAAGACATTCCAAGGCTGCGAAAAAGTTCTACTCTGGCGACCTCAAAATATTCTGCATAGTTGCCATAATAGACGTATTTCATAGGGTCTGTTTCTCCGTAACGTACTCGTATTGAGGTGGTTGTGTGTATCATTTGTAGCGCTTAATAATTCATACAAATATATTTTTTAATAATCAATAGAGAAAAAATTTTTTTATGAAAATTAATAATTAGATATTTGTTGTCTTCTTAAAAAACTAAAATCTTACCGGAAATAGCAGCAGAAAAATGAATGAAAATTTAGTATTAATCTGGGATAGGTGTCTCCAATTTATGAGGGACAATCTAAACGCAGCGGAGGACAACACAGACCTCAAAAAGTTAGAAAACTCTTTCGACTTGTTATTTGATAAAGTTCAGCCAATTTCTTTGGTGAACAATAATCTTACGTTGCTTGTTCCTAGTGATTTTTACAAAGAATATATCGAGGACAATTACTTGTCTTTACTGTCTGCTGCGCTTAAAAAAAATATCGGTAAAGGGGTGAAATTGTGGTATTCTGTGATGGAAAACAAACCATCTGGGAAGGAAAAACCAATTACGATGAACGTAAAAGGGATTTCTACACAACAACCTAAGATCCAAGAAGCGAGACCAGTTCTTAGAGAAAATAACGTCAATGCTTTTGCGGTGCCAGGCATCAAAAAGATCAACATTGATTCTAACCTGAAAGCCGACCAATCTTTTGATAATTTCATCGAGGGAGAAAGTAACAAGTTTGCTTCAACCGTTGCGAGATCGATTGCGAAAAGACCTGGTTCTACGGCCTTCAATCCATTGTTTGTTTACGGAGGTTATGGTGTTGGGAAAACGCATTTGGCCCAAGCGATTGGTTTGGAAGTGAAATCGACTTATCCGGAGAAAGTGGTTTTGTATCAATCTTCAGAAAAATTCATTCAGGATTTTGTGAAAGCGGCGAAGTCCCAGAACAAGACAGATTTTCAACATTATTATCAGATGATCGATGTTTTGATCATCGATGATATTCAGTTCTTGTCTGGTAAAGCGGCGACACAAGACAGTTTCTTCCATATTTTTGATTATTTGCATCAAAACGGAAAACAGATCATTCTAACTTCTGATAAGGCACCTGCTGATATTCTTGATACTCAGGAGCGTATTATTTCCCGTTTCAAATGGGGACTTTCTGCAGAGATCAAATCACCAAATTTCGATACGAGAAGAAAGATTATCGTTGATAAATTAAGTCGCGACGGAATCGAATTGACAGACGATATGCTGGATTATCTAGCATCGGAAGTTAAGACAAATGGTGTAAGAGAACTGATCGGCGTTGTAAATGCCGTTATCGCTTACTCAACAGTTTATAAATCTGATTTCAGTCTTGACCTATTAAAAGACACCATCAATAAGTTAGCGACGACTCAGAAGAAAACCATCAATATTCCTTACATCCAAGAGATTGTTTGTGATTATTTCGGGATTCAAAGAGAGCAGCTATTGTCTAAAACTAGAAAAAGAGAAATCGCGTTACCAAGACAATTGGCTATGTATTTCGCAAAAGAATATACCAATGCAACTTTCACGAAAATTGGTGAGGAAATGGGTGGAAAAGACCACTCAACAGTGATGTACGCTTGCGACACCATTCGAGACGTTTCGAAGATCGACAAAGAGTTGAAAAAATACATCAAGGATCTGAAAGAAAAGATCGCTCAATAACAAATACAAGGATTTAAATTTTTTTAAATCCTTTTTTTATTTTTAAATTTAAAGTCATTTTACTTTTTAAAATACACATTTTACAGTTTTATTATTATGAAGATTTTAATGGTTTGCCTCGGAAACATTTGCAGAAGTCCTTTGGCAGAAGGGATTTTGAAACATAAATTAGGAGACGATTATTTTGTAGACAGCGCTGGAACGATTAATTACCACGAAGGAAGCCAGCCAGACGAACGCTCTATAAAAACCGCAACCAAAAACGGGATCGATATCTCTACCCAAAAATCCAGACCGATCACAAAATCAGATTTTGATAAATTCGATTTGATATTCTGTATGGACAAAAACAATTACAAAGACGTTCTGAAACTCGCAGACGATTCTCAGAAACACAAGGTCAGATTGATCTTGGATAATGAACTCGAAGTTCCAGATCCCTATTTCGGCGGAATCGACGGTTTTGATAAAGTTTACAAAATGCTCGACGAATCTTGCGAAATAATTGCCGAAAAAATCAAGAACAATAGCATATAACTCGCAAACAATTCTAAATTTGTAAGACAACATTTTCTTATGAATTTTGACATTGAACAAAAACCGCTGAAGCCAAAAAAATTCTATCAGCATCTCTATATTCAGGTTTTGATAGCCATTATTTTCGGCGTTTCGCTCGGTTATTTTTATCCAGATGTAGGCGAGAAAATGAAACCTTTGGGCGACGGCTTCATCAAGTTGGTAAAGATGATCATCGCGCCCGTGATCTTCCTCACCGTTTCCACAGGAATTGCCGGAATGAGCGACCTCAAGAAAGTCGGACGAGTTGCGGGAAAGGCTTTCATCTACTTTTTTACATTTTCCACGTTAGCGTTGATCATCGGTTTGATTGTCAGTAATGTCGTTCAACCAGGAAAAGGTCTCAACATCGATCCAAGTACTTTGAACAGTGCAGAGATCGATCAATATGTCAAAGCTGCGCACCACAACTCGATGGTGAATTTCATCTTCAACATCATTCCCGAAACCTTGTTCAGTCCTTTGACGGGCGATAATATTTTGCAGGTTTTGTTGGTCGCGATTTTATTCGGAGTCGCACTGGCTATCACTTCCGAGAAAAGTTATCCCATTTACGATTTCCTTCAAACCTTGACAATCCCGATTTTCAAAATTGTTGAAATTCTGATGAAACTCGCGCCTATTGGTGCTTTCGGCGCAATGGCTTTCACGATTGGCAAATATGGTTTGGAATCTTTGAAAAATCTAGCGATGCTCGTCGGCACATTCTACGCTACTTCCGCTTTGTTCGTAATTTTGGTTTTAGGAAGTGTCGCTTGGTACAACGGTTTCAATATTTTCAAATTCCTAAGATATCTGAAAGACGAAATTCTACTCGTTCTCGGCACAAGTTCCTCTGAGCCAGCACTTCCAGGATTGATGAAAAAACTCGAAAATGCTGGTTGCGAAAAAGGCGTTGTCGGTCTCGTAGTTCCGACGGGCTATTCCTTCAACCTCGACGGTACCAACATTTATATGACTTTGGCGGCGCTTTTCATCGCTCAGGCTTGCAACATCGATCTGAGTTTGGAGCATCAGCTCGGTTTGCTTTTGGTCGCGATGTTGAGTTCCAAAGGTGCGGCAGGCGTTTCCGGCGCGGGATTTATCACATTGGCAGCCACTTTGGCGGTAGTTCCCGAAGTTCCAATTGCGGGGATGACCTTGATTCTCGGCATCGACAAATTTATGTCCGAATGTCGCGCATTGACCAATGTCATTGGAAATGCCGTTGCTACCGTTGTCGTTTCCAATTGGGAAAATCGTTTGGACAAAGATCGATTAAAAGAAGTTTTGAATTAGATTTGTAGTGACAAATTTTTGGGCAGCTTTATCCGCCTTCCACTCCCGCTATTTTTTGCCAAAGCTTTTACCAGCACCAAAAAATGAGCTCCGTTCAAGTCGGGCTGCAGATCCAACATAGATCAAGTGTCAACATTAAAATGTAATTTTGTCATTCCATAGGAAACCAAATGAAGTGGTTCGACCAAGTCAATCTAAACCCTTAAGATTTCTACGGAATAAGAAATATCGTAAATACATTTTACATTATACTTTTTACAACAAAAAATATGCTTTACCTTTTACCAGCTTACCTTTCAGAAAATTCTCCAATCGATTATTTCGCCCCAACGATCAAAGACATCATTATGAATGTCGACCATTATTTTGTGGAAAATGAAAAAACGGCAAGAAAAGTCATTAAGTTTTTCGCTCCGGAGAAAAAACAACCAGAACTCAAATTATTTCTCCTTGACAAATATTCCGAAACGGCGGATCTGAAAGAAGCGCAAAAACTGATGAAAGAAGGCGTAGATTTCGGATTGTTGTCAGAAGCTGGTTTGCCCTGCATTGGAGATCCGGGAAATATTATCGTTGGTTGGTCGCATAAGAACAACGTAAAGGTCATTCCTGTCAACGGACCAAGTTCTTTCGTTCTGGCTTTGATCGCTAGCGGATTTAATGGTCAGCAATTTTCATTCAACGGTTATTTGGCAATCGAGAAAGATAAGAAGAAAAAGGAGATTCAACAGTTGGAAAGTCTGGTGGAGAAAACGGGATTCACGCAGATCTTTATGGAGACGCCTTACCGCAACAATCCACTTTTCGAAGATTTGACGAAGTTCCTAAATCCAAATACAAAACTCTGCATCGCCTCCAATATCAACGATCCGGAAAATGAATTCATCAAAACAAGAACCATCAACGATTGGAAAAAAAACAAACCGGAATTGCATAAGATTCCCACAGTTTTTCTGATTGGGAAATAAATCAATAAAAGAAGTTAGAGGTTAGATGTGAGAAATTAGTCTAACTTCTAATCTCTAAAACCTAAAAATCTAATACCAAATTATATGAATCAAACCTATCCTTTTTATGTAAAACTTTCCTGCATATTGATCAGTATTGTGATCTTGGGATTCCTTGCTATCATTGGCGAACAGATTTTGATTCCGATGGTTTTGGGATTGTTGATCTCGATTTTGTTGATGCCTCTCAGCCGATTTATGGAGAAGCGATTGCGGTTTCCGCGAAGTCTTTCTTCGATTCTGGCAAGTCTTTTGGCGTTGGCAATTATTGGTGGTGTGATCTACGTGTTGTCGCTCCAAGTGGCGAAGTTGGCGAATGATTGGCCATCATTTCAAAAGCAGTTTGTGGATTTGATAGATGATCTTCAAGGTTGGATTTCCAGAACTTTTGGTGTGCGGAGAAAAGATCAATTGTTATATCTGAATGACACGGCGAAAAAGTCGATCAGCACCGGAACTGCGATTCTGGAAAGAGCCTTGAAATCCATTGGTTATGTTTTGATGTTGACAGGTTTTACGTTTTTGTTTACGCTTTTTTTCCTTTTGTACAGAACACATTTGCTCAAATTTTTGGTCGCCAGTTTTTCTGAAACGTATCACAAAACGGTTTTTGAGATCATTGATAATATTCAGTTTATGGTGAAGAAATATTTGGTGGGACTGTTTCTCCAAATGTTGATCGTCACGATCTTATCATTGATTGCTTACACGATTATCGGCGTGAAATATAATTTTATGCTCGCCATTCTCACGGGGATTTTGAACATTTTACCCTATATCGGAATTCTGATCGCGTTGCTGATTGGCGCATTGATTACGTTTGCAACCGCAGGAATCAGTCACGTATTGTTTATTGTGATTGCCATTGTCGTGATCCACGCCATCGACGGCAATATCATAATGCCGAGAGTTGTCGGTTCCAAAGTGAAGATTAATTCTTTGATCGTGATCATCGGTTTGGTGATTGGCGAGATGCTTTGGGGCATTGCTGGAATGCTTCTCACGATTCCGATCTTGGCGATTCTGAAAATCATTTTTGATAGAGTAGAAGGTCTGCAATCCTGGGGATTCCTGATGGGTGAGGATGATGATGTTCCGGTCTTCAAAGCGACGTTTGACAAATATTTTCTGGTAAAGAAAACCAAGGTGACGAATGTGGAAATCATTTCTAAGCCTGAAGACGAGATCGGGAAATGATTTGGAAAAATTTTAAAAAGAAATAGAAATCCCGCAACCCGACTTGAACGTAGCTCATTTTTTGTGGCTGGAAAAGCGATGGCAAAAAATAGCGGGAGTGGAAGGCGGATAAGTTGCCCCAATAATTAAAAATTAACTATGAAAAAATTAAGTCTTCTAATGTTGTTGCTTTCTGTATTTTGGAATGCGCAGACGAAAAAGGAAAATCTGAAAGCTGTAGAAAAGTTCCAAAATGAGCTGAACGCAGAATATCTCAACCCAAAAGAATCGCCATTGCGAGGGGACAATTTGACGAATTTCAAAAAGCATCCGTTCTTTCCAGTCGATCTAAAATATCGGGTGAAAGCAAAATTGACCAAGACGGAAAATCCCGTTCCGTTTGAGTTGGCGACTTCTTCTGGCCGTTTTCAAAAATATAGGGAATATGGGACGGCGGAATTCGAAATTGATGGGAAAAAGTACGCGCTGACCATCTATCAAAACTTGAGACTCATCGAAATGGAGAAATATAAGGATCATCTTTTCCTGCCTTTCCGCGATGAAACGAATGGAAAAGAAACCTACGGAGGCGGAAAATATATGGATTTGAGAATTCCGAAAGGTGATGAAATAGTTTTGGATTTCAACCAATCCTATCAGCCGTTTTGTGCTTACAACGCTTTTGATTACAACTGTCCAATTGTTCCGGAGAAGAACAAATTAGCTGTGAGAATAGAGGCTGGCGTGATGTACGAGGATGTCTATCATCATTAGAATTTGAACTTTAACGTTCCTTAACAGCGCATTAGCACGAACCTTGGAACTTATCTTTCAAATCAAAAAATTATGACTGATAAAAAAGTAGCCGGACTTTGGATAGACGGCAGAAAAGCAATTGTAGTAACGAATCACGATGGACAAGATGTTTCAGAATTTGAAGTGAGAGAAACGGTGAAAGCAGATGTTCAACACGGAAATTCTAACGAAAACGCGGCGAATAATGTAGAACAAACCAACAAAGCGAAGTTCTACAAGGAAATCGAAAAAATCATCACCAACAGTACAGATCTTTATGTGACTGGGCCAGGAACTTCTCAGGAAGAATTGAGAAATCACCTTTTGGACACAGCGCAATACAAAAATCTGAATATCAAACTAGGAACGGATTCGCAACTCAGTGAAGAGCAAGTTCTGGAAGAAGTGAAATCTCACTTCAACGCATAAAAAATGAAAACGATCCCGAAACTTTGGGATCGTTTTTTTTTTGGTTTAAATCCTCTCCAATTCCCCAGAATCAATCGTCGTTTTGAAAGTTCCATAGTTCACGGTGACTTTATTTTTCTTGATTTCGTCAATCGTTCCAACACTCGCACTGCCTTTGATGCGGACGCGCTGACCGACTTTCATCCAAATCGCACGTTCTGCAACACGTTTTTCTTCTAATTTTTCGTTGGTTTCTACGATTTTTTCCTGAACATCTTCTTTCTTGAGTTGTTGCGTTATTTTTCGTTTGATGACTTGTAGGCGTTTGCTTTCGTCTTTGTCCACGCCGATTTTTCGGAACTTTTCCTGTTCCAAGATCTTCACGAAATCTTTCACCACATCTTTTCGTGATTTTCCTTTCACATAACTGTCGATGAAGGATTCTATCTTGTTTCCGAACTGTAGTTTGCGGTGTTCGTCTTCATACAATTTTTGGAAATTATGAAGTTTTTGCTGAAGTTGCTCGTTCAGCTTTTGAAGATTATCGCGCTTGTCTTCTACAGAATCTCGCTTTTCCGAAAGATCGGATTTGATCTTCTCAACCTCGAATTTCTCCTGCTGAAGTTTGACGATGGTCTTATCAAGATTTACAATATCGTGTTCTACTTTTTTCTTGGCAGAATTGATGATGAATCTCGGAATCTTGTTTTTCTCCGCCACTTCAAAAGTGAAAGAACTTCCAGCTTGTCCAACTTCCAATTTGTATAATGGTTCAAGGGAATTTTCATCGAAAAGCATTGCGGCGTTTGTAGCTGCGGGAAGATTTTCCACGACTAGTTTGATGTTCGTGTAATGCGTCGTGATAATCCCGAAACTTTTTTTGTCATAGAAGAATTCGAGGAAACTTTCTGCCAACGCGCCACCCAATTCCGGATCGGAACCAGTTCCAAATTCATCGATCAACAAAAGCGATTTTCCGTCGGCCTGTTTGATCATTCCGGACATTTTTTTCAGTCGGGAAGAGTAGGTGGAAAGGTGATTTTCAATGGATTGATTGTCACCGATATCCGTCATTATTTTCTCAAAAAAGAACATTTCCGATTTTGGATGACAAGGAACCAAGATGCCACTCTGAATCATCAATTGCAACAATCCAACGGTCTTCAGCGTGATGGATTTTCCACCGGCGTTTGGTCCGGAGATGCAGACAATTCGGTTGTGTTCCGTCAAGGAAATCGTTTGTGAGAAGATCTCTTTGTTCTCCGCTTTGTTCCTGATCCAAAGCAAGGGATGAAAAGCTTCTCTCAATCTCAAAGTTTGATGGCGATTGATCTTTGGTAAAATTCCATTCACTTTCTCAGCGAATTTTGCTTTGGCTCGGATCAAATCTAAATCAAAAATATAAGTTTGATAATCTGAAAGTTGCGGTTGGAATTCTGCAATTTCGGCGGTCAGTTTTCTAAGGATCTTATCGATTTCTTTTTTCTCTTCTTCCTGATTTTCTTTCAGTTTGAAATAATGTTTAACGACACTTTCCGGCTGGATAAAAGTAATAGAACCTGTTTTCGAAATGCCCAAAACTCTTCCGTTGACTCTTTTTTTGAATCCGGATTTCACGGCCAAAACTCGTTGATCTTCAATAATGCTTTCCTTGATGTCATCCAAAAAATCACTTTGTCCGTAGTTGAAAAGAGCTCTGTTGAAGTTTTCATCAATGGTTTTTCTCGCGTGCTGAATTTCTGTTCTGAGGACTTTCAGAATCGGCGACGCTTCGGTTTTTACGTCTCCGAAACGGTTAAAGACCTTGTCGATTTTGTCAACAATTTCTTTTCGGAATTCCAAATCTTTGATCTCTTCCAGAAGAGTTGGGAAAAGCTCTGAAAGTTGAGGGAAAAATCTTTGCAATTTCCCGATCTGCTCCGTCATCGTTTTGATTCTGATGAAGGATTTGTTTTCCAATCGGAAATTCTCGATCAGCATCAGTTTCAATTCTTCTTCGATGTCCTCGTATTCGTTGAAGGGAACAGCGGTTGAGCTTTCGAAGCTTGAAAGGAATTCTGAGGTTTTTTTCAAGGATATTTCGGCTTCGTCTATGGGCATTGGACGAAGTTCCATTATTTTGTCTGCCGTTTTTGGCGAGAATGCGAAAGGAGCGATCTCCGAAAGAAGTTCCGGAAATTCTAATTCATTAAGGTCTGCTTGATTGATATTCACAATGCAAATTTACGAATTTGAAATGTTTTAAAATTTGAAAATTCATATTTGAAATTTCTTTCAGAAATTGAGTTTTTATATGTCTTCGAGAGCCTCAGACTGACAGCTTTGGATCTTGGAATTTAACTTAGTCATTTTCTTTTTTTGAATAATGAGTTTTTAAATGGATATTGTCGTTTGATTTTGAAATAGAATCGTCGATCATTGCGAAGCGCAGCCCGACTTGAACGGAGCTCTTTTTCTTTTCTGTTGCTTGGACTTGGGTTTGGAAACAGAAAAGAAAAAAGCGGGAGTGGAAGGCGGAAAAGCTGCCCAAATAAATCATTCTACAAAAAACAACACCACCAGAAAAACCAGCGATGTTGCATTGAAAAATCTAATTGTATGAAAAAGTATTATTTAAATTTTTGTTGCTAAGCTGAATGTCAGATCCAGATCATCTTTTACGACGATCATTCCGCCCATTTTTTTCGGTGGTATGATGTTGAAATCACTGAATTTTACATTCTTCCGGCCAATCATTTTGTTGTTTTCTACATTGAATTCTACGTTGTATCTTTTGCTTTGATTCATCATTCTTACTTCTACGACTGCATTGTAACTTTTTTGAGTCTTTGTAAAATGGATGATCTTGATGGTCATTTCCGGATATTTTTCCGCATTTAAAATCTTCTGAAAATCTTTGGTCATCATCTTATTTCCGCATTCGAAATCTGTGACTTTCAGAATGATATTCGGAAGGTTTTTGTCAGAGAGGGAAAAAACGCCATCATTTTTGAATTTGCTGTTGATGCATTGGAAACTATTGACATTTGTGCTACCATTGATTTTCACAAAGTTTTCCTGTGCTTTTACTTTTATGATTGAGATTAATAAAAGAATTAAAATATAGAAAGTTCTCATGATTTTTGATTTTAAAGAAAGCAGAGGATTCCCGGGAGTTTCCTCTGCTACTATTAACTAACTAAATATTTAAAAAGAGATCACAGCTTCCAACATAAATCCGTTGAACTTACCATCGCTTTTGATGTTGGTTGTAGGATATCCGTCGTATTTCTGATTCACATACTCCAGTTTTGTCAGGATATTCTTGGTCATAAACCAGCCTCCGCCAATGTTGTATCTGTCCACGCTGATGTCTTCGCCACTGATGAGTTTTCCGTCCACCTTGTTGTATCGCCCTCCAAAGTAGAAGTTTTCGTCGTTACCAAATCTGTAAAGCAACTCTGCTGCATATTGGTTGTAGGTTCTTCTTTCGGTCTCGGCAAGGTTGCGTCCTGATGCAGATTCGAAGATTCCGAAAAATTCCAGTCCTTTGTATTTCACAAATGGATTGATCATAAATGAGGTCAAAGTGTTTTGGAAATCCGGATCTACCATTCCGCTTCTCATTTGGGCAGAAGAAGTGGCTGCTGTATTTTCCATCACGAAGTAATACCTAGATCCTGCTCTGTCTCCATTGTAAAAGTCTAGTCTTGGTGCTCTTGCAATGTTGTAGGCAGAACCTGTCAATCTTACTCTCAGATCTTCATTGACTTGTTTGTCGTAGCCTATCTTTCCGTAGATTCCCGGACTTGTGCCTCCGGTTGCGGTTTGATTCAATCTTCCATTGGTCACACCACCCATTACAATGACGCCATTTCTTCTGTAATAAACCTCTGCGAATGGAAAGGTTGCATAGGCATCCATTAGATAATTTCCGACAAATGGATTCATGATAGCGTAGGCATTGTCTGATCGTCTAAGTTGCGCATCACCGTAGTTGATTTGGTCTTGTCCTATTTTGATAGTTGTATATTTCATAATATCTTCAGCAAAACCTTTTTGGATGAAATCCAACTTGTCGATTTGCAAGTAGCCGCCTTTTACATAAGTTTCGTTGTGGTGACGAGAAGATAGAAAAGTTCTCAAGTGCAAGTTCACACCATCATACAAAGCAACGTCCAAGTCTAAGTTTGCAGTTGGAAGGTTGATATTATTTCCTAAGTCAAACAACTGATTTGTATTTACGCCAGCTGTATTGAGAACTGGAGTTGCATTATTCTCGTGTTTCAATCCCTGGAATTGAAGAGCAAATGCGCCACCCACTTTTACTCTCAAGTGGTCAAAGGTTGAAACGGTATCTTTTGGATTTTCGAAAACTGTCAATCCGCGTTTGTCTCTTGGTTTCAGATTGTCTAGTTTTCCTTCCTGAGCGAATCCGAATGTTGCGGTTAGTAAAGCAGCGATGAAGCCGGCTTTCAGTAGATTTCTTTTCATGATATTTAACTATTTAGTTGTTGTTATTTTAAATTACTCTGCTACCACACTCACTTTTACAGTGACTACATCGCCAGTTTTGATTCCCATAAATCCAGGACGATCCATTCCGAATTCTGATAGTTTGATGGTTTCGGTTCCATCGATGATGTATGTGTTTCCTTTTTTTACGATTGATACTGGGAAAGAAACATTTTTGGTGGTTCCGGCGATTGTCAGTCTTCCTACGGCATTGCTTTTTCCGAGATTAATAGATGTTGCAGAAAAAGATACATTTGGAGCTTTGTCAGACTTCAAGGCTTCGTAAGCTTTCTTTTCCATAGTCTTTCCTTTTTCAGCGTTTAAGGTTTTAACTGGTACGGTATAAGAGATGTTTGTAATGGAATTTCCATTTACAACGCCTGAAAAAGTTGCGGTAGAACCTTTCATTTCCCAATCGTGCATTGGTGATGTTCCGGAAATTATTATTGTTGTAGATTTTTGATTTAATTTTTGAGCATTTGATAATTGAGGAAATAAAATTGCTCCTAGAAATAAACCGATACTGATGATTTGTTTTGTTGTTTTCATTTTCATAAAATTTAATTGTTATAATTATTTATTTTTCTATTTTGATATATCAAAGGTATAAGGTTAATAATAAAAGAGACATTATATTATGATGATAAAAATCTTACGATTATGTCGGATTATATTATTGATAATTTTTTTCAATGATGATTATCGATTATTTCTAAATGTTAAAATTATATTAATCTTTGATTTGACTTTTATTAATAATGGTTGATGATTAAACAGATATGACATTTGTTAGGTAGCTCATTAATGATGAAAATCAGTAGAACTATTTTTGAATAATGATAAAAAATGTTAAATTATTGTGAAATATTTAAATTTATATGACGAATATCATAGCCAGTCTTAATTTTGAACTTTGTATTTTATAAAGTCATTGTAATTCTTATTTTTGTACATTAAACACAAATAATTCAATGCACAGTCTTTTACCTTTTCTACTGGCGATGGTCGCCGTCATAGTTCTTCTGAATATGTTTGCGGCCAAACTGAAAATTGCTTATCCAATCTTACTGGTTGTTGGAGGTCTTTTTATAAGTTTCATTCCAGGGTTGCCAGTTATTAAAATTGATCCGGATCTTATCTTTTTCATATTTCTTCCGCCATTGTTGTTTGAGGCTGCATGGACTATTTCTTTTAAGGAAATGAAGAAATGGTGGCGAATCATTGGGAGTTTTGCATTTCTGGTCGTTTTTTTTACCGCATTATCCGTTGCCTTGATTACGAATCATTTTATTCCAGGATTTACCATCGCTCTTGGATTTTTACTAGGAGGCATAGTTTCTCCACCAGATGCTGTGAGTACCGGAGCGATTACAAAATTTGTTAAAATACCAAAATCAACTTCTACAATTTTGGAAGGAGAAAGTTTGCTGAATGATGCATCGTCACTTATCATTTTTCGTTTCGCACTGGTTGCGGTTGGGACGGGTCAATTTGTTTGGCAAGATGCTACGCTTAGTTTCTTTTGGATGGTCATTGGTGGGAGTCTAGTCGGGTTGATCCTCGGATATCTCTTTGTTCAGGCGCATAAATTACTGCCTACAGATGCGCCTTCTGATATTGCTTTGACAATCATAGAACCATATTTGATGTATTGGATTGCAGAACAATTGCATAGCTCGGGTGTTCTGGCGGTCGTTGTCGGTGGTCTTTTTATGTCTGCAAGACGGTTGAAGTTTCTCAATAGTACCAGTAGGATTCACGCATACAGCGTTTGGGAAAGTTTGATTTTTATTCTGAATGGCGTCGTTTTCTTGATCATTGGATTGGAACTTCCGGAAATTGTAACTGGACTGAGGGATGATCAAATTCCTTTGGAAACAGCTATTGGCTATGGTGTTTTGGTGACTGTGATTTTGATTGCTGCAAGAATGATTAGTTCCTATGCAGCATTGGTTGCAACTGTGATTTTCCGCCCGAGCGTAAAGCCTCACGCTTCGTCCAGAACGCGGCGATGGATGATGCCGCTGCTATTGGGTTGGACGGGAATGCGTGGTGTGGTCTCTCTTGCCGCGGCTCTTGCTATTCCTGTGACATTAAGCAATGGTGAAGCTTTTCCGCATAGAAATTTAATATTATTCATAACCTTTGTTGTGATTCTTCTGACGCTTCTGGTGCAAGGTCTCACTTTGCCCTTTATCATAAGAAGAACAGGCTTTTTTGATGGTATTTTTGATGAAGAAAATGAGCGTTCAACCAAACAGAAAATAAAAAAAGAACTGAAACAGCATATGTATCAATTCTTAAAGTCCAAGTACGAAAACGAATTAAAAGATCACGCAGGATTAGAGATGTTCCTAAAACATTGGGAAGAACGTACAAAAGCCACTGATGACAGTTGGATGAATGAGAAAACAAAAATAATTTTCGTAGAAATGCTCGAAATTCAACGTGAGTATCTTTCTGAGCTTAACAAAGATCCGAAGGTAAATGAGGAAATTATTCGCCAACAATTATTCCAAATCGATCTGGAAGAGGAGCGCTTGAAAATGATTTAATTTTGGATATATGAAAAGCATCAATCGGAATCAAATACTCAGTTTATCGAAGCGAATTCTTTTTGTTGCGTTAGTTGTTTTTGGTTCTACATTTCTGCAGATTTACTGGTCTATGGGACAGTTTGCGGATCAGATGTCAAGTGCGTGTCTGGAATGTTGGTTTGTAGAAGATGCTTTCTATATGTCAGTGATGACTTCTGTGTTTCTGGCAATTGTTTTTAATTTTCTGGAAATGGTGCAGAGTCGAGTTTTTAGAATTGTTGTTCAGTTTTTACTTCTGATCTCAGCTTGGTTTTTTTTGGACTATTCGATATTTGTAGAACGTGAGTCGTCTTGGAGTACTTATCATTTTAATGAAGAGCTGTATTATGTGGCTACACTTTCATTTTTATCCATATTGATTCTATCTTGTTTGAATATTATGATAATTAATTATAAGTCTTTTCTTAAAATTTAGAATTCATATTTAAACAAAAAAGCGATTGAGATTTCTGTGCTTTTATACACATAAACAAAGAACTGTCGAAATGCTTTAATTGAAGATTAATGGAGGGTTGATGTAAAATAATTAGTCAAATATTTATAACAGTTTCTTTAATTACAATGAACTATGCGAATGCACTAGCAAGATATCCTTCTATGGCAATGTTGATATTGTAGCATTCAGCAATCTGTACTTGTAATACAAATAATTCAAAATTCTGTACTGATGTTTTCGATGACGCCTAGACATCAAGTGTAAGTAATTTTTATTTAAGTTTGTTTTCTTAATAAACTATTCGGTTTACAATATTTAAAAGAATTTAAACTTTCTAATCAATATTTGTTTTCAACCAATATTTTCTGCTTCAAACTAAAATAACGTTTAAATAAGTGTTTTTGAAGGGCTAAAGGAATTGGTGTCATCGGATAAAGTAGCTTATAAATCTGATTATTTAAGTGCCACACATTTGTGAAAAAATAGTAAATTTTACATTTTCATATTAATCTTAAATAATTTTAGGGCTTGTAACGTATTGATAGTCATATGAGAGTATCTGTTGTGTATGTCGTTTTTTTGGTAGAGTAACCAATCGTGTATGCTGTTATTACTAAAATTAAGCTTCTGTATATACATTTGTGAAGACACTGAAACCAGATAGTCACAATTTAGACAGACCGATTTCTAATGAAAAAAATATTTCCAATTATTTCTTCTTTTTACTAGCTTTTCAATTTTTGATAATGCTGGTAATATAGTGGTTGACAATTCCACGCCTCAATTTTCTCTCCTAAATTTTGTGCGGAACTGGTGGTCAGTGAATGGATAATTGTTCAGGTTTTTTTTTGATCATTTTTACATTATCATATTTGTAAATATTGATTTAAAATAATGGTATATTATCAAATAAAATAACTTAAATGTAATTATTTAATAAATTATAACTTCTCAACTATTAAAAACTATGAAAAAAAATTTACTGGCAAGCTTTATAGTCCTTGGAGTAGGAATGTCTGCTCAGGTCACAGGCTCAAAAACTATAGGTATGGATTATCCAAACCTTAATTCCGCTTTCGCAGACCTTAATACGAATGGTTTGGGATCTGGCGGTGTAACATTGAATATTCCGGCAGGATATACAGAAACTTCGCCCGCTGGAGGATATATGCTGGGAAGTACAGTTCTAAATGCCTCTCTATCATCAGAGAATCCTTTACTCATCCAGAAAAGTGGTTCAGGACTCAATCCTTTATTTACAGGAAGTACCGGGACATCCACAACTGTAGACGCCATTTTTAAATTTTCCGGCGTAGACTATATGACCATTGACGGTATTGATCTGCGAGAAAGTGCTGATAATACTAATGCAACCACTTTAAACGAAAGAGGATTTGCTTTCTACAATCTAAGTAATACGGATGGTTGCAGCTATAACACGATAAAAAACAGCACGGTAACTTTCCTTAAAACCGTAAATAATACAGCTACCGGAATTATCTTCATTCACAGTACTGCTACAGGTACATTGGTTTTCCCAAGTGCTACTACTGGAAGCCACAGTTTTAATAAAATCTATAGCAATACCATAGTGAAAGCTCTGGGTTCCGCCATCAGTTTTACCGGTTATGCCGCTCCTTCACCATACACGCTCTATGATCAAGGGAATGATGTGGGGGGAAGCACATCCGAAACAGGTAATACGCTCACAGATATCGGAGGAATGGCAGGTGGAGAATTTATTACCAATAATTATGGTCTGTCCAATACCTATCAGAACAATGCAAACATTTCGAATAACAAAATTAATTTTTCGCCCGATGGAAAAGGAACTATCGGTATTTATGCATTTGGTGCGAGTTGTACCTATACCATCAATAATAATACTGTAAATGCATCAGGGAAAATAGATAGTTCAGCTGGTACTTCGCATATTGGTATCTATGGTAGTTCTTCAGGACTCAATCTTACGGCTAACAATAATGTAGTCAATGTATTGGCTGCTCCCTTTAGCGGAAGGACCGCTACTTATGGTCTATGGTCCCAAAATGCTGGCGGAAATCTTTCATTTGATGGAAATACTGTTATGGCAAAGGGAGATGATACCGTCTACGGTATATATGCTAATGCTACTGGCGCATCTGTTAATGTCACTAATAATACGGTCAAAAATATTACAAGCACTGGCGCTTTTGGTAATACAAGTGCAATCTATATGAATGCTACCGGAATCGCAACAAATATATCTGGCAATAAAATAAGTAATCTCACTGCCAACGGTTTATTAGGAAGCGCTTATGGCTTATATGTAGGTGGCTCAACAGCTTCGACCACAACCAATGTTTTTAACAATCTAATCGGTGACTTGAAGACGCCAACGGTCAATGACGCGGCAGCGCGATTAGTAGGTATCTATCTCGCTGCTACAGGAGCCACATCAAAATTGAATATATATTATAACACTGTTAATCTCAATGGAACCTCTAACGGTACCAATTTCAGTTCTTCAGGTATTTATCATACTTTCAATACAAATGCGACAACAGCTGCCTTGGATTTGAGAAATAATGTGATTGTAAATAATTCAATGCCAAATGGTTCGGGAACTGCCAGCGCCTTCAGAAGAAATTCTGCAACCAATCTGAACAATTACGCAACGACTTCTGATAACAATGATTTCGCAGTAGGCCCGGCTGGTTTCATATTTTTTGATGGAACAACAAAGTACAACCTTGCAGATTTTAAATCTTTGGCCTCACCCCGAGATGACAATTCATTAAGCGTGATACCTCAGTTTACATCGCCTGTAGGTACAGATGCAGATTACCTGAAACTGAACAGCTATGCACCAGTCAATGAGCAATTAGACAACAGAGGTGTTGACATGATGGGATTTGCTACAGATTTTGCGGGAGTTACCAGAAACTCGGTTACACCTGATCTGGGTGCATATGAATTTTCATTCGCAGTTCCTACTGTAGCACCAAATTGTACAACAGTATATGCACCGGTTAATGCATCAACTGGTAATATACCAAACCAAATAACAATCAGTTGGCTTCCTACAGAGTACGCAACAGGCTACAAATTATACTTGGGTACTACACCTGGTGGAGCAGAGTTAATTGATGGTATGGTATTTACAACTTTATTATATCCCACAACTCTTGAAAAGAACAAAACTTACTATGTAAAAGTGGTACCTACAAACAATATAGGCGATGCCTCGGGATGTTCTGAGACCACTTTTTCAACAACCGAATTTTCTTTTTGTCCAATCACTTATCCTAATGTTGAGCCTATAAGCAATGTCACATTTGCGGGCATTAATAATTCTAGCAGTTCGGACGTAACAGGAAATACTGGATATCAAGATTTTACCAATGTTGTAGGACAGGTTTACACGAATTTAAGTTCTACATTGACCATCGCTGGAAACACCAACGGAAATAGAACGTCTTATTATGCGGTCTTTATAGACTGGAATCAAAACGGAAGTCTGAATGATGCTGGCGAAGTGTACTTTGGAGATGGCTCATTATTCATTACCAATTCCACAGGTGCAGACGAAAAAATAGCTACCGCAAATATTGCAGTTCCGTCAAATGCGAAACTAGGTCTTACAAGAATGAGAATCAAAAAAGAATACTCTGCCGCAGTCCCAAGCAGTACTGGTAATTTTGCCAATCCTTGCGATAAGGTTCAAAGCTTTGGACAGGTAGAAGATTATACCCTGAATGTTTCGGATTCAACTTTGGCTTTATCCGATGTGAATAAAACGAAAATATCGGTTTACCCTAATCCATTCACAGATGTTCTAAGAATCTCCGACGTTAAGGATGTTAAGTCAATTTCCATCAGTGATATGACAGGAAGACAGGTGAGATCTTTGAATCCGTCATCAGCCCTTAAACTTGGTAATCTGAATGCTGGATTATACATTGTAAATCTCCAGATGGAGGACGGAAGCTCAAAATCTTTCAAGATAATTAAAAAGTAATTTATTTAGGTCACAAGTTGTTTTTGACAATGACTTGTGATCTTAAGTTTTATAAATAATTGACAACAATTAGAATTTTATAATTTTTGAAATGAATTTAATATTTAAGATATGAAGAAAGAAATTTTACGTATTGGTCTAATTTGCGGAATGCTAGGTGTAAGTATTTCGGTAAGTTCACAAGAATATGTCGACAGGAAAACTGTTGAGAAAAATGGAAGTGTCAGTCTTGTTACTTTTAAAAAGAATACCGGCTTGGCATCAAAGTCCAAAGCGGAACTTTTTAAAGAAATATTACAACTTCCCGCAGAAGCAGAATTAAGACTTTCAAAATCAGAAAAAAATTCTAGCGGTAATTTCCTTGATGAGAAATATCAATTATATCACAAGAATGTGATCGTAGAGTTTGGAATCTATAATCTGCATTACAAAAATGATGATCTGACCAGTATGAATGGCGAGATTTTTACGACTGCCAATGCAAGTGTAATTCCTCAGATATCATCACAGGTGGCTTTGGATAAGGCAATCGCAAGTGTCGGCGCAAAGAAATATATGTGGGAAGATGCTGACGGCAATGTCGATAATTATAAAAAACCGTCTGGAGAATTGGTGCTTCTTCCAATACAGCAAGCTGACGAAAGCTATAAACTGACTTTAGCATATAAATTTGATGTTTTTGCATCTCAGCCTATAAGCCGGGCCTATATTTATGTAAGTGCAATTGATGGCAAAATTCTGTTGAGTGATGCGATTATGAAACACTCTTCGCAAAATATTTTACAAAAGGAAATCGATACCCGTAAAATCATTTCGGATGTAAAAGATTCAACCTTAAAAAATACTCTAGCAAAACTTGTTCCTGCAAATGCTGCTACCAAATACAGCGGAGCTCAGACAATAGAAACTTCCCTAAATACAGCTGGCACTAGTTACCTTTTGTACGATACCACTAGAGGGAATGGCATCAGAACATACAATCTTAAAAAAAGCAGCAATCTGGCATTAGCTGTAGATTTTACAGATGTTGATAATAACTGGAGTGCTGCAGAATTCGACAATTCCAATTTTGACAACGCAGCTCTGGACGCGCATTTCGGTGTTGAAAAAACTTACGATTACTTTAAAAATATTCATAACAGAAACAGTTATGACAACAACGGGTCTATTCTTAGAAGCTACGTTCATTACGGTACCAATTATAATAATGCATCCTGGGCAGGTTTATACATGCTGTACGGTGACGGTGACAGAACGACGACCTTCAATGTTTTGACGGCATTTGATATTACGGCGCACGAATTGGGACACGGCGTTTGCTCCACTTCGGCAGGACTTATCTATCAAAGAGAATCTGGTGCTATCAATGAAGGTCTTTCAGATATTTGGGGAGCAGCGGTAGAGAATACTTATTTGCCAAATAAACAGGCATTCTTGATTGGTGAAGATATTACTCTTTATTCGCCTTTCTATCTTAGATCGATGAGTGATCCAAAATCAGCAGGTCAGCCAGATACTTATCGTGGAGAGAACTGGATTCCTGCAACGGCGCAGGAGGGCTGTGCTGTTCCCGCATCTGATACCAATGATAACTGTGGCGTACATACAAACAGTGGTGTTCTGAACCATTGGTATTATGTTTTAGTTCAAGGGAAAACGGGAACCAATGATATTGGAAAATCATATTCTGTAACAGGAATTGGATTTGAAAAGGCCTCCAAGATTGTTTATCGCCTAGAGACCGTTTTCCTTACACCTAATTCAACATACAGCAATACGCGTGATCTGGGAATTCAGGTTGCCATTGAGCTTTATGGCGCGGGCTCTCCTGAGGCTATTGCTACTCAGGACGCATTTTATGCAGTGGGTTTAGGGACAAAATACAATCCTAATGGAACAGACACAACAGCTCCAACTTCACCGCTTGATCTTACAGCAACTTCCACGACCAATGTTTCAACTTATCTTACCTGGACGGCTTCTACAGATGATTTTGCATTGGATGGTTATAACGTTTACAAAGATGATGTTTTGTTGGGGACAACTTACAAGCCTTCATTCTATGTGACTGGACTGACGGCTTCGAGCACGTATAATTTCAAGGTTGAAGCAAAAGACGAGGCAGGAAATAAATCCGGCTTCAGTAATATCGTTCCTGTTACAACATTGGCAACTGGTAATGCTTATTGTACTTCACAATCTACATCTACAAGTTTTATGAAGATCCAAAGTGTAAAACTAAATACAATCGATAACCAAAGTACAGGAAATGCTGGATACGAAGACTTTTCTTATATCTCCACTGATGTGAAAAAAGGGCAGACCTACACGATTACCATAAAGCCATATTGGTCTAGAATTATTTACCCTCTGAGATACAGATTGTACATCGATTATAACAACAATGGCATCTTTACAGATAGTGGCGAAAATGCCTGGTCACAAATAACAGCTACGGATGCTTCGACAGTTTCCGGCATTTTTACGATTCCAGCGTCTGCTGTCACAGGAACTGTCAGGTTAAGAGTTCAGGCTGCATACAATCAGACACCAACATCTTGTTCGACGATCAATTATGGACAAGTGGAAGATTACTCTTTGAATATTCAGGATCTCTTAGCCGTTTCTGATGTTGATAATGCAAGCCAGGTTGTAATCTATCCAAATCCTGTGAAAGATGTTATTCATATTAAGTCTGATGATTCCGGCGAATTATCTTATCAGGTTTATAATGCTACAGGACAAATTGTTCTTAATGGTAAGTCTTCTGATAAGACCATAAATGCACAGAAATTAACTTCCGGAAATTATGTTTTGGAATTGACTAATAAACAAGGACGAAAATCTACACAAAAGTTTATCAAAAAATAATTTTCATCTTTTGATCATAAATCTTAAGAAAGATTAAAAGATCAAAAACCTTTCTTTATATTTTAAGAGTTCGGTGTAATGCCGGACTTTTTTTATTTATATAATGTTGAACTGAAATCCTATCTCATTTGAAAATAACTTTTATCACAATTGACAGTTATTTACCAATTTTTTTAATACATTTAAATTCCTCAAAATCACTAAGTATTAAAGTATAATACTGCCACTTTATTTGAAAATTTAAAAACATCGAATTAAAGATTATAATACTGAAGCTAGGATATCAATAATCTATTTTAAAATTAATTAAAAAAATGATACCTTTATTCGTTCAAAATGATCAGACAAATAATTCTACAATATTTTAATTTAGATGTTTACCAGAAATTCAATTGTGCATAAATTTTTCTTAATTTTCTATTTGTTCACTGGATTTCTATGTGTTTCACAATCTCATGGAAATAATGCAATCAAGGAAAAGGTTACAGCAAATGCAAAACTTTTCACCAAAAATATTGACAAAGCCTATCTACAGATCGATCCATTATTAAGATCTTCCCGCGCTGCACACGATTCGCTCTCTGAGTTGAAACTTCTGGACAGAAAGTGTCGTTATTTTTACAGTAAAAATCAAATCGACAGTTTGCTGAAAGCTTCGGAAAATCTGGAAGCAAAGGCAAGTGAATACAATGATCTCTATTCGGTTTCTATGGGAAATGTTTATATGGCAGAAGCGTATTCCATCAATCAATTTTATGATAAGGCAATCTATCATCTCGACATTGCGTACAAAGCATTGGAAAAGGATAAATCAAAAAATGCCAAGATATTTTTTGCGAAATCCAATGTTTTAAACAGCTTTTCCAATGTTTATGCAGATAAAGGAGAGCCTAGAAAGGCAGTAAAAAAACTGTATAAGGCTATTAACAGTTACAAGGAATTGTCTGATCCTGTTCAGATTAATAATTTTCAGTACGTTAATTACTCCAATATAGCAAGTATTTACCTAGCTTATGACATAGATTCTGCAAACTATTTCGCTCAAAAATCTGTAGACTTATGGACTAATGATAAAATGGATGACAAAATAATGATTTCCAATTATCAGGTATTTGGAGAAGTGTATAAAATAAAGAAAGATTACGAAAAATCACTCTACTACTATCACAAAGCTCTTAAACTCACAGGCAAGAGTGGTTATGAGCTAAATGTTAATAATCTATACAAAGATATTGCTGAACTTTATAAGTTAACAGGCAAGCGGGATAGTTCTATTATTTATGAAAATCTGCTGAAGCAAAATGAGATTTCTGAACTTCAAAGCAAATACAATTCTCTACACGAGGTAATTTCAAAAGACCGCAAAGATGAGGGCAAATCCAAAACGATTAATAATGTCATTTTAGGAGGTGTCATCATAGTTTCGGTTTGTTTATTATCCTGGAGTTTTATTTTAATCAGAAGAAAAAAATTAGCAGAAAAAGAAGCACCACACGAAACGTATAACAAACTGCTTAGCCTTTTAAAAGAAAATGATCCGTCATTTATGTTTGCTTTTGAAAGTACTTATCCGGAATTCTCAGAAAAATTAAGGAAAATAAATCCCAGCCTTTCTAATTCGGAAATAGAATTCTGTGCCTATTTGAAATTAAAACTATCAACAAAAGAGATTGCAAAGATTACTTTTATGGAACCCAGGACAGTTCAAAATAAAAAACACAGGATCAGAAAACGACTTGATATCCCTAGCACTACAGATATTTATAATTGGTTCGATACCATTGTGTAAATTATAAGTTGTTGATTTTCAAATGTGAGTATCTGTTGTGTATGCAGATTTTCGCTGTGAAGTAAAGCATTGTGTAGGAGATTTTCGTTATTTAGTTTTTGATAAACATACATTTGAGTTGTGTTTATTAATTACTAAATAATTTTTATATGAAAAAAACTTTTACAAATTACGCATTGCTATTCTGGCTTTTGCTGTTTGGACAATTACATGCTCAGGTTTGGGAGCCGGTAGGAGCTGCTTCCGGAATCTCTAATGGCGTTGCAGGGCGACTGACGTTGGTAAATGACTATCAAAATAATTTGCTTGTAGGATATTATGATGCAGCTGCTCAAAAAGGTTCCGTGCAAAAATTTGACGGTACAAACTGGTCATATCTTGGTGGCGCGCCTGGAATGACACCTAGTTTTGCTTCTTATAATTCGCTAAGTGTGGATAATCAGGGTTCTGTTTATTTTACCAATCAGGCCGCATCACCGGCTACAGGTATGGAAGTCAGAAAGTTTACAAACAACGCCTGGGCCACATTGGCAAACGTTACCAATACCGTTATTAATTTCAATACTTCTGCCATCGCTGCAGACAACACTTTGTTCGCTGCAAATAGTGAGAACTCAGGAACTGTAAAGAAATTGGTAGGAGGTGTTTGGCAACAAGTTGGAACATCTAGTTTTAATGGAGCTGGAGCTTCTTTCCTTGATATGGTCGTTGGAACCAATGGTAAAGTTTATGTTAGTTTCAATAACGGTGGCTTCGTTCACGTTTACGAAAATGATATGAACGCTAGCTCTACAACAGCTTGGCAACCTGTAGGAGGTATTGCAAATCTTGCAGCAGCAGCTAATACAGAGGATTACAATTCTTCTCTTGCAATTGACAGTAATAATAATCTGTACATTGCTTATGTTTCCGGATCTGCTGGAGGAAATAAGCTTAATGTTAAAAAATTTAATGGTACTTCCTGGTCTCAATTAGGCAGCGAAAATTTTTCACAGTTCAGAGCAAAACATACAAGTATAGCTGTTGGTGCTAATAATATTGTTTATGTTGCCTACAGCAAATGGGAAAATGATGATCTTCTCAGAAACTTTGTTGTTGCATACAATGGAACTACCAATTCTTGGTCTCAGGCCGGAACCGGATTTGCGTCACAAGGACAAGGAATTTATAATTCGTTAGCTGTTGATAGTTTTGGAAATCTGTTTCTTGCTTTCGCAGATTCTGGTTTAGGTAAATTATCGGTCAAAAAATTAAATTTAGGTGTTGTTGCTGCAGAAAGCATTGAGATAACAACAGAAAATAATGTGCCTGCAGAAATTACTCAGGACAATGGAACGCTTCAACTTAAAGCAAGCGTCCTTCCTCTTGCTGCAAATCAAAATGTAATTTGGAGTATGTTTGAAGGAGGGAATTTTGCTACTGTGAGCAGTACAGGATTGGTCACTGCAACAGCTTCTGATGCAATAGTTTCTGTAAAGGCTACTTCCGCTGAAAATAGTTCGATCTTCAAAACCTTTGCTGTCAATATAAAGAATCAGGATAGTGATGTTGCCGCACAATCCGTTACAGTAACAACGGCGAATGGTTTCTTTCCTGACATCAATGCGATTGGCGGTACTTTGCAATTGAAGGCAGAAGTAATTCCTGTGGAAGCAGATCAGAAAGTAACCTGGACCATACAGCAAGGTTCTGATGTTGTAAGTCTAAGTAATAGTGGCTTAGTTACCGCTTTGCAGGAAGGATTTGCAATTATCCGTGCAACACACGTTGATGGTACTTTGTATGGCGAGATCAGAGTTAATGTATTCAAAAATGGCTGCGGCCAGGGTAATGAGTCTTCTCTTTATGGATATGGAGCAGGAATAAGCAAGAATCTTATTACAAGTGCAGATGACTTCATAGTGCCGGCACTTACCAGATTTACCGTATCGAAATTAAGAATGACCGTGATCTATCCATCACAAAATTTTAATACATCTTATGACCTCAGATTTCTGAAAAATGATAACGGAGCTCCTGGACAGCTGATCAGAGAAATATTGAATATTCCAGTGACTACCCAAAGATTGGTGAAAATAATAGGAAATAGTCCCAATCAACAATTCTTGTATGAAATAGAATTAAACTTACCACAGGCAGTTGCTTTTGATCAGGGAACGTATTGGATTAATCCTGTGGCAAATACAGCACAATCCATATTCTGGGATACCACTACATTTGGAGGAATTGGTAGCGATTATCATTTGAATAGCTATGACGGAAATGGCTGGAGAAAATTAGGACAAGGTGGTTTCAATGCTTCTTTCAGGATTAGTGGAAACTGTACACCAATGCCGGTAGTCGTAAATACGCTTGATGGCTCAAATGCAGAGGTGTTTATGGGACAGAGCTTACAGATGAAAGCAACCGTGAATGCACAAGGTCTCTCACAGAATGTCAACTGGACAGTAGAATCAGGTTCTGAATTTGCAACAATTAGCAGTACTGGTTTGGTAGCCGGATTGAAAGCTGGACTGGTAGTTGTGAAAGCGACATCTGTTGATGATCCTACTTTAGCTGGAACTTTTGAAGTAAATGTTTTGGATCCTAACGCTTGTATAAGAGAAGCTTTATCAAACGAACTTGAAAATGCATTTCTTCTAAATGGTGATACTGAACAACGATTGGCGGTAGATTTTGAAGTTGCAGACGGAACATTCACAATCAATTCTATAGAGCCTTCTGTAGCTAAGTTTGCTACTACGTTTGGATTTGCGATTCTAAAGGATAATAATGGATTACCAGGAGAAGAAATAGCTTTCTCAAACGGACAGATCGTTCACGATCAGGTTACAGGATTTGAATTTAATTTTTATTTCCACCGTTATAAAGTAAAACTTGACAATCCAATCAAACTTCCAAAAGGTAAGTATTGGTTAGAAATGAGAGGTGACGCATTAGCTTGGGAAGCTACATCGGCAGATGTTCAAGGTCAATTTGCGGCTTATTATAATAATGTTACTAACAGCTGGGGATATCTTACCAACGGAGAATTTGTTTATAAGATCAATGGTGTCTGCTTAGCAGCAAATATGGGAACAGATGACGTAAGCAATGCTGAAAAAGTAACTTTCTATCCAAATCCGGTAAAAGACATATTAAATATTTCTTCTGACGAAAAATTGATAAATGTTACCATATACAATATGGTCGGACAGAAAGTTTTAGGAAATAGTTTGAATGAATCTAAAGTAAAAGTGAATGTTGCTGATCTTCCAATTGGAACGTACATCGTAGAAGCAGCTACGGTAGATGGAAAAGTTAAGAGATTTAAGATCATTAAGAACTAGAATTTTTTAATCATAATTATTTTTTGATAGGCTTAGATCTTTGGATCTAAGCCTTTTTATTTTAACTCATTTTGTAAACAATTCTTACTATCTTTTTGGATGGATTTATCCTTTTTGTATCTGATTATTAATAAATATTTTTACGCAATAAAAAAGAGACAACTATTTGATAGTTGTCTCTTTAAGTACCCAGTGCCGGAATCGAACCGGCACATCTTTCGATACTAGAGTTTGAGTCTAGCGCGTCTACCAATTCCGCCAACTGGGCTGATGTTTGTTTTAAATTGGTGTGCAAATATAGGATTATTTTCGACCCGATAAAAATGAATTTAGATAATTTTTACATTTATTTTTTAACGGACTGTAAATCAAAAATATATTTTTTCTAAAATTCGATTTCCAGACCATCAAAAGCCAGATGAACGTTCTCGGGAAGCTCTTTTTCCACTTCATCATGGAATCCCAGATGATGACTGATGTGAATGAGATAGGTTTTTTTTGGTTTAAGTTCATCCACCAACGCCAAAACTTGTGGCAAAATGAAATGTGAATGATGAGGTTCCGTCTTCCTAAGACAATTGATAATGAAAAAATCAAGATTCTTCAACTTCTCTTTTTCCTTATCATCAATTTTACTGGCATCCGTAATGTAAGCCAGATTCTTAAATTTAAAACCAAGAATATTTATCTCTGAATGAATGATGTCAATCGGTTGAACTTCCACTTCATCAAACAATTTAAATTCTTCCTCTATTTCATAAAGGTCAAAACTTGGTGCGCCTGGATATTTTTGTTCTGAGAAAGCGTATGGGAATCTCTCTTTGATCTCAACTGCAACCCGCGAATTACAATAAATCGGCATCGAGCTTTTATTTTTAAAGATCAAAGGCCGAAGGTCATCCAAACCGATAATATGATCGTTGTGTTCGTGCGTGATGAGAACCGCATCAATCTGTTCCTCGTGATTCATCAACATTTGCTGACGAAAATCGGGGCCGCAGTCAATTAATATTTTCTTTCCAGAATCCGAAGTTACAAGGGCAGAAGTGCGTAAACGTTTGTCTTTTTGGTTGGTAGAAAGGCAGACCGGATGATGGCTGCCAATAACAGGAATGCCTTGCGAAGTACCGGTTCCTAAAAATTTTAAAAGCATTTTTATTTTTGCTGTTATTTTGGTAAATTTACAAAATAAATCTAATTCTTCGTGATAAAGCCAAAACTTACCCCTAAGCAGAAAGCATTAGCCATCAATCTGGATTCATCCATCTACGGAACTTTTGCGGAGATTGGAGCGGGCCAGGAAACTGTGAGACATTTTTTCCGTGCTGGAGGTGCCTCTCAGACGATTGCAAAAGCGATGTCTGCTTATGATAAGGATTTCAGTGATGCCATCTACGGTACCGAAAACAAAAACCGATATGTTACGCAAAACCGTCTCAGAAAGATGCTACGCTACGAGATGGCGCTTATCGAAGAAAGGATTCCGAGAGAAAAAAATCCGGGAAAAAAGTTCTTTTCCTACGCCAATACGGTAACAACCATCAATTTCGATAAAACCTCCAAAGGCCACGGCTGGGTGGGAATCAGATATCAAAATTCTGAAAGCGAGGAATATAACGAGATCGTGATCCACGTCAAATTCAAAGAGACCAATCCGACGTTACAGCAGGAAACTCTGGGAAGTTTGGGTGTTAATCTGATCTACGGTGCTTATTTCTATATCGATAATCCGAGAGTTCTTGTAGAATCTTTATATGATGATCTTTCACTTGACCGTTTGGAAATTGATATGATCGACTTCAGCGGACCGGCTTTCCAGTATGTGGACAATCGCTTGATGAGTCTTCAGTTGGTGAAATTGGGAATGACAGACGCGGTAATCTTCAACTCCAAAGGAAGCAATATGTTGCCTGCAGACATTCTTTACAAGAAAAATATTTTTGCAGTGAGAGGAAGTTTCCGTCCTGTAACGCGCGTGAATATTGATATGTTCGAGCACGGTTTGGATCTATTCAATCAGGATAATGCCTGCGATAGTGAGAATACGCAGATTCTATTTGAAATCACCATTTCCAATCTGAGAGCGGCCGGCGATATCGATGAGCGTGATTTCCTTGATAGAGTCGATATTCTTGGAACGTTAGGCTACACGGTGATGATTTCCAACTTCTCAGAATATTACAGGATGGTGGATTATTTCTCATCGTTTACCAATCAACACATCGGCGTTGCGATGGGCGTTAACAACCTTTTGGATGTTTTTGATGAGGAATATTACAAGAATCTGCCAGGTGGAATTTTGGAAGCCTTCGGTAAGTTCTTCAAAAAAGATATGCGCGTTTATCTGTATCCTTACAAAGACCCTGAGAATGGCGAATTGCTAACGTCAGAGAACCTGAAAGTTCACGATAACCTGAAAGAATTATACAAATACTTCAAGCTCAACAAGAGAATTGTTGACATCGAAAAATATAATCCAAAATTCCTGGAGATCTATTCCAGAGAGATTCTGAAAAAAATTATGGCCCACGATTTGGGTTGGGAAGAGGAATTGCCGAAGAGTGTGGCACAAATGATAAAAGACCGGGGAATGTTCGGTTATAAAGAATTAACTTTCGAAGGATTAAAATAAAAAAATGGTAGAGCTAAAAAAACGACTTTCAGTAATTTTGGAAAGTCCACAAGATACAAATGTGAAGCTTCTGAAAGTTTGTCAGCTTTTGGATAGAGAGATCTCTTATTACAACTGGACAGGTTTCTATTTCAAAAACGGCGACAAGGACGAGTTGGCTCTTGGGCCTTACGTGGGTGCGGTGACGGATCACGTGATCATTCCATTTGGAAAAGGAATTTGCGGTCAGGTAGCGGTTTCTGGAGAGACTTTCGTGGTGCCAGATGTTCACGCTCAGGATAATTATCTTTCTTGCTCCATTGATACAAAAGCAGAGATCGTGGTTCCGATCTTCAAAGACGGCGAAAACATCGGTCAAATTGATATTGATAGTCATTCCATCGACCCATTCACAAAAGAAGACGAAGAATTGCTCAACTGGCTTTGCGAGGAGGTTGCGAAGGTTTTGTAGAATTTCAAAATCAGAATGAAAGATATAAAGTCGTAAAATTTATTTTGCGACTTTTTTTATAATTTAATTTTGTTAATTAATTTCCTCCAACAGCTTCAGATAATATTCCCCACACTTTGCCAAGTGCGATCCATACCACGAAAAAGCTTCTCCATCCACAATCATAATTTTCTGATCAATACAAACATTCTGGATTTTCCCAAGATGTTTTTCTTTAAAAGGAAAAGGCTCTGATGAAAGGAAAATCAAATCTGCTTCTTTCAAATCTTCCAATCGAACTTCGGGATAGCGTTTTTGGTCTTTAAACAAATTTTCAAATCCCAATTCTTCCAAGATCCTCGATATAAAAGTGTCGCCACCAACCGTCATATAAGGATCTTTCCAAATGAGATAAGCGACCTTCAATTTTTTTTCAGGCTTCGGAATATCAAAAACTTCGTAAGTTTTCAGATTGAAAAATTGCGCTTTTTCTTCCTTCGCAAATAGATGTCCAAGTTGTTTGATCAAGTAATAGTTGTCCTCCAAAGTTTCCACATTCGTCACCAATACTTTGAAGTCTTTCATCAATTCTTCAACCTGTTCTTTCACATTTTCTTCCTTGTTGGCAATGATGAGGTCTGGTTTTAAAGCTTTGATTTTATCAATATTAAGGTTCTTCGTTCCGCCAATGATCTCGACATCTTTTACCAATTCTTTCGGATGAATGCAGAATTTTGTCCTTCCAACAATTTCATTAGAAGTCAAACCTAAGTCAAATAAGGTTTCTGTAATTGATGGAACTAGTGAAATAACTCTCATAAAAAAAACTCTCTCAAAAATAAACATTTCTGAGAGAGTTATATAATTTGAAATTAATTAAGAAAAATTAATCTTCTTTTTTAGTCGCTTTCTTAGCTGCTGGTTTTTTAGCTGCCGGTTTTTCTTCAGCTGCTTCTTCCGTTTTTGGAGCTGCTTTCTTAGCTGCTGGTTTTTTAGCTGCAGGTTTTTTTTCTGCTGCGTCTTCAGTTTTTTCTTCAGCCACTACTACTTCAGAAGGTGCATCTGTTTTTACGAAACTTTCTGGTGTGATGTAGCCTGCTTTGTGCAAAAGGTTGTACCACTGAGCCAATTTTTTGATGTCAGATTCGTAAACTCTTTCCACATCATAGTTTGGAAGAGATGCAGTCATAAATGCTCTAAGCTCGTCGCCAGAGGATTTGTGACTGATGGTCGCTTTGTAATCGTAGTTTTTTGCAACATTTTCAAAAACTTCGAACAATGGAACCTCTTTGTCAAAAGTGAACATCGCGATATTGTCCAACAAACTTACTTGACTTGAGTTTGAGATGCTTGTTTTCTTTTTAGTTGAGATATCCTCAACGATAAATCCGTTCTTTAGTTGAGAAACCAATTTGAAAAGTCCCGGTTTTCCGGAGATTGAAATAATTTTTTCTAACTGCATTTTAGTATGTTTTCTTTAATCTATTTTATAATTGTCGGTTGTCAAATGTACAAAGTCGGTTGTACTAATTACATTGTACATTTTACTTTGTACTATTTACTTCGGAAATCTCATTTTGTAATTCACGCTCACGTCGCCGTTTGCGATCTTCTGAAGTTTTCCCTTCACGATTTTCTTCTTCAAAGCACTCAAGTGATCTGTGAAAAGGATTCCTTCGATATGGTCGTACTCGTGCTGAATCACTCTCGCTCTGATGTCCTGAAAAGTATCGGTATGTTTAACAAAATTTTCGTCGTAATATTCTATTTTGATGGTCGATTTACGCTTCACATCCTCGCGAACTTCCGGAATGCTGAGACAACCTTCGTTGAATTTCCATTCCTCGCCAGATTCTTCCAATATTTGTGCATTGATGAACACTTTTTTAAAGTCTTTCAATTCGTTCGCAATATCTTCATAATCCTCATCATCCGCAAGAGGCGAAACATCGATGATGAAAAGACGAATATCCAAACCGATCTGAGGCGCCGCCAAACCAATTCCGTTGGCACCGTTCATCGTATCGAACATATTTTCGATAAGCGTTTTCAGCTCAGGATAATCTTTGTCTATTTCCTGTGCTTTTCTTCTTAAAACCGCGTCGCCAAAGGCTCTAATTGGTAAAATCATCTTTTTTGTTCTAAAAAATTCTGCAATATGATCGTTGCACTCACTTTGTCGATCAATCCTTTTTCCTGTCTTTGTTTCTTGTTCTTTCCGCTTTGGCTAATGAAAAAAGAAGCCATTTTGGAAGTGAAACGCTCATCCAGACGATTGATCTTTTTATCTGGAAATTCCTTTTCGAAGCCTGAAATAAATTTCTGGATCTCAGTTTCGATATCGGACATATTTCCTTTCAAATCTGTGGGAAGTCCTATAACGATTTCATTTACTTGGTTCTCGGAAAAATATTTTTTCAGAAAATCCATCAGCTTCGGTGTCTCCACCGTCGTCAGTCCGCTTGCAATGATTTGCATATCGTCTGTCACAGCGATTCCCGTTCTTGCTTTTCCGTAGTCAATTGCCAGGATCTGTCCCATAAGTTCGCAAATTTACAAAAATTTTCAGCTTATGAAAATCAGATGCTTATTAATAAAAATAAAAAGCCGTAAACTTTTGAATTTGCGACCTGAATATTAATAATGTCAGCCTAATGCTACTTCTTCATCTCCTCAACCAAAACCTCAATCTTTTTGATATATTTTCCATAAAAATATTTGAACCAAGCCGTTCCTATAAAATAAACCATTGTGAGTCCAAATGCAACCGAGCCCAGAAAAACCATAGCCAGCATTGCATTTGAATAGTTATGAGTCTGCGGAATTGATTCTAAAACGATAATCATTTCACAAACAAAAAATGGCACAAAACTCAGATAGAAAGAAACGTAGTACTGCTTGTTCAGCTCAAATTGATGAAGAAGGTCTTTCAGGGAATCCAAAGTTCCCAAAGCCGGATTGCTTATTTCTTTATAAAGTTTGAAAAATTTGTTAAAGAAAAAACCCGTGACCAAAGTCATAGAAAGTACCAGAATTTCTAAATATAAGTTGAATCTGAAAGGCAATGGAGAAAACCAAACTATCATTAAAATAATTGGCATCAAAACCACCGTTGACCAAAATTCATAGCGCATATTTTTCCTGATCCTTTCCAAAGGATGATGCAGTTGTCTCTGCTTCTCAGGCGAAATCTCCGGCGTTTCGGAAACATCTTCCTTATTCCAAAGTGATTTAAGATTATCGAGTTCCATATTTTTGATAGTTGATAGTTGATAGTAGATAGTTTGTGCTGTCTTGAGAAACGTTGTCAGGCTGAGGTTCTTGTAACCTATTATAAAATTAATTCCTTCAGTTTCTCCTTTGCTCTGTTCAGTTTCACCCGCGCATTTCCCTCCGAGATTCCCATTTGTTCTGCCATTTCCTTCCCGGAAAAATCTTCCAAGTAATAGAAAATCAAGGCTTTGTCAATTGGATTCAGTTTTTGGATGGCTTCATACATTTGTTTCAGTTTCAGCTCATCTTCGAGGTTGTAATCTTCCTCTTTGATTTTATAAACCGAAACATCATCGTTCTGAATAAAGCTCCGTCGCTTTTCCGATTTCAAGAAAATAATCGCCGTATTCAATGCAATTCTGTAAAGCCAAGTTGAGAATTCAGACTTCCTTTCAAAGCTGGGAAAAGACTTCCAAACCTGATAAACAATCTCCTGGAAGAGGTCATTTTGGTCATCACGGTTGTCCATATACATTTTGGAGATTTTAAAAATAATCCCTTTATGTTTATCGATTTTCTCTAAAAATTCTTTCTCAGAATCCATTCTTGCTTTAACTCTATTCGGTTAGTAGAAATAAAAATTATTTGTTACAAAAAAAGTGGAAGACACAAGAAAAAAGGCGAAAGAATAAAGATTTTAATAGTACAATAATTATAATTTGGGCGCCTTTATCCGCCTTCCGTTCCCGCTTTTTTTTGCCAAAGCTTTTCCCTCAGCAAAAAAAGAGCTCCACTCAAGTCGGGGCGTGCTTCGCAGAGTTTCAACATTTGTCTCTTAATCAGCATTTTCTCAATTGTTGAAACTAACGAATTTTTTTATCCAGAATATTGTCATTCTGAAAGAATCTAAACTGTCGAGATACCTACGGAATGACAAAAATAATTTTTTAAGCTTTTTTCTTTGATGAGTTTTACGTCTTTGCGAGTCTTAAAAATATTTTCAATAATGTCAAAAAAATCTTTGCGTGCTTTGCGTTTAAATTATACCAATCAATTTTCATAATTTTGTAAATCAATTATCATTCATCATCTATCATTTATCATTTATAAAAATCACAGATGTCTTTAAAAATTTTAGGACTCACAAAAAAATTCGGAGAGCAAATTGCGCTCAACGATATCAACATAAGCATTTCAAATAACGAAATCATCGGACTTCTCGGCCCAAACGGCGCTGGAAAATCCACCTTGATGAAATCCATCACAGGCGTCCTGAAAATCGATGAAGGCGAAATTTTGTTCAATGACAAAAACATCAAAGAAAACGAAATCGAATCCAAAAAGAAAATCGGTTTCCTTCCGGAGAACAATCCGCTTTACAACGAGATGTATGTGAAAGAATATCTGCAATTCGTAGCCAATCTTCACAACATCAAAAAAGAAAGAGTAGAAGAAGTGATAGAATTGGTCGGAATCACGCCAGAAAAATCCAAGCAAATTTCCCAACTCTCCAAAGGTTACAAACAACGTGTAGGATTGGCGCAAGCCATTCTGCACGAACCAGATTTATTAATTCTAGACGAACCAACCAACGGCCTCGACCCCAATCAAATCGTCGAAATCCGAAACGTCATCAAAGAAATCGGAAAAGAAAAAACTGTGATTCTCTCCACGCACATTATGCAGGAAGTAGAAGCGCTTTGTTCCAGAGTGATTTTGATTCACCAAGGAAACATCATCCAAGATTCCCCGATTTCTGAGTTCAAAGGAAAATTCGGAAGTCTGGAAGAAGCGTTCCAGAGTTATACGGTTTAGTCATCAATGATGAATGATAATTGATAAATGATGTTTTGAGCAAAAATTAAAAATTGTAAATTCGTAGAGGTTTAATAAAATAAAATACGATGGAAGCATCAATTATCATACATCCAAGAAACAGAAAAGAAGCGTCATTACTCAAAAAAGTCTTGAAAGCTTTGGATGCGCAATTTGTTTTCAAAGAAGAAAAATCAGAAAGCTTAAGTCCCAGCAACGACCCCTATTTTGATATTCCGGAAAACGTAGCGGAATTGGAACGAAGAATTGATAAGGCAAAGAATAACAAGGAAAAAGCTGTTGTTTTAAAGACAAAAGACGATATCAAAAACTTTTTGGGTTTATGAGCTATGAGTTAATATTCAAGAAACAAGCGCAAAAAGATATAGACTTCTACAAAAAATCGGGGAATCAAATTTTATTAAAAAAGCTTTTTCAACTTTTAGGAGAAATTCAGGAAAATCCTTATTTCGGAACAGGAAAACCAGAACGTTTGAAGTTTCAAGAATCCAATATTTGGTCAAGACGAATCGACAGCAAAAACCGTTTGGTTTACAGTGTCGAAGAAAATATCGTAACCGTAGAAATCATTTCTGCAAAAGGTCATTATGGTGATAAGTAAGAATTCTAATTTTGAAATAATAACACAATTTATCTTAAAACCTTACTTTTAATAATCTTCTGACCTCAGACTTCCGACTTCTGACAAAAAATGAACTTCGCCCAAATTATCCTTCCACTCAATCTCAAAGGAACTTTCACGTACAAAGTTCCAGAAGATTTTTTGGATAAGATTGAAGTTGGAATGCGCGTTCTGATTCCGTTTGGCGGAAAGAAAATCTACACCGGAATTGTTGTCGAATTATTTGATGAATTCGAGGACAGTTTTGTTCCGAAAGAAATTATCAATTTGCTTGACAATCAACCAATTGTTCCAAAACAACAATTGGAATTCTGGAATTGGATGAGTTCCTATTATCTCTGCAATCTCGGCGAAATCTACCGTTTTGCATTTCCATCGTCTTTGAAATTGGAAAGCGAAACTTACGTCCGATTATTATCAGAAAGAACAATCGATTGGCAAAATCTGGATGCGAATGAGACGTATCTTTTGCAAGCTTTGGAAGTACGTCAAATGTTGAACTTGCAGGAAATCGAAGCCTTCATTCCAAAAAAAGAAATCATCAAAACCATCAATGCTTTGATTGATGAAAGATATATTTCCGTCGATGAAAAAATTACGGAGAAATATAAGGCCAAGGAAATCGCTTACGTGAAAGTGAATGATGAAGCTCTGGTTTCGGAAAATCTGGCGAAGATTCTTTTGAAATTGGATAAGGCCAAGAAACAGAAAGATTTATTCCTCAATATTTTATCTAAACAAATTGATGAACCCAAAACACCGATTCGGAAATCTTTGGTTTTTGATGAAGGCAATTTTGTGAATCAACAACTCAAATCTTTGATAGAAAAAGGTTGGGTTTCAGAATATTATCTTGAAATAGACAGAATCGATTCTTACGAAGGTGAACTGGAAGAAATTGAGAAATTGACTGAAAATCAGAAGTTGGCAGTTTCGGAAATTAACAAAGCCTTCGAAGAAGATAAAAACGTTTTGCTCCACGGCATCACATCTTCCGGAAAAACGCATATTTATTTAGAAAAAATTGAAGACTGCGTCAATTCGGGAAAAAATGTGCTTTTGCTTTTGCCAGAAATTGCTTTGACGAAACAAATCACCATTCGTCTTGAAAAAAAGTATGGCAAAAAACTCGGATTTTATCACAACAAATTAACGGATTTTGAAAGGGTAGAAGTCTGGCGGAAAATCAAAAAAAATGAACTTCAAATCTTGATTGGAACTCGGAATTCTTTATTTCTTCCGTTTGAAAATTTAGGATTGATAATCGTTGATGAAGAACACGATTCTGCGTATAAATCCAGAGATTCCAATTTCTTTTTCAATGCGAAAGATTCGGCGATGATGTTGGCAGAATTTTACAATTCAAAACTGATTCTGGGTTCTGCAACGCCTTCGTTGGAAAGCTATGATTTGGCGATGAAGGACAAACTACGCTATGTGCCTTTGAATGAGAGATTTGGAAACGTGGACGTTCCGAAGTTTGAAATCATCGATGTTAAGGAGGCGCAGAGTCAGAAGAAAATCATTGGGAATTTCAGCCAAAAAATGGTGGACGAAATCAGTCTTCAGTTAGAACACAAAAAACAAAGCATCATTCTCCACAACCGCCGTGGATATGCCAATGTCATCGAGTGTGAAACTTGCGGACACGTGACTTATTGTAGCAATTGCGACGTCGTAATGACCTATCACAAATCTGCGAACGAACTGAAATGCCATTACTGCGGACACAGAGCCGGAAAACCGACGGCTTGCCCAAGTTGTCACGGTACCAATCTGAACACAAAAGGTGTTGGCGTGGAGCAAATCGAGGAGGAAACGCAAAAAATATTCTCTGACGCCGAAGTTGACCGAATGGATGTAGACGCGATGCGCAAGAAGTTTGCGTACGAAAAACTCTACGAAAAATTGGAAAATGGCGAAACCGATATTTTGGTTGGAACTCAAATGATTTCCAAAGGTTTGGATTTCGAAAACATAGAGTTGGTCGTGATTCCGAAAGCAGATGCTTTGATTTATGTCCAGGATTTTCGGGCTGAGGAAAGAGCATATCAATTGATTACGCAAGTTGCAGGAAGAGCGGGCAGAGTTTCGGGTGAAGGAAAAATATTAATCCAAACTTACAATCCGTCGCACTCGATTTTTGAATTAATTAAAAATCAGAATGTTAAAGAGATTTATGATTATTTCCTAGATGAACGAAAGAAATTTCTCTATCCGCCATTTGTGAAATTGATAATGATTGAGCTGAAACACAGAAAAGAAGACAAATTGAATAGAGCTTCTCAATTTCTGGGTTCGGTTTTGAGAAAATATATTCCTGAAGAATGTATTCTCGGACCAGAAAAATCGCCAATTGCCCGAATCAACAATCTTTATCAATATCAAATTCTACTGAAGTTTCCGAAGAATAAAAATTACAAAATCTACAAAGAATTGCTTGCGAAATCTTTGGAAGAATTTGATGAAATTACCGCATACAAATCTATCAAAAAAGATTTCCTAGTTGATTTTTAACTATAATTAACAAAATTTTGAATCTTTTATTACGGGTTCCCGTAACTACCTTGGCAATATTCTCTAAATTTACTACGTTTTGAAATTAGATTAATTTCTTCAAAATCTTAATTAAAAATAATTCAATAAAAAATGTAATTCTTTTGAGAATGAATAAATTCAAAAATTATTTTTCGATTTTAGGCTTAGGGCTTTCCTCTTTTATTTTTTCACAAGGCACATCTGCAGGAACTTTGCCTCAGGTTGCAGACCAACAGCTTCTCGTAAAAGACATCACGGCGGAGAAAGCGTTGTTGTCTCCAAAAGAGCAAATCGAATTCAATATCAACAAAATGTTCACCGACCCAGTTCTCCGAAATGCAAATTGGGGATTTGTGGTTTATGATACCAAAACTGGAAAAATCGTCACTTCTTATAACGAAAATGCACCATTGGTTCCAGCTTCAACCACAAAATTGTTGACCACAGAAACTGCTTTTGCATTGTTGGGAACCAAATACAGATGGAACACGCAATTGGAATATTCTGGAAGCATTGATGCAGAAGGCGTTTTGACCGGAAATCTTTACGTCGTAGGAAGTGGCGACCCGTCTTTGGGCGGAAACAGAGGTGGCGCATCGAGTTACGGACAAATCGTGAATCAATATCTGGACGCGATAAGAGATAAAGGAATCAAGAAAATCACAGGCGATATCATCATCCAAACAGCGATTTTCAAAGAAAATAAAACCGACCTTCCGCAGAACATCGTTTGGTTGGAACAAGCCAATTATTTCCTGCCAGTCGGCACTACGAAGGACATCAATCCAAGAAATGAAAAACTGATTGTAAGCCAATCCAACAATCCTTTCAATCAGGTTAAAAAATATTTTTACGTTTCGCCTTACTCCAACAAGATGGTTTTTGCAGACCAGTTTGACGGTGCTTGGGTGACAACGAAAGTGGCTGAACCACCTGCTTTTTTGGCTAACAAATTAAGAGAAGGTTTGGTAAGAAGTAAAATTTCAATCGTTGGAAAAGTAACGCCGAAAATCGTTGATAGAGAACCAGAACCCCGAGAAATTCTGACAACTTACAAATCACCGACTTTAGCAGAAATCGTGAACTATACGAATCAGAGAAGTGACAACGGATACGCAGAAGCTATTTTGAAATCGAATGGTTTTATGAAATTGGGCGACCAAACCACAGAATCTGGAAGAATCGTTGTGACAGACCATTTGAAAGACATTAATTTTGATACCGTTGGACTCAATTATATGGATGGAAGCGGACTTTCAAAGGCTCATACGGTAACGCCAATTTCGCAAGTTAAGTTCTTGACGGCGATGATGAAAACGCCTTATTACAAGGAATATATGGAATCTTTGCCAATTGCGGGACAAACCGGAACATTAAAACATATGTTTTTGGTAAACTCCAATGGACAGATTTTCGCGAAAACCGGAACTTTGAATGGGGTGAAATGTTTGGCAGGCTACATCAAAACCAGAAGCAACAGAACGCTGGCTTTTTCTCTTTTAATTAATAGATTCTCGGGCTCCGTAGCGCAGGTGAAAGACAGAATGGAACAATTGCTGGACCCGACCTTAGATTTGTAACAATCAATATTTTATAAATTAAAAAACCCACATTTTTTCTGGGTTTTTTTGTAGCTTTGATTACATAATTTTATAAAATATGAAACGTTTTTATACTTTAATAATTGTTTTTTTAGCAATCAGTTCATTTTTTGGGCAATTCCATAATATTGATAGAAAGGGATTGATAGAGTCTGAAAAATCGGCAGCTTCCAGATCAACATTAGATGTGAATGTCAATCCAAATACTCTAAATTATGATTTGCAGTATGTGAGATTAGAATTGGATTTAGATCCTACGAAACAATTTGTTGCCGGCACGGTCACGTCTCGCTTCAAAATGTTAGCAAATTCAAATAGTATTTATTTTGATTTGGCAGATAACTTAGCAGTTTCAGTAGTTAAATATCATGGCCAAAATCTCACGTTTCAGCAATTAACTACGGACGAAATTAAAATTAATTTCCCAGCAGCTTTGACTGCGCAGACTACAGATTCGCTTTCAATTACTTACAGCGGAATTCCAGATTCCAGTTCAGATGCATTTGTTGCGGATTACAATAATGCTGGAGATCCTATCTTGGCAACATTGTCAGAGCCATTTGGAGCCAAGGAATGGTGGCCAACCAAACAGAGTATGAATGACAAAATAGAAAAGTTAGATATCAAAATTACAACGCCTGAACAGTACACAGTTGGATCCAATGGAAAATTGATGTCAGAAGCTATTTTAGGAAATGGTAAAAAACTCACATATTGGCAAACCAATTATCCAATTCCTGCCTATCTTTTTGCGTTAGGTATTTCCAACTATACTAAATTAAATTCTACAATTACAACCACAGGGAGTTCTTTTCCTTTCCTTAATTATCTGTATCCCACTTCGGTCAATAGCGACGTTCAAAATAATTTGAATTGGACAGCTAGCTGTATGCAGTCTTTTGAAGATCACTTTGGATTGTATCCTTACAGGAATGAGAAGTATGGTCATATGCAGTTTAATTGGGGAGGCGGAATGGAGCATGCTACGATGACTTCAATGGGTGGTTTTAGTCAGGATTTGATTGCCCACGAATTAGCACACCAATGGTTTGGAGATAAATTGACTTGTGGCGCCTGGAATGATATCTGGCTAAACGAAGGCTTTGCTACAATGGGCGAGTATGTGATCTATGAAAAACAATTGATGACACCATCTCAATTTCAAAATTATTTAGGCAGCGAGATGGATTACATCACTAGTGATCCTGGCGGAAGTATTTACATTCCGGATGCTGATCTTAATTTTAATAGAATCTTCAATGGCAGATTATCATACACAAAAGGTGGCTATGCTCTTCGGATGATAAAGTGGATGATTGGCGATGATCAATTTTATGCAATGCTGAAAGCTTATCAAAATAACCCAGCCTTTGCTTATAATTATGTCAAAACATCAGATTTTCAGAATTTTTTGAGTAATTACACGGGAAGAGATTTCACGGAATTTTTCAACGATTGGATCTATGGAGAAGGCTATCCAACTTATCAAATCAGATGGACTCAAAACGCGGTTAATAATAAACTGACTTTTCGGGTAGGACAAACCAGAAGTAGTTCCACCGTTAGCTTCTTTGAAATGCCTCTACCGATAAAGGTTTCTGGATCAGGTGGTCAAACTGCATATTTTGTATTGGATCATACCTCCAACAACCAATATTTTACAGAAGACGTTAGCTTCCCAGTTACAAGTGTAGCCTTTAATTACGAAAAGCAGATTATTACAAAAGGTTCGACTGTTTTTAGGGATAATACTCTTGCGAATACAGATTTCAATAAACAAAAACTCGAGGTTTATCCAAATCCAGCAAAATCCTTCATTAAAATTTCAGGCTTAGAAAAATCTGCAGAGTATGAAATTTTCTCTGTCGATGGAAAATTAATTAAAAAAGGAACAGCCAATCCAAACTCCGAAATCAATATTTCTACTTTGGTGAAAGGAACTTATATTTTGAAATTTAGTAATCAATCTATTAAAATCATTAAGGAATAAATAGAATTAACCCCTTCAGAGTTCAAACTCTGAAGGGGTTAAGTTTTCAAACATTTGCGTTTATATTTTAATTTTCCCAAACGTTAAAACATCACAAAAAAGCACGCAATTGAAGTGCTTTTTTTATTTTTGTTAAAATCGAAAATCAAGAAAAATGATATCACAAAAATTCCTCGAGAACATTACCAATGAGCTAACTAATATAGAAAACAACGGTCTTTACAAAAAAGAAAGAATCATCACTTCCCAGCAAAGTGCGGAGATAGAAGTCGGAGGCAAGCGACTACTGAACTTTTGTGCGAATAATTATCTGGGATTATCCAACAATCCAGAAGTGATGAAAGCTTCCAAAGATGCAATCGATTCTCACGGTTATGGGATGTCATCGGTTCGTTTTATCTGCGGAACTCAGGATATTCACAAAGATTTGGAAACTAAGATTTCCAAGTTCTTAGGAATGGAAGATACTATTCTTTACGCTGCTTGTTTTGACGCAAATGGCGGCGTTTTCGAGCCATTGTTTTCAGATGAAGATGCCATCATTTCGGATGAACTCAATCACGCCTCAATTATTGATGGTGTAAGATTATGTAAATCTGCTAGATACCGTTACAAAAACAACAATATGGAAGATTTGGAAGCCCAATTGATAGCGGCTTCCGAAAAAAATCACCGTTTCAAAATCATCGTAACAGATGGCGTTTTCTCAATGGACGGAATCGTTGCTGACTTAAAAGGTGTTTGTGATTTGGCAGACAAGTATGACGCTTTGGTAATGGTTGACGATTCCCACGCAACCGGATTCATTGGAAAAACCGGACGTGGAACGCACGAAGCAAATGATGTGATTGGAAGAGTCGATATCATTACTTCAACATTAGGAAAAGCGTTAGGTGGCGCTTTAGGCGGATTCACTTCAGGAAAAAAAGAAATCATCGATATGTTGAGACAACGCTCTCGCCCATATTTATTCTCAAATTCATTGGCACCCGGAATTGTAGGTGCCGCGTCCAAAGTTTTGGATATGATTTCCGAAGATACTTCGTTGAGAGACAAAGTAATGGAAAACGCCGAATACTTCCGAAAAGAAATGAAAGCCAAAGGTTTCGATATTCCGGACGGCGACGCGGCGATTGTTCCTGTGATGTTGTATGATGCAAAATTAGCTCAGGAAATGGCGGAAAAACTTTTATCAGAAGGCATTTATGTGATTGGATTCTTTTATCCGGTTGTACCAAAAGGCAAAGCAAGAATCAGAGTTCAATTGTCCGCAGCACATTCCAGAGAAAATCTTGACAAAGCGATTGCTGGCTTCGAGAAAGTAGGGAAGGAGCTAGGTGTAATTTCTTAATTCAAAATAAGTTCTAAAAATTTCATCAAAATTATTTCCCCAACCCTAAAGGGCTAAAGGGAGTAATTTTGATGAAATTTTAAATAAAATCTGCTCCCTTTAGGGTTGGGGCAAACATAATTTATTTAAAATTCAACAAAACAAAAAGACCAGCAAAAAATGCTGGTCTTTTATATTTCAAGAAGAAAATCTCAGGATTATTTTTTACCTCCGTAAGACTTGTCTTTGATTCTTGCTTTTTTACCTCTAAGGTCTCTGAAGTAGTAGATTCTAGCTCTTCTAACTCTACCTTGTCTGTTAACTTCGATTTTTTGAAGGGCAGGCATATTGATAGGGAAAACTCTCTCTACACCAACATCACCAGACATTTTTCTGATAGTGAAAGTCTTAGTAAGACCAGTTCCTCTCAATTGGATTACAGTACCTTTGAAGAACTGAGTTCTTGTTTTAGCACCCTCTTTAATCTCGTAATACACAGTGATGGTGTCACCGGCTTTGAATTCTGGGAATTCTTTTTTCGTAATGTACTTATCTTGTACGTATTTTACTAAATCCATTTTTTGTAATAAAAAATTTGTTTTGTCAAGCCAAGCAACATTCACGTCCTTCGTCAGAGGTTGATTAACAGGTTGCAAAAATAAAAATAATTTTTAAAACAACAAAGATTAATTTGAATTAAATCATAACTTTTTCTAAGCCGAAAATCTTTCACTCAGAAATGCTATCACATTGACATTAAAGTAAATAGCCAAAAGCCAAAAGCAAACCGCGAATTGCTACTTGATTTCCAACAGTTCCACATCAAAAACCAAAGTACTATTTGGTCCAATTTCTTTGCTCACTTCCTGCTCACCATAAGCCAAATGTGGCGGAATAGTAAATCTGAATTTACTCCCAACCGACATCAATTGCAAACCTTCTGTCCAGCCTTTGATGACTCTGTTCAATGGAAAAGAGGCTGGTTTTCCGCGCTTTACAGAGCTGTCAAAAACTTTGCTCGTAATCGTAGTTCCGTGATAATGGCATTTCACCGTACTTTTCGCTGTCGGTTTTGGGCCTTCCGTTTCCACCAGGATTTCATATTGCAAACCACTTGGCAAAATCGTCACACTATCTCTTTTCCCGTTTTCAACCATATAATCCTGGCCACTTCTTAGGTTTTTTTCAGCCAGTTCTTTTTTTCTTTTGAATAACAAATCCGCTACACCCATATCAAAATTTTTTTTCAAAGGTATTTATTATCCGCTAATTCATCAAAAATTCTGACTTATTTCCCTTAACTTTGATAGAATAAATTAAGGTCATATATTTTATTAGGAGCTTAATCCCGCTGTCCACTATATCTTTTTCTCTTCCGTTGCCTGAGCGAAGCCGAAGTTAACGGAAAAGAAAAAGGATGCCGTTCCCATCGGGGTTAGGGGTTTCGTCAAAGATTAAAGATTTGCCTTCAATATAAAATTTGTCAAAAAGTTGAAAATTAAAAAATCTAGAATAAAACATACAGTTTGTCATTCCGTAGGAATCTAAACACAGTAATTATAATATAGCTTTAGATTCATCCAGAATGATAGTATTGCGTTTTAAAATCTGCAAAATCCGCCCAATCTGCGGGAGATAATTACGTACTATTTCTTCCCTGAGCGTAAGCGCCTTTGTGAACCTTAAAAATATTTTCAATACAGTAAAGAAAATCTTTGTGCACTTTGTGTTAAAATTCCCCTATTTAAAAGAAAAATTATGAACAAAGAAATCGAAAACAAACTCATCCACAAAAATACCAAACCAACAAGTATGAGAATCTTGGTCTACGATTTTCTAAGCTCACAACAAGTCGCAACCTCCTTATCCGAAATCGAAAACCACTTCGAAAACGCCGACCGAACCACAATCTACCGAACCCTAAAAACCTTCGAAGAAAAAGGAATCGTCCACAGCATTCAGGAAAACACAACCACCAAATACAAATTGTGCCACGACGATTGCGACGAAAAAACGCACAATGACTGGCATCTCCATTTCTACTGCAAAATATGCAAACAAACCACCTGCAAAGAAGACATCTCGCTCCCCGAAAGTATGAAAACCAATTTCAGAATCGATGAAATCAGACTTTTCGCCAAAGGAATCTGCGAAAACTGCCTAGAAGCTAATTTTATTTAAGTCAGTTCACAGAAGAAAATATCAATAGAGGCGGGCTTCAGCCCGTAATTAATGCGGGAAAATTGTAATTGGCTTTAGCTGAAAGTAATAGTAAATTTTGGCTAAAGCCAATTTCGACTCTATTAAGTCATTAGGCTAAAGCCCAACGCAATTGATATTAATTGTGTGATTCAACATCGATTTTTGTCAGTCTAAGGTTCTCGAAGATTCACAATATTTATTTTGAACCTGAGTTCGATTATAATTTACTCGGTAACATTTGACCATAATAGCGTTATGCAATTATCAATAGCGTCGAGCTTTAGCTCGATGTAGAATTTGCAAAATTAAAGGCTTTAGCCGAAACTTAGCATCAGATTTTGACTAAAGCCAGTTTCGACTCCATTAAATCATTAGGTAAAGCCTAACGCAAGAGTTGTTTGATTGAACATCGGTTTTTGTCAGTCTGAGGCTCGCGAAGACTCACAATATTTATTTTTCAGCCAAACGCTAACAGCCATTTGCCATCAGCCAACAAAGTTTGCAATAGCATTGCATTCCCAATACCGCTACATTTGTTAAAAATTATTCGATATGGAAGAATGTTGCGGTACAAAACCAAAAAAAGAATACAACCACGAAGGTCACGACCACAGCGACCACGACCATTCGCACAGCAATTCCAAATTGGGATTAATTATAAGTCTAGTCATCTTTTTTTCTGGATTAATATTAGATTTTTGGATTGAGGCAGATTGGTTTACAGAAAATGTTTGGCTAAGATTCAGTTGGTATTTCGTGTCTTATGTTTTGGTGGCGTTTTCGGTGTTCAAAGATGCATTTCAATTGGCCAAAAGTTTTGATTTTTTCAATGAGTTTTCGTTGATGGGAATCGCAACAATTGGCGCTTTTGCAATCGGCGAATTTCCGGAAGGTGTTGCCGTGATGCTATTTTACACGATTGGCGAAATGTTTCAGGAATCCGCAGTTAACAAAGCCAAAAATAATATCAAAGCCTTATTGGATGTTCGTCCAAAAGAAGCGACAGTTTTTCGAAATGATAAATGGGAAACGATTGCACCTAATGAAGTGAAAGTCGGTGAAAAGATTCAAATTAAAGTTGGCGAAAAAGTGCCTTTGGATGGAATTTTAATCTCAGAAAAAGGAAGCCTCGACACATCAGCTTTGACGGGCGAAAGCAAACCTTCATCCATCAAAAAATCAGAAACTGTTCTTGCCGGAATGTTGAATCTTGACCAAGTCATAGAGGTCGAAACAACCAAATTATTTGAAAATAGTTCCATCGTCAGAATCTTGGAAATGGTTCAGGAAGCAAGTTCCAGAAAAGCAAAAACCGAATTATTCATCCGAAAATTTGCTAAGGTTTACACGCCGATTGTATTTGTTTTAGCATTATTAATAACATTTATTCCTTACTTTTTTATAGATGATTACATTTTCAGAGATTGGCTTTACCGAGGTTTGGTTTTCCTTGTGATTTCTTGTCCTTGTGCTTTGGTAATTTCCATTCCGTTAGGTTATTTCGGTGGAATAGGAGCGTCTTCCCGAAACGGAATTCTATTCAAAGGTTCCAATTTCCTGGATTTGATTGCAAACGTCACAACTGTTGTGATGGACAAAACTGGAACCTTGACGAAAGGTGTTTTCAAAGTTCAAAAAGTGGTAACCAATGATATTTCTGAATCCGAATTTCTATCAATTTTATCATCAGTCGAAAGTCATTCAACACATCCGATTGCAAAAGCGATTTCCCAATTTCATCCATCAAACCAAACGCCGGAATCTGTAGAAGAGATTTCTGGAAAAGGCATCAAAGCTGTCATTAGTCAAAAACAAATTCTTGCGGGAAACACTCAATTGCTGAAAAGTTTCAATATTAATTATCCTTCAGAATTAGACCAAATCGTGGAAACAACAGTTGTTTTGGCAATCGATAATCAATATAAAGGTTACGTTTTGATTTCGGATGAAATGAAAGAAGATTCAGAATTGGCAATTAAAAATCTGAAAAATGCTGGCGTCAAAACAATGATGCTAAGCGGAGACAAAGATGCATTGACTCAAAACATCGCCCAAAAATTAGGAATCGATTCCGCATTTGGTGGTTTACTTCCGGAGGGGAAAGTGGATAAATTACAAAACCTCAAAAATAATCCAAAGGAAATCGTTGCATTCGTAGGCGACGGAATCAATGATGCACCGGTTTTAGCCTTGAGCGAGGTTGGAATTGCAATGGGCGGATTGGGTTCAGATGTCGCGATTGAAACCGCCGACGTCATCATCCAAACCGACCAACCTTCGAAGATTTCGACAGCGATTAAAATCGGAAAAGCGACGAAGAAAATTGTTTATCAAAATATTGCTTTAGCTTTCGGAGTTAAAATAATTGTATTGATTTTAGGCGCTGGCGGATTGGCGAATATGTGGGAAGCGGTTTTCGCCGATGTTGGCGTTGCGTTGCTTGCAATCCTGAATGCAGTCCGAATTCAGAATATGAAATTTTAAGCTTAAACCACAAAAGTCACAAAAGAGAAAGTGATAAAAAATTCTTTTTAAGAAGAGCAAAAAGAAATTTGAAGAGATTATTATGTTGTTTTCAAGTATAAGGCACTTAACTTTTGTGCCTTTTGTGGTTGAAAGGTAGCAGTCCTTTTTTAATAAAAATTTATTGTGGATTTTAAAGTTATCCAAATTCCTTTTCCGATAGAAAAATAATATTATCTTTATCAAAATCAAAATTATGAAGAGACTCGTATTTTTTTCTGCACTTTTATTGTCTCAATTCGGGACAGCTCAGGGGTTTTTAAAGACTCAAGGTCAGAAAATTGTAGATTCAAAAGGTGAGAATGTTTATTTGAAAGGCCTGGGATTGGGCGGCTGGATGCTTCAGGAAGGTTATATGCTGAAGACCGATGACTTTGCCGGACCTCAATTCAAAATCAAAGAAAAGATTGTAGAAGTCGCTGGTGAAGATGGCAAAAATGAATTTTACAAAGCCTATCTCAAAAATGGAATCACCAAAAAAGACATCGATTCCTTGGCAAAATGGGGATTCAATTCCATCAGATTGCCTATGCATTACGACCTTTATACGTTGCCCATCGAGAAAGAAAAAGTGAAAGGTGAAAATACTTGGCTGGAAGAAGGTTTTGTGATGACAGATAACTTGCTGAAATGGTGCGAGGACAACAAAATCTATTTAATATTAGACCTTCACGCTGCGCCAGGCGGACAAGGCAACGACGCGAATATCTCTGATAACGACAAATCTAAACCGAATCTTTGGGAAAGCGAGGAGAATCAGAAAAAGACCATCGCACTCTGGAAAAAACTGGCAGAACGCTACAAAGACAAAGAATGGATTGCGGGTTATGATATGATTAATGAACCAAATTATGGTTTCACTGGCAAGAACCCAAACGGAACCGATGAGATGTCCAATGCGTCGCTTTGGAAACTTCAAAAAGATATTTCGGACGCCATCAGACAAGTGGATAAAAATCACATTATTATCCTCGAAGGAAATGGCTGGGGAAATAATTATAATGGTCTGCCGAAACTTTGGGACGACAACTTGGTCTTGAGTTTTCACAAATACTGGACGACCAACGCACCAGAATCTATTCAGAATATTGTTGATATGCGTCAAAAGCTGGATGTTCCGGTTTGGTTGGGCGAAACTGGGGAAAATTCCAATGTTTGGTTTACGGAACTCAATCAGTTATTATTGAAAAACAACATCGGTTATGCTTATTGGCCGATGAAAAAGATTGATAATATTGCGGGCGTGACGAATGTGAAAATCACTCCAGATTATCAAAAATTATTGAACTATTGGAAAAACGGCGGACAAAAACCAACGAAGGAATTTGCTAGAAAAACCTTAATGAAAATAGCTGACAACTACAAAATGGAAAATGTGGAAGTCAAAAAAGATGTCATCGATGCGATGTTCCGACAAGTGAATGATGAAAGTACAAAACCTTACAAAAAACACGTTGCGCCGGGAAGAATCTTTGCGACAGACTATGATTTGGGAAGATTCGGAAGTGCTTATTCAGACAATGATTTCCAAAATGTTTGGGTGTCAACCGGCAATCGTACGGAATGGAACTCAGGAAACAAAATGAGGAATGACGGCGTTGATATTTACCTTTGCAAAGACAAAATCACCAACAAATATTTCGTTGGGAAAACCGAAAAAGGCGAGTGGCTTCAATATACTGTGAAAAGTTCTGCGACAAGAAAGTACAAAGCCAGTATTCGCTACAATAATGAATCCAGTCAAGCTTCTGAATTGGTCATTAAAACCGAAGATGGAGACGACTTGGGAACTATCAAACTACCGCCGACAGGCAAAGGAATCTGGAAGACGGTTTCTGTAAACAATGTAGCTCTCGTAAAAGGCGAAAACAAGTTAAGACTGTACTTCGAAGCTGGAAATGCCAACCTCAATTACTTCGAACTGAATTAATAAAATTGTCAATAAACTATTCGAAACATCTCATATTATCTGTGAGATGTTTTTTATTTTCATAAATTTAAATGTTTGGCTGATAAATTGCCTACAGCTTAAGGTTAAACCTAATTTAAAAAATAATTTAAAAATATGATGAAATCGCTTTACCTGCTTTTTTTCTCAATTTCCTTCTCGATGCTGTATTCGCAAAGCACACTTACCGTTACGAGGTCGGACAATCAAAAGCCCATCAAAGGTGCGGCTGTTTCTTGCAACGGCAGAGTTTTGGGCAGGACCAATGACAAGGGAATCGTCACTTTTACGACCAAATGTCCAAAGGTGGATGTAGAGATAGACAACTTTATCGGCGATGAAGTCGTGGTGGATAAGGTGATGGAGCTGGCGCTGGACCGCGATAACATCAAATCAAATCAAATACAAGGCGTCACACTTTCCAACGAAAGTGACCCACGCGCCTTGGCGATTATCGAACAAACTTTTAAAAGATTCAAAGACAATTCTCCTAATGCCTTGGATTCTTATTCCTATAAATCTTATGAGAAAATGTCATTCGATTTGGATGAAGACAGCATCAAGGATTATTCGAGATTTGTGGAAGCAAGGAAAGATTCTCTTTCCAGAGCGACCAACAGATTGCTTCCAAAGAAAGAAAAAGACAAAAAAGATTCTATCGAAGGCGAGCAGATGATGTCTGTTGCCAAAGACAGCAAGTTTTTTTTGTGGGAACGTGCGATGGAATTTCTTTATTCCAAAAAATACGGCGAGAAAGTCAATATTCTTGATAATAGAATCTCAGGTTTAAAAAATCCGGTTTACGAAATGCTCGCTTTAAGGTCCAACAGAGATAAAATCCCAAGAGAGATTCTTCCGGAAAATAAAAGCCTTTACAGATATTTCCTGACAGATTCCATCGAAATCGAAGGCCGAATGAACTACGTCATCAGATTCCGACAAGTGGATTACAAAGTTCCAATCAATAGAAGAAAATACAATGGTTACCTCTACATCGATAAAGATTCTTACGCCATCAAAAAAATTGACAGCAACAGCAAGGTGAAGTCGGATGGAAACATTACGTCAGTATGGGTTCCTATTAATGACAAATGGTTTCTGAAGACTGAGAACCTTAAAATAAAAATGGGTGTTTCAGAATTCAATACCATTCAGAAGAAGGAAAATGAAACGGCTGAAGAGAAAAAGGCGAGACTCGAAAGTGTCAAAAAATTTGGTAATTATGCCTATATGAAAGCGGATTATTTCGACTTCAAAACGCCAGTGGAACTGAAGCCTTCGCAATTCAACGGTTACACGATGAGTGTTGAAAATACAGATGGAACATTGTTGAATCAATACAGAACAGACAGCCTTTCTGCAAGAGAAAAGCTCACTTATGTCAAAATCGACAGTCTTGGTAAAAAATACACTTTGGACAGAAAAGTAAAGGTTCTAACCGGATTGTTACGAGCAAAATTTACGGTCGGAATGGTTGACATCAATCCATTACAAACAAGATACAACCGGTATGAAGGTTTCCGATTGGGTGCAGGTTTCAAATTGAATGAAAAATTCAACAAATACATTTCGCCTGATGTTTACTTGGCTTATGGTTTCAAAGACCGTGGTTTCAAGTATGGTGCAGGAGTGGACGTGAAGACCACCTTGGCGAGAAATTCATTTTTCCGTTTCGAATATTTCAATGATGTGGCGGCTTCCGGACGATTCAGCCAAAATCTTTGGAGCGCAAAGATGGCCATCAACAACAGTGGAATGACCATCCGTAATGACAAATATTACAAATACGATGGTTTCAGATTTGGCTATCAGGTAGACCTTACCAACTCTTTGACCTTGGATGTTTCCGGGAAAAAACAGAATGAGGAATCTGGGATTCCGTACGAGTTTATGGGAATGTCCAGAAAGTTTGAGAACTTCAGCTCTACAGCGACCATTAAGTTTTCTCCAAACAGTAGAAATATTATGACGCCTTATGGCAAATATACCTACGAACAGAACTTCCCAGAGGCTTTTCTGAATTATGAGCAAGGCTACAAAAGCTTAGGCGGTGAGTTTAATTACAGCAGATTCGATGCTTTGATCACGCACCAATTCCGCAGTTCTTGGGGAACAACATTGGCCAGAGTTTATGGTGGCTATTATGTTGGGAAAGCACCAATGTGGCACCTGTTCGAGATGGGCGGTCTGGATGCCAATAGCGGAACCGGAATCTTGTCCAACTTCTCTCTGACCAGTTATTTAGGATTTGCGACGATGACGTCTGGGAAATATTTCAATGACAAATTTGCAGGCTATTATGTTTCGCACCGTATTCCGTGGTATTTCAAAAGTTTTGGAAAGAACACGAGTAGTTTCGACATCATTGCCAGAGGTATCATTGGTGATTTGAAGAATCCTGAGTATCATACGGTAGAGAACTTTTCCCCGCTGAATCATCTATATCAGGAAATCGGATTTGAATATAACAACTTTTTAAGTTCAAGGTTCAATCTGGCATTTTTCTACAGAGTGGGACATTACAATACCACCAAATTCAATGATAACTTCGGTGTTCAGTTGAAGTTCAAGTTGCTTGAGTTTTAATGTTTATAAGAATGATATAACGCACACTTTGTCATTCCGTAGGAATCTAAACTGCTGAGACTTACTTGAAATGACCAAAAGAATTTATTTTAAATATTTTTTGTTGATATAAATAATTTAAATAAAAAATGAACGACCTATTCAAACAACAGGTTTATGAGATTACGAAACTCATTCCAAAAGGAAGGGTTTCCACTTATTGCGCATTGGCAAAAGCGGTTGGTTATCCCAATCATTCCCGCCACGTTGGCAATGCAATGGGCGGTTGTCCGGCAGACGTCCCAGCACATCGCGTCATCAGCAGTTCGGGAAAATTATCGGTGCCAGCATTCCGGGAGCGTTTAGAAAAAGAAAATGTGGTCGTACAGGACAATTGGAAAATCAAGGATTTTAAAACACTTTTTTGGGACCCTTTGAAAGAATTATAAAACAGTAGAAAACTGCTGAAAAACAAGTAAAAAAAACCATCTCATTTGAGATGGTTTTTTCTTGTTGCCTTATTTAAATGATGTTAGAAATAAATGCATCATCTAACTTCTATTTATAAGCTTCCAAAGCTTTGTTGATTGCATCTACCTGTTGGTGGATGGTCGGGCTGTTTGGATTTGCTTTCAGGACTTCCATTTTCTTGGCAAGTCCATCTTTTAGCATTTGCACGATCATCATCTTCACTTGTGGATTGTCCGGGATCTGGGATTTGGCCTGAACCAAAACTTTCGTCACTTTCTCTGTCGCTTTCAGGTTGTCGGAGCTCATGATCCAGTTGTAACCTTCCTCAGCAGATTTTCCTAATACAGGATCTTGGAACTTGATGAAAGGGTAGAACGTCACAGATTGCCCGATAGCTGGCATATGTTTCTCGATCTTGTTTTTGACGATGATCGGAAGCAATTTTGTGATAAGGTCTTCCGAAGCTTTGTCTAGGTCGATCTTGTCTGCCAAAGCCGCTACTTTTGTTGGGTCGAGGTCAGCAATTCCTGCCAGTGATGCACCTTTCACAGCATTAGAAACCGCAGTCATCCCTTTCTCATATAGTGAAGCGTATTTTGCATTTTTGGTCTTTGTCAAAGCCGAGATCGCAGCCGCCTGAACCAAGGTCTTCGGGTCGTTGGAAGCTAGTTTTTCAACTTCTGCTGTCAAAGCCTTTGCCTGATCCGCATTGGAAAGGTCCATCTGTTCCAGAGCCTGCTCTCTCAATCGGAAGAAAGGGTCTTTAAGTGCCGCCGCCAACAATTTGATGACCACCGGATTCTTAGCATCTGCTTCTTTGATGGATGATAAAGCTCTGTATCTGTTCAGGAATTCTCTAGAATTGGTGAACTGTAATAAGTTTTGCTCAGGTGTCTTGGTTTCTGTGATCTCGGAAAGTAAGATTCCATCGGCATTGATGTTGATAAGGTCAGGCGTTTTGGAGGAATCAAATGTAAAGGTATTCTTCGCCTTTGCATCAACCCAAACATTGGTACGTTTTGGTTTTCCGTTGTCATAAACATCGATGGCAAGAGGAAATTCAAATGGTGTGTCCTGAGATTGGTTGATGATTACCGTCACTTGTTTTTTTACAGGCTCGTAGGTAGATGTGTAGCTCAGCTTCGGATTTCCGCTACCGAAATACCATTGGTTGAAGAACCAGTTCAGGTCTTTCCCAGACACTTTCTCAAAGGATAATCTTAATTGATGTGCTTCTCCATTTTGATACTCGTTGGTTTTGAGATAATCTGTCAAACCAGCGAAGAAAGCGTCGTCTCCAAGGTAATTTCTCAGCATATGAAGGATCCCGCCACCTTTGTTGTAAGTGATCGCATCGAAGACATCTTCACGGGAAGCATAATCAAATCTCACCAGATCTTTTTTGAATAAACCCGGATTGTGAATGTAGGCCGAAAGGTCGCTCATCAAATGGTGGTCGGCATTGTCTTTCCCATATTTATGCTCCTGCCAAAGATATTCTGAGTAGTTGGCGAAAGATTCATTGACCGTCAAATTGCTCCAACTCTCAGCTGTAACCAAGTCACCAAACCAGTGGTGGAAAAGTTCGTGCGCGATGGTATTTTCCCATTTGTTCTCATCGATGAGGTCGCCCGGTTTTTGCTGCGCCGATTCCTGATGAAGCGTTGCGGTCGTGTTTTCCATAGCGCCAGAAACATAGTCTCTACCTGTGATCTGTGCATATTTGGACCAAGGATAATCGTAGCCCAACCTTTTGGAATAGAACTCCATCATCTCTGGCGTCAATCCAAAAATTTGTTTTGCGTAAGGCTCATATTCTTTCTCCACATAATAATCGACGTCGATGTTTCTCCATTTATCCTTTACTACAGCGAAGTCGCCCACGCCCATAAAGAAAAGATAAGTGGAATGTCTTTTGTCCATCACCCAATGGTCTGTTCTAAGGTTTCCAGATTCTTTTTTAGAATCTTTCAGAAGTCCGTTGGAAAGTGTCACATATTGGTCAGGAACGGTCATATAGATTTCCTGAGTGGTTTTTTGATTGGATTTATCGATGGTTGGGAACCAGGCAGATGAAGATTCGGTTTCACCTTGCGTCCAGATTTGAGTCGGCTTGTCTTTGTCCTTGCCTTGTGCATTGATGAAATAAAGACCTTTTGCATCATTGATAGCCGCGCTTCCTTCCTGTTTTACCTCATTCGGACGAGCAGTGTATTTGATGTAAACCGTGTAATCCTGATTTTTTTGATAAGTTTTATCCAGCGTGATTTTCAGGACATCATTTTTATAATCAAATTTCAAAGGTGACCTGGAGCCGTTTTTGTCCAAAGCCACTTCGTGGATCAGCATTCCTTTGGCGTCAAGTGTCAATTCGTTTGTCGCATAGAAATAAGGACTTGCGGTCAGCCATTCTTCACCATTCATCTGTTCTTTCTGATAATCAAAATTGACTTTCAGTTTGGTATGTTTTAGCTCTGTAACTTTGGTATGTGTTGCTCTGTAAACTGGATTTCTACCAGAAGTTTCCGTTTGAGCAAAGATGGTATTTGAATTAAATATAGCACCCAGAAAAAGTGCAGCAATGAATATTTTCTTCATTTTATGAAATTATATCGTTGATTTATTTTAAAAGAGATAAGTGTTGATTTTTAGGAAAATGTTACAAAAAAAGCGGGAAATTCCCGCCTGTTTTATATCGCCACCGGCGCCTTGATTCCCGGATGTGGGTCATAATTTTCCAAAGTGAAATCCTCAAAATCAAAATCAAAAATATCTTTGATTTCAGGATTCAGTTTCATTGTTGGTAACGGTCTGGTTTCTCGGGAAAGCTGTCTGTTAACCTGCTCGAAATGATTATTATAAATATGAACGTCACCAAATGTGTGTACGTAATCGCCAACTTCAAGTCCTGTAACCTGCGCCACCATCATCAATAAAAGTGCATAACTCGCAATGTTGAACGGAACGCCCAAGAAAACATCCGCACTTCTTTGGTATAACTGAAGTGACAATCTCCCATCCGCAACATAAAATTGAAATAAGGCGTGACAAGGTGCCAAAGCCATATTTGGGATTTCCGCAGCGTTCCAGGCAGAAACGATCAGCCTTCTGGAATCCGGATTTTTTTTGATTTGCTCAATCACTTCCGAGAATTGGTCAACCACTTTTCCGTCAGCACCGCTCCAACTTCTCCATTGCGCACCATAAACAGGACCTAGGTCGCCATTTTCATCTGCCCATTCGTTCCAGATGGAAACGCCGTTATCCGTCAGATATTTGGTATTCGTATCACCTTTGATGAACCAAAGCAATTCATAAATTATCGATTTCAAATGAACCTTTTTCGTCGTCACCAAAGGAAAACCTTTCGACAAATCATAACGCAATTGGTAACCGAAAACGCTTCGTGTTCCAGTTCCGGTTCTGTCGGTTTTATCGGTTCCGTTATCTATAATATGCTGAAGTAAATCAAGGTAGTTTTGCATTTTTGAGGCTAATAATTAGGAGTACAAAATAAAGAATTTTTAATTTAAAAATCAGTCAAAAACACAAATATTAGTGATAGAAAAAAGCATCCACAAATTGTGAATGCCTTAATATTTTTATGATTCAAAATCTTAAACTGCCGTGTAACCGCCATCCACAAGATAATAGCCGCCCGTCATAAAAGATGATTTTTCTGAACTTAAGAACAGGACCAATTCCGCAACTTCTTCCGATTTCCCAAGTCTTCCCATTGGATGTTTCGCAATCAGTGCTTCCTTCATATCGCCACTCGCACTTTCCAGCAAAGGCGTTTCAATATAAGCAGGTCCCACTGAGTTACAGCGGATATTTTTCTTTCCGTATTCTGCACCAATATTTTTTGTCAATCCAACAACGGCGTGTTTTGCAGCAGTGTAAGCGGACGAAAGTGGAGCCGCAACTGTTCCGTGGATTGATGCGATATTTACGATAACGCCGCCACCATTTTTCTCCATTTGACTCAATTGGTATTTGCAACCGTAGAAAACGCCATCTAGATTCACATTCAGAACTTTTTTCCAGCTATCGATGCTGTAATCTCCTGTGGTTGCCTGTTCACCACCAATTCCAGCGTTGTTGCAGGCGATGTCCAATCTGCCATAAGCGTCAACGGTTGCTTTTATCAAGGCTTCAACCTGTTCCGGATTTGATGTGTCGGCTTTTACGAAAGTCGCTTCTCCGCCAGTTGACTTTATGTCTTCAACTGCTGATTTTCCGTGTTCTTCATTGATGTCTGATACAATTACTTTTGCACCTTCTTTTGCGTATAATTTTGCGATGGCAAGTCCGATTCCGGAACCTGCACCTGTAACCAAAGCTACTTTATTGTCAAGAATTTTCATAATAACTGAATTGTTTAATTATGAATCACAAGCAACAATAAATATGCAAATCGCAATCACCAAAAGTTAATAATTTCATAAATGATTCACTATGAAACAATGGTGAAATTTTCCATCGATACAATCTTTGTATTCATCTATAAAAATGCCTTGTTTGTATATCAGATTTGATTTTAAATTTTCTCCGACGCAATTTTGATTCATAAAACAGAAAAGGAAATCCTTAATAATTTTTCAATATCAAAAGAATATTTGACGACATAAGAAAGCATTTATAGATTTGGGCAGCTTTTCCGCCTTCCACTCCCGCTATTTTTGCCGGCGTTAAACCCACGCAAAAAATGAGCTCCGTTCAAGTCGGGCTGCGAAAGATTCACCGAGATTATCTTTTAGCTTAAATTTATACCATTCAAAAACTTTATAAAAAATGGAATCCATTCAAAATAACTGGTCAAGACGAAAATTCATATTTACATTGGGTGGCGCAGGCGCATTTGTTCTCATCAATCCTTTTTCATCCTGGACTTTCGCAAACAACTCGGAGGACGAAGTTGCGAAGATAGTGGCCAGGACATTTGGAATTGACACCCACAATCATATTGATGTTCCCTTGAATCTGGCAGAACTTCCCGGTCCAAAACTCGACCTTATGGGAGAAATCAAAAAATCTGGATTGTCCGGTATGGTGATGACTTTTGCGGTAGATTATCAAAAGTTGACCAGAGAAGGCGAAGCTTACGAAAGATTTTTAAACGGCCTTACAGCAATGGACAATGTCTTGGAAAGCAACGCGATAAAAAGAGCTTTGAATCTGGCCGACCTGCAAGCGGCTAAAAAGTCGAAGAAACCAATTGTCATTCAATCCGTGGAAGGCGGTCATTTTTTAGAAGGCAAGATTGAACGTTTGGAAGTGGCTTACAAGCGTGGTTTAAGACATTTGGGTCTGCTGCACGACAACGATGCTTCTGTTCCGCTGGGTGATGTTTTTACAAATCCTCCAAAATGGGGCGGATTGACGACTTTTGGTGCAGACGTGGTGAAAGAATGTGAACGGCTTGGTATTTTGGTAGACCTTTCCCATTGCGATGACAATACCATCAACGGCGCACTCAAGATAGCTACAAAACCGGTTCTGGTATCTCATACCGGACTCAATACACGTTTGGGGAATAATGAATTGATGTCCAAAATGATGCGGCCAAGATTAATCAGTGAAGCACAAGCGAAAATCGTTGCAGAAAAAGGTGGCGTGATTGGCGTCTGGACACATCTCGCCGAATCGCCGACAGAATTTGCCGCTAACATAAAAGCAATGGTAGATATCGTTGGGATAGACCACGTGGCCATTGGTACAGATACGAAGATGACGCCGGCTTACCATTCACCAAACGACAATTGGGGACAGAGTCAGGATAAACCGAAATTAGAAGTAAATCCCAATAATGATAGTAAGCCCAAGCAAGAAAACAAAAAACACGCAGAAAAAACCACTAATACCAATTGGGAAAACCAGAAGCGTGGATTCTACTACACTGTTGTTGAAGCCTTATTGAAGGCTGGTTTCAATGAAAAAGAAATTGGTAAAATCGGAGGCGGAAACTATTGCAGAATTTTTGATGAAGCAACTAAAGGACGATAAGAAACTTTTTCAAGTATATTTTAAAAAATCCCAATGATGATGAATTTATGAAGTGAACTTTTTGCAAGACCAAATGCAGCTGCGATGAAGAAAGAAAATGAAAAGACAATGAAGAAGCGGTTTTGTAAAAAGTTTTTTATTAAAAATAGCTTGTTAAGAATTTCAGATAAATTGTCTGAATCTTTTGAGAAGTTAAATTAAAATGAATGAACGATGCTGGAAAAAATCTTAAATTCACTTCTTGAAAATTTTCATAAATCCAATATTTTCAGGAATTTAAACAAATTCAAATTTTAGAAAAGATAGGAATTTCAAGTCTTTAATCCTTAATATATAAATGATAAAAATCAAAAATAAAAACCTCGAAATCAGCCTTCATCTCTTGATTTGGCTGGTTTTGTTTTTTCTTCCTGCAGCATTCACCATTGGTTCGGACACGGACTGGAACGGGATTTTCAAACATTTTTGGTTGCAGTTGGTTTTTCTTGCTATCATATTGTATGTCAATAATTTTGTTCTCGTAAAATGGCTTTTTGATGGTAAGAAAATTTGGTTTTATGTCTCAAACGCCGCGCTTCTGATTTTTTTGATTTTCATTAAAAGTCAAATTTTCGAGTGGCTGGAACCACAAAAGCCTAGAATGTTCGGGAGACGGCCACCAGACGGAATACGCTATTTTTTTGACTTCCTGATTTATCTGATTCCTGTAGCATTTTCAATCGCAATTAACGCAAGTAAAAGAATGAAGAAAGCCGAAGAAATGAAAATCGAAGCCGATAACATCAAACTGCAATCCGAACTCAAACATCTGAAATACCAGTTGCAGCCGCACTTCTTCTTTAATTCTCTCAATAATATTTATTCCTTGATTGATTTTGATTCCGAGAAGGCGAAACAAAGCGTTCATAGCTTAAGCAAATTGATGCGTCATCTTTTGTACAAAACGGATGTCGATAAAATCAGCCTTTCCGAAGAAATCGAATTCCTGAATAAATATATCGATTTGATGTCCGTGCGATTGAATGATAAAACGAAGGTCTACACCAATTTTCCAACGCGCATTCCCAATTTGGAAATTGCGCCTTTACTTTTCATTTCGATTGTTGAAAACGCTTTCAAACACGGCGTTTCGGCTACGCAACATTCCGATATTAGTTTTAAAATGGAAATTGTTGAAGACGAAATTCACTTCACAGCGTCAAACTCCAATTTTCCAAAAACCGACACGGACAAAAGCGGTTCCGGAATTGGCGTAGAAAATCTGCAAAAAAGACTTAACTTGCTTTATCCCGAAAAACACGAGTTTCATTCTTGTTTGAATGACGGAATGTACATTGCGGAAGTGAAATTGAAAACGAAGTAAGATTCAATCTATGAAAAAACTTTTGACATTATTTTTATTATTGATTTTGATTGGATGTTCAAAATCTAAATTTGATATTGAAGAAAGAAACGAAGATATAAGCTCGATTATAAAAACAGTTATTGAAACAGATAGCCTCAATGTTTCGAAAAATAATCCTGAAAATAACAAAATTGTGCAGTTTCTAAAAAAGGTAAAAGTTGTTCTTCCTAATCCTGATAAAAATATAATTAGTCCTCCAAATAGAGACGCTAGAGAATTAGATGAAATTTATAATTCTAAATCTGAAAGAGTTTTCAGCAAAAATGATTCACTTTATTTACTGTCTCAAAATACCAATCCGGATAGTTTAGAAATTAGCAATAAGCTGAAAGTAAAATATAATTACTCTCAACTTTCTAAAATTTTAAAGGATAGAGATAATGGGAATTATTATCAATATTATGAATTTGAAATTCCTCTGTTTTCTAAGGATAACAAAACCGCTTACATCGAATTAAATTATCATTCTAAAGGTTATTTTGGAAAAGGAATTGCCTACATTCTTAAAAAGGAAAATGATAAATGGAAAGTGGTTGATAGAACATTAACTTGGATAAACTAAAAGACATAGATAATGAAAAAAATAACCTGCCTCATTGCCGACGACGAACCAATGGCTCTCAGTTTAATCGAAAGTTACGTTCTCAAAACTCCTTTTCTGGAACTGAAAGCCAAATGCAACAGCGCAATCGAAGCAATGCAGGTCTTGGAAGAAGATAAAGACATCGATGTATTTTTCCTCGATATTCAAATGCCGGATTTATCTGGTCTGGAATTTTCAAAACTTGTTCCGCAAAACAAAAAAATCATTTTCACAACCGCCTTTGACCAATATGCGATTGATGGTTATAAAGTCAACGCTTTGGATTATCTGTTGAAACCTTTTGATTACAATGAATTTTTGAGTGCAGCCACAAAAGCCCGGAATTATTTTGAATCACAACAACCAGTTTCAGTATCAAAGCCTGAAAAAAAGCAGGAATTTTTCTTCGTAAAATCAGAGTACAAGCAAATCAAAATCAACTTTTCCGAAATTCTCTACATCGAAGGTTTGAAAGATTATGTCAAAATTTATCTGAAAGACAATCCGAAACCAATTCTCACTTTGATGAGTCTGAAAAAGCTGGAAGAAGAATTGCCATCTGATAATTTTATGAGAATCCATCGGTCCTTTATCATTGGCCTGGATAAAATCGAAGCCATCGAAAGAAATCACATCGTCATAGGAAAAGAACAAATTGCCATTGCTCCAAATTACAAAGATGCGTTGATGGAATATATTGGCGCAAAGAGTTTGTAAATTCCCATTCTTTGGAGGGGTGGAGATTCGCCTAAGCGAATTGACGGGGTGGTTTATAAAATCTCAACAATCTTCTGACCCATATTATTCAGAGAAAATACATCACCTTTCTGTTTTTCATTCATCGCTTTTGCCAGCGGAGATTCCGGCGAAATACAAATGATTTTCTCACTATCAATTTTAATCTCACCTAAGGAAACCGAAATGAAAAACAAACCTTTTTCAGTTTTTACAATGGCACCTTTTTCGGCTTTGTCATTTGGTTTTGGCAAAACAGTTTTGAGGAACTCCTTTTGTTTCAAAATCTCATTCAGCTGAATTTGAAGGTTGTTGATTTCCTGCTGCAGCATTTCTCTTCCCGTTTCATACTTGTCGCCCATCGAGCTTTTGGTGTCGTTGCTAGATGCGCGGGTTTCTGAAATCAGTTTTTCAAAATTCTCGATTTTTTCGGAGAGTTTCGTTTTGATAATTTGTAATAGGTTTGATTTCTCCATAGAGATTTTCTAGTTGTCAAACTCTCGCCGATTAAGCAGATTGAGCAGATTTTTTTAATTAATTAAATCTGCAAAATTTGCTTAATCGGCGAGATGATTATTTTTTAAGATGAAAAATTCACAAAGATTATTTTACTAAAGTCAATCCTAATTTCTCAGCTTCATTAATCACAAATTCTCTGGCTTCAACCTTGTCATTTTGAATTTCGCCTTCCAAAATTGCTTCTTTTACTTTTTCTTTCAGAATTCCGATTTCTCTGCCAGGATTTAAACCAAAAAGTTCCATAATTTCCTCACCCGAAATCGGTGGTTGAAAGTTTCGAACTTGGTCTTTCTCCTCAACTTCTTTGATTTTCTGCGCAACGTATTCAAAATTCTTTTTGAACTTAGCTTGCTTAGAATAATTCTTGGTCGTGATGTCCGACTTACAAAGTGTGAACAAGTCTTCCAAATCTTCTCCGGAATCGAAAAGCAAACGTCGCAATGCAGAATCCGAAGCATCATCCGTAATCAGCGCAATTGGTCTGGCGTGCATTCTCACAAGTTTTTCCACATATTTTTGCTCTTGTCCAAGTGGAAGTTTCAACCGTTTGAAGATTGATTTTGTCATCTTCGAGCCTAGAAATTCGTGACCGTGGAAAGTCCAGCCGATTCCTTCTACAAACTTTTTCGTCGGTGCTTTTCCGATGTCGTGCAGTAGCGCTGACCAACGAAGCCAAAGTTTATCGGTGCTTTCCGAAATATTATCTACGACTGCCAAAGTGTGATAGAAATTATCTTTGTGCGTTTGTCCATCGATGTCTTCGATGCCTTTTAGTGCGGTAAGTTCTGGGAGAATATATTTTAAAAGTGAAGTTTCTTCCAACAATTTCAAACCTTTTGAAGGTCTGTCAGAAAGCATTATTTTGTTGAACTCCACCATAATTCTTTCCATCGAGACAATTTTCATTCTCTCTGCTTCATCTTTGATGGCTTTCAAAGAATTTTCTTCGATTTTGAAATCCAAAGTTGTCGCAAAGCGAATCGCCCGCATCATTCTGAGTGGGTCGTCGGAATAGGTTTGATGCGGTTCTAGTGGCGTTCTCAGGATTTTTTTGTTCAAATCCTGAAGTCCGTTAAAAGGGTCGATGAGTTCGCCAAAATTTTCTTTGTTCAATGAAATCGCCATTGCATTGATGGTAAAATCTCTACGTTTTTGGTCATCCTCAATGGTTCCAATTTCTACGGATGGTTTTCTCGAATCCTCGCTATAGCTTTCTTTTCGCGCGCCAACAAATTCCAGTTCCAAATCCTTGTATCTGAACATCGCTGTTCCATAGGTTTTGAAAACCGCGACTTTCGTTTTTGGGTCGATCTCTTTGGCGATGCTTTCCGCTAATTCGATTCCGCTGGATTCTGTGACGAAATCTATATCGGTTGGCACTTTTCTTTTCATTATCAAATCACGAACGAATCCGCCAACAGCGTAAACGGTTTGTCCGTTTCTGGAAGCGACTTCAGAAATGATCTTGAAAAGTTTGAGGTTTTTATTTTGAGCTAAGTTGATAATCATCGGAAAATAAAATATTAGGTCATTGTGATCATTAATCGTTTATCAATTATCACTTATGATAATGGGCAAAGATAATTCTTTTGGGAAAAGTTCCTACTATGCGAAGCTGCGTAAGCGATAGTAGCGGTTATCCTTTCTTGTGGGCTTGCCAGCCCATAAGAAAGATAATAGCGGATAGCGCGGTCTCCCTATTTTTTGCGTGGGCTTTAGCTTCGGGAAAAATAGGGAGATACGCCCAAATTGTTATGAATCAGGACATTTTGACTTTTAATTTGAGGTAGAAATCTGAAATCGAGAAATTCTGTCCGCAAAAATCTTTCGGTATTTCTTTTGCGATAAGAGTAAATACAAAAAGTAGTTTTTTTTCATAGTTTATTTTTCCGGCGGATGATCTTGCGAGAGGTCATCCGCTGGTTTTTTTTATTCGCGAAGAATTTTGATCTGGCTGTTGTTCCAGATCTTGATAACGGACGAGCCGGGATATTCCGAAACCTTGTCGTGAAATTCCTCTACAATGTGATCCACCGAGTTTTTGATCTCGTCGGAAATATCAGAAAACTTCAAAGGTGATCTTTGTCCGCTTAGGTTTGCGGAGGTGGAGACCAAAGGTTTGTTGAGTTTTGTAATGAGCTTTTTGCAGTAATCATTTTTGACCAAACGGATTCCGATGCTTCCATCTTCTGCCAATAATTCTTTCGGGAGATTCTTTGGATTTTCATAGACGATTGTCACGGGTTTTTCGCTGACGTCCATTATTTGCCAGGCTATTTCGGGAACATCTACCAGATCTTGCAGCCGTTTCTCGGACTCGACCAAGATGATGAGTGATTTGTTGGCTTCACGCTTTTTGATGTCGAATATTTTTTGGATGGCTTCTATATTAGTAGCGTCGCAACCGATTCCCCAGATGGTGTCTGTCGGGTAAAGGATGGTTCCGCCGGATTGCAAGGTCTCTAGAGCTTTGGTAAAATACATATTGAAAATTGTATTGATTCTGTTCAGCTGCAAATTTACTAATTATAGAAAGATGATTGTCCTTTTATATAGAGACTCAAAAATGCTGTGTTGAATCAGAGTTTGAATTGTTGGAAAATGCAATTTTAAATTGTTGATTATGAATTAATAATCGAATTAATTTGTTAAAAAATCAATCATAATCGGTATTTGGATGATGTTTGGTTTAAAAATTGTTGCTGTTCGAACTTTAATTCAAACAAAAATATTATGAAAAATTTGAAGAAATTACTTTGGGTATTGTTACCTGTCCTCACCTTGTCGGTGGTATTGTCGTGTTCTAATGACGACGACGATTATGATGATGCTAATGAGAATAGTAAGAATATCAAATTCACGGTCACTGCAACGGACGTGGAGGATCAGGATTATGTTTCCTTTGTTTTCGTAGGCGCGGACCTAAACAATTCCAACACGGTTTGGAAAGTGAATGGCGTGACAAAAAATAACGAGACCGCAATTTCTTTGGGTAAAAATGATTTTCTAGGAAGCACCAAAACCTACGTCATAGAAAGTACGACGCCTTTGAGATTGGTAACCACAAGCTCACAATGTCTGAATCCAGGTGCTGACAATCCTCCATTCAAAGTGAGTTTCAAAGCTGAGGTGAATGGAAAAGTGGTGACGAATGACGAGAATTTCACAGTGACTTCCACGTCAGACTATTCTCATAAATATGATTATTAAATAGAGATACGATCCAACTATAATAAAAAAAGACGCTTTTTCAAGTGTCTTTTTTTTGTTTGACTCTACTCGAAAATAGAGTTTTTGATGGTCACTGAACTGGAGTGCAAAGTTTTTAAAACATTTGGAAACCCCAAACGACTGTAATTTTCGGGAATTTCGGAATGTTAACATATTTTTAAAAATTCAAACCGCTCATTTTTAGTGCTTTAAATAGTTTAAGGATTTTTTGCAGTCAAAATTATCTGCTTCAAATTTAACAAATGGTGAACAGACTTTTAAATAGCCTTAACCTGTTAACCTGGATTTAACATAATCTTGATTTTCGTAACAGGATGTTAAAAAATAGTTGTTAATTCTTATACATTCGGATTGCTTTCCAAAGCATTTCTTTGGCAACGAAGAAAAAAGGAAAGAAAAAAATGAAAGCAAAAACAATAGGCATTAGTGCTTTGTTTCTTTGTATGTCAACCACAATGTTGTTGGCGCAAACTACACAGGATACGCTGAAAGGCGAGAAGAAGATCGATGAGGTGAAGATCATCGGGAACACGAAAAAGGGGAGCGAGTCTAATCTCATCTCCACCCAAAGAAAATCTGCGGAGATCATAGAAAGAGTGGGCGCGGTCCAACTTTCTAAGCAAGGTATTGGCGACGTGGCCACCGCTGTTACAAAAGCTACCGGAACTGTAAAGCAGGAAGGCGGAAACACGATCTCTGTTCGAGGTTTGTTGGACCGCTACAACGCTACCACTATGAATGGCCTGCCAATTCCGTCGGATGACCCCGAAAACAAAAACATTGACCTATCATTACTCAAAACAGATATCATAGATTACATTTCTCTGGAGAAGGTTTTCAATCCAAGATTGATGGGAGATTTTGGAGGTGCCAATATCAACATCGTTTCCAAAGAGTATTCTGGTAAAGGTTATATTACGTTTGGACTAGAAAGTGGTTATAACGTTCAAAATTCCAAAACAGATAAATTTTTATTACAGGATGGTCCTAATTTTTTCGGAACCAAAGTTCAGAAGATTCCTTCAAATGCATTATCAGGTTACAATTTTCAAACAAGCTGGAATTTCAAAGATGCCTTTGGCCCATCGATGTTGATGCCAATTAATACGGGAATGAATCTGCAAGGTGGTAAATCTTTCAAAATAGGTGAACAAGGTAAACTAAACACTTTTGCCTTCGTTGGATTCAACAATGATTTTACATATAGGGAAGGATCTGAAGGACAGTTTGGAGGGCAGGAAACTATTTTCAAGTCTTTCGATAAGGTTCAGAAATACGCCTACAAAACCAATACGACCGGACTACTCAATTTATTTTATAGAATTAATGCCAACCATCAGTTAAAATGGATCACAAATTATATCCATTCCACAGATCAGGAAGCAAAGATCTTTGAAGGGTACATTCGTGATTATGCTGAAAATAATGGTGGGTATGTAAGAAGAGCAGATTATAAAATAACCAATACTTTGATCAACCAATTAGGTGGTGATCATAAATTTGGAGACAAATTCTCTATCAACTGGATTGCAGGTTACAATTACCTAAACAGCCAAAGACCAGACAGGATTACCAATACCTTGGTGCGAAATGATGATGCAGAAGGTACATATACTGCAACTAGAGAAACAGGTCTTAATAACCGTTACTATGACAATTTGGATGATAAAGAGTATACAGGAAATGTAACTTTCAATTATGATCTGAACGACAAATTTAAGATTGCAGCAGGATATCAGGGACGTTTCAAAAAAAGAACATTCTTCTCCAAGCAAATAGATTTCAAATGGAGAAATGATATTGCGCAACCTCTTAAAATCTCAGATCCAAATAATGTAGACCAGATTTTCAATTCTTATAATTATGCCAAAGGTTTCTTTGATATCTCAAGTAACTTCGGAGCAGCCAGTGAACTAGTTCCTATCCTTTACAACGGAGATCAGGATGTAAATTCTGGATTTGCAAACATAGACTATAAGTTTTCTGATAAATTGATGGTACAGGTTGGTGCTAGATATGACAAAATAAGACAATATGTAGAATGGCAGACTAATTTCAAAACGTACAATGTCAATGATGTTGAGATTTATAATATCGAAAAAAATTATAACAAGTTTTTACCTGCAGTCAATGTAAAATATTCTATAAATGACAGGCAGAATCTAAGACTCGCAGCATCCAGAACCTATACACTTCCACAGCTGAAGGAAATGGCACCATATATCTATATTGATATTACAGAAACCACTCAAGGTAATCCATTCCTAAAACCTTCTGACAATAATAACTTAGATCTGAAATGGGAGTATTTCCCAAAATCAGGCGAGGTGATTTCATTTACTGGGTTTGGAAAATACATCCAGAATCCAATCTCAAAAACCTATATCAATTCCTCAGATCCTTATTTCTCTTATCTTAATGCAGGGGACTGGGCATATGTGTATGGTATTGAGGCAGAAGTAAGAAAAGACCTTTTCAGTTTCGGTAGTGGATCCAAACTCTACACTTTTGTTAATGCGACTTATATGGATTCCAAAGCAGAATTGGATACAGACAAAGTAAACAGAGAAAATAGATACTCGGTAAACTTCGATGTGAAAGAAGATAAATTACAGGGAGCTACAGATTTTGTAGCCAATGCAAATCTTGGACTCAATCACAAATGGAACAGTGGAAACGAATTGGACTTGGTAGCATCCTACTCTTATGTAGGCAATTACATCTACTCCATCAGTACAAATACTATTGGAAACATTGTGCAAAAACCAATCAATATGTTGGATTTTACAGCGAAGTTCAGATTCCAGAATAATATAGATTTCGGTATTTCACTTAAAAATCTTCTCAATCCAGAAATCAAAAGAATTCAGGAAAATGACATCAATTCCGAAACTTATAACTTCAAAAGAGGACAAGTTATCGGCGTAAACGTAGGTTATAAATTTTAATAATAAATCAATAAATAAAAATAAATTACAATGAAAAAGTTAATCTCAAGTGCATTAGTTCTTTGCACACTATCTCTTACAACAGTTTCAGTTTTTAATTCTTGTTCTTCTGACGAGGATACAACAATTACACCTAACCCAAGCAACGTCACAATCGACCCGAATAACTTCAAAGGAACATTAAACCCTGGCGATAAATTGGTTTTAGACGCAACTGTTACATACCGTATGACTGGTGCAATCGTAGTAAGTAACGGAGCTGAATTGACAATTCCTGCAGGTACAAGAATCATTTGTTCGGGCGGTACTACAACTTATTTAGCTGTAGCACAAGGCGGAAAAATTTTCTCAAATGGTACAGCTGCTAGTCCAGTTATTTTCACTTCTGCAGCTACAACTCCTGCAAAAGCAGATTGGGGGGGTATCGTAATCTGTGGAAAAGCGCCTATCAATGCTGGGGCAACTGCAACTTCTGAAGTGGCTAGTTTAACTTACGGTGGTACAGAAGTAGCTGATAACAGTGGTTCTATCACTTACACACAAATCAGATGGGCTGGAGCCAGATTCAGCGATACAAAAGAATACAACGGGCTTTCTCTTTTCGGAGTTGGTAACGGAACTAAAATCGACGGCGTTTCTGTAATCGATGGAGCAGATGACGGAATAGAATTCTTCGGCGGTACAGTAAACGTTAGCAACATTGTTTCTGTAAACAATGATGATGATGCTTTTGACTGGACAGAAGGCTGGAATGGTACAGCAACCAATGTTTTTGCAAAAAGAAATTCTGCAACTGTTGGAAACAGAGGTATAGAAGCAGATAATAACGCAAATAATAATAATGCAACACCAATGTCTAACCCAACTATCAAAAATGCAACTTTCATCGGGTTCGCAACTACAGATAACGAAGGTGCAGGAACTAACTTGTTCAGAGTTGGTACTGGTGCTACTTTGGATAACGTTGTATTCTCTGGATGGGCTACAGCAATTACTATTCAGCACGATGCAACTATTGCAAACCTAAACGGTAAAAACAAATTCACAAACATCAGATTTGACAATGTAACTACAAAAGCGGTAACGATTGCTTCTGCTTCAGGGTCTGTAGCTCAGCCTGCTGCTGCTGGGACTTATACTGAAAAAACAGATGCAACAGGAGCGGGTAGTGGTACTTCTACACCAGCTTGGGCTTCTTCTTGGGCAGGATTATAATTTCTTTTTTCTTCATATCAAATCAAATTTATTTGAGCCCGCAATTCACTGCGGGCTTTTTTGTATTTTCTATTTCATAACATATAATGCTAATAAAAAGCCGCAGAGCGGCGCACTGTTAGTAGAAAAATCAACAATCAATAAGAACCAAAACTCCGTAGGAGCGCCCTGCTAATATCAGAAATAGCTTATTATTAATATCAGACTACCTGCAACTTATATTCTTGCTCCTGCAAATTATGTTGGAGCACCTGTAACTTATATTCTTGGTCCTGCAAACAATATTCTTGCTCCTGTGATTTATATTGGAGCACCTGTAACTTATATTTGAGCATACGGAAGTTATATTCTTGCATCAATAAACAATATTCTTACATCTGGGAGTTATATTCTTGCATCCGGAAATTATATTTGAGCATCCGGAAACAATATTCCTGCATCCGGAAGTTATATTGGAGCATCTGGAAACAATATTCCCGCATCCGCAAAATAATTTCAAAAAACTTCAAACTATTTTCTATCGCCATAAAAAACATTTCCCGAAATTTGAACTATCAACTATCAACTATCAACTATCAACTATCAACTATCAACTATCAACTATCAACTATCAACTATCAACTATCAACTATCAATATGAACATCATCCTCGCATCCACCTCCACACTCTTCGGCGGACAATATTTGGAATACCTCAAACCAAAACTCATGAATTTGTTTGAAGGCATAACAGATATCATCTTCATCCCATTTGCCAGACCAGGCGGCATCTCCCACGATGACTACACGCAGAAAGCCAAAGATTTCTTTTCAACAATTAATATCAATGTCAAAGGCCTTCACGAGTTCGAGGATAAAATAGAAGCGGTCAATTCTGCGCAGGGATTCTTCACCGGCGGCGGGAACACATTTCTATTAGTAAAGACCTTGCACGAATTAGGATTAATGAATGTCTTGAAGCAAAATATAGAATCAGAAAAACCATATCTCGGTTGTAGCGCAGGCAGCAACATCGGCGGCGTCAATATGAAAACCACCAACGATATGCCCATCGTCTATCCATCAAGCTTCGATTGTATGGGATTGGTTCCGTTCAATATCAACCCACATTACCTGAACCCAAATCCCGAGATTAAACACAACGGAGAAACCAGAGAAACCAGGATCAAAGAATTCCTGACCCAAAATGACATCAAAGTTGTTGGCCTGAGAGAAGGCAACTGGATCCGAAGACTCGGAAACCGAGTGACCACAGAAGGCACAGAATTGACAAGGATCTTCGAAAAAGGAAAAGAACCGTACGAGGTAGATCCCGGATATGAACTATAAATTAGTCGATATGAAAAAGAAAGTCGGATTTTTATTAATGACAATTGGCCAGCTCTATTTTGCACAAGCCAATTATGTAATTAAAGGCGGATCAAAACGCTTTGATGCTCACATTACCGTTCAGACGTGTGATGACGAAAGTTGCAATGGAAAAGGAATTGTAAAATTAATCGACAAAAAGACAAATCAACTTTTCCAAACTTTTGAATCGGATGATCTCAGTTTGTTTTTGGACAAAGATCAGAAACCAACGGTGAACGTCATACAATTGTACAACGAGCAGAGTCCTTTGATCTTTGACGATTTTAATTTTGATGGCTCTGAGGATTTAGCGATTAGGAATGGCAATCAAAGTGGTTACGGCGGACCTTCATATGACGTTTATGTTTATCACGCCACCAAAAAACAATTTGTCCCAAGTGATGAATTGACAAGTCTGGCCTATGAAAACCTCGGAATGTTCCAGACCGATCACGATAGAAAACGCCTCATCACCTTTGCAAAATCCGGATGTTGCTGGCACATCACCACAGAATATGCCGTTATCCCAAAAAAGGGACTTCAAAAAGTTTATGAATTTGAGGAAGATGCAACTGGCGGCGGAGAATTCGTAAAAGTAATCACCCGAAATCTCATTAATAACAAATGGGTAAGCAAAACCAAAAAATATAAAATAAGCGAGTATTATAAAGATTAAGGAATGAAGATTCAGAAAGAAATAGATTTCATCCTGGCAATAGATGCTTTGAAGAATATCAACAGAAGAAATTACAACGCCGACGATTCCAGACGAGAAAACACCGCAGAACACAGCTGGCAGATTGTTGTCTTGGCACAGATCCTTTATCCTTATGCAAAGGATAATCAGGACATCAATTTATTGAGAGTAATCAGAATGCTGTCTATCCACGACCTCGTAGAAATTGACGCTGGCGACACTTTCCTTTTTGATGAAGTTGGAATGCAGGACAAATTCGAACGGGAAAAGATAGCTGCAAAAAGAATCTTCGGAATTTTGGATGAGCCTCTCTCAACAGATTTTTACAACCTCTGGATTGAGTTTGAAGAGGAAAAAACGCCCGATGCAATTTTTGCCTGCGCCATCGATAGAATCATGCCATTCATCCTCAACGCCCACACCTCGGCAAAGAGTTGGACAGAAGCTGGCGTGACCGAAAAACAAGTGAGAACCATGCTGGAAAGTGCAATTTGCAGAGCTTCGGATGATTTGGGAGATTGTTTTAGAATTTTAATGGATAGATGTTTGGATGATAATAAAATAGTAAGAAACCCAATTGTGGAATAAAACAAAAAAATGCCCCGAAATTTTCCGGGGCATTTTATATTTAGAATAGTTTTCTATTATTTCGTTGCAGGAACCTGGGTTGCTGGAGTAGTAGTATTAGTCGGAGCTTGATTTACTGGCGCTTCAGATCTCACTGGTGTTGGCATTGATGGCGCTACTTGCGATGGTTTTCCTGTAAGAATGATGCTTAGGAAAATCAAAACAACAATAGTTCCTCCCAAAGTCCAGGTTGCTTTCTCCATAAAATCATTGGTTCTTTGTACCCCAAAATTAGTAGCAGATGCACCGCCGAAAGTCCCGGAAAGTCCGCCTCCTTTTGGATTTTGAGCCATGATGATGATAACTAATAGGATGCTAGCAATGATGATTAGGATCATAAACAGCGTAAATATTGTGCTCATAGTATAGTCTTAGTAATAAATTTTGAAGCGCAAATATATGGATTTTAATCAATAATAAAACTTATTTCTTGATAAATTTCACAATATTGGTTTCATTACTCAAAGATTTTAATTTAATAAAATAAACACCTGTTTTCAGATTGCTGATATCAATTTTACTTCCTTTGAAATCTTTATTAAGAAGCAGTTTTCCCGATTCCTCTATAATTTCATAGGCAACAAAGTTTTTGTCAGATTCGATATTCACAAAGTCTTGAACCGGATTTGGGAATATTTTTACCACGACCATATTTTTAGCGGATTCATTCACAGCCAAAAGACAAGCTGGCGGATTTGAAATTGGACCAGCGGAATAGTCGTAGAATATTGTATCCGCTGTAGTTACAGAGACGGATAGATAATCAGGATGGGGAGGTGCACCGGCAATATATTTACAATTATTAAAAACAAATTCTGCAGTATTGAATGGCGTACTGTATTTGTACCAGCCTTCACAAGTGCTTGCCATGGGAGGTGGCGAGAAGAAATCTACTAATGTTGGAGGGTCAATTACATTTGGCCATACGCAGGCAGATGTCCAAGTGGAAGGTGGTTTGAAGTAAGCGGTTTTCATAGTTTGGCTGGATACAAATTGAGAAATTACTGCTAAAGAAAAGAGTAGAAATTTTTGCATAAGAATTAGTTTTAATTGGTTAAAGCCAAATTTACATATTAATTTAATAACTTCGTCCGAGTTTTTTCAAAATTATAATTCTAAACAGATGAAAATCAAACATTTCATAGCTGCAGCAGCAACAATACCTTTTATGATGAATGCACAACAGGTTATGACACCAGAGATGATGTGGACGCTCAATCGACTTGGTATTCAGTCGGTTTCGCCGGACCATTCTTCTCTCATTTACAAAATCAGCAAAACAGACCTCAAAACCGAAAAGTCAAACTCCGAAGCTTTTTGGCTGGACCTTTCCGGAAAATCTACCAAAATTGATTTAGGCAAGAAAAGCCTGATTCAATGGGACAAAAACGGAATTTACGCTCTAGAGAACAACCAAATTTTCTTGTCGAAAGATTCAGGTAAAACTTGGTCAGAATTTTATAAGGTTGGTGAGGTTGACAATATTGTCATTTCTCCAGACGGGAAAAAAGTGGCTTTCAGCAAAGCAGTTCATATCGAGGATCTTCTGGGTAAGGATAAATATAAAGATCTGCCAAAAACGACGGCTCAAATCTATACAGACCTCAATCACAGACATTGGGATGCTTTCAATGAAGGTTCTTACAACCACGTTTTCACAGTGAATATTTCTGAGTCTGTGGACAGGGCCAAAGATCTTTTGGAGGGAAAAGCTTTCGATTCGCCGCAGAAACCATTTGGTGGAGCAGAAGATTTTGTTTGGAGTCCGGATTCGTCGCAGTTGCTTTACGTTTCCAAGAAGAAAAGCGGCGCAGAATATGCGCAAAGCACCAACACAGATATCTATTGCTATGATCTGGCAAGTGGCGTTACCAAGAATATTACAGAAGGAATGATGGGTTACGATGTGAATCCGAAATTCAGTCCAGATGGTAAATTTCTCCTCTGGAACTCAATGGAAAGAGACGGTTTTGAAGCCGATAAGAATGACATTATGATAATGGATTGGAAGGCGATGAAGTCTGAAAATCTTACAAAAGCCTGGGACGAAAGTGTCACTGGCGATGTTTCGTGGAGTGCAGATGCAAAAGCGATCTACTTCACTTCAGCTTTCCGCGGCACGAAACAATTATTCTCCGTTGATGTTAAAAGTAAAACTGTAAAACAAATTACGAAAGGCGATTTTGATATCAACGAGATCGTACTCGAAAACAAAGGCAAACTTTGGGTCACCAAAACAGACATCAATCACAATGCAGACCTTTTCGAAGTGGATTCCAAAGGTGTATTGAAACAGATCACGGATATTAATAAAGACAATTATTCCAAACTGGTTCAAGGAAGATCTGAACTGAAAATGGTGAAAACGACCGATGGAAAAGAAATGGGCGTTTGGTTCCATTATCCGCCCAACTTCGACCCAAATAAGAAATATCCAACTCTAGTTTATTGCCAAGGAGGACCACAATCTGGACTGACGCAGTTTTTCTCCACAAGATGGAACTTCGCTTTAATGGCCGCAAACGGCTACATCGTCGTTGCACCAAACAGAAGAGGAATGCCAGGCTGGGGCGTAAAATGGAACGAAGCGATCAGTGGCAACTGGGGCGGACAACCAATCGAAGATTATTTGTCAGCAACCGACTTCGCTAAAACATTACCTTACGTAGATGGAAGCAGAGTGGCGGCTGTTGGTGCGAGTTACGGCGGATATTCTGTATTTATGTTGGCTGGTGTTCACGAGAATAGATTCAAAACATTCATTGCACACGACGGTTTATTTGATATGAAATCCTGGTACGGAACAACTGAGGAACTCTGGTTTGCCAATTGGGATTTAGGTGGAAATTACTGGCAAAAGCCAACACCAAAAGCGTATTCAGACTTCAATCCAAGTAATTTTGTGGACAAGTGGAACAAACCGATTATGGTAATCCAAGGCGGAATCGATTTCCGTGTTCCTTATGAGCAAGGTCAGGAAGCTTTCCAAGCTGCGAAACTGAAAGGTCTGAAAACCAAATTCCTTTATTTCCCGAACGAAAACCATTGGGTGCTTCATCCGCAAAACGGTTTGGTTTGGCAAAGAGAATTCTTTGAATGGCTAAAAGAAACATTATAAAATTCCCCTCCATTGGAGGGGTGTCAAAAATTTTTTAATTTTTGACGGAGTGGTTTATAAATAAAAATTAAAATGCAGTTGAATTATCATCTGCATTTTTTTATATTTATCTAAATAAAAAACACGAATATGAAAATTTTATTACCAATGCTATTCATCGGAACGATGATGACTGCACAAGTTTCCAACATCGTAAGGCACCAGAATTCTTACAAGGATTTCCCTTTCGAAGGTGTTAGAATTGTTCAGGTGGACGAGGTGAATTCGCCGGACAGTGAGGACAATGTCTTTATCTTTTCAAAAATCGAAAAAGGAGCAAAGCCTGATAAAATGACTTTCCAGAGATTTACAAAAATCGGTGGAGAATGGAAAGTGATAGCCAAAAAACAAATCGAGCACGCGGGAATCATTAGTTCTTGGGGACAAAGAAAGTCCTTTGCGGATTACGATAAAGACAAAAGCATCGATGCACTTTTCATCTATTCACTAAACGATTATGATTTCAAACAGCAGTCAGTTCATTTGATTTTCTCCAAGAATGCTGAGTTTTACGAAATCTCAACTTCTGCAGAAAGTGGTTATTCGAAAGATGTTTATTCTGATAATTTTAAAAATCTGCCACAAAATATCAAGAATGAGATTCTGGAATATTGGAATAAGTTGGATAAGCAGTAATTTTTTTAATAGAAAACCCCTTTATAGTTTAAAACTCTGAAGGGGTTGTTTTTTGCGACTTTAAAGCGTTGTAATTTTTAAATTTTAGCGACTTTGCGATGAAAAATCACTCAATCTCAACAGCCCAATCACCCTTCCAATCCTCATTCCTTTCCAACTTCAAAATCCCGAATTTCTCAGTTAATTCCTGGTTGTGGTCTTCGATATCTGCAATGCCTTGCCAAGGTTCCAAGCAAACGAAATCAGCATTTTTTGCCGCCCAGATCCCGAAATATGGAAAGTTTGAAAAAGTGAAAATCACTTTGTGGTTGTTTTGATTATTTTTCAAGATCAATTCTTTGCTTTTCATATTGGTCATCACCAAAGCGTCTTTTGAGAACAATTCGTATGAAAGTGGAAGCGTTTTATTTTCCAGGTTGATGGTTTCGGTTTTTTTGCTGATGAGATTATCGATCAATGGATGAATTTCCAATTTTTCATCATCATAAAAGGTGATTGCGTAATCATCATACTTCAGTCCATTTTTGGTGTCAATCGAAAATCCAGGATGAGCACCCAAAGAAAAATATAGTTCTCCTTCCGAAGTATTTTTCACGTTGTAAGAAACGGTCAACTTGTTTTCAGTCAAAGTATATTTGATCTCCAAACTGAAATCGAAGGGATAGAATTTCAAAGTTTCTTCATCAGAATTTAATTCAAAGACAACTTCATTTTCAGAAGAATTTTTCACGTCGAAAAGCTTTCTTCTGGCGAATCCGTGTCTTGGCATCTCATAAGTTTCGCCTTCGAAAATATAAGAATCATCTTTCAAGGCGCCAACAGTCGGGAAAAGGACCGGACTTTGGCCGCCCCAAAAATCAGGATTGCCTTCCCAAATGATCTCTTTTCCTGTTTCGAGATTAATTAGCGAAATCAGTTCTGCACCGAGTTCGTTGAAGCTGGCCTTTAGTTTTGTATTTTGAAGTTGGATCATGATTTTTATTTTGAAATTTACTCGATTACAAATCTAGGATAATCTTTGATTTATTAGTCTATCCTCTAAAAATCTATTGTCTCTAATCTCAATTTTACAATAAATTCCTAAATTGCCGTTTTATAAGCAATAATGAAAGGTTTCAATTTTCTTAAAAGAATCAACAGTTGGGTCGTGTACTTTATACTCACGGCGATTGTACTTGGTATTGCCGTTTCTTCTTTTTTAATTATTGACAATCTCAGGAAGCAGGAGATTCAGAAAATCAATCTGATAGGTACGGCTTTGAAAGCCTATACCGATGATGAGATCTCAGCAGATCCAAAGATTCAGGAGTTGTATCTTGCTGTAATGCAGGATAATACCAATCTTCCAATTGTTGTGACAGATAAACATAGAACACCTATTTTCCAAGCCAATATTCCCGAACACATCGAACAAGATTCCCTCAAACTGAAAAATCTGATCAGGAAAATGGAAAATTCCTACGATCCTTTTGTCGTAGAATTGCCATCTGGACAGAATCAGTTTATCTATTATGACAACTCCGATCTGCTCAATTATTTCAGGTTCTATCCGTACCTGATCGCTTTGTTCATCGGCGCTTATTTGATATTTTCCTTTTGGTTCCTGAGAACTCTCAAGAAAACCGACGAAGGCTTTGTTTGGGCAGGTTTGGCGAAAGAAACAGCGCATCAAATCGGAACGCCGTTGTCTTCAATGATCGGCTGGGTTGAAATTATGAAACTCGAAGATGAAAATGGATTAGGCGTAAAAGAACTCGAAAAAGATGTTGAAAGACTGAAGACCATCTCCGAAAGATTTTCTAAAATCGGTTCTATTCCTGCATTGAATGACCTTGATATCAATGAAACCGTTCAGCAGAATTTCGATTATTTAAAATCCCGAATTTCGACCAAAGTTGATTTTACGTTAAGAAAAACCTACGAACCAGTTCTGATTCCGCACAGTAAAATCCTGATGAGCTGGGTGATCGAAAACCTGATCAAAAATGCTGTCGATGCGATGAAAGGTGAAGGGAAATTGGAACTTTCACTCTACAAGAAAAACAAGAGTGTCTATATCGACGTGACCGACTCTGGAAGCGGAATGACAAAACAACAAGTTAGAAATGCCTTCAAACCGGGATTCTCTACCAAGAAACGTGGTTGGGGATTAGGCCTTTCATTGACCAAAAGAGTTGTGACAGAATATCACAAAGGTGAAGTGAAAATTGCCCATTCTGAAGTGGGAAAGGGAACGACTTTTAGGATTGTTTTGAGGGAGGAGCAGAAATAATTTTTATAATTATCTCAAAAAATCAATAGTTTTCCGCTTGATTTCAAAATCCCTATCTTTGCCGATTGAAACCAAAGAAAATATTGTATCAATTCATTACAATTTCAATTTTCGAGGTTATTCTTTACTACTTTAAAAATAAATTTTTCCCAGATGAAAACCACTTTTGCAGACTTCGATTTACCGGAAAAGATTCTGGATGTACTAGCCGATCTCAACCTTTTTGAACCAACGCCTATTCAGGAAAAAAGCATCGGACCGATACTTTCCGGACGCGACGTGATGGGAATTGCCCAAACAGGAACAGGTAAAACTTTGGCCTACACGCTTCCAGTCCTTAAAACCTGGAAATACAACAAGTCTGGAAATCCAACCGTTCTGGTTTTGGTGCCAACCAGAGAATTGGTGGTTCAGGTAACAGAAGTGATCACAAAAATGACGGAAAATCTGACCGCAAGAGTGATCGGAATTTACGGTGGAAAAAACATCAATACACAAAAATTATTGTTCAATGACGGTTGCGACATTTTGGTGGGAACACCTGGTCGAGTAATGGATCTTGCGATTGACAATGCAATCTCATTGAAGGAAGTTAATAAACTGATCATCGATGAATTTGATGAAATGCTGAACCTTGGATTCCGTCCACAGCTCACGCACATCTTCGAAATGATGAAAGAGAAAAGACAAAACATCCTTTTTTCTGCAACGATGACCGATGCTGTAGACGCTTTGCTGAACGAATATTTCGCTGGTCCGATTGAGATCTCATTGGCAAGATCAGGAACGCCTTTGGAGAAGATTGCACAATCTGCAGTTCCGGTGGAGAACTTCAACACCAAATTGAATTTATTAATTCACCTTCTTAAAACAGAAACGGACTTAGAAAAAATTCTGATTTTCGCTAACAATAAAAAACACGCCGATTTAATCTTCGAAAAACTGAATGTAGAATTCCCAGACCAGTTTGGTGTCATCCATTCCAACAAATCCCAGAATTTCAGATTAAGAGTGATGCAGGAATTCACCAATGAAGAATTGCGAGGTGTGATCACAACGGATATTATGGCGAGAGGTCTTGATATTCCGGATATTTCGCACGTTTTCAACTTCGAAGTTCCTGAGGTTCCAGAGCAATACATTCACAGGATCGGTAGAACGGGTCGTGCGGACAAAGAAGGGATTTCCATCACGTTCTTTACCAAAAAGGAAGAAGCGCAACTTTTGGATATCGAACTTTTGATGGACAGAGAGATCAAGAAAACCGAATTCCCGGAAGCTGTGACGATTTCCAAAGTGAAGCTCGCATCGGAACAGGAAGAAGTGAAGATGAAATTCTTGACCACAGCCAAACTCAACGAAGGCGATTCCGCTTTCCACGAGAAAAAAGATAAGAACAAGAAAAAAAATCTCGGCGGACCAAGCAAGCGAAAAGCTCCTAAGAAATTCGGTGCCAACAGAGCTCAGCAGAAGCAGAAGTCTATTGCTAAGAGAAAGAAATAAAACTAAAAATCCTCAGAATTCTCTGAGGATTTTTTATTTACTGAAGACCATTACACGTTTATCTATTACGCCGTCATTATTTGCGTCATAACCGAAGTAAGAATCGATTAATTGTAATTCATTATTTGTAATGGAATTAATTTTAATAATGTAAGGGTTACCTGTGAGAGTAGATTTAAAGGTTACTTCTCTCTGATTTTCATTGTAATTGAATTCGCCATTTTCTGTTTCATCTACAACGCAAGAACCTATAAAATTATCTTTGAAAATAGTCAATGTATACCTATTGTCAGAAAACAAATAAGTCATTTTATCCGGGCAATCCGAAATAATTTCTGAACTTAAAACGGAATTGTCTTTTCCGGACATAATTTGTATTTTAGTCAGATTCCAAGTTCCCAAAATCAAAGATTCTTCTTTCTCATCATCTTTCCGACAAGAAATAATAGATAACGAAGCCAATGCAATTAGAATAAATTTTTTCAAAGTATTAATTTTCCACAAATAAAATGAAAATTAATTTAACAATGAAATCAACTCCTGATCCACTTCCAGATCTCTTTCAAAGTCGCCTTGTTCCCATACATCAAAATCCCAACTCTATAGATTTTCGAAGCAATGAAAACCATTAATAGAGTAGAAGCAATCAACAAAAATATCGACAACAAAATCTCCCAAAGTGGAACCCCAAACGGAATCCTCGCAATCATCGCAACCGGCGAAGTAAACGGAATAATGGACAGCCAAAAAGCCATCGGCCCATCCGGATTATTCATTATCGTGAAACTTCCGTAAAGTCCCAACATCAGCGGAACCACAGCGAACAAAGTAAATTGTTGCGTCTCAGTTTCATTGTCAACCGCACTTCCAATCGCCGCGTACATCGAACTGTAAAAGATATAGCCAAACAAAAAGAAGAACACGAAAACCCCGATGATTCCAACATAATTCATATCCAAAAGAATGTGCGAAACCTCCGTCGCAATCTGCTGAATATCCAGATTTTTAAGAACGCCTTCTTCTCCAGCCGGAATATTTTTCTGCATCGCCGAAAATCCTGTATTCAAGAATATGGCCGCTGTCACGGTCATCGCAATCCAAACGATGAATTGCGTCAATGCCACCAAAGTTACACCCAGAATTTTCCCCATCATCAATTCAAAAGGTTTGACAGACGAGATGATAATTTCCACAACACGGTTATTTTTCTCTTCCAAAACGCTTCGCATCACACGCACGCCGTAGATGATGATGAACATAAACACCACGTACATCAATCCCATACTCAGCGCGGTTTTGATGCCAAAAGCAAGGTCACTTTCAGGCTTATCACTTTCCGTCACGTTTTGGGAAATCAGTTTGAAATTCTTATCAAGATTCACAATTCTGTCTTCCTTGATTCCAAGCTGTTTGATTTTTTCTTTCTTCAGAATATTACTCAAATCAGCCGATACTAAACTTTTCGTATCCATCCCGACCTTCTTGTTGGTTAACAGTTTTGTCCCACTTTCCAACGCATCAAAATTGGTGTCTTTGAGTTCCGGGATGATGAGCAAACCATCTGTACCTTTCAGTTCTTTCAGGTTTTTGACGAGTGCGTTTTCCGTATTTTCAGGCACAAAAGTATAAGTGATTTCTTTCGTCGATTTCAATTGTCCCGCGAAAAGTCCGCTTTTGTCCACCACATCAAAGTGATATTCCGCTTCGTTCGCCTTGAACATAAAACCAATCAAAACCCCAAAACCAACCATCAAAAGTGGCGCAAGAATCGTCAGAATAATAAAAGATTTCTTCTTGACCTGCGTCAGAAATTCCCTCTTGGTAATTAAATATATATTTTTCATTTATTGTAAAAAGTAAAATGTAATAAGTAGAATCATTTATCAATTATCATTCATCAACTATGATTGCACCGCATTAATGAAAACCTCATTCATACTAGGGATCTTCTCGTTGAAAGTCCGTATTGTTCCTGTTTTCACCAAATCCTGAAGCAGGATATTTTGATTCTCAGAATTCTTCAGTTCAAAATGAAACAAACCATTGTTGGTAGTCATATTTTCGATTTGATATTTTCTTGTCAGTTCCTCCAAATTTTCTGAATTCGTGTCCGCCAAAACCACAGAGAAAACATTCTGTTTGAATTGTTCGCGAACATCAAAAACTTTCCCGTCCAAAACCTTCTTAGAATTGTTGATGAGCGCCACAAAATCACACATTTCCTCCACACTTTCCATTCGGTGCGTCGAGAGAATGATGGTCGTTCCCTCATTTTTCAGACGAATAATTTGGTCTTTGATGAGATTTGCATTCACAGGGTCAAAACCCGAAAAAGGCTCATCCAGAATCAGCAATTTCGGGCGGTGCAAAACCGTCACCACAAACTGGATTTTCTGCGCCATCCCTTTCGAAAGTTCGCTCAGTTTTTTCTTCCACCATTGGTCGATGTTCAGTTGTTCAAACCAGAATTTAGCCTGCGAAAGTGCTTCTGCACGTGACATTCCTTTCAACTCGCCAAAATACAAAAGCTGGTCGCCCACCGTCATATTCTTGTAAAGTCCGCGCTCCTCCGGCATATAGCCGATGTTTCGGATGTGCTCCGGATTCAGCTCCTGGCCGTCAATCCAAACCTTTCCCTCATCTGCTTGCGTGATTTGGTTGATGATACGGATAAACGACGTTTTCCCCGCGCCATTCGGACCCAAAAGCCCATAAATACTCGCCGTAGGCACATCGATAGAAAAATCCTGAAGCGCAATTTTCTTCCCCGCGTTGTATGTTTTTTTGATATTTTCAGCTTTCAGCATTGATAATCTGTAATTAAAAAATGAATAAATAATATTAAGGAGCAAGACGATTTCCCCTTCGATTCACTTGTCCAACCCGCTTTCCGTTGCAATCTTTTTTTTCAAAAAAGGATTTCCACTACAATCGGGGCTATGTTGAGGTTTCGTCTTTCCATCGACGATTTTTAAAACCTCACAAAATTAGTTCATTAATCTCAAAAATGTTACAGAAAAACTTTGTAATTCAACTGTTCTTTGTCATTCTAAAAGTTTAGTTTCAATGTCCGCATTATTAATCTGAGCCTGATTGTTAGAAAATTGGTAGATATCAATAGGAACGGGCTTCAGCCCGTTTTAAAAGAGAATGGCGAGAGTTGGCTTTAGCCAAAATCTTTTTTAAGTTTCGGCTAAAGCTTTTGATTTTGAAATTTCTACATCGAGCTAAAACTCGACGCAATTGATAATCGATTAATAATCTTATTGTTATTAATGATTAAAAAAACAATCAAATCAGGTTTTTAGCAGTCTATATTCGTTGTAACAACAGATTTAGACGATGCAGTTATCTAAAACTGTAAACTTTTTATTTTTTCTTTAAAAATTCAAATCAAACACAATCCCAATTGCAGGAAATGCCGATGAATACGTGAAGACGCCTCAACTAAGTGAATCAACGGCTTAACTAAATGAATCACCGCCTTAACTAAATGAATCAAAAGCTCAACTAAATGAATCAATGACCCAACGAAGTGAATCGTCATCCCAACTAAACCAATCAACGGTTTAACTAAATTATACAATTAGGTTTCGTTATGTATCAACGTCTTTACGAAATGTGTTTTTGATGAGTTTAATCTTAAACAGAATAAAACCACATCTTTAGGTTTACTCCATAATAACAAAAAGAGTATAGAGATTCTTTGTTAGGACTAATTTAAAGCAGTTATTTTTTGACTTTATAACGAAGAAATCAATTACTCAGAAATCAACTTTCACGAAGCCTTATTAATTCTTAAATTAGCCAACCAAAACCAATCCGCCAAAGCGAACAGCCAAAAGCCGATTGCCAAAAGCAACACTATGACTCAAGAATTTTTGGGAAATTCCCAATTCAACATATCAAACCAAGCGGTTTCCGCAAGCTGTCCGTCCAATATCGCATTGATAAAATATTGGGGAAAATACGAAAACCAAATCCCGGCAAATCCCAGCATCAGCTACACGCTGAACCATTGCCGAACCAACACCACAATGGAATTTATCGCTGGAGAAGAATTCTCAGTTCAAACTTTTCTTGCAGGAAATGAAGAACAGAAATTCGCAGAGAAAATCGAAAAATATTTCAAAAACATCGAGCAATATCTCCCTTGGATTCTCAAAGGAAAATACATCATCAAAACAGAAAATACCTTTCCACACAGTTCAGGCATTGCCAGTTCCGCATCCGGTTTCGGCGCGATTGCAAAATGTCTGATGAACCTGGATGATATTTTCACGACTAAAGAACAAGGCTTCGAGAGCCTCAGCCTGACAAAAACCAAAAAAGAAAGTTTCCTCGCAAGATTAGGAAGTGGAAGTGCTTCCAGAAGTCTGTACGAAGGTTTGGTCGTTTGGGGAAAAACAAAAGAAGTCGAAGGCAGTTCAGATTTATTCGCTGTTCCATATAACAACAATGAAATCCATCCAATCTTCAAGAATTTCAACGATTGGGTGTTGCTGATTCACGAAGGTCAGAAATCGGTCTCATCCACTGTTGGTCACGGCTTGATGAACACCAATCCTTACGCCGAAAGACGTTTCCAGGAAGCCCACGAAAACTTTGAAAAATTGAAAACCATCCTCGCAACAGGCGATATGGAAGGTTTCATCAAACTTGTAGAGCACGAAGCGTTGACACTTCACGCAATGATGATGATGAGCGAACCGGCTTTCATCCTAATGCAAACCGGAACGTTGCAGGTCATCAATAAAATTTGGGAATTCAGAAAAATCACTGGTTTGGCTCTGTTCTTCACGTTGGATGCCGGCGCAAACGTTCACTTGCTCTTCCCAAATGATATCGATAACAAAAGAATTACAGATTTCATCACCACAGAACTGATTCCGTTGACTCAGAAAGGTGGTGTTGTGAAGGATGTGATGAGGTTTTAAGAAGTCGGAAGATGGAAGCTGGAGGTCGGAAGTGAAATTATAACGCAAAATTTAACCCGCATTTTTGTCATTCCGTAGGAATCTCAACTGCGTTTTCCTTCTGTGTTTAGATTGACTTCGTCGAACCACTACGTTAGGTTTCCTACGGAATGACAATATTATGGAAAAAGACTGTCTTGTAAACACAATAAAATGATTGAATTTCCAGAAGGCGCTTACACGTTTTATGTTTATATTTTAACAAACAAAAGCAAAACAGTTCTGTATACGGGAGTTACAAACAATCTTCATATTAGATTGCATCAACATAAAACTAAAACAAATCCAAACAGTTTTACTGCAAAATATAATGTTGAGTTTTTAGTTTATTATGAAAAGTTTGGTTGGATTCAGCAAGCGATTGAACGTGAAAAAGAAATAAAGGATTTGTCAAGGAATAAAAAATTGGAATTGATAAGAATCCAAAATCCTAATTTGGAATTTTTAAATCATTTGTTTGAACAACAATTTTAACTAACCATAAAGTTTGTCATTCCGGAGGAATCTAGACTGCTGAGATTCCTCCGGAATGACAAAATACCGTTTTAAAAAAAATATGAAAAAGATAAGCCTAATACTTTTACTTATCATCTCCTTTACCGGAAATGCACAAACAGTGACAGAGCCAACCAATCATTCCGCAGAATGGTCGCAACCTTACGAACCCTTCAGAATTGTGGGGAATCTGTATTACGTAGGAACTTATGATTTGGCTTCGTATCTCATTGTGACGAACAAAGGAAATATCCTTATCAACACTGGTTTGGCAGATTCTTATCCTCAAATCAAAGCGAATATCGAGAAGCTTGGATTCAAATATAAGGACACGAAAATCCTGACTTTGACCCAAGCACATTTCGACCATATGGGTGCGATGGCCGATATTAAAAAAGAAACGGGCGCCAAACTTTATGTGGACGAAGCAGATGTTGCCGAACTGAAATCTGGCGGAAAATCGGATTACGAATTGGGGAAATATGGCGTGACCTTCAAACCGTTATCGCCTGATTTTATGTTGAAAAATAATGGCAAAATCAAACTGGGAAACACGACTTTGACTTTGCTTCATCATCCAGGTCACACAAAAGGTTCGTGCAGTTTTATCTTCGAAACGAAAGATAAAAATGGAAAATATAAAGTCTTGATTGCGAATATGCCTTCCATCATCATCGACCACAAATTTTCTGATGTGAAAGCGTATCCAACCATCCAAAAAGATTATGCTTACACACTTGATGCAATGAAAAAACTGGATTTCGATGTTTGGGTGGCTTCTCACGCCAGCCAATTCGACCTTCATAAAAAACGAAAAGAAGGCGATGCCTACAATCCGAAATTGTTTATGGATAAGGAAAATTATTTCAGAAGACTGAAGGATTTGGAAGATGATTATTTGGAGAAAGTGAAAGAGGAATCTCAAACAAAATAAACATATTCGAGCCAGCGTTTATTAAATAAAAGAATGAGAAATAAATTTTTAATCTGTAATATTGTTTTTATTTTCAGTCTGCTAGTTCTTTTTCTGAACGACCATTTTTTGAAATTATATTTTCACAATTGGTTTACTGGAAAATTGTCTGATGCTGCAGGGATTATTTTGTTCCCATTTCTATTGACTTTTTTGTTTCCTAAACTTCGTCAGAATTCTGTTTACATTACGGGATTATTTTTTACATTTTGGAAATCTTCGTATTCAGAAAAATTCATTGAGTTCTACAATGTAATTTCGCCAATTTCCATTCATCGTGTTGTAGATTACACAGATTTGTTGACTGTTGTTTTTCTTTTTATTCCTTATTATTTGATTAAAAATAAGGATAAGCTAAAAATATTTGAAATTAATAAATTGTCAGCAAAGATGCTTATCGTTCCAAGTGTTTTAGTGTTGATGTCAACTTCTCCACCGCGCTACTATAAGTATGTTCCTTATACGGGAAATATTATTTTTTCGAATTTCAGCATTACATTTAAAGATAAATCAAACGAGGATGTTTTTAAAGACTTAAAAAATAGAAATGTACATTTTCGAAAAGATACAGTTAGGATAATTTCTGAAAATAAGAGGGAGTTACTGATGGCTTGGCAAATTGAGACAAAAAATTTAGATTCAAAAAAACAATTATTCGAGGTGTCTCAAGATTCGTTAAAAAATGACATTAAAAATTTAATTAATAATTCTAATTGGTTTATCATAGATAGTATTAAGCTTGAGGATGAAATGGTAAAAAACATTCAGTTTACTGCAGATGATTATACAACAAGTAAATCAAAAGAATCTGTCATTACTATTAATGGTCTTACAACAGATAAAAATCTGAACGATAATTCTGTAAAACGAAAATTGAAACAACTTTATAGAAAATCAATTTTAAAAGAATTTAAAAATTATTAAAACTATGAAAATCCATCACATCGCCATCATCTGCTCAGATTACAAAGTTTCCAAAAAATTCTACACCGAAGTTTTAGGTTTGAACATCATTCGTGAAGTTTACCGTGAAGCTAGGCAATCTTACAAGTTAGATTTGGCCATCGGAGAACACTATGTCATCGAATTGTTTTCATTTCCAAATCCGCCAGAACGACCGTCCAGACCAGAAAGTTGTGGCCTCCGCCATTTGGCTTTTTCTGTTGATAATGTCCAAGAAAAGAGAAATGAGTTAGTGGAAAAAGGTTTGGATTGCGAAGACATCAGAATCGATGAGTTTACGGAGAAGAAATTCTTTTTTACAACCGACCCGGACAATTTGCCTTTGGAGTTTTACGAAAATTAGACTTAGAGATAATAGACGGATAGATTATAGACTAAATTGATGAATTTAAAAATCATTCATCAATTATCATTTATCAATCATCATTTATATTTAATGTGCGTAACCTGTCAGAAAACTCACGGTCATAATCGCCAAGACAATTAATGAAATTACAACGTAAGTATAATCTTTCTCCTTCAAATAACCGATTAATGCAAAGATAATTCTCACTAACGGCGTTAAAATCAGGAGTAAAATTCCCAATTGGATAATTGCCATTCCTTCACCTTTGCAAAGTGAATTCCAGAAACTTCCCCATACTTTTTCGGAGGAATCTCCCATTTCCAAAAGTCTGTATTTTCTTGGCATCACAAAACCTTCCGAAAAAAGTTTGACGAAACCAACCAAAGAGGTTATTACCGAAAGAATTACCCCTAATCTCAGGAGATTCCCAACGGAACGATTCAGGTCAACGTCTGTAAATGGTTTTGTTCTCATTTAATGGAAATTTTTGGTTACACCGTTGTACATCATATATATGGATAGGACTGTGATCACAATCGCAAAAAATACTTTCAATTTCTTAGTTTTAGAGATCATCAACGTTTTTGAACCAATGAAACTTCCTACCACCACACCTATCAAAACCGGCGCTGCGATTACAGGGATAATTTGTCCTCTTTGAAAATAGATCAAAGCGCCTGCAACAGCCGTCACGCCAATCATAAAGTTACTCGTCGTCGTAGAAACTTTGAAAGGCAATTTCATCATATTGTCCATTGCCAAAACCTTCAAAGCCCCGGAGCCGATGCCCAAAAGTCCAGACATTGCGCCAGCAAAGATCATCATCAGAAATCCTGGAATGGTGTTTCTGGAAGCGTAATGTTTGATGCCATCTTTGTCTGGAAAAGTCCCGTAGAGTTTCAGTTTGTCGGCAAGACTTCCCTTGATCAGAGTTTCCTGATGATCCGGTTTTCCTTTTAAATTCAATAAAACCGTCAAGATCAAGATACTTGCAAAAATAATCCCGATTGTATTCGGATTCAGAAATCCTGAGACCAATGCACCAGAAACTGCACCAGCTGTGGTCGCAATCTCCAGGAACATTCCAATCCTCATATTGGTGAAACCTTCTTTCACAAAAGCCACTGCCGCTCCGGAAGATGTTCCGATCACCGAAATAAGAGAAGCGCCAATCGCATAGTGCATTGGAACGCCAAAACCGAGTGTGAGTAGAGGAATAATAATGACGCCGCCGCCCAGTCCGGTAAGAGATCCCATCAATCCAGCTGCGATAGCTCCAACAAATAGAATTATGATTTCTGACATCCCACAAATATAAAAGGATTGATTTGGGTACACAAACTTTGAAAAAGATAATTTTGATGTATTTTTGTGTAACAATTTTTCCAAAATGAAATTATTCTACATCATCCTGGGAGCAGAGCCAGCAGACCGAAATATCGAACAACACGATGTTTTCTTTGGTATCGCCGAACGCGTTGAAGATCTGTACCCGGAGATCAAACAATTTTGGAAAGGTGTCAAGCTTCATATGGACTGTTATCAGGAAGTGAAATTCGTTGATGGTTACGAGGTAAAGATTATTGAAAAATCTTCTGAAGCTAATGATGATCAGCTGTTTTTTATTAATCTTGGCGGCTACAAGTTGGGACATTTCGAAGAGTTTCACGAGCAGCATCTGATGGTCGGGACGTCTATGGCAGAAGTCATCAAACGTGTGAAGAAAACTAAGTTTTACAAGACGATGGGTTTTAAAAATGCACCCAGTCATATTGATGACAAACTTGGAGTTGACATAGATGATCTTTACACGGTCAACGATCTGCTGTCCCAAATCACAAAGGACAAATATTCGATTATTCTTGAAAAATCAGAAGTTGAACATCAAGAAAATCCGATGGAGATCGGTTATTTTAAAATCAAATAATTATGAAAATATTCTCATTCTTTTTTGTGTTGATCTCAACCTGTGCGTTTTCTCAAAGTTCAGAAGAGCTACTAATCAAAGCCTCTATCAATAGCTTGTTTGATGGGATGAAAACTTCGGATTCTACCAAAATTACAAACGCTTTTTCAAAAACTGCTGTACTGCAGACCATCGCAAAAAATGGTGAGGTGAAAAATGAAAATATCAAAGATTTTGCGCTGAGTATTTCCAAATCTGTGAAAGGAAGCTTGGACGAGAGAATCACTTTCTCTAATATTTTGATTGATGGAAATCTCGCTTCTGTTTGGACGCCTTATGAGTTTTATTATCAAGGAAAGTTTTCGCATTGTGGTGTCAATTCTTTTCAATTGGTTAAGACTAATAACGAATGGAAGATCCAATACATCATTGATACAAGGCGAAAAGAAAATTGTAAGAAGTAAATAAATCTAATAGTAAAAAGAAAAGTATAAAATGAAAATCGGAATTTTAGGAGGCGGACAACTCGGAAGAATGTTCATTCAGGAAGCATTGAAATATGATGATGAATTCTATGTTCTAGACCCAAATCCAGAATGTTCTTGCGCTAACATTTCACATTACGTGAGAGGAAATTTCAATGATTATGATGATGTTCTGGAATTTGGAAGAGACAAGGATGTCGTAACGATTGAAATCGAACACGTGAATGTTGACGCTTTGGAAGAACTTGAAAACCTTGGTGTGAAGGTTGTTCCGAATTCAAATATTATCAAGATCATCCAACAAAAAATCCTTCAGAAAAAATTCTACGAAGAAAACCGTATTCTTTCACCGGATTTTGAAATTATGGATGGAAGCGAGGAAGAGATCAAGATCCAATTACCATTCGTTCAAAAGCTCAATACTGGTGGCTACGACGGAAAAGGCGTACAACTAATCCGTACGACGCAAGATTGGAGAAACCTTTGGACGCAGGAATCTGTCTTGGAAGATCTTGTGGATATTGATAAAGAGTTATCCTTGATCATTGCCAAAAATGAGAATGGCGAAACCAAAACTTTCCCAGTCACAGAAATGGTTGCAGATCCAAAACTGAATCTTTTGGATTTTAATATTTGCCCGGCTGATATTTCGGAAGATGTCCAAGATCAAATTGACAGAATCGGTAAACAATTCATCTTAAGTGCCGATTCTCCAGGCCTTTTTGCCATCGAATTGTTCCTTGATAAAAATGGAAAAGTTTGGGTGAATGAAACTGCGCCAAGACTTCATAATTCGGGACATCAATCGCAGGAAGGAAACTCAAATTCCCAGTTCGAGCAATTTTACAGAGTGGTGACAAACTCACCTTTGGCTGACACAGATGCTTACGGATTTTCTGGAATGTTGAATTTGGTCGGGGAAGAAAACCATTCCGGAAAAGTAAAATATCACGGGTTGGAGGACGTTCTTAAACTGCCAAAAACCTACGTTCATCTGTACGGAAAAACCGAAACAAAACCGGGGCGAAAAATGGGACACATCAATGTTCTCGCAGATTCCAGAGAAGAATTGATGGAAAAGTTGATCCACATCAAATCCTTAGTAAAGGTGATTTCTGAATAATATTACAATTTTTCGTCAAGAGAACTAATAAAAAAAACAATTTTTGTTGAAATGACTTTTTAAAGCCTTGAATAATGAATTTGTTAAATGATAATTCATTATTGATATTAAATCATTAAAAATATTAGATTATTAATAATTTATTCTTTGTTAATTTTAGAGAATTTATCTATAAGTAATTGATTTTCAGTTTATTTTTTATAAAAATTATCTTTTGTTAATAGTTTGTTTTTGCATTATTCATATATTTGCATAAACACAAATGATGAAAGAGAAATTTTATTTATCTCTTGCTGCATTATTATTCATAACTACAAATGCACAAGTAGGGATTGGTATTAATACTGCCAACCCAAGAACTGACCTGGATGTAAACGGCAGTTTCAAATCCGATAACATTATTGCAGGCAAAGTCGATCAAGTCGGCTCAGAAGAGAAGGACAGGTACCTGCTCCTTACTCAGAATGCTTCGGACAACAGTATTAAAAGAATAGACCCCAGACTTTCCGGTGCTCCCGGAATTGCAACCATCGCGACTTACAAGCTTACCAATGTCGGCGGTGACTGGTTGGAGCGGTTCAATACCAGGATCAATAGTAATGATTATGCATTGGTCATTATGTCGGCTTACTTTGACCGAAATGTATCACTTGGCGGTTCAGGTCTTGTAGCTTTGCCTTCTTTCGGGGTTCGGAGTATTGGCGGTTTTTGGAATTTGTATGCAGATTATTCTGGAATGGCTCCATTGACGGATGGTACCTGGACGTTCGTCTGTGCAATTTATCCCAAAACTTATGTCAAACTTTTTGGAGAAAGAACCAAGAATCTGAACAATACATCTTCCGGCACTGACACTTCACCCATTTTAAATCCATAAAACACAGATGAGAAATTATTTAATTCTCCTTTTGCCATTGGCATCAGGAATTTTGTCCTCCCAGAATGTTGGGATTGGTACTGCGACTCCATCAGAGCGGTTGGAAGTCAAAGGTAATGTTGCGATTGGAAATTCAGTTTATATTAACCCAAGTACCTATACAGCAGTTCCGCAAGGTTTTGATATTTTGGCCACAGATCCGCAGTCTGCGGTTGTAAATGGAAAGATAATGAAGGTGGAGACGCTTTACAAACCCATTATTATTCAGCCATATTCCATTTCGAATGTTTATCGCGATGATCTTAATGATCTCAATCTTCAGATACCTTCTGATAAATATATAGTTGCGATTACCAACTTCGAAGCAATTCCGAGCACAACCAATTCATCTCAGCCAAATAATGGGATCTATTCCAATACATCGGTAAAGAGTTATTTCGTCATCAGAACTTTTGAATCGGGAGGGATGTGGCACGTCAATATAGGCTATCCAACATTGAGTACCCAATACACCAGCGGCCGCTATACTTATAATTTTGATATTATTCTGATGTCGAAGAGATTCTTTAAAATTTTGAATCAATCGGTCACGACTTATGATCTGAAAGGCGAAATCACAGGAGATGCTCTCACAACACCCGCCGGAATTTAATTTAAAAACAAAAACACAAATGATGAAAAAAATATTAATTACAACAGCAAGCCTTCTTTTTTTTAATTTAAGTTTTGCTCAGGTAGGCATAGGTAAGAATAATCCAGTCCAAACACTTGATGTCAACGGAAATATGAAATTATCTAAAGTGCTTTATCTGGAAAATCCAGGCGTTTATATAGGTCCGGCTGCCAATTCCTATCTTCTGGTAAAGGACAATAGCAGTCAGATGATCAAAAGGTACGTCCCAGAAACTGCCGACTACAGTGCAATAAGCAATGTCACCTATGCTTTGACAGCGGTTAACTTTTCAGGATTGACCAATTACGACACAGGAATCTCTGCTACAGCCTATTATTTGACAATTGGAGGTTATATCATCAGAGGTAGTGGAGATACATCTAATGTTTATATTGCGGGAGATACCGATAATATTCCGATGTATTCTGCCAGAGCATTTGTACAAAACGGAACCTGGAGGTTGAAATTCTTACCCAATAGCAATCGTGTTTTTACAGTTCCTAGCGATATCAATCCAAAAAATATCGAAATCAGGCTCAATGTCATTGTTCACAGAAAAGATATGCTTACAATCGTGAATCCAACTATTAATGTTGATATGAACTCAAACATCGCAGGAACAGCAACCGCGACAGCGCCAGAAAAAATGTAAGTTTAATATAAGGACAAGCTGTCTCGAGTGAAAATTCAGACAGCTTTCTTTTTCTTACCAAATCCCAGCATTCCCGTTTTATAATTAATGACGAAAACACCACTAATAATAAAGGCGGTTGCCAGAATGAATTTTGCCGAGATCGTCTCACCCAAGATTAGCCAACTTAGGAAAATACTGATGATCGTATTCACATAAGAAAGAATGGAAACCTGCGTCGGAAGTAATGTTTTTAATAAATAATGATAAGCGAAAAAGGCAGTCACAGAACCGAAAACTGCGAGATAAACAATCGCTGAGATACTTTGCGCAGACCATTTTGCCACATCGATCTCCTCAGAAAAGGTGAAAGCGAAGATCAGCTGTACAATTCCTGCAAAAGCAAATTGATAAAAGAGATTCAGAAACAGATTATTGTTTTCAGAATGTAATTTTTTGGTGTAAATCGTTCCGCCGCCCCAACACAAGATGGCCAGGAGTAAGATCAATAATCCATTTCGATAATCCGGATTTCCAAGGTCGTTGATCCCATCCCAAAAGATAAAAACAACACCAAACAATCCCATCAAAAGCCCGATCAAAGTCCGAAAAGTGAACTTCTCCATCCCAATGATCATACTTCCGATAAATATGAAAACTGGCGAAAGTGCGCTGATCAACGATGTCAAACTACTCGTCAGGTCTTTCTCTGCAACGGTTGTCAATCCATTGGCGCCAATCAACATCAAGGTAGAAAGTGTAATTTGAATAGAAAGTTTTTTCCAGCCGATCCATTTCAGTTCTTTTTTGAAAAGTAAAATTGGAAAAAGAATGATCGCTGCCAAAAACTGACGCAATCCTGCAACAAACCAAGGTGGAACAGTTTCCACACCGATCTTGATGCCCAAAAAAGTCGTTCCCCAAACGATGGCAACGATGAAAATACAAATGATGGTTTTGGAAGTCAAATGGAAAGAATTAAAAACAAAGATATTCCAAAAATCCCGAGTTTTACTCATAAATCTTTATCTTTGAGCATCTAATAAATTTGAAAAAATGGTCGGAATAATAATGGGTAGCCAAAGCGATCTCCCAATCATGCAACAAGCAGCAGATTTTTTGAAATCTCTGGAAATCCCGTACGAACTCACCGTGGTTTCCGCACACAGAACGCCGGAAAGAATGTTCGATTATGCAAAAACTGCGAAGGAAAGAGGTTTGAAAGTCATCATCGCAGGAGCAGGCGGCGCAGCTCATTTGCCTGGAATGGTTGCCAGCTGTACCACTTTGCCCGTGATCGGCGTTCCAATTTTATCCTCAAATTCCATCGATGGTTGGGATTCGGTTCTGTCCATTTTGCAAATGCCATCCGGAATTCCCGTTGCGACAGTTGCGCTGAATGGTGCTACAAATGCAGGAATTCTCGCTGCGAAAATCATAGGGACTTCTGATTCTGAAGTTTCTCAGAAATTAAAAATTTACCAAAACTCATTGAAGGATAAAGTGCTTGGAACCGTGGATGACATCAAGAAATTGCATCCGAATCAGTTTGATAAATAAATCTTTCCAGAACGTAATGCTGTAATTCAAAAATTAGTAAAACAGAAATTTCCTTATTTTCTTAAACATGAAAAAAATATTAATAATTATTTTCGCAATAATTTGTAACCTGTCATATTCTCAAACCAGCAATTCTAATCTAAACAGCCAACTTCAAACGATGAGGAAATATTTTTTAGAAAAGAAATATAAAGAATTTCTGAATTTTACTCATCCAAAAATTGCTGAAATGGTTGGAGGTAAGGAAAAATTGGTTCAAGTCACAGAGGCTGCAATGGGGCAGGTTGAAAAAGGCGGTTTTAGTTTTTTGGATGTTAAATTTACTAATCCTTCTAAATTTATTAAGAAAGGTACTGAAACGCAATTTACAATTACCCAGGAAATCCTGATGAATACACCAAAAGGAAAAGTTCTGGGAGGAACTACACTTGTAGGGATTTCAAATGACTATGGTAAAAATTGGAAATTTATTGATGCTTCTGGCAAATCAAAGGAACTTATGAACAAGTATTTCCCCAACTTAAGTTCGGAAATAGTAATCAAACCAAAATATCAAAAAAGCGTTGAATAATTACTTATCCAAAATCCCCCGAATCTTATTCGCATTCGTGATCAATTCTTCTAAATAATCAAAGTTCTCCTTTTCCAACGCAGATTTGAACTTTCTTAGCTGCGTAATATGTTCATTCAAAACGTCTAAGACATTTTCTTTGTTCTGGCGGAAAATAGGAACCCACATTTCCGGATGTGATTTTGCCAAACGAACCGTACTTGAAAAACCGGAACTCGCCAACTGGAAGATTGTGTCTTCCTCGCGTTCTTTTTCCAAAACCGTATTTGCCAAAGCGTAAGATGTAATGTGGGAAATGTGCGAGATGTAAGCTGTGTGAACATCGTGTGCATCGGCATTCATATAGATCGGGTGCATTTCCAAATTCTCAATTACTTTTTCAACGATTGCCAAAGCATCGGCATCGGAATCTTCTCGGTTGCAGATCACGGCCGCTTTTCCTGCGAAACTTTCTTTGGTCGCAGATTTTGGACCAGAGTTTTCTGTTCCCCACATCGGGTGAAATGCCACAAATCTTTTTCTATTCGGGTGATCTTTGATGGAATCTACAATCCCAGATTTTGTGGAACCAACGTCCATCACCGTTTGATTTTCATTAATGAGATCCAAAACCGAAGGCAATATTTTTCTCGCAGAATCTACAGGAATGGCAATGATGATCAATTCGGAATTCTTCACGCTGTTTTCCAAGTCTGCTTTTTCATCAATGATCTTTAATTCCAATGCTTTGTTGAGGTGAGCTTCGTCCTGATCGATTCCGTAAACGAAATCTGTGAATTTTTTATCTCTCAATTTCAATGCGATGGATCCACCGATCAATCCAGTTCCTATAATGCTAATTTTCATAATAATTTAATTTTTAAAACAAAAAACCCCGTCACTAGGACGAGGTTTTGATATGGGTACATACGAATCCTAATCCTTCATAAGGGTTAACATTGCGTAATAATATGTCGTGTTTATTGTTTTCACAGAACGAAGATAGACATTAATTCTGAAATTTCAAATAAATTATGGATTTGAAATGATCAACGTCGATGGAATGTCGGACAACCAAAGACTTTTGGAATCGATGAGGTTTCTCCAGCTCTTGCTGCTGATCAACATCAGATCTTGGCTTTGTAGGAAATCTTTTTCAATCGTTTTCTCGTTGTAAAGCGTGATGTGGTTTGGCGCAATATGTTCGATGTTTCTGATCAATTCGCGGATTTCCGTGTTCTTTCTGATTTGTCCAGCAGCATCCAAAATAATCACTTGTGAATCATTGTTATTGATCAATCGTTTCGCATATTCCACCAAGAAAAAATCATTTAACTCAAAAATTGGGATGAAAATCTTGTCTGCACTTTCAAATTTTTTATTCACCATTACACCCACAGGAATATTCGTTTTGTCGAGAATGCTCAGTGTGAAATCGTCAAAAGGCGATGCATTGAAGATGTAGGATTTTCCTTTTACAGTATTCAAAAGTTTCTCAGGATTGATGATCTTGGTCGTGAATCCGAGAAGCTTTCCGAGCAAACTTCCTTCGTAAATGGATTTTCCAAGCATTACAAGAAGCAGGTCATAATTACCTTTATTAGTAATATTGATAAGGTCGTTTTCGATATCTGTGGAAGCTTTGAAAAGGGTAGTGACTTCCAATTTCAATTCATTCGAAGTTTCAATCACATCTTCAAAGAGTTCTTTTTCGTAATTTTCAATATCGTAGGCGTGAAGCTCATCAACAGGAGCAATATTCATTGCGGTGATGCTTTTGTTGCCATTCATCTTGTTCGTCAGATTGTCCGCAAATTTCAATAATGCGCGTCCAGCATTGGGGGTTTCAAAAGATAGAAGGACTTTGTACTTTTCGTTATTCACATCTTGGTCTTCTTCCAACATTGATTTTTTCCCTTTGAAAAGATAATTGATCAAGTCTAATGACGGTCCGGTCATAAATGTAGTGAAAAGTGCCATTATCACCATCATTGCAAACAATTCTGGTCCCATAACGCCAAGGTCATAACCAATGTTTAGTACGATGAGTTCTGTCAATCCACGGGTGTTCATCAGAGCACCAATTGTAAGACTGTCTTTCCAACTGATCCGCAGGAATTTTGCCGTCAATGCACTGCCGACAAATTTACCGATGACCGCTGTCAGTACGATTAGTCCGCCTATTTTCCATAGGTAAGGATCATTAAGCAAACCAATTTGTGTTCTTAGTCCTGTAAAAACGAAGAAAAGAGGAAGTAACAGCACCAAGGCAACATCTTCAACTTTCTCTATAAAAAGATTTCGGAATTTCACATTCTCCGGCATAATTGCTCCGGCCATAAATGCACCAAACAATGCGTGGATACCAATAACTTCTGTTGCGTAAGATGAAATAATTAGGACTAAGAAAAATACAGCAACCAAAGCTTTGTTGATGAAACCTTTTCCTTTTTGTGATTCTGCAATTCTGGTTAAGAAAGGTTTCACCAATTTGATCATTAGGAAAACGTAGAGAACTGCCATCAAAATAACAAACACAGATCCTGAAAAAGATCCGGCTTTTACAATCGCAATGACTGCAGCCAAAATACACCAGGCCGTGATATCATCTGCTGCTGCACAAGTAATTACAATGGTTCCAATCTTGGTTTTATGAAGGTTTCTCTCCTGTACGATTCTCGCCAAAACCGGGAAAGCCGTGATACTCATCGCAATCGCAATAAATAGAGCAAAGGAGCTAAACTGAACACCTTCCGGCGCAAATTCTTTATAAATGAAATACGAAAGTCCAATGCCTAAAGCAAATGGAAAAATGATACTTGCGTGACTAATAACGACCGCATCGTGCGCCTTTTTTCTAAGAACACTGAGATCCAGCTCCATTCCGACAATATACATAAAGAGAATCAACCCAATCTGACTTAAGAACTGCAAATTCGGAAGTGATTCTTTCGGGAACATAAAAGCAGAAAACTCAGGGAAATAAAGTCCTACCAAAGACGGACCGAGCACAATACCGGCAATCATTTCTCCAATGACAGATGGTTGTTTCAGCTTTACGCAGATCCATCCGAAAAGTTTGGCTACCATAATGATGGTAACAATCTGTGCTAATAAAAGCGCCAACGGATGGTGAAGGTTTGCAAGAAAAGAATCAGTGAAGTTTTCCCACATCGTTGCGCCTGTTGCTTTGCTTGGTGCAATGTTTTCCCCAATTTCCAAAGTTTTCCCCTGGATGAAAAACCAATACATCAAGCATGAAAAGAAGGCGATCGTAAGAACGTAAAAAATAATATTCCTGTACTTTTTCATAATCATTAATTTATATTTTACCTGATTTTAAGACGCTAAGTTGAGAAGTTTTGGGCAATATCAACTCAATCTTTTTTTAGAAATGTAATGAAATTTGTAAATTATGTAATCAAATTATTTGAAGCGGTAACCAAGGCCGATTCCTACTTTCCATTTTCCGTTTTCAGTAGTGGATTTTGCGTTGTAGTACAGCGGAATTTGCAGAGCCAGCTTTTTATACGCTACAGTAATTCCCATTCCAAGATTGGGCGTTACAATGCTGTTTTTTGTGGTTCCAGATTTATCTTCTTTGATTCTAATGGAAGGCAGCATTCCCAGCATAACTTTGGTCTGATTGTGTGTGAAATTTACATTCGGACCTGTGAAGTTCAGGAAGGCACCATTGTCAACATAGCCAGCCACAGCAATTCCGTCAAAAAATGAAACGTTGACCTTTGAATTATTTTCCTGAGCGAAATTTAATATTGAAATAAATAGTACGGCGAAACTAATAAGCTTTTTCATTGCGATCATCTTGTGGAATTTTCGGCAAATGTAGTTGTACAGATGATTCGAAATAAGATCCTGTAATGAAATGGCTGTAAAATGTAGTTAAATCAAATTTAGAATTTGTCCATCAAAGAATTTCGATAAACTTCACTGACCGTCAGTTTGAGCGGATTTCCATCTGTAGAGTTGATATCGAGAATGATTTCGGACGATGAAAATATCTTGATGTGCTTCACATTTACCATTTCTTTTTTGTTGATCTGAACAAAATGTTTTTGCGGTAATAATTCTGATAAATGTTTGAAACTAAGATTTTTAAGAATGATTTCTGAGCCGTTTTTAAGTGAGATGTCCTTGTCGCGGCTGTCTATTTCGGATGTTTTGATGTAAACAATCTGGTTTGTGAAAATCACGGTTTTACCAAGGTTGGTGTTCCATTCGAAGAAATTATTTTTTTCCTGATCGGTAATTAGTTTTTCTGCCTTTTCGAAAGCCTGGTGAAGGCGTTCTTTTTTAATTGGTTTTCGGACATAATCTATCACATCCAGATCAAAAGCTTCAGCTGCATATTCTTTGTACGCCGTCGTGAAAATGATTTTTTTACCTTTAATCAGTTCAGCAACCCGCAGGCCATTCAGTCCGGGCATTTCGATGTCGAGAATGCAAAGATCACAGTCGATATTGTCAATTTCCTGAAGAAAAACTTTGGGATTGTTGAATGCTTTTACAACCTCCACATTCAGCTCATCACACAGCAGTTTCAGGTAACTGATTGCCAGCAATTCATCATCCAGTATAACGCATTTTATCATAGAATTCTCCCAGATTTATTTTTAAATGTGCGGTGTAAATATCGTTGTTAATGCTTTTTGTCAGTTTGTAATGACTTTTATAAATCATCTTCAGGCGTTGGTCAAAAGAACCGCTTCCGAAACCGCTGTTTTCCTTTTGCATTGGGGTTTTTTCGGAGATTTTATTGCTGACTTTCATTTCAAACTGTCGGTTTTCCAGACTTAAATTAATAGAAATGAAGGAGTCCTGAGCCAAAAAATCGGTGTGTTTAAAGGCGTTTTCTATCAAGTCAACAGAAATCAAAGGTGCGAATATTTTCTCGGAATAGATCGAATCTTCTTTGTCAATTTTAGTTTTGATTCGAAGGTCGAAGAGTGGGTTAATTTTGATTTTATTAATGTCAATCAAACTCATAGCAAAGTCCAGTTCTGCTTTTGCGCTGACGTATTTGTTGCTGCTTTCGTAGAGGATGTAGTCCAGAATGTTCGCCAATTTGTCAAGCGAAATATAAGTTTGATAGGCGTGCGACTGAACAGAATTCAGAATATTTTTGAAAAGATGAGGATTGAGTTTGGTCTCGATGTGATCCAGTCTTACATTGTCCAGCTTTTTCTCGATGACTTTGTAATTTTCCTCCAGGATTTTGTTCTTGGTTTTAGCCGTCTTGTATCTTCCATAGAGAAAAAACGACAGAACAATCAGAAGAAATATGGCGAAAATTCCTCCGAATAGAAAATAGTCCGGGAGTAATAGATTTCTGCCATTCATAGCGTAGCTGTTAGAAGTTAGGTTTTAGAAATGAGATTTGAAATTAAAACAATAAATCTATTTTATTTTTTTCAATCCTGTAAATTCTGCGTTTTCCTTACATTTAGAATAATTAACTTCGAATCTTGGATTGTCTTTCGGGTAAAGAAGAAGATATTGCGGACAAGGTTTTGCCTGAGCTTTACTTCTGTCAAAATCGATTTTTCCTGCTGCGATGATGCTGTCTTTTAGAAATTTCTCAGAGATCTTGTTAACTTCCATTTCAGTTTTGAAAGTTGGAGAATAAGTAAAATCTTTGGTCAAAGTCTCTGCAATCACCCTGTCATTCGGGAAGTAAGAGCAGGTTGTTCCTTTTTGATTTAGAATAAAAAATACAATCAATAATCCTGGAATAAGACCGATGGAGTAGAATTTAAGTTTTTTGAACATTGTCGCGTCTTAGAAAATCAGTAGATTAATATCGTGATAAGGAAGGTCAAATCTGTTGCAAATCAACTGTTTGGTGTGTCTTCCTTTGTACATGTAAAGTGATTGTTTGATCTCAGCTTTATGAATCAGCATATTTTCAAAACCTCCTTCCTCGTCGTAACCTAAAAGATAACTTAGGAAGAAATTGCTGACCGCCTTCGTAGTCGTTCTCGGCATTTTTGAAGTCAAATTTGGAAGTCCGCAGTGGATGACGCCATGTTTTACAACGAAAGGGTTTTCGGTCGTCGTCAATTCAGAAGTTTCGATCACTTTTCCGTTATCAATTGTAATATCAATGATGACGCTTCCTTTTTTCATTTTCATCACCATATCTTCGGTTACGATTGGTGGAAGATTAAGTCTTGGCAAAGCGCCTATGACAACGTCGGCTCTTCTTAATGATTTTGTCAATTCTTTGGGATCTATAATCGATGTCGGAACGCGGCTGTCAACTAATGTGTGAAGTCTTCGGAGTTTTGAAAGTGAATTATCAAACACTTTCACACTCGCACCAAGTCCGATTGCCGCTTTCGTAGCAAATTCACCAACGATTCCTGCGCCTAAAATCACAACTTCTGTTGGACGAACACCAGTGATTCCGCCAAGCATCAATCCGTTTGACATCGCCAAAAGTTCGGATGCATATAATATAGAAACACTTCCTGCAATTTCTCCGATTAATCTTACTAACGACAACTGCTTGTACTCATCCATAATGAATTCAAAAGCGATTGCATTGACTTTTTTACAAGCTAGTTTCAGGAAATAATCCTTATCTCTAAGGTTGATCTGCAAAGCCGAAATCAAGTAAGTCATCGGTCTTAGATACTCGATTTCCTCTTCTGTGGGCGGATTTATTTTTAAAACAAGATCCTGAGCAAAGGCGACTTTTGGATCGTTGGTGATTTCTGCGCCAGCTTCGGAATATAAAAGATCAGAGTAATGTGAACCCAAGCCAGTTCCGGCTTCGATGATGACCTTATGTCCATTGTTTACCAAAATCTGAACAGCATCCGGGATGATGCAGGTTCTTTTTTCGTTCAGACAAGTTTCTTTTGGAATCCCTATGCTGAATGTTTTTCCTTTTTTTACAACTTCAAGTTTCTCTTCCTTAGGAATCAGATCTTCCTCGGTAAAAGGCGTAAATATGGTAGATGTACTGCTCATGAAAATGAATCGTTAATCAAAAATAAAGAACAAAGATAAAACAATTTACGGGAAGGATTAATTAAATTCGATCTCTCTTGCGGATTCTGTATTCGTAATCGTCATTTGATGAAAATCGTAACCGTCCAGTTCATCCATATAAATCTCCGGCCATTCAATGATTGAAAGATAACAATTGTCCAGATATTCCTCAATTCCGAAATCATAAGCTTCATCAACAGATTTCAATCGATAGAGATCAAAATGGAAAACTTTTCCTTTAGGCGTATCATATTCATTGACGATAGAGTAGGTTGGCGAGGATATTTCGTCTGTGCTTCCTAATTCTTTAAGTAGAAATTGAGAAAAAGTCGTTTTCCCTGCGCCCAGATTTCCTTTTAATAATAGAATAGGATGTTTGATCTGGGGAATGATTTGAGCAACAACGTCTTTCCATTCTTCAAGAGTAGTGATAGAGAATTTCATTTTTCTTTTTTGCAAAAATAATCTTTTAGAAAATTATTGGTGGATGTTTTTAATCAAAATTATTGAACATATTATTAACTTTACAGATTCAAATTTTTATTAATATTAAATAGACAAAATTCCAAGTCTAATATTAAACATCTACGCAAAGATTGATCACAAAAGAAACCATAGACCAGATTTTTTCGACCATCCGAGTTGAGGAGATCATCGGCGAATACGTCCAACTGAAAAGAGCTGGCTCCAACTTCAAGGGTTTGAGTCCTTTTCACGAGGAAAAATCACCGAGTTTTGTCGTTTCTCCGAGCAAACAGATTTGGAAGGATTTCTCAACGGGAAAGGGTGGAACCGCCATTTCTTTCTTGATGGAAATCGAGAATTTCACTTATCCAGAAGCACTTCGACACGCTGCGAAAAAGTACGGGATCGAGATCAAGGAAGATGTAAAAGAATATTCCGAAGAACAGATCCAAGCGCAGACCGAGCGAGACATTCTGTACAAGATCCACGAGATTGCCAACGATTTTTTTCAAACGCAGCTTTGGGAATCTGAGGAAGGTCAAATGATCGCCTATTCTTACTTTAAAGAAAGAGAACTTCGAGATGATATTATCAAGAAATTCCAACTAGGATATTCTCCAGAGAAGAAAAATGCCTTCACCGAATTTGCGCTCGATAAGGCTTATTCCAAAGAAATATTAGAAAAATCAGGACTTTCAATCTTTCCAGAAAACACACCTTCTGGAATTGATAGATTCCGTGATCGTGTGGTCTTTCCAATTCACAGCTTCTCAGGAAGAGTTCTAGGTTTTGGCGCAAGGATTCTCAAGAATAATGTCAAAACGGCAAAATATCTCAATTCGCCAGAAACCGAGATTTACCATAAATCAAACGTCCTTTATGGTCTAAATCAAGGCAAGCAAGCGATTTCCAGAAAGAATCTCTGTCTTTTGGTCGAAGGTTATATGGACGTGGTTTCCCTTCATCAAAGTGGAATTGAAAATGTGGTTGCAAGTTCTGGAACGTCTTTGACAACGGAGCAAATTAAACTAATAAAACGCCTCACCGAAAACGTAACCATTCTCTTCGATGGTGATAATGCGGGAATCAAAGCGAGTTTCCGAAGCATCGATATGTTGCTTTCGGAAGGAATGAATATCCGCGTTTTGCTTTTTCCAGACGGCGATGATCCGGATTCTTTCGCAAGAAAACATCCTCAAGATTACGTTGAGAATTTCATCGACAAAGAAGCGAAAGATTTCATCGATTTTAAGGCTGAGATTCTTCTCAAAGAAGCCAATGATGATCCTATCAAAAAAGCAGAAGCCATTCGAGACATCGTGAAGTCGGTAGCTTTTGTAAAAAACGATTTGAAGCGTGAAGTTTATCTGAAAGAAGTTTCAAATAAATTTGGTCTCAGCGAGCAAAGTTTGTTCAATGAACTTCAAATCCATAAAAATTCAGCGGAGCAGGAGAGAAAACCTTCATCGTTTCAAGAGAAACAAGCGCCTCAGAAATTAGAAGTCGTTCAGGAAATTTCAGAAACCATCAATCCGCTTTTGATGCTCGAGGAGAAGTTGGTGGATCTGATGTTGAAATATGGCGACCTCGTTCTCAACAGAAAAGACCACGAAGGCAACGAATATCAGATCACGGTCATCGAAGAGATCCTCAATCATCTAGAAGAAGACGAATGTGAAATTCAGCTCAACATCAATCAAAAAATAATTTCCGAGATCAAAGAAGGAATTGAAAAAAAAGAGTTGCGTTCTGGTAAATTCTTCTTCAATTTTATGGACGAGGAAGTTTCCGGCAAATTGGCCAATGCGCTTATCGATAATTATCAGACCAGCAATTGGAATCAATACAATATCTATTTCAGCTCCGAGGAAGAAGTGCTTCCAAAAATGGTTTCTGACATCGTTTTGAGACACAAAAGAGAATATGTGGTGAAAATCATCAATGACCTCAAACATTCGCTTAATACAGAGGAAGATGGAACGCCGATCTACCAGCAAATAATCCTTCTGACTCAACTGAAGAACAACTTAGACAAAGAATTATTTCGTATTTTGTGACAGAAAGTCCTACTTTAGCAAAGGAATAGAAATTGCAAACTCAATAAAAGATTATTAAAAACAACCACAGATAATATGGACATTAAAAAAGAATTCAGAGATTTCTCAGTAAAACATTTGGGAAACAACGGTCTGGTAACCGATCAATATATGGGAATGTTTAACCCGACCAACCTGACACCTTACATTATGGAGGAGCGTAGAATGAACGTTGCGCAGATGGACGTTTTCTCCCGATTGATGATGGACAGGATCATTTTCCTTGGAACAGGCATCGATGACCAAGTGGCAAACATCGTGACAGCACAGTTGCTTTTCTTGGAAAGTTCTGACTCGGCGAAAGATATTCAGATCTACATCAATTCCCCTGGAGGAAGCGTTTACGCAGGATTGGGAATCTATGATACGATGCAGATCATCAAGCCAAACGTAGCAACCATCTGTACAGGGATCGCAGCCTCAATGGGCGCAGTGCTTTTAGTTGCAGGTGAAAAAGGAAAACGTTCCGCCTTGAAGCACTCAAGAGTGATGATCCACCAGCCAAGCGGCGGCGCACAAGGTGTAGCTTCCGATATGGAGATCAACCTGAGAGAGATGTTGAAGTTGAAAAAAGAACTTTATGACATCATTTCCGACCACTCCGGACAAACTTATGAATGGGTGGAGAAAGCCTCAGACAGAGACTACTGGATGACCTCTACCGAAGCCAAAGAATACGGCATGGTAGACGAAGTTCTAGAAAGAAAACCTTAATATATCAATTATTAAAACCACAAAACCTGATTCAATCGAGTCAGGTTTTTTATTTTAACTCTCCAACTCTCAAACCCTCCAACTCATTAACCACCTGATCAATTTGGGCGCCTTTATCCGCCCTCCGTTCCCGCTTTTTTTTGCCCTCGCTTTTCCAGCCACAAAAAAAGAGCTCCACTCAGGTCGGGGCGCGCTTCGCCGATTAGCAACATTTGTCCTTCGATTTCAGATCTATAACAAAAATTGAGGGGAATTAATTAGACTTATTACATAATACATTATACAGCGCACATTTTACAAAAAACATTTTGCAGAAAATCTCAATTTCACTACTTTTGATGCATTAAAATTATCAGAATGAAAAAATCAGTGATATTGTTGGCTTCCGCTATTCTAGTTGTTTCTTGTGATCTTCCTGCTGGAGGAAACAAAGGACGTATTGTAAAAACAGATGAGGTCGTAAGATACGATGATGCAAATGCAGCTCACGGAACTTACAAACCAGCCTCAGATACTGCAAAAGCTGAGCACAAGATCGCTGACACAGCAAAAGCAGCTTCTATGGAATCCAAAGCAACGGCTCCAACTACTACCGAAGCACCAAAAGCTGAACACTAATAGGAATTTTATAAAAATATTATCATAAAAAATGTCTTGCGTTTGCAGGACATTTTTTATTTTTACGAACCTACTTTGTCAAAGTTTCAAAATCCTTGACAAAGTTTTTTTAATCATTTATCAACCATCATTTATCATTAAATCAAATGAGCACAACCCAAACATACATCAACGAAAACAAACAACGTTTTCTGGACGAACTTTTCGACATTCTTAGAATCGCTTCCATAAGCGCAGATCCAGCCTACAAATCAGAAGTCCTGAAATGTGCAGACGAAGTGGCAAGACATCTGAAAGTAGCCGGCGCAGACAACGTAGAGATTCTTGAAACCAAAGGTTATCCAATCGTTTTCGGAGAGAAGGTTATCGATACGAACCTACCAACCGTTTTGGTCTACGGACATTATGATGTTCAACCGGCCGATCCATTGGAGTTATGGACAAGCGATCCATTCGAGCCAGTTGTGAAAACGACCGAACTTCATCCGGAAGGCGCAATCTTCGCAAGAGGTTCTGCCGATGACAAAGGTCAATTCTTTATGCACGTCAAAGCGTTCGAAGCAATGATGAAAACAGATTCTTTGCCTTGTAATGTCAAGTTTTTGATAGAAGGTGAGGAGGAAGTTGGTTCTGCAAGTTTAGGTGATTTTCTTGAAGATAATAAAGAGAAATTAAGTTGCGATGTGATTTTGATTTCCGACACGCATATTTATTCTAATGAGCAACCAACTGTCACAACAGGTTTAAGAGGTCTAAGTTATGTGGAAGTTGAGGTAGAAGGTCCAAACCGTGACCTGCATTCTGGACTTTACGGTGGCGCAGTTCCAAATCCAATCAACGTCTTATCAAAAATGATTGGAGAATTAATCGATGAAAAAGGACACATCACAATCGACGGTTTTTATGACAATGTTTTGGTCGTTTCAGATGAAGACAGAAAAGAAATGAACAAACTGAAAGATGACCCAGAAGCTTACAAGAAATCGATTAATCTTAATGATATTCAAGGAGAGGAAGGTTACACAACTTTGGAAAGAGCGTCAATTAGACCAACTTTAGATGTCAACGGAATCTGGGGCGGTTACACAGGTGAAGGTGCAAAAACTGTGATTGCTTCCAAAGCTTTTGCTAAGATCTCAATGAGATTGGTTCCAAACCAAACACCAGAAGAGATCACGGAAAAGTTCACAAAATACTTTGAAAAGATCGCTCCAAAAAGTGTGAAAGTAAAAGTGACGCCTCACCACGGCGGAATGCCTTACGTTTTGGAAAGCGATACCAAAGAATTTTTAGCCGCAAAAAAAGCAATGGAAAAGGCTTTCGGAAAAGAAGTTTTGCCTTATAGAAGTGGCGGAAGTATTCCAATTACGTCGTTGTTCGAGAAAGTTCTTGGCGCGAAATCTGTATTAATGGGATTCGGTTTGGATTCTGATGCGATCCACTCACCAAACGAACATTATGGACTTTACAACTATTACAAAGGAATAGAAAGTATCCCTTATTTCTTTGAATTTTACGCAAAAGGATAAAAAATTAAAGACAGTTTTCGGCTGTCTTTTTTATTAATATTAAAAATAAAAATTATGTCAAAAGTAATATACATCACAGGCGGAACCAAAGGAATCGGTTTCGGGATTGCAGAAGTTTTATTGAAAAACGGTCATAAAGTTGCCATCAGCGGACGTAAACAAGACGATGTGGATAAAGCTGTTTCAGACCTTAAAGTTATTTCAGAAAGTATCTTCGGCGTAAGTTCAGATGTGAGGAATTTTGCAGATGAAGATAATGCGGTTTCCAAGATCACCGATAGATTCGGAAGTCTTGATGTTGTGATTTCCAATGCAGGTTTAGGCGTTTTCAAACCGGTCGACGAATTGAGTATCGAAGATTGGAACGCGATGCAGGAAACCAATCTGACTGGCTGTTTTTATTCATTAAAAGCTTCGGTTGAGGAACTGAAAAAATCCGAAGGTTATTACATTACAATCGCGAGTCTTGCCGGAACAAACTTTTTTGAAAATGGCGCCGGCTACAACGCTTCGAAGTTTGGAGTGGTAGGTTTCACGCAAGCAGCGATGATCGATCTTAGAAAATATAATATCAAAGTTTCGACGATAATGCCGGGTTCTGTTGCTACTTACTTCAACGGAAATGTTCCTTCAGAGAAAGATGAATGGAAAATTCAACCAGAAGATATGGGAAATCTTGTCCTCGATATGTTGAATATGAATCCAAGAGTTTTGCCTAGTAAAATAGAATTCAGAGCGAGCCAAGTCAAAAAATAAATCATTTAAATAGAAATTTGTCCTGTTTAAGTTATTAAAAGTGTTGATACTTTTGAAGCAAAATAGTCAATGTTTATCAGCTTTATTATTTATAAATATTCTAAATATCCGATAAATAAAGGCTTAGCGAATCCTATTTAATAAATAACAATAAATTATGCATGCATAGCATTTTTTATATAAATTAGCCAAGTTCATCTTATAAAACAGATGAATAATACGATTGAATCGCCATTATTCTAAAAATAATATTAGTATAGAATTGAGCGATAAGATATGGCAATTAAAAACATTAAAAATTACATATGAAAATATTAGTTTGTATCAGTAGTGTTCCAGACACTACCAGTAAAATTAACTTTACGGCAGACAAATCTGCATTCGACAAAAACGGAATCCAGTGGGTGATCAATCCTTTGGATGAGTTTGCTTTAACAAAAGCTATAAAATTACAGGAATCCCAAGGCGCAACAGTGACCGTTGTGAATGTTGGCGATGCAGGAACAGAAGCAGTGATCAGGAAAGCTTTGGCAATCGGAGCAAATGATGCAATCAGAGTAAATACAGAAGCGAAGGACAGTTTCTCTGTGGCTAAAGAAATCGCTAGAGTTGCTCAGGACGGTGCTTATGAATTAGTATTGATGGGAAAAGAATCGATAGATTACAACGGTGGCGCAGTTCCAGGAATGGTAGCACAATTGCTAAATTTCCCATTTGTGAATGCAGCTGTTGGGTTTGATGTCAATGGTTCAGAAGCAACGGCTGTAAGAGAAATTGAAGGCGGAAAAGAAACGATCTCAGTGAAATTGCCAGCTGTTGTCGCAGGACAAAAAGGATTGGTAGATGAGAAAGATTTGATCATACCAAATATGAGAGGCATTATGTCTGCAAGAACAAAAGCACTTCAAGTGGTAGAGCCTTCTAATACAGAGGTAAAAGTTGAAGCGGTTTCTTTCGACAGCGTTGCACCAAGAGCAGCCGTAAAATTAGTTTCTGCAGATAACCTGGACGAACTGGTAAGATTACTTCACGAAGAAGCAAAAGTTATTTAATCATTCAAAATTTCATATTCAAGATTCGCAGTTTTTCGATCGTGAATTTTGAATTTTAAACCTTTAATTTAGAAATTATGGCAGTATTCGTATACGCAGAAAATATAAACGGAATTTATAAAAAAGCAGCATTTGAAGCCGTTTCTTATGCAAAAGCAATCGCAACAAAAACTGGAGATTCAGTGACTGCGATTTCTATCAATCCTACAGATTCTTCAGATTTACTTTACAAATATGGCGCAGACAAAGTCATTAATGTAAAAGATGCAGGTCTGAAAAATTTCAGTTCCAAAGCTTATGCACAAGCAGTGAATGAGGTTTTCGACGGTAACGTGATCGTTTTTCCCCACACAACAGATGCCTCTTCAGTAGCGCCAATGTTGGCAATTCAGAAAAATTATTCTTTGATTACGAATGCGATCGACGTTCCAGAAAGCACTTCACCTTTTCAGGTTAAGAGAAGAGCATTCTCCGGAAAAGGTTTCATGCACGCAAAAGCTGATGCAGCGGGCGTTATCGTAACGGTTTCTCAAAATGCTTATGGTGTGAAAGAAAATGCAGCATCTGGTTCGGAAGAAGTGAAGGAATTGAGCATTGCCAACGAAGATACAAAAGTAATCAACCACGAGCAGTCTTCCGGAAAGCTCGATCTTAAGGAAGCAGAAGTTGTTGTTTCAGCTGGTAGAGGTATGAAAGGTCCTGAAAACTGGGGAATGATCGAAGACTTGGCAAACGTTTTGGGCGCGGCAACAGCTTGTTCTAAACCAGTTTCTGATATCGGATGGAGACCTCACACAGAGCACGTTGGACAGACTGGTAAAGCCATTTCTCCAAATCTTTATGTGGCGGTTGGTATTTCTGGGGCAATTCAGCATTTGGCTGGTGTCAACAGTTCCAAAACAATTGTTGTCATCAACAATGATGCGGAAGCACCTTTCTTCAAATCTGCAGATTACGGCGTAGTAGGCGATGCTTTCCAGATTATTCCTGCATTGACAGAGAAAATCAAAGCATTGAAAGGAGCATAATAGTCTTCAAAATAAAATCAAAACCTGAGTCATTGGCTCAGGTTTTTTTATGCATTAAACTTTTAACAAAATTCATTGTAAACCGAAGTCTTAACAAAAAACGATTCTGCTCAGCATACGGATATTGTATGTTCAAAATCAACGCGTTATAATCCATTATTGTTTGGCATTTTGAAATAAATAGTTTTTACATTTTACTTTCTACATAAATACGATTGAAACCACGTAAAAATCAACAATTTCTCAATGAAAATTAACAAAAAATTTTATATTTGCTAAATGGATTATAAAAAATTAATCATAAGAGGAATCTCATACAGCCAAACCCAATCGGGAGCTTATGCGCTGTTGCTGGAACATGAAGAAACATCAGTCAAACTGCCTGTTGTTATAGGGAATTTTGAAGCGCAATCCATTTCTTTAGGATTAGAAAAAGACATCAATCCACCTCGTCCTTTGACGCACGATCTGTTCACACAATTTGTGAAAAACACCAATTTTAAAATCGAATCCGTCATCATCTATCAAATAAAAGACGGTGTTTTCTTCTCGAATATAAATTTCAAGAATCCATTATCAGACGAGGAATTGATTTTGGACGCCAGAACTTCCGACGCCGTTGCAATGGCAGTTCGTTTTGACGCACCGATTTTCACGACTTCTGATGTTCTGAATGAAGCTGGAATTCTACTTGAACTTGACGAAACGCCGAAAGTGGGAGATGAGGAAATCGAATCCGATGATGTTTCGGATTTTAATGATCTATCGGGTCTCACTGTAGAAGAGCTGAACCAATTATTAGCTGATGCTGTAAAAGAAGAAGATTATGATACCGCGCTGAGATTGCAGGAAGAGATCAAAAGAAGAAACAAAAAAATCGACTAACCAATACTAATATCATTTTATAATAATGAGTCTTAAATTACGATTGACTATACTTAGCTTTCTGCAATTCTTTGTTTGGGGAGCTTGGCTGATAACGATGGCAAACTTCTGGTTTGGAACCAAACATTGGGATGGGACACAGTTCGGAGCTGTTTTCGGGACGATGGGAATTGCCTCGATTTTTATGCCAACCATTACAGGGATCATAGCAGACCGTTGGGTCAATGCGGAAAGGATTTATTCTGTTTTGCAGATTTTTTATGGTATTGTACTTTTTATTTTACCACATGCTGAAACACCGGATTCATTCTTTTATATTATGTTGATCGCAATGTGTTTCTACATGCCAACAATTGCTCTGACTAACTCAATTTCTTATACGATTCTGAAGAACAGTCACTTGGATGTTGTAAAAGATTTTCCACCAATCAGAGTTTGGGGAACAATTGGTTTCATTGTGGCTATGTGGATTACTAATTTGACAGGAAACAAAGCAACAGAAGGACAGTTTTACATCGGTGGAGCTGCGGCAATTCTTTTAGGTTTATATGCTTTGACATTACCAAAATGCCCACCACAAAAATTAATCGACAAGAGTGCGCCTCTTTCTGAGCAATTGGGACTAAACGCTTTCAAACTTTTTGGCAACTTCAAAATGGCTTTGTTCTTTTTGTTCTCAATGCTTTTGGGTGCTGCTTTACAATTGACAAATGCTTACGGAGACGTATTCTTGAGTGAGTTTGCTAATTTTCCAAAGTACACCAATTCGATCGTAGTGGAAAAATCAACAATCATTATGTCAATTTCCCAGATTTCTGAGACGCTTTTTATTTTGGCAATTCCATTTTTCTTGCGAAAATTCGGAATCAAAAAAGTAATGTTAATCAGTATGTTTGCGTGGGTTTTGCGTTTCGGATTATTTGCTTTTGGAGATCCTGTAAATGGACTATGGATGATCATTCTTTCCTGTGTTGTTTACGGAATGGCTTTCGATTTTTTCAATATTTCCGGATCACTATTTGTTGAAACTACCACTGATAAAAAGATTAGATCGTCAGCGCAAGGTTTGTTTATGATGATGACTAATGGTTTTGGAGCTGTACTAGGAAGTTATATCGCTGGTTGGGCCATAGATAAGTTCTTTACAATAAAATTCACAACAGTTAACGAGTTATCATCTTATCTGGAAACAACGCCGGATAATTCTACTTTCTTAGGGATTTTAAAAAATTCATTTAATTCCGCTGTTAATCCAGATGGTACATTATCAAATATCGTTTTTGTAAAAGACTGGACTCATATTTGGCTTTATTTTGCGGCTTATTCATTAGTAATTGCAATCCTTTTTGGTTTGTTCTTCAGACATAAACACTCAATTGCAGATGTTGAAACCATCAGTCATTAATAATTTTTAATAATCGTGGCATATTTTTATATACACTTACAGAAAAATAATGTTTTATGAGAAAATTAATCACCAGTGTAATCTTGATTTCAGGATGTCTAATGGTAGGTAATGTTGCATTAAGTTGCGACAAAGTAGACGAATTGATTGACAATATTTCTGTACCTATTCCATTTACTATTCCTCTTGATTTTAATGCAGAATTTCCTTTTGCTACTGCAAGTACGACAGAAACTGTGACCTATCCAGAAATTCCTGTCAACATAGATGTAGATGCAAAAATCAAAGAGCAGTATTCAAATTTTTCTATCAATAATTTGAAAGCTGCAAAATTGGAAAAATTCAGTATCACTGCTATTGAAGGAAATGCAGTACCACTGGATGCCATTTTGGATGCTGAGGTGTTTTTCAAAACACCAGAAAATGGAGAAATTAAAGTAGCAACAGTCACAGGGAATACAAATCCTACAGTGATTACTTTTTCCCCTACCAATGCTGATCTTATCAATCATTTAAAGTCTAAGCAGAATTCCTTCTTTTTGAAAATTAAGGGATCAAAAATTACTGCCGGACTTATGAAAATTAAAATCAATACAGGCTTCAGAGTAGAAGTAGGTTTATAAAAAATAAAAAAGATGACTTAGCGGTCATCTTTTTTTATTTGATCTTCGTACGGATTATCTTCCGCAAAAAGCATATTTAGTATCAGCCCGATAATGATGATAATATTAATAATGACCCACAAAAAATTTGGGAAAGGAAATGTGATAAATGGGTTGTAGAGCAACGCTAGAATCACAAAAATTTTCACGTCCAACTGATCTCTCCTTTGAAAAGCATCATAGGCCAACCAGCCAAATCCAGCAAACAACAGATAACCGGAAAATCTGTAGAAAATAATCGGCATTTTTAAAAAACAAAGAATCAAAATTCCTGTTAATACTAATTTTAGAAGCTGATTCATATTTATCAGTTTCCTGTAAAATTAATAAATAAATATTTATCTTCTAGATTAATATTTTAATCTTTGATAATTTGATAAAAATTTCTGGTTATAAATGTTAAGGATAATTAAATATTCTTTTTATTCAAAAACCAAATTATTCTGGATTGCCAAAGATTTCAGTTCCGTTTCTTCCCATTCTTTTTGGGCGTCGCTTTTCAATGTAATGCCACCACCAACAAAGAGAAATGCGTAATTTTTAAAGAAGCTTGCACATCGTAGATTCACAAAATAATAAACAAAATCCTCAGTCTCAACCTTGATGTAACCAGCGTAAAATTCTCTGTTGAAATGCTCGATACTTTTGATTCCTTGCGCGCAAAGTTCTTTAGGAAAGCCACAAACTGCGGGTGTTGGATGCAATTCCGAAATGATCTTATCCAAACTTTCCGGACTTATTTCTGCAGAAAAATCAGTTTTGAGATGTTTTATGTTCCCTGAAATCAAATCTTTAGTCGATGAAACTTTCAGATTGGAAGAGAATTTCCTCAAAATAGATTGAATGTATTCCGTAACTGCTTTCTGTTCCTCGATTTCTTTGTCTGTCCAACTTTCATCCAACGGCAAAGTTCCTGCGAGGCTCATCGTTTCAAATGAGTTTGTTTTCTTGTCAAATTTTCCCAAGACTTCAGAAAATCCACCCATCCAAATCTCATTGTTTTTTTCGAAAAGATAACAGAATGCAGAAGGGTAGTTGTCGCAGAATTTGAGGAAACTTTTCGTTAATGATAATTTTTTCTGAGAATCAATGTCGAGATACATCAAAAGTTTCCTTCTGGAAAGTACCAACTTTTTAAGCTCGTTTTTCTCGATGAAATCTTTGGCTTGGTTAATTTTGATTGCATAGGAATCGCAAGTTTCTTTCCCGATTTCTATTAATGAACTCTTGTTTTTCGGAGCAACATTGCAGTTTTCTATGTCTTCTTTTGAAATTTCCTTGATGGAGCCTTTGAAATCCAAAACGGTTTTAGAATCAAAACTGACGAATGAAACCTGTTTTTCTGATGAGTTTTCTAGCGTGTGAAAAACCTCTGAGTCGGGCAATCTGAAAACGAGCATATTGGAAAAAAATAAATTAAACTTTTCCGACTGGGACGATGTTGTTCGTCATTGTCGTGTGATTGATGAGATTTCCTTTTTCGTCTCGAATCTCGATTTGGGAAACGTGCATCGTGTTTCCTTTTCGGATGAAAGTCGCCGTTCCAGTCACGACTCCTTCTCTAATTGCTCGCAAATGATTGCTGTTGATATTTGTGCCAACCGGAACCGATTTGGAAAGGTCAAGATTAATTAATGACAAACAAGATCCCAAAGTCTCCGCCAAAACGCAACTCGCGCCACCGTGCATAATGCCGTAAGGCTGATGAACTTTTGATGTCACCGGCATCGTCGCGGTCAAGAAATCATCGGAAACATCGGTGTATACAATGTCAAGCGTTTCGCCCAAAGTGTTTTTACTGGCTTTGTTCAACCGGTCAAGTACTTCTATTTTTTTTGCTTCGTCCATCGAGTAAAATTAAAGGATTAAAGGATTAAATGATTAAAAATTAGTGAAAGAAGTAATTTTGCTATCAACTATCAACTATCAACTATCAACTATCACTAGTAGATCTGCGGATTCCAGTTCTTAGGATGTTTTGGCGTAATGTCATATTTCAAATAGAAATCCTGAATTTCCTGCATGATCTGTTCAAAAGTATGCGTTTCCAATTTCTCGTACGGAATGATGTAGCCTAGATTGACGGTTTTTCTTTTGTAATCACCACCAGCTAAAACGATAGGAACCTTTGCTGCCAAAGCCATATTGTAAAAGCCTTTTCTCCACTTTGGGACCCAACTTCTTGTGCCTTCCGGCGTGATCACCAAACTGAAATCATCTTTCTTGAATTCGTCTGCTACGAATTTCACGAGGTCATTCTTCTGAGAACGGTCAATCCCTATTCCGCCAAGGCCTTTCACGATGCTGCCGTAGAAAGCTTTGGTATGCGCATCCTTGATGATAATCTTTAGTTTTTTACCCAATGCCCAGTAAGCAAGGTTTCCGAGAATGTACTCGCTGTTGTCGGTGTGTGGCGCAACTACGAGGATGCATCTGTCGAGATTGTTGACATCGCCTTGGAGAGCGATTTTCCAGCCTACCAACTTGAGGATGGCTTTTCCTAAGAATTTTTTCATAGACAAAAAAATAAAGTACAGCGACAAAGCTATACTTTACAAATTTACAAAATATGTTTATTTTCTAAGAAATATCTAGATATTCTTTACGTGTCAAAAAAGGCTTGAGAAAAAATCGACCAGCTTGATGGCGATTGTAATTACCAATTGTATCATTTTGTTGTAGTTTTTTAGTTAGAAATTGATTTTCTGAAACAAATTTAAGAAATTAAATAATGGGATTAATAAAAATTTGGTTAATATTTTATTAAATTTTTAATTCATCTCCGGATAGGTTACGGCGTTTGTAAGATCCAAAGGATTGTAGCTCTTCAAAATGTGCTCCTGCATTACCTTTGCCATTTCTTTGAATTGGTCTTTGCTCGTGATTTTCTTCCCGCCCACTTGGAAAGTTCCTGGTGGTACATCATCGAACTTCTCTCTTAGATCTTTCATCGGATCGTTGTAGAACTTCAGCATTTGCTTGTGCATATCTTCGATCTTGACATTCAGAGGTTTCTTGCCTGCGAAAGCTTCTAAGAAATCTGAGGTGTCGTAGGTCTTTTCTATTTTCTGACTTTTGATCAATTTAAATATAAAGTTATCCTTACTGTCATTCATTTCAAAGATCAAACCTGGCAAACCTCGGAATTTGTAAGGTCCTTCTGAGATGTTGATATCTTTGGCAAACCAAGCGGTCCATTCTCTACCTCCGAAATTGGTCGTTGCTTTTTGCAAAGTGTACTGTCCAGAAGTCTTGGTCTCATTTTCCAGTTTCCAATCCATTTTGTCGGTGGTTTGGTAGGAAAAATAGTCCATCATCATTTCGTAGTTCGTATTCTGATAAGAGTTTTTCTTCCTGGTGATGACAGGTGCGCCGGTCCAATTGTAATTGCGACCTCCTTTTTTATTAATGGAATCATTCAGAACGCTTTCGTAATCGTAGAACTTGACATCAGTTGGATTGATGTCCAAAGCCATATTGGTCTTTCTGTATTCTGTGGATTCTGAATTTAGCTTGAATTGATATTCGTAGATGAATCGGTGCGTTTGAGCTTTTGATAGCGTCGTGAACATTACCAAAAGAAACAAAGTATAGATTTTCATAGTTTATGATCATTTATCATTTGACAATTATCATTTATAAATCTTGGAAGAACTAGAGGAAAAGCGGAAACTCTTTACAGTTTTTGACCCGCTTTTCGACTAATCCACTCTCAATTTTTATTTAGTTTTGATGTTGATCTCTTTCTTTCCGTCTTTGATGTTGATGTTAAGGTCTTCAATCGATTTCTTAACTTTCTCATCAATTTTCAGTCTTTCCAAAACCACGTCTGCAGAATCTTTGGAGTAATATTTTCCATTGATCTTCACACTGTCATTCTCATCAGAATTGTACTCAATTGTAGTTCCATTGATATTGATCTTGTTTTTCTCAACGGTGATTCCGCTGTTGTTATGATTGTCAGAATCGTTGTCATCATCGTCGTTATCATCGCTGACATTGACCTGATATTCTTTTTCATTAATGACTTTCGTATTTCTAGGAACTACAAGTTCATAATCCAATCTGTAATTTCTGAAACGGTATTCGTAAGGATACTCGAAGTAGTTTGGAAGGATGATTCTGTTCCCTACAATCTCTACAGGTACTCTCATTTTCAGAGGCTGGTTGTAACCATCAGCTTCTCTTTTTACGATCAGATATGGCGTTTTGATGTCATCTTTTCTCGTGATTTCTACGTGAGGATAATCCTTTTTGTAGATCTTTGATTTGTCAGAATAGATATTATTGAAGTACGTTTTGAAGTTCTCAGGAATGTCCACCTTTTTGCTATCAATGTAGATTGTGTCAATTGCATTTGGAGCGCTAATCGAGATGTTTTCATAATCTTCATTTTCTCCACTATAGGCAAAGTTGAATCTTGAAGCATTCGCCGCTAGCACGCCAACCAAAACCAACCAGATAATCCCTAATGTTCCCAAAACAGGTCCTACATAGTTGAATTTCGTCTTCGGAGAGAATAATTTGATCGATAATAATAAGAACGCAACACCGAAGATAATCGTTGGCAAAGCCGCAATCGCTAAGATCAGATAGCCCATATTGTTTTCCTCAAGATAGAATCCAAGGTTGTTGTCTATCCCGAATTTTCCAGATCCATAAGCAAAAGTCATTGCAAAAAGTCCGATGAAGCAGCCTGCAGCCATCAATGCCAACCAAACGGCAAGACAATATTTAAGGATTTTCAGGATCGTGTCACCAGCTGAACCAATTTTAGGTTTGTTCTCTGTGTAGATCTCGCCTGCTCTGGTCGTAGTTTCATTAGCAAACTGAACGATTTTTCCAGATTCTTCCTTTAGATTATCAAAGTTCAAAGGTTTCCCTTTCATTTTCAAAAAATCTGAAGCTGATTCTGCTTTTGGCAAAACGGCCCAAAGGATAAAGTACAAGATCACCACTAGGAATGAAGATCCTGGCGCTACCCAAAGGAAAAGAAATGCACCGATCCAGATCAGTCTCATCCAGCTGATCTCCATTCCGAAATAAGCTGCCAAACCTGCACAAACACCTGCTATCTTTTGTTTCTCGGGATCACGGAACAATTGCTTTTGAGAATTGCTGCTGTAAGAGAATGTTCCAGAAGTTTTAGATTGTTTCTGTTTCCCTTCAGAGAAGTAAGCTTCTTCTTGTTCGTCAATTTGTTCAGGCGTTCCGATTTGAGCAATCACTCTCTCAACATCAGAATCATTGATCACCTCTCTCTTTCCAAGTGTTTCTTTGAAGATCTCCACCATTCTGATCTCGATGTCGTTCATCACTTCATCTGCTTCAGCGGCGTCTAGAGAATTTCTAAGAGCATTCAGATAATCGCTTAATTTTATGTAAGCCAGCTCGTCTATCGTAAAGGAAAAACCAGCGAGTGCTATAGATAATGTCTTGTTCATAATAATTAGTTTTGAGAGTTTGAGATAATTTGGTTGACAGAATCTGTCAGTTCTTGCCAAGTGGTTTGCAGTTCAGCGAGGAAGAGGCTTCCTTTTTCCGTGATCTGGTAGTACTTTCTTGGCGGTCCGCTTGTGGATTCTTCCCATCTGTAAGCGAGGAATTCGCCATTTTTCAGTCTTGTAAGGAGCGGATAAAGCGTTCCTTCCACTACATCCAGTCTTCCTTTTTTGAGAGATTCTATCAGGTCGGAAACGTACATTTCACGTTGTTGAATAAGACTCAAAATACAGAATTCCAGAATTCCTTTGCGCATCTGCGCCTTTGTGTTCTCGGTATTCATATTAATTGTTTGGTTTTATAATTCAAAATTTAAAGTTCAAGATTCAATGTCTTAATGTTAAAATCTTCTGACTTCCATCTTCTGACTTCCGTCTTCAAAAACATCTTTCTTTAACTTTACATTGCAAAGATATGTAAACTAAAAGGTATTGTGCAATACAAAGTACCAAATATTTTTAAAATTGTTATTTAAAGTACTGGTAATCAATTGTAAAATTTCAACATCTAATTTTGATTAAATTTTTAATTGAGCGAAAATTCAGGTTTTTGTTGATATTTTAAGCTGAAAGACTGGTGGTATTTTGAAATTTTATATCTAAAAACAAATACCTTTTTCTTTAAATTAATTTTTGATGAAACTTTAAAGATTTGGTAAATTCATAAAATAAAATAATTATTTAACCCGAAATTACTTGCATATTAAAAACACTTTTCTATTTTTGTAATAGAATTAAGAATAACAAAATGAATTTCACAATTACAACAACGATTTCTACAACGACTACAACAGTATGTCGCGGAAAGGTCTGTATGTGAAATTGAAAAATTATAACAATATCAAAAGCCTTTCTGAATTTTCCAGAAAGGCTTTTTTATTTAAGATAACTACAATACAAATGAAAGTATTAAAATTTGGAGGAACTTCAGTCGGAAGTTTGGAAGCATTGAAGAATGTAAAATCAATCGTTGAAAAAGAATTCAATGAAAATGAACCTTTGATTGTGGTTTGTTCCGCATTTTCAGGAATTACAAACTCACTTTTGTTGTCCGCGGAAGAGGCATTGCTACAAAATGATTTCTCAGAGATATTGAAAGTCGCAGAAGAAAAACATTATCAAATCATCTCAGGATTGTTACCAAGAACTTCTCAAAATCCTTTGTTGATGATGGTAAAAGTGAGTTTCAATGAGATTGAAGATATTCTTTTCAGCGTTAAAAACTTGGGCGAATTATCAGGCAGAATCAAAGACAGATTGTTGGCTTACGGCGAACAAATGTCCAGTAAAATCATTGCAACTTATCTTCAATCAGAAAATTTCCCTGCGAATTACAAAGACGCGAGAGAATTGATTGTCACGGATTCAAACTTCGGAAATGCATCAGTAGATTTCATCAAAACCAATGAAAATCTTAAGAATTGGAATCTTGAAAATCAAATTTATGTAGTAACAGGTTTCATTTCGCAAGATAAAAATCAAGATACAACAACACTTGGAAGAGGCGGTTCGGATTATACTTCAGCAATTTTAGGCTCAGGTTTGAAAGCTAAAGAAATCCAGATTTGGACAGACGTCGACGGCTTTATGACAGCTGACCCAAGATTGGTAAAGAATGCGTTTTCTCAACCCGAACTTAGTTATCAGGAAGCGATGGAAATGTCTTATTTCGGCGCAAAAGTCATCTATCCACCTACGATGATTCCAGCCATCGAAAGCCAAATTCCGATTTACATCAAGAATACTTTCAACCCAGAAAATCCAGGAACTTTGATTCAACAGAAATCCGAAGTTTCAAAAGGGCTAATCAAAGGAATTGTCTCCATTGAGAAAACTTGTCTCGTCAATATCACCGGAAACGGAATGATAGGGATGAAAGGTTTCAGCGGAAGATTGTTTAATGCGTTGGCGAAATATGACGTCAATGTCATCTTGATTACGCAGGCGAGTTCGGAACACAGCATTTCGTTTGTCGTTAATTTTAATGATGAGAAAAAAGCCGAAAAGGCCATCCGAGAAGAATTTGAATTTGAAATCAATGCCAACAAAATCGATGAACCGCAATTCGATAATGAGCTAAGTATTCTTTCCGTAGTCGGCGAGAATATGAAAAAAACGAGAGGAATTAGCGGAAAATTTTTCAGTGCTTTGGGCAAAAATGGAATCAATATTATCGCCATTGCACAAGGTTCATCGGAGCTCAATATTTCAGCTGTCATTGAAAGAAATGAACTTTCAAAAGCTCTGAATGTTGTCCACGATTCGCTCTTGCTTTCGCCAGTGAAAACCTTCAATGTGATGTTCGCTGGAACTGGAAATATCGGTAAAGAACTCTTCAAACAACTGAAAAGAGAGGAAGAAAATCTAAAGAAAAATCACCAAATAAAAATCAATGTTATAGGCGTAACAAACAGCCGACAAATGATTATTTCAGAAAAAGAAAGCTTGAATTTTGATTTAAATGAAATTTTAGATAAAAATTTAGAAAAAGCTAATTTAGAATATTTTATAAATTCTATTTCAAGTAAAAATTTACCTAATTTAGTTTTCATAGATAATACTTCCAGCGAAGATGTGGTGAGCCATTATCCTCAATTTTTTGAGAATAATATTTCAATTGTAACTTGCAACAAAAAAGGAAATTCTTCGGCTTACGAACAGTACAGTAAATTCAAAAGATTGGCGAAAAAGAACAACGTCAGTTTCCTATATGAAACAAATGTTGGAGCCGGACTTCCAATCATCAAAACGCTAAACGACCTCTGGATTTCTGGAGACGAAATTCTGAAAATAGAAGCCATTTTATCAGGAACCATTTCTTACATTTTTAATAATTATGTTGGCGACAAAACTTTCGCTGAAGTTGTAAGAACAGCGCAAGAATTAGGTTACACAGAACCCGACCCAAGAGATGATTTGAACGGAATGGATTTCTCCAGAAAGATGCTGATTCTTGGAAGAGAAATTGGCTTACCTTTGGAAATGTCCGATGTCAATATCAAAGATTTTCTTCCGGAAGCTTGCCTCAAAGCAGATTCGATTCCGAGTTTTTATGAAGAGTTGGAAAAGAACGAACCTTACTTTTCCTCATTCAAAAATGAAGCAGAAAATTCTGGTCAAAAACTCAGACTAATCGGAATTCTGGAAGACGGAAAAATCAACATCGAAGTCAAAATGGTTGATGCACATCACGCTTTCTACGGACTTTCAGGAAGTGATAATATCATTTCATTCACCACTTCAAGGTACAAAAACACGCCTTTGGTTGTCAAAGGTCCAGGTGCTGGCGCAGAAGTTACGGCTGCAGGTGTTTTCGCAGATTTGGTAAGAGTTACGGCTCAATAATCATAAAAGATAAACGATAATTGTTAGTTGATTTCAATTCATCGTTTTAATAAATATCATTTATCACTCATCATTTATCAATTATAAAAATGGATTTTATAAAAGTTTTCGCTCCAGCAACAGTCGCCAACGTCGTTTGTGGCTACGATATTCTCGGTTTCGCCATCGATAAGCCAGGCGACGAAATCATCCTGACAAAAACCGATTCCAATAAAATCACCATCACAAAAATCGAAGGCGACGGCGGAAAACTTCCCAAAGACCCAGAAAAAAATGTAGTTTCCCACGTCATTCGATTGTTTTTGGAAAAGATAAATTCGACCCAAGGAATCGATATCGAGCTGTACAAAAAAATGCCACTCAACAGCGGAATGGGTTCCAGCGCAGCGAGTAGCGTTGCGGCTTTGGTCGCCATTAATGAATTGATGGGAAAGCCTTTTTCTCGTCAAGAATTGTTGCCACTCGCGATGGAAGGCGAACGAATAGCCTGCGGAAATGCACACGCAGACAACGTTGCGCCGGCACTTTTGGGCGGAATGGTTTTGGTCAGAAGTTACGAACCGTTGGATGCGCTCAAGTTGCCTTATCCAAAGGGTTTGTCGGTGGTTTCCGTTCATCCGCACGTAGACGTTCCGACAGGCGAAGCGAGAAAAATCATCAAGGAAAGAATCAGCCTGAAATCTGCCGTTCAGCAATGGGGAAATATCGCAGGGTTGGTCGCCGGATTTTGCACCAACGACCTTGGTTTGGTCAGCCGAAGTCTCGAGGACGTCATCATAGAGCCAGTTCGCGCGATGTTGATTCCGTATTTTTATGAGATGAAACAACTCGCTCTGGACAATGGCGCGATTGGTTTTGGGATTTCCGGTTCCGGTCCGTCGGTTTTCGCTTTGTGCGAAAAGAAAGAAATTGCAGAAGTTATTTCACATAAAATCAAGGAATTGCTTACTCAAAAAAATATAGAAAGCGAATCATTCGTCACAAAAATCAACGACGAAGGCGCGCGAGTAATAAATTAGAATTATTTGGGCAGCTTAATCCGCCTTCCGTTCCCAATCTTTTTTGCCGAAGCTTTACCAGCCACAAAAAAGGATTTCCACTCAAGTCGGGCTGCGGATTCGTCGTTAAATCAAGATTTGTCCTAAAACCCAATATTGTTATTCCGTAGGAAATCAATGTAGTAGTTTGACGAGGTCAATCTCAAAGGTCTAGATTGCTAAGGAATGACAAAGGCTTTAAAGTTTTATTCTTTGATGAGCGTAAGCGTCTTTGCGAACCTTAAAAATATTTTCAATAAGAATCAAAAAAATCTTAGCGGACTTTGCGTTAAAACCTTAAATCTATCAACCAACAACCATTAACTATCAACCAAAAATGAAATACATATCAACAAGAAAACAAGAAGAAACCAACATTAAAACAGCCATCCTAAAAGGTTTGGCAGATGACGGCGGACTTTTTATGCCCGAATATATTCCGCAACTTGATGCTGGGTTTTTTGAAAATCTACCAAATCTTAGCTTGCAGGAAATCGGTTTCCGAGTAGCAAAAGAATTTCTCAGCGAATCCATTTCCAATGATAATTTGAAAAAAATCATCGATGAAGTTTTGAACTTCGAAATTCCGGCTGTGAAAATCACGGAGAATATTTACTCCCTGGAATTATTCCACGGTCCAACGATGGCTTTCAAGGATGTTGGCGCGCGATTTATGGCGAGAATGATGGCTTATTTCTCAGAAGGAAAACCGATGAAAGTTGTTGTGGCGACTTCTGGTGACACGGGAAGTGCGGTTGCGTCAGGGTTTTTCGATGTTGCGGGAATTGAGGTTTATATTCTTTATCCAAAAGGAAAAGTGAGTCCGTTGCAGGAAAAACAGCTGACAACTTGGGGCGGAAATATAAAAGCGTTGGAAATCGATGGGACTTTTGACGATTGTCAGGCTTTGGCAAAACAAATTCTGTCCGACGAAGAATTGAATCAGAAATTCACTTTGACATCGGCAAACAGTATCAATATTGCGAGATTAATTCCGCAATCATTCTATTATTTTTGGGCGTTTGCTCAATTAGAAAAATTAGGAAAGCCAATCGTATTTTCTGTTCCGAGCGGGAATTTTGGGAATTTGACAGCTGGACTTTTTGCTAAGAAAATGGGATTGCCAATTCATTATTTTATTGCTTCAACCAACGCAAATGATGTCATTCCAAAGTTTTTAGAAACTGGAACTTACGAGTCGAAACCTTCAAAACAAACCATCAGCAACGCAATGGATGTCGGAAATCCAAGCAATTTTGAAAGAATGAAAAGTCTTTTCAATGATGATGTTTCGGAATTTAAAAAAGAAATTGAATCATATTCTTTTTCGGATGAAGCAACAAAAGAGACGATGATAAAGGTGAAAAAGGATTTCGGTTATACTTTGGACCCGCACGGTGCGGTTGCTTATTTGGGATTGGAAACTTTTAAAAAATCCTTCGACTCCGCTCAGGATGACAAAACCAAGTTGTCAGATAATGATTTCATCGGTGTTTTATTGGAAACGGCTCATCCTGCAAAGTTTGTGGAAGTTGTAGAAGAGGTTTTAAAAACGAAAATCGAAATCCCTGAAAAACTGGAAGCTTTCAACAAAAAGGAAAAACAATCTGTGGAGTTTCCAGCGGAATTTGAATTGGTGAAACAATTTTTGAAGGAGGAGAAGTGATTTATCACAAAGGCGCAAAAAGCTTTATTAATAATATCTTTGTAAGTCGCAAAGTTGATTCGGAGCTGTTTTGCGACTTACAAAGATATTAATCAAATTAAAAACTTTCGCCTTTGCGATAAAAACTTTTGATTATCAGTTTCCAATCCCAAATAAAATCCTATCTTTGCACCCGAATTACATAATAATCATTAAATAATATTGGAATGTATTTAACAACAGAAAAAAAGTCAGAAATTTTCGCAAAGCACGGAAAATCTGCAAATGACACAGGAAGCGCTGAAGGACAGATTGCTCTATTCACTTTTAGAATCAACCACCTTTCTCAGCATTTGAAAGCTAACCGTCACGATTTTGCTACTGAGCGGTCTCTAGTGAAATTGGTAGGTAAGAGAAAATCTCTTCTTGATTACTTGAAGAAGAAAGAAATCTCTAGATACAGAGCTATCATCGCTGAATTGGGAATCAGAAAATAATTTCCGCTTTCAAGCAAGAAAGAAAAGCAACTCAATTTGGGTTGCTTTTTTGTTTTATAAATTTTCTGGAATTTCTATTTCCAATAATTTTTTGACCAATTTTGGAATTCTTCAATTTTATCAGAATGTTCTTTGCTGTACTCAATGACATCTGGATTTTGAGACGGAAGAAATATGTAGTATGCAAAGGGTTCAATGAAGTTTTTCTTTTCCATTTCAATAAAATAGGGCGCCAAAAATTCTCTGTAATAACCTTTCTGATTTTTCTGTGTCTCTGCAATTGATTGGCAAAGTGTTTGGAATTTCGCAATGAACTTCTGGACTTCTGATTTGTCTTTGTTTTTATCATCATAATCCAAAGCGGAAGACATTGACAAAACCATATCTGTCGAAGAAAAGTCATTTTCGCCCTTCTTTTTCTTGTTGACCTTATCGAGTGTTGCTGAATCTATCGAAACTGATATAGAGTTCTCACCAGTTTGTGAAACACCTTTATTCATTAGTTTCATAAGAGCATCAAAATTACCCTTTGCTCTTCCTGATTTGTTGTCTATCACAAGATATCTACTGAATGCTAAAATAGAGGCTATCCTGTTTGATTGTCCAAGAATTGCCAATGCATTGAACGAGCTCGAATGATTTGGATTTAGTTTTGTGGATTGTTGAAAGCAAATGATGGCTTTTTCGTTTTCTTTTGTATTAACCAAAGCAATTCCTTTGTTGAAATAGAGCTGATAGTAATCTGGATACTTTTTTATACCTTCATCGTAAATTTTCAGCGCTTGTTCTGCTTTGTTCAAATGGTCCAAAGAATTGGCGTAGGTAACATAAAGTGTCTTGTTGTCTTCATTTGGATATAACTTTAAAACTTGCTTACTGACTTCTATCGCCTCATCGTATCTTTTCACAGATTCCAGCGTCATTGCTTTTTCCGTGAGAGCTAGGGAATTATCTCTATCCAGATTTAAAGCCTCATCATATTTTACCAAAGCTTCGTCGTATTTTCCGGAATCGTGTAGTGCAACGCCTTCATTCACTTTAACTTCGGCTTCCGTTTTATTTTGAGAAAAGCTTAAAACAGAAAAGAAAATTGGTAATAGGTAAATCTTTTTCATTCGATATATCGGTATTAAGTTTTTTTATAAATTCAAATCTAAGGAAAAAACAAAAGCAACTCAATTTGGGTTGCTTTTTTTATTTCTGAATTTTGTAAATCACACCTTTGTTCTTTTCATCAAAATCAAATTCTTTGTCAAAACTGAGTCCTATTTTTTCCAGGACTTTGATTGAAGCAATATTTTCCAACATTGCTCTTCCGATGATTGTTTTTAAATTCAAATTCTAAGCAAGCTTTTGCGCTTTCCGTAGCGAAACCTTTGTTCCAATGTTCTTCAAAAAATCTGAATCCAATATCGGTTTCATCCAGATTCTGGTCATATTTCAAACCGCACCAACCAAGAAATTCATTATTTGATTTCTCAATCACAGCCCATCTTCCAGAACCGTTGAGTTTATAATCCTGATAGTTTTCAAGGAATTCTTTGGCTTCATCAATATCTTTGAAGGCGGAATTTCCTGTGTATTTTATGACATTTGGGTTCAGGTTTAGTTTGTAGAAATTTTCAGCGTCGTCGGGAGTTAATTCTCTTAATAAAAGTCTTTCTGTTTTTAAGATTTCTTTCATTTGGTTTTAAGTTTTTGCTAATTTCAAATCTAAGAAAAAAAAGAAAAGCAACTCGGTTTGAGTTGCTTTTTGAATATTTAATATTCCACTTCTATAACTTTTGTCTTTGCGAGTAAATCTCCTAATCTTTGACTTTCGTTTGAATTTTTTAAAATAATGATTGCGACTAATCCAAAAAAGAACATATCTAAAACATCTATAATATGTCTTAAAACAGATTGCTTCAAAGTGATTTTATTTTCGGTTTGCAAATCAACAGGCCTTAATCTGACAATGAAATTTCCTAAAGTTGAACTAAATGTTGTTTCGGTTACACATAAATAAACAAACCAAAAAAGCATAATCGGAAAAGTCTTAATTCCAGTCACAGAATATTCTCCTTCAGCATTTAAACTTCCAAAAGTATAAATGTAATAATAATTTACAGCCAATATTATCGAATAGTCGATGAAACCTGCTAAAAATCTTCGAAAAATAAACTTTTTATTCTTCATATTATCAGTTTAAATTAAGCTTCCGCAACCTCAGATTTCCGAGAATCTCTTACCAGAAAATAGACCCCAACCAAACTCAACAAAACAAACAATCCGAAACTTATCAAAGAAAATAATTTTCCAGTTTCGATAACGGCTGGCTCAAATTTCATTTCAATCTTATGTTTTCCTGCTGGGACGTAAAGCGCTCTTAAAAGGTAATTCGCTTTGATGTAATCCACTTTGTTTCCGTCCAAATAAACATTCCAGCCGTGAGGATAATAAACCTCAGAAAACACCGCCAATTGAGGCGTTTTGGAAGATGAATCAAATGATAATTCGTTTGGCTGATAAGACTTCAAAGCCAAAAAAGCCGTTGAATCTTTTATCAGATTTTTTCCGTTGAAATAGGCTTTGTCATCTTTAGAAATCACCGCGATTTTCTTGGTGTCGAGATTTCCTGTTTCGTTCAGTTCCTCGTTTGGATTGTCCACGAATTTGATGTCAGAAACAAACCACGCATTGCCGTTGGCTTCAGGATTTGGAGAGATTTCTGGTTTTTGCTGGTCGCCAACTAAGAAATATTTGGTGTTCAGCATATTCAGGATTCGGATGGTTTTTACTTGGTCTGTGGTCGAGAAATACTTATTGATTAAATCATCGTAACGTCTCAATTTAACTGCGTGATAACCACCGATTGAAGATTTGAAGTAAGAAGTATTCGTCTCGCTGAAAGTTCCCAAAACATTGTTGAAAATCCTGTAATGGTCTTTGTCTTTTTCGGCGATGGTTTGTAAGGCTTTGTTCACTTCGGTCTGTTGCAAAAGGCTTTGAACAAAAGAATTGTCGCCCGCTTTGCTCATCAGATATTCTGAATTTTCGGTTTGGAAAGGATAATCGGCGAAGGTTTTGTCAACATAATTATTATCATTCAAATATCGTCTGTTCACCGTCCAAAGGTCAAACAAACTCACGAATCCGATGATTAATAGAACGATGTTGACATTCAGTTTTTTCTTTAATCCAAAAAATAAAACGCCAGCCGTAATCAAAACATAAATAATCGCTTTCAAAGCATCGGTTTGGAACATCGACGCTCTTTCATCAATCAAATAATCCAACACATACGGCGGAAGATAAGTTTTCTCATTCGCTGTGTAGAAGCCCAAAATTCCTTTTCCGAAAACCATCAAAATCAATGTGATTCCGAGAACACTTCCCGAAACGTAAAGCAGGATTTTCTTTTTGTATTCTTCGGTCAGATTTTCATCCGTAAAGAATTTATACAAGCCAAGAATCGCAATCAAAGGGAACAAAAATTCCACAACCACCAAGATAGAAGACGGCGCACGAAACTTGTTGTACAACGGCACATAATCGATGAAGAAATCTGTCAGCACAGAGAAATTGCTTCCCCAAGCCAAGAAAATCGTCAAAATCGAAGCACCCAAAATCCAATATCTGTACTTTCTTCCGGCAAAGAAAAATCCTAAAACCGCGAGGAAACAAACCACCGCGCCTTGATAAGCCGGACCTGAAGTACTCGGCTGGTCGCCCCAATAAGTCGGGGTTCCGAAACCTCTTAGAAACATATCGTATTCTTGTTGGGATTTGATGTTGTCCTGAGCCAAAACCTGAATTTGCTCCATAATTTTGTCGGAACCTTCTTCCTGACTTGCGCCTCCCATTAATCTAGGAATGAATAAGTTAAGCGTTTCCAGTTTTCCGTAGCTCCACATTGTGATGCTTTCTTTGTCCATTCCGGATTTTCCGGCAGTGTGATAGCCTGTGTTCAGGATTTGCTTTCCACGAACGGTTTCTTTCACGTATTCGGCGTTTGCCATCAGTCTTTGCGAGTTCATTCCAACGCCGATGATTCCAGCGACTGCAACGATTCCAGTAGAAATCAAAAAATGTTTCCATTCAATTTTTCCTTTGATGGCTCTTATTAATTCAGAGAGGAACAAAAATCCTAATCCGAGAAATAGATAATAAGTCATCTGTGGGTGATTCGCACAAATCTGAAGTCCCATAAATAGGGTCGTGGTGATGAATCCGAGAATATATTTTTTCCTAAAATAGACCAATAAAATCCCTGCTACCAATGGCGCAAAGTAGGCAATCGTATGCACTTTTCCATTATGTCCAGCCGAAATAATGATGTAAAAATAAGTTGACAATCCAAAGAATGTCGCGCCGAGCAAAGCATATTTCCAGTTTCTAACAGCCACCATTCCCAAAAAGAAAAATCCGGCAAACAGCAAGAACAGGTAGTTTGCAGGTTTCGGAAGGAACAAAAACAAATCGTCAATTTTTTTGATGACATCGCCACGGAATTGCGCTCCAGTTTGGTAAGTTGGCATTCCGCCAAACATTGCGTCGCTCCAATAGGTTTCATTTTCGTTATTCGCACGGTATTGCAAAAGTTCCTGCGCGCCACCTTTGTAGAAAACGATATCGTGTTGCATCAAACGTTTTCCAGAGATGACAGGATTGGCGTAAACCACCGCCAGCAAAATGAAAACGACCAAACTTGCAAGGATGAAAATGAGATTTTTCTTGTTTTTGAACATAGATGTTAGATATTAAGCTTTAGATATTAGGTTTGAAATCAGAGTCTTAACAATTAATATTAATTGTCAAAATGGCTTTAAAATTTCAAATTCCAAATTTAATATTAAAAAACCTTTCAGACTTAATAATCTGAAAGGTTTTATGTTTATTTTATGTCAGAATCTGACTATTGTTTTTTCTCCTCTTTTATTTCCTCAAAATCCACCGTTTCTGCATCCCATTTTACTTTTTGTTCGGGCATTTTTTTCGAACTGGTTTGCTGGTTTTGCTGTTGATTTTTTGGATTCAGAGTGGGGAAGTTTTTATAAAACGCACTGAAAAACAAGCGCTTCAAAATATTCCAAACGAAGAATATGATGATGGTTGCTATGATGAGTTCTAAAATGTATTTCATTGTTTTCTTAATTAAAAAATGTTGTAGCCCGCGGAGAGCAAAACGATATTGTTGTTAAGTTTTCCAAATAGTCCAATGCCGCTTTTTTGATTAATGATCTTACAATCTAAGGAAAATTTGTTATTATATGTGTAACCCAATCCAAATTGGAGGCCATTAAAGTTTGAAAAATCATCACCATATAGATTTTGAATTGTGATACTATATTCAATTGGGATGTTGATCACAAAAGCGCCAGAAAGAGATAATTTATTTTTATTATTCAAATACATATAATGCTTGATTCCTAGAGGTACAACGATAGATTGACTTGAGATATTGTACAATCTGCTACTTGCAAAAGTATAAGAATAATTAGCCGCTATTGTCTTTTCTGCAGCATAATTATAATAAGTTGGTTCTGTGAATACAGCCCATTTGGACTTATTGAAGCCAAAAACATATTCTAATTCTAACGATCCGGTGAAACTTGTTTTAGTATCGAATTTAAACACATTTTCTCCCTCATCGAATTTCATATTTGAGGAGATAAAAGTAGGTTTGATCCTAATATTAAATTTTCCTTTTTCTCTTTTGATGATTTCGTCTGAGTTTTTGCCGCTGTATTGTGAAAACCAGTTGATTAATGACTTGTCATCATACTTTAAGTTCGCTGTATTGAAATTAGGATTGATACTGTCTAACTGTTTTTTATAATCATTATTATTCTGAACATAAGTTCTGTCTTTCTCGTCAACCAAAAATTGTTTGTAAATCAACTGTTCAACATTGCTTTCATTTCCTTTTTTAATAAAATATTTTTTATCACCATTAAAAGAATATTTATAAAGTTGAGTGTCTCCATCTACCAAAAGTTTTAGGAAAGCAGTTTTTTTAACCCAAACAGGATTTCTGTCTTCTCCAATTGCATTCAGATTTTTTGCTGATTTATCAATATCAAAAGTGAATCTTACATATTTTGTCTCATCAACAGAAAATTCTTTAACTGTTGTGATTCCAGCTTTTTTCATTTCTCCCTTTTCGGTCTCCTTATAAAAAATGAATTCTGGATAATCTTTCCATGCTGAATCTTTTATCAGGCAATCTGTTTTCGTTCCGTTATTGCTGATAAAATAACCTTGTTTAAATTTAATCTGAGCAAATGATAAGATTGAGATGAATAATATTAAAAAGCTAAAGTTTTTTTTCATGGTTATTTTTAAGTTTGTGCGGTACAATGATTCTAAGTATCGTACTTTTTTAAGTTTTGTATAATAGGTTTTTATCAAGGGAAGTCAGCGTATGATTGAGATCAAATATAATGAATCTCTATTCTTTAATTAAAAAATGTTGTAACCTACGCTAAGACCATAAAAATGTCCTTTTGACATGACTAGGCTGTTATCGGATAGAAATTTCCCTTCAACAGAAAATTTATTTTTGTAGACATACCCTAATCCGAATTGGTATCCTGCCAATATTGAAAAACTACTATCATCATAATCATAATAGACTGTTCCAGTTGTTGGGTCTGATTCCTTCACTTTGCTATTTAATACAAGAGTGGACATAACTGCTGCGCCAAAGAAAATTTTATTATCATCATTAAGGAAAATATAATGTTTGATACCTGTTGGGATTAAGATCGAGTTGTTTTTCACCTCATACAATCTATTGGTTGTAAAAGTAAAAGAGAACGTGGACTGCACATTTTTTTCTGTGGAAATTCCTCTGTAAGTCAATTCTGCAAATACACTCCATTTGTTCTTGTTGAATGCAAAGACGTATTCCGCTTCCACACTCGGGCTAATGACTGTTTTGGATTCGAAATTAGATACTGAATAGACTGAACTGGATTTCGAAGGACCATTTAAAAAACCAATTTTTGCTCTGATATTAAACTTTTCTTCTGCTATTCTGTTATTATCCTGATTTTGTTTCTCCGAATTTTTTGTGAAGAGTGAGATTAGAGAAGAATCATCATACTTGATTTTTGAAGTGTCAAAATTTGGATTAATGCTGTCCAATTGCTTTTTGTAGTCATTGTTGCTTTGAACATAACTTTGGGTTGTACCTTCTACTAGATATTGTTTGTAAATTAATTGTTCAACAACATTACTATTAGGTTTTTTTACAAAATATTTCTTATTTCCTCTGTAAGAATATTTGTAAAGCTGAGTTTCTCCATCTGCCAAAAGTTTTAAGAATGCAGTTTTTTTGATCCAAATAGGTTTTCTGCTAGGCCCCATTGCATTTAAATTGGTAGGAGAATCATCAACATTGAAATCGAATCTTACATATTTAGAATGATCTACGGAGAATTCTTTCACATTGGTGATTCCCGCTTTTTCGATTTCTCCGTTTTCAGTTTCTTTGTAAGAAAAATATTCCGGAAACTCTTTCCAGGCCATATCTTTTATGAAACATTCTTTTTTAGTTCCGTCGTTTGTAATAAAATATCCAGGTTTAAATTTAATTTGAGCAAATGATAAAATTGAAATAAATAGTAATAAAAGGCTAAAGTTTTTAGTCATAAGTTTTTTAGTAGGTTATTATTTATAAGAAGGATTGATGATGATAGACGTCGTCGAGTTTTTGCTCATACTCTGTGTCTGTTTTCCATCAGAAACACTTTCCTTCTGATTGGTTTTGATGCTCAGGTTTTGGTTTAGAAGCCAGCCTGTGTTTTCATCGATGATGATTTTTCCGCTCTCTGTTCCGCCAACGCTCATTGTGTGCGTCATTCCGTTTTGGGATTGTTTATCAGATTTTGAAGGAATCACGCCGGTTACGCTGATTTCCGCTTTTCCATCTTCAACTTTGGTCAAGGTGAAAGTCAAGGTTTGTTTTACCTTGCCTGGAACGATATCTTCAGAATCAGTCCATTTGTCGCCGATTTTTGCGCCTTTTGCAGGAAGAAGTTTTAGATTTTTACCCAATTGTTCTTTCATCATTGCCTCGTTGAAGCCGGTTTTGAAACTTTCGATAAAAGCAGTTTGCTGTTTTGTGTCCTTCACAGTTCCTGCGATTGCTTTTTTAAGATTGTTGTAAACGGCATCGAATCCAGTTACAGATTTGATATTTCCGTAAGCATCCATCTTCACATTCAGTTTATTTCCTGCTAGACCTTTGCTTACAAGATAGTCCATTTTAAGCGCTTCTTCCTTTGGAGCGGCTTGTTTCGTATCGATGGAAACCGTTTTTCCATTTGAAGTATTGGACATTCTTTTGCCAACCATATTCAGGGTCAAATCGTAGATGTTATCTTTAAAATCGTTGACTGTTACAGACATTTCGTCCGTTGTTTCAGTAGTGGCAGACATTGTTTTTCCATCTGGTGTGTTCAGCGATTGGATTTCTCTTTGATAAGAAACCAACGGGTAAGTCACGCCTTTTTCCAGAATGAATTTTTGTTTGAAAACGCCACTGCTGTCAGCTATTGCTTTTGGTTTTGAAGCTTCTTCTTCGGAAACTTCCACGGTTACGGTTTCGGTTTTTCCGGTTTTTGGGTCAACTCTTGTAACGGTTTTTGTTTCCTTTTTACAAGCGACCAATGTTATAGCAATTAGCGCAAGCGCTGTTATTTTTTTCATAATTGATGTTTAATAATAAATTATAATTGATGTTTTGATAATTAACAAGTTGATTTCTATCAACCAAAAACTATCAACCAGCAACAACTATTTTCTGTCTCACGGCTTCATAAAGAATCGCACCACACGCTACAGAGACGTTCAGAGATTGGGTTTTACCTTCGATTGGTAATTTTATTTTTTCATCGGAGTGGTGAAGCACTTCTTTGGAGATTCCCGTTTCCTCATTTCCCATCACGATTGCGCACGGTTCTGTGAAGTCCACGTCGTATATCAATTTCTGCGCCTTTTCCGTTGCAGAGAATACCTTGATGCCACTTTGCTGAAGGAAATCCACCGAGTGGGCAAGGTTTTTTTCTTTACAGATTTTGATGTTATAAATCGCTCCAGCCGAAGTTTTGATGGCGTCAGAATTAATCGGTGCACCACCTTTTTCGGGAATCAGAATTGCGTCAACGCCCACACATTCAGCTGTTCTACAAATGGCTCCGAAGTTTCGAACGTCGGTCAATCTATCTAAAATCAAGATAAATGGCGTCTTTCCTTCTTCAAAAAGCTGAGGCAACACATCCTCGATTTTGTGGAACGGAACGTCTGAAATGAATGCAACCACACCTTGGTGATTTTTTCGGGTAAAACGGTTGAGTTTTTCTACGGGAACGTAGTTTGGGCGGAGATTATGCTTGGCCAAAAGTTGCTTCAGTTCGAAGTAAATTTCGCCCGTCAAAGCGTTTTGTAAAAATATTTTATCTACGGTTTTTCCGGCTTCTAAGGCTTCCATCACTGGTCTTAAACCGAATATGAAATCGTCTTTTTTCTCTGGATTCATTAATGATATTTTGTTTTGCAAAAGTAAGGTTTTTGATTTTAGTTATTTAATATATTAGGATATTTACGATTATTTTATAATTTCGCCGAAACAAATAACCTATGAGAAAACTATTTCTCTTTTTTTACAGCATAGTCAGCATTTATTTATCGGCACAGGATGGGAGTGTAGATCTTAACTTTAATACTGGTCTTGGACCTGATGGTTATAATATTATGGCAATGGGTTTGCAGACAGATGGTAAGATTATCGTAGCAGGCGATTTCACATCTTATGATGGTATTGCAAGAAAAGGTATTGCAAGATTAATGTCGGACGGAAGTATTGATCAAACTTTTAATCCAGGTTCGGGTATTGTAGGAAGGGTTCTAGATATAATTATTCAGCAAGACGGAAAAATCATTATTAGCGGAGATTTCACACAATTCAATAATATTCAAAAAAATTATATTGCGAGACTGAATGTAGATGGAAGTTTAGATACTACTTTTAATATTACAGGTTCCGGGGCTTCTAATGTTATTTATTCTATTGCTCAGCAGACTGACGGAAAGATTCTCATCGCTGGGGATTTTGGATTATATAACGGAATTGCCAGAGGAAGAGTGGCACGTTTAAATAAAGATGGATCGCTAGATCAAACCTTTGACTCAGGAATTGGATCAAATAATTTTCTTAATTCCGTAGTTTTACAATCTGATGGTAAAGTTCTGATTGGCGGTTATACAAGTACTTACAACAATATTGCCAGAAGAACTATTGCCAGATTGAACATCGATGGCAGTCTGGATACAAGCTTTAACCCTATTGGTTCGGGTGGCAATCTTCCAATTTATTCTATGACAGTACAGCTAAACGGAAAAATAATAATTTGCGGAGGATTTACTTCGTTTAATAATGTTGAAACCGGAGGTATTGCACGTCTTAATAACGATGGAACTTTGGATACTACATTTATAAAAAATAATTCAGCCAGCGCCAATTCTGCTATTGTTTTGCCAAACGGAAAAATTTTAACTAACGGAAATTTTTATTCGACCAGCAAATTTCATCGTCTTAAGACAGATGGAAGTGCGGATAAACTATTTGATACCGTAGGAGAGGTTAGAAGAATGATTTTGCAACCTGACGGTAAAATATTAGTCTGTGGATATTTCAGTTCATTCGATGGTGTCAATAAAAAACAAATTGTAAGAATAAATGGAGAAAATATACTTTCAGTTTCTGATAATGAAAAAGAAAATCTTCAAATTTATCCGAATCCTGTAAATGATTTTCTAAACATTAAAACTTATCTTCCAATTTTCGGATACGAAATTTATTCTTTAGACGGAAGAAAATTAACAACAGGAAATAAAGTGAATGACTCCAAAATAGATGTTTCTACTTTACAGAAAGGAAATTATCTTTTGAAAGTTAAAACAAAATCAGGAGAACAAACAACTAAATTTATTAAAGAATAAACAACAAACGCTTTTCAAATCTGGGAAGCGTTTTTTTATTCTAATTAATCCAACACAAAAACCAAAAACTCATCATTCTCAGTTTTGAATTTCAAATCGCCGGTTTTTCTGTAATCTTCGAAAAGTGGCGTTGGGAAAGTATCGTCGAATTGTTTGGTCTTGAAGAATTTTCCCTTGATTTTTAAAGGGATTTTCTTGATGAGTTTATCCGTCGTCACCGGAATTTTGAATTTCCTTTTCTCTGGGTCTTTGGAATCGACGTAGAAACAATGCGCAAACAATTCTGCTTTGTCAACGTATCTTTTGTAATCCGAAACTTTCACGAAATTCGGAAGCGTAGAGTCTTCCCAAGTCAGATACAGAACTTCGATTTCCTGAGTTTTGCTGATAGGTTGGTAATATTTGAATCGCTCATTATCCGAAATCGAAAATGATAAAATTCCCAAAAGGAAAACTGGAAAAAGGAATCTGAATTTCATTAATTATAAACTTAAGCCTTCCGCAATCAAAGCTCTTTTCTGCGCAAGAATGTAACCGTAATGAATGCTTTCGTGCATATTATTAAAGATAATAGCGTCTTGCACATTTTTCAAATCAATCCCAAAACTGGTGGAATAGGGCGTGTAATCTGAGAAAAAGTCATCATCGTAATCCTTCATCAAAATTTTTGAAGTTTCAATTAGCAGATAAGCCAAATCCTCCATTTCGGATTGTTTCACATCCACGTTTGCGAACGTTCCTTTCTTGTAAGTTTCCACCCAATATTTATCGATGCGGAACTGGTTTCCGCTGAGATAATAGCAAAGCAACTGTTGCTGAGCCACACAATGCGCGATGTTCCAATAGATGTTGTTGTTGAAACCGTCTGGGATTGTCAGAAGGTCTTTTTCAGAGGTCGTTTGTAGAATATTTAAAAGGTTTTTTCGAACCTGTCTATGATTGGCAAAATGATAATTCATTTTCGGAGAGAAATTTATTTAGTTCAAAGTTATATTAATTATAAATAAACGACAAATTATTGAGATTTATTAGCAAAAAGTAAATCAGTTTGCTCAAAACTTCCATCATCTGGCTTCCAACTTCCATCTCTTTAACAAATATTTAACGGAAGTTTGGCAATTGTTATGTTTGCTGTTGCTGGATTTTATGTGAAATTTACCAATTATTTTTATTAATTGATATGTCAGAATTGAATCAAGCAGAAGATATCAGACAACTTACCGAAAAAGTTAAAGAACAAAATTACTTTTTCTCCATCTTAAAACAAGAAATCAACCGCGCCATCATTGGGCAGGAATATATGATAGACCGTTTGCTCATAGGACTTCTTGGCAACGGACACGTTCTCTTGGAAGGTGTTCCGGGATTAGCAAAAACCCTGGCCATCAAAACCTTGTCAGAAGCTGTTGACGGACAATTTTCCAGAATCCAGTTCACGCCGGATTTGTTGCCCGCAGATGTTGTAGGAACGATGATTTACAGCGTGAAAGACAATGATTTCAGTATCAAAAAAGGACCTGTTTTTGCGAATTTTGTTTTGGCAGATGAGATTAACCGCGCGCCGGCGAAAGTTCAGTCCGCACTTCTCGAGGTGATGCAGGAAAAACAAGTGACGATTGGCGATGAAACAATGCCTTTACCAAAACCTTTCCTCGTATTAGCCACTCAAAATCCGATTGACCAGGAAGGAACTTATCTTTTGCCAGAAGCGCAAACCGACCGTTTTATGCTCAAATGCAAAATCGATTATCCCGAATTTGAGGATGAGAGAAAGGTGATGCGAATGATTTCGACGCAGGATATTCCGCAAATCAGAAAAGTGGTGGATTTGAATCAAATTGTTGAAGCCAAGAAACTCATCAATCAAATTTACCTCGACGAAAAAATAGAAAAATATATTCTGGATATGGTTTTCGCAACCCGTTTTCCAGAGCGATATGGCTTGTCCGAAATCAAAAATTACATCAGTTTTGGTGCGTCGCCGAGAGCAAGCATCAACTTGGCCATTGCTTCCAGAGCGTATGCATTCATCAAAGGAAGAGCATTCGTCATCCCGGAAGATGTTAAAGAGATTGCGAAAGATGTTTTGAGACACAGAATTGGATTAAGTTTCGAAGCTGAGGCAGAGGAAGTGACTCAAGATGATATTGTGAATAAAATTCTGGCGAAAATTCAAGCGCCGTAAATGAGTTGGAGGGTTTGAGAGTTTGAGAAAATATTAAGAATATTCAGGACAAATCTTGTTCTAAAATTTGGTTAATCTGTTGATAGTGGTCAGTCGTCCTATTGTTTTTGAAAAAACTAAGAGGTCTGAAAACTATCAACCGATGACCGCCAAAAAAGCATAATTCGAATTGCAAATAAAAGACATTGTCAAAAAAGTAAAGCAGATAGAAATCCGGACTCGTAAGAAGACGGAAGCATCGCTTATGGGGCAATATCACAGTGCATTCAAAGGTCAGGGAATGACTTTTTCTGAGGTTCGCCAATACCAATTTGGTGATGACACCCGAAGAATGGACTGGAACAAAACCGCACGTTTCCGCGAGCCATTTGTAAAAGTAATGGAAGAGGAACGAGAGCTCACAATGATGCTTGTCGTGGACGTTTCCGCCTCGATGGATTATGGAACGAGAACTCAGTTGAAACGAGAATATGTTGCAGAAATTTGTGCATCGCTGGGATTTTCGGCCGCTGGGAATAATGACAAGATCGGATTGATTCTCTACGCGGACAAAGTTCTGAAAGTAGTTCCACCACAGAAAGGTAGAAAACACGTTTTGTCTATCATTAGCAACATTTTGTCTGCCGATTATGTTCCTGCAAAATCCAATCTGGATATAGCTTTCAATTATATGATGAGCGTTTTCAAAAGAAAATCTTTGGTGTTTCTGTTTTCGGATTTCGAAGATGAATTTGACCAAAAAATCCTGAATGTGACCGCCAGAAAACATCAGGTTTTGGGACTTCGTGTTTTTGACGAAAAAGATATGGAGATTCCAGACATTGGTTATGCACTTTTTCGTGATGCGGAAACTGGTCAGCAAGTTTGGGCAAACACTTCCAGCGCTAGATGGCGATACGATTTTGCCGAACAACAAAAACGAAAAATGCGCCAGACAAAAGAAGAATTCGAGAATTCATCTGCCCATTTTTTAGATATTAAAACATCGGATGATTACAGCAAGTTTTTGTATCAATATTTTAAAAAGTAAAAAACAAGAACCAAGAGTCAAGATTAAAGACAGTCAAATAATGCCTTACAGAATTTTCAAAATATTTTTTTCGCTTTTCATATTTATTTCTTCGTTTAGTTTCGGGCAAACCTTATCATCCAATCTTGATAAGACGACTTTGGCGTTGGGAGAAGTTGCGATTTTCAAGATTCAAATTCTAGATCTTAATGGAAAACAAGTACAGGCCGCGCCAAGAAACGAAATGCTTCCTTTTCATTTTGAAATGGTGAATGACAGTATTGCAGTTCAGAAAGATGTTTATTTAAGATCCATTAAATTCGCCGTTTTTCAGGAGGGGAAATTTACCATTCCGGAAATAGAGATCAGAGTTGGAGACCAAATCTTGAAAACTATTCCTTACGAAGTCGAAGTCATCAATACTGCGAAAAAAGATGACCAGATCAACGACATTATGAAGAATAAGGAAGTGGATCTGAATGTCAAAGATTATTGGGATCTCTACAAGTTCTATGTTCTTCTGGCTTTATTAATTATAGCGATCATTGTTTTGATCTACGGAATCATCAAATGGGGAAGAAAACGTAAAGACAGTCCAGCAGTGACGACCAATCAAACCTTGAAGGATTTGGATAAATTAAAAAAGAAAAACTACATCGAAGACCAGAATTTCCGTGCTTTCTACGTTGAATTAATTGAAATTTCCAGAGCCTTCATCACTAAACAATATCAGATTCCAGCAGACGTTTTGCTCACTGACGATTTGATTGTTTATATGAAACAAACCAACGCCATTTCTCCAGAGAATGAAAAAGTGGTAGAAGATATATTCCTGCGTGGCGATCTCGTGAAGTTTGCGAAAACAATCCCGAATCAAGAAATTATGACGAAGGATTTTGCGGAGATCAGAGCGTTTGTAAAGCGTTCCACAAAAGACATTGAAGCCGAAAATCTACGAAGTATAAACAACGGAGAACAAGAAAATTTCAGAGTCAAAAACCCATAAGCTATATTAATCATTTATCAACCATCATTTATCAATTATAATTAACCCGTGAATTTCGAATTTTACAGTCCTTGGTTTTTATTACTTTTTCTTTTGTTCATTCCATTGTTGATATTGGATGCGGGCAAGAAGAAGAGTCGTGGGATTGCGGTGCCTTCGGTTCAGAATATGCGACCGAGCGGAAATATCTCCTTGGTGATGTGGTTTTTGAAGATCTCAAAATATTTCATTCTGTCAGCTTTGATCATCGCTTTGGCAAGACCAAGAACTTACACGGTTTCCCAAGACAGAGACGAGTCAAAGGGAATTGACATCATCCTTTCTGTGGATGTTTCGCTGAGTATGTTGGCAAAAGATCTGGATCCCGATCGATTGGAAGCGTTGAAAAAGATTGCCGTCGATTTCGTTAATAAAAGAGAAAATGACAGAATTGGTTTGGTAGCTTACTCGGGAGAAGCTTATACAAAAGTTCCGTTGACCACAGACCATCAGGTGGTTGTAGATGAGCTGAATCACTTAAATCCTTACGACCTGCAACAGGGAACTGCCATTGGCGAAGGTTTGTCTGTTGCGGTGAATCACCTTAAGAAGAGCAAAGCAAAAAGCAAGATCATCATTTTGATGACCGATGGGGTCAATACAATCATCAATGCAATGCCACCTCAAATAGCCGCAGAATTAGCTAAGAACAACGGGATTAAAGTCTATACGGTTGGAATTGGAAGCAATGGATTTGCGGCTTTCCCCACTGGAACCAATATTTTCGGAGACATTGTTTTCACAGAACAAAAAACGGAAATAGATGAAAATACCTTAATGGATATTTCACAATTGACAGGCGGAAAGTACTTTCGGGCAACGGATAACACAAGTCTTCAAACCGTTTATAATGAGATCAACCAATTGGAAAGATCAGATGTGAAAACTTCAAAACTTTATAATTACGAAGAGTATTTTAGGATTTTTCTTTGGGTTGCTTTAGGTTTTTTGGTGTTGGATGCATTGTTTCGTTGGGTGGTGTTTAAAATTTTGAATTAAGCTGATGAATTGGTCTTTAGGAAATTATTATTATCTGTTATTGCTTCTGCTGTTGCCTGTCATCGGTTATTTTATCATTCATTATATCCGATGGAAAAGCAAGCGAAGAAATGTTTTCGCAGAAGACAGATTTCAGGACAGACTTTTTGAGAAGACTTCTTGGTTCGCAAAAATTTTCCCTGTACTATATCTCGTCGCATTTCTCTTCTTGATATTTTCTATCATCGATTTGTTGGGAGGGAAAGAGGAGATCAGCGTGACTCAGAATGTGAGCAATACAGTTTTTGTTTTAGACGTTTCTAATTCGATGAATGCACAGGATATCCAGCCAAGCAGATTGGACGAGGCCAAAAATATCATCATCAATTCGCTTCAGAAAATGAGTAATGATAGGGTAGGGATCATAGTGTTTGCAGGCGATGCGTATTCCGTGATGCCTTTGTCCAGTGATTATTCGGCAGCGGAAACCTACCTTTCCGGAATTGAGACTAGTGTTGTGCAAAACCAGGGAACCGATTTTCTGAAAGCGATGGAAGTGGCAGCTCAAAAATTTAAAAACATCAGCAAAGGTTCAAAGAATGTAGTACTGATCAGTGATGGTGAGGACAACGAAGGTCACGAAGAAGAAGCCATTAATCTGGCCAAAAAACAAGGTATCAAAGTCACAACAATCGGCGTGGGTACAGAAGATGGCGCACCAATTCCAGAATATTATTACGGACAATTGATGGGTTACAAATCTGATATGTATGGTGAAACAGTCGTTTCTAAATTACAGACAAAGGCCTTGAACAATATTGCCTCCTCAACGGGCGGCGCTTATTTTAATGGGAATAATCTTGAGGAAGCCATCAATCATTTGACAACCGAATTACAAAAAAATACAGGTTCTAGTTCTACGACCATTAGTTCTCAATCGTCAGTTCATTACTACCAATATTTTCTGGCAGTATCTGTGCTTTCCTTTTTCTTGATTTATCTATTCAATCCGAAAAAAGATTTTAATTTATAATCTTTTTTAAAGTTAATTACTGAAAGAATTTTTAGACTTTTCTATCCAAAAAGTGGTACTTTTCATCTTTGTAAATAGCAAAAATGTGGTGAAGTCCATTGCTGATAATGATCTGTTCCGCACCAATCAAACTGTTGTATCGGGCAATTTGCTCAAAATGAATTTGTTTCAAAGGAATGTTTGGCGCCTTGCATTCGATCAGTATTTTCGGTTTCGTTTTTTCTGTGACTAGAAGGTCGATTCGCTTGGTTGTACCGTTTAGTTCCAGCTTTTTTTCTAGAATTAATGATGACAAGTTTTTCTTTTTTATAAATCTGAAATAATGCAGCCAGTGCTGCCTTACCCACTCTTCAGGCGTCAGTACGAGCCAGATTTTCCTTACTAAATCATAGATAAAAAATGTATCTTTGTCTTGTTTGATCTGCAGATCAAAGTCATTTTCAAAGTTAAGTTTCGGAACCTGCATACGTTAAGATGAAAGAAATAGATATTATCCTCAAAAATATTAAAAATAAAGAACTATTACCGGTTTATTTTCTTCACGGCGACGAGTCCTTCTATATCGATCTCGCTGTCAAGCATTTTGAGCAGGATGTTTTGGAGGAAGATGAGAAGGCTTTCAACCAAACGGTTGCTTACGGAAGAGACACCAATTATCTGGAAATTCTGTCATTGGCAAGACAATATCCAATGATGGGCGACAAACAGCTCATCATCGTGAAGGAAGCACAAGATATGAAACTGAATGACGACGAATCCAAAGCCTTGGAAACTTATCTGGAAAATCCCGTTCCGTCAACAATCTTGATTTTTGCTCACAAGCTTAAGAAATTAGATGCGAGGAAAAAAGTCACGAAAACATTAGCCAAATCCGGAATGCTTTTCACGAGTGAGAAGATGAAAGATTACCAACTTCCAACTTGGATCCAAGGCGAAATGAGTGTGATGGGAATCAAATCTGCGCCGAACATCAGCCACCTTTTGGCGGAATATCTCGGGAACGACCTTTCCAGAATTGCGAATGAACTCAACAAACTGAAAATCGTTTTGAAAGACGGCGCGGTTCTCGATGGAAAAATCATCGAGGAACATATTGGGATCAGCAAGGATTTCAACATTTTCGAACTTCAAAAAGCGTTGGCTACGAAAGATCAGGCGAAGGCTTTCAGCATTGCTTATTATATGGGCAAAAACAAAAAATCGAATCCTGTTCAAATGGCTTTCGGCGCGTTGTACAATTTCTTTTCGAATATCGTCATTTATCATACTTTGACGGGTCAATCTCCGCAGAACATTGCTTCTCAAATGGGCGTGAATCCTTATGCAATCAAAGATTACTCGGAAGCGGCGCGGTTCTATCCATTGAAGCACGCGACAAGAGTGATTTCCATTCTTCGCGAAATGGATTTGAAATCCAAAGGTGTTGGCGTGAGACAAATGGAAGATGACGAGATTTATAAAGAGCTCGTTTACAAAATCATCAAAGTGGATGAGTTGAAGGTGAAGGTTTAAAGTCATTAATAAAAACAAAATACACAAATGAAAGAAGAATTAATTGGTAACATCAAGCTGTTCGCAAAGATCAGCGGAAAAGCTTCCTTAGCTTGGATTAAAGTTGCGTTGATAGGCGCAGTCATTATGATTGTGAATATTATTATTGCAGTCATTTTATTTGGTGATAATTCCGGTGGCGGATTTCCTGCGGCTGCTCACGGTGGAATTTTGGGTGCAATTGTCGGGTTTTTTGTACTTTTTACGGTCGAGTTTTGGACGGCGTTGCTTATAACTGTCGGGATTTTGGCACCTGTTCTTTTTATTATTTTAGCCAATAAAAATGCGATTGCTTCTGCTGTTTATAATGTTTGGAAATATAAGATTGCAGATTTCATAGAACCTAAAATTGATTTTTACATCGACAAGATTCTCCAGAAACAGCCTGGATTTTTGAAGAACATCACAGAATGGAGCGTTGTGAAAGTAAAGTTGCTGGACACTATCAATAATGATTCGCAGACACCAAAATTGCAGAAGAGAATCATCAAGTTCGTTCTCAAAAAAATCAAAATGGACGATGTTGATTTTAAAAATCCTGACACCAATTTGAGCAGTATTTTGTCTCTCAAAATCAGACAATTCATAGAAGGTTTTGCAGAGCCGGATTTAAAACTGGTTTGGATCCTTGTTGGGATTGATATTGTGCTGATTATTTTGGCTTTTGTTTTCAATCATCAGTAAATAAATATTATTCATCATTCGTATCTCTCAAATCGACAGTTTAGATAGGTTATGAATAATTAATTCCCGAAATTTGTGTTCGCTTTTTTCGCGTAAAGATTTATATTTGAAAACTTAAAAACGAGGAAAAAATCGATTCATAAATTAGTCTTAAGAATAAAATAATTTAATTATAAAAATGGAAAACAATATCTTAGATTGTGTGATTGTAGGATCTGGACCAGCTGGTTTTACAGCAGCGATCTATGCTGCCAGAGCAAGTCTGAAACCGGAATTATTCACAGGACTGGAGCCAGGAGGACAGTTGACGACGACTACAGAAGTAGAGAATTTCCCAGGCTATCCAGATGGAATCACTGGTCCGGAAATGATGTTGCATTTGCAAAAGCAAGCGGAACGTTTCGAAACGAAGGTTCATTACGAGATGATTTCCAAAGTGGAATTTTCCAAAGTAAGAGGGGGCGTCCACAAATTGAGTACAGGTTCTCGTGAGATTCTTGCCAAAAGTGTGATAATCTCCACTGGAGCTGCTGCAAAATATCTTGGCTTGGAAGATGAGAAAAAATATTCTGGCGGCGGTGTTTCTGCGTGTGCGACTTGCGATGGATTTTTCTACAGAGGAAAAGATGTTGTAGTGGTTGGCGCTGGAGATACGGCGGCGGAAGAAGCAACTTATCTATCAAAAATCTGTAACAAAGTTACCTTGTTGGTTAGAAAAGACCACTTCCGAGCTTCCAAAGTTATGGTAGATAGAGTCCTAAGCACAGCAAACATCGAAGTGAAATACAACCACGAACTCATCGGAATCGAAGGGGAAAACTTCTTGGTAGAAAGAGCGAAAGTCGTGAATAATTTGACTGACGAAGTTTCTACAATCGATGTTCACGGGATTTTCATCGCGATTGGTCATAAGCCAAATACAGGAATCTTCAAAGGACAAATCGACTTGGACGAAAACGAATATATCATCACCGAAGGCAAATCTGCAAGAACCAATCTTCCAGGTGTTTTCGCAGCAGGCGATGTTCAAGATCACCATTACAGACAGGCGATCACAGCGGCAGGAAGCGGTTGTATGGCAGCAATGGATGCAGAGAAGTATCTTGGTGAATTAGCTGGTGAAAACCATACTTGGGTAGAGCAGGATTAATTCATAGCACATATCATAAAATCAAAATACACCGAGAGATCCTCGGTGTATTTCTTTAGAAAAGAACTATTACAAAAAACTAATATATATAAATTGTGTTTTAATCTTTTTAATCCTCGCTGAAAGCTAGTTTTGCTTTGCTTCTAGAATGGCTTGTTGTTCTTTTTTCTTCCTTATTGTGAATTTTATAATACAGGAAAGCGATCAAAGTTGGCTTGTGAAAAATTCTGTAATATCTGTATTCTGTATGGAAATGTCGAAGATTGATCTTATAAAAATCATAACCAATGACAACTAATAGACAGACGCTGATCACGTAGAATACACGAAATTCCAGACTGTAATAAGTTAATCCTGAGAATATTGCTCCCAAAACGTACGCCGCCATAATGCTCATTAGTAATTTGGCTCTGGCAATTAATTCAGGATTCTTTCTGAATTTTTTCTGTGTGAACATAGACGCCAAGATTCCCAAATCGGTAGTCGTACCAGTAAGGTGAGTGGTCTTCACGGAGAAGTTTGAGATACTGGCTGTCAAACCATTTTGAAGACCTGTTGCGAACAACATCAATGCAACCAAAGCCTCTGTCTCTCCTAAAGTCTTTTCGTAAAAAAACTGACCGTAGACTCCAACTGCTAAAAGACACAATATCTCCAGAAAAATAGGAAATGAGTGCGCAAAATATTTGCTTTTTTTATTAAGATTGATGACACTCATATTGGCTACAAATCCTCCAAAGAAGAACAGGAAAATCCATCCACCTACAACTGCAACCTGAGACCAGTTTCCCTGGCTAATTTCTGCCGCAAAGATGGCGTAGTGACCTGTGACATTGGATGTAAAAGAGAGAAATATCAATAGAGATGCTATGTTTATAGTCCCCGCCGTAAAGGCAGTCAGCGTCCCCAGTCTGATGTTGTCTCCCAACGTTCTGCTGTTACTATAATTTCTTAACATTTTACTTTATTTTTAATAATTAAATTCTGAAAATTCATTTTCCTACAAGAAGACTTCTGCCAATCTACCTTTCTCCGGAACAAATCCTGACGTTGCTGTTACCACTTCGTGCGCCTCTACGTGTTTATTTTTCTTCAGATAAGTTGTAATTTCAAATTGGTTTTTACCAAGGTTTTTACTTTTTGAAGTAGAGAAGTAGGCTTCATCTATATTTGCCGCCTCAATGTAGTTGTTGAAGGTTCTCTGAAAACTTCCGGTGAAGATGTCACAAGTGATTTTGTTGATGAGGTTGGGATATTTGTTGTTGATAATGCTGTAGGCATCACAAAATTCCTTAGATCTTATTTTAGTTAGGATAGTACCTTTGGTTGTGAACAGTAGATCTCGGATAGAATCACCCATATCGTAACCGGCAACGAAAAGAATATTATATTTGTTCTCATCGTGTTGTTCATTTTTCTTTTTCAACACTTTTTTCAAGATGTCCAAAGATTCCAATGAAAAGTCTGTCGCTATTAAAATGGTTTTGGTCATAACTTTATAATTTTGTGAGTTGTCATTTTTTGATACTACAAAACTATACCCACCAAATTAGAAAGTCTTTGGAACCAAATTAAAATGTAATTAGAGAGATTAAAATGAGATTAGAATTTCATCCCGAATGCTAAAACGAATTATTTGGGCAGCTATTCCGCCCTCCGTTCCCGCTATTTTTTGCAAGAAAATTTCAGTTTCAAAGGAATGCAATACTTCGCAAAAAATGAGCTCCACTCAGGTCGGGCTGCAAATTCCACACAAAATTTAGATTGTCATTGTTATTCAGATTTTCCCTTTGTATAACTCTGATTAAGAGTTTGCTATGAACTTTTTAAACAGATATTAATAAGTCACAAAGATTGGAAAACTGATTTGCACGGTTGTGCCAACATTTTGTTTAGAATTAATGATCAATTCACCATTATGGATTCGGATAATATTTCTTGCCAGCGGTAATCCAATCCCGTAGCCTTCATAGTTTTTTGTATTAGAAGCTCTGAAAAAGGGATCATAAATCTTATCGAATTCAGAATCAGGAATCCCGATTCCATTGTCTTTTACAATGATGTAAACGTGCGTGTCCGTGGCACCAAGTGAAACTTTAACTTGTTGAAAATTAGAATATTTACAAGCGTTATTAATAATATTAGCCATAGCAAGATGCAGTAGCTGCTCGTTTCCTTGCACTTTCAGTTTTTTTGGATTATCCGGCAGCATACTGATGTCCATAAAGACATTGTTGTCAGAATTTATTCTAGTCGCCGTTTCTATTACGTCCCAAAGCAATTGATCCATCCGCACTTTATCCATTTTTTGGATCTTCCCATCAAATCCAGTTTGGGCAATCATCAGCAATGCTTTGATTTTTTTATCCAGTTTTTCAGCCTCTTCCAGGATTATCTGAAGTGTTTCCTGGTAATGTTCTTCTGTCCTTTTCATAGAAAGCGCAACATCGGCCTCACCCATAATGGAGGTCAATGGCGTTCGTAATTCGTGGGAAACATTTCCTATCAAATGGTTTTGTGTTTCGAAAGAAGTTTCGATTCTATTTAGCATTCCGTTGAAGGTGTCGACTAACTCATTTAGTTCCGTGTTTCCTGGCTGAGGTTCCAAGCGGAGATGCAGGTTTTCTGAACTTATTTCTTTTACCTTATTCGTGATTTTCAGAATTGGTTTGAATAAGGTTTTAGAGAGATAAAAAGAAAAAATCATAGAAAAGAAAAGAGCCAGAATCATACAAGTGATCAGCGTTCTCTTCAAATATCCCAGATAGTAAACAACATAATGGTTTTTCGCAGAAGCAATCGCAATGTAATCCTTGTTGTGAGAGCGGAAACTCTGTCCAATGTAGTAGAGCTCTTTGTCATTATAGTTGGCTTCTCCTTTTTTTACAATGCTTTTGAAAAATGTATCCGGAATATGAATCTGATGAGAAATCTTTTTGTAGTTGGAATCTTTTGGGATTTCAAAAACGTAATCTTTTTCCATAGGCAATTCCTCTTCCCTGGTCAGATTTGTAATGATTTGATTGGTAGAATTATCAATGTGAGGTTTGCTCTTCTCGATCTGAACGATTGTAGTTGCGCGGATCTTCAGTAATTCATAAAACCTCTGATGAGAAAAATTAACAATAGAAAAATAAACCAACCCACTGAAAAGCAGTATGACTACTGTGAAAACAAGCATCAGAAGAAGCATTGTCTTGGTTTGATTGGTAGAGATTCTTTTCAGCATAATTTTTAAGGTTTTTTCAGAACATAACCCATTCCTATCACAGTATGGATAATCTTACTATCATCCTGGTTGTCTAGTTTTTTTCTCAGATAATTCACATAAACATCCACTACATTGGTCCCTAACTCGTAATTCACACCCCAAACTGCTTCCAGTATTTCGGCTCTCGAAATTACTTTTTCAGGATTGTTTAGAAAGTAGAGTAGTAGCTTGTATTCTGTTGATGTCAGTGAAATTTCGGTTCCACTTCGGGACACTTTTTTAGTATAATCGTTGACAGTCAAATCCTCGAATTGATAGATGTTTTCGTCATTCTCCACTTCATTAGAATCTGCTCCGTTGCTGTGTCCGCTGCGTCTTAGCAGTGACTTGATTCTCGCAACCAGCTCAATAAATTTAAAAGGTTTTACAAGATAATCATCACCACCACTTTCCAAGCCCATCACAATGTTTTCGGACGAATCCAGAGCGGTCAGGAACAATATAGGAACCGTTTTATTTTTCTTTCTGATTTCTTTACAGACTTCCAGACCGTTGATGTCTGGCAGCATAATGTCGAGGATGATCATATCAAAATCATTACTATCTACCATTTTGATTCCTGTACCTCCGTCAAGTGCTACAGAAATTTCGTAATCCAATTCCTGAAGACCCTTCTTAATAAAGGAAACAACGCTTGATTCATCTTCGATCAGAATAATTTTTTTCATAAAGTTTGGATTCACAATGATAGTGGGATTTCAAAAATAACAATTTAAAATTGAAATTAAAACAACAAAAATTTGGAAAGTCTTAATTCTTGGACATAAAAAAACCTTTAAATGCTATGATTTAAAGGTTTTGGGTTTTTGACTCCTTTGCGGAGAGAGAGGGATTCGAACCCCCGGACCTGTTACAGTCAATAGTTTTCAAGACTATCGCAATCGACCACTCTGCCATCTCTCCTTACTTGCTACGATCTCTCGTTTTCAGTGGTGCAAATATAAAACGCTTTTGCTTTATGACCAAATTATTTTTGAGAAAAAGTTTTAATGCTTTCGTTATCAAAGAGAAAAATTAATTCTTCATCAATTGGAAGCCTAGGGAAACCACCAATATTCCCACAATCAGACTTACTAAACTGTATAAAATTAGAATATTGTAATTGCCATTTTGCCATAGCGAGAAGTTTTCTGCAGAAAAGGTTGAAAAAGTTGTGTAACCTCCGCAGACTCCTGTGATCAGAAGATATTTGAAAGAATTGTCAACTTTCAAAAAATAGGCTGATAGAATACCAATCAAAAAGCAACCGGAAATATTTACAACAAAAGTTCCCATCGGAAAAGCGTTGATATTCCATAATTTCTGAGTGTAATTCGAAATTAAAAATCTCATCACGCTGCCAAAACCGCCTCCCAAGAAAATGTAAACTAGATTTCTCATCTAGCAAATTTATGAAAATGGTTAATTAAAGTATTTGTTTTCTTTAATGATTCGTAGATTTCAGTGGAGTACTTTTAAAACTTCAGCATTTCATCTGCAAAAATTTTCCATTGTGTTTTTGACATTCCGAACATTCCGCCAATTGCAATTGCTATATTTCTGACTTTACCTGCCAAATTGGTATTTAAATTTGGCGTTTCGTTTCTACCGTAGATTCCGATTTTTATATATTTCGCTCCTTTCGAAATTTTAAAATTAGAAGTCGAATCCTCGGAATAAAAATGAGCAATGTGGCTATTGTCTTCCTGGTTTGGAATTGTGGTGGGTTTGCAAACAATAATCAGATTTTCGATTTCTCCTTTGATGAGGTGTTGATCACTTATTTCTCTGATTTTTACCCATTCATAGCCTTTTGATTCTGGATTTCCGGGTCCGGGAATATCAATTCTGATCAGATCACTTTCTATAGGCAAGCGATCAATATGTTTTCCTGATGAGTCGAAAAGTTTGAATTCTGCAGATTTTTCGCTGCAATAGTTTTTCCACTGGTTGATATCTAAAAATCTCTTTTTTAATTCTTCAAAGCCAGCGTTTGTATATTCTGAATCATTAAAAAGTTTCCTGCTCTCTGAATCGTGAAAACTGCCATTTTTTTGTTCAGGAATTCCGGGTATTAGTTTTGGTTTCATTTTTATTTGAGTTTTGAATGAGATTCTTGATACAAAAAAAATTCCGGATGATCCGGAATTTATCTGATTTTATTTTGCTTTGGAATTAAGATTTGTGTCTGCAATGCTGGTGAGCAATTCGTCACAGCCTTTTTCTTCTTCCAATGTTTCCAGTAGATTTTTAAGACATTTTTTTTCCTTAAGAACTTTTGCAAAGGCAGCTAACGTGCCATAAGTAGCGATTTCGTAATGTTCCACTTTTTGTGAAGCAGCAATGATTCCTGCATCTCTCACGCTTCCTGGCTCTGTTTCCTCAATGATGCTTGTCCCTTCGTCCAAAAGACCTTGCATAGCATCACATTTTTTTGCGACAGCTTTTTTTCCCAATGATGCAAAACAGTCCTCTAATCGTTTAACCTGACTTTTGGTCTGCTCAAGGTGTGAATTGATCGCATCTTTTAGTTTTGCGTCGGTTGCATTTTTATACATTTTTGGTAACGCCTTAACAAGGGCTTTTTCTGCCCAATAGATATCTTTCAGACTATCTTCAAAAAGATCTTCTAATTTTTTAGCTGCATCCTTTTTAGCTGCATCCTTTTTAGCGGGTGTTTTTCTAGTTGATGTTTTAGTAATTGGACTCTTTGCTGCAGTTTTCTTTTTTGCTGTACTTTTTGTATCAGCTTTAGTTTTGGTGGCCATAATATATTATTTTGATTTGTGACATCATATTCACAACTTGTATGCCAATGTTTTTTATAATAAATATTTGATTTTTAATTAATTGTGTTTGTTTTTTGGTTTGATTTTTGAAATGTCAGACCGCTAATTCATTTGGATTTTATTACTGTTGCTTGTAATCTAATTTTTAAGGCAATTAATACGATTGAATTATCAAGCTAATGTGTTAATTATGTATCAAAATAATCCCGTTAAAATAATTTTCACAACTCTAGTTTTTAAAGCTAACTTTGAAAAACACAAATCGTAATTTGTTGATTTTCAGATTTAAAACACAAATGATGAAATTATATATAAAAAACATGGTAAGTCTCCGTTGCAAGATGGTTGTCCATCAAGAATTGGAAAAATTAAAAATTCTGAATGCCGTAGTAGATCTTGGACTGGTAGAGACTGAAGGTGATATAAGTTTTGAACAGCGGGATAGCCTTAGAATCAATTTATCCAAATCTGGACTAGAGCTAATGGATGATAAGAAAAGTATTCTCATTGAAAAAATAAAAACTGTAGTTGTGGAGTTGATTCATCATTTTGATGAGTTTCCCAAGGAAAATTTTTCAGACCACATCAGTAGAAAATTAGGCTATGATTATACTTATCTTGCTAATACATTTTCTGAAGTCAAAGGCATTACACTCCAACAGTTTATCATCATCAATAAAATTGAAAAGATAAAAGAATTGCTTTTGTATGACGAGCTCAATCTTACAGAGATTTCTTATAAGCTTAATTACAGTAGTGTGGCACATCTGTCCAACCAATTCAAAAAGGTCACTGGATATTCACCTTCTTATTATAAACGATATAATCAAAAACGCCAGGATAATCTGGAAGATTTATAGAAAAGTGTGATATGTGTAATTATATTTAAGAATAATGTAATAATATTAGAATTTATTTAACCGAAATTTGTCTTTGTAATAATCCATTCAACAATAGCTAAACACTAATAAAGAAAAACACTAAATGATGAATTAGTAACCAAAACTCAGTTATCTTTAGATCACTGAATTAAAATTGGAGAAAAGAGAATATCTTTTCAACAGTTTTAATATAGAGAACAGCAGCTTCGGCTTCCTGTTCTTTTACTTTTTGCATCATTTGCTTGCAATATCAATAGAAATCTCAACATAAGATGATCAAAGTAGTATGAACCAATTAATTATCTTACCTTTGTTTTATTATTTATAATTGTGAAGCTGCTGGATTATTTTATTGATTCAATCGCCATTCGCCTCACTTTAAAATTTTTGCTGTAATTAATGGCTTACGGCACTTTATCTCTCACACTATATGAATGCACTAGCATTGGATTTACCTACAGATTCTTACTCAGAATTTCTGGAACGTTTCAAAACTTCTATCTCATCACTTTTTCAAAAAGAAAATATTGACCAGCTCAGCCTTTCGCGAGGTTTGCCGCCCAATGTTTGGAAAGAGATCTTCAATTTGAAACCGTTATCTGTTGCTATTCCCAAAGAATTCGGTGGGAGAGGTGTGAAGGTGAAGGAGTGTCTTGGGATTTTGTCTGCTGCCTCATACGAGTCTTTGCCTTTGTCATTGACATTCGGGATCAATATTGCACTTTTCCTGGAGCCTTTGGCCAAATATGGGAATGAGATCATCAAAGGTGATATCTTCAAACATTTCTTAGATTATGGCGCAATGGGTGGATTGATGATCACAGAGCCAGATTACGGAAGTGATGCTTTGAGTATGAGAACTCAAAATCAATTGATCGATAACGAATATCACGTAAAAGGAACAAAACACTGGCAAGGTCTTACAGGATTGGCCAATTACTGGTTGATCACTTCCAGAAACGCCAATGCAGAAGGCAATCTGGGAAGAGATGTAGATTTCTTTATCGCAGACACGCACAAGCCAAATCAAAATATCGAGGTTCTAGAATATTATGACAATGCGGGATTGTATATGATTCCTTACGGTCTTAATAAAGTAGATGTCAAACTTCCTCAGGAAAATAAATTGATCCCAGAATCTACTGGATTAAAATTGATGCTGGACGTTCTTCACAGAAGCAGGTTCCAGTTTCCAGGAATGGGAATGGGATTCCTGAAAAGAATGATGGATGAGGCGACAACGCATTGCAAAGAAAGAATCGTTGGAACTTCCAATCTTTTCGCTTTGGACCAAGTTCAGTTTCAATTGGCAAAAATGCAGTCTTATTTCACGCTTTGTTCAGCAATGTGTGCGAAAAGTTGCAAAGTGAGCGGAATTGAAAATGATGTTTCAGGAAGCGGTGTTCACGCGAACAGTATGAAAGCTTTGGTGACGGATATGATGCAGGATTCTGCACAGATGTTGGTCCAGCTTTCTGGCGGGAAAGGTTACAGATTGAGCCACATTGGTGGACGCGGCATTATGGACAGCCGTCCGTTCCAGATCTTCGAAGGTTCCAACGAAATGCTTTATACGCAGATCTCAGAAGGCATCTTGAAAGATATGAAGAAGAAGAAAACCGATAACTTGGGAGATTATCTTGCCATCAATGAGTTGACAGCCAATGCTTCAAAACTTTATACAAAAGAATTTGATTTTACAATTGGAAGTCCAATCTCTCAAAGAAAAATGATCGATCTTGGTAAAATTATCGCAAGAGTAGTAACAGTCAATGACCTTTTGGAATTGAACAACGAAGGTTTCAGCCAGCAATTGACAGATAACTCTATCGAAATGGTGAGACAGGAAATCGTAATGCTTCTAGCTTCATTGCAACATCACAAAGACATCAGCGCATTATGCGAAATTGGTGATAATAGTGATTGGATGAAGTTCGCTTAATCAATCCATTACAAAATATAAAGACCTCAAATCATCCTTGTTTTGAGGTCTTTTTTTATTAATAAATTTTCAAAAATTTTTAATATTTATATTAATTTATAAATCAATTATTTGAAAACGTGAAAGTTTCATAAATTTGTTGTATATTTGCATTATAATTTATAAAAAGAGGTGTCTGCCTTGCTTTTTCTGTTACAGTTTAGAATCACAATTTTTCTCTCCCCAGTTTTCGCTTACAGTACCAATCTTTAAATTTTAATTTTCGAATTAAAATCTTTTGCCGACCTCGTTTATTAAATTATAAAAAGAATAATGCTCGTGGAAAGGCATTATCATTACCAAAACAAAAATATTAATATAATACTTAAATAATTTATGGCAGATTCTTTCTCCAAAAAAGAAAATTTCAAGAAAAAAATCGCAAAACAAAAAGAAAAGGCTATTCGTCGTGAAGAGCGCAAGTCCAATAATGACAAAGGTAAAGAAGCAGAATTTATGTATGTGGATGCATACGGAAGATTGACTTCTACACCGCCAGAAGAAAGATTGGAAGTAAACTTGGATGATATCCAACTAGGTGCAGCGCCTATCGAAGCCGAAGAAGCTGTGAAGACAGGAATTGTAACGTTCTTTAGCGAGAAAGGTTACGGTTTTATTACAGAGGATGGTAACAAAGAAAACGTTTTCTTCCATAGCAACAATTGTGTGCACTTGGTGAAAAAAGGAAACAAGGTGTCTTTCGAAAAGGAAAGGTCGCCAAAAGGTTACTCCGCTATCAACATTCAACTTATCAAATAGATAATAATAACAACAATTTTTTAATACCATTACAATGCAAGAAGGCACAGTAAAATTTTTCAACGAAACAAAAGGTTTCGGATTCATTTCTCCATCAGCTGGAGGAGACGACATCTTTGTACATTCATCAGGTCTAGTTAGCAGAAACATTCGTGAGAATGACAAAGTAACTTTTGAAGTACAAAAAGGACAAAAAGGATTAAACGCAGTTAATGTAAAACTTGCGTAAGCATAAAAGTTTTTCCTATGAAAATGGTAAGCTCCGAATTTATTCGGAGCTTATTTTTTTGGCTTTATTTTGGATTGATGACCAATATGGACGAAAACTTACTCGGAATTATCGCAGGTATCCTGACATCGGTCGCAATGATGCCACAACTCATCAAAGTCATTAGGGAAAAAAACGTAGAAGACATTTCAGTAATGATGCTTTTGGTCCTGATTTCCGGACTTTCACTTTGGGTCTGGTATGGAATCCTGAAAGACGAATTACCAATTATTTTATCTAATGGATTTTCAGTTTTGGTTAATTTGACTTTGCTGACGTGCTGCTTTATCTTTAAAAATAAAGATTAAATCTCATAGATTTCAGAATCGGTAAAGACAAAGTAACTTCCTTTCTTAGGAATATTTTTAGTGTCTAATCCCGTAAACTCGCTGAAGGCAGGTAACAATAATTGTTTTGAAGTCTGGGCGAAACAGGGGAGTTTTATTCTTTTTACAGGAGAATTAATAACAAAACCCGGATGAATATGTCCCGTAATCTGAAATTTTGGATTTGAACGGTCAAAGTCGTGGACAAAAGCGATGTCATCAATTTCTAGAGAAGCACTTCTCGAATCCAAACATAATTTCTTTTCCAAGGTTTTCGAAATCCTGTCGTGATTGCCTTCTACAAGACAGAACTTAATCTCTGGATATTGATTTTGCCACGTGCAAAATTCGTCAACGTCAGAATTATTTCCTGCGTGCAACAAATCGCCAACGATAATAAATTTATCGGGCTGAAAATTTTCAATTAAAATAGATAAACGCTCCAAATCATTTTTCATAATATGATTCGCCAAAGCAATTCCGTTTTTACGGAAATGAGCGGTTTTTCCGATATGTAAATCTGAAAAAATTAAGGCTTTTTCTTTTTCCCAGTATAGCGCGCGTTGATTAGTTAAGGTAAAAATTTCGTTATGTATCGTAATATCTTTAGTCGCTATATTCATTTAAATTTATCATTTTTCATTCTGCAATAACTTAATTTTTTAATATCGGCAACGTTGAAATTCCTTTGGAATGACAACTTTACGGATATCTTTCGACTCAATCGTCTTTAATATTTCTACCGGATTGCTTAATTAATTTTTGAATTCTCGCATCGAGATTTTCACTCGTCAAAGTCTGCCTTAAACTGTCGACCTTTATTGGGAAACTCAAAGGTGTAAATTTATTGGAATATTTTAAAATAAACTTCGATTTTTCAATCCTTTTAAAAGCTTCCACCAATCTTTGCTCCTGCAACTGCATATTAAAAACTTCCGTATAGGCCTGTCTCACGAGAAAATGATTCGGGTCGTAATCTTCGAGAACTTTAAAAATCAATCCGGCCGAACTCTGCAAAGCTTTATTCGAACGTTGCTGTCCAGGGAAATTCTGCACGACCATCCCCGAAATCACCGCAATATCTCTGAATTTACGGCTTGCCATTTCTGCTGAATTGATACTCGAAATCACATCAACCATCAGATTATCTCTGGTCAGAATTCTATCTAAATTATCTTCAGTCACAGGAATTTCTTTGTCACTGAACAGTTCAAAACCGTAGTCATTCATCGCCATCGAAAAAGAAATCGGAGCCAGTTTGGAAATCCGGTAGGCAATCAAAGCCGCCATCACTTCGTGCACCAAACGTCCCTCGAATGGATACATAAATAGATGATAGCCTTCGCGGTTTTTAATTAATTCAATCAAAAATTCATCATCTTTTGGAATATGTGACCGCTTTTCCTGATTAACCAAAAGTGGATGCAGAAATTTCAATTCCTTTTCAGAAGCTTTCGGATTAAGTGCTCCTGATAATTTTTCTCTTAAAAAATGCCCCAGATTTGAACTTAAAGGCAATCTTCCACCCAGATAACTCGGAGCCTGCGCTTTTCCTTTGGAAGCCCGCACGAAAACAGTCATATCTTTTATCATTGCCACTTCCAAAACACGACCGGCCAGAATAAATTTCTCTTCTTTTTTCAGTCTCGAAATAAAATATTCCTCAACCATCCCAATGTAACCGCCTGAAATAAATTTCACTTTCAGCATCGCATCGCTGACAATCGCACCCATATTCATCCGGTGGAGCATCGCAATTTTTCTGGAAGTCACTTTGTGCAAACCGTCTTCCATCACGACAACTTTGTGATATTCTTCGTAGCTTTTTAAAGCACTTCCACCAATTGTGAGGAAATCTATCATCGCTTTCCATTCCTCATCTCTAATTTCCTGAAAAGTATAGACTTTTTTAATTCTTTCGTAAACTTCGTTCGGTAAAAATCCATCACCAACCGCCAAAGTCATCAGAAACTGAACCAAGACATCGAAACACAAAACCACCGGCTCGCGAGGCTCTATCACTTTCTGTTTTACGGCTTCTTTTAAAGCCGCAACTTCAATCAGTTCCAGAGAGTGGGTGGGAACACAGAAAATTTTTGAGGTTTCAAAAGGGGAGTGGCCACTCCGTCCCGCCCGTTGCAGAAATCTCGCAACGCCTTTTGCAGAGCCGATTTGAATGACTGTATCAACAGGTTTAAAGTCAATTCCCAAATCCAGAGATGATGTGGAAACAACTGCTTTTAACTTTCCTGAACTTAAATTTTCTTCAATCCAGATTCTCAGATGCGCATCAATCGAACTGTGGTGAATGGCGATTTGTCCGGCAAAATCAGGATAGGCATTCAGCAAAAGCTGATACCACATTTCGCTCTGGCTCCTCGTATTCGTAAAGACGATGGTCGATTTTGATTCCAAAATAATCGGAACCACTTTATCGGCTAATTTTTGTCCGAGATGCCCTGCCCAGGGCAAAAGTTCAACTTCATCCGGAAAAACCGAAATGATATCGATTTTCTTAAGTTCTTTCGCAGTAATTTTTGTCTTCTTAATATCATAGGGAATCAAAACATCCTGCGCTTCATCAAGGTTTCCGATGGTTGCCGTGATTCCCCAGATTTTAAGTTTAGGAACATAATGAAAGAGCTGTGAAATCCCCAATTCAACCATCACGCCCCGTTTTGAACCAAGCAATTCGTGCCACTCATCCACAGCAACGCAATGCATATTGGTAAAGAAACGCTGATGGTTTTTCTGTCCTAAAAGTAAATGGAGACTTTCGGGTGTGACCACCAGAATTTCAGGCATATTCTTAACCTGTTGCTGACGGACTTTCGGGTCGGTATCACCGTTTCTGACGCCGACTGCCCAGTCTAAACCAATCTCGTCAATCGCTTCCTGCATTGCTTTGGCGATGTCTTTTGAAAGGGAACGAAGAGGCGTAATCCAAATCATCTTCAGTCCTTTTTTGTACTTCTCAGGATTCGTCAGAAAATCTGAAACCAAAGCTAAAAATACCGAAAATGTTTTCCCAAAACCCGTCGGAGCAACCACCATTCCGCTGTAGCCACTGCCAAATTTCTTCCAGGTATCGACCTGAAATTTAAATGGCGCGTTGCCCTTTTCCATCATCCAGTTTTGGATGATTTTAAAGCCTTCGGTATTTTCGTAGTTGCTCATTTTTTACTGTATAAAATTTTACCACAAAAATCACAAAAGAAAAGTTTTAATTAATACTTATTAAAGTTCAAAAAGGCTTTGCCATCAGCTTTCTTGAACTTCTGATTCTCATAAATTAAAACAATTACAAAAACTTTTGTGACTTTTGTGGTTTAAATCAAATCTACTGTATCAGTTTCTTAATCTCTTCAATATCATCAATATCATTCACGGTTTTGTCTTTCCGCCATCTTAAAATCCTTGGGAAACGCAATGCCACACCGCTTTTGTGTCGGTTACTGAAGCCAATTCCCTCAAATGCAATTTCGAAAATCAACTCAGCTTTCACAGTTCGCACAGGACCAAATTTTTCAATCGCATTTTTATTGACAAACTTGCTGACTTCCATAATTTCCTTATCCGTCAATCCGGAATAAGCTTTGGCAATGGTAACCAATTTATCACCACTTTTCACGGCAAAACTGTAATCGGTGTAGTAGGCGCTTCGTCGTCCGCTTCCTTTTTGGGCATAAATCAAAACAGCATCAATCGTCAACGGACTGATTTTCCACTTCCACCAATCGCCTTTTTTTCGACCGGAATGGTAGTGTGAATTTTTCTGCTTCAGCATCAAACCTTCACTGTTGATTTCCCTTGAATTTTCTCTGATTAAATCTAATTTGCTCCAGTCTTTAAAATCAATGGACTGAGAAATTTTAATGTTTTCTGGCTCTTCATTTAACAATAATTCCTCCAACATTGCTCTTCTGGCGGAGATGGGTTTTTCCCTTAAATCAGTTCCTTCCAGTTCCAGAATATCGTATGCGAAAACTTCAATAGGAATTTCAGCGAGCATTTTTTTAGTTAAACTTTTACGGTTTAAACGTTTCTGTAATTCATTAAAATTTAAAACATTACCTTCCATTACCGCAAGTATTTCTCCATCTATTACAAAGTTACCTTTCATCGCTTTCACGGTCTCGGCAATTTCGGGAAACTGCTCGGTGACCAGTTCTTCACCACGCGACCAGATGAAAACTTCACCGTTTCGTCTGATAATTTGTCCACGGATTCCGTCCCACTTATATTCAATCAACCATTCTTCAGGTTTTCCCAAATCTTCCAGCTCTTTTTCCAGTGGATAAGCCAAACAGAAAGGGTAGGGTTTTGAATTATCGGGATTGATATTTTCAGCCGAAATCAATTCCTGAAATGAAACTTCATCAGGTTGCCATTTCCCCATTAAACTGTGCATCAACGTACTCGCTTCCTGTCCGGAAAATTTCGTAAGAGAATTAATTAAAGTCTTTGAGGAAACCCCAATTCTGAAACTTCCACCCAGTAATTTATTGAAAATCAATCGTTCCGTGTAATCCAAACCGTTCCAGGAATTAAGAACAAATTCTTTTTTCTCAGCTTCGGTTTTCGTTTTAAGTCCGATGATTTCATTCATCCATTCAGATAAAGTTTTCTCTATTTTTTCAGTTGGTGGCGGAAGAATCAAGGATATCGTTTCACCCAAATCGCCGACTGAGGAATAACTTTCCTGAAAGAGCCAAAATGGCAGTTGGGTAATTTCCAATGCCCATTCTTTCATATAGTTGGTGTTCACATTTCGCTTGGGTCTTTTTCCCGTAAACAGGGCGATGAACCACAATTTATCATCATCAGGCGCACGCTCAAGATAATCGATGATGGCATCGATTTTAGCATTTGTTTTATTCGTACTTTCGAGGGCATTGATGAGTTCTGCGAAATTTTTCATTGCTTATCTTTTGTTTAATTTGGGCAGCTTAATCCGCCTTCCGTTCTCAATCTTTTTTTGCAAGACGTTTTGTCTTTAATTGAAGTTTCATTTTATGCAAAAAAAAGGATTTCCACTCAAGTCGGGCTGCGAGCAATTCGATGTTTAAAAATTAACAGGTCACTGCTACGGAGCTGTTTAAAACTACTCGGCATTTTTCAAATCCGAAATCTATTCTTAAAGTTTGTCGCCAACCTTGACAAGGTTATTTTTAGAATCAATCATTATCTTTTACAACTTCTTTTTCAGTTACCTCTTCATCATCGTCCCCATACAAAGTTTCCACAACATCAGATTTAATTCCCAATTCATTTAAATATTTAGAAAAAACTTCGGTTTGTCCGTGCGTTACGTGAACGATTTCTGCTTCTGTAGCTTTAATGGCTTGTAATAATCCTTTCCAATCGGCGTGGTCGCTCATTGGAAAACCGGCGTCCATACTTCGCCACCTTCTCGCACCGCGAACCTGCATCCAACCGGAGCAAATCGCAGTTGCTGCATCCGGAATTTTTTTGATAACATTGCTGTCCAACAAGGCCGGAGGAACAATCACAATGTCGCCTGCAACGTGTTTGATGCTTTCCCTGAAATCGGGAACTTCATAATCGGGAAGCACGATTCCAACTTCTTCAAAGGCTTTATTAAGTTTGCCAATCGAGTAGTGAACGTGAATTTTTCCCATTCCTTCGACGGCTTTCATAATTCGTTGCGCTTTACCCAAAGAATATCCGATGAACACAGAGGTCTTCTGATTTTCCTGATTTCGTAAAACCCAGTTCTGAAGTCTTTTATTTAAATCCGGAACTTCGAGCCAGTTGTAAATGGGAAGTCCGAAAGTACTTTCCGTCACAAATTCATTGCATTTTACGAGTTCAAAAGGAGTACTCAAACCATCATCCTGAACTTTATAGTCACCCGAAATCACACTAACATAACCTTTATATTCCAGACGAATCTGCGCCGAGCCAATGATATGACCAGCCGGATGCATCGAAAGTTTGACCCCATTAATGTCTAAAACCTCGCCGTACTGCAAGGTCTGACATTCGATGTCAGGAGAAATTCTTTGGTGTAAAATAGGTTTTGTAAAATGATGACAAAGGTATTTTTTCATTCCCCAACGGGCGTGGTCGGCGTGTCCGTGCGTGATGACCGCATAATCTACAGGTCGCCACGGGTCAATGTAAAATTTCCCTTGCGGACAGTAAATACCTTTGTTTGTGAATGTGATGAGTTTCAAAAGTGTGATGATGTTGGTGTTATTTGAATATTCAAAAAGCTGACCAATTGTTTTTCATTTATTAATTCTAAAAAAAATCTCCAACAATAAATGAATATCGTTGGAGAAATTATAGTATCAATTAAGAAAATTAAATCGTTGCGTTTCCTTCCACTCCGTCAGAATTGTCTGTTTTATTTCCCGTGATTGCTGCGGTTGCGAAAGTAAGAAGACTTACTAATTTTCCAGCTTTCGTATCCCAATAATAAGTTTCTTTCGGTTCTACTCGGATGATGGAAACATTCGGGTCATCTTTCCCGTCGAACCAAGCGTTTGCCATTGGCGACCATTTGTCCTCGATGGTGGATTTGTCTTTATAAATGTAAGCATCGCCGAAGATGGAAAGATATTCGGAATCGCTATTGTTCATAAAATAAAGTTGAACGCGCTTATCTTCCTTGATTTCGAAATTCTTGTTGCTCGTTTCACTACTGATAAACCATAGATTTCCGTTCTCATCGGTTTCCTGGATTCCCATTGGTCTGGAGTTAACTGGCAATCTGTCCAACTCTGTACAGAACATACAGATTCTCGCTTTTTCCGACAGTTCCTTGATTTTTTCTATTGCTTCTTGGTTTGTTAAATCTTTTGTAGACATAATAATTTATTTTTTAGTGATTGATTTCTGTAGCAGTTACAAATAATGTGCTAAAAGATTTCAATCTTGTTAATAATGAAATTTAAAAATTTTGACGATGGAATATTTATTGTAACAGAATCAGTAATAATTTTTCATTATTAATTTCAATTTTAAAAACTGAATTATGAGAGCAATCTGGAATGGCGCCATTGGCTTCGGACTTGTGAATATTCCCATCAAATTATATTCTGCGACAGATTCCAGCACTTTGGATTTGGATATGTTGGACAGCAAGGATTTGAGTAATATCAAATTCAAACGTGTCAACGAGAAATCTGGAAAAGAAGTGGTTTGGGAAAATATTGTCAAAGGTTACAAACTTGAGGACAAATACATCGTTCTCGACAAAGAAGATTTCGCGGCCGCAAGTCCGGAAAAATCAAAAGTTCTCAGTATTGCCCAATTTGTAAAACAAGATGAAATTGATTCTGCCTTGTTCGAAACACCATATTTCCTTGAACCTCAAAAGAATGGCGAAGCGGCTTACAAATTATTATTAAAATCATTAATGAAAACCAAAATGGCCGGCATCGGTTCTTTTATTTTAAGAGAACGTGAAATCCTATGTCTGATTCGGCCTTATGATGACAAAATATTGATGGTCAACAGAATGCGTTATCCTGAGGAAATGAGAAGCTACGAAGATTTGAAAATCCCAACCGGAAAAGCACCAAAACCCGATGAACTCAAAATGGCTGAGTCATTAATCAAATCTCTGGCAACCACTTTTGACCCTTTAAAATACAAAGACACTTACAATGCAGATTTACTGAAAATCATCAAGCAAAAAGCAAAAGGCAAAAAGGTGAAATTGGTGGAAGAAAAAGAACCAAAAGGAAAGACCACCGACTTGATGGCAATGCTGAAAGCCAGTCTCGAAGGCAAAAAGAAAAAAGCTGGATAAAAAGATTCAAGAAAAAATATAAGGGCTTCGAGAACCTCAGCCTCGCAAAGTTCAACTTCACTCAAACTCTCAAACTCTCAAACACTCCAACCCAAAATGGCACTCGAGGATTACAACAAAAAACGGAACTTCAAAGAAACTTCAGAACCGAGTGGAAAGGAAAAGGCGAGTGGTAAAAAACTGAAATTCGTGATTCAAAGGCACGCGGCGTCGCGATTGCATTACGATTTTAGATTGGAAATGGAAGGCGTTTTGAAAAGTTGGGCCGTTCCGAAAGGACCGTCACTGAATCCATCTGACAAACGATTGGCGATGATGGTGGAAGACCATCCTTACGAGTACAGAACTTTTGAAGGCTCGATTCCGAAAGGGAATTATGGTGCAGGCGAAGTGGAAATTTGGGATGAAGGAACCTACGAACCCATCGAAAAAGTAAAAGGCAAAACAGATGACCTTGTGATGCGCGCCGAACTTCACAAACAATCTCTGAAATTTATTCTTCACGGCAAGAAATTGAAAGGCGAATTTGCATTAGTCAAAATCAAAAATCCGCAAGAGGACAACGCTTGGTTGCTCATTAAACATAAAGATGATTTCGCGGTTTCCGACGATTACAACGCCGAAGAACACACATCCAAAAACTCAAAAGTAACGGCTTACCTCGAAGGGAAAGACAGTAAAAAAAAAAATACCGCCTCCGAAAGCATAAAGCATTTTAAAAATTATACTCCAGCACTTTCCGGCGAGAAAAAACTGTCGGATTTCATTGTGCCGATGTTGTGCAAAACTACTGATAAACCTTTTGATGATGCGGATTGGGCGTTCGAAATTAAATGGGACGGTTATCGGGCGATTGCAGATTTACGAAATGATTCTATCGGATTATATTCCAGAAACGGTCTGGATTTTTCTCAGAAATTCAAGAAAGTGGCGAATGCATTGAAACTTCAGGAACACGAAATGATTCTGGATGGTGAAATCGTTGCTTACGATGACAAGGGAAAACCAAACTTTCAATGGCTTCAAAGAATTGGCGACAATCCTGATTTGGCATTGATTTATCAGGTGTTCGATTTGCTTTGGCTGAACGGACATTCAACCGAGGAACTGACTTATCTTGAACGGAAAGAATTGCTGAAAGAAGCTTTGGTTCAAAACGACATTGTCCAATTCCACGACCACATAATCAAAGACGGAAAAGATTTTTATCAAGTCGCAAATGACCTTGGTTTGGAAGGTATTGTTGCGAAGAAAACCGACAGCACTTACAAAGAAGGCGTCCGAAGTTCGGAGTGGCTGAAGATTAAAATCAATCAAACCGATGAAGCAATTATCTGCGGATTTACAGAACCAAAAGGCTCTCGGAATAAATTTGGTTCCCTGATTCTCGGGAAATATCTGGACGGCAAAATGGTTTTCTGTGGTCACACGGGAACAGGTTTCAACGACAAAGCGCTTTCTGAACTTCATCAATTAATGAAACCTTTGATTATCGAAAAATCGGTTTTCAAAATTACGCCGAAGACGAATGCAAAAGCGACTTGGGTGAAACCGGAACTGGTTGCTGAAATCAAATTTACGGAAGTCACCAAAGATTTTATTTACCGTCATCCCGTTTTCCTGCGACTTCGCGACGATGTGAAACCGAAAGATGTGGAATTCAATGCTGAAAACAAATCAAAAAACGAAATTGTGAAAAAAGCCGAACCAAAAACCAGAACTGCCAAAAACGAAATCACCAAAAAAATCGGAAAGCAAGAATTGAAACTAACGAATCAAAACAAAATCTATTTTCCCGATGATGACGTGAGCAAAGGCGATGTGATAGATTATTATCAAAGTATTTCGAAATATATTCTGCCACATCTCAAGGCGCGTCCGCAATCTATGAATCGTTTTCCGAACGGCATTAAAGGACTCAGTTTTTATCAAAAAGATGCATCGGAGGAAACGCCCAATTGGATTGAAATTGAAAAAGTTTTTTCGGAAAGCAGTGACAAGTACATCAATTATATCATTTGCAACGACAAGGAAACTTTGGCTTATCTAAACAATCTCGGTTGTATTGAACTCAATGTTTGGACGAGCCGATTGCCTAAAGCTGATTTCCCCGATTACTTGGTTTTGGACCTTGACCCATCAGACAAAAATACGTTTGAAGATGTTATTGAAACCACTTTGGCGGTGAAAGAAGTTTTGGATTTGGCTGGAATCAAAGCAGTTCCAAAGACTTCGGGGAGTTCCGGAATCCACATTTATATTCCGATGGGCGCGAAATATGATTACGACCAAGTCAAGGATTTTGGACATCTTTTGATGCAAATGGTTCAGCAAAAATTGCCAGATTTGACAACACTTGAAAGAAGCCTTCAAAAACGTGATAAAAATAAAATCTACCTCGATTATCTTCAAAACCGCCGTGGACAGACGCTCGCGAGTGTTTACAGTCTTCGACCAAAAGAAGGCGCGCCCGTTTCGATGCCGTTGGAATGGGATGAGGTGAAAGTTGGCTTGAAGCCTACTGACTTCAATATCCATAATGCATTGGAACGATTGAAGGAGAAAGGCGATCTTTTCAAACCGGTTCTTGGAAAAGGAGTTGATATGTTGAAGGTGATCAAGAAGTTGGAAAAATAAGAGTTTTCATTAGAAAGTGGTACAAATTATTACATTTGTACGATGAAAACTTTCAAAGACTTCAAAACGTATAACGACTACATCGGTTTATCAAAACCTTTGGATAATGACATCGATGTTGGCTATTACGACCCGCCGAATATGTTGTCGAAGTCGGAAGCCGTTGCGGTTGATTTTTATAGGATTTCATTTAAAATCAATCTTAAAAATAGAAATACACCAGATTTAAAACCCATTACCGCGGTCTTTTTCAACAGTCCAAATATGGTTGTGGATGAAGGTTGGGATGTGGAACCGACTTATCAGGGAATGTATCTTCAGCTTTCAAAGAAATTCATTGAGGAAAACAGGTTTCTCTTTAAAACTTATCTGGATTACGGTCTGCACGAAGCTTTGTACTTGACCGATGAAGAAGTCCAGGAAATCAGTGATGTTTTTAAATTAATGATGAAATATTACGAAAGTGAGAAACGTAATTTCAATGTGCTTTTGTCTTATGTGAATGTACTGATTTCTTTGGTGGAAGCATTTTATAAACGTCAGTTCTCCACCGACCCGAAGCAATATAACAGAGTCGTTACAGATTTTCAGCAAAGTTTGGTCGAGTATTATCAACAACCGGTAAAACAACTTCCGAACGTTCAGTATTTTGCTGATAAATTAGGGTTGACAGCGAATTATTTAGGTGACATCATCAAGCATTTTACCCAAAAATCAGCACTTGAAAATATCCACGAATTGTCATTAAAAAAGCCAAAGAATTGCTGGTGGAAAATGAAAAACTCAACACGACGGAAGTTGCCTACGAATTGGGCTTCGAGTATCCGAATTACTTTTCAAAATTCTTCAAAAAACAGGTCGGAGTAAGTCCGAAAGAATACCGCCAGGAACTGATTAAATAATACAAACGTCTTCGAAAGGAGGCGTTTTTTTGAAATCCGTAATTTGTTTCTTTTTTATTGGTAGTTTGTTTCCGTCAATTTTTTCAATCGCTTTTACCTTTGTCGGGTAATCAAACATTGAATTAATGAAAGCAAAAAAAATCCTTTTTACATTCCTGATTTTCTTTTCATTCGGAATACATCTAAATGCGCAAAAAAAATATTCAAAACAGAAAACAGTTTTATTGATTAATACGCATTTGAGCTATCCCGGCTGGTCTGAGGGTAAACTTAACGCTTCTTTCTATCATAAAGCCAAAGAGTTTTTCATTTCTAAAAACTACAAAGTTCTTGAAACAAAAGTGGAAGACGGCTACAATGCGGATGAGGAAGTGGAAAAACATCTTCAGGCCGATATCGTCATCCTTCAGACGCCTGTCAATTGGGAAAACACACCCTGGATTTACAAAAAATATGTGGATGAAGTTTTCAACAGCGCCTTGAAAAGCCAAAAGTTCCTTTCCGGCGACGGCCGTTCCGAAGCTGAAGGTTCCAAACAGTACGGAATGGGAGGGAAAATGCAGGGCAGAAAGTTTATGATTTCTGCCACTTGGAATGCGCCTGAAGAAAGCTTCAATGACAAAAACCAATATTTGTTCAAAGGCAAAAGTGCCGATGACGCTTTGTGCAATGTTGCTGCAAATTATCTTTTCACAGGCTTTGAGGTCGTTCCAGGCTACTACTGCTACGACGTTTATCACAATAAACATATTAAGGAAGACATCGAAAATTATCCTGCTTATTTGCAGAAAGTTTTTAACATCAAATAAAATTATTCAATAAAATGACAACTAATTCAACTAAAAAAGTACTCTTAATCAATACGCATTTAACCTATCCAAACTGGTCCGAAGGTTTATTAAACGATGCATTCCACCAAAAGGCCAAGGATTTTTTTCTGGAAAAAGGCTTTGAAGTCATAGAAACCAAAGTAGAAGATGGTTACAATCCGGATGAAGAAGTAGAAAAACACATTGATGCTGACATTATCATCCTGCAAACGCCTATCAATTGGTTTGGTGCGCCGTGGATTTACAAAAAATATGTGGATGAAGTTTTCAACAGTGGTCTGTTCAGCGAAAAATTTCTTTCCGGCGATGGCAGAACCAGAGAAGACCTTACAAAACAATATGGAACTGGCGGAAAAATGCAGGGCAAAAAGTTTATGGTCTGTTCCACTTGGAATGCTCCAAAAGCAAGTTTTGACGACAAAAATCAAATGCTTTTTGAAGGCAGAAGTACAGCTGATGTGCTCATTCAGATTACCAGCAATTACCGTTTCTGCGGTGTAGATATTGTGGCAGATTATAACTGTTTTGATATTTTCAAGGACGGCGATATCGTTGGTACTTTAGAAAATTATCCAAAGCATTTGGAAAAAGTTTTTGAACTTTAAAACAATCCTAATGATAAAAAATCCCATTCAACAACTTGCGAATGGGATTTTGATTTATTTTAAATTTCATTAAAGTTTGAAACCGCCTGAAACTTCAACTCTTTGACCATTAATCCATTTGGAATCGTCTGAGCAAAGAAACGCGACCACGCTTCCGATATCATCCGGCAAACCAACTCTTCCCAAAGCCGTTTCAGAAGCCAAATGTTTGTTCAAATCTGAAATGTCACGGACAACGCCTCCGCCAAAATCAGTCTCAATCGCACCTGGAGCAATCGAGTTTACTCTAATTTTTCGAGCGCCAAATTCCAAAGCCTGGTATCTTGACAAAGAATCGATTGCCGCTTTCATCGCGCCATAAGCGGAATATCCAGGCATTGAGAATCTTGCCAAACCTGAAGATGTATTCACAACACTGCTTCCGTCATTCAACAATGGTAGAAGTTTTTGAGTTAAGAAATATGGGCCTTTGAAGTGAATATTTGTCATTGCGTCCAAAATCTCCTCAGTCGTCGTTTCAAAACTTTCGTTGATTCCGATTCCCGCGTTGTTGACCAATGCGTCCAGTTTTGCAGAAGAAAATTGAGTCTTCAAAACGTCTTTCACTTCAGTTACGAACTGGTCGAAACCTGCAGTTGTAGAAATGTCCAAAGGTAATGCGAATGCTTTTTGCCCAAGACTTTCGATTTCTTTTACAACTTCGTCCGCTGCTTCTTTTTTGGTTTGATAAGTTAAGATGATATCAAATCCTTTTTTCGCTAACTGTAAAGCTGAATCTTTTCCCAATCCGCGGCTTGCGCCTGTTACTAATGCTATTTTACTTGCCATTTTTATTTGTTTTAATTAATGATACAAAGTTGAAAAATTATCGCATTCGTTGGTTTGCATAAATCAAATTAAAATTTGTGAAAATCAAACAATCAGCAATTCGCGGTAGTGTTGAGGTGATTGTTGGCTGTATTTTTTAAAGAAGTTAGAAAAATGCGCGACCTCTTCAAAACCCAATGTGAAAGCGATTTCCGAAATATTCCATTGCGTTTGGGTCAGTAATATTTTAGCTTCCTGAAAAATCCTGCTTCCGATGATTTCACCCGTTGTTTTTCCCGTTGTTTCTTTCAGAACTCTGTTGAGGTGATTCACGTGAACGCCCAAAATTCCCGCAAAATCTGCTGGTGCTTTCAGTTGAAGAAGTTGGCTGATATTTTCGATAGGGAACTGTCTTTCCAATAGTTCTATGAATAGAGTAGTCGTTCTGGAGGCGGCAGTTTTGGTATTTTCAATTGGTTTAATTGGTTTTAATTTCTGACCCAAATGAATCAATTCCATCACGTAATTTCTCAGCAAATCATATTTATAAACATAATCAGACTTGATTTCTTCGTGCATTTTCAAGAAGATTGCTTCGAATTGATGAAACTGTTCTGTTGATATTTGAAAGATAAAATCGCTCTGAGCCGCGAAAACCGGAAGCAGGTCAAGCTCCAAACCAACTTTCGTGGCTGGCAAAAAATCTTTGGTAAAAACACAAAAATGGCCCGACTGCTCTTTACATTGATTGGTGTAGTTGTAAGGAATCTTCGGCGATGCGAAAAGAACGGCGCAATCCTCAATCTCAATGGTTTTGTCTGCGTATTCTACTTTATTCTTACCATTGATCAAACTTATTTTATAGTAAGTTCTCCTGTTGTAGGGCATTTCAGTCTTCGAAGTACTGGTCCTGTAGATTTCGGAAATATCAAAAACATTGAAGTGGCCAATATCCTTATTGATATTTTCAGTAAGAAATTGATTGATGTCAGGACAAGTGTCTCCCAAAATATCCTGATAAAATTCTTTGATGGTGATCGAGCTCATTGGTTTGTAAAAATCAAAGATACAAGTTTGGAATTAATCAAAAAATAGGAATCTGCAAAATCGGTGAGTATCTCCGAATTGACTCATCGTAAATCTATAATGAAAAAATATCGAATAATTTTTTTCATCTTATCATTAATACAAAAAATATAAGAATTAAGATAAAGACGAAAAGTTTCGGCAGTGGAACTTAGAAGTAAAAATTTATTATCCTTTCTACGTCCCTGTTTGAAGCAGATTTGGTGAAATAAAGTTTGAGTTAAAACAATCAAGAAATTGGATATTTTTTGCTTATTAATGTTAATTGATTGTGAATTTTTATGAACATAATCTATTAATGTTTTAAATTTAATACAAATATTGTCTTATTGTTATTTTATTGCTTGTTTTTCGATGATTTTGTTTTACATTTGTCGAAATTATTTTAAATATTTATCAATCAGTTCTTTAAAAACAAAGACTTTCGTCTTTTGGAGCTTGTTTTATTAAAATTTTATTACACCACATTACTCTTATCAGGTGCAGGAATGAAGGAGAAAAAAGAATTTTTGAATACCGTTCAACCAAATGTCTTTCTTAGTTTAAGAAAAGTGTTTGGGATTTTCTTTTTGTGCCTGGTTCATCTACTATCTGCAAACGTCATTAACGGAAATAATGAATCTGTTGTTTTAGATTCTCTATCCACCGATCATCAGGATCAGGTGCAGCCGCAAGGGAATATCTATATATCCTCTGGTACGACGATAGTTACGGTGGATAAGCCAAATTTTACGATTGTAAAGGTAGAATCGGCTCCTGTAAAGTCAAACACTAAAAAAGCATCACCTCCCAAGAAACTGCTTACTGTAAAAAAGCAGGAGAAGAAGCTGGAAGGTCAGATTAAGGAAAAAAAATACGTCAATAGTTACAAATTTTCTGGAACTAGTCCATCTGAGATTAGTTTTTCCAGATTTTCCAGAACGAAGTTAGCTGTTCTTGGTTCTTCTAATCATAAAATAGAAAATGGTGAGGTTGTATTACTTCTCTTTGATTTTAGTCAGCCCATCATTGATATTGAGTCGAGATCGTTCTCGTATTCGGATTCTGTTTTTTCAAATTATCAATTCGCATTACTCTTTGTAAGGCCGCCGCCTGCTGTTATATAGATTTCGGTAACAAAACATTTTCCTGAGTTATAGATTAATTCGGGGCAAATGTTTGTAATACTAATATTTATATAATAAAAACAATGACTAAACTATTACCCATTTCGATATGGCGGAAATTCCATTTTATATGTATGGCTTTTCTGCTGTCAATCAATGTCTTCGGACAGACCACCCTTGAGTTTGCTAAAGTCACGGGTGACAACAACCCAGCAGGCAATGGACCTGTTGTAAGTACAACTATTAATTTTGTTCAAAATACCACAGGCAATGTTTTTGCTCTGTACGATGCAACACCGCTGTCTGCAACAATCAGCTTTGTAGATCAGCAATATGATGCTCCTGCAGTTGCTGCGCCACCAGGAAGTATTTTGATGGGACATTCTGGGACTGCAGCTGAAGCTCTTTTCACTACAGGAAACTGGAATGGAAGTCCTGCAAACGCAAATTTTACAAGTACAAATTCTGCAAATGGTACTGGAATCAGTATTACCAATAATTATGTTCTAGGAATAAGGAATTTTACCCGAGCGATTGGAAACACGTTTAATCTGAGAACCAGAGTGTATGTTGGGCGTATGGAAGTTGTATTCAACCGTGCTACGACCAATCCAATCATTCACGTATCAGGATTGGGAGGGAACTCTGGCGGTACTATTTATTATGCTACCAATTTGGATTTGAACTTATCACAATCTACACCTAATACTGGTATCACTTTACAAAGATTGTCTGGTTCTACAACTTTTGGACTAAATGGTGGCGTTTCGATTGCCAATAATTTCAATAGTTCTTTTGATAATGCAAGTGGTTCTGTGAGAATCATTGGTACCAATATTACGAAAGTAAGTTTTGATCTTTACCTGGATGGTGCAGATTCCAATACCAATACAACTGGTTTCTGGGGTTCAGGAAATGATTCCGGGGATGCTTTTGATATTGGTTTTTCAGCAGCGGAAGCAAGCGTTGTTGCAACGAACGACGTTTTCGGTGTTGTAAGAAATGCAACCTCACCAGTTTCTTTACTGGCAAATGATACTTATAATGGTGGAGCTGCCGCATCTAACGTGACGATATCTGCACCATCTCTGCCCGCAGGATTTACACTCAATCCAAATGGAACAGTCAATATTGCAAATACGGTAGGGTACGGAACTTATAGTTTTGATTACACAATTTGTGATAATACCAATCCCGGGTTATGTAGAACAGCAAACGCCACCTTCATTGTTGATATTGACTCTGATGGCGATGGAATTGTGAATACACAGGATTTGGATGATGACAATGACGGGATTTTGGATACCGTTGAGTGTCCTCCCGTTAATAATATTACCAATGGAACCTTTGCAGGAAACATCACTGGATGGTCCACAACAGGTACAGGTTGGATCTATAGTGCTGCGAACGGGCAAACAGCGATAAATGAAAATGATAGTCCTGCAGGAGCCACAATATTTCAATCCGTTACCAATCTTAGTTATGCAGAAAACGGAATTGTTGCTCTGAACTTAAGGGTTGGTTCTCAGGATAATGCACATCTTGCAGGCACAACTTCTGCTTTAGAGATACTTTTAAACGGAACAGTCTATGCTACGCTTAGAAATGGTACACTCAGAAATACTTCCAACATCTCTATTGAGATGGCAAATGGAGCTACAAGTAATTTTACAACTTTTGGTACAACGGGAGTCAATGGTTTCACATTTTCCACACCGTTTACAATTAATATTCCTTACACAGGACCCAACACTGCTGCGCTAACCTTTAGAATGGTAAGCGGTCCGGATGATTGGGGCTTGGATGATATCTCCATCAACGCTTCATTTTGTGATACAGATGGCGATGGAATTAGGAATTCTTTAGATCTGGATTCTGATAACGATGGCTGTTCAGACGCTATTGAAGGTGCTTCCACAACTATTGGTGTGGGTAATCTTGTCAATTCTTCGATGCCAGGTGGGAACTCTGGAGCAACCAGTGGATCTTACAATCAACCTGTGATTCAGAATCTTGGTAATACGGTGAATAATACCGCAGGATCAGCCAGTTATGGTGTGCCAACTATTGCAGGTACCGGTCAGGGCATTGGACAGTCGCAAAACACAAACATAAACGATTGTTTTGATAGTGATGGTGATAATATTCCGGATTATGCAGATCTAGATGATGATAACGATGGGATTTTAGATGCAATAGAATCCCCAGGCTGTTTCTACAATATTGTCGAAGCTAATCAAATTGTTTCTGTGATATCTCCATTAAACGGAGCAGCAGGTGATCCGCAAGCTGGAACAAATATTACAACTTTGTTTAATACGAATACTAACGATACCAATCCGTTTAATTTTGTTGCGGGTCAGGCACTTGTTAGCGGTGCACCTATTTTTACGATTCAGTATCCAACGCCAGTTGCTTTAGCTACTATGACAGTATCACAAAGTATAAATGGAATAAGCACAACAGCTTTTGGAAGATTATTTGGATCAACGGATGGTGTTAATTACACGTTGTTGACGACTGCAACTAATGCTGTAAGTCTTTCTCCTGCAACTGTTACTTTTAACAACACTTCTACCACGCCTTATCTGTATTATCAAATTAGGTACACTGGAACCAATGCAACAAACACAACTTCTGGGACAACGGGTACTGCTGCTATTCAGGAAATAGCTTCTGTGATTTCTACGAATGTAGTTTACAATCCGTCTGCTAATCCAAAACCAGGCATTTGTGGTGTTGACACTGATGGCGATGGAATTCCTAATCACTTGGATTTGGACTCTGACAATGATGGTTGTGTAGATGCATTGGAAGGTACTGGCAATTTCACTGCTGCTCAGTTGACGACAGCTTCTGGAACTATTGCAACACAAACACCAAATCAGAATTTTGGAACTGCAGTTAATACAACTACAGGGATTCCAACGGTTGCAGGTGCAGGTCAAGGATTTGGCTTTTCTCAAAATGCAAATGTGAAGGTTTGTCTAGATAGTGATAATGACGGGATTGCTGACATCTACGATTTGGATGATGATAATGATGGCATTACCGACGCTGCTGAATGTGGAGGAGGTGCAATCTTCAATTATACTGGTTTCGGAATTCAGGCAACCTCTGGTACTCAATCAGATTTGTACGGCTTTACCGGAGTTGATAACACACCTGTTTTGATTGCTACTAATATTTTAAGTGGCGCAGGAGCAAATCATTTAGCTACAGATACTGCAAGAAGGAGAGTTATCTTTACAAATGGTGCTGCACAAGGAGCTATTTCGGCTTATGATTTTACAACACAAACAATTTCTACGATTAGTACTGCTACTTTTCTGTCAACTTTGGGGACTTCTTCTGGTGGTGGGGCCATGTACAATGGTGATTATTATATCTATGACGATACGGATGGTACTGCAAACGAAGGTCTGTATAGAATTACGTTCGATGCTGCGGGAACTGCGAGTAGTGTTACACGAATTGCAGAATCTGCAGTGGGTGCAGATCTTGGAGATCTTGCAATCAGTCCTTTAGGTGTAGCGTACATCATCTCATCTGGTAGTTTGTACAAGTTGGATTTGACTGCAATCTATTCAGGAGCTCCTGCACCATCGTCTTCTTGGATATTGGTAGGTACTGCTTCAAATGTAACTTCATCCCAGTTATTTTTTAGAGCAAACGGTGATTTAATAGGAAGTAACAGTGGAAGTTTGGTTAAAATCAATCCAAATACTGCAGCTAATGAAGGAACAGTAACGACACTTACAGGATTTACATGGAATGATCTTTCAGAAGGTCCTACAATTGGTTTCGTTTGTGGTACAGACACAGATGGCGATGGAATTCCTAATCATCTAGATTTAGACAGTGATAATGATGGCTGTCCAGATGCAGTTGAAGGTGGTGGACCATATATCAATTCTCAGTTAGTCACTGCGACTGGTCCTATTTCTACTCAAACAACTAATAGAAATCTTGGAAATACTGTTGGCAGCACACCGGTAACATTGGGTATTCCAACCATTGCTGGAGCAGGACAAACGATTGGTAGTTCTCAAAATGCTGCGGTTAATGATTGTTTAGATACAGATGGTGATGGTATTCCGGATCTTCAGGATTTGGATGATGATAATGATGGGATCTTAGATGCTGTAGAATCACCTGCTTGTTTCTACACAGCTGCAGAAGTGAAAAGTATGATCACCGGGATCACTTCACAATTTCCTACAACAGACAACTTCAATTTGTTATATAATGGAGTTACTGAAACTTCAACAGCTGCAGGATTTAACTTTACGACAGCAGTTACAGCAGCGACCAATGTTTCGGGAAGTAATCTATTCACAATTACATTCAATGATCCTGTAGAATTAGCTACCTTGACGCTTACGGATAATATTTCCAGTACAGCAGCAGCAAGAGCTCAGCTTTTTGGATCAAATAACAATTTAGATTTTGTTCAGTTGAGTAATACGGCTGGTGGCGTCAATATCAACACTGGCACAGGTGCAACATTCACAGTTGCTCAAAATGCAGCAAAATATAAGTATTATAAAATCCAGACAACAGTTGCAGGAGCAATTGCAACTACAGATTTTATTGGAGAGTTTAATTTTACATTACCTTCAACTTATATTCCAAGTGAATATCCAAAACCAGGTATTTGTAGTGCTGATACGGATGGCGATGGCTGTACTGATGCACTCGAAGGAGGAAATCCTATCACAGCATCTAGCTTGGTGACAGTGACTACGGGACCTCTTTCTACCCAAACGCCAAATCAAAATCTTGGAAATACGGTTGGAAATACAGCGACAACACTTGGAGTTCCAACGGTTGCAACCACCGGACAAAGCATTGGTGATTCTCAGAATTTAGGTGTCAACGATTGTCTTGACTCTGATGGGGACGGCATTCCAGATGGTCAGGATGTAGATGATGATAATGATGGGATCCTGGACACCGTAGAATGTAGCAATACAGTCGAAGATATGTATGCAAAAGCACTGCAGTTTTTGGGCAACGGAACAGGAGGTGCACTTAGAATTGTCCCTTCGGATTTTAATCTGGCATTGGGTGTTAAGAATCAAACAGTTACCAGAGATTTGAGTGCTAAATTCGGCTATCCTGCAAATTCTGGAGCTTTGATTATTACTTTACAAAATGCTTCTGTGCATCCGTCAATTGACGCCTTTTGGACGAAAGATGGTGAAGCACCTTCCATTTGGAACGTAAGCGGAAAACTAAGTGCATTCATATTAATGGCACAAAATAATGAATATTACGGGCAAGATAGTAAGACCATTCACCTTTACGATGGTTCCACGGTGATTCCTTTTAATTTAACAGGATTTGAAAATCAAGGTGCTACTGCAGATTGGAGTGTAACTGAAACAGCTTCTGTGAAAACATTAAGAAGTCTTAAACCTGAGCAAACAAGTGTTACTGCGTTTGGAAACTGGAGGTTTGCCAATATGAATTTTGGAGCCAAAAGATTCGGTTTCTCTACCACTACCAGATTTGCAAATCCTACTTATGAGGTCATTATGTATCTTGAGTGTGATTCTGATATGGATGGGATTCCAAACAGACTAGACTTGGATTCCGATGCAGATGGTTGTTCCGATGCTTTGGAAGGTGGCGCAAATATCTTATCCACACAATTGTTACAAGCCGGAGGAACTGTAAATGGAGGAAGCACAAGTGTCACTCAGAATATTTGTACAACTTGTGTGAGCACAGGTGGAGCAAACATCGGATTGCCACAGTTCACGACACTGCCAACTGGCTACAGCAATGCAACAGGACAAACGGTTGGCGATTCACAAAACGGAGCTATTGGAGGATGTTATTGTACACAACCTCCTGCTGCAGGAACAGGAGAAATCACGAGAGTAGGAATCTCAGTTCAGCAGAAACAGGCAAATTGGCCAGAGAATATCCCGAATGGTCACATCGTTCTGGAATCCAAAGAGAAAGGCCTTGTGATCACGAGAGTTGCGCACGTAAGTTTTGTACCGCAGGCTACAGATTCCATCGCTTCACCATTTGCGGGAATGTTGGTTTATGATATTCAGGATGCTTGTGTGAAACTTTTCAATGGCATCAACTGGAAATGTCTCGAGAGAAGTTGTAACACGGCTAGTAATTAATCAAAATAATTAAACAAATGAAAAACATAATATTCACAGCGGTTTTGAGCTTAATTATGACTAATGTCAACGCGCAGGTTGCAATTGGCAAAAGTACGATTACCAATGCCAGTGTTCTCCTGGAGTTTGATAATGCCACAACAAACAAAAAAGGTATTATCCTGTCTGGCGTAGAGAATGTAAATAACGCAATCACTACAGCGACTCCAGCGGTAAACAACGGCACTTTTCTTTTTGATAGAAGTGATGACCGCGTCAAAATGTATCAAAACCAGACTTGGGTCAACCTGAGCGACCCTGGCAGCGAAGCAAAAATCACCCCAAATACCTCTGATGAAATCGTCCCAAATCAGGGAACCATCATTGGTTCGGCCACGAGTGCCGCAAAAGGTGTTTTGGTCTTGGAAGCTGCCAACAAAGCAATGGTTTTGCCTTGGGTTGCGAATCCACATTTGAATGTGCTGAATCCTTATCCAGGAATGATGTGTTACGATACCACAAGCCGAAGTTTGGCTGTCTTTGACGGCACGGTTTGGAACTATTGGAAATAGGAGAGACGTATTTTTCTCTCTATATTAATAAAAAAAGGAACTGCAGATTATTCTGTGGTTCCTTTTGATTTTAATGATTTGAAGTTGTAAGTTATTGAGAATTAGTAATTAAGTTAAATTTTAACCAAACAAAAAGAGAGCGGTGCTTTATAAACCTATTTTATATATCTTTGCGCCAATCTGGTGAGCCGTAAAAAGCGCTTAATAGGGAATCCGGTGAAAATCCGGAGCAGACCCGCTGCTGTAAGCTTCACACAAAGGTTTTTGGAAATTATATCCACTGTCGCAAGATGGGAAGGATTTCAAAAATGAAGTAAGTCAGAAGACCTGCCAGAATGTTTTAATATTTGACGCTTTCGTGGAATAAAGCTTAGTCAACAATGATTTTGTGCAGCACAAACTGCGCCTTATCCTTGCTTTCTTACCTCCATTGGCGTCATCATTATTCGATTTGAGCTAATGGTGACACGATTTACTTCTCGGTTTTTCAAAACTGTTGTTGCAATATTTGTAACAGCCTCATCTTTCTGTTTTTCCCAATCCAAAAAAGATTCTGTTGAAACTGAAATTCTCAAAGTTGATGTCTACAAAAAGAATTTCAAAGAGATTTTACCGGCACAGACACTTTCCGGCGAACAGTTGGAAAGACTCAATAGCCAATCGGTTGCCGATGCGCTGAGGTATTTTTCAGGTGTTCAAATCAAAGATTACGGCGGGATTGGCGGACTCAAAACCATCAATATCCGAAGTATGGGAAGTCAGCACGTCGGCGTTTTCTATGACGGAATCCAATTGGGAAATGCGCAAAATGGTGTCGTCGATTTAGGAAGATTTTCTTTGGATGACATCGAGGAAATCTCACTTTACAACGGACAAAAATCTGAAATTTTCCAGCCTGCGAAGGATTTCGGTTCATCGGGTTCGATTTATCTTCAGCCAAAAACACCTAGTTTTAAATTTAATAAAAAAACAAATCTCGTTCTGAGACTCAAGAACAGTTCCATCGATTTGTTCAATCCTTCTATCCGATTGGAACAGAAGATTTCGGATAAGGTGTCAGCAAGTTTTAGTTCTGAGTTTCTGCAGAGTGACGGGATTTATAGATTTCGTTACCGCAAAAAATATCCAGATGGAGCCATTGCTTACGACACGATTGCGAAGCGTTTCGATTCCGATATCAAAGCCAAACGTTTCGAAACCAGCTTTCACGGAACCCTGAATAACGGAAGCTGGAACGTTCGCGGTTACGGCTATTTGTCTGACCGCGGCATTCCGGCAGCAATTGTCAACAACCGTTTTGATGGGCGTGGACAAAGGTTGGTGGACGAGAATTATTTCGTTCAGGCCAATTTCAGAAAGAAGTTGTTTCCGAAATTAGAGACGCAGTTCAAAGCCAAATTCGCTTACGATTACACGCATTACATCGATACAGTTTCATCCATCAAAATCCAGAATAAGTACATCCAGAGAGAGATTTATTTGTCTTCATCTAATATTTATAATGTAACCCAGAATTGGGATGTCAGCGCCAGTTTTGACTTTCAGTATAACAATCTGGATGCGGATTTGGTCAACTTTTCTTATCCTACGCGGTACACTTCTTTGCTCGCTTTTGCCACGACTTACCAATGGAAAAAACTAAAATTTCTTGGAAGTGTGTTGGGAACTTTTGTCCACGAAGATGTGGAAAAGAATGCCAAATCGCCAGACAAAACCGAGTGGACGCCCGCCGCTTTCCTCAGCTATCAGCCTTTTGATTCCAATGATTTTACGGTAAGAGCCTTCTACAAACGGATTTTCAGAATGCCGACTTTTAACGATTTGTATTACACGATGATTGGAAATGCTTTCCTTGAGCCGGAATTTACCAATCAGTACAATCTTGGATTTACGTACCAGAAGTCTTTTAATAATCAGTTTTTTCAAAGTTTCTATGCGAAGGTCGATGGCTATTTTAACAAAGTTGAAAACAAAATCATCGCCGCGCCAACCGGAAATATGTTCCGCTGGATGATGCTGAATCTCGGCGAAGTGGAAATTATCGGAACCGATGTCAATGTTCAAGCTGATTTGCTCGTCGGCAATGTCAAACTGAAACCATTGTTGAGTTACACGTTCCAAAGAGCCAGAGATTTTTCCGACAGAAACGAAACTTATTTTGGTGACCAAATCCCGTACACGCCGTGGCACTCCGGAACTTTTTCTCTAATGTCGGATTACGAAGATTGGAGTTTCAATTACAGTTTTATGTACGTCGGCGAGCGTTACGACGGTCAGCAGAACAACATCCAGTACAATTACATCCAGCCTTGGTACACGCACGATTTATCAATCCAAAAAAAGATGAATTGGAAAAATCACCAGTTCAAAGCCAGCTTCGAGGTCAATAATATCTTCAATCAATATTATGATGTGGTGCTGAATTACCCAATGCCAGGCCGGAATTTCAAACTCATTTTAAGCTTTACATTATGAAAAAAATAAACTTTTTTCTGCTCATTCTACTTTGCCTGATGTCCTGCCGAACAGATGAAATAATCGTTCGCCCGGAAATTGAAGAAGGTCTTGCGACGCCGGAAAATACGGCTATCAAAGGTTTTTATCTTTTGAACGAAGGCAATATGGGAAGCAACAAAGCTACCTTGGATTTCTTCGATTACACAACCGGAACTTACCACCGGAATATCTACGCGGACATCAATCCGGATGTGGTGAAGGAACTTGGAGACGTTGGGAACGACATCAAAATCTACGGCAGCAAAATGTACGCAGTCATCAATGTGTCCAACAAAATAGAAGTTCTGGATGCAAAAACGGCCAGACGAATCAAAACCATCAACCTGGAGAATTGCAGATATGTGACTTTCAAAAATGGGAAAGTTTACGCTTCGAGCTACGCCGGACCTGTCGTTCTAAATCCCAACGCACCACTCGGAAAAGTCGCTGAAATTGACACGATTTCGCTTTCCATAAAACGTGAAGTTGTGGTCGGTTATCAACCCGAAGAAATGCAAATCATCGACAACAATCTCTACGTCGCCAACTCCGGCGGTTACCGTTTCCCAAATTATGACAGAACCGTTTCAGTAGTTGATTTGAACACTTTTACCGAAATCAAAAAAATCGATGTCGCAATCAACCTTCATCACATTGCAAAGGATGACGATGGCGATTTGTACGTGAGTTCCAGAGGCGATTATTACAACGTTCCGTCCAGTTTATTTTTGGTGGATGCAGCAACGGGAGCGGTCAAAAAGGACTTCAAAATTGCGGTCAGTGAGATGACGATTGTGAACGGCAAACTCTTTTATTACGGCAACGAGTTCAACTACAACACGCACGCCTACACCAAATCTTTCGGCATCATCGATGTGAAAACGGAGCAGATCATCTCTAACAAAATCATCGACCAGGAATATGTGGACGACATCAAAACACCTTACGGAATCGCCGTGAACCCAATCACAGAAGACATTTATATGACCGATGCGCGGAATTATGTTTCCACAGGATTCGTCTATTGCTTCGACAAAAATGGAAAATTCAAATGGAAAACCGAAGGCGGCAACATCCCGGCGCACTTTGTTTTTCTTTATAAATAATAGATATGAATAAATATTATTTGGGCAGCTATTTCCGCCTTCCACTCCCAATCTTTTTTGCAGACGTTTTCAGTTTAGTTGAACCCGATGACCACGCAAAAAAGGATTTCCGTTCAAGTCGGGCTGCGGATTTCAACATAAAACCAACAGTCGACATAAAAACAAAAACACTCTGAATAATATTAAATCAATAAAAATGAAACATAAATTTATAAAATTCACATTGCTTTCATTCCTCACCATTGGAATGATTGCCTGCAAAAGTGACCGTGAAGAACAGGATGAGGTCATTGCTCCAGCAGAAGTTCTCAAAGATTCCTACACCATCGACCGCTTCAAAGTCTTGAACATCGCTCCAGACGTTTCAGGAACTTCAAAACTGACTTGGAGTGTCAATGATTCTTTGCTTTCAGAAAATTCAGCTTTGGATTTCATCAGTCCATTCGCCAAAACCTATCCTTTGACTTTGAAAGTCGAAGCGAACGGAACAACCACGACCTACACTTCAAAAATCATTGTTAATAAAGAAAGTTCTGCTTATAGCAAATACATTTCAAACGTCTTCGATTTCCGTCCAGCCGTTGGTCAATTCATTAATGAAATTCCGGAATACGTGGCTGGAAATACGACTGAAAATATGATTCAGAAAGCGAAACAATCTTTGGTCGGTTCCAACTCCTCGATGATTACGTTGGGCGGATTTGGCGGTTATGTCACTTTCGGATTCGACCATACAATCCCAAATATGAATGGCCGGGATTTTAAAATCTTAGGAAATGCTTTTTGGGGCGATTTGTCTCAAGACGAACGTGCTGGCTCTTGCGAACCTGGAATCATAATGGTCGCCTATGACAAAAATAAAAACGGAAGACCCGATGAAGCCGAGTGGTACGAGATTGCAGGAAGTGAATATTTCAAAAATACAACGGTCAAAAATTACAACATCAATTATTTCAAACCCAACGAATCCAAACCGCCAGTTCCCGGAAATGAATATTGGGAAAACGACGTAGAATATATCAAATGGACAGATAATCTGGGAAATACTGGTTATAAAACTAAAAATGTTTTCCATATCCAAAGCTATTATCCATTGTGGATTACGGATGCTTCTTATCAATTTACAGGAACCAAACTCGCCAACAATTACTACGACCAAAGTGGAACGGGAACTTATTGGGTCGGGAAATCTTACGCCTTCGGATACGCTGACAATGCGCCGAATACCGATGAAGCTTCCAACATCGATATCTCTTGGGCAGTCGACAAGAACGGCAATTATGTCAAACTTCCCGGAATCGATTTCGTGAAAGTCTATACCGGAATCAATCAGGAAGCGGGTTGGCTGGGTGAAGTTTCTACCGAAGTGGCTGGCGCTTACGATTTACATTTAAAATAATCATTAACAATAAAAATTCTTTAAATCAATTAAAAATGAAAAAGTTTTATCTTTTGACTTGGCTGTTGTTCTTTGCATTTTTTACCAATGCGCAGGTCACAGTACAAAGTGTTCCCAGAAATGACATCAAGGGAAACTCAATTAAAAAACAATCCAAAAAAGCCGATTTCAATTTCGATGACATCGTCTATTGGGTAGGAACGGGAACCAACGAAGCGGCTTTCGTGGTTCAGTGGAACGATTCTAAGAATCCAGACGCTCTAGTTTGGGGCTTCCGATGGAACGGAACGGCGACCGGCGAAGATATGCTGAAAGCGATTGCTAAAACTGACAAGCGATTTTTTACATTGCTTTATCAAGGAACACAATTCGGAAGCGCAGTCGGCGGTTTAGGTTTTGACCTGGACGGGAACGACACCAATGCGCTATATAAAAGTGGGAACACCACTTATCCACTGTATCCTGTGGATGGCATTATCAATACGACATCCTATGATTTTGATGATTATACCGCAAAAGGTGCCGATGACCATTGGGGTTCTGCTTGGTACACGGGATATTGGTCTTATTGGGTAAAAGACCCGACGGATTCAGATTTCGGATATTCAGGTTTAGGAGCGAGCAGTAGACAATTGGTGAACGGTTCTTGGGATGTCTGGAATTTCAATCCGAATATGGAAAGCTACGACATCTCTTCCACTTTGACGCCGGTTTCAGCTTATTCTGCGCAGGCAGATTTTACCAAAGGTTACTTTATGGTGAATGAAGAATGGTTCGGTCACACCAACGGTTCCGTGAATTTCGTAGGAGAAAATGACCAAATCTATTACAGAGTTTACAGCGAAAAGAATAACAATCAGGCTTTCGGTGCGACGACTCAGTTTGGAACAATCTATGGAGACAAATTCTATTTCATCTCAAAACAAGCAGCAGATGGCGGTGATACACAATATACGCCAGGCGGAAGATTGGTAATCGCGAATGCCACCACAATGGAAAAAATTGCAAGTTTCGATAACATCGGTGGAGGAGACGGCCGTTCTTTCGTAGGTGTGACGGACAAATTAGGTTACATTGGAGCATCCAACGGAATCTACACTTTTGACATCGAAAATCTACAAGTTGGCACTTTGATCACGGGAACTGGCGGTGGAAGTCAGTACGCAGGACAGATTGGAAATATGGTCAGAACCTCGCAATATGTTTATGCAGTGAAGCAATCTGCGGGAATCTTGATCATCGACCCAAAAACAAATACTGTGATCAAGACCATTTCTGGCGCTTATCATTCGGTTGTTCAGGCAAAGGATGGAAGTGTTTGGGCCATTCAAAATCAAAAATTGATCAACATCGACCCAAAAACTTTCGCAACTACGGAATTTGCACTTTCCACATCGACCCAATATCTCGGTTCTTGGGGCGCTTGGAACGCGGGAAGTTTTACTTACAGCAGTCAACAGAATGCATTGTATTGGATGAACTCGGTGAATGCATTCACGTCAGGTGCGAAAATCATCAAATTTGATGTGACGTCAAAAACGCTTGTTGATAATTTCATCACAATCCCAGGACAGGAAGGCACTTACAAGCAAATCCCTTACGGTGCAGCTTTGAGAGTAGATCCTGTTTCTGACAGATTGATTTTGAACACAACAGAAAGCGGTTACGGCGCGCATTACCAAAAAAATTGGATCCATACCTATGACAACACTGGAGCTTTGCTAAATACAAAGATCTTAAATGATTATTATTGGTTCCCAGCTGTCACGGTATTCCCAGACAATACTTTGCCAGTCGTGGCTTCTAGTTTCCCAACAGAAACGACTTTGAGTGGTGTGACGAAGATCGATCTGAAAACGGTTGTTTCCGATGCGGATAATTTGTCTTCAGCTATTGTAAAATCTATTAAATCAAATAGCAATTCTACAGCGATCTCAGCTGAGGTGAATGCGGATGATGAGTTGGTTTTGACACCTCAGAGTGCAGGAACGGCAAATCTGGTCATCAGTTTTAATTCCAATGGAAAAGTGGTGGAGAAAACTTTGACCGTGATCTCGTCTTCTTTGGCTGCCACAGCGGATGTTAAGAAATTGGAATTGAGCATCTATCCAAATCCGACAACAGAAATTTTGAATGTTAAAACATCGGATAAAGTTCTTGAAGTTTTCATCTTCGATAGTTCCGGGAAAGTTGTGAATTCTAAAATCGTAAACGGACAGATGAATGTATCTCAACTTCAAAAAGGAGATTATATCCTAAAAGTGGTTACAGAAAAAGCAGTTTACCAAGAGAAATTTATCAAGAAATAATCCCTTTCAAATATCAATTATCAAAACCTCCAAATTACTTTTGGAGGTTTTTTTGATGAAAAATCATTCTTTGATTCTCTTTGAAGCATTTATTTTTTTGTATAAATAATAATTTAATATTTAATAATTCGTAAAAATAAAATGATTCTACGCTTTTGTGCCGCTGTCAAAAATTATCTTTTGTTAATTCTGTGTTTAATTTTAATTAATTCATTATTAATTAGTTAATGTAGTAGGGTACCCGTTGGGGCTGGTGTTTTTTTTATTGTGACATTCTTATTTGTTCCTTTGCCAACCTGATCAAGAGATATTCTTTTTTTCAGAAATCGCAATGATGGCAAGAACACAAATTTTGAAAGACATTAGACCAAACATTTTTCTGTGTGTTAGAAAAGTGTTTGGGATTTTGTTTTTATTATTCATTCATTTTATCTCTGCAAATATTACCAATTTCAATAGTACAGATTTAGCTGAAGAAGAGAAATCCACGGTTGATTTAGATTCTATTATCACCAATCAGCCAGATAGTATTTCGTCAGTTAGCAATATTTATATTTCGTCTGGAACTACAATTGTTGATTTGGATGATATAGTTGAAGGAAAAATTGTAATGGTTGAACCTTTGGAATCTGATGTTAAAAACGCATCTGTCGTAGAAAATAAGATGCCTGAAAAAGTTGTAAAGCCAGTTGCTAAAGATAATTTTGTCAATATAGATTCTGAGGAAGTAGCTGAACAATATTCTCCATCTTCACAGACTAATTTTTACTATTCCATAAGCGAATCATTTACAAAAGCTGTTGTACCCACGCAGCTTTCATATACGAATGTATTTGTAAGGCCTGTCAATATATTTGATTATCAAATCAATATAAATTTAATTGAGATTAAAAGTTACGGATTCCATTCTCAAAATCTCATCTCTCAATACCAGAATTTACTTTCTGGAAGAGCACCTCCGATTTTAGCTTAAAAATATCAAAAACTTAATTCCTCCTTGTTTTTTCTTCAGTTGATACTGTAAGAACAGGATTTCTATTACACAAATTCGACCAAATGAAAAAAAATATCTTCATAATGCTGATGTTGATCTTTACAGCATTATCATACAAATCACAGACACCTAACTTGATTGGTAATTATGTCTATTCCACTAAAGGGGCTGGAGCTGCAGGAGTTCCTGCTTTTAATTATGATATTCCTGCTGGAAAAAATAGAGTTATGATTGTAGCTGCCTATTTTGAAAGGGATCACGGAGCCGCAAAAGGAAGCAACTATCCGGGATCAAATGCAGACAATGTTCCTCAGTTAAGAATTGGGACAAGTAATCTTACTTATCATTATTATACATATCAGTATTATGGCAGTGACAGTGGCTATCCTAACACTGCTTACATAAGTTCTTCGCTATTTTCCTATGTGATGAGAGATAGTGACAATCTTCCAACCGGAAGCACCAGTTTTTCATTTCCTGCAATTTCCAGTAAGCCTCCGTACAGTGGTGGTGATGATGTGATTATAAGTGTTGCTGTTTTTGAAAATGCAGGTCAATCTACAATCTCATCTAGTTTGATCGGTAACGGTATTGTCTCGCCGGCATACTCTTCCTCTTTTTCTCCATTTTCCTCAACTGCTCCGGCAGCTCCTGTAGGAACTTTGCAGACTAACATAGTCTATTTAGCTAATGGTGCCATCACACAAGAAAGTAATTTAAGCAACTCTGCAGGCTGGATAGATATTAATTCCCTAAGTGTCAATAATCCGTTGGGAAATAATTACTCTACTTTTCCTAGTGGTGGCGGCTACAAACCTGTGAACGAAGCTGATGGTGTTGCTATGAAAACTGTTTATCGCACAGGTGTCACTGGAAATCCTAGTATCAATTTTTCAAGAACATCTAGTACTCAGATTCTGAGTTTTCTTGGTAGAATCACGCCTATACTTCCTTTAGCACGCCCAGCTGTTTCCGGTACAGTTTACAGAGATCAAAATGGGAATAGCATCATAGACGGAGATGGAACAAGCAGTGGCGTATGGAACAATGGGATTCCACTTTATGTCAATGCAATAGATACCAACGGTAAAGTAATTGCCACCACTGCTGTGAATACGAGTAATGGTACCTTCACTTTTCCGGTAGGTGGAAATTTAATTGAGAGAGAAATTGTGAAATTTCAGTTATCAAAAAATCAAGGCATTGTAGGGCAGAATGCACCAATTAAAGAACTTCCAAATGGTTGGACAACAGTAGGCGAAAGTATTGCTAGTGGTACAAGCGATGGATCAGCCGATGGTGAATTTACACTTACCATAGGAACAGCCAGTAGTCCTAACTTTACAACAAACCGTTTTGGTGTTGCAACTTGTTCTGCAGGTGCGTTTGAGCCATCCATCAATGCTGCCACTAATTATTCTACAGCCAACTCATCATATAACATTCCTTGCGGAGCTACCACAGCCAACCTAAGTTCTTTGACTGCATCAAACAAACCTACACCATCTACAGTTACTTTGACATGGCACACTGCTACACCAGCGACAACTGCAAACAAGATTAGTAATGTTACGGCTTTAACTGGCACTACAAAATATTACGCGTCATTTTTTGATTCGGTTAATAACTGCTATTCTCCCACCAAAGAAGTAATTGTCTATGCTCCAATTTGCTCAGCCAATGATAATTACGCCGGTACGCCAATCACTTACGGTGTAGGGGGAACGTTGCCAAATATTTTTGCTAATGACACCTACAACGGAACTACTGTAACATTACCATTAACAAATATCAGCTTTAAAGAAGTCGTATGGGTAGGTATGAATGCGCAGGTAAGTGTAAGCAATGGAACGCTATACATTCCACCAACCACGCAACCTGGCATCTACACGTACACTTACAGTATTACAGATTTGGATGCAGATGGGGTAGAGGATAGTAATATCAGTTATTCTACAGTAACTTTCAGGGTTGTGCCTGATTCTGACGGCGATGGTATTAATGACGATCAGGATGTAGATGATGATAATGACGGTATTCTGGATACAGTAGAATGCAGCAATACAGTTGCAGATTTGTTTGCTGTTTTTCAAGCAAACGGTTTTATAGATCTTGTACCATCAGATTTTGGATTAGCCTTGAATGAAAGAAATCAAAATGTAAGCAAAGATGTAAGTGATAAGTTTGGATATCCTGTAAATTCTGGAGCGGTGATTGTTTCTATTTTAAATGCTTCGGTACATCCGACACAAGATCATTGGTGGACAAAAAATGGAGAAAAGCCATCTATCTGGAATATTACTGGAAAGCTGAGCGCCTTCGTTCTGCTATCTCAAAACAATGAGTATTTTGGAAATGACAGCAAGAGCATTTATGGATACACTGGTCCATTGATTCCTATCACCGCGCCTGCTGGTTTCGTCAATCAGACAGCTGTAGCGGGACAATGGGGAATTACCGAAACACAAACAGAGAAGACATTGTCCCGTCTCAACTCTACAAGCGCATTAGCAAACTGGAGATATGTTGATCTTAATTTTGGAAGTAAGTCTTTTGGATTCTCAACAACTACTACAGTCGCAAATCCAACGTATGTTGTGAGAATGTATCTGGAGTGTGATTCGGATGGAGATGGAATCCCAGACAGACTGGATCTTGATTCTGATGCAGATGACTGTGCCGATGCATTTGAAGGTGCGGCAGATGTAAATCTTTCACAACTTGTTACAGCTGGTAGCTCTCTTTCAGGAGGCAGTACATCTGTTTATAAAAATCTTTGTGGTGGCAAAACTTGTGTAAGTACCAGCGGAAGTAATATTGGATTGCCTCAGCTTTCAACACCACTTCCGTCTGGATACAGCAATACAACTGGGCAAAGTGTAGGAGATTCTAAGAATGGCGCTATAAAGGGTTGCTATTGTGTACAGCCGCCGTCTGCAGGAACACCAGAGCCTACCAAGGTAGGAATCTCAGTGCAGCAAAAACAAGCAGGATGGCCGGAGAATATCCCGAATGGTCATATTGTATTGGAATCCAAACAAAAAGGTCTCGTCATCACCAGAGTTCCACACGTCAGCTTCGTTCCTCAGACTACAGATTCTATTGCCTCTCCATTTGCAGGGATGTTGGTTTATGATATCAAGGATTCTTGTGTGAAATTATTCAACGGAATCAATTGGAACTGTATCAAGAGAAGTTGTAACGATGTAAGCAATTAATTTTTAAAGATTAAACAAAATGAAAAAAATAATATTCATAACTCTTTTGAGCTTAATTATAACTAATTCAAACGCACAGGTTGCAATTGGCAAACCAGATGTTACGAATGCAAGTGTAATTTTGGAATTTGATAATAATGATTTAAATAAGAAAGGAATCATCCTCTCTGCCGTAGAAAATCTTAACAATGTTTTGAGTACTACAAATCCAGCATCAAACAACGGGACTTTCGTCTTTGACAGGAATGATGACAAAGTTAAAATGTATGAAAACAATGGCTGGGTCAACCTAAGCGATCCTGGTAGTGAGACGAAAATTACGCCCAACACTTCGGCAGAAACATCCAGCAATCAGGGCGTTATCATAGGATCAGCAACGAGTACTGCAAAAGGTGTTTTGGTTTTGGAAGCCGAAAATAAAGCAATGATTCTACCTTGGATCCAACATCCAAGTACAAATGTAAAAAATCCTTATCCTGGGATGATGTGCTACGATACAGCAAGCAGAACACTGGCAGTATTCGACGGCTCTGTTTGGAATTACTGGAAATAATTTTTTTGTGTGTTTATTTCCACAGTCCTCAGAATTTTTATAGTTCTGGGGATTTTTTTCTTAATATAATACTGGAAAATCTTAATTTTGTACTTAATTAAAAATAACCAATACCTACTTATTCATTGTGATAAATCATTTAATTAATGATTTTGAAGAATATTTTTTCATTATAATAAATCTGTTTAAATTTCTTTGTAATCCCAGAGTGTTGGGTGCTTAGCAGAAAAATTAATTTATAAAAGATTTATAGAAAACATCCCAATTTGAAAACAGTTATGCGAAATTACATACTGATAATATTATTTTGTTTACCGGTTTTTTTTTCTTCGCAATACTCGAAGAAACAGATAGATTCTATAAAAATGCAGGTTTTCCAGCTTAGGAAAGAAGGTCACTTGGAAGAGGCATTAGAACTATACAAGAAAGTTTTAAAAGAAAATAAAAATTCTATTGATAAAAAAGAGTTAGTGAATATCTATGTCCAGAGCGGAAATATTCTCTCTAATCTTTCTAGAATCAAAGAAAGTTTTGAATACCTGGAACGTGCTATGGAAAGCAATCAGGAACTTCAGGATACAGAGATCGCCGCCAGAATCTATGGTGAATACGGGCGAAATTACATGGCTCTTGGTTTCAATCAGAAGGCAATAGAATATTTTACGAAAGGTATTGATCTTAGCAGGAATATCGTAGATGCTAAAGCTAGGAATACTGTATTGCAATATTTGTACAGTACGAGAGGTGTCATTTATGAAGAAAGTAATCAGCTGGATGCCTTGTATCAGGATCTTCACAGTGCGTACAAAGTCATTCCCGATACGTATTCTGCATCACGGCTTGCAAAATATTTTACGGTTCACCGTGAGAATCTGGATTCGGCAAAGTTTTATCTGAAAAAAGGAGAGGAAATGTTCAGCACGGGTAAGTTTCCTATTTTTCAAAAATCGATTTTGCTGAGAAGCTATGGGCGGTTTTATTTTCAAAAGAAAAATTACGAGAAAGCCATTTCATATTACAAACAATCTCTCGCTATATCAGAAGAATTAAACAAACCGAAAGACATCAAAGATACGCACAAGTTGCTATATGAATCTTATAAAGCTGTAAACGATGATAAAAATGCGGGTGAAAACCTGGAACAATATTCTAGGATCAGTGACAGTCTGTCCAGTGAGCACAAGAAAATTCAGGAGACACCGATAAAGCATATCCTGAAAGAGAAGCAAGAAGAAGTGATCGAGAAAGAGAGAAGTTATCTGTTTATATTTTTCATTATTTTTGTGCTCATTATTGTAGCAGTCTATCTTGTTTTGAAAAGAATTTCAAAATTTAATAAAAAAGAAAAGCAGGAGATCATATCCGAAAATGAAACAAAAACACAGGAACTGAAGCTAAAAGTCAATGAATCTTTTGATGAAGTCATTCAGCTTGCTAAAAGTAACAGTCCCGAGTTTTGGGGGAGATTCCAGGAAGTTTATCCGGATTTTAGAACCAAATTATTATCGCGTAATCCCGATCTCAAACCTTCCGAACTTACTCTCAGTGCTTACATCTATCTTGGATTTGCAACAAAGGACATAGCTGAATACACTTTTAAGGCAGTCAAAACAATTAAAAATAATAAGTACAACCTGAGAAAACGATTGGATATTCCCACAGAACATGATTTTACAATCTGGATAAGAAATTACCTCAGTTAAATAGAAATAATGGTTAAGAAAATATTCATAATATTCCTTTTTTGTCCTGTCATACTATTTTCACAGTTATCGAAGGTAGAGATAGATTCTTTGATTTTTCATGTCTCAAAGCAATTACGCTCGGATGCGAAATACGAGGAACTCATCCCCATCAGCAAAAAAATCATACAACAGTCCAAAAATATTAAGTATACCAGAGGAGAGGCGTGGGGCTACAGCAGATTGGGAAATGCGCTTTGTACGTTGGGAAACTACAAAGAGAGTCTGAGTGCTTTGGAAAAGGCGGATCAATTATCAAAATCTATAGATGACTACAGCCTGAAAGCATCAATTGCTACAGAAACCGGCAGGAATTACAATGAGTCCAAACTTTCGGAAAAACAAGCGATCGATCAGTTTACCGCGGCAGAAGGTTTTGCGAAAAAAATCTCAGATAAATACGACCGAGACAGCTATCTCCTCTACGCCTACCAAAGTTTACTGTCGGCATACAGCAATATGAACAGAAATGACATTGCAATCAAATATGCATGGAAGTCCAAACAAATAGAGGAAGATGCCTACACCTTGTCATTCATTACATATTATCATATTAAAGAAAATAAAAATAATGACTCTATTGTCCATTATCTCAACAGATCGACTGCATTTCTAGACAAACATCCAACTTATACTTTTGAAAAAACAATTCTCTACAACCAGTGGGGAAAGTATTACGAAGATCATAAGGATTACAAAAAAGCGGCTGAATTCTACAGCCAAGCAGAGAAATTTGGAAAAGACAGTAAGGCGATAGACGAGCTTCTAAAGTCATTTTCTGGTTTGTCCCGATCTTATGAAAAGTTGAATGATTATGAAAAGACAATCAAGTACGAGAGACAATTTTCTAGACTGCAGGACAGTATTACGAAAGCTAATAATGCTAACGTAAATAATTCTGTCGATCATATTGTTAAAAATAAAGAAGAAATCCATGCAGAGAAAGAATCTGTCTTGAAATGGATTATCATAATCGTTCTCATTTTAATTGCAATCATTATTTTGTTTCTGATTGTCAATCGTAAGGAAAATCAGAAAAAATCGAAACTCCTGACAGAGAAAGACAACGTTCTTCACCAGAAAGAAGAGGAAACGCAGGAACTCAAATTGAAAGTCAATGAGTCTTTTGAAGAGGTCATTCAACTTGCGAAAAGTAACAGTCCGGAGTTTTGGGGAAGATTTCAGGAGGTGTATCCGGAGTTTAGAACCAAGCTTCTGTCAGTCAATCCAGATCTGAAACCGTCTGAACTTACACTCAGTGCCTACATTTATCTTGGATTTGCCACGAAAGATATAGCGGATTACACTTTTAAAGCAGTTAAAACGATTAAAAATAATAAATACAATCTGAGAAAACGATTGGACATTCCCACCAAGGATGATTTTACGATTTGGATGAGAGATTTTATCAAATAACTTATCAAATACCTTAAAATATTGATTTCGGGTACTTCTTGGGACTCGGTTTTTTTTGATAATTCGCGCAGGTTTAGTTTTTTTGTTGGAATTAATTCTAATAACCAACTATGTCCTCTGATTCCTCAGACCGAATTCTCAACTTCAAAAATATCCATATCGGCAGTTTTCTGAAACAAAGAGTTTTGGAATGCGAAATTGATGATCGCAGAATCTGTAATTTTCTGAAATGCACAGAAAATGAACTACGCCTGATGTACGAACAGCAAAGTCTAGATTCTGAGATTTTGTTGAAATGGAGCAAACTTTTATCCTACGATTTTTTCAGGCTTTATTCCCAGCACCTGATTTTCTATTCTCCACCAAGCAAAGTTTCTCAGGACCAGACAGCTAAAAAATCTGATCTTCCGGCTTTCAGGAAGAATATCTACACGCAAGAGGTGATAGATTTTATCTTGGAACAGATCAATTCCGGGGCAATGACAAAAAGCAAAGTGATGGAGCATTACAACATTCCACGGACGACTTTGTACAAATGGATCGAAAAACACAAACCAAAACCAAGTGATGAAACCGAATTATAAAAACATCTACACAGACATTCTTCTGAAAAAGTTTCCGCATAAACAGCAGGATTGTCTTTCAATTTTAAACAAAAAAGATCTTTCTGATCTGGACGTGATAGAACTCAATATCAAAATATTTGGTAAGAAAAACAAAGAAGCAGAGCGTCAAAATCAAAAATACAGATCTTACAATGAAACCACTATTCTCGAAATTCTGGATTACAAAAAGAAGAATAACCTGAATGATTCTCAGCTAGCAAATCATTTCAAACTAAGCCGCAACACGGTTGCCAAATGGAAAAAAGTGTTTGTCGTTTGATCTCAATTTAAAAAATAGATTCTTCGGTTGCTGTGGTAAAAAGTTCCAGAAACTTCATTCCGCGGTAAGAATTCCCTTTTGGATTCAGCTTTGGACTCCAGACCGTGATGACATATCTGCCTGGAAATAATGCTGTAATTCCGCCGCCAACACCACTTTTACCAGGAAGTCCAACCCGAAAAGAGAATTCGCCAGACTCATCATAGAAACCACACGTTTGCATAATGGCATTCACTCTTTTGGTTTGGCTTTTGGTCAAGATCATTTTATGGTCTGATATTTTTCTGCCGCCATTGGCCAAAAAGCTAAAAGCATGGCACAATTCCATCGTATTCATTTCTACTGAACAGATCAGGCTGTAAAGATTTAGGACTTCATCCGGATTGTTTTTAATGTTCCCAAAAGATTTGATAAAATTACATAGCGCAGCGTTTCGGTAACCAATATTCAGTTCACTTTCCGCTACAGTTTCTGAATAGTTGATAGTTTCCGAGTCTGTGATATCTCTCACAAAAGTCAAAAACGCTTTCTTTGGATCTTCGAACAAGTCGATCAGAATGTCAGAAATAACAAGTGCACCAGCATTAAGAAAAGGATTTCTGGGAATTCCCTGATCAGATTCCAATTGAACTAGAGAATTAAACGGATTCCCAGACGGTTCCACGTCGACGCGTTCCCAGATCTTCTCGCCCGTGCGGCTATAAACTAGGCAGAGTAGGAGAACTTTAGAAATGCTTTGGATAGAAAATCTGGTTTGATAATCACCATAGCTGTAGTTTTCTTCATTTATGAGCTTGATAGAAACAGCAAATTGATCAGGGTCAATATTGGCAAGCTCCGGGATATAAGAAGCCACTTCGCCAGGATTTTCTTCATTTTTGATCTGATGAAAAATAGTCTCGATGATAGTCTGATAGTGCTGAGTCATTTTCTAAATTAAGTTCCCAAATGTATGAATTAGATTAACCCATCATCAAATTTTTATATCAAATTTTAAATCTAATACCTTAAACGTAATTTCTAATACCTCAAACAAAAAGAGCACTCTTCGAAAAGAATGCTCTTTAATAAAAACCTTAAAAATTCAAAAAAATTATAATGACACCCCTCGTTTCCAAGGGATAAAGACATCCTGTTTCAGTTGGTCTGCTTTCGTTTCTACGTTTCCGCTCGCCAATTCGATGATGTAATCTACGATCTCCTCACCAACTTCCTGAATGCTTTTTTCGCCCGTGATCACAGTTCCTGCATTCACATCGATGATGTCCGACATTCTGTTAATCAATGCCGTGTTAGAAGAGATTTTCACAACTGGTGCGATCGGATTTCCCATTGGATTTCCTAAACCTGTGGTGAATAGAACAACTGTTGCACCAGATCCTACCAATCCTGTGGTACATTCGGCATCATTTCCTGGCGTGTTCAAAAGATTCAGACCTGGTTTCGAAATATATTCACCGTAATCCAAAACATCTACGATTGGTGCAGTTCCACCTTTTTTGGAAGCACCTGCAGATTTCATCGCGTCAGTGATCAATCCATCTTTGATATTTCCTGGTGATGGATTCATATCAAATCCTGAACCTGCATCTACAACAGATTTTTCAAAAGCTTTCATTAATGATAAAAACTTGTCTGCTTTTTCTTCGTCCACGCATCGGTTCATCAATTCTTGCTCAACGCCACACAATTCCGGAAATTCTGCCAAGATTGTTTTTCCGCCCAACGCTGCAAAAATATCGGACACAACGCCCAAAGCTGGGTTGGCAGATATTCCTGAGAATCCATCGGATCCACCGCATTCCAAACCAATACTGATCTTCGAAACTGGCGCAGGCTGACGCTCGATTTTGTTGGCTCTTTTGATGGCTTCGAAAGAATCTTTGATCACCATTTGGAACATCTTATCTGTAGTTCCGATTTTCTGTTGTTCGAAGACCAAGATTTCCTTGTCGCTGTTCGGACTCATTTCTTTCAAAGCATTTTGAAAAATATCAACCTGAAGATTCTGACAGCCTAAACTCAAAACTGTTGCACCAGCTACATTAGGGTTGTTTACATAACCTGCGAGCAACTTTGCCAACAGTTCCGAATCTTGTCTGATACCACCACAACCACCTTGGTGATTGATGAATTTGACTTCGATATTGTCCAGAAGATTCTCATTTCTTGAGTTGTCTTCTATCTCTGCGATGTTTTTTTCCTCAATCAAAGAGCGTAGGAAGTTCTTGTAGGAAACCTCTTTCTTCGGTAACAATTCGTTTTCGAAAATATCTTTCAGCTTCTCGATGTTCTTGTTTTCACAAAACACCAATGGGAAAAACAACCAGACATTTTTGGTTCCAACTTGCCCGTCAGAACGGTGATAACCATTGAACGTCTTGTCTTTCCAACGGTCAACATTTGGTGGCGTCCAGCCAAGATTTCCAGTCTTTTTGAAAACCGGTTCACTCTGGTGCTTCACATTTTCAGTCGTGATCACTTCCCCTTTTTGGATGGCTTGATTGGCTTTCCCAACCACAACACCATACATTATGATTTGGTCGCCAGCTTCAAAATGTTCTCCAGCGAATTTATGTTTAGCTTTTGTATCCGTTAAAACTTGGTATGGCGTTCCGTCTAGATCAACGATTTCGCCAGCGTAAAGATCCATCAGCGCTACAACAACGTTGTCTTTTGGATTTACTTTTAATACTTTTTTCATAATTTTTAAGTATTTTAAAAATTAATTGTTTGTCATTTAATAATTATTTGGGCAGCTATTTCCGTCTTCCGTTCCCAATTGTCATTCTGAGGTTCTCGAAGAATCCGCTCAAGCCGGGCTGCATTCGATTTGTAAATCATTTGATTTATTCAGATTGACAGCAATTTATCAATTTTGTCAGGCTGAGGTTCTCGAAGCCAAATAAATACTATTGAATGAAATTCTTATAACCTTCCTCAATCCCTTTGGAATCGATTGCACTCAACGCTTTGGTCACAGATTCCAATAGTCCTTGAACTTCTGTAAGATCCTGATCCCAGAAACTTATTTCAGACAAAGCTGCTTTTGCCACTTCTCCAAGATCATTAGTCGCCCAGATCTCGTTGAATCTTTTTACAACTGGCGCATCATCCATCACTGGAAGTTGTTTTCCATTGAATTCACCTTGGTAGAATCTAATCAATGCGGCAAGAGCAAACGTCAGGTTTACAGGCAATTCTTTTTTATCTTCAACATATTGCAACAAACTTGGCAATACTCTCACTTTGAATTTCGCAATTGAGTTCAACGCAATGCTAGAAAGCTGATGTTTCAAAAATGGATTTCTGAATCTGTCAAAAACTTCCTCAGCGAAAGCCGTCAATTCTTCTTTTGATAAATCTAAAGTTGGAATGATTTCGTTATAAACCGTATCGCTGATCCATTTTCCAGCGAAATCTGCGTCGATGGCTTCTTTCACAGTTTCTTTTCCGTCAAGTATAGAGAATGCCAACATTGCGGTGTGAGCACCATTTAGGATTCTTACTTTTCTGGTTCTGTACGGTGTGATATCATCAACAATCAAAACCTGATCATCAATTTTATCAAAAGGTATCTTCGCTTTCAATTTGTCATCACCTTCAATCACCCAAAGTAAGAATGCTTCGCAAACTACCATCAAGCTATCATCATAATCAAATTTAGCTTCGTATTCGTCTTTTTCTTCTCTTGGATATCCAGGTACGATTCTGTCCACCAATGTGTTGTGGAAAGAGTTGCTGTTTTCTACCCAAGCAGAGAAACCTTCTTCAAGATTCCAAAGTTGAGCATATTGAAGGATATATTTTTTTAATGTCAATCCATTATTCTCGATCAATTCGCACGGAATGATGTGAAGACCTTTGTCATCAGCACCATTGAAGTATTTGAATCTTTCGTAAAGGAAAGCAGTCACTTTTGCAGGGAAATTTTTGTGAGGTCCAGCTTCCAAAGAAGTTTCGGACTCGTCAAAAGCAATTCCTGCCTCAGTTGTATTGGATAAGATGAATTGTAAATCTTCCCCTTTCGCTAGATCTAGATATTCTTGATAATGTTCGTAAGGACTCAAAGATCTTTGAATTGCGGAGATCACGCTTTGGTCGTCCACAATTTGACCTTTCTTCACACCTCTTACAAAAAGAGTGTAAAGGTTGTTTTGCTCTTCCAGCATATCCACAAGTCCACCTTGTGTTGGCTGAACAACGGCAACTCCAGCATTGAAACCAGCTTCTTTGTTCATCTTGTCAATCAAGTAATCAACAAAGGCACGCAAGAAGTTTCCTTCTCCAAATTGTAAAAATTTTATAGGTAGTTTCTCAGTTAATGCTGAGTTTTCACGGCTAAGTTTTTGTTTTGTCTGATATTCCATTTTCTTTATTCTTTAATGATTTTGTAAGTTGGAACCAATGATTTCATTACAAACCATGCAATCAAATAAGCGACTGCACAGAATGAGAAAATAATCATATATCCTTTGTCGATGCCGTCTACAACCACGGCACCAGATTTTTGTAATTGTGCAAAAAAACCTTCCGGCAAACGTTGATCTGCATATTGGGGGAATTTTTCCAAAAGTGGAACGCCATCCACAGTCGTCCAAGCTTTGTGCGAATAATCGAACAATAGACCAGAACTTTTATTGATAATTGTAGAACCGATTCCGCCTGCCAATCCACCAATTCCTGTAATGGTCGCAATTGCTTTTTTAGGGAACATATCACCAACAGTGGAGAAGATATTCGCGGACCAAGCCTGATGCGCCGCACCTGCAATACCAATGATCAGTACTGGGAACCAGTAAGAGACTTTACCTGTAGATTGTGCCAATAATGCCAACAATGGGAAGAATGCGAAGATCAACATCGCTTTCATACGACCAGAATAAGGGTTCATTCCTTTCTTTTCTACAAAGTAAGTCGGAAGCCAACCACCAACGATGGATACCAAAGTAATCATATATAGAACGAACAATGGAAATGCACTCTGCGTACTGTCCATTCCGTAAACTGAACTTAGATAAGCTGGTGTCCAGAAAAGGTAAAACCACCAAACGCCATCTGTCATAAACTTTCCAAAGACAAAAGCCCAGGTCTGTCTATATTTGAAACATTGCGCCAACGTAAAAGTTGTTTTTGGCTGAGACAAATCTTCTATGATTGTAGTATCGATATCTTGATTGATGTAATCCAATTCACCTTGATTCACTTTCGGATGCTCGTGTGGTTTTTTGTAGTAGAAAATCCAAATTCCCATCCACAAAAATCCTAGGGCACCAATGATGATAAACGCCATCTCCCAACCTAAAGCCTGCGCAATAAAAGGAATAGAAATCGGCGCCGCAAGCGCTCCAACCGTTGCACCAGCGTTGAAAATACTGGTTGCCAAAGCTCTGTCTTTTTTAGGGAAATATTCTGCCGTAGTTTTGATGGCCGCAGGGAAGTTTCCAGCTTCACCAATGGCCAAGATCAATCTTGCAAAAATGAATAAGGCAACACTTACGTTGATCACTCGGGAAATATCTTTAACTGTGGCAATGTTGTGTTTTGCACCTTCAAAACTTACAAACCAATCGCCTAATATGATCCCAGATGTCGCGATCCCACAAAACGCGTGTAAAACTGCACCCACAGACCAAACTCCGATTGCCCAAAGAAAGCCTTTTTTGGTGTCCATCCAATCCACAAATTTCCCTGCGAAGATCATACTTGCAGCATAGAAAATCGAGAACAATGCGGTGATGTTACCATAATCATTATTGTCCCAATGGAATTCTGGTGCAATAAAATCTTTCCAAGTCAAAGATAGAACTTGCCTGTCCAGATAGTTTACCGTAGTTGCCAAGAAAAGCAAACCAACGATGGTCCATCTGAAAGTGGTCGGTTTTGTGGTTGTAGATTGATTCATATTTGAATGATTTGGTTGTGTTTTTTATTTTTAAGAAGCTTTTATCGATTTGATGATCTCTAAAACTTTTTTGGTTTCGTTTTCTATGGTGGCATAGTCTTTTGAAGCCATCAATTCTTTGCTTACTAATTTGCTTCCCATTCCAACAGCAGAAACACCAGCTTTGAACCAGCTTTCGATGCTTTCTTTGGTGGTGTCAACACCGCCGGTTGGCATAAAAACTAAATTAGGAAACACGTCTTTTATCGCACTCATAAAACCTGGACCTAAAGCATTTCCCGGGAATAGTTTCACGAAAGTCACGCCTGCATTTTCTGCTGCGATGATGTCTGTTGGCGTCATACAACCTGGGCTGTAAAGCAAATGTTTGGAGATCAAAAATTCTGCAACTTCGGGTACAAATCCTGGACTGATAAAGAAATCTGCGCCAGCTTTTACATAAGCATCTGCCTGCACCAAATTCTTGATTGTTCCGATTCCTAAAAGCATTTCTGGCATTTCGGCATTTCTCAATTCTACCATTTTGGTGAAATTCGAAAGTGCGTTTTCGCCTCTGCTTGTATATTCTACAGCACGGATTCCAGCTCTGTAAAGCGCTTTCAGTATGTCGAGAGTTACCGTTTCGTCAGCGTTGTAATACAAAGGCAAAATACCTTGGTTGATGATGGCATTGGTAACTAATTGAATCTTTGTCATTTTTCTTAAATTTTTACTTTAAAAACTATTTTTCTAATAAAGCCGTTTCCAATCATCGGTGCGTGGACATCATTTGGATAAAAAATAGCAAACTGATTATCGTTTAATTGGAAAAACATATCTGGATCATCATTGTAAAAAAGAACATCTTTTTCTGCATTGTATTCTCCGATTGGGTTTGTGCATTTTTGCCTTGGTTTCCAACCCATATTTTCTATTCCCTTCAGACAAATTTGAATATCGATATTTTGATTATGACATTCGAATTTGGAAAGACTTTCTTCTTTTGTTTTGGCCATTTCATCAAAAACAATCATTCTAAGATCTTCCTGAATCTCTGTAACTCCAACTTCTAAAGAATCTAAATTCTTGTTTTTTAAATAGTCGAAAGCTTTTTCAAATAATGGATTTAGCAAAAAATATTGAGAAGCATTTTCTAATGTATCTATGATCATTTTTTTCTAAATTATCTCTTTATTCTTCCGCCCTTGTCGCCATTCATCACATCCAAAATGTCAGAAGCGCTACAATGGTTGATGTCGCCAGGAACCGTGTGTTTAATCGCACAAGCGGCGTTTCCAAACTTAAGAGCAGTTTCATCATCAAAGTTTAATAGACCATAGATCAAACCTGCAGCGAACGCATCGCCAGTTCCGATTCTATCTACAACTTGAAGGATTTCGATTGGTTCAGATTCGAAGTACGTTTCGTTTGCCCAAGCTCTTCCTTGGGTTTCCTGAGTACTTGCGCTGGCACCGACTCTCACTTTGTCAAATATCTTTTTGATAGATGGCATTTGCTTTTGAAACTCTTTACAAGCCTCGATGAAACTGTCTTTATCAGAAGAGAATTTTGTTCCGATGATCTCGTTGATCTCATTCACGCCACCGATAAAAATAGTGGAGTAGGACACCAATTCTTTCAAAACTTCGAAGCCTTCTTTTCCATATTTCCAAAGGTTGGAACGGTAAGCTGGGTCAGCAGTGATTTCGATTCCTTTTTCGTTGGCAGTTTTCAAACCTTGTTTCAAAGCGATGTAAGCACTTTCCGAAATTCCGGGAGAGATTCCTGTCCAATGGAAATAGTCTGCACCTTCCAAGGCTTTTTCCCAGTCGATCTGGTTTGGATTGATATTTGCAAATGAACCATTCAAACGGTTGTAAGCAATTCTGGAAGCACGAACAGAAGAACCAACTTCAAGAAAATACAATCCCAAAGGATGCTCGTTTTTTGCAATGTGAGTGGTATCTATGCCATAACTTTTGATGGATGAAATGGCTGATTCTCCAACGAAATCATCAGAAACAACGCTCACGTGTTTTACGTCACAACCCATTGTCGCCAGTGACGCCGCAACGTTCAGTTCTGTGCCTCCGAAAAAGAATTCCATCTCGTTGCTTTGCTTCATCATCCTGTTGTTGGCAGGTGACAATCGCATAATCACTTCTCCAAAGCTTACTACTTTGCCCATTAATCTAAATTTATTTTAAGAATCAAGATACAAGAATCGAGATTCTGGATTTTGTTATTTAATAGGATTTTATCCTACCTTTTTGTTAAATCATCCCTTTGGGACTTTGTTGATTTATTTAATAAAATCTTCTCTGTGCGGGCTGAAAACATCAACCAAGATTCCGTCTTCGAGACAGACAACACCGTGAACAATATTTGAATGTACGAAAAATGAATCACCTTTTTTTAAGGTTGTTTTTTCTTCGCCGATGGTCACTTCGAAACTTCCTTCAGAAACGTAAGTTACCTGAATGTGTGGATGTTGATGTGCATAGCCAATTCCTCCTTTTTTGAAACGAACATTCACCATCATTACAGAATTGTCGTAGCCAACAATCTGTCGGTCGATGTATTCATCTATTTTTTCCCATTCTGTAGAATCGGATTTGTAGAATGTTTGTGGTGTATGTTCTGTTTTCATTTTTAATTTTTTAGAATCGAGATTCAAGATGTGAGAATCAGGATTTTTCTTTTTTAACAGCGAATCACTCGCAGCCCGACTTGAGCGGAAATCCTTTTTTGCTTTTACTTAAGTTCTATTTGAACTGAAATCGTCTGCAAAAAAGATTGGGAGCGGAAGGCGGAAATAGCTGCCCAAATCTTTATTTTATTTCCTTCGAGAGCCTCAGGATGACAATTTAAAAAGTGAAATAGTCTTTTGCATTGTTATAACAGATGTCCGAAACTATTTTTCCTACTAAATCCATATCTTGTGGAAGTTCTCCAGACTCGATCTCGTTTCCTAACAAGTTACATAAAACTCTGCGGAAATATTCGTGTCTTGGGAAAGAAAGGAAACTTCTGGAATCCGTTAGCATTCCAACGAAAGTGCTGATCAATCCCATATTTGAAAGGGCGTTCAGTTGTTTTTCCATTCCATCTTTCTGGTCCAAAAACCACCATCCGGAACCAAATTGTACTTTTCCTTTCACAGAACCATCGTTGAAATTTCCAATCATCGTTGCCATAATTTCGTTGTCGGCAGGATTTAGATTGTAGATGATGGTTTTTGTCAATTTATCTTTGGAATCCAAGGTGTTAAGGAATCTTGAAAGATTCGCCGCCTGACTGAAATCGCCGATAGAATCCCAACCTGTGTCTGGTCCAAGAACTTTCAGCATTCTTGCATTGTTGTTTCTCAACGCGCCCAAATGATATTGCTGAACCCAACCCAAAGAATGGTAAGTTTCTCCTAAAAACAAAAGAATCGCTGTTTTGAATTGCTCAATCTGATGTGCTGTTAAGGCTTCTCCTTTTCTCTTCGTTTCGAAAATCGAGTTGATCTCTGAATCTGTGAACGTTTCGAAAGAGATATTGTTCAATCCGTGATCACACAATCTGCAACCGTTTTCGTGGAAAAACTGGATTCTTTTGTTCAAAGCGTCCTGCAAATCTTGGTAAGAATTGATTTCAATACCTGCAGATTCGCCTAATTTATCGATGTAAGCATTGTAATCTTCGTTGTCAATCAAAATCGCTTTATCAGGACGGAAAGCCGTGCTAACTTTGATTCCGATGTTGTTCTGTTTGATTGTTTGATGATATTCCAAAGTGTCAATCGGATCTTCTGTCGTACAAACTGTTTCCACATTTCTCATTTTCAACAAGCCGTGAACAGATTTTTCCGGTGTCTGAAGTTGAGCTGATACATTTTCGTAAACTTCGTCTGTATTTTTTTCACTTAGCAAGTCATAAACGTCAAAATATCTTGCCAATTCCAAATGCGTCCAATGGAACAAAGGATTTCTCAAAGTATTCGGAACTGTTTTTGCCCACGCGGCGAATTTTTCTTTGTCAGAAGCGTTTCCAGTGATGAATTTTTCGTTCACGCCCATCGTTCTCATCGCTCTCCATTTGTAATGGTCGCCACCGATCCAGACTTGAGTAATGTTTTCAAACTGACGGTTTTCTGCGATCTCTTTTGGAGGCAAGTGGTTGTGATAATCGATGATCGGCTGTTTTTCTGCAAAATTGAAATACAACTCTTCAGCGAATTTATTTTTTAGTAAAAATGTATCTGTGATAAATGGTTTTGTACTCATAACGAGATTTTTGTTGATAGACTAAGAGATAATAGACGAATAGATGATAGACCGATTTATTCGTTTGAAGGTTTTCCGATGGTTGCTAAGATTCCGCCATCAACGTAGATGATTTGTCCGTTGATGAAATTACTGGCTTCTGAACCTAAGAAAATAGCGGTTCCGGCAAGATCTTCTGGATTTCCCCAACGACCTTCCGGTGTTCTGCTGATAATGAACTCGTTGAAAGGATGGCCGTCCACTCGGATTGGTTCGGTCTGAGAAGTTGCAAAATATCCAGGACCGATTCCGTTCACTTGGATGTTGTGTTTTGCCCATTCTGTCGCCAGATTTTTGGTCAGCATTTTCAATCCGCCTTTTGCAGAAGCGTAAGCCACGACGTTGTCACGGCCCAATTCGCTCATCATAGAACAAATGTTGATGATCTTTCCAGCTCTTCTTTTGATCATATTTCTCGCCACCAATTGTGACATAATGAAAGGTCCAGTCAAATCTACGTCGATCACTTTTCTGAAATCAGAAACTTCCATTTCCAGAGCTGGAATTCTTTTGATAATTCCAGCATTATTGATAAGGATGTCGATCTGTTTGTGATTCGATTCGATCTCTGCTACTTTTTCAGAAGCTTGTTTCTCATCGGTCACATCAAAAATATAACCTGTTGCTTTGAAACCTTTTGATTGATAGTATTTGATAGCTTCTTCCAATTTGGAAGGAGTTGTACTTGTCACCACAAGTTCTGCACCTGCCGATCCCAAACCTTCTGCCATTGCCAAACCAAGACCGTGTGTTCCACCGGTAATTAAAGCTACTTTTCCTGTTAAGTCGAATAAATTTGTCATAATTATTTTAATTCGTCAGTTTTTACGGCATCCATATCGCCATAATCCATATTTTCTCCTGCCATTCCCCAAATAAAACTGTAGTTGGAAGTCCCAACACCAGAGTGGATAGACCATTCCGGAGAGATCACTGCATCTCTGTTTTTCAGGAAAATGTGACGTGTTTCTGTCGGTTGCCCCATAAAATGTGAGATCGTTTGCCCTTCTTCCAGATCGAAGTAGAAGTAAGCTTCCATTCTTCTGGTGTGCGTGTGAGAAGGCATTGTGTTCCAAACGCTTCCTTCGTGCAGTTCGGTCATTCCCATTTGAAGTTGGCAAGTTTCCAGAACGCTGTTCACAATTAATTTGTTGATGGTTCTTCGGTTTGCATATTTTGCATCGCCTAATTCTACGATCTCCGCTTCATCTTTTGTAATTTTCTTAGTTGGAAAAGCGTGGTGAGCTGGCGCAGAATTGATATAGAAATATGGTTGTTCGCCGTTTGAAGCTTCGAACGTTACTTCCTTGTTTCCTTTTCCTATATATAAGGCCTCCTTATTATTAAGTTCGTAAACTGTTCCGTCCACAGTTACTTTTCCTTTCCCGCCAACGTTGATGATTCCTAATTCTCTTCTTTCAAGGAAGTAAGGCGCTTTCAATTCATCGATAGTTTCTAAAGTTAGAGCCTGATCAACTGGCATAATTCCACCAACGATCAAACGGTCGTACATTGTGTAAACCAATTTGATCTGGTTTTCTACGAACAAATCGTTGATTAGAAATTCTCTTCTAAGGTCTTCTGTTGTGTAATTTTTGGCATCGTTTGGATGATGCGCATATCGGAATTCTGATTGAGTCATTTTAGTCTATATAATGTGAACAAATAATTAACGCTGTGTAATCGATTGCATTGATAAATATGCAATTTGGCACAGCAAATAATTTTTGTAAATATAAATATAATTTTCAACTGGGAAACAAAAATTTAAATTTAATTTTAAATGTTTAAAATACAGTGTTTTATATGTTGTTTTCGTAATTAAAGTTACTGAAAATTGCTTTTTTTTATCAATTATTTTTGCCCATAATAAGAAAAATCTGTGCAATTTTATAAAAGTTGTTGCTCAGAGAATAATCTTTCACAAAATAAGATTATTATTGTTTTAATAATTTGTAAATCAGATGTTTATGTTTTTGTTATCTTATTTTATGTCATAATATTTAAGTAATTCTCCAAAATACTAGTTTTAACATAAAAAAAAGTAGATTTTGCCAAAACACAGAATGTTAAGTTAATTTTTGGTTAATTAAAATGATCGTTTTTTCTGTGAATAATGATTTTAATCATCATTATGAAGTGTTAAAAATTGTTAATTTATCCATTTGATATCTTCGTTTGTTGTTTCATTATAGTAAATAAATAACTAATATTCAGTTGTTTATGTCTATTGATCCAATCTGAGAAATTGCTATGTTACATTAATATTAATAAAATATTTATTTTTTTTATTTGCCAATTAGAAAATAATCTTAGTTTAGTCGAGTTAAGAAATCGTTAAAAAATACGTGCAATCGATTGCATCTTTTAAGACAATTTTTTTGATACTATATATAAGTAAAAAAAATATTACTAATTATAAAACTAAAAAATATCTATGAGTGGTTTAAAACTAGGTATTCAAAGTGCTTTTATTAAAACGACGATCGCATCAGTCTTTTTATTACCGGCATTTGGTTTGGCTCAAGAGTTAATTAAGGTTTCCGGGAAGATCACTGATCAGAACAAGCCTGTACAGAATGTAGAAATTTCAGTGAGAAATTCGAAGTTTTCTACAATGACGAATAAAGCTGGACAGTATGAACTGAATGTACCTAAAAATGCAACCCTTGTAATCAGATCAAAAGGATTTGAGGAGCAAGAGGTAGAAGTGAATGGACAAACCGTTATCAATGTTGCATTGGCAAAGTATGACGGAAACAAAGAAAAGAATATTGATGAAGTTGTACTAGTTGGTTACACAACCGTTTCTAAAAAAGATGTTACCAACTCGATTGCTTCTGTAAAAGGAGAACAGTTAGCTGATATGCCTGTAAACAGTGCAGCGGAAGCAATCCAGGGAAGAATGGCCGGAGTACAGGTGACTTTTGGAGAGGGTTCTCCTGGGTCCGATCCTGAGATTAAAGTAAGAGGTGGAACTTCCATAACGCAGGATAACGCACCGTTGTACATTGTAGATGGAATCCAGATGGATAATGCACTATCACTCATCTCACCTAAAGAAATAGAATCGATAGAGGTTTTGAAAGATGCTTCGTCTACTTCCATTTACGGTGCAAGAGGAGCAAATGGAGTAGTCCTCATCACGACAAAAAGTGGTAGGAAAAATACGAAAACAAACGTCAACTACAACGGTTATACTGGTGTTCGTACCATTGCAAAAACTTTGGACGTGATGAATCCTTATGACTTTGTACAGTATCAATATGAATTGTACAACAAAGACGGTTATCAAGAACAAATTGATAAATTCATTAGCTTATATGGCGTTTACAATGAAGTAAGAGATGCTAATGGAAATATAATTGATCCAGGAATCAACAGATACAAAACCATCCAGGAGAGAAATTGGCAGGAGGAAGTTTTCGGTAAGGAAGCATTCAACTTTACGCACAACCTTAATATCTCTGGAGGTAATTCTAATTCAGCATTTACATTATCATTAAACCACGTTGAGGAAGATGGTATTATGATCAACTCTGGCTATAAAAGAAATATGGCCAATTTCAAATATGATTTTGATATCAGCAAAAAATTGAAAGTCGGATTGACAGCAAGGTACAGTCAAACCTTCATCAATGGTGCAGGAACTACAACTGCAGGCTCACAAAGTACAAACAGACTTAGAAACGTGATCCGATACAGACCTTTTGAAAACGGAATCAGTGCAGGAACAGGTTCTGATGAGTTTGATACAGATGATTTCGCAACTACCAACTTGGTGAATCCGGTATTATTATCTAATAACGAAATCAAGTACAATAATACCGATAACTTATTCCTAAATGGTGTTATTACATATAACATTATCAAAGATTTAACTTTCAAAAGTGTGATTGGATATGTGCAGAATGATCAGGAGATTAAGCAATTTTCCGGTCCTAAAACATATCTATCAAGAATCAATTCTGATATGTCCGTTGCACAATTAACAAACACACAGACAAGAAGAATTACCAATACCAATACGCTTGCCTACAAGAAAAAAATTGGTGATCATAAAATGGATTTCCTTTTAGGTCAGGAGATTGTGCAGACAGATGGTAACAAGCTTGATATGAATATCAAATGGTTGCCTACATCACTTTCTCCGGCACAGGCGTTTGCAAATATTCAATTGGCGATGCCACCTGCAGGAATGATCCAGGATGCGCCTGCTACAACTACTACGGTTGGCAGATTGGCTTCTTTCTTTGCAAGAGCTAACTATATTTATAACAACAAATATATAGCAACAGTCTCTGTAAGAAGAGATGGATCCAACTCTTTCGGACCAAATAACAGATGGGCTAATTTTCCATCAGCATCATTGGCATGGAAGATTGGGGAAGAGAATTTCCTTAAGGATTCCAATATGATCAATGATCTAAAACTACGTATCGGTTACGGACAATCTGGAAATGACAGAATTGCCGCTTTCCTATATGATACTTTCTACACACCATCTAGCCAGTACGGTTACACGGGAGGTACAGGTATCATCACAGGTTCTGCGCCAGGAAATATTATGGCAAATCCTAACATCAAGTGGGAGGCGACAGTTTCTAAAAATGTTGGTTTAGACTTTACTGTATTCAATAAGAAAGTTTATGGTGCTATTGATGCTTACATCACGGATACAAAAGATTTGTTGTTATTAGCAAAAATTCCTCAAACATCTGGATATGAATACCAATATCAGAATTCTGGGAAAACACAGAACAAAGGTTTGGAATTTAGTTTAGGAGCAATCATCGTTGGTAATGAAAACTTTACCTGGAAAACAGATTTCAACGTTGCTGCAAACAAAAACGTGATAAAAAGCTTAGGTTCATTAACTGAGTCAGGTACGGATTACTATTTGGTACCATCTGGATGGGTGAACAATTTATTTGATTTCAAAGTTCAGGTAAATCAGCCAGTCGGGATGTTCTACGGCTATGTGACAGAAGGAAGATATGAAATCAGTGATTTTGATTTCAATCCCGCAAACAATACTTACAAATTGAAAGCAGGCATTCCATCTACCAGTTCTGTAGCATTAGGAAACAGAGTAGTGCAACCCGGAGATTTGAAGTTGAGAGATTTGAATGGCGATGGCATCATTGATACGAAAGATCAAACTGATCTTGGAAATGCTCAGCCGAAGTTTTATGGTGGTTTCAACCAGACTTTCAAATACAAGAATTTTGATATGAGCTTATTCTTCAACTTCTCGGTAGGGAATAAAGTTTATAATGCAAACAAGATAGAATTTACCACCAAATACCAATACACAGATCAAAACATGCTGGCCGAGATGGCTGACAGATGGAAGTGGTTTGGTGCAGATGGCGTGAAGGTAACAGATCCGACTGCTTTAGCGGCACTCAATGCCAATACAACGATGTGGACTCCTACAGGAGGTAACTATTTTTTACACTCGTATGCAATCGAGGATGGTTCTTTCTTAAGGCTGAACAACGTCACTCTTGGTTACTCACTACCAAAAGATGCTTTGTCTATGCTTGGGATTAGCAACCTTAGATTATACGCTACAGCTAATAATGTTTTTACAATTACCGGTTATTCAGGATATGATCCGGAGGTGAGTACTAGAAAAAGTACACTCACTCCAGCAGTGGACTACGCCGCTTTTCCACGAAGCAGATTTTTCTTAACAGGTGTTGATATAACTTTTTAATTCAAAAAAAATGAAACTTAACAGATTAATTTCAATTCTAAGTTGTTTGATCGTCTTATTCACATTTACTTCCTGTGATGAGTTCTTAGATGCAGAAAATATTTCTAACTCAAACGAAGAACAACAATTTGACAGTACAGCAGATACTTTCACTGCATTGATTGGTGTTTACAATCAGGTGATTGGTGACGATGGATATGGTCAGCGACTTAATTTATACTATCCGCAGTCAGGTGATGATTTCAAAACCTCCGGGGATTTCAACTGTAATGACAGAAGAGGACTCAGTACTTTTGGCGCATGCACATCCAATCCTGATCTAAACAAACCTTTCCTTAAATTATATTCAGGAATAGAAAGAGCAAACCTTGTTATCAAAAATATTCCATTGTCCTCTGTTTACCAAAGTGGTTCTGCAGCAGATAAAAAATTAATGGATAGATATTTGGGAGAAGCTTACACTTTGAGAGCACAATTCTATTATGATTTGATCAAAAACTGGGGCGATGTTCCTTTGCAACTGGTTCCGTCATCTGATTTGGAAACAGTTTATCTTCCTAAAACAGACAGAGACGTTATTTACGAGCAAATGATTGCTGACCTGGCAACTGCAGCTACATTAGTTCCTTGGAGATCAGAAGCAGCAACTAGCAATACGAGAATTACAAAAGCTGCTGTGAAAGGTCTTAGAGCCAGAATTGCATTGGCTAGAGCTGGATATTCCCTTAGAAGAGATCCAAGAATAATGGCGAAAGGTTCTAATTCCGAAGTTTATTACAAGATAGCTTACGATGAGTGCAAAGACATTATTACAAAAGGAGACCACGCGTTGAATGCAAATTTCGAAGCCGTTTTCAGAGCATTGCACGACAATACGGAAGATGCAGCACACGAAGTTATTTTTGCTGTGGGAGCTTTTGGAGGTAATGCCGCTACAGACAGTAAAATTGGTTACTACAACGGAATGAGACACAGTGACAATTCTTCATGGAAAAGTAGTGGTGGGATAAACGCCCTTCCGGTTTACTTCTACGAGTTCGGAAAGTTTGATGTGAGAAGAGATATTACGGTGGCATCTATGCAGATCAATGATGCAAACCAAGCAATCCTTGCAACAGGCGCTCTGTGTACAGATGGAAAATACAGAAAATCTTGGACCAGTATTACAGGAACTGCACAAAACCTTGCAATCGACTGGCCAATGATCCGCTACTCTGATATCTTACTGATGTTTGCAGAAGCTGATAATGAAATCAATGGTTCGCCATCTGCAGAAGCAGTGAATGCAGTACAGCAAGTTAGAAACCGTGCTTATGCAGGCAACCTTGGACAGGCAGGAACAATCCCAACTGACAAAACAGGATTCTTCAATTATGTCGTTCACGAGAGATTGTTGGAATTCGGAGGAGAAGGTCTAAGAAAATATGACTTGATCCGTTGGAATCTTTTAGCTACAAAAATCACTGAAACCAGACAAAAGCTCGCCCAATTTAAAGATGGAACCGGCCCGTATGCGAATGTACCTTCTGTTTTATATTACAAGGACTCTCCTTATGATAGAACAAAAACAGCACAGGCAGCGCTTCAGGCAATAGATATTTATGTACCAGCGGGTGTGAGTAGAGCCGATGTTTATTACACGCCTTCTCCGGGATCTGTACCATCAGGCTACAAAACAGCCAACTGGAGGCTTGCGGTGACACAACAATACATCAGTGATCCGGCTAAAGGATATGCTCAATATTTCGAAGCAAACAGAAAAGAATTGTTCCCGATTTATGATGACATCATCTTGTCGAATTACAATTTGAAACAGGATTACGGTTATTAGAAACCGGATTCTTATCCACTTGAATTTTTAAGTTTTTATATTTTTAATTTTTTTTGAAGGATTCACTCTATCAGGGTTTTATGCCCTGGTAGAGCTGATTCTAAAGCCCTTGTCGGCTTTATTCAAAAAAATATTTCGCAGTATTATTTAAAATTAGTTAATGAAAATAGGTTCGTAGAAGAAAAACACTAATTACAATAATTTCACATTTATTAGACCTTACAACTAACACAATTAACTCAATTAAAATAAATTCTAGATGAATAAAATTAAATTACTTTATGTGTTCCTACTTCTTGCATTCACGCAGGTATTAGGACAAACTGTTACATTCAACGAATCAAAAGGTTGGATAGAAACTGCCTTTGTAAAATGGCAACCAGTGGCAAATGCTGGGCGATACAACGTTTATTACTCCGGTGAAGGTGTTGTAGATAAAAAGATTGACGATTATTTGATTCGTAGCTACGGAACGTATTTCCGTGCAGACATCCCTGGATTGAAGGCTGGTTCTTACACCATCTCTGTAAAGCCAGTGGTTTTAGGAATTGAAGGTACAGGTTCTACAACCAGTACATTGACAGTTCTTCCGCAAGACAGAACAGGTTTTGCTTTCCATAATGGAAGAGTGCCCGGTGGTTACAAAGCGGATGGAACGCCAAAAGATAATGCCATTATCCTTTACATTACTCAAAAATCTAAAGATTCTGTTCCTTTCAATGTCGTTACTAAAGCAAATGGCGGTACTACACCGTACGTTGGATTCCAAAATATTCTTTCCGGAATTAAAAAAGGTTATGACACAAGACCATACATTTTCCGTTTAGTTGGTAACATTACAGATGCAACAACGATGGAAGGCGGCGATTTTGTAATCGAAAATGACAACAATGCAAACAGCTACATCACTGTAGAAGGTATCGGAGACGATGCAACTGCAAACGGTTGGGGAATTCGCGTGAAAAATGGAACCAATGTAGAGATCAGTAATATTGGTTTCATGAACTGCGACAGCGGCGAAGGAGATGATATCGGTTTACAGCAAAACAACTCTTACGTGTGGGTTCACAACAACGACCTTTTCTACGGAAATGCAGGTAGTGATGCAGATCAAATCAAAGGAGACGGTGCTCTCGACAATAAAGGAAGTTCTTACAACACTTTTTCTTACAACCACTTCTGGGACAATGGGAAAGCAAGTTTATTAGGTCTTAGTGAAAATACAACGACTGGTCTTTATATTTCTTATCACCACAACTGGTTCGACCATTCAGATTCAAGACATCCGAGAGTAAGATTCTATTCAGCTCACATTTACAACAACTATTTTGACGGAATTGCAAAATATGGTTCCGGCTCTACAGAGGGTTCTTCTCTTTTCTTGGAAGGAAACTACTTCCGTAATGCAAAAAATCCAATGATGATCTCTCTTCAAGGAACAGATGTTTGGAATCCAACAAAACAGATGAATGATCCGGGTAACCAAGGAACTTTTTCAGGAGAAGATGGAGGAATGATCAAAGCTTTCAATAATAAAATGGATTTAGATATTGCAACGAATTCTATGCGTTTCGTAGCTTATGCTGATCCGGATCCATTATTTAACATCGAAGGAAAGATCAGCTCTTTGACAGATTTTGATGCTTACCTGGCAGCAACCCGTGGAGAAACTGTTCCAGCTACAGTAAAATCTAAAGTAGGTGCTAAAGTGTACAACAACTTTGATACAGATGCTTCTCTTTATATCAAAAATCTGGTAGTAGAAGATCCTACTGTTGCAAGAGATAGAGTAAAACTTTATTCTGGTAGAGTACAAGGTGGAGATTTCAAATGGGTTTTTGATAACGCAATAGATGATAAATCTTACGCTGTGATTACAGGACTTAAATCTCAGCTGACAAACTACACAACCAATATGGTTTTCATCCAGGCAGAAAGCAGCAGCCAAACTTTGGTCAATACTTCTGGTAACAAAGATCAGACAGTAGCATCTGGAACTGCAATTGCTTCTATCGTTTTCACTTGGGGTGGAGATGCTACAGATGTTGCAGTAACAGGTGTACCTGCCAACGGACTGACTGTTGCGAAAGATGCAGCTGCTAAAACAGTGACTATTTCTGGAACACCGACTGCTTCAACTTCTTATACAATTACTACAACCGGAGGCTCAGGATCTGCAGCTTCTATCAGTGGAGCCGTGACGGTAGGTAACACACCTCCTCCAGCAACTGGTGGTGAAATCCACAACTTCACAACTTCTGGAAAAGTGAGTACGTTCTACACGATCACAGGAAATATGAACTCAACAGATGGTTCTACCTCTTATGATGGATTGACATTGACCAAGCGTTTCAAAATGGAGTCCGCTACAAGTATCAATTATACAACGTCTCAAGTTTCCACTTTGACATTGGTATTCGATGCTGATTTTGCGAAAGCCGTGAAGTTTGACGGAACCAATTACACAGCGGTCAATGGCGTGGTAACCATTCCAAACGTTGCAGCAGGAGCTCATAGTATTACAAAGGGTGACACCACCAATTTGTTCTACATCAAAACAGCTTATGCAACGATGGCGACCAGTGATATCAACAAAGCCCAAGTAACATTATATCCAAATCCGGTTTCTGATTATTTAAATATCAATACAGCCGGACAGAAGATCCTTAATGTAAAAGTTTACACTTTTGCAGGGAACATGGTTAAGCATATAAATGATGCAAAAGAAAACGCAATTGATTTGAGAAGTTTGAATACTGGTAATTATATCGTGACGATTACAACAGATAAAGGAACAATTACCAAAAAAATTATCAAAAAATAACCATACATAATTTAATGTCAATCTGTAGTTTTCAGATCACATTATTTAATTGTTAAATTCATACAGGTTTTCACTCCAAATGGGGTGGAAACTTGTATATTTAAAAAAGATAAGTAAAAATGAAGCAACCCAACATCAAAAAAATTCTATTGTTTTTTTCCTTTATCCTTGCTTTGACCAGTATCAATTCTTTCAGCGTTAAAATCAATGATTCTGAAAAAATATATACGGTTTCAAAAGATGGTTCTGGAGATTTCAAAACAGTTCAGGAAGCGATTGATGCAACAGGAAACGAACTTCAAACTTTTACTAAGATCTTTATTAAGAAAGGAACGTACAGAGAAAAGATAACAATTCCAGCAACCAAAGGTCCAATCACTTTTGAAGGTGAAAACCTCAAAGAGACCATTATCATCTATGATGATTTTGCGTCCAAGAAAAATGTTGAAGGTAAAGAAATGGGAACAACTGGTTCATCCACGATCTTTATTTTTTCTAATGACTTCTCAGCGAAGAATATCACGTTCCAAAATGATGCTGGCAAAGTTGGACAAGCTGTTGCTGTTTTGATTACTGGCGACCGCTCGATTTTTGAGAACTGCCGATTTCTTGGATTTCAAGACACATTGTATTTGAAAGGCCAGCAAGACGATCCCAACAAAACGAGAGAAGTCAGAAGTTATTTCAAAAACTGCTACATCGAGGGAACAACGGATTTTATCTTCGGAGCGGCAACGGCTGTTTTCGAAAAGTGTGAGATCTACGCAAAAGAATCTGCAACATATCTCACGGCAGCTTCAACGCCGGAAGGTAAAAAGTATGGTTTCGTTTTTATAGATTGTAAAATCACAGGCGATGCAAAATCCCAATCTGTTTATCTCGGAAGACCTTGGCGACCATTTGCGAAAACGGTCTTCATCAATACAGAGATCAGTGAAGTCATCAAACCCGAAGGCTGGCACAATTGGAACAAACCAGATGCTGAGAAGACCACATTTTATGGTGAATTTAACTCCAAAGGAATAGGGTCAAATGTAAAAGAAAGAGTTTACTGGTCTCATCAATTATCAAAAAAAGAAGCTGAGGAATATTCCATAAAAAACATCCTGTCTGGAACAGATAACTGGAATTTCAAAATTAAAAAGTAGTATTTGCAATGTCACACTAAGCGGAATCGAATTGCCTTTGTGAACCTTAAAAAGTAAAGAAATTAAAGAGAAAATTTGTGCATTTTGTGTTCAAATTAAAAAAAGTAAAAATGAAAAATATCATCCTCAAATCCATCTACTCCGGAATTCTGATCAGCTTCATCAACTGTTCTGCCCAAACCGATGTGATCCAGAAGATCAAAAAAGAAGGAAGCAAACCTTTCTCCTACGCCGAATTATCAGTTAAGGAAGGCGGGAAATGGGAAGGTAACAAATACGTTGGCGGAACATTTAAAAATATTTCAGAACTCAATATTCCAGCGGAGCACACGGACCATTCCTCTTACATTAGATACGAAGGAATCGGTCTGGAAAACAACCAGGTTGGTTACAGATTATATTTGGATTGGAGAAATGCCACAGATATTTTCGGTAAAAAAGTCAATACTTTGGTTTTACCAGAAGTGGGGCAAGACGGTTTTGAATCTTACCACCACGATGCACCTTGGGGACAGGATATTTTAAAGTCTGGTCGAACTATTGGTGTTGGTTCCTACGGGAGATATGATGAGCAAAATGATTTTGTTGAGACATTCAAAACGGTAAAAAATACGTCGGTAAAAGTTATTAATGAGAAAGATAGATCTTATGCTGCAATCGATTACACAGGATGGAAAACTTGGGGAGATGCCGTAGATTTGAAATCAAAACTGACGATATTCAACAAAGACCGTTTTGTAAAAGTCGATTTGTCTCTGAACAACGCGATTTCAGGTTTGTGTACCGGGATCGTTGCCATCAAAGATATTCCGTTCAAGCAGGTCATTAGTAAAAACAAAAAATGGGCTTACATTGCTACTTACGGCCAGCAGACTTTAGCCAAAAAAGAGGACAATCTCGGAATGGCAGTTTTCTATCCGATAGAAAGTTTTGATAAATATGTTCAGACAAAATCAACGCACGTCGTGGTTTTCAAGAAAAACAAAAATGTGTCCTATTACTTTCTAGGCGCTTGGTCGCAAGAACCGAATGGCATCAAAACAGAAACCGAATTCTACCAGGATCTGGACAAAAAGTTAGAAACATTAGACCAAAATAATCAATTATAAAATTTCAAAACAATGAGTTTTATGAATAGTAAATTAAAAATATACACTTTCGCAATTCTAAGTTCAGGGATGTTCCTGGCTTCTGCGCAGACAAAAACAATAGAAGCTCCAAAATCGAAAACTGAAACTTCAAAATCCGGAAAAGTAGTTCCCATAAATCTGAAATGGTCCGAAAGAATGCTTCTTTCCGAGATGAACCGCTTCCCAGAATCCTGGATGCTCGACTTCAGCAAAAGCCCAAAATGGACCTATCCCGCAGCCATCGTTTTAGATGCAGCCGAGCAAGTCTACGCAAATACCGGCAAAAAAGAATACTACGATTACATCAGCAGCTTCGGCGACAAATTAGTCAAAGAAGATGGAACCATCGTTTCCTACGAACTGGAAAAGTACAACATCGACCTTTTGAATAGCGGAAACGTATTGCTTTATCTTTACGAAAAAGAGAACAAAGAAAAATACCTGAAAGCCCTACAAACGCTTCGCCTTCAAATTGACGGACAACCCAGAACCAATGAAGGCTCTTTCTGGCACAAAAAAATATATCCCAATCAAGTTTGGTTGGATGGACTGTATATGGGAATGCCTTTCTACACGCACTATACCAAAGATTTCACGAAAGGAGCTGATGCTACAAAAGCCTATGATGATATTGTGATGCAGTTTGATTCGGTTCAGAAAAATCTTTTGGACAAAAAAACAGGATTACTTTACCACGCTTGGGACGAGAGCAAAGAGCAGGCTTGGGCAGACAAACAGACCGGACTTTCTCCCAATTTCTGGGGTCGTGCAATGGGCTGGTACGGAATGGCGATGGTTGACGTTTTGGACTATCTGCCAAAAGATCATCCCGGAAGAGCAAGGATCATTTCCTACATCAAATCCTTCGCAGACGCTGTGATCAAATATCAGGACAAAAAATCAGGTCTGTGGTATCAGGTCTTGGACAAGCCATTGGCAAACGGCAATTATGAAGAGGCAACGGCTTCCGCAATGTTTGTCTACACGATGATCAAGTCGGTCAACAAAGGTTATTTGCCAAAATCCTACAAAGCAGCAGCGAAGAAAGGTTATGACGGCATCATCAAAGATCTAATTACAGTGGACGAAAATGGCGTGGTCAATCTCAACAAATGTTGTGCTGTAGCAGGTTTGGGTGGAAAACCTTACCGCGACGGCAGCTACGAATATTACGTCAACGAGCAGATCCGTTCCAACGATGCAAAGGGAACCGGACCGTTCATCTTGGCAAGTCTGGAATTCGAAAAGTAAGATGGTAAGAATTATTTGGGCAGCTTTTTCCGTCTTCCGTTCCCGCTATTTTTTGCCAGTGCTTTTGCCAATTCAAAAAAATGAGCTCCACTCAAGCCGGGCTGCAGGTTCCAGATAATAACAAAGTTTCGTTTACAGAATTTTTGTTCATTCAAAAAATAAAAAAAATTAAAAGCAATATGAAATTTCAAACACTCAAAGTATTATCCATCGCAGCATTCGCTTCAGGATTGTTCCTTTCTTGTGCTCAAACAAAATCGGCAACAGCTTCAAATACCAAAACAGAAACGTCACAATCCGGAAAAGTAGTTCCGACCAATTTGAAATGGTCCGAGAGAATGCTCCTTTCCGAGATGAACCGTTTCCCGAAAGCTTGGATGTTGGATTTCAACAAAGAACCGAGATGGGCTTATCCGGCAGCCATAGTATTGGAAGGTGCAGAACAGTTGTACGCCAAAACAGGAAACAAAGAATATTATGAGTACATCAGCAACTTTGGCGACACGATGGTAAGAGAGGACGGAAGCATCGTAAGCTACGAACTCGACAAACACAACATCGATTACCTGAATTGTGGAAATGTCCTTCTTTATCTTTACGGAAAAGAGAAAAAACCAAAATACCTGAAAGCACTTCAAACGCTTCGTTACCAGATTGAAACAATGCCAAGAACCAAAGAAGGCGGTTTCTGGCACAAGAAGATCTATCCGCACCAGATGTGGCTGGACGGTTTGTATATGGGCGAACCTTTTTATGCAAATTACACCAAAGAATTCAGCAAAGGCGCGGAGGCCGACAAAGCTTACAACGACGTTGTCAACCAATTTGATCTGATTCAAAAGAATCTGCTTGATAAGAAAACCGGATTGCTTTACCACGCTTGGGACGAGAGCAAAGAGCAGGCTTGGGCAAACAAGGAAACCGGACTTTCTCCCAATTTCTGGGGAAGAGCGATGGGTTGGTACGGAATGGCAATGGTAGACGTTTTGGATTTCTTGCCAATAGACCATCCGGGAAGAGCTAAAATCATTGGTTACCTCAAGTCTTACACAGATGCGATCATCAAAGTTCAGGATCAGGAAACCGGACTTTGGTATCAGGTTTTGGACAAAGGCGGCGAAAAAGGAAATTACACCGAAGCTTCAGCTTCATCGATGTTTGTTTACACGATGATCAAGGCCGTCAACAAAGGTTATTTGCCAAAGTCTTACAAAGCAGTTGCTCAAAAAGGCTACGACGGGATTCTGAAAAATCTGATCTCTGTGGATGAAAACGGCGTTGTTAACCTAAACAGATGTTGTGCGGTAGCAGGCCTAGGTGGAAAACCTTACAGAAGCGGAACTTACGAATATTACGTCAACGAAGAGATCCGTTCCAACGATCCAAAAGGAACAGGACCATTCATCCTTGCAAGTCTGGAATTCGAAAAATAAAAAATAACCATAGTATTTGTCATTCCGTAGGAATCTCTACAGCTAGATTTGGATTGCTACGGACTGACGCATTACCTTTTTTAATGTTTTGACCTTACGTTAAAAAAAAATTATTTTAAAATTTAAGATTTGAGAATCAACAAAAAACATATCATCCTTTCATTGTTTGCATTGTCAATCAATCAATTGGATGCGCAGAAAACGAAACCTTACGTCTCAGAAGTCTGGGTTTCTGACCTAGGAAATGGAAATTATAAAAATCCAGTTTTGTATTCAGATTATTCTGATCCAGACGCAATCCGTGTTGGTGATGATTATTATATGACCGCTTCCAGCTTCAATGAGGCGCCTGGCTTACCAATTCTTCATTCAAAAGATATGGTCAATTGGAAACTGGTCAACTATGCGATTCAGGATGTTTTGCCTAAGGAACATTTCTCTGTACCAAGAAGAGGTGATGCCGTCTGGGCGCCAAGTATCCGTTTTCACAAAGGTGAATTCTACATCTATTGGGGCGACCCGGATTTTGGAATTTATATGGTGAAAACCAAAGATCCATTGGGGAAATGGGACGAACCCGTTTTGGTAATGGAAGGAAAAGGATTGATTGATTCTTGCCCGTTTTGGGATGACAATGGCGATGCATATATTGTTCACGGTTGGGCGGGAAGTAGAGCAGGCGTCAAAAGTATTTTGACCTTAAACAAAATGAATCCTGAAGGAACCAAAGTTCTGGACAAAGGCATTCACGTTTTCGATGGTCATAATGCACATCCAACAGTTGAAGGTCCCAAAATGTACAAAAGAAATGGCTATTATTACATCTTTGCTCCGGCTGGTGGCGTTGCAACTGGTTGGCAATTGATATTAAGGTCAAAAAATATTTACGGTCCTTACGAGGAAAAAATTGTTCTGGAACAAGGAAAATCCAAAATCAACGGTCCACATCAAGGTGCTTGGGTTGATACTCAGAAAGGTGAAGATTGGTTTTATCATTTTCAGGACGTGGATGCGGGCGGAAGACTTGTCCATCTCCAGCCGATGAAGTGGGAAAAAGACTGGCCTGTGATGGGAATCGATACAGATAACAATGGGATCGGTGAACCGGTTTTGACTTATAAGAAACCAAACGTCGGGAAAACTTTTCCCATAGAAACGCCTGTAGAATCTGATGAATTCAATGATGATAAGATCGGACTGCAATGGCAATGGAGTGCCAACGAAAATGTGGTTTGGTCTGCAAAGATTGCGGGAAAAGATCATTTGAGATTGTTCTCGATGAAAGTTCCAGAAGGTGAAAAGAATCTTTGGAATGTTCCGAATCTTTTGACGCAGAAATTTCCCGCACCTGACTTTGTGGCAACGACCAAAGTGAAACTATTCCCAGAGGAAGCCAAAGAAGGAAAAGTTGCCGGACTTTTGGTAATGGGAACAGACCACGCTTCACTCGTCATCACCAATAAACCAGATGGTTACTATCTTCAATTAAGAAAGGCGCCCAAAGCTGAGAAAGGTGGCGAAGAGAAGATCATTAATGAAATAAAATTAAAATCTAACGAAGCTTACCTGAAGATCAATGTGAACGAACCAAATGGGATTTGCACATTCAGCTACAGCGAAAATGGAAAGACGTTTAACAATATTGGCGAAAAATTCCAGGCAAAACCGGGAAAATGGATCGGAGCGAAAGTCGGGATATATTCTGTGAGCGATGCAAAGGTTGCAAGAGGCGGTTATGCAGATTTTGACTTTTTCCGAATCACTAAAAAATAAAATTAATAAAAATAAAATCCAGGATCTCGGTTCCCGATTTTAAAATCTAAATAATAATGAAGAAATCGATTAAATTATTAGCCTTAAGCTTGGCAACGTTATTTTCGACAAACAGTTTTGCACAAACGCAAATGGCGGATATCTACAAAAATGTGGAGTTCAAGATGCCAACTGTGGCAGAAACGTCTTTTCCTGCAACATCCGTGAGTATCAAAGATTTTGGTGCCATTGCCGGAACCAATGTGAAAAATACAGAAGCATTCAAAAAAGCAATTACAAGCATCAATCAGAAGGGTGGTGGAAAAGTAATTGTTCCTAGAGGAATCTGGCTGACCGGTCCAATTGTTCTTCAAAGCAATGTTAACCTGCATTTGGAAGATGGCGCAATGATTATCTTCAGTAAAGATTTTGCAGATTATCCTTTGGTAGATGTCAGTTTTGAAGGTCTTAATACAACCCGTTGCCAATCGCCGATCTCAGCAAAAGGTGCCACCAATATTGCCATCACAGGAAATGGCGTGATCGACGGAAGTGGCGATGCGTGGCGATATGTGAAAAGAGGAAAAATGACCGACGGACAATGGAAAGACCTTTTGTCCAAAGGTGGCGTTTTGTCCGATGATAAAAAGATCTGGTTCCCAACAGAAAGTTCAAAATTAGGATTTACGAGTACAGCAAATTTCAATATCCCAGAGAAATTAACAACCAAAGCAGACCTGGAAAAAGTAAAGGATTTCCTTCGTCCCGTGATGGTAAGTTTGGTAAGTTGTGACAAAGTGCTATTGGATGGACCGACTTTCCAAAACTCTCCAGCGTGGAATCTTCACCCATTGATGTCCACCAACTTGATTCTTAGAAATCTGAATGTTAGAAATCCTTGGTATTCTCAAAACGGAGACGGATTGGACCTGGAATCTTGTAAAAATGTTTTGATCTACAACAATACGTTTGATGTTGGAGACGACGCGATCTGTATCAAATCCGGAAAAGATAAGGACGGACGTGACAGAGGCGTTCCGACAGAAAATGTTATCATCAAAAATAATACAGTTTACCACGCACACGGCGGAATCGTGATCGGAAGCGAAATGTCTGGCGGTGTAAGAAATCTGCACGCTTCAGATTGTACTTTTATTGGAACAGATATCGGTCTTCGTTTCAAAACGACGAGAGGTAGAGGCGGTGTTGTGGAAAATATCTGGATCAGCAATGTGGATATGATCAACATTCCGGCGCAGGTGATCGGCTTCAATATGTTCTACGAAGGTAATTCGCCGATCATTGAGGAAGATCAAAGTGCAGACGACGAGAAGAGAGTCGAGAAACAAATTCCAGTGACGGATGAAACACCGATCTTCAGAAATGTGTTCTTCAAAAATATCACTGCTACCAATTCCTACGAAGCGATCGCTTTGAGCGGATTATCCGAAATGAACCTCAAAAACATCGTGATTGAAGATTCTAAATTCGATACCAAAAAAGCTCTGACAATCGTAGATGCAGATGGAATCACTTTGAAAAATGTAAAACTGAAGTACAGCGAAGGTGTTGGTGCAACCATCTACAACAGCAAGAATATCGACATCTCTGGATTGACTTTGGAATCGGCAAACAAACCAAGCATCAAGATTTTAGGAAGCAAAACGACAGCCGTAAAACTTCCTAAAAGTGTTGCAAAAGAACAGATCACTCTGGCGAAAGAAGTCGCTAAAAGTGCTGTGAAATAATCAATTTTAATATGGGTTTTCACAAACTATATTTTCTTATTTTTTTCTTATTTGGAGCTAAATCTGCATTCGGACAAACCACACGTCCGAATGCAACTCCTTATACCAACGAAACGACGTACGAGAAACTTAAGAAAAAATATCCTTTCATCACACCGATTGATAGACCAACGCCGACCAACATCGGAATTGATAAAGATGTGGAATATGCGAACGTCAATGGTATTTCTTTGAAGGCAAATATCTATTATCCGCTAGATAAGTCAAAAAAATATCCAGGAATTGCAATGGTTCACGGCGGCGGATGGATTTCCGGAAGTAAGGAAAACGAAAAATATATGGCTCAGGAACTGGCTTCCAAAGGCTACGTTGCAATGGCCGTAGGTTACAGGTTAGCAGATGTTGCAAAATATCCTGCAGCAATCATTGATGTTGAGAATGCAATACAATTCTTAAAGAAAAACAAAAAGAAATATTCATTAGATTCCAAAAAAATTGCAGTTTTGGGAGAATCTGCCGGAGCTCAAATCGCAACTTTGGTTGGCGTAAAAAAGGAAAATAAAATCAAAGCGATTGTGAATGTGGACGGTATTGTTTCCTTCATCCATCCCGAAGCGGAAGAAAGTACCTACGCTGCTTATTGGTTGGATGGCGACAGAAATGTCAATCTCAAAAACTGGACAGAAGCGTCACCTTTGGAATTTGTCGATAAAAATACGCCACCAACGATTTTCATCAACAGTTCCCAGGCCCGTTTCCACGCAGGAAGAGATGATATGATGAAGAAACTGAAGGGCTTTAATATTGCCACAGAATTTCACGAAATCAAAGACACGCCGCACTCTTTCTGGTCAGCAGAACCTTGGTTTACTGAGACTTTGGATTTGACGGTTCAGTTTTTAGATAAAACATTAAAATAGGTAACTCAATTTTAAACGCAGAGATTTAATTACAATACTGCAAATTTTAAGAAAGCAAAGATAGAGACAAGGCTCTGATGAAAAATATTTTTGATTTAAGCTTCATCCAATCAATTTATTGATTCCTACTTTGCTCACTAAAAATATGAAGAATGAAAAAAGACTTTTGCGTTTAAAAAATTACATTTAGAATAAAATTATGAAGCGGATTTTATCAATATTAATGATGGCTTTTGTTCAAATTCTGTTTGCTCAAACTACGCCTTACATCACAATTAATGTAGCATCGGACGGAAGCGGACAATTCACTTCTATTCAGAAAGCAATCAATTCATTGAGGGATTTTGGTCCGGGCGAAGCTTTAATCAAAATAAAAGCGGGAACTTATAAAGAGAAAATCGTCATTCCGTCTTCCAAACACAAAGTCACGTTGCAAGGCGAGAACGCTGAGAATACGGTGATTATTAATGACGATTATTCTGGTAAAATTGACGCTCTGAACGAAAAAATGACGACCTTCAATTCCTACACACTTTTGGTGATGGCGGATGAGGTTAAAATTTCAAATTTGACGATTCAGAATACTTGGTGCAACAAAGGTCAGGCGGTTTCCCTTCACGTGGAAGGCGACAAGTTTGTCATTAAGGATTCAAAGATTTTGGGTTGTCAAGATACGGTTTATGCAACAGGAAATCACAGCCGACAATATTTTGAGAATTGTTTCATCGAGGGAACTACGGATTTTATTTTCGGTTCGGCGACGGCTGTTTTTAAAAATTGTACCATCAAAAGTTTGGCTGACTCGTACATCACAGCCGCTTCGACACAGCAAGGGAAGAAATTCGGGTTTGTGTTTTTCGATTGTCAATTGATTGCAAAAGAGGGCATCACAAAAGTTTTTCTTGGAAGACCTTGGCGCTCGTTTGCCCGTACAGTTTTCATTAATACAGAAATGGGAAATCATATTTTGCCAGAAGGCTGGAATCCTTGGAAAGGCGATACAATGTTTCCGGAAAAAGAGAAAACCACTTACTACGCGGAGTTTGGAAGTAGAGGTGAAGGCGGAAATGTCTCGAAAAGGGTTTCCTGGTCTCATCAATTAACCAAAAAAGAAGTGAAAAATTATACCATCGACAAGATTTTCGGTAACTGGAATCCTGTCCAATAATTATATTCTGTTTAATTTTTATTTTAACCACAAAAGTCACAAAAGTTTTGACGATTTTTAAGCCTTGCAAAAGTTCAAAAAAGGGTAATGTTATGATAAGTATTCCTTTTTGCTCTTGGAAAAGTATTTTTTTAACTTTTTCTTTTGTGACTTTTGTGGTGAAGAATTAATCGAATTTTTGAATAAGCTCGTAATCTTAATTAATATGAAAAAATTGCTTTTAAGTTTATCAATTCTATTTTCAGTTTTGATATTTGCTCAGAAAAAACCAACCTTGTTCCTCATCGGAGATTCTACAATGGCAAACAAAGATAAACCAGACAAAAATCCTGAACACGGCTGGGGACAGGTTCTTCCTCAATTTCTGACCACGGAAATCGAACTTCAAAACCACGCAATGAATGGCAGAAGTTCCAAAAGTTTCCGCACAGAAGGCCGATGGGACAAGGTGGAAAAACAACTGAAGAAAGGTGACTTCGTGGTCATCCAATTTGGTCACAACGACCAGAAGGTGAAAGATTCTACAAAGTTTACCAATCCATACACGCAGTACAGAGCTAATCTGGAAAGATATGTCAACGAAACCAGAGCAAAAGGTGCAACACCAATTCTGATGACTTCCATCGTAAGAAGGGATTTTACAGAGAATGGCGTTTTGGTGGACACGCACGGCAATTATCCGTTGGTAGTGAGATTGGTGGCGGACGATATGAAAGTACCTTTTGTCGATATGCAATTATTAACAGAACAAATGGAAATCGCGGCTGGTCCGGAAAAATCAAAATTGCTTCACTTGCATTTCAAAGAAGGCGAAGTGGAGTATTATCCCAAAGGAAAAGAGGACGACACGCATTTGTCAAAACTCGGTGCAGAAACGGTTGCAAAACTGGCATTGAAAGCTTTGAAGCCTTTGAAAACAGGCTTGGAAAAGTACATTAAATAGTTTTAATTATAGGTTATCATTAATTTTAGTGGTAACTTTTTTAATGAATAGATTTATGAAAAAGACACTTTTCATTGGATTGATATTTTTGATTAATCAAATATCAGCGCAGGAAAAAATCCTGTTCTGGCCAAAAGGTTCGATGCCAAATTCCAAAGGTCTGAAAATTGAGAATCCAACTTCAAATCCAGAAATTTCAACTCAGGAAGCCGAACTTTTTGCCTTCTTGCCACCGAAAGCGGAGCGTTCCCAAAGGTCTGTTATCATCATTCCTGGCGGTGGTTATTCAAAACTGACCTACAATGAAGGTGCTTTTCAGATAGCAAAATGGATGAACACTTTGGGGATTTCTGCCTTTGTTTTATATTACAGATTGCCGACTTCTCCAGATTTGATTCAAAGAGAAATTGCGCCGTTGCAGGATGCTCAGGCAGCGATAAAATATGTTAGAAAAAATGCTTCGCAATGGGGAATTTCGCCAAGTCAAGTAGGCGTTGTGGGAACTTCAGCTGGTGGACATTTGGCAACATCGGTTAGTAATATTTCGACAGATTACACAGGTTTGAAAGGCGATTGGACGAGCATTTCTACGATTCCAGATTTTGCAGTGCTCTTTTGTCCGGTCATTGATTTTGGTGAATTTGCTCACGCGGGAAGCCGCAAAAGTTTGCTTGGAGAAAACGCTTCTGCCGAAAAAATCACAGAATTTTCGATGCAAAACCGCGTGACGGAAAAAACGCCGCCAACGATTCTCTTTCACAATCAGGATGATAAAGCGGTTCCTGCGATGAATAGTATTTTGTACTTCAAAGCGATGACGAAAAGTAAAGTGAAAGGTGCGATGTTTATTTTCCCGGAAGGCGGTCACAGGTTTGCAATTACCAATAAAAATGAACTGAGCGAGAATTGGAAAAAGCTGTGTGCCGATTGGTTGAAAACTTTGGATATTAAATAGTTTTAAATTCTAACATCAATGAAAAAAATACTTTTAATTATATCCATTTTCGTCATCAGTCAAATCTTGGCGCAACAGAAAATAACGCTTTGGGAAAACGGAAAAATGCCCAATTCCAAAGGTTTGAAATTAAAAACGATAGAGGAGAAGGAAGGAAGAATCACACAAATCCAGGAACCCGAATTGGTCGCATTTTTACCTGCGAAAGAGGAACGGAACAAGATGGCTGTCATTATCATTCCCGGCGGTGGTTATCACCATTTGACCTACGATTTGGGCGGCTATTCCTACGCTAAATGGCTCAATACTTTAGGGATTTCTGCCTTCGTGCTCAATTACCGATTGCCGACTTCTCCGGATTTGAAGCAAAGAGAAATTGGTCCGTTGCAGGATATCCAGGCAGCGATAAAATTCATTAGAAAAAATGCAGCCCAATATGGGATTTTACCCAACCAAATTGGTGTTTTGGGAACTTCGGCTGGCGGACATTTGGCAGCAATGGCAAGTGATATTTCTACAGATTACACCGAATTGAAAGGCGATTGGCAAAATTATTCCGCTATTCCAGATTTTGCTGTTTTGATTTCTCCCGTCATCGACTTGGGCGAATTTGCGCATAAAGGTAGTCGAATCAATCTTCTGGGTGAGAATGCTTCTGAGGAAAAAATCAAAGAATTTTCGATGCAGAATCGTGTAACGGAGAAGACACCACCAACGATTCTTTTCCACGCTCAGAATGACCCTGCAGTTCCCGTCATCAACAGTATTTTGTATTACGAGGCGATGATTCAGAAAAATGTGAAAGGTGCAATGTTTATCTTTCCAGAAGGCGAGCACAATATTGGAATCGGTAATAAGGCAGAACTCACGGACAATTGGAAAAAGGTCTGCGCAGACTGGCTGCAACAATTAAATAACAGAAGCAATTAAAAATTAAAATTGACCATTTTTATAATATCAAATCCTAATTTAAAATTAGGATTTTTTTGTTTTTATAATCAAAGTTCGTTGCAAGATGATTTTTTGGTTGATTTTATGCAATCGATTACTTTGATTTTTTGCTCAAATTGTAATTTTTGAGTCATTATCTGATTACTAATTCCATTTTTAATTAAACATTCATTTAATGGATTTCTTTAGTAAATAAAGGATATTTTAATTTTATATTAATCAAATTTAACATCAGGATAAAAAATAAATTAAAAATTTCTGTTGTGATTTAAAAATAATTTTATATTAGAACCGTCGAATTAATACAGAATATTGTGTAATCGATTGCATAGAAATTATTAAAACAACTAAATAAAATTAATTTATCATGAAAAAACTATTATTCTCTTTCATCTTAGCAGGTGTTTCTGCAGTAACTTTCAATGCTCAAGCCAGCAAAACTTGGAACTTTTCCTCAAACTCTACACAGGCAGCGGTAGGGGAAAATAAATTGGATGATAATCTGGCATATATCCCAGGTACTGAAGGTGCTACGAATGGTTTTGGTATCATAGAAAGTCATTCTCCGGGCAGCACCGGTGATTTCGCTGGCTTTAGTTTTACGAAAAGAAATAAAACTGGTGGCAATAGTTATTCCAATAGTACGCCATCTAATTTTGCGGTATTTACCAAAAGATATTTATACTTCGCAGTTACAGGAAATAGTGAGGTGAAAATTTATTTCAGATCTTCAGGCTCGGGATCGCGTACACTTTATGTGACAGATGGGACTAATGTTTTGGGATCACTGACTGCAACTGATTCCAGCACCAATTATCTATTAACAGTTAATTATACAGGGCCAGCTGCTAATCTGTATATTGGCGGAACTAATGGTTTCAATTATTATCAAATTACGGCGACCAACGTAGGACAGACTGAACTTCCTGCTACAATGGCTGTGGGTGATGTAAAGTCTGGTTTGAAAGCTACCGCATTCTCCAGCGGCAATAAAATTTACATTTCGGATTTGGAATCAAAAAATACCAATATCAATGTTTATAACGCGAACGGATCTTTGGTGAAGTCTCTGAAATCCTCTGCAGATACTAATTTTGAGATCAATACAAAGGGACTTTACATTGTAAATCTTAAGTCTGAGACTGGCGAAAAATCCGTAAAAGTTCTTCTCAAATAAGAAAGCTAAGTAGTAAATATTTTCATAATTTTTTTCAGAAAACCCTACAGACATTGTTTGTAGGGTTTTTTATTTACAATCAAAGATCTGTTATTTTAGGATATCTCAAAAAATCCTCTTTTGATTCTAAATGAAGCATTAATATGAGATTATCAATGAAAATTATTAGTTTTTGATAAACATTTGTTTGAAAATTGATTTAATATGAAATTGGTCATTATTTCTGTTATTTTAGGACAACCGATTGCACTATTTTTTGCCATCAAAATACATTTTTGGTGGTTGTGATTTTGCTTTTTTTTAAATTTATCATCAGCTAAAACTGCTATGAATAGAAGGTTTATAGGTTATGTTAAAAAAAATTAATATTAAATTAAAAAAAAATATCACGGTATTGAATAATAATTTTATATTAGAACCGTCGAATTATTACAAATATTTGTGTAATCGATTGCATAAATAATATTAAACAATTAAATAAATCATTTTATCATGAAAAAATCATTACTTCTTTTAGCTTTTTCAGTAGTAGCTTCTGTTAACTCTTTTAAAGCGCAAACCACTTGGGATTTCTCTAGTGCTGCATGGCCAGTGATTGCTGGTGAAACTACAGCGGTGGTAAAAAATAATTTAGGACTTGTTCCGGGACCAGCTACTGTTGTCAACTTTGCACAGGTAGAGGGTAATGCTGCTACATTCCCAGATGGTTTTTCTGCTACAAAACGTTTCAAATTGAATGGTGGTGGCTACACTTCAACTGGCGTAAACACGACACCAACACAACGTTACATTGTAATCAAAGTAAACGGTAACTCTGAGGTGAATGTTTGGTACAAAAACGGTGGTGGAAATGACCGTACACTTTACATTGGAACTGGATCATCTATTTTAGGTTCAAAAACTTATTCTAATTCCCAAGATGCATTGATCTACACTTACCAATATGTAGGTCCTGCAAGAGATTTGTACATCTACGGAGATCAGTCTCTTAACATCTACAAAATTACCGCTACAAATGTTGGAACTACTGTTCTAGGCGTGAATGATGTTAAGAAATCTATGAAAGCTAACGTTTTCTCAAGCGGTAACAAAATTTATGTTGCAGATCTTGAGTCCAAAAACACACAAGTAAATGTTTACAACGCAAACGGATCTTTGGTAAAAACTACAAAGACATCTGCAGACACAAACTTTGAAATCAACAACAAAGGATTGTACATCGTAAACCTTAAATCTGAAGCTGGAGAAAAATCAGTGAAGGTTTTATTGAAATAATAACTGATAACCAGGAAGATTTAAAATTACATGAATTAAATTTTTCATTAATAGAAGTTTGATGAAACCAGTTTTCATCAAACTTTTTTTTTCCTTTTTTCTAAAATAGGATAATTGTAATTAATTAAAAATCAATTTGTTATAATGTTTTTATTAATTCAGAACCTATTTCAAATTCTAAATATCATTCTAATTCTTAAAAGATAATTACCCAATGAAGAGAATATTCTTAATGTCTGTATTTCTGATGGCTACCTTGTTTCAGACCAATGTAAAGGCGCAATGTCCTGCTGCGGGCTGGGCTTCCCAGAATGGAGTAACCGGTGGCGGAACTGCAGTACCAACTGTGGTGACAACTTATGATCAGCTGAAAGCTGCGGTCAATGCAACGGCTGTAAAAGTGATTCACATCTCTGGTCAAATCACTTTCCCTGCCAATGGCAGACTTACCCTAAATAACCAAACCGGAAAATCAATATTAGGATTGGCCGGAGCTCGATTGGTTTCTGTAGATCTTACTTCTGGCGGATCTGGAATTCTCTATGCAAAGAACAGTTCCAATATTTTGATTAAAAATATAACCTTTGAAGGTCCTGGTGCTTACGATGTAGATGGGAATGACAATTTGACGATTGACAATTGTACGAACGTCTGGGTAGATCATTGTACTTTTCAGGATGCTTTGGATGGTAATCTTGATATCAAAAATGCCTCTGATCTTATCAGCGTTACCTGGACAAAATTCGAATATCTAAAAGCTCCAATTCCCGGTGGCTCTGGTGGCAGCAATGACCACAGATTTTCCAACCTATTTGGATCTGGTGATGATGCGACACAAGACGAGGGAAAATTGAGAATCACTATGCAATATTGCTGGTGGGGACCTGGCGTGAGAGAAAGAATGCCAAGAGTAAGATTTGGCAAAGTACATTTGCTGAATAATTATTTTAACAGTTCTGTCAGCAACTACTGTATCTATGCAGGTTACAAAGCGGATCTTCTGATCGAGGGTAACTATTTTGAGAATGTAAGAAATCCAATCAGATTAGAAACTGGAAAATTCACTGCTGCACAACTGGTGGAAAACACTTTCTCTGGAACCAGCGGAACTATGGTAGGTTCTGGGACTGCTTTCACACCGCCATATTCAATTAATAAAATTGCATCTCAGGATGTGAAGCAAACTGTAATGGCAGGAGCCGGCGCAGTACTTTTGCAGCCAACCGATTGTCTTTTTTTGGCAACAGGCGAAGTAAATTCTAAAAATAACGCAGCTTCTTTACTTTACCCAAATCCAGCCTCTGAACAGATTTCTCTTAAAATTTTTTCCAAAGAGAATAACAAACCTGTACAGATTCTGGTTACAGATTTCTCTGGAAAGTCAGAAGGCGTTGTTTATAACGGCATCTTAAATAAAGGAGAAAATACAATCAATGCCATTTCAATTAAGAAATTAAGCAAAGGCTTGAAATTATTTGTGGTAAAAACTGATAATGATTCTTACACACAAAAAGTAATTGTAAAATAGTTACAAGATCAAAAGCCAAATCACAACTGTTAATCAAAATCAACAATGAAAAAAAAATTACTCTTTCCCGCTGCACTCTTGAGTGCTGTGATGATTTTTGGGATTGGAAAAGGTGTATCCTATTTCTATGATTCACCAAGTCATAATGTGAAAACTTCTTTTGCTAATGAAAAAATCAAAGAAGAAAATAAACTGACTGAAAGTAAAAACCTGAAACCATCCAAAGCTTTTGAAGCTACTCCCGCATCGGTCAATTGGCCTTTGATTGCCAATATTACAGAAAAATCTGTTGAAGGTAATCTGGAGTCAAGTATCAGTTATCCAAGCGCAAATGTGGCTTACAATGTCAATACAAAAATTGTCTTTGCTCCTGCAACGACTGCAGAAAGTAATGTGCTGTTTTGGCAGGTCATTGGTGGTGCGAACAGTTGGTCTGCAACCACCAATGCAACGACCATCAATCCGGATGTTTATGTTCAGTTAGATGTTAATCCTACAAATGGAGGTACATTTACCATTAACAAAATCGAGGCTCTGGTTGGAGCGGCAGGGACTGGGAATATGTACTATCAGGCATTTTACTCTGTTAACGCTGATTTTTCTAATTCGGTTTCTATCCAAAGTTCTTTAAAATTGCCAAACAACGGTTCTGTTGCTTTAAGTGCTACACTTTCTACGCCGGTAGTTCTTACTGGCAGTCAAAAGCTTTATGTAAGATTTTACCCTTATTTGACAGCCGTGGCAACCAATAAGCAGTTTGGTTTAAGGAATGTTAAAATTTCGGGAACGATGGAAGGAGCGGTTGCAAACCCTGCAACGGTTTCTACAGCGGGCGTTTCTTCGGTTTCTACAGCGAGCGCGGTTTCAGGTGGTAATATTTCCAGCAATGGAGGTGGCGCCGTAACAGCAAGCGGAGTCGTCTGGAGCACCAGCGAAAACCCAACAATCAATAATTCTAAAACCACAGATAATGTAGCGAGTGGATCTTTTGTAAGTTCTCTATCTAATCTTTCTCCTGAAACGACTTACTTTGTGCGTGCTTATGCTACCAATTCTGCTGGAACAGCGTATGGGAATCAGGTTAGTTTCACCACATTGGCAAGTGTTGTTGCGCCAACTTTGACCAACACATCACAGTCTCAGGTGACAAATAAGTCGTTTGTGGTTTCTGGAAACGTGGCAGATTGGGGCGGCGCTACTGTTACAGAAAGGGGAATTGTGTGGTCAAAAACCAATAATAATCCAAGCATTGACAATGCCACCAAAGTATCTAGTGGTTCTGGATTGGGCGCTTTTTCATCTTATGTTTTTGGTGCAGATCCTTCTACAGTTTATTACGCAAGAACATTTGCAACCAATTCTGCAGGAACATCTTATGGAAATGTAATAACTGTTACAACCAAAGCTACTGATCCTGATGTCGTCAAAACAATTGCTAAAGATGGTACTGGGGATTACACTACGGTTCAATCAGCCTTCAATGCGGTTCCGGATAATTACACAGGACGATGGATTATCCATATCAAACCGGGGATTTATACTGAAAGACCTACACTTTTGGCAGCAAAATCTAATGTTTTCTTGATTGGTGATGATGCCAATACTACCATCATTACAAATAATGTAGCGGCAGGCAATATCAATCCAGAAACTGGTTCTCCATACGGAACATCTCTTTCGCAAACGATGGCAGTTTTTGCTAATGATTTCACAGCTTCCAAAATTACAATTGCTAATACATTTGTGAATTCTACAGCCAATACAGCGATTAATCCTGCGACACAAGCCGTTGCTTTGAAAACGCAAGGGGACCGTCAGGCATTTTATGATTGCAGGATTCTTGGTTATCAAGATACTTACTTAGGAAACAGTATTGGAAGAGCTTATTTTAAAAACTCTTATATAGAGGGGAATGTGGATTTCATCTTTGGCCGTCAGACGGTTGTTTTTGATCAGTGTACAACTTACATCAACCGTAATAATAGTGTGGTTACGGCGCCATCTACAGAATCTACTACAAAGTTTGGGTTTGTATTTCTAGATTGTAATTTAACGGTTCCGGCTGCAGGTACGCAAGATTTTAATGGAACGGTAATCAGTAATTTCCATTTTGGACGTGCTTGGCAAAATACACCGAAATCTGCCTTCATCAGAACTGCAACACCAGCAATGCTGAATCCAATTGGCTGGACAACACCCATTAATGGAGCGCTTCCTGTCACATTTGTAGAGTATGGAAACACCGGCGATGGTGCAACGACCGAAAGATTGGCGCTGAGAGCAAATGGAGGTGTGGTTCTCACGGAAGCACAATCCCAGGTATTTACAGTTGCTAATGTTTTCAAAAAAGAAACAGATCCTACGTTTCTTTTCGACTGGATGCCGGAGTCCTCTGTCAATATTGACTTTTCAACTTTAGCGGTTGCAAATATCAAGGATGCAAAACTGAGCGTTTATCCAAATCCGTTTACAGATCAGGTAACAATCGCTTTTGATTTGAAATCAACTTCTGATGTGAATCTTGTAATCTACGATATGAGTGGAAGAATTGTTAAAACGATACAAAAAGCAAATCAAAAATCTGGTCTTAATAATCTAACCATTCAAGCTAAAGATTTAAAAACCGGAACATATTTCTACAGCTTAAAAACAAATGCGAGCCAGCTCAGCGGTAAATTAATCAAAAATTAGTAATATTTTTCATAATGAGAGCCAATTTCATTTCGGTGAATTGGCTTTTTTCTTATGGAATTTTTAAAGAAAGATTATCCTTGCTGTACTATTATTTAATAGTAATGGTTTTATTTTAAAAATATAAGGATTTTTGAAAATAATTCTTGATTTCTATGAAAAGTGAATTAAAATTTCAGCACTGACAGGGATTATTTTATATATTTACATCAATAGTATCTAATGTTTAGATAAAGAATACATGACAAAGAAAAACACCACAATATATGATATTTCCAAAAAACTGAATGTGAGTGTAGCGACTGTTTCCAGAGCGCTGAACAATCATCCCAGGATAAGCCAGGCAACCAAGGAATTGGTGGTGAATATGGCCAAGGAAATGGACTATAAGCAGAATAATCTCGCAAAAGCACTCAAAAGTGGAGAGACCAAAACAGTGGGCGTAATAGTTCCCTATATCAATACCAACTTTTTCTCATCCGTGATCCGTGGGATCGAGGAGGAGCTTTCTCCGCACGGTTACCGTGTCATCATCTGCCAAAGCCACGATGATGCTGCTGTGGAAAAGAAACAGCTTAATACCTTGCTGCATACTCAGGTGGATTGTATTTTTATTTCGATTTCAAAAAATACAGTCGATACAGACTACATGAAAAAAGTGGTGAGCACTACTAGTACGCCAATCATTTTTTTTGATAGAAAGAAGGATGTTCCAGGCATCAGCACCATCACAATTGATGATCACAAGGGCGCCTATCTCGCAACAGAACAGTTGATTAATGAAGGTTATAAAAATATCTATCACTTTTCCGGAGATCAGAATTTGGAAATCTATCAAAACAGGCTGAAAGGGTACATCAGTGCATTGCAGGATTACAAGCTACCAGTAGTTCAGGAAAACATCATCAATACAGGAAGTTCCATCGAGGAAGGCATCCATGCTATGAAGAATGTTTGGAAACGCAAAATAAAGCCAGATGCTATTTTCTCTGCTTCAGATTTTACAGCTTTGGGCGTTTGCAAAGAAATTAAGAATCTGAAACTCAAGATACCTCAAGATATTGGTGTGATTGGCTTCAGTAATGAGCCCTTTACGCAATTTATGGAGTTGTCGATCAGTTCTGTAGATCAAACACCGGTGATGATGGGTAAGGTGTCAGGCAGTGTGTTTTTAGATAGTATTAAAGATAATTTCTCTGGCATTACCATAGAAAAGAAACTGGTCCTCACACCGATGCTTTGTGTCAGACAATCATCTTCCCGTAAAAAATAAGATTTTCATATTTTACAATAAAAAAACCTGCTGTTGAGCAGGTTTTTTTATTAAGCTTTTTATGTATTTTTGATGACGATTAATGATATCTGATTTTTCCACCAGCAATCTTCTTATCATTTTTAGATTTTGGTTTACCATAGATATCAATGATTCCGCCAGCTCTTGTGGTAGCATCTACAGATTCCATTGCATTTACAGAGGCTTGTCCGCCAGCATTGGTAGTGATGCTTGTGATTTGTGTTTGCAGACTTTGTCCGTCATATTTCCCACCGGTATTGACGACTACTGATTGTGAATCCGTAGTTCCCGACAATTTTAAACTGGCACCAGTATTTACTTTTCCTTCGATGACTTTGGTATTGACATTAAGATCAATATTGGAACCTTCGTTGGATGTCAATCCTAATTTGGATGATTTGACGATATCGGATGACCATATTTTTGCACCCTGACTTGCCTGGATGTCACTAATGTCTGTATAGTAAAGCAAGATCTTCACATCATCACCTTGAAGAAGTTTTGTGGGTTTCATCCGCACTCTTAATTCATTTCCGGAATTCACGAATTCTACTTCATTGGCCATTGTACCACTCAATTCCGCTTTATAAGAATCAGATGCGACCAGCTGAACCGGAATCTTGTCAAATACTTTAAGATTGGTAAAAGCCGTGATTTCTTTGGTTTGTGCAAATGAAAACTGAGCAATTAGAAATGCTGAGGCTGCAAGAATTATATTTTTCATAATGTAACTGTTGATTTTAATAACAAAGACTTCTTACAAATCTAAAACCACTTTTTGTTATAATATGTTAAAGTTAGAATTGATATTAATCCTTTTTGGTTTAAATATCTTATTTTTAGTCCCTTATTTATGAAAAGAACCTTCGCCTTTTTGATATTAATAATCCTGTTTTCTTGTCAGTCTGTCAAGAGGAACAATCTCTTTTTGGAGAAGAAGATTCCAACAGCAGAACTTAGAAAAGACATAGATTTCACATATCAAAAACTGCAGAGATTCCACCCAAATCTTTACTGGTACATTTCTAAAGAAGAATTGGATCATAAGTTTGACAGCCTCAAAACCAATATCAAGGAACCATTGACGCCAAATCAATTCTACTTCAAATTGGCTCCTGTAGTTGCAAGTATCAATGAAGGTCATCTGCGGCTCAGGTCTGTCGGGAAAAAATATTCTAAGACCGAACAGAAGGAATTCAAAAAGAAAAAACCGCTTTTCGCATTGATGGATTACAAAATTATCGATGACCGAATGTTTGTCGTGGAAAACAAAGAAAATGTAGGACAGATAAAAGCAGGAACCGAAATCCTTAAAATCAATGATGAAAATGTTTCGGAGATTATCAGGAAATACCAAAAACTCTACAGCTCAGACGGGGAAAACAGAACTTTCCAAAAGTATTTTATGAACCTAACTTTCTTCAACTATTACACTCTGGAAAACGGCTATCTGGATAGTGTAAAACTGAAAACAGTTTGTGATAATCAGATAGCAGACATTGTTCTCAAAAGACAGAAGAAAGAAGCCAAAGCAGAGTCGGAAGAAAAAAAACTACCGAAAGTCACAGTAGATCACAAACTGCAGGACTATGATGCGATTTCCAAAAGTTACAACAGAAGTTTCAAATTCCTGAAATCCGACAGCAGTATTGCCTACATCAAGATCAAATCCTTCTCCGCAACCTACGCCAAAAAATTCTATGATCAGACTTTTCGAAAGATCAAAAATGCAAAATCCGATTATCTTATTATAGATGTTCGAGACAATCTCGGCGGTTCACTTTCGGAAATCAATACACTGTATTCCTACCTTACCGACAAGAAATTTACGCTAATTAAGTCGCCCGAAATGACTTCCAAAACTTCCGGGATGCACCAAAATTACTTCCGCGAACAATCTGTATTCACAAGTATTCTTAGTGCGCCTGGTTATCCGTTTTTCTTAGCAGGCAACTATTTTTTGTCCTCGAAAAAGGATAAGAAATATTACTTCCGTGAGTTCTCATCCAAACCTACAAAACCCAAAGAAAATGCCTTCAAAGGAAATATCTATGTCCTTGTCAATGGAGCCAGTTTCTCTGCGTCGTCCATCATTTCAGCAAAATTAAAATTCGAAAACCGAGCCGTCATCGTAGGCGAAGAAACAGGCGGTGCCAATGATGGAACAGTTGCAGGCGTAAACAATACCGTCATTCTTCCCAATTCACATTTGGCACTTCCAATCGGACTTTTTCTGATTCGCCCAAACATCGAGTTTGAAGATCAAAAGAGAGGTGTGATTCCCAACCATTACGTAGATCCCAACTTCGAAGACATCTTTGGCGCAGACGACAAAATCCTCAATTGGACTTTGGAAGACATCAACTTTCGGACTTCCGTTTCCAATATGAAGTAAAATTTGGGCGTGCCCCTCACAGCCGCATTTCCCAATGCCCGGGTCGCGCTGTCCGTTACTATCTTTTTGTCTTCACCATAGGTCATTAGAAAGAACTTACCCAAACACAAAAAGGATATCCACTACCATCGCTCACGCAGCTTCGCCAAGATTGAAGATTTCAATTCCAAATTCCAAATCTCAAATCTGGAATCTGGAATTTCAAATCTCCTACCCAATCTCTGCCTAATTGTCAAAAAACCACGATTGGCAAAAGAATTGAGAAATGTACTTTGTAAAATTACCATTATGGAAGAAAACAAAGATATACACGAGGAAAACCTGAATCAAGAAACGAATTCGACAGAAAATCAAGAAACGGAAAATCAAGAAAATGTGTCACAAAAACCGACGCCAGAAGAACTTTTGGCAGAAGAAAAAGACAGATACATCCGTCTCTACGCAGAATTCGAAAACTATAAAAAAAGAACCTTAAAAGAGAAGAACGATTTCTATTTGTATGCTTCCCAAGATTTGATGACCTCAATGCTTGGCGTTGTAGATGACTTCGAAAGAGCCATCAAAGAAATCTCCAAAAGTGGCAACGAGTCCGAACTCAAAGGCATCGAATTGATCTATCAAAAATTGAAAAGCAAATTGATAGAAAAAGGTTTGAAACCAATCCACGTAGAGCAAGGCGACGCTTTCAATGTAGATCTACACGAGGCTATCACATCGATTCCTTCGCCATCAGAAGATTTGAAAGGTAAAATTGTAGATGTAGTGGAAACTGGATATCAACTTCACGAGAAAGTGATCCGTTTCGCAAAAGTAGTGACAGGAAACTAAGTTTATTAATGATAAAGTTAATTGGTCAGAAGATCAATTATCATTTATCACTTATCAATTATTTATTATGGCGAAGCGCGATTATTACGATATATTAGAAGTCAGCAAATCAGCAAGTGCTGACGAGATCAAGAAAGCCTACCGAAAAATGGCGATCAAATTTCACCCGGACAAAAATCCAGGTGATAAAGAAGCAGAGGAAAAATTCAAAGAAGCGGCAGAGGCGTATGAAGTTCTAAGCGACGACAACAAGAAAGCGAGATATGACCAATATGGTCACGCTGGCGTTGGCGGTGCAGCAGGTGGCGGATTTGGCGGCGGCGGATTCGGCGGCGGAATGAATATGGAGGACATCTTCAGTCAGTTCGGTGATATTTTCGGCGGTGGCGGATTTGGTGGTGGTCAGCAAAGACAGCAGCAGTCTCGCGGTTCTAATCTTCGTGTCCGAATCAAATTGAACCTGGAAGAAATGATCTCTGGTACTCAGAAAACCATCAAGGTCAAAAAAATGAAGTTGGCAAAAGGCGTAACTTCCAAGACTTGTCCTACTTGTGGCGGAAGCGGTGTTCAAGTGAGAATGATGAACACAATGTTCGGACAGATGCAAACGCAAACGACTTGTGGAACTTGCCAAGGTGTTGGGAAAGTAGCGGACAAAATCCCTGCTGGAGCCAATGCGCAAGGTCTTGTGAAAGAGGATGAAGAGATCACGATCAATATTCCGGCTGGTGCAAGAGACGGAATCCAACTGAATGTAAGAGGCAAAGGAAACGACGCGCCACTTGGTGGAACGCCGGGTGACCTTTTGGTTGTGGTAGAAGAGGAAGTGGACAAAACCATCAAACGTGAAGGCGACAATCTTCATCAGGAATTGTATGTTTCTTTCGCAGAAGCAGCTTTGGGAACGACTAAGGAAATCAACGTGGTTGGTGGAAAAGTGAAGATCAAAGTGGATGAAGGAACACAATCTGGCAAAATCTTAAGATTGGCAGGAAAAGGTCTTCCAAACATCGAAGGTTACGGTGGCAAAGGCGATATGTTTGTTCATATCAATGTCTGGACGCCACAAAAGCTGACGAAAGACCAAAAAGAATTCTTCCAAAAACAATTGGAAAATGGCGATATGAACGCCGAACCCACCGGAAAAGAAAAAACATTCTTTGAGAAAGTAAAAGATATGTTCAACTAAATGAAAAAGAGACTCGGTTATGAGTCTCTTTTTTATTATATCTTTATAAAACTTGGTATAATTTGAAATCAAAATTTACTTCACCAACAACCTCTCACAAACCGTCTTGCTAAAATTCTCTTCGCGCCCGTTGTAAGCAATCAACATCGATTGGTCAAAACCTTCGATTTGCAAGATTTTCAATTGTGTTCCCAAGCTCAAATCTCTTTTATTAAGGAAATTCAGAAAATCTTCTGATGAGGTTGTAACGGAGGCCAATTCTACTGTTTCATTTTCCTTGCACTTGCTCAGTTTTTTGTGATCAGGCTGAATGACGTTTCCATCTTTGTCAGGAATGGGTTCGCCGTGAGGATCCATTTTTGGGTAATTCAGAATCTCATCCATTTTATCAAAAAACGCATCGGAATGGATATGTTCCAATTGTTCCGCGATCTCGTGGACATTTTCCCAGCCAAATCCCATTTTTTCTACGAGAAACATTTCTGTCAATCGGTGTTTTCTCACGATGAGCGACGCTTCTTTTTTTCCAGATTCTGTGAGTTTGATGGGTTTGTACGATTCATATTTCACCCAGTTTTTTTCCGCAAATTTCTTTACCATACTGTTGACAGAAGGCATTTTGATGTTGAGTTGTCGGCTGAGGTCGTTCACAGAAACTTCATCATTCTCATTCACAAGATGATAAAGTGCTTTCAGGTAATTTTCTTCGGTCAAGGAATTCATATTTCAAAATTAAACAAAAGTTAGAAGTAAATCAAATTTTGACTAACAATATAATGCTGTTTTAATTTTAGCTCATAAATCAAAATCAATACCTTTGGATCGTCAAAAAGCAGAAAGAAAAATGAAGAAATATTCCTTTAAAAACGATTACTCCGAAGGTTGTCATCCCAATATTTTAGAAGCATTAATTAAAACTAATCTCAATCAGCAAAATGGCTACGGCTACGATAATTATTCTGATGACGCGAGAGAATTAATCAAGAAAAAAATCAATGATAAAAATGCTGAGATCTACTTTGTGAGTGGTGGAACGCAAGCCAATCTTTTGGTGATTTCGTCAATTCTTCGACCGCACGAAAGTGTGATCTCTGCAGAAACTGGACATATCTTTACCAATGAAACCGGCGCGATAGAAGCGACAGGGCATAAAATCCACGGCGTAGTAACGGAAGATGGAAAACTAAAACCAGAACACATTCAATCGGTTTTGGATTCTCATACCAACAAGCCGCATCAGCTGAAACAGAAATTGGTCTATATTTCAAATTCCACAGAAATTGGGACGATTTATCAAAAACAAGAGCTGACGAAGTTGTACGAATTTTGTCAAGCAAATGATCTCTTTCTTTTTATGGATGGCGCAAGATTGGGACAAGCGCTGACTTCTGAGGTCAACGATTTGACTTTGGAAGACGTAGCCAATTTTACAGACGTTTTCTATCTCGGCGGAACTAAAAATGGCGCACTTCTCGGCGAAGCAATTGTGATTACTAATGACAATTTGAAAGAAGAATTCGGCTTCCACGTCAAGCAGAAAGGTGCGTTGTTGGCAAAAGGAAGATTGCTGGGAATTCAGTTTTTGGAATTGATGAAAGATGATCTGTATTTTGATTTGGCCAAGATTTCCAATGTTCAGGCAATGAAGATCAAATCGGCTTTTCAGAAAAAAGGATTCCAGTTTTTATCAGAAACTTTTACGAATCAAATATTCCCAATTCTAAACAATTCTCAAATCGAAAAGTTATCGAAAAACTATGATTTCTACGTATGGAAAAAGATGGATGAAGAGAATTCTGCAATTAGAATAATAACTTCCTGGGCGACTTCTGATGAAGTTGTGGAAGATTTTATTAATGAAATTAAAGCTTTGTAAATTTAGAATTGATTGTTTTGTTCTATCCATTTTGAAACCCAAAGTTTACAAACTAATGATACAATTGCCCAAATTAAGAATGGTATTAGAATAATGAATAAGTCAACGTTTGTGTATTTTAGATTAGTCAAATTTTTAAAATCAAATCCCCAAGAAATTAAAACACCTAAATAAATGATGTGGTAAATAAAGATGGAAGTGATTATAGATATTTTCTTTTTTGAATTAATGATTACAAATGCAATTGTAGAAAGCAGAAAAGTAATTCCAAAAATAATAATCATTGCAATTGGAATCATTCCAACTTCACCTCCAGCTAATTTTGTTGCTTTTAAATACTCACCGAAGGTTAAAATATTTAAAACTGCAATTAGCAAGTAAATTATAATCGTTGTTGCTGTTCTATTAAATCTCATCATCTCACAAAATTAAAAAACTCCCAAAATATTGGGAGTTTTCATTTTATACTGTTTCCGTTTTTGGAAGGTTATATTTCTTAGAGATGATCATAATTACCGCTCCTGCAATCATAAACGGAATACTCAAAATTTGACCAGTATTAAGTCCGGCAAAACTGATAATCTCGTCTCCTTGTGGCTCTTTCAAGAATTCTACAAAGAATCTGATGGCCCAAAGGATGATGAAGAATAATCCAAACAACCAACCTTGCTGATATTTTTTGTCGGTCTTTTTATATAAAAACCAAAGCAAAAAGAAAAGACAAACATATCCAAAGGCCTCAAACAATTGCGTTGGATATCTTGGAATCGTAACGCCATATTCTGAGCTCTGTTGTGGAAAAAGCATTGCAAATGGCGAAGCAGGATCAATAGGTTTTCCTAAAATTTCGGAGTTGAAAAAATTTCCCATTCTCACAAAAGCACCGCCGGAAGCAACTACAATCCCGATTCTGTCATAAACCCAAAGTGGATTTTTCTTGATGATTTTGATGCTGTAATATAATGTCGTTGCAATCACCATAATCGCCGCGCCGTGACTGGCCAATCCGGAAAATCCTGTGAAATGCAAACCGCCTCGCGTGCTGATTGGCAAAAATACACTGAGGAAATCTTCCTTGAAAAGTTCTGGCTGATAAAAAATAACGTGACCCAATCTTGCACCCAAGATAGTTCCAATCAAAGTATAAGTGAAAAACGGCTCCAGATATTTCTCGTCCACACCATCTATTTTGAAAATTTTGGCCATAATAAAATAGCCTAATCCGAAAGCAAGAATGAACATTAGACTGTAAAAATGAAGCATCACTGGTCCCAGTTTGATTCCTTTCACTGGATCCCAAATTTTATAAACTGTTTCTAGTTCGGCGCTATCTGTTGGTTTCAGAACTGTATTAGATTTTAAAAGATATTTGAAATTCTCAATATTTTTCTGCTCCAGCGTTGCATCAGCAGGTTTAAAATCTTTATCTAAAAACTGAAAATTGAAAGCTTTATATTTCAACAGAATATTCTGGATCGAAGCCAATTGTTCTGCAGATTCTGCTGTGATATTATCTTCATTCAAAATGATCAATTCATTGGGAACATTTTTGGAAGCCTCGTCGTACAAAGAATCTGGTCTCTGCGTTGCAAAGATTTTCACGGGTACTTTTTCATTATTGTTAATTTTTAAAATTCCCTCAGAAACATTAGTTGGGGAATTTTGCGAAGAAACCAATTGGAAAAATCCGACAAAAAGAATAAGAAAAAATCTTAGAAAAATATGGTTCATTGATAGATGATTTTAATGTTGTTTTGGTGGCACAGGATCATAGCCTTCGCCTCCCCAAGGATGACAGCTCGCAATTCGTTTCATCGCCAGCCAGCTCCCTTTGATAAGTCCGTGAACTTTTAAAGCTTCCAAAGTGTAATGCGAACAGGTTGGATGATATCTACAGTTCTTACCAAGCCAAGGCGAGATGGCGAGTTGATAAAATTTTATCAAAACTACGATTGGAAAAGTGAGGATTTTGTTCAACATACTTTTAAGCTATGCAAAAATAGTAGAAAAATCAAAACAGAACGGAAATAACGCAATTAATAATCATTTTTATGGCAGCTTTATCCGTCCTCCGTTCCCAATCTTTTTAGCCTAGCATTTCCCAGCCAAAAATGGATTTCCACTCAGGCCGGGCTGCAGATTTCAGGGTTAGTTCATATTTTGTCAATAATGTTACAGTTAAAGTTCAATTATTAACTCAGTTTAAACAATAGTTTAATTTAATCTTACCATTCGACATTTTAAATCCCTAAAATTTGAATTTGAATTTTAAATTGAGGACTTTTGCAAAATGGATAAGAGAATACTTCCGCTCACTCTCGGCGGATTGGCAATTGGGACTACAGAATTCGTGATAATGGCACTTTTGCCCGACGTAGCAAAATCATTAAAAATCTCGATTCCCCAAGCTGGACATTTTATTTCTTCTTATGCAGCAGGCGTGGTTGTAGGCGCGCCAATCTTGGTAGCTTATGCCGCAAAGTTTCCTCCGAAGAGAATTTTGATTTTCTTGATGATTGCATTTACCATCTTCAACGGATTGTCGGCTTTGTCCAATGATTATTACACAATGATGATCCTGAGATTCCTGTCTGGGTTGCCTCACGGTGCGTTTTTCGGTGTGGGGATTGTGGTTTCATCACGATTGGCAAAACCTGGAAAGCAGGCGCAAAGTATTGCAATGATGTTTGCCGGACTCACGCTTGCTAATCTTGCGATGGTTCCATTTGTCACTTGGCTCGGACATCAGCTTTCGTGGCGATATGCTTTCGGCGTTGTTTCTTTGATAGGTTTGGTCACGATTTTAGCGCTTAAATTTCTGCTTCCGTATATGAACAGTCTGCGAACTGTCGGTTTGAAAGATGAATTGGAATTTTTCAAAACCATCAAAGCTTGGCACATTATTTCGATTTCAGCAATTGGATTTGGTGGTTTGTTCGCGTGGTTCAGTTACATCACACCTTTGATGACCAATGTTTCAAAGTTCCCGACAGATTCCATCGCTTACATAATGGTTTTGGCAGGTTCCGGTATGGTCGTAGGTAATTTCTTAGGTGGAATAATGTCTGACAAAATGCGACCAGCTTTAGCTGCAGCTATTCTTTTTACAGCAATGATTTTGGCTTTGATCTTCGTGTTTTTATTCTCAGAAAACAAAATTATTTCTCTGATTCTCACCTTTATTTGTGGGGTTTTATCGATGTCTGTCGGAACGCCGATCAACATCATTATGTTGCGAACGGCCAAAAATTCTGAGATGATGGCTGCGGCAATTATGCAAGCTGCTTTCAATATCGCAAATTCCCTTGGAGCTTATTTCGGTGGATTGCCTTTGGAATATGGATTGACTTACAATTATCCATCGTTGGTTGGCGCAGGATTATCTATTATAGGTTTAATTCTATGTCTTGGATTTATGAGAAAATACAAAGCAGTGATTTAGATTGAAAATTAAAATTACTCCCTTTAGGGTTGGGGAAATAATTTTAATTTTTTGATTTATCAATCGTCCTGAAAGTCAGGCTGATTCTCGGTTTTATGATTCTCGTAGTCGTTGGCAATCTGTGAAGCCAAAATTTCTGAGTTGTATCTTTCATCATCAAGAGGCTTCCGTTTTCCAAAATTAGTGAGACCAATTCTTTCGTCGTTTTATGTTTGAAATTGAATTTCCTTTCTGCTCCAAAACTTACAGAACTGATGGCGCCATTTTCTTTAAGATCTTTTTCGCCATCGCTGTGATATGCCATTCCTTCAGAGCCGTCGTGGTAAAGATTTAGCAGACAAGAATTAAAGTTTTCTCCACTTACAGATTCTATTTTTTCTTTGATCTCCAATAATGTTTTATTCCAGGTCAAAGCCGTTTTTGTTCGTCCCGAATAAGTATAACTGAAAGCTTCGTTTCCGTACCAGGCGACTTTTCTTTTGGTTTCAATGAGTTTTCCGAAGATCACGGCTTCATCACTTTTCCATTCAATTTCTGTCATTAATTTGTTGAAATAATCATTCGCTTCATCCTCAGAAAAAACTTTTCCGTAGTAGGAAGTGATGCCGTCGTATGGCAGGATGTTTTCTAGTAATTCAAATTGGTCGTCAAAAAGGCTCATTATTTTGCTTCTTCAAAATTATTGTAATAAGTATAATCTTTGGTTATTTTTCCATCTTCAATAGTAAAAATAGTGGTGATGGGAAGTTCAAATTTCGATTGATCTGGCGCAGTTCCAGTCGAAACAAATTCAACAATAATATTCTTGTCGCCAGATGGATAAACCTGAATTACTTTGTCTTTTAAATCCGGAAATACTTGATTAAGCTCCGTATATTTTTTAACAAATTCAGCTTTAGATTGTTTCACGATCCCATTTCCAAAAGAGGGGTCTTTGAATTCTGCATTTTCAACATAAAACTCTGAAAGCTCTTTCCATTGATGTTCGTTGAAAAGTTTGAAATAATTCTCAATCACCATTTCATTTTTTGCTTGAATTTTTTCTATGGAATCTTTACAAGAAGTGGTCATTGAACATAAAACTACTCCAAAAATCAGAATTTTAAGCGCTTTCATATTGTTTGTTTTGATGATCTAAAATACGATTTACTTTTCAATTACTCATTATTAGAATAGTTTGATTGGTAATCCTTATTTTTGATAAAAATTCCAAATGAAGACCTTTCTTTTGATTCCATTAGTTATATCGCAAACCGTATTTTGTCAATCGGTTTCTGCTGACCTTGATAAATCGGTGAAAGAAATGATGTCTGCACCAAATGCTTTGTCTGCTAATCTTTCGTTCTACGTTTCAGATGAGAATGGAAATCTGGTTTATGAATTCAACGGGAACAAAGGTCTTTCGACGGCAAGTACACAGAAGATCTTTACTTCTGTGGCGGCTTTGGAAATCTTGGGGAAAGATTTTCAATTCAAAACAACCGCTTCATATTCTGGTAAAATATCGAACGGGAATTTGGATGGTGATTTCTACATCACTTCAAATGGCGATCCGACTTTGGGAAGTTGGCGCTACGAAGCCTACAAACCAGAAAATTTCAAGCAAAAACTACTAGAAGCTGTCAAGAAATCGGGCATCAAAAAAATCTCTGGTAATTTAATTATTGATGATTCTTATTTCGATTTCCAAAGTACGCCTGGCGGTTGGCCTTGGAACGACTTGGGAAATTATTACGGCGCTGGAACTTTTGGCGTGAATTGGAGAGAGAATCAATTTGATATCAACATCAATGGCAATCAGATCAAGAACTATTCTTATGATCTGGAAAATGTGAATTGGGTCAATGAATTGAAAACCGGCGGAAGCTCCGACCAAAGTCTCATCTTCACTGCGCCACATTCTGAAACTGCAATTATCAACGGAATGTTGCCCGCAGGAAAAGTTACAACTGTTTCTGGTGCAACACCCAATCCTCCAATGCAGTTAGCTATTGAAATCAAGAAAACGCTTGAAGAAAATGGGATCTCGGTTTCTGGAAAAGTATCGACTTATTATAATGAAAAATTAGAAGGGAAATCTGTTGCAAAAGCTCCGACTTCAAATCTAATTTTCGAATACAGATCGCCTACGCTGGAAAAAATCGTTTATTGGTTTTTGAGAAAAAGTATCAATCTCTATGGAGAAACGCTCATCAAAACAATGGCAAAAGAGAAACGCAACAATCCTACTTTTGAAACAGGAATTGACTTTTTGAAAGACTTTTGGAAATCAAAAGGAATCAATGCTAATATGATTAATTTTGCTGACGGAAGTGGTCTTTCGCCTCAAAATTATGTCTCGGCGAAAGCGCAGGTGCAAGCTTTGTTGTATGCGAAAAAACAAAATTATTTCGATGTTTTCTATGAAGGATTTCCGACGCAAAATGGCATAAAAATGAAAAGTGGAACGATTAAAGACAGCAAATCTTTCGCCGGTTATCAGACTTCTAAAACTGGAAAGAAATATGTATTTTCCATCATTCTTAATAATTATCAGGGTGGAAATATTAGTACTGCATTGTTTAAGGTTTTGGATAATCTGAAATAAAATGTAATCTGGAAAACACTTCGGTTTTTCAATCTGAGGCTCTCGAAGACAATTAAAATAATGAACAGAATAAATTCTTTCCCACCAATCGTAGATGAAAATTCCAGAATCCTGATTCTTGGATCGATGCCTGGTGCGAAGTCTTTGGAAATGCAGCAATATTATGCATTTCCGCAGAATCAATTTTGGAGAATTATGTTTCATCTTTTTGACGCGGAGTTTTCCAACGATTATGAGACAAGGATCAATCTCATCAAAGCAAATCATATCGCACTTTGGGATGTGATAGAAAGCTGCGAAAGAAAGGGTAGTAGCGACACTGAAATCAAAGCAGAGATTGATAATGACATTCCGCAATTGATTGAAAATCATTCAAATATTAAAATGATATTTTGCAACGGACAAAAATCTTATAAAAATCTGCTGAAAATTCTAGGTAAAAACTTCAAAATTCCAATTGTGGTTTTGCCTTCTACAAGTCCGCTCCATACGGTGAAATTTGAGGAGAAATTGGAAAGTTGGAAATCAGTTAGAAATCACTTGTAATTCTAGTTTCTATCAAAAGTTTTTGGGATTTTATTGTGCTCCAATTCCTTGTCGAATATCCAAGAGAAAATGAACCATCTTTTGTTTTCATAAAAGAGTTGAATACTGTTGATTCCTCGTCTCATTACCGGACCATTTTGTTCTAAACGTGTTTCGTAAGTGCTCCAAACTTGCGCGATATTGCCAAAAATTCTAACTTCTCTATTGATTTCGTTTTCATAAAAAGCTGTCTCCATAGTCATATTGTCAGTTTCTTGGTGGAAATCTTTGACGGACATTACGACTTGTCTTGTCTCATTATTTTGTCTTTCTGTAAAGGAATAAATCGCTTTTGGGTGATGAAGAAATCTATCTCTTTCCCATTGTCTTTTTGCTCCCTTTTCTCCAGACACAACTTCGTAAGAAGCTTTGATAATGGCATCAATTGATACGACATCTTTCAGAAAAATGTTTTCCTTGGAAGCTTGTGATTTTGCTTGTAAACTCATAAAAATTAGAATTGTTAAAAATGAATATTTCATATTTTTTGAACAAAACTAATTTTTCAGTAAGGGATTTGGAAATTTATTATTTGCTTTGTCAGATATATTATTTGCTTGGTCAATTTTATGATTTACAATAATAATTTATCTATGCTTTCTAGCAGACAATATTTGTAACTTTTGGCCACCGCAATTTTGTTTTTACCTATGATAAGCTGATTATCTTCGAAATATTCTACATTTTTTAAATTAATGATATAAGAATTATGAACTCTCATAAACTCATCTGGAAGTTTATCTATCAATTCTTTTAATGATTTGTAATAAACGAATTTTCTGTCATCGGTCATAAAAATCTCAACGTAATTACCTAGACCTTTGATGATGGAAATTTGGTCGAAATTTAGTTTGACCAGCCTTTTGTCAGATTTTATAATAGTAAAATTATTTTCAATCATCTTGCTGAGGCTATTTATTCCAAACTTCCCACGCTTTTTCTGCCTGTTGCTCCAGCATATAAAAACCATTTAAAGTGGTTGCGCCTTTTTCCGCAGATCTTCTCAGGAAAGCTGTTTCTGACGGATTGTAGATCAAATCGATGACGTAATGTTTATCCGTGATCGCATCAAATGGAAAAGGAACTGCGTCTTCAATATTCGGGAAAGTGCCGACTGGCGTGGTTTGTACAATTACCAATGAATCTCTCACCAGATCTTCAGAAAGGTTTTCAAAATTGATCTCCGACTTTCTGGAAACTGTTTTGTGTTCAATGTTGTGCTTGTCTAGAATATATCTCACGGCCTTTGCAGCGCCGCCATCTCCGAGGATCAGGGCTTTTTTGTGGTGTTCTTTTTTATTGATGAGAAGCGTTTTCTCAAATCCGAAAGCGTCGGTGTTATATCCGATTTTTTTTCCATTTTGAAAGCTTACGCAATTCACTGCGCCAATCTGTGAAGCTTCGTCACTTAATTCATCAAGGAACGGAATAATGGCCTGTTTGTAAGGAATCGTGACATTCATCCCAACAAGATTTGGATTTTCTGTGACAGAATTTAAATGGTCAATTTCGGGAATATCAAAAAAGTTATAGCTGTAATCCTTCAAAAATAGTTTTCTGAATTTCTCTTCGAAGTATTTTTTTGAAAATGAGTAAGAAATATTCTTTCCTAGTAAACCGAATTCCTGTTTTTCCATAGGTCAAATTTATAAAATATCATTAGATTTTTCATCATTATTTTTTGATTCTTCCATCAGTTGAATTATTTTCAGAACCGATTTCGATGGCGTAATTTTGGCTTTTAAATTCAAAAATATTTTAAAAATGAAACAAGTCATTCTAAATAATGGGACCGACATCCCAGAAATTGGTTTTGGTACCTGGCAAACTACAGAGAGCGTTCAAAAAACTGTAAAGACCGCATTGGAAGCAGGCTACACGCATATTGATACGGCGGACATCTACGGAAATGAAGCGGAAATAGGAGAGGCGATCCAACAATCTGGGATTGATAGGAAAAATTTGTATCTGACGACCAAGATTTGGAACAGCAATAGAAGCGCAGCTGGTGTGAAAAACTCTGTAGAACAGTCTCTTAGAAAACTTAAGACAGATTATCTCGATCTCCTTTTGATTCATTGGCCTGCTAATGCGAAACAATTTGAAAATTGGAAAGAGATCAATGCAGAAACCTGGAAAGCGATGGAAGAATTGAATAGGTCTGGTGTTGTAAAAACAATTGGTGTAAGCAACTTTATGCTGCCACAACTAAAAGCTTTGTTGGAAACAGCGGAAGTGATTCCTGCAGTCAATCAGATCGAGTTTCATCCAGGATACACCCAAGACGAAACGGTGAACTATTCCAAAGAAAAGGGAATCGTGATAGAAGCCTGGAGTACAATTGGTTCCGGAAGACTATTGAAAGATGAGGATTTGAAAGATATTGCAGATAATTATGGCGTTTCGCCAGCAATCCTATGCATTCAGTTTTGTTTGCAATGTGGCACGGTGGTTTTGCCGAAATCTGAAAATCCCAAGAATATCAAAAATAATTTGCATTTCGAAAGATTCAAAATTTCAGAGACCGATATGAAAGCACTGAAAACCCTGGAAGAAACAGGTTTCTCTGGTTTGAATCCAGAAACTGTCGATTTTTAAAGTCAATAATACAATAAAGTAAAGCAGTTCGATAGTAATATCAAACTGCTTTTTTTTGTCTTTAAATTATCCAGCTTTTTCTGAATAATATCTAATTTTTTCTACAATTTCACCCAGGTCAAAAGGTTTTGGGATGAAATCTATCGCACCACTTTCTATTGCTGTGTCGCCCAATCCTCGGCTTGCAGACATAATGACCACAGGAATGTTTTTAAAATCCTGGTGTGCCTTTATCATTTTGCAGATGTCACGGCCATCTTCGCCAGAAAGCCACATATCCATTAGGATAACATCGGGTTTCGAAGAAGTTGAAAGTGCATTGAACATTTCCGAACCTCTTTCGTAATTGTCCACTTCATAACCTTCCATATTTAGCATCAATTTTACTGAATCCAAAATGGCTGGGCTATCATCTACAACATATATTTTTTTTGACATTTTCTTAGTTTTGTAATAATTTAATTAGGTTTGTTCATTTTTCGGAATCTCAAAACAAAAATCAGACCCTTTCCCTTCAACTGAATTTACAAAAATCCTGCCACCAGTTCTCTTGATAATCTCAGATGAGATATAAAGTCCAAGTCCTAGTCCGGGAAAGGTGTGCTCCTTGCTTCCGCTGACCCTGTAATATTGTTCGAAAACTCTATCTTTTTTATTTTCTGGAATACCGATTCCAAAATCCTTGACGGAGAAAAGAATGGTATTGTTGTTTGTTAATTTGCTTGTTATAAGTATTTTATCAGAATCAGGTGAATACTTCACAGCATTGCTGATCAGATTGCTGATGACCTGAGAAATGCGGTGCCTGTCACTGTAAACGGTTCCAACAGAGTTGTCAGATTCTACCTCGATCTTATGTCTGGTACTCATCTGTTGCTCTTCCACAACTTCAGTCACAAGTTCCTCAAAATCGAAATCAGAATTGTTTAGAAGAATCTTTCCATTTTGGATTTTCGTAACATCCAAAAGGTCGTTTATGAGATTATTGAGTTTGTTGATTTGTTCATCCATTTTCAAAGCGACCACGGCATTGTTTTCGTCTTCTCTTTTTCTGAGATTTTTTTCCAGAAATTGAGAGTAGAGTTTAAGGCTTGTCAGCGGCGTTTTTAGCTCGTGGCTGGCAATGCCGAGAAAATTGTCTTTCTGCTGCTGAAATTGTTTGAACTCGTCGATATCAGTGCAAGTTCCAATCCATTGCACGACTTCGCCATCCTGATCTTTGATTGGAATCGCTCTGCCAAGGAACCATCGGTACCCATTTTCCTTGGTTCTGTCCTTGAACTGGTACTCGATCTCATAACCTCTTTTGTTTTCTTTACTGATCTTCCAAAGTTCTGTAGCCTTTGGAATATCATCAGGATGAAGGATTTTCTGAGTTGCATTTTCTCGGGTATCGATGCCTGAAAAACCAGTGTAATCGTACCATTTTCTGTTGTAATAATCTATATTTCCATCTTTGTCAGCCGTCCAGATGATGATTGGGAGGCTGTCTGCAAGATTTCTGTATTTATCTTCGTTTTCCTGTAATTTTCTTTTCGTCAAGACAACATCTGTGACATCTACGGCAACATTGGCAATGGCGTAAACTTCTCCATTGTGATTTTTGAGTGGTTGATAAGAAAAATTGTAATAAAAAGTCTGTAATTTCCCATCCACCACAAGATCTGCGCGGTCCTCATTCGCTGCATAAGTCTCTCCAGATTCATACACCTTCTTTAAAAGTCCTAGAAAAGATTGTCCCACCAATTCCGGAATCCCTTGTTCTATTCTTTTTCCAATGATTGATTTGTCTTTTCCCCAGGTTTTAAGCATCTTATCATTCGCCATATCGATGATGAAATCTTCGCCTTTGTAAATAGCGATAGCGAAATCTGATTCTTTGATGAGATTGGCAAATTTGTATTCTGTTTCAGCAACTTTTCTTTCGGCCAGAACTTGATCGGTAGTTTCTGTTGCGACCACACTTACACCGATGATCTCCGATTCATCATCATTATAAATCGGTGCATAGATGAAGTCAAAGTAGCATTCCGTGGTTTCGCCATTTCTTACAATATAGGCGAGATGTTTATAGCCTTTGTAAGGCGTTCCCGTTTTTTTGACATCAGTTAAAATATCGATAAACGGCTGGTCCTTGATCTCTGGCAAAGCGTCTATCAATCTTTTACCAATGATCTCTGGCTGCTTTCCCCAAAGTTCCAAAATTTGAGGATTGGCTACTTGGATCACGAAATCGTCTCCCATCAACATTGATAAAGCAATGGGAGCCTGCGTTAATAAAAGAACAAGAGAATCTTGGGAAATATTACTCTTTAAAAAGTTTTTCATCGATTCAAAAACTAATTGTTTTTAAGTTTGTTTAGCTTGCTGTTTTTATAACCATACAGGAAATAAAACACCAATCCGATAACAAGCCAAATGCCAAACCACTTCCAGTTGGAAACCGCCATTCCGGTAAGAAGATAGCAGCAAGAGACCAGTCCTAGCAATGGAATCAAAGATAGATTTTTGACGAAGGCAAGCACGGACATCACAATACAAAGGATGAAAAACACGACCATCGAAATATTGGTTGCAAAGTGCTCCTCAGAAAATCTGAAGGTATCCGAGAAAAATGTAGGAAATAAATATTGGATCAACCCTGCAGAAACGATGACCAAAGCAGGAAAAATGAATTTTGAATTGATATAAGGAATTCTGAATTTTCCTTTTGTCGCACGTTCCGCCAATTCGGCTTCACTCTGTGGCGAAAGCATCAGAACACCGCCGCAGACCAAAACAAAAGCGAACAAAGTCCCAATACTCGTGAAATCTAAAACCAAGTTTTCATTTGTGAAAAATATAGGAAGTCCGACCACAAGTCCGGTTACAATGGTTGCAAACCCAGGCGTTTTGAATTTCGGGTGGATCTCTGCGAATTTTTTAGGCATCAGTCCATCTCTTGCCATCGTCATCCAGATTCTAGGTTGTCCTAATTGGAAAACTAGCATTACACTCGTCATCGCCACTACAGCCGCAATTGAGACAATGAAGAGCATCCATTTTACTCCCTTTAAAGCAAATATTTCTGCCAAAGGATCACTTACTCCAAGTAATTGGTAAGAAACCATTCCAGTTAAAACTAAAGCCAAAATGATATAGACAATGGTGCAAATGACCAAAGAATAGATCATCCCTTTTGGCAGATCGCGTTGTGGATTTTTGCTTTCTTCAGCCAAAGTTGAAACGGCGTCGAAACCTATGTAGGCAAAGAAAACAGCAGAAACGCCGCCCATCACGCCACCAAAACCATTCGGCATAAATGGCGTCCAGTTTTCAATATCAACATAAAAAGCTCCCACAACTATTACCAATGCAATGATTGCTAATTTGATGTAAACCATTGCATTGCTGAAGTTTCTTGATTCTTTTGCGCCTCTGTAAACCAAGTACGTGATCAAAACATTGATGATAACGGCTGGTAGATCGAAGATGATTCTTAGATTTCCAATCACTGGTGCATTTTTCCAGGCAGCAAGACCTTCAGCGCCTTTGTTCATTGTAAAAGCTTCTTTGGCAGACAGATAATTAATGGTCAACCATTCGGGAAGATGAATGTGAAAAGTTTCGAGCAAATTGGTAAAATAACCACTCCAGGAAAAGGCGATATAAATATTTCCGATGGAATATTCCATGATCAATGCCCAACCGATGATCCACGCAAAAATTTCTCCGAAAGAAACGTAAGCATAAGTGTAGGCACTTCCAGAAACGGGAACGCGCGATGCAAATTCTGCATAGCACATTGCGGTAAATCCACAAGCAATGGCGCAAATGATATATAAAATGACAACGCCAGGACCACCGGAAAAACACGCATTTCCAATGGCACTAAATGTTCCGCCACCAATAATCGCCGCAATCCCGAAGAATGTCAAATCCTTAACAGTAAGAACTTTATTAAGTGCAGAATGTTCGCCATCGCCGCCTTGGTTTAGAATCGCATTAGTAGATTTTCTTCTGAAAAGTGAGTTTATCAAAGCTTGAGATTTTTATGAAAGAAACAAATGTAATGAAAAATGATGATTTCGTTAAAAAATTGTTAAACGAAAGTTGTAATTCCTTCTAATTACGATGAAGTTTCTAATTATAAATGTAGGATTGAAATTGTAAAGATCTATCAATTAAAATTATAATATATTCCCAATTAATACCATCAAATAATATCTTTTCCCTATTTTCGTTGAAAAGGAATAAACTTTGTTGAAGCCGTTCTTCGACAAACTCAGAATGACATTAATTTTGAAAATCTATATGAATTCAAAAAAAATAATAATCGCTTCGACGTTATCTCTTTACGGGATTTCCGAGGCGCAACAATCTCAATATTTTACAAAGAACGAAGATTATCATTTCGGTTTGGCAGATAATCTCTATCAGACCAAGATCTACAACGCTTCGCAATACGAATATTCCAAACAATATTTCTACAACAAGAATCTCAGCAATTCCAGAAAGGAAGCTTCAGCATTTTTCAGTAATGTGATCGGCGTAATCCTTCAGCAACAATATGCGGAAGAGGGCTTGAACGCTTTTATGAAAGAATATCCAAATTCGGCATACTTTGCACAGGCCAATGGACCTTTGGCGGATTATTATCTGGCGAAAAAAGATTTTGAGAAAGCGTTGGAAACTTTGCAGAAGGTCAATCAATACCAATTGAGCAAGGAGGAAAACACGCAACATATTATGAAGTTGGGTTACGCCAAATTTATGACCGGCGACTCTGCCGGCGCGATCGAGGCTTTGGAAGAATCTTTCAAATCTGCGGACGAGACCAGCAAACCTGCAATTTCGTATATGCTCGGGCATTTGTATTACGCTGACAAACAGAATGATAATGCCTTCATTTATTTTGACCAGATTAAAAATAATGAGGAATATGCACATCTCGTGAAGCCTTATTATGTTCAGATGTACTACAATCAGAAGAATTATGATTTGGCAATTTCTGAGGGAAATGAACTTCTTAACAATGGAAAATCAACCAGTTACGATACGGAAATCCATAAGATAGTTGGTGAAAGTTATTTTATGAAAGGCGATTACCAATCGGCTTATCCGCACCTGAAATTGTTTTTGGATAAGGAACAAACACCTTCAGAATCTGACCTTTACGAGATGGGATTTGTTTCTGCTCAATTGAAGAAAAACGATGAAGCGGTTGGCTATTACAATCAATTGATCAACAGCAATTCTCCGTTGGCTCAAAACGCTTATTACCAATTGGGAAATGCGTATTTAGAAACCGGGAAAAAGCAGGAAGCTTTGTCGGCGTATCGTAATTCTTCACAAATGAATTATGACCCGAAAGTTCAACAGTTGGCTTTGGAACAATACGCGAAATTGAGTTACGAACTTGGAAATCCATTTGAAAATTCATCGAAAGTCATTCAAAGATATATTGATAAATATCCGAGTGGTGCAAAAACTCAGGAAATGAGATCGCTTTTGGTTAAATCCTATCTGTATTCCGGAGATTACAAAGCTACTTTGGATGCACTCGGAAAGCTCGACCAGAAAACGAACGAGACCAAGAAAATAGAGCAGGAGGTTTCCTATCTTTTGGGTTCTGAGGAATTCAACAAAGGGAATTTTGATGTGGCTGAAAAATATTTCAAACAAAGTCTTCAATCTAATTTAAATAAAGAATTTTACAAGAAAGCGCAATATTGGTTGGGTCAAACTTACTATCAAAAAGGTGATTACAAATCAGCGATTGCTACTTACACAAAACTTGAAAATGAAACGGCAGAGGGTTTCCCAGAGCGTGAGCAATTGGATTACGATCTAGGTTATGCTTATTTTAAGGCTAAGGATTTTGCGTCGGCGCAGGAATATTTTAAGGAATATCTGAGGTTCCCGAAACAGGAATTCAAGGCGGATGCAGAATTGCGTTTGGCGGATACTTATTATGCTAACAATCAGTTGAATGAAGCTTCAGAGATCTATAACAAAACCGAAAATGCCAGTGATTACACTTTGTATCAAAAATCTTTGGCTCTTGGTTTCAAAGGTGATACGGTTGCGAAAATTACGGAGCTGAAAACCTTGATCTCAAAATATCCAAACTCTGAATATGTTGATGATGCGAACTACGAAATCGGAACGGCCTATGCGCAGAATGATGATTTTAATAATTCAAATGCTTATTTCGATAAAGTTATCAAATCCAGTCCGGACAAAGATCTTGTAGCAAATTCCCAAATCTACCGAGCTCAGAATTACATCGACCAAGACCAAACGGACAAAGCGATTGCTGAGTTTCAGCTTTTGGCCAATCAATATAAAAATACAGCGTTTGCAGAGAAAATCGTTTTGGCTTCCAAACCTGCTTTTGTCAAAAAAGGCGACGTTGCTGGTTACGAACAATTTGCTAAAACTTTGAATGTGAAAGTTGACACTTCAGAGATCAATGAGATCAATTTCAGTCTGGCGCAGGAAAGTTTTGCTAAGAAAGATTATGCGAAAGCTGTTTCTTACTACGAGAAATATCTGGATCAAAGTCCAAGTGGTGACAATCTTTTCAAATCTCAATACGAATTGGGCGAAAGTTATTATCAGTTGAAACAAATTGACAAAGCGATGTTGCCGTTGCAGAATGTTGCGGATTTCCAGAATGATTATCAGCAAGATGCGCAAGTTCGATTGGCGCAGATCTACATTTCGCAAGACAAAATTTCGGATGCAAAAAAATATCTGGAACAAGTTGCCAACTCCACGAATGTGAATATCAAAAACTTCGCTTCGATTGAATTAATGAAAATCTACGCGGACGAAAAGAACTTTGCCGAAGCTGAGAAATTCGCTAATGCCGTGATCTCGAATTCTAAAAATTCTGCAGCGACATTGGAACAGGCGAAAGTCATCAAAGCGAGAAGTCTGATGCAACAATCGAAAGATAAAGAGGCGCAAACAGCTTACACAGCTTTGGAAAAATCCTCTAATACAGAAGTTGCGGCGGAAGCTCTTTACGCAAAAGCTTTCTATCAAAACAAAGGAAAGGCCTTCAAATCGTCCAACGAAACGATTTTCAAATTGGCAAATAATTACGCTTCGGAAGAGTATTGGGGCGCAAAAGCTTTGGTCATTATGGCGAAAAATTATTTGGCTTTGAAGGACAATTACCAAGCGAGTTACACTTTGGACGAGATCATCAATAATTACGGTGATTTCCCGGAAGTTGTGGCGGAAGCGAAGGAAGTGAAAGCACAGATTAAGAAGTAAAGATAAAGGTTATAAATTTTTAAATCAATTTTTACCCCGACCCTAAAGGGAGAATTGCTTTAAAAATTTCATCAAAATTACTCCCTTTAGGGTTGGGGAAATAATTTTGATGAAATTTTAAAAAATAGAAAAATAAATGAACAAACTGAAATATATCGCCGTTCTGGCATTTTTAGGAACTTTCGGAATTTCGGAAATCGGAGCTCAGATCAAAGAAGAGCAACTGATCCTAAACAGAAAACGTGAACCTGAAGTTAAGAAGATCGAGAAGAAGAAAACGTCTGTGATCCAGGAAAAAAATTATCCGCCGGAAAACAAAAAGAAGGAAGATTCTCTCAATCTGAAATACGATATCGTGAATGTTCCGCCGGTTTCTGACTTCAAAACGACCGAGATCCAGAGCGAAGATATTTCTCCAAAATTCAACAATGATTTTCAGTCCAACTATTTCAGATTGGGTTACGGAAATTATGGAAAATTCCTGGCAGATGCGAATATTTCTGGAAAAGTGCAGGAGAATGTAGAAGTAGGAGCGGACGTTCATTATTTGTCAACGACTGGACTGAAGAAAGATTACGATTGGGATTCCAAAAGCAGTCAAGCAAAGATTGGTGCTTATGCGAACATCTACGCGGAAAAAGGTAAGTACAATCTGGACACGAATTATGGTTTTAATAATTACAATTATTACGGAATTTACGCGTTTTCGCCAACAAATTCTGATCTGGATTTGCAGCAAAAAGTCAATAAATTCAGTGTGAATGCTTCGTACGACCATTATTCCAACGAGATTTTGAATAATGTAAAAGTGAGATCGTATTTCCTTAGTGATCACTTTAATGCGAAAGAAAGTTATGCTGATGTTGAACTGAATTTGTCAAAACACGATTTTGAAATTAGCAATGACATCACAGCAAACGCAGATTTGGGAATCGATTTAGAAACCGTTAATTCAAAATTCGAATTGCTGAATCAAAATAATTCCAATCAACTGAATTTCACTTTGTCTCCAAAAGTCACTTTCTACAAAGGCGAATCTTATTTGTTAATCGGGTCGGATTTTAGTTTTCTTAATTCAAAATTATCCGATTTTACGGGAGAAAATAAAGGGAGCAAATTTTACTGGTTTCCAAGAGCGGAAGTTTTGGTTGCGGCCGCAGATGAATTCAAATTCTATGGAGGAATCGATGGCGGTTTGAAGCTGAACACTTACGGAAATCTGTTGGAAGAAAATCCATTTTTGATCTCCGATTTGCTTTTGACGCCAACTGAAAATAAATACCATTTCTATTTTGGTCTGAAAGGTGACATCAACCAGATGTTCAAGTACGATGTGAACGCAGGATTCAGCAAAGTGAATAATGCGCAGTTTTTTGTCAGCAACCCATTATTGTATTTGCCCAATCCGAATCCACTGGGTGTAGATCTGAATCTCGGTAGAGATGGATACGATTTTGCCAATACATTCCGTTCGGTTTATAATAACGGGACATTGATGGAAATCAAAGGTGATTTGCAGGCATTTCCAATGGAAAATCTGACTGTTGATGCAGGTTTGCATTTTATGAAATATAAATTGGACAACTTGGAAGAAGTTTATTACAAGCCTTTGGTACAATTCAATCTCGGTGCAAAATACACAATGCTAGAAAAGAAATTAGCTTTAGGTTTCAAAGGTTATTTTGTAACGGACAGGACTGCAAACTCGTATTCTATTGTGACGACTTCTCCTGCATTTTCACAGCAAGAGAATATAAATGAGAAAGTTGGCGGCTATGCAGATTTAAATTTGTCGGCAGAGTACAAACTTCACAAAAATTTCAGTATTTTCGCACTCGGAAATAATCTTCTAGGCGCCAAATATCAGAATTACTTGGGCTACAAAGTTTTGGGAGCACAGGTTGTAGGAGGTGTCAAGATTACGTTCTAAACATAATTGATAGATGATAATCGAAGAATTATCATTCATCACTTATCGATTATCATTTATAAAAACGGCTTCGTAGTTCAACTGGATAGAATATCGGATTTCGGCTCCGAGGGTTGGGGGTTCGAATCCCTTCGAAGTCACAAATACAATTAAAGCCAAACAACGCCACTAGATTTCTAGTGGCGTTGTTTTGTAATTTAGATAATCAATCGTGATCTGTATTTGCGACAAAATAGTCATCAGCATTCTCCGCAATAGGAATGTAAAGTCGTTCCCAAGCTTTACTTCTCACCATATCCCAACTGTGGCCTTTCCCCTTCAAATCTTCTGCTAATAGCACAGTTCCCGGTTTGATGATGAAGGTAGAACCATCTGTCACCTTGAATCTGATATTTCCCTTCAAAGTGATTACGTACTGTCTTCTCGGAGCTGGATGCGCATTCTTTTCCCAATCTTCCGTCTTGTTGCTCATCCAGAAAGTGGTGGTGTTCAGATGTTTCAAAGTAGGAATTCTGCCTTTCTCGAAAGTACAAGAACCATCGGGATTGTTGATGAGCCTCACCGCTGGAATATATTCTTTCGATTCTTCCTTATTGACCTTGATGCTGAGGTTTTTGTTTTCTTTGTCCTGTGCTTTCATTACGAATGAGCTTAATGCCAATGCGAGGCATATTCCTTTGATGAATTTTTTCATTTTAAATATAATTCTTTATTAATTGTAAACAGTATCATAGACCAACATTTTTTCAAAAAATGGTTTGTATTTTTGAACTAAGGCCAGATGCTCTGGTAGTTTACCATAAGCTTCCAGTTCTTCCAAAGTCTCAAATTGCATTGCACAATTGTAACTGTAGGTGCTGTCCAAAACTGTTCTTGGGCTGGAGCCTGCCGGTTTTCCGTATTGAAGATTTTTTTGATAAGGAAGTTTTTTCAGACCTTCGAAGAAGTTTTCGAAGTCTTTTACTTCTGCAGTAGAAAGGTCTTTTCTAAGCCAGAAGAACAAATTGTGAGCGTACACTTTTTTTGGTTTTATAGGATTGATATTTGTTAAAACTGATGCGAACATCGTTCCTGATAAAAGTAGCAGGGCAGAAGCCTGTACAGACCGGAACAAGAATTTTCTTCTTTCCATTTTATTTATTTTTAATTAAAATCGATTCTATATTTAAGGACAAACTGCCATTGTCTGTCAGAAACAACACCTTTATTTAAAGCATCTCCAGTGAAAATTGGCCGGTTCTGTGCATCGAAGGTCAATCGGGAAGACATTCCATTCATTAGTAATGAGATTCCGGCGTCATAAACGATTGCGTTGTCTTGAAGGCCTTTCAAGTTTGATAATTGCATCCCTACCGCTGGCTGAAGTTGCAGGTTCTTTTTATCTTTATTAAAGTAGGGAAGCGTGCCACCAACTTGTACATAATACGTATTTCCAGTTCCGATGACAGGCATCGCATTTCCGGCACCATTGAGACTTGCCTGAGTAGCATTCACGGAAGTTGCCGGATTATTGGTTCCAACGTAGCGAACATAGTTTGGTCCATAATCATTGTACATCGCCATTCCATAGGCACTTATCGAGGTTCCTTTGTCTTTGTTGATTGGCGCATCATAGAACAAATCGACCGCGTAATTCTGCATATCATCAGTCTGAACATTGTTATCAAAGTCCTTGTGCCAAGTTGCATTATGAATGTAATCGAAACCCGCTCCCAAACTCAAAACGTTCTTTTTACCGCCATAAGTCCCGGAATTGAAAGGTGTCGTGATGTTTTCTTTATCCAAAAATGCGTAACGGAAATAACCTGAGAAATCCTTACCTGGCGAGTTTTTACTGAAGGTCGCAACATTCACTTTTGGTTCCGCGGTCGCCATTGTGTAGGGATCGGCGACCACCAATCGGTAATCGAATCTTCCTAATTGACCTTTCGCATATAGGCTTAATTCTCTCACGGTGTAATCTGTTGCGCCAGCATTTGAAGTGGCGTAAGCAGGCAAATCGTACAGCAAAGTATTCAAAGGTCCTGTCGTGAATCTTGAAAGTCCTCTCCAAGTGGAACGCCCGGCGCCGACCGCAATTTTATCATTAAAAGCATATTCCGCATAAGCATCCAAAAGGTCGATGTAATTGCTGGCTTTCGCATTCATATTCACATTGGTGGTTCCGGCCTGTAAAACGAACATTAGTTTTTCTGTAGGTTTGTAGGTCATTTTAACTCTTACTCTTCTAAGTGACAGATCGGAAACGTCAGATTTTGCCTGATCGTTGATAAGACTTCCAGGATTTAGTTGCGTATATCTCGCCCATAATTCCGCATAGCCACTGAAGGAAACATAGCGTGTATGTTCGTCGTTCAGATAATGGGTGAGTCCTGGATTATTAAAGTCATTTTTTTTCTGAGCCTCCATTTTAGCTGACATTCCCAATATGGTAAGTAGGGCCAGCCCGGCTTTAAAAGATTTTTTGTTCATAATATGGATTGTCCTTTTTTGTTGATTTCAACGGGACAAAATTACTTTCGGAAATCTCGGATCGTTGTTAGAAAACCATTAGAAAATCTTTAGAAATTCATTAAGAATAAAAATATGAGATACCTTTGCAGAGAATTTAAATGGATAATTAATAACTGTTTATGATTGACAATTATGTAATATTTTATCCAGAAACAATTTTCCTATGAAAGTTTTAATTATTGAAGATAACGCCCGTGTTTCCGCACTTTTGAAAAGAGGTTTGGAAAGTCAGGGTTATCAGATCTATATTTCGGAGGACGCGGAAGATGCTTTGGTGATGGTCGATAAAATAGTGTTCGAGCTTGTGATCACAGACATTATGCTTCCCAAAATGAACGGAATCGAATTGAGTAAATCAATCAAGAAAAAAAATCCGGAACTTCCCATCATTATGCTGACCGCACTCGGAACGATTGATGAAAAGATTGAAGGTTTTGATGCCGGCGCAGATGATTATATGGTGAAGCCATTTGAGATCAGAGAATTGTACGTCAGGATCAAAGCGATTTTGTTGAGAAAATCAAATTCATCACAGAAAAGTGAACTCTCGGATCACATCGAATATCAAAATCTAAAAGTTGACAAAAATACCAACCGCGTTTTCCGAAATGAGAAAGAGATCAATCTCACGCCAAAGGAGTTTAAGCTATTGGTTTTTCTAATGAGCAACGCCGAAAGGATCCTCACCCGCGACGAGATCGCAGAGAATGTCTGGGGAAATCACTTCGATACAGGCACCAACTATATCGATGTTTACATCGCATATCTCAGAAAGAAAATCGATAAGGATTTTGATGAAAAATTGATTCACACAAAACCTGGCGTTGGGTTTATTTTTACTGATCAGATATGAGAATCGCTACCAGAACTGCGCTCAGCTACGCACTGCTGACAGCCGGCATCCTTTTCGTTTTTGCTTACGTCTTGTATTTTGTTTCCGAAAAGAATAGGGAAGATGAGTTCAATGACAGATTAGGCTACAAGATCATTTGGCGCTCAGAATTTATCTTCGATGCAAAAATCAACAATTCCAAGATCAAAGAACTCCACGAGCGCAACAAAAAAATGCTGAACGAAGCGGACATCAGTGTTTACAACAGCAAAAAAGAACTGCTTTTTACGGACATCAAACCTTCTTCCAAAAATCAACATTATTTGGATCAATTGATCAGGTCTAAGAAAAATCAAATCACCTGGCATAGAAGAGAACGCCAATATATGGCTTTCAAATACAGGTCTGATGAAAAGGACTTTTACATCATCGGCAGCGCAGTCGATGTTACCGGAATTGCTCATATTAAGGAATTTAAAAAGGATATTATCGTTATCTATTTCATTTCGATTCTCATCATTTTTATTATCGGTTTTCTGTTTTCATACTACACTTTGAAGCCTTTAAAAGACATCATTCTCCAGATCCGCGATATTTCTGAGCATAATCTGAACAAAAGATTGATTGTCCCGAAAGCAAAAGATGAGATCTATGAATTGGCAGAAACCTTCAATTCGACCTTCAACCGTTTAGAAAAATCATTTAATAATCACAAACAGTTTGTCACAACCATTTCCCACGAATTCCGAACACCACTTTCAACATTGATTGCAGAACTCGAACTCGCCAAGGAACTGAATACCACATTGGATGATTATAAACTTTCCATTGATAATGCTTTGCAGGACGCCAATCACGCGTCACAATTGTCATCGGCACTTTTAGATTTTGCGCGCGCAAGTTATGACGTCTCGCAGATCAGTTTTTCCGATATACGTTTGGATGAGATTGTGGCGGACGCGAAAGTAGATTTGCTTCAAAAGAATCAGAATTACAAGGTCGGGATCAATTACATGGATGATCTTGCAGACAAAGATGAGAGCAATTATGATTTTTATGGCAATCCTTATTTGTTGCGCATTGCTTTCCTCAATCTGATGGAAAATGCTTGCAAATATTCTCCAGACAAAACCTGTAGTGTAGAGATTGATGTTCAAAATGAAAATCTCGAAATCCGATTTATCGATCACGGAATAGGGATTTCACGAGAAGATCAGACCAGAATTTTTGACCTTTTTTACAGGGGAAATAATAAGAACTATGAGAATGGCAATGGCATTGGATTGTCCATTGTCAAAAGAATAATCGAAATTCATAAAGGCATTTTAGAAGTCCAATCTGAATTGCAGGTTGGTAGTATTTTCAGAATTAAATTACCAGTGAAAAATTAAGGTGACAGGTTTTTCTTTTAATAGTTAAGATTTTAGTCATTATAGAAAAGATGATTTTAGATTTTAATGTCATTAGATTTTGATAAATTAACTATGAATCATTCAATTAAAATTTTATTCTCAGGAAAATAATTTTATTTTTGTTAAATGACGGAAATCAAATCCCCATTTTTAGACACCTTGTTTCATCTGCGAAATGATGAGCATATCACCATTTTTGTAGCCATTCAGGATATTCCTAAAAAAGAAGAACAAGATGTTACAGGCTATCTCGAATCTGAGTTTGAAAAGGAAAGATTAGAGTTTTTATCAGATCAGATTTCTTTTGATTCCGAAGCGTCACTGTGGGCGGCAAAAATTCTGTATCGCAGTGCTCAACTGTATTTGATACGGAAAGACACAGATAAGAATCTTGAGAAATTAGTTCCAGCCTTCAATGGGAAACCAAATGTTTCAGCAGTTTTATCAGCGGATTTATCATTAAGATTTTTACCGCAAATTATTTCAGCTTTATACAATGCAGATGCGGAAGATCCATTAATCAAAATGCTGGAAAATATAATGATTCAGTTTCATTACTCAGCCGTCGGATTCGATCTGGATTTAGATAAAATCAACTGGGAAGAAGAATTAAAAGATGACACGTACAGAAAATTATACCTCGAAAGAATAGTTGAGAAGAAAGCTTACAAACTGGCCGAAATTCCATTCATCAATAAATTATTAATGGCAGAATTCGGAATGTACAAAGACGTTTTCTGGAGAGAATTAAAAACTATAACCAAATAAAAATAATGACTCAAAATATTGAAAAACTAAACCAAGTTCTAACACACGTCAAAGACACTTTCATCGGAAAAAATGATGTGGTAGATTTGTTGGGAATTTGTCTATTAGCACGAGAAAATGCCTTTTTGTACGGACCTCCCGGAACAGCAAAATCCGCCATTGTAAGAACCTTGGCAAAAGCTGTGAAAGACGGCAAAAACTTCGAATATCTCTTAACAAGATTTACCGAACCGAACGAGATTTTCGGACCTTTCGACATCAGAAAACTGAAAGAAGGAGAGCTTTTGACCAACACGGAAGGAATGATGCCGGAAGCGTCTATGGTTTTTCTGGATGAAATCTTCAATGCAAACTCTGCGATCCTGAATTCACTTTTGATGGCTCTGAATGAGAAGATTTTCAAAAGAGGAAAAGAAACAAAAAATCTTCCGGCTTTGATGTTTGTCGGCGCCAGTAACGTGCTTCCAGAAGATGAAGCTTTAAACGCACTTTTCGACCGGTTTCTGATCAGAATTAATGTGGATTATGTGCATCCCGATCTTCTTCAACAAGTACTTTTAGCAGGAAGAAAGCTCGAAAACAATCTGGAAACTGAAACACCGGAAATCCTTTCCCAAGAAATCAAGGAACTTCAAAGTTTGTGCAAGACTATTGAACTGAAGCCAATTTATGAAGTTTATTTAAATACCATCATCAATCTAAGAAATACTGGTATCGCCATTTCCGATCGTAGAGCTGTAAAACTTCAAAACCTGATTGCAGCAAGTGCTTTAATTTGCGGACGAAATGAAGCAATTCTTTCTGATTTATGGGTTTTAAAACATATTTGGGACACTGAAGAACAAATTGAAATCCTGGAAGGAATCATCAACCGAACCATCGAAAAAGATGAAAATCCGAAGTCGCATCCACAAGCTTTACAAAACAAAATTCCAAATCCCGAAGAGGTAATGAAAGATGTGAAAATTCTAGTCGAAAAATGGAATTCAGGAAGTCTCACTTTTGAAGAGCAAAATGTCATCAAAGATAAATTGAGATACCTCCAAACCCGTTGCGACTGGATCAGAAATCCTGAACAGAAACAGTACATCCAAACAGAAATCGAAAATCTATGGCAAAAGATTCTGCAAACGGTTTAAAAGAGTTTTGGGCAGAAATTCCCAGGATTGATGAAGATTTTCTTGGGTCAATCCGTGACTGGAAAAATATTCAAATTGCTTCGGAAGATGATGTGATCTGGCTAAAAGGTTTTACGGGTGAGCAGGCAGTTTCAGCGGAAATTCAGCAGTTGCCAAATTTTATTCTTTACGAATTGCGGGATGGGCTTCTGTTTCGAAAAGATGCATTGGTTCCCACCAAAAAAGTGCGAACTGCCTTGCTGTGGACGCCAATTGATAAAGCGTTAAAATTAACTTTCCCAATTTCAAACAACAATTTTTTCGGAATTGATGAAAGAATTGAAGTTAAATTAAAACCAAGTGAAGAAGAACAGCCAGCTTTTGCTTTGCTAAGTTCAATTGCTGAAATTAAAGAACTCATCATTGCTTTACCAAAATTCAAACTGGAAAAACTGGATTGGATTGTCATTAATGATAAAGCATTATTTGTAGGAAATCCACTACTAAGTTTCCCCGGAAAAACATTCTGGTTGAAAGACGGACATCTGTTGCCGTCGGGCTCCGATTTTGAATTTAAAAATTTGAGTTCCTTATTACAGAAAAAATACAATTCAGATCAGAATTACTTGATATTATGGAAGGAAGATGGTAGTTTTTTGAACATCAATAAAGATGATTTCCGACAATTGTCCGTCAGTTCATTTCGCCTCACAGAAAAATCGAAAGAATGGACTTAAAAGAATATTTCCAATCTTACGAAAACTACTTCTGGGAATGGACCACAGACAGAGATATCCGGGATGAGTCACAATATGATGACAACAATCTCATCTCGATCCCAAATGTCGGCGTAATTGCTTACAGAGCTTATACGATTGGGCTATTGAAGGAACTGACGGACGAGGGTTTTCCACCTTTTGGTTCATTTCTTCTTGCGATGTACGCTTTACAGGATGGCTATCTCAATCTGGATGGTCTGTTTTATCATCTGAGAAAACAAAAGGACAAAACCTATCTTAATGATCTCGAACTAGCCATTACTTTCTTGGAAAACCTAAGTCATGTTGGCCGTTCTTTCAAAAGAGGACAGAATAAAATCATTCTTTTAAAAACCATTTTTAAGGATGGACATAATCAGATTTCTGTGGGAGCTTCGGATTTAATGATCAGAAGATTTGAAAAAAGACCGCATAAAATCTCAGAATCTGCTGATAAAATTGAATTAACGCAATCTGTTGTCAACAAAGATATTAAGACATTAGCTGTCATCCAAGGCCGATTCCCAACGACGGAATCTATCATTAATGCAGTTCGTAACGCAGCTGATATTCCGGATTTGGAGGATGAAGTTGTGGAAGAGGAAACTACCATTGATACCGACAAGGACTTCATTCAGCAATTAATTGAGGATCCAAAAACGTTTCAGGTGGGAAGTTTGATAAAGAGAATCTGGAGCGGTCTGAAAATTCCGATGCGTCACCTTTCTCCTGGCGATCAGCCAATTGGAGGCGTTTCTGATATGACCAACAAAGGCGATTTCCACCGAATGCTCTTGTCAGAATTTGCCAATGAAGATGAGGTTTTTATGAGCCGTGTGGCAAATAACGAAGTTTTGTATATTCAGCGTGAGATACCGCCGGAGGAAAATATTTTCGAAAGGATCATTTTGATTGATACTTCGCTTCGAAATTGGGGAACGCCAAAAGTGTTGGCTTTCGCCTCGGCGATTGCGGTAATAAAGCATCCCAAAGCACATTCCGAGTGTCAGGTTTTTGCAGTGGGGGAAACTAATGTTCCTATCAATTTGAACAAGGTGGAGCAGATTGTGGATAATCTAAATCAAGTTAGTCCCGTTTTAGAAGTCTCGATAGCACTTGAAAAATTCTTTGCTGAAGAACATTCCGGGAAGGATCTGGAAGTGTTTTTCATTACACATCAGGAAAATTTGAATAATCAGAACCTTCAAAAAGTGATTCACGAAAACAGAGAGCGGCTGAAGTTTTTGGTAACGACTTCATCAGATGGCGAATTGAATTTTTACAAGCATCACAAAGGTACAAGGAAACATATTCAGAAAATTCAGCTGCCTGTAAAGGAATTGTGGTCAAATCCACCTAAACCAAAATCAAAAGGTGAAAAAGAAAGTCCCCGAAATCTTAAAAAGATTGAAGTTCCAAAGAATTATCCAATCCTTTTTCCAACACCAAAAAATAAGATTGCGACATTCTTGTACGAAGGTGAATTTTATATTTTGAGTTCCAAGAAGCAGTTGCTAAGGACTTATCTGTCAAGTAATTATTATAATGAAAATTATTTCGAACATTACAAAACACACCGAGGTTGCGAAGTTCTGATAGAAAATATATCTGTGAAACCGCGAGGTAAATTTGCATTGGCGAAAAACAGACAAAACCAATATATTCTTTGTCAATATCAAAATGATAAACAATTGGTTTCCAAACTCAATCTTGATACAAAAGAATACTCAGAACTCAATGTTTCCGGACATCATATTCCCTGGAACTTTGAACCGGTTTATTTTAATCAGAATTTTTACCTCTTTCAGGACGAATTTCCTTCTATTTTTAAGATCAATATAGAGGGCGAACTTTCCATTGAGATGGTGAAAACAGACAATGATATTTCCAAAAATCTTGCTAAAGTAAATGTAGAACTCGAAAAACAAATTCATAATGATATCAAGATTTTAAATAGTTTTAACAAGGTGGGAATCAACTCAGAAAACAATCTTGTGATTTCAAATAATGAGTTGGCAAAACATCTGGAGGATTCATTGACTTTGTACAGAAACAGATCCGCAATTAAAATTTCAGCACAGCAGAACAAAAATAAATTTGTTTTTTCCGATGGGAGCGAAATCATCACAGACTCCCGTGGTATGCTGACTTTCAAGAGCAGCAACAAGAATATTCCGGTTTTCTATATTCCTTCGGCGGAAGATGGCTTTCTGGCTTTAGCTACTGCGTATGAATTTGGCGGTTCAGAGTATTATTTATACGAATCTACAAAACTAAAAATTCGGGAACGGGAGGAGATGTATTCGGAATATCTGGATGCTTATATTAATCATATCTTATCTTATGGAACTGATTCTTAAGCCTTTTTCCGAAAACAGCTATCCTAAGAAAGGGATTCTGATCAAGAGTTCTTCTCCTTTCGCCTGGCTTGCTGAGATGGATTTTTTGGAAGTTGATATCAATCAAGTGAAAGCGTACGCTATTCCATCAAATGAACCCAACGTTTTGTATGGTTGTCTCCTCGTATTTGATCATATTGCTCCGAAAGAGATTGGCAGAAATTCTTATTTTCAATGTGTTAATGACAAATTGTTTATTCCCGAAAACACCATTGTCTATCCTAAAATAAATCCGGAAGACTGGCAGAATATTCAGCAGGAATATTTGATTATGCATCCTGATTTTGGATTGGTAAAATTAGCTCAGGAGATTGACTGGATTTCTTTGCTTCAAGAATCTGAGAAAAGCAATGATGTCATTAGAAAAGCATCAAAGGGTGTTAAAATTCCGCAAAAAATAGAAAGTTTTGCAGTTGAAATCAATGATGATAAAATTCTGGAGGAGCTGCAGAATCCAAAAAATGAGGAAGAATGGATGAAAGATCTGCCTTTTGACCTGAAAAAAGTAATGGCAGGCAACAAAAAAGAGATCGAGAAGTATCTGCAATATTTGGATAAATATCCCGACAGAGCTGCAGATTTGGGAGTTCCGCTGGATATTGCAGGAACTTCCAGAGGCGACGGCTTTGCAAAATATAGATTCGGAGGCAGTTGGCTCAGCAAACTTTTTGGAAATCACAGGGCGTCTTCCGAAGGTGGTGGGAAATCTGACTCAGGTAATCTAGGGTGTATATTTCCTGTTATCATCATCGTTATGTTAATTGCCAGAGTTACTCTCATCAATTTCAATAAAAATGAAACCCGAAAGCAATCTTCTGGTGATGTTCAGACCATCAACAAAGACTCAGTTGCGCTGCCACCGCCAGCTCCAGTAATTGGATATAAATCAGGCGTTACAGACATTGATCTGAAAATCGATTCAATGTATGGCAAAAAGCGGCAAAGTTTGATACAGGAATTTACCAAAGCGTCAATGTTTATCGGCAAAAAGGATGAAAAAAGCTATCAGGATTATTTAAAAGAAGGCGGGCGGCCAATTAAGGAGATTCAAGATGAAGTGATGGATTTTGAAGACAAAACATTTTTTTCGAAAGATTCCTTAAAGTTAGTCTACAGAAAGAAAATTGAAAAATACCTAGTCCAAAACGAAGAAAAATTTAAAAAGAAAATTCAAGATTCTTTGAAGAAATCAGGGTCAGGAATACCAGCGGACCAAGGCGTCGTGTCGACCCTGTTAAAAAAGAAAAAAGTTTTAGTAGAAGATTCACTCGGGCGACTTTTAGGAACCAAGGAATATCCGGATCCGCCAATGGATCCAAGTAAAAAAGGTACAGCAATCAAAAGCTTAGACAAAGAAATGCCTTATTCTAAACAAAACGTTTCATTGATGGAGATGATCTATCTGGTTGCGGGAATCATTGGAATTGTCGGACTATATTCCTATTTTTTCAGAAAAAAATCCTTGAGTTTGGGAGGCGACAATGTTCCACTCGGAATCAAGATTTTTTTGATGGTTGTACTCGTCGCGATGTTGGTGTACATATTTTTTCCATTGATAGAAATGTTTGGCTACAATTGGTTTGTCTGGATTTTGGTTATTTGCATCATCCTACTACTTTACCGATTGTTCAGTGAAGACAAAAATATTTTAAAATCAGATAAAGATGAATAAGCAGAAGTTTATCAGCAAATTTGTTGCGGCATTTTTCATTCTTGCGTTTTTCAAAATCGTTGGGTTTCTGGCGCAGCTCTTTCACGAAGATTTTTGGAGTGTCATTGGCACTATGTTGATTTTTCTCCTTGTGGCTTTTATCATATTCGTCGTTATTCTAGGTCTTGAAGATAAGGAAAAAGCAGGGCGTCTTTCCAGGCGAAATGGTGGACGCAATGGTGGAAATTTTTATCTGGAATCTACCATTTTTGACAGACTCAGAAATAAATATGAGGAACTTGCCCAGAAATACGTAGACGAAAAAAATTACATCAAAGCTTCGAAGATTTATATGAATTTGCTCAAAGATAATTACCGTGGTGCCAAGACTCTGGAAAACGGTAGTTTGTACAATGAAGCTGCTGTCATCTATCTTAAAAAACTAAATAATAAATCCGAAGCCGCCAATTGCTACGAAAAAGCAAAACAATACCGGAAAGCCATTGATCTTCAGAAAGAACTCGGACAGAAAGAAAAAGTTGGTGATCTTTATAAAGAAATTAATGACCAAGAAAACGCAAACGCCTATTACCAAATGGTTGTGGATGATTATGTCAACAATAATCAAATGGTGAAAGGATCTCTTGTTTATCGAAAAAAAATGGAATTGCCGGAAGAGGCGCAAAAGATTTTATTGAAAGGCTGGGGCGAGGATAAAGATGGATTCAATTGTCTTAATAATTATTTTGCCAACATTTTCGAGGTAAAAACTTTGGACAAGAGGATTCAGGAGTTATATCAGGATTTACCTTCAGAAAAGAAGTTGAATTATCTGAAAGCGATTAAGATAGAATTCAAAAAAGATCCAAAGCTTGAAGAAACGACCCGGAATATCGCCTATGAAATCATTTCTGAAAAAGTAAAAACGCATTCCGAAATTGTGAATGAATTAAAGCATTTCAATCCTGATGATGAGGTAATTTTGAAGGATATTTCCAGATTTAGGACAAGCAGAAATAATATGTTTAGAAACTAAACCAACAATTTATTTTAAAACAGAGATAACTGTACCCGTTTTACTCTTTGGAGATTTTCCGGAAAAAGGAAATATTTCTATGATTTCAAATTGTCTTACTTTTTTATTTAACTATCTAAGAGCGAGTCCAACACAAAGGGATAAGCGATTTCTGTAATCACCAATTTTAAAAATTAATTCCTTTTTCCAAACCTTGAAACGTTTGATAACAGGATTGTAAGGATGTATAATAATTGAATGTTTTTCGATCATAATATTCTAAAGGATAAGTAGTTAAAGATATTAGGTTAAGCACAATTAAAATAAAATAAACAATTTTATTCCTTTGATTTTAATGTTTTGGCAAAAAATTTGATGTTAAAAAATCAAATAAATCTAATTCATAGTTTATTAGATTTATTGATAAGGAGGGCAGCAATGCCCTCTTTCCTAGACATCAATAAATTCAATTATATTTTAACCGAAGAAGAGAGGCAGCTCAAATTTGTCTCTCTTCTTTTTTGTTATATTCCACCTGCAAGTGCAGGACACTGTAAGTTCCTAGAATGTTTATTTTTATAAAGTTGAAATAATGTCGATTTTTAGCATTATAAAAAAAATAAATTATGAAACTTCAAAGCAACTTTATATTATCTCTGTTTATAACTTTTCTTTTTTTATCAAATGTAAAAAGCCAGGACAAATGGCCAGACGGAACCAAAATCGACAAATGGTTTAAAGAAATCAAACCAGTAGACATCAATAAATTAGGAAAAAAATACATCCTTACAACCAACGGCGTGAAGAACGACAGCACAATTCTTCAGACCAAAGAACTTCAGGCTGTGATTGATTTGGCTTCTAAAAATGGCGGTGGAGTTGTGGTGGTTCCGAAAGGAACATTTTTAATTAGTTCGGTTTTCTTCAGACAGGGAACGCATTTGCATTTGGAAAGTGGCGCGAAATTAAAAGGAAGCGACGACATTAATGACTTTCCGGTGGTAACAACGAGAATGGAAGGTCAGACGGTAAAATATTTTCCGGCTTTAATTAATGCTGACGGATTGGATGGTTTCACGATTTCTGGTAAAGGAACTTTGGACGGAAACGGACTTCGCTTCTGGAAATCATTCTGGAAAAGACGCGAGTGGAATCCTAAATGTACCAATATGGATGAAATGAGACCAAGGATTCTCTACGTTTCCAATTCAAAAAATGTTCAGGTAGAAGGAATTACCATTAAAAATTCTCCGTTCTGGAGTACACATTATTACAAAAGTGATTTCGTTAAATTGTTAAATCTGACGATTCTCGCTCCGAAAGAACCTGTGAAAGCTCCAAGTACAGATGCGGTTGACATCGATGCGTGTTCCAATTTCCTGATTAAAAATTGTTATATGTCAGTCAATGACGACGCGATTGCTTTGAAAGGCGGTAAAGGTCCGAAATCCGATAAAGACCCGAACAACGGTGAAAACAGAAACATTCTAATCGAAGACAACAGCTTCGGATTTTGCCACAGCGTTTTGACTTGCGGAAGTGAGTCGATTCACAATTATAATGTGATTTTGCGAAATTCTAAAGTGAACGATGCATCAAGATTATTACATTTGAAAATGCGTCCGGACACGCCTCAGCACTACGAATTTCTTACGGTTGAAAACATTACAGGAAATGTAAAAACATTTCTGTATGTAAAAGGCTGGAACCAGTTTTTTGATTTAAAAGGCGAAGAAAGACCGAGAAAAGGATTGGCGAACAATATCACCATTAAAAATATCGACATCAGTTGCGAAACGGCGTTCTCTGTTGAAAAATCTGATTTATTCGATTTAAAAGATTTCACATTTGAAAACTTCAAAATCAAAGCTTTAAAGCCTGAAATGCAAAACCTGAATCATATTCAGAATTTAAAGCAAAAAAATATCAATGTGACGCAAGTCGCTTCTCTCACGCAATCTTACGACAAAAAAGACGATTCCGATATTTCTGCTAAATGAGTTTTTTTTCCAAAATATTCGTTCTTTTATGCTTTTGCTCACAGTTTCTGCATTCTCAATCTAAGGAAATCCAATTCCTGAGCGGGACAGATTCTGAGCATACCAAAGAATGGGATTTTTGGATAACCGGCGGAAGAAAATCTGGAAGCTGGAATAAAATTCAGGTTCCGTCACAATGGGAACAGCAGGGATTTGGCTCGTACAACTATGGAAGAGATTACGTCACCTACGGCAAAAATTTTAAATTTAATGATGAAGTAGGTCTGTACAAACACAAATTTTCAGTTCCGAATTCGTGGAAAGGAAAATCAGTCAATATCGTTTTAGAAGGTTCGATGACCGACACCGAGGTGAAAATCAACGGAAAATTGGCCGGAGAAATTCATCAGGGTGCTTTTTATGAATTTAAATATGATATTTCCGACAAAATACTATTCGGAAAAGAAAATATTTTAGAAGTTAAGGTTTCTAAAATGTCTGCGGATAAATCGGTTAACAGCGCAGAACGTCTGGCGGACTATTGGGTTTTAGGCGGAATTTTCCGTCCGGTTTATTTAGAAGCCAATCCTAAAGAAAATATTTCATCAACATCCATCGATGCCAAAGCAGACGGAACTTTCCGTTCGAATGTTCATTTAAAAGGAATTCAATCTGCCAATAATGTAAAGGTCGAAATTTTTGATGTTAAAAATAATTTAGTTGGTGAATCTCAAGTGACCGTTAAAAAAGGTGATACATTAAAACAGATTCAATTTTCGATTAAAAATCCAAAACTCTGGACGGCTGAAACACCTAATTTATACAAGGCGAAATTCAGTTTAAATAAAAACAGAAAAAACATCTACCAAACCGAAGAAAAATTCGGTTTCCGAACGGTTGAAATCCGACAAGGCGATGGCATTTACGTCAACGGAACCAAAATCAAAATGAAAGGCATCAACCGTCACGTTTGGTGGCCTGAAACGGGAAGAGCGGTCAACAAAAACATCGATTTGATGGATGTTCATCTCATCAAGGAAATGAATATGAATGCCGTTCGCTGTGCTCATTATCCACCGAATAAATCGTTTCTTCAGATTTGCGATTCTTTGGGTTTGTATGTTTTGGATGAACTCGCTGGTTGGCAGAAAAAATACAGCACTGAAGTGGGCAAAAAGCTAGTGAGAGAAATGGTTACGAGAGATTCTAATCATCCTTCTATTATTTTCTGGAGCAACGGAAACGAAGGCGGACATAATTTCGATTTGGATGCAGAATATGCCAAATATGACCTGTCCAACCGTCCCGTCATTCACGCGCATCACAAGCCAGGAAACGCTTTCAACGGAATTGATTGCAATCATTACGAAGATTACTACAGTACCAAAAAAATTCTCGAAGGAGAAAATATTTATATGCCGACCGAGTTTCTGCACGCGCAGGACGACGGCGGTGGCGGAACTTCTCTGGCCGATTATTGGGAACTGCACTGGAATTCCAAAAAAGGTGCGGGCGGTTTTCTCTGGGCGTTTGCAGACGAAGGTTTGGTACGAACCGATTTTAATAATCAACTCGATGTGAACGCAATCAATGCTCCGGATGGAGTGGTGGGTCCGCATCGTGAAAAAGAAGGAAGTTTTTACGCGATTCGGGAAATTTACAGTCCGGTAAAAATTGATTTGAAAACGTTGCCGGATGATTTTAATGGAACAATTCTTGAAAACCGATATCATTTCACGAATTTAAATGAATGTCAGTTTGAATGGAAGCTGGTCAAATTTAAAACTCCATTTTCTTCTGAATCTGGTTTTGATGTTGTTAAAAATGGTAAAGTACAATCTCCGAATATTAATCCAACTGAAAAAGGAAGTATTAAATTAAATCTTCCTCAAAACTGGAAAGAAAGTGAAGCCTTGATGCTGACTGCGACCGATTCTTTTGGAAAGGAAATTTACGCCTGGACTTGGAAAATTAAATCGAACGATGATGTTTCCAAACAGTTTTCGAAATCCTTAGTCAAAGAATTTCCGGTTTCAGTTATCGAAAATGATTCGTTGTTTATTTTGAAATCAGACGAAAAGGAATTTTCATTTGGAAAGAAAGACGGATTATTAAAATCTGTGATTTTAGATAAAAAAGGCAAAAAAATGACCTTCCGAAACGGACCGGTTTTCGTGAATGGAAAAACGGAATTATCTTCCATAAAAGCTTTTGCAGAGGGACAAAATCAAGTCATTCAGATTTCATACAAAGACGGGAAAAAAGCAGTTTGGAAATTAAATCCGAATGGTATTTTAGAATTGAATTATGAATATTCGCTTGCCGGAGATTATAAGTTTGCAGGTGTAAGTTTTGACTATTCCGAAAATTATGTCATCGGCGCAAAATGGCTCGGCAAAGGTCCATATCACGTTTGGAAAAACAGGACTCAGGGACAGACTTACAACGTCTGGCAAAATCTCAAGAACTCGACCAGAACAGGTTTTTCACCTTGGATTTATCCTGAATTTAAAGGATATTTCGACGATATTTCGTGGTTGCAGTTGAATACTGCAGAAGGAAAAATCACGGTTGGAACGAAAGAAGAGAAAATGTTCGTCAGACTCTTTGATTTTTACGGAATTTACGGTGCAGAAGGTTACCCGAAACTGCCGACCGGAAATATTTCTTTCCTCGATGCGATTCCGCCGTTGGGAACTGCTTTGGCGTTTAATATTAATAATGACACTGCAACTTTAGGCCCGGAAAGTGAACCGAATCATTTGAAAGGAACATTCAAAAGAACTTTGTATTTCTATTTTGGCCTGCCGGATTTGGGCGATGAAAATAAACAGTTTACAATGCCGAAAGAAAATATTTTAACAGATTAAAATGAAGAGCTGGATAAGATTTTTGACGCTGTTTTTAGGTTCGCTTTTGTTCGCACAACAGACGAGTTTCAGGTTTGATTTTGGCACAGACAGAACCGAAAACGGATTTATTCCCATCACATCAACATCGAAATTTGATAAGAAAATTGGTTACGGATTTATGGATATTTCCGGTTTGAAATCTGTTGATAACGGCGGAAATGCTTTGACGGGAGATTATATTACCAGCGACAAACCATTCTATTTTTCAGTCGCAATTCCTGAAGGAAATTATAATATTACATTAAAGCTTGGCGATACCAAAAGAACATCCGAAACAACCGTTCGTGTAGAAAACCGCCGTCTGATGCTGAATGATATTAAAACGAAAAAAGGCGAAATCCTCGAAAAACAAATCACAGTTCACGTCAAAGACAGCATCATCCGAAATCAGGATGGAACTCAAATCGGAATCGTAAAACTGAAACCAAGAGAAAGAAAATATTTACATTGGGACAATTTGCTGACGATTGAGTTCAATGACAAAGCACCAAAAGTTTGTTCGGTCATCATTCAGCCCAACAAAATGGCAAAAACTATTTATCTGACCGGCGATTCCACGGTTGTGGATGCGCAGTACGAACCCTGGGCGTCTTGGGGACAGATGTTGCCGTATTTTTTCGTTCCGAATGAAGTCGTGATTGCCAATTATGCTGAAAGTGGAGAAACTTTAAAAGCTTTTGAGGACCGCCACCGAATCGATAAAATCTGGAATAAAATAAAGCCCGGAGATTATCTTTTCATTCAGTTTGGGCACAACGACCAGAAAGCGGGCAACAGTACAAAATCAGGTTACAGAAAGAGATTAAAGGAATGGATTTTAAAAGCAAAAGAACTGGGAGTAATTCCGGTTTTGGTTACTTCAATGAACCGCAGAGTTTTTGATGAGAACAATAAAATCGTCAATACTTTAGATGATTTTCCCGATGCAATGCGTGAAATTGCGAAGGAAGAAAAAGTCTATTTAATCGATTTGAATGCATTAAGCAAAACCTTATTAGAAGCAATGGGACCGGAAGAAGCAAAAAAAGCATTCGTGCATTATCCAGCAAATTCCTATCCCAACCAACCAACTGCTTTGGCGGATGATACGCACTTCAACACGTATGGCGCTTACGAATTGGCAAAATGTGTCGTGAAATCTATCGTCGACCAAAATTTACCTTTAAAGAAATATATTTCAAAAAATTATAAAAAATTTAACCCAAATAAACCTGATAAAGTTGAAAACTTCCACTGGCCGGAATCTGTTTTTATGGAATCTTTGAAGCCTGATGGAAATTGAAAGTAATAGAATGATTCGAACCGAAATTTTGTTTGCCCCAACCCTAAAGGAAGCAAAATTTCTGTGAAGATTTCATCAAAATTACACCCTTTAGAGTTGGGGAAATGATTTTGATGAAATTGAAAGTCCTGAAAGGACGTTATCAAAAGCATTGGGTGAAGCCCAATGATAAAGTGAAAGAAATAGCAAGCGAGCCCTGAAAGGGCGAAATCAAAACGTAACAAAAAAATCTTTGATTTTTAAAAACTAATGTGCTCTCTTCAAAAGCCGAATCGCTCACTAAAAAAATAACTAATGTGTCCAAAATCTTTTGTGACTTTTATGGTTAATTTAAAAGTTAACAGCGGTAAATTAAACAGTCAAAAATGAAAATTAAAAATATAGTCAGTCTCAGCCTCCTCTGTTTTGCCTTGGGAAATCTCTCCGCACAAAACCCGTGGCCCAAAACCACCGAGACCGCAAAACCGTGGACCCGCTGGTGGTGGATGGGAAATGCCGTCGACGAAAAAGGACTGGATAAACAACTCACTACTTTACATAAAGCAGGTTTTGGAGGTGTTGAAATCGTCCCAATTTACGGAGCAAAAGGTGTTGAAAAACAATACCTGACTTACCTTTCTCCGGATTGGATGAAAATGCTTCAGTTTACGACTAACAAAGCCAAAAGCCTGAATATGGGCGTTGATATGGCTGTCGGAACTGGTTGGCCGATTGGCGGGCCGCAGGTTGATGAACAGGATGCGGCGACAAAAATGATTGTTCAGACGTACGCGATTTCATCAGGTGAAAAATTTTCAGATAAAATCGTTCTGAAAGATGAGAAACAAAAGAATTTAAAAACAGTAAAACTCGATATTGTCACTGCTTACAATGAAAGAAATGAAGCTGTAGTTTTAACGGATAAAATAAATGCTGACAGAACGTTGAACTGGAAACCAAGTTCAGGAAAGTGGACGGTTTACGCAGTTTTCGTAGGTAAAACTTTACAAAAAGTAAAACGTGCTGCGCCGGGTGGCGAAGGTTACACTTTAGACCACTTTTCGCCGGACGCAACCAAGGATTATCTGAAAACTTTCGATAAGGCCTTTGGAAATTCCAATTATGGGATTCGTTCATTTTTCAATGACAGTTATGAGGTTTATAACGCTGACTGGACGCCGGATTTTTTAAATGAATTCAAAAAAAAGAGAGGATATGATTTAAGTCCATTCATCAAGTATCTCGTGAGCAATGAGGAAAATGAAACTGCAGGAAGGGTGAAATCGGATTACAGAGAAACTCTGAATGAACTGATTTTAAATAATTTCACCAAAGATTTTACCAACTGGGCGCATTCCAAAAACTCAAAAAATACCAATCAGGCACACGGTTCGCCGGGGAATTTGTTGGATTTGTACGCAGCAGTTGATATTCCTGAATCTGAAACTTTCGGAAGTTCGATTTTTGAAATTCCGGGTTTGAAAAGAGATACTGCGGATATTCAGAAATCAGATATGCCGGATTTTAATATGTTGAAATTTGCTTCTTCGGCAGCAAATGTGACGGGCAAAAAATTTACGTCCAACGAAACTTTTACCTGGCTGACAGAGCATTTCAAAACCTCTTGGTCACAGGCAAAACCGGAAGTAGAGCAGGTGTTTTTATCGGGAATCAACCACGTTTTTTACCACGGTACGACTTATACTCCAGCCGATGTGAAGTTTCCTGGGTGGCTGTTTTATGCTTCAGTAAATTTCGTTCCTGAAAACAGTTTATGGCCACATCTGAAAGGACTTAATTCTTATATCGAACGTACGCAATGTGTTTTGCAAAGCGGAAAATCGGATAATGAACTGCTGATATATTGGCCGGTTTACGACCAGTGGGCAAGTCCGAAAGGGAAGGATGTGACATTCAAAGTTCATAACGTGGAAAAATGGTTGGTGCCGACCCAGATGTATGAAAATATGAACAAGCTCAGTAAAATGGGGTATTCTCTCGATATGATTTCGGATAAAATGATTGGCGAATCTAAGTCGGAAAATCAGAAGATTCAGGTTTCGAAGGAAGGCTCGGCTTATCAGGCTTTAATTATTCCTAAACTGACGTATCTGCCGGAATCTACTTTAAAAAGCATAATCGATTTAGCTCAAAACGGTGCATCAATTGTCTTTCAAAACGAACCAAAAGATATTCCCGGAAACTTTGAAGTGGAAAAAAGAAGAACGCAGTTAAAATCTTTATGGAATCAGATTCCGTTTCGAAATCAAACTGGAAATGTAAAAATGGCAAACTTTGGAAAAGGAAAAATTCTATTGAGTTCTGATGTTGCAAAAGCTTTGGAATATTTAAAAATCGAAAGAGAAAAACTGACTGATACAGGATTGAAATTCGTGAGAAGACAGTTCGATGGCGGAAAATATTATTACATCGTCAACCATACTTCAAAGGAAATCAATCAAAATATTCCGTTAAATTATATCGGAAAACAAGTGACTTTGATGAATCCTGAAAATGGAGATTATGGACTTGCAGAGACTCAGAATAATTCAGTAAAAGTTCAGTTGAAATCAGGAGAATCCTTAATTATAAAAAATACTGAAGATATTTATACTTCGATTCCCAATTGGTATTACGTTGAAAAAACCGATGCGGCGATTCTTTTAAATCAACCTTGGCAACTCACTTTCAAAGACGGCGGTCCCGAACTTCCGAAGACCAGAACTTTAGACAAACTTCAGCCTTGGACAAACTTCACGGAAGATGCTTCAACCCAAAGTTTTTCCGGAACCGGAGTGTATACAACGACTTTAAAATTAAAAAAGAAAAATGCTGACAATTATCTTCTGAAATTCGATAAACTCTATGAAAGTGCAAAGGTGATTGTCAACGGTCAGGATGCCGGAATTGTCTGGAGTCTGCCTTTTGAAATCAACATCGGAAAATATCTGAAGAAAGGGAAAAATACAATCCAAATCGAAGTCTGCAACCTGATGGCGAACCGAATCCGTGATATGGACCAGAAGAAAATCCAGTGGCGAAATTACCACGAAATCAATTTTGTGAATATTAACTACAAGCCGTTTGACGCATCCAACTGGAAAGTTCAGCCTTCCGGTCTGGACGGAGAAATTCAAATAATTCCAATTTATTATTCAAAATAAAAATTAATTATGACTAAAAATATCATAAAAACATTTGCATTAGGAACTTTGCTGACCTTCAGTTTTTCCAATGCTCAGCAGAAACCGAAAGTAGTTTTAGACAACTTTTTCAACAACGAAAAAAAGGAAAATAAAGAAACCAAAGTTCTCGAATCTTGGCATTACACGTGGAACGACACCAGCAACGGCGGGTTTTCTTTGCTGGGAGAAATCTTTACAAAACAAGGTGCCGAAATCAGTACTTTGACCACGGCTCCCACCAAAAAAGATTTGAAAAATGCCAATATCTACATCATAGTCGATGCCGATATTGACAAAGAAGCATACGGCGGAAAGGCGAATCTAATTGACCCGACCAGCATTAAAAATCTGACAGATTGGGTGAAAAAAGGAGGCGTTTTGGTTCTGATGAGCAATGATAACGGCAATTCAGAATTCGAACATTTCAACAAACTTGCTGGAGAATTTGGAATTCATTTCAATGATGATAGCTACAACCGCGTTCAGAAAAGAGAATTTGAGCAGGGAAAAGTAATGGTTCCGGCCGGAAACGAAATTTTCGCTGAGCAGAAATTATATATGAAGGAAGTGGCAACGGTTTCCGTGAAAAGTCCGGCGAAAGAATTGCTTTCTGCGGAAGGCAAAAACATCGCAGCCATCGCAAAAATAGGCAAAGGAACTGTTTTCGCACTAGGCGACCCGTGGTGCTACAACGAGTATATCGACGGCAAAAAACTTCCTGCAGATTTCACCAATTATCAGGGAACTGAAGAGTGGGTGAAATGGTTGTTGAAACAGACTTCTAAGAAATAATTTTTTTAAAGTGCAATCGGTTGAAAATTGTTTGAGAAGATTTATTTGGGCAGCTTAATCCGCCTTCCACTCCCGCTTTTTTGCTCGTCGTTCCTCCTCACAAAAAGAGCTCCGTTCAAGTCGGGCTGCAAATGATTCAACGTTCAAAATTGCTTTTAAATTTTGAAAAACCCCTGAAAGGGCATAATCAATAGTATTGGATGTAGCCCAATGATAAGAACAACAGATGTGAATCAGCCCTGAAAGGGCAATATCAAAAGCATTGGGTGAAGCGCAATGATAGATTAAAGGAAGATTTCACACAGCCCTGAAAGGGCGAAATCAATTAAAATCAACCTTTGGAAAACGGCAACCATTAGCCAAAACTTATAAAATCAGAATTATGAATGTAAAATTCAAATTTATTTTAGGTGCAATTCTTTTTTCAGAGCTCCTGTCAGCACAAAGACAAATGGAATATCTGAAACGGGGAATCGTGGCCCTACCTTCAGATTCAGGTGTTTTTGTGAGTTGGCGTTTGCTCGGCACAGAAGCTCAGGACACCCATTTTGATTTGTACCGAACTGAAAATAATTCAACCAAAAAGCTGAATGAAAAACCACTTTCAAACGAAACCAATTTTTTAGATAAAACCGCAGACAAAACAAAAAATTACACTTATTTCGTCAAGTCAAATACTAATGACAAATCGGTTGATATTGATTCTGCAAACTATGTTGCGAATCAAAAACCTTATTTTTCAATCCCACTGAAAACACCACAAGGTTACACGCCAAATGACGCATCAGTCGCAGATTTGGATGGAGATGGTGAATATGAAATCATCCTTCATCAAACCGGAAGGTCAAAAGACAACAGCCAGAAAGGAGAAACCGACCCGCCGATTATTCAGGCTTACAAGATGGATGGCAAGCTTTTGTGGGAAATCAATTTAGGCAAAAACATCAGGGAAGGAGCGCATTATACGCAGTTTTTGGTCTATGATTTAGACCAGGACGGAAAAGCGGAAATCGTAATGAAAACCGCTGACGGTAGCAGAGATGGCAAAGGAAAATTCATAGGCGACCAGACAAAAAATTACGTCAACGAAAACGGAATGATTCTCTCCGGACCGGAATTTATGACTGTTTTTGACGGGGAAACCGGCGCAGAAATTCACACCGTGAATTATGAAGTTCCAAGATTGGCCGGCAGTTTAAATCCAACAGACGAACAAATGACCGAAACCTGGGGCGATGCGAAAGGAAATAGAATCGACAGATTTTTGGGAGCAGTTGCTTATCTGGATGGCAAAACGCCGAGTGTGATTATGTCGAGAGGGTATTACACCAGAACCGCGATTGCGGCCTGGGATTATAAAGATAAAAAACTCAGCCTGCGCTGGCTTTTTGATACCGAAAGTTCGGAAGAAAATAAAAAATACCGCGGACAGGGAAATCACAATCTCAGCATTGCGGATGTCGATAACGATGGGAAAGACGAAATTGTTTTCGGTGCAATGACTGTAGATGATAACGGAAAAGTGTTGAACAGTACAGGTTTTGGTCACGGCGATGCTTTGCACGTTGGAGATTTAGACCCATCCAATCCGGGATTGGAAATTTTTGATATTCAGGAAAGATTTGATGATGCGGGCGCGCATTTCAGAGATGGGAAAACTGGAAAAGTTTTATGGAAATTGCCATCAACTCTTTACAGTGAATCCAGTAAATTTCAGGGACCGGGACGGGGTTTGTCTTTGAATATTGACCCACGTTACGAAGGTTCGGAATCGTGGGCAGCCGGAGCTGGATTAAGAGGAGTTTATAACACGAAAGGAAAAAAAATCAGCAACAAAAATCCACCAGCGAATATGGGAATCTATTGGGATGGAGATTTTTTAAGCGAAATTTTAGACGGAACCAACGTGTCAAAATGGGACTGGAAAAAAGAAAAATCCAATCTGATTTTTGATGCTAAAAGTTTCCAATGTGAATCGAATAACGGAACGAAGAAAAATCCGGCTTTGGTGGCTGATTTATTCGGAGACTGGCGTGAAGAGGTGATGTACAGAACGGCCGATAATCAGGAATTGAGAATTTTTTCTACGACCATCCCAACAAAACACAGGCTGTACACTTTGATGCATAATCCGCAATATAGATTGAGTATTGTCTGGCAAAATGTCGGGTACAATCAGCCTCCGCATACCGATTATTATCTGGATGAATCGATTAAGGAAATGCCTAAACCGAATGTTAAAACAGTAAAACCTCAGAATAAAATTAATAAAACAATAAATTAAAATATATGAAGAGATCATTAATCAAAAATGGATTTTTCGCCTTGATCATTGGAGTTTTGTCCTCCTGTTCAACTCAAAAATCAAGCTCTGCAAGCAAAGTTGAGTTGCCTAGTAAAAAAGAAGTTCTAGAAGTCTCGAGAAGAGCCAACCAATATTTTATGGACAAATGGCCAGACACAAAAAAAGAGATTGTAGGAAAGAAAGTTTGGCCAAGTAACCTCTGGACGAGAGCGGTCTATTATGAAGGTTTGATGGCATTACATTCCATTGATCCTAAAAAAGAATACTATGATTATGCGATGTCTTGGGCAAACAATCACAATTGGGAATTACAGCGTGGAACATACACCAGAAATGCAGATCATCAGGCGTGTGGACAAACGTATCTTGACCTCTATGAAATTGATGGAAGAAAACACCCCGAGAGAATTAAAAATGTAAAAGCAGCAATGGACAGTATGATTGCCACATCAAAAGTTGATGACTGGTGGTGGATTGACGCGCTTCAAATGTCGATGCCGATTTTCACGAAATTGGGTAGAATAACTGGAGAACAAAAATATTTCGATAAAAATTATGAAATGTATGCCTATACAAAATACAAGCACGGCGGAAATGGTCTTTATAATCAAGAGGACAAAATCTGGTGGAGAGACAAAAGTTTCGTTCCGCCTTACAAAGAACCAAATGGTGAAGATTGCTACTGGAGCCGTGGAAACGGTTGGGTAGTGGCTGCATTGGCGAAAACCCTCCACGATACACCGAAGTCTGATCCTCATTATCAAGAATATCTGCAGGATTATAAAGATTTGTTGGCGGCATTGCTTCCGATCCAGAGAGAAGATGGATTTTGGAATGTGAGTTTGCACGATCCTACCAATTTCGGTGGAAAGGAAATGACCGGAACCGCGCTTTTCGTTTATGGAATGGCGTACGGAATTAATAATGGTTTAATTGATCGAGATATCTATTTGCCAGTTACAGTAAAGGCTTGGGATGCGATTGTAAAAGATTCCGTGCAACCAAATGGATTTTTAGGATGGGTACAAGGAACAGGGAAGGAGCCAAAAGATGGTCAACCACTTTCTGTAAGCAAAGAACCGGATTTTGAAGATTATGGTTTAGGTTGCCTATTGCTTGCAAGCAGTGAGGTTTACAAACTGAAGTAGTTTTAATTAGTTAATATAATTTTGAAAGGACTTAATAATGAAAATTGTTAAGTCTTTTTTGTTGTTTCAAATTCATAATCATTCAGCATAACAGTTACTCAGATCTATTTTCAGGGAAATTAATGAAATTAAAAATGTTTAAAAATAAAGATAACTGCCATCATAGTAACAAGTTGAAACAAATGTTTAATAAATTATAAAAAATCATATTTTTCAGAACGTTATGCATGACACTACAAGATGCGCAATCGATTTCATCTTGTTAATTTTCAAATTCAAGCAATACAATCATTATGAATGCATTATTAGGAGTTTTATTTCATTTCTTAGGTGGATTTTCATCGGGCAGTTTCTATTTGCCTTATAAAAAAGTGAAAGGTTGGCAATGGGAAACGTTTTGGTTGATTGGCGGTACTTTTTCCTGGATTATCGTTCCACCATTGGCAGCATATCTTACCATTCCAGGATTTTGGGAAATTATAAAGAGTGCGAGTTCCTCAATTATTGGATTGACTTTTTTATTCGGCGCGCTGTGGGGAATCGGTGGATTTATGTATGGTCTGGGCGTCCGTTATTTAGGTGTTGCGTTGGGAAGTAGTATTATGTTGGGACTTACGATGGTCATTGGATCTCTCGTTCCATCTATTTTTTATGAATTTTCTCCGCAGACTGGAAAAGATAATATTGGTTTAATGCTTTCAGAATCTTGGGGACAGTTTGTTTTGCTTGGACTTTTCGTTTGCGTTATCGGAATTATAATCAGCGGAAAAGCTGGTGTGATGAAGGATAAGGAACTTCAAACGAATTCTGTTGATCCTCACGGAATGGAAGTGAAAACTGAATATAAATTTGGTTTAGGATTAACTGTCGCAATCATTTCTGGGATTTTGAGTGCTTGTTTCAATTTTGGATTGGAAGCCGGAAAACCGATGGCGATGGTGGCGAATGAGGCTTGGAAAGTTGCAAATCCAAATCAGGGAGAATTTCTTTTTCAGAATAATGTGACCTACATTGTGGTTCTCTGGGGCGGAATGGCCTCCAACCTGATTGGTTGTTTGTACTTAGCTTTCAAAAATAAATCATACACCGATTACACAAAGAAAGATGTTCCAGTCGTGAAAAATATCATCTTTTGTGCGATGGCTGGAACGATGTGGTTTCTACAATTCTTCTTCTACGGAATGGGGGAAAGTAAAATGGGGAATGGACCAAGTTCGTGGATTTTGCATATGGCATTTATCATTTTGATAGCCAATTTGTGGGGTGTAATTATCAAAGAATGGAAGGGCGTTTCCAAAAAAACGATTACGACAATTTCTGTAGGAATGCTCATTATGTTCGTTTCGATTTTAATAGTTGGATATGGAAATTCTTTGCGATAATATAATTTTTTCAATCTCAAATATTTTAAGGCAATGATTTTTATCAGTTGCCTTTTTTTCTGAAAACTAAATGACGTGCTATTTTCGAATTCTATTTCAAAAATTCTAAAGAAATCTTAATGTTAAGTTAAATTTTAAGATTTTAAATTCATTAATAATTTTAATAATTATTCAATTTATTTACGCTAATTGATGCTTAATAAATAAAATATATGCGTGTAAATTATTTATTCGATAATGCAGGATATTGCAGGATGCTAAACTTTGCCTAACGATGTAACATTGTCATAATAAATTTAACATTACAAAAAATTAATATATGTCACTAATAATTAAACACAAAGATATTAAGCGAATAGTCTTTCCGGCTTTTTTGCTTTCGTCTGGCTTCCTTTGGGCTCAACAACCGGTAAGTGATACTGCCAATACAAAAACGAAAGACATTGACGAGGTCGTGATTATCGGTTACGGATCTGTGAAAAAGTCAGATCTTACAGGATCAGTATCATCTGTGTCGGCTAAAGATTTGGCAGCAACTCCAGCAATGAATGCTTTACAGGCGCTTCAGGGTAGAGCTGCGGGTCTTAATATTGTCACAGCAAGTGGTGCGCCGGGAGCTAGTGCCAATGTTACAATCCGTGGTGGAGCATCTATCACACAGGGAACAGAGCCACTTTACATTGTAGACGGTTTCCAATTGGACAACGCACTGAATGTGATCAATCCAAATGATATCGAAAGTATTGATGTTCTGAAAGGTGCTTCCGCCATTGCAATTTATGGTGCGCGTGGTTCTAACGGTATTATTGTCATCAAAACAAAAAACGGAAAAAAAGGAAAAACAATTATCAATTACAACAACTTTACATCTTTTGATACGCTTTCCAAAAAATTGGATATGCTTTCTAATGCAGAAGACTATGTAAAGTATCAATATGAAATGGCCTCTTTAGCGGGAAGAACCGCACAATGGAGCAATGTTTTCGATAACAATTTGGCACCTGAATCTGCTGGTTTTTACACAGGCGCTTATAACAGAATTAGTGAGCGATATGCTAATGCGCCAACACTGGATTGGCAGGAGAAAATGTTGGGAGGTTCTGGCGTGACGACCAATCATAACTTCAATTTTTCTGTAGGGACTGAAAAAACACAAGCATTTGTCAGTTATAACTACAACAAGCAGGATGGATTGCTACAGAATTTTAGCGAAACCAGAAACTCTTTGCGAGCCAATGTTAAATCTGAGTTGTACAAAGGAGTACGAGTAGATTTTAATACGACATTTAATTCTAATTCACTGAATGGTGGTGGTGCATATTCCGGGATGAAGAAGATTCTACTTCAGCCAATAACCGGAGGAACGCGTTTCAATTTAAACCAACTCTTCAATGCTCAGAACTATGGTGATTTTTCTGCATTGGAACCAAGTTTTGATACGGAAAATCCAAACGTAGAGCTACAGGCTACTACTTCCAATGCGAGAGCAAGAAACTTTGTAGCGAATGCAGGTTTGGAAATTGACCTTTTAAAGAATTTCACTTTCAGAACTGCTGGACAGTATAACTGGAGAAATACTAAAACAACTTCTTTCTCAGATCAGAACTCAAGGGCTAATCTAACCGATCCAACGACTACAGGAATCAATGGAAAAATCGGGAACAGTGAGTCTTATGGTTATCAGATCACAAATACACTAACCTACAACAATACCTTCGGAGAAAAGCATAAATTGAATGCCCTGATTGGCCAAGAGGTTGTGTACTCGCAGTCAGAGAGCAATAATATGACTTTGATCAAATTCCCTTTTCCCAATTTTGGATTGGATGATATTTCTACAGCAACGATTTCGGAAAAATCAACTGATAGAAGCAGTATGTCTTTGATGTCTTATTTTGGGCGTGTAACTTACAATTATGATGACAGATATCTTTTGACTGCCACTGTGAGACAAGATGGATCATCTAAATTTGGACCAAATAGAAAATGGGGTACATTTCCTTCCGTTGCAGGAGCGTGGAGACTTTCTCAGGAAAGCTTCTGGCAGAATTCAAAAATAAACAACTTTGTTAATGATCTTAAATTTAGAGTTGAATATGGTGTGACAGGTAATAACGACATCGGTAACAATCTCTTCTTGACCACCTATTCTCTCACAGATTATCCGATTAACAATACACCAGGAAATCCAGTTTACGTCACAAGCTCCAATCTTGGAAATCCTAACTTGAAATGGGAAGAGCTAAAATCAACCAATATCGGAGTAGATCTGGCGTTCTTTAACAATCGTCTTAAACTGACTTCTGAATGGTATAATAATAATGTCAGTGATATGCTTCTTGAAGCGGTTCTCCCAACATCCACTGGTTATTCGAGACAGTACCAGAATATCGGAAATATGAGAAACAGAGGTATTGAGTTTACTTTGAATACCATCAACTGGAAATCAGAAAACTTTAGATGGAGTACAGATTTAAACATTGGACATAACAAATCAAAAGTACTTTCATTAGAAAAAGGAAGAGATTTCAGACCTTTCAGTGTTGGAAGTAATAGAGCAGGAGTTGTAACATATTATGCAAAAGTTGGCGAGCAGTTAGGAGAAATGTATGGTTATGTTTATGATGGGATCTACACAACCAATGATTTTATCCAAAATGCAAACGGAACCTTGACTCTTAAAGACGGTGTGGTAAAGCCAGCTACAGGAACACCAAAACCTGGAGATATCAAATTTGCTGCAGATAACGAAGCAGGCGACCAATTCACGAGAAAGATGGTAAAGATTGGTGATGCAACACCTGATTTTATCGGAGGTATCAGTAATAATTTTTCTTACAAAGGTTTTGATATTGCCGTATTTATGAAGTTTAGTGTTGGTGGTGATGTGTACAATGCGACAAAGCACAGTTTAAGTCCATACGCTTTGTTCCAGAATGTTCCAACCGAATTTGGAAATAATTTCTATCACCTGATTGACCCTAACACGGGACAGCAAACTACTAGTTTAGTCAGATTAAAAGAACTTAATCCAAATGAAGATTCACGTCTTTGGAGTCTTAGCAATACAAATACACAAACCATCACTTATCCTTCATCATACTATGTAGAAGATGCTTCTTATTTGAGAATTGCACAGCTCACATTGGGATATTCTCTACCTAGAGATTTCCTCAGCGAAATTATGGTTTCAAATGCCAGAATATATGTAACGGTTAATAATCTTGCTACCATTACAGGTTACTCAGGCTTCGATCCAGAGGTTTCTGCAGCAAGTGGTGTGGCAATTACGCCTGGTTATGACAGTTCTACATTTCCAAGATCAAGAAGTTATGTACTTGGTATTAATTTAACTTTTTAACTTTTAAATTGATTTAAAATGAAAAATATATTTATTCAACATAGATTCTTAAAAAAGGCAGTGGTGATGTCTTCAGTTTTTTTAACTGTTCTAATGACCAATTCTTGCAGCGATGATTTTTTGGATCAGCCTGCTTACAACAATACAGATTCAGACAAAGTTTTTGAAAATCTTCAGACCGCAGAGATGTTTGTATTGGGCTGTTACAGAGGTTTGGTGCCGACAGAGATGTTTTATCAGCTTGGCGCCGGTGATACTGTGAATCATTCTCTTGAGGCTCTTAACAATTCAAAATATAATGTTGGCAATTATAACTACGATGCCTACACACCATTTACTGTAACTGGTATTTATTCTGCTATGTATGCCGTTATAGAGCGTACCAATATCGCAGTTTACCAATTGTCAAAAATGCCGGAAAGTGCAAAACGGGATGCCCTTATAGGAGAGGCTAAATCTATCCGTGCTTTTTGTTATTATAATCTAATTAGAATCTACGGCGACGTTCCGGCTGTCTGGGAGCCATTAGAAACTTTGGATCCTAATGCCGAAAGTACGTTTTACCCAAGACGTGCTTCCAGAGATGAGATCTATGACAAAATTGTTGGCGATCTGCAAGAAGCCGCAATTAATATTCCAACCTTGGCACAGAGTGGTTTTGGAACTACGGAAAGATTATCAAAAGAAGGTGTCAATGCTCTTCTTGCAAAAATTGCACTTTACGCTGCAGGATATTCACTTCGTTGGGAACTGAATACTTCTAATCCAGGTGTTGTTTCCCGCCGATCAGATAATGCAAGGGTAAGAGAACTTTATCAGATTGCAGATGATGCCTGTTCAGCCATAATAAATGGTGGTACAAAGAGTCTTGTTCAAAGTCAAAGTGGTAAAAGTGGCTTTGAAGCACTATGGTTCAACTTTAATCGTAGAAACTTTGGAGCTGTCAACTCCGAGATGCTTTGGCATATCGCTTCCTTGGGACAGAATACCAATTCAGCGTTCCAAGTTTATGCACATCCGGGCTATCGTGGCGGTGTTTTTGGCTCTCGTTCTTCCCAACAAATGATTTTGCCATCTTATTATCTTTCATTTAACCAAAATGATACACGTAGAGATGTGACTTGTACTTCTTACAGCGTCTATTTCTTGGCAGATGGCGGTGCTAGCGACACTTTTGTAGATGTTGGTACAACTTATTCTGCAATTATGCCAGGCAAGTTCAGACTGTCTTGGAGTGTAGAGCCACAGGCTGCTGCAGATAGAAATCTTAATATCCCAATACTTAGATATGCTGATGTTCTTTTGATGTACGCTGAAACTCAAAATTATCTTAATAGTGGTCCAACTGCTGCAGCCAATGCCGCATTGACAGCGGTACGTACCAGAGCAGGAATAGGTACATTAACATTGCCTGCTGGACAGGCCGACTTTTTAAAGGCGATTGTACAGGAAAGAAAATGGGAATTTGCTGGTGAGTTCACACTTCGCACAGATCTTATCAGAACCAATAGCATGACAACTGAAATCGAAGCTACCAGACAGGATATGAAAGATTTGACTAGAAGAATCGGTAAATATGCGAACGTAGCAACTTACAGGCTTTATAAATTTCATAGAAATACACAGGTCTATGGTGATCCGTTCTTAGCTTTGCCTTATATCGAGATTACTAATCCTACGGAAATTACAACCATCAAAAACGTTCCTACCAATTCAGCCAATTTTGCAGCCTATCAAACAGCATTAAGAGCTATTGTAGCGGCACACGGACAAACCACTTCGCCAGACGATAAATGGTATCCGACACAGATGTTCGAAGCGTACACAAGTACTTTCAACGGCAATGCTAGAAAAGCAGTAGGATTTGGAGCTGGATTCAACGTCTTGGGGATGGGAAATAATATGTATTCTAAGCCTTTTGGATATGCCGAAAATGGTAATGCATATCCTGGTTGGGTAGAGTCTGCAAATGATGGCCTATTCTTCGGTTTCAAGACCAACAAAACAGAACTTTTGCCTTTCGCCGCTGCTTCTGCAGGACATCCAATGATCGATAATCCAAACCTAACTCAACTTCCTGGTTATTAATCATTAAGTTTAATGATCAAAAAAAATTAATTACCACTAATAAGCCAAAATTAGATTGACCAAAAGTTGAATTTATTTCAATGTTAATTTAAGTTTAATTAAAGCAATCATCAGTATAGTACGGGATGCTATAGATAATGGAACAGTCTAATTTTGGTTTAAAATTAAGAATATATAAAAATGGAAAACGTAAAAACATTCAAGTACGTAGATTATTTATGGGACGAGGAGAAAGCAGCATCTTTTGGAGATGATCAGGTTGCTTTGTTTTTGTACCGTTCAAACATATTAGGAGCTGATCTTAGAATTACAAATTACGGTGGAGGAAACACCAGTTGTAAAACTATTGAGAAAGATCCACTGACAAATGAAGAGGTAGAAGTAATGTGGGTAAAAGGTTCTGGCGGCGACATCGGAACTTTGACAAGAAAAGGAATCGCAGGTTTATATACAGAAAGATTGAGAAATCTTAAAAATGTTTACGGCGGTCTGGCAGACGAGGACAGAATGGTTGGTTTGTTCGATCACTGTATTTTTGATCTTGACAGCAAAGCACCTTCAATTGATACACCACTACACGGACTTTTACCTTTCAAACATATCGATCACCTTCACCCAGATGCATTGATTGCAGTGGCTGCTGCAAAAGACAGCGAAGCAATTACCAAAGAAATCTGGGGAGACACAATGGGTTGGGTGCCTTGGCAGCGTCCTGGTTTTGATTTAGGTTTACAATTGGAAAAATGTCTAGCTGACAATCCTGGAATCCGCGGAATTATCTTAGGAAGTCACGGTTTATTCACTTGGGGTGATACATCTTACGAATCTTACATCAACAGTTTGGAAGTTATCGAAATGGCTTCTGAATATATCGCTAAAAAAATCGAAGAAAAAGGACAGGTTTTCGGCGGTCAAAAAGTGGAATCTCTTCCATCTGACGATCGTAAAAACAAAGCTGCTCAAATTATGCCTTTGTTAAGAGGTTTGGCTTCTTCTGAAAACAGAATGGTCGGTCATTTCACAGACAGCGAAGTTGTTATGGAATACATCAACAGTAATGATTTGGAAAGATTAGCTCCACTTGGAACTTCTTGCCCGGATCACTTTTTGAGAACTAAAATTCAGCCGTTGGTTTTGACTTTAGACAAAAATGAAGATTTATCTGATTCTAAAGTCATTCTTGAAAAACTAAATCCACTTTTCGAACAATACAGACAAGAATACAAAGAATACTACGAAACTTGCAAGCATCCAAACAGTCCTGCAATGCGCGACCCGAATCCGGTGATCATCATTTATCCAGGCGTCGGAATGTTCAGTTTCTCAAAAGATAAGCAAACGACTCGTGTTGCAAATGAATTCTACGTGAATGCAATCAATGTAATGAGAGGAGCAGAAGCTATTTCTCAATACACATCTTTACCAAGACAGGAAGCTTTCGATATCGAATATTGGTTACTCGAAGAAGCTAAACTTCAAAGAATGCCGAAAGAAAAACCATTGTCCAGAAAAATTGCTATCGTTACAGGAGCAGGCGGTGGAATAGGACAGGCAATCGCTGATAAAATGGTGGCTGAAGGTGCAGTAGTAGTTTTCACAGACCTTAATCACGAAGCTGCAGAAGCTGTTACTGCAAAATACAACAAAGATCAGGCAATCGCAGTTCAATGTGATGTGACGAATGAAGAAGACATTGTAGACGCTTTCAAAGAAACTGTTTTAGCTTTTGGAGGTGTTGATATTTTGGTTCACTCTGCAGGTCTAGCAATTTCTAAATCTTTGGAAGATACAACGACGAAAGATTGGGATCTTCTTGAAAATGTTTTGGTTAAAGGTCAGTTCTTAATTGCTAAGAACGGAACTGAAATTATGAAAAAACAAAATCTTGGAGGTGATATCGTCAACATTGCCAGTAAAAATGGTTTAGTTGCGGGTCCAAACAATGTAGCTTACGGCACTGCAAAAGCGGCTCAACAGCATATGACGAGATTATTGGCAGCAGAATTGGCCGCTGATAAAATCAGAGTTAATGTGGTGAATCCAGACGGCGTGATCGTTGGAAGTAAAATCTGGGAAGGTTCTTGGGCGGAAGGCCGTGCAAAAGCAAACGGAATTTCTGTAGAAGAATTACCTGCATTTTACGCAAAAAGAAATTTATTAAACGAAATTATTCTTCCTGAAGATATTGCAAACGGCGTTTTTGCTTGTGTTGCAATCTTGGACAAAACAACAGGAAATATCATCAATGTAGATGGCGGAATGGCGAATGCGTTCCCAAGATAAATTTAATTTTTTAGAAGGTTTTTATTTTAATAAATTGAAAGCTTGCTTTAACATAACCACAAAAGTAACATAAGACTCTAATACAGTATTTTCTGAAAATCTTTGATTTTCTTCTTATGTAAACTTTTCTTATTTTTTTAGCTTTAATAACCATATGGTTTTAAAGTTTAAAATAAAACTTATGTGCCTTATGTGGTTTAAAAATATTGCAAGCTTTTCAATTTTAAAATTTTAAGATATATCATGATAATAGGAAAAGATATTATAGATCAGTACAACAAAGCAGGCGTTGAAAACTTTAATTCAGATTTCGATTTTCTGCAAAATAAACTGACGAAATCGGGAGCAAATGTTGCTGATATTGTTAACAAAATTGCCGATTTCCAAGTAGCAATTCCAAGCTGGGCTTTAGGCGCAGGCGGAACTCGTTTCGGGAGATTTTCTTACGGCGGTGAACCTGCTGTTTTGGAACAAAAATTAGATGATGTTGGTTTGCTTCATGCTTTGACTCATTCTGCCGGAGCGGTTTCCCTTCACATTCCTTGGGATATTCCAAGCGATGTAAGTGCTTTGAAAGAAAGTGCAAAATCTCACGGACTTGTTTTCGACGCCATGAATTCCAACACTTTTCAGGATCAGCCTGGCGCACAAAAATCATATAAATTCGGTTCTTTGAACTCCGTTAACGAAGATTCCAGAGCTTACGCTGTGGAGCATAACAAGGAAGTAATTAGAATCGGAAAAGAATTAGACTCCAAAAGTTTAACCGTTTGGTTGGCCGACGGCGCAAGTTTTCCAGGACAATTGAATTTCCAAACTGCTTTATCGAATACTGAAAAAAGCTTGAAAGAAATCTACGCAGATATGCCGGAAGACTGGAAATTGTTCATCGAATACAAACCTTACGAACCAAATTTCTACTCCACAACAATTCAGGATTGGGGAACTTCTTTTATGCTGGCAAACGCTTGCGGCGAAAGAGCTTTCACGCTGGTTGATCTTGGTCATCATTTACCAAACACAAATATCGAGCAGATCGTTGCAACGTTGATGTACAAAGGTAAATTAGGCGGTTTCCATTTTAATGACAGTAAATATGGTGATGATGATTTGACGGTTGGTTCCATCAAACCTTATGCTTTATTCTTGATTTTCAACGAATTGGTTTACGGAATTGAAAATAACAAAAACAATCCTTATCCAGCTTGGATGATCGATGCTAGTCATAACATCAAAGATCCTTTGGAAGATTTGTTACAATCTTTGGAAGCTATATTAATTGCTTATGCTCAGGCACTTTTGGTTGATCAGAAAGCTTTGAAAACTGCCCAATTAAATAATGATGTTGTAGGAGCACAGGATATTTTGCAAAACGCCTACAGAACGGATGTTCGTCCGTTGTTGCAGGCTGCAAGATTACAAACCGGAGCAGCATTAGACCCAATCGCCGCTTACAGAAATCTGAAAGTAAGAGAAACTTTGATTTCCGAAAGAGGCTGGGCAAAAGCAACAGGATTGTAAAATCCTATTTAAATTTGATAATTCTAACTTTCATGCGATCTGAAAGTTTTATTATAAACCACTCAATTTTTTTTCATTTAAGGTAAAGTGTTTAGAGCATTAAGTTTCAATAAAGTAAGAAGTAATGATTTTCTTGATATCTAAACACTCCTTTAAATGATCATTAATTTGACAGAATAAGTTTAATTTCAAACCTGAAAAATCTTATTCCGTCATCCAACAATTAACTTATTGCAAGAATGTCCAAAAAAAAGGTTACCATCGTATTTGATATTGGAAAAACCAACAAAAAGTTTTTTTTATTTGATAAAAATTACAAGGAAGTCGTAAGGGAATATACAGAATTACCGCTCACAACGGACGAAGACGGATATCCGACAGAAGATCTTGCGGCACTTCAGAATTGGATCAAAGATAATTTCAATGCGATCCTTGACGATGAAAATTTTGATGTGAAAGCCATCAATTTTTCCACTTACGGTGCCAGTTTTGTACACTTGGATCACAAAGGAAATGTCCTCACACCTTTATACAATTACACCAAACCAATCGATGAAGATATTCTCGATTTGTTTTATGAAAAACACGGCGACAAACTAAAAATTGCCCGAGAAACAGCATCACCACAAGCTGGAATGTTGAACTCCGGATTGCAATTGTTTTGGTTGAAGTACAAACATCCTGACGTTTTTAGTAAAATCCGTTATAGTCTTCATTTACCTCAATATTTATCGTATCTGTTTACTGGAATTTGCGTTTCTGAATTTACGTCAATCGGTTGTCACACGAATTTGTGGGATTATGATAAAGGTGATTACCACGACTGGGTTTACGAAGAAGAAATCGATGTTTTGATGCCGCCAATCGTACCAACTTCTGCGAGTATCAACACGTCTTACAGAAATAAAAAAATCAAGATTGGTGTCGGAATTCACGACAGTTCTTCGGCATTATTACCTTATATTTTAAGCAAGAAAAATCCGTTTTTACTATTATCGACAGGAACTTGGAGTATATCTCTAAATCCTTTTAATGATGAAAGTTTGACCGATGAAGATATCGAAAACAACTGCTTGAATTATATGCGGATCGACGGCAAACGTGTCAAAGCTTCCCGATTTTTTATGGGAAATGAATACCGAATTCAGGTTGAAAAACTTTGTGCTTATTACGGAAAAGAATATGGTGCTCATCGAGAAGTGGAGTTTGATCAGGAATTATATTTAAATTTAATGAAAAACAAAGCGGTCTATTTCCGTTTTGAAGGCATTATTTTAAAAAGAAAATTGATCACCGAAACAGATTTGAAATCTTTCGCAACTTTCGAAGAAGCTTATCATCAGTTAATGATTGAATTAATGGATCTTCAGATTCACACGATCAAAAATGCCATTGGAAATTCTGACATTGACACGATTTATATTGATGGCGGTTTTACAGACAACGACGTTTTTATGAAATTAATGTCGCATCATTTCCAGCATTACAATGTGATGTCAACGCATTCTCCGCTTGGTTCAGCTTTAGGAGCATCTATGGTGATTTCCAACAAAAAAATCGACGAGACATTTCTACAACAACATTATCAGATGAAAGTGCTTCAACCTTTAATTCTTAATTATCATTAATTAATTCTTTGAAAGTTTTAGTCAAAAAACCATCAACAACCAACCAAAAACCATCAACCAATTATGTCATTCCCATTTGATACCAATTATGCTTCGCTAGAACTTCTGATCGAAAAAGCTAAAAAGAGAATGCCTCAATTCGCTTTTGATTATCTGGATGGTGGCTGTAATGAAAATATCAACAGAGACAGAAACACAAGCGAACTGAGAGATGTTTTGCTTCGCCCGCAGTACCTTCAGGATCATTATCGTGAAGCCAATATGGAAACGGAATTGTTCGGCGTCAAATACGCTGCACCATTCGGGATTTCACCAGTTGGGTTGCAAGGTTTGATGTGGCCGAATGCTCCGGAAATTTTAGCAAAAGCAGCTTTCAAACATAATATTCCTTTCATTCTAAGTACCGTTACGACCAGCAGCATCGAAAGAATCGCCGAGTTGACCGAAGGTAAAGCTTGGTATCAACTTTATCATCCAAGAGAAGAATGGTTGCGCGATGATATTCTCGAACGTTGTGAAGCTTCTGGCTACGACGTTTTGGTAGTTTTGGCAGACGTTCCGACTTTCGGCTACAGAGCCAAAGAAATCAGAAATGGTCTGGCAATGCCACCGCAATTGAATTTAAGAACCGTTTCTCAAGCGATGGTAAAACCACAATGGTGTCTGGAAATGTTGAAACACGGCGTTCCTAGCTTTGCCACAATGGATAAGTATATGGACAAGAATATGGGCGTGAAGCAGCTCGGACAGTTTATGAATTCTACTTTTTCTGGAAGATTAAACTCAGACAGAATCAAAGCGATTCGTGATAGATGGAAAGGGAAATTGGTCATCAAAGGTGTTGCTTCTGACGAAGATGCTGCTGAATCTGTAAGGTTAGGATTTGATGGAATGATCATCTCCAACCACGGCGGAAGACAGTTGGATGCTGGAGAATCCACGATTTCAGTTGTCAAAGACATCAGTGAAAAGTACAAAGGTCAAATCAAAATTATGATGGATAGTGGCGTAAGAACTGGTCCGGATGTTGCCCGCGCACTAAGTTGTGGCGCTGAATTTACATTTATGGGAAGAACATTTATGTACGCCGTTGGAGCTTTGGGGGAAAAAGGTGGCGATCATATTATTGAAATGTTGAAGATGCAATTCCGACAAGTGATGGAGCAACTTTGTTGTAATGAAACGACTGAATTACAGAATTTTAGGGTAAAATAATATAGTTGTTTTAATAATTTTATTCTAATGAAACGGGTTTTTCAGAAAGCTCGTTTTTTATATTTATTAAACTAAAGAGATTCCCTTTCAATAAATTTAAAAACATTATTCACCTGTTCTTTCTTGTTTTTCAACACCATATAAGCTGCAGATTCAGCCATAGCTTTGAAATCTGTTGTAATCACAGTAATTCCTAATAATTCTTTTAGAGGCGTTTCGTTATAGGAAATGATGCCGATATCTTCGCCTAATTTCAGATTTTTCTGTCTGATTTGTTTTACCAAATTGACCAGATCACGTTCCTGAATCGTCACAAAAATATCTTTGTCCTGCAGTTCCATATCAGGATAGATGGCGTCCAGAATTTCATAATCAAATTTGAATTCATTACAAAACTTCTCGAAACCACGTACAATTCGGAAAGGATATGGATTGACTGATTTGTTGGGATAAACCAAAATAATCTTGTCATACTTTTTGATCTTCTCCAAACCTTCCTTCAAAGCATTATAAATATCTTGTGCAAAATCCTGAAAAACAGAACCGTATTCGCCTGAAATATTTGGTTTTGTATTGTCTAGCATCACCAATTTATTCTTAGGTATTTTCTCGATCATATCAATCACTTCCTGCGTAGAGCTGGTGTGTTTGGACTGGTCATCACGGAAATGGGGCATCACAACGTAGTAGTCAAATCCTCCCAAATTTCGCTTCAAAGCATTGATGAAAAGCGTCTCGTCGCAATGGTAGATATACATTTCAACATTTCCCTTGGTTCCGATGGCATTTACAAAATAATCATAAATCATCATTTTGTAAGTGCTTGGCTTATTGATCAAAAAGAAAATATTGATGACATCACTTTTATTAATCCTCGAAATATAATAACCTTTACCTTTTACGGATTCTATGATTTGCCTTTTTCTAAGCTCTTTGTAAGCTTTTTCAACGGTATCTCTGGAAAGAAAACAAGCTTCACTCAATTCATTAATAGAAGGTATTTTTTCTCCAATTTTAATTTCTCCGGCGTCAATTCCATTTAGGATAGAATCTACAATTTGTTTGTATTTTGGAACTCGGGAGTTTTCGTTAATATTGACTTCGAATATTTCTGACATAACGCTTTTAAATAGGAATATTACTTTCAGTTCTAAGAATAATCTGACCTTAGAAAATTGATTTAATAAGTAAAGACAAGATACTAAATTTCTATCAATAAGATTTTATTATTTAATATTGTTCAAACTCAGCGTGTTTGCATTATTTAAAGTCGAAAAGTTCTCTCAAATTTAACATACCAAATACCATTTTTTGCATTCTAGGAGACATTAATAAATATTGTTAGTTCATTATGTTGTTAATATAGATTTCGATATTCAAATAATTTTTGCAAACTTTACTAGGCTTCAACGCGTCTGAAGGATCATTGGGATCAAGACCCATTTTCACTTCTTCGAAATCCGGAATTCCATCTTTGTCACTGTCTTTTTCAGCTTGATAAAATGGGAAATCGCCCAATCCATTATTTGCAATTGGAAGGTCATCTTCCGTGAAAACATACAAACCTTTTTTTTTTTTTTCCTTTAGAATCAACTTCAGAAATAATCAGATTATCCACATCATCACGCATTGGGAAATTGGCTCCTGCATTTTTTAAAACATATTTAAAAGCGTCCTTTGCGGACATTTTAGGATTGGAAAAAGGGTAGGGGAATGGTACACTTTTAAACTTCAGAGGTGTTTCTCCAGGATATCCAATTTCGTTGTGAGGAATCAATGTTCCATCCAATTTACCGTTCTTATTGTCATCAAAATAATTTCCGGATTCATAGAGATTAAAAGTGTTGGTTCCTCTGCTGAAGGGTGTTGTTTGTTTTTCGACATTCAATGGTCCGGCCACAAAATAATTATTAATGATATTTACTTCCGAAATTTGTGTCGAACCACCCATAATGTAGCCATCGCCAGAAACAAAATGCCCGTTTTCATTTCCTAAGTTCCCGAAATTGTAAATCACATTATTGACAAATTCGTTCTTCCCCTTTACTTTTGGATTCCTCGTTTTGTTGCTTGCGTACAGAGATTTGATGATGCTAATGCTACCATTCGTTTGAATCAATCCGCCTGCAGAATGATTGTAAAGATGCAATCCTTGCGCAATAATTGAGTTCTGAAGCGTAACGCTGTCGGGCTCGAATCCTCTTCTATCCCAGTTGATGGAGAAAACTTCGTCCATTCCCCAAGAAATCGAGAGATGATCGAGAATGATATTTTTACCGTTTGAAATTCCGGAAGCATCAGTATTCTTCGAAACCTTGTTTTTATTTCCCAATCTGATTTTCAAATATCTCGCGATTGTATGATTTGCCCCCGAAAAAGAAACTTTTTGACCAGACAGAACGATTCCTTTTCCAGGTGAAGTTTGTCCGGCAATCGTCAAATTTTCAGACACAGTAACTGGTGATTTTAAATTAATAATTCCGCTCACCGAAAATACGATAAATCTTCCTGATTTGCTCACTGCCTCGCGGAAAGAGCCTTCGCCACTGTCATTCAGATTGCTTATGGTGTAAACTTCTGGATTCGAAACACCTCGTGCACCTTTTGCAAATTTTCCAAAACCCTCAGCCTCTGGAAAAGCCAAAACCTTCTCTGGATTGCAACTTTCAGGTAATTGATTTATTTGATTTTGAGAATGACAGGAGATTAAAAATAGTGAAGCGAAAGACGCTATGATATTTTTTTTCATACCTAATTATATGTAATCAATTTAAAGTCATATCAATTAAAAATTATCCTGCACTATGCTGTTTATCAGTTTAGTTTTTAAAATTTAAAAACAAAAAAGCCTGCCGTTTCCGACAGACCTCCTAACTAAAAATATGAATGTGAAATTTTTTAAGGCATCTTTTTAAAACCTTCCGCTTTTATTTTCCAGCTTCCGTCTTTCGGGAAACCAGGAAATTCTCCTGTCGAAGCATCCCAGCCTTCCAGCATCATTGCAACGGTTGTCAAAACACCGCCGTTTCCTGGAAGATAAATTCTAAGACGTTTGTCCTGGAAATTATGTCCGTTTTTCAGATATGTATTGGTTTGAATGTTCATAAACAAAGCATCCAAAGCTTTATTTGGAAGTCCCAGTCTCGCAGCGTTCATAGCCGTCATTGGGAAATCCCAACCCCAGGTATGTTCCCAGTTCCATCTTTCCCAAACGATATCAAGGGTGTTTTTCATTATTTTTTTATCCAGTTTCGGAGATTCAGGAACCATTCCTAATGCGCCCAAAACCGCAGGGTGGTCAGTCATCCATTTTGGAAATGTGAATGAATCTTTTGCCGATTCTGTCGATAAATAAACGCCGTCCTGTACCGGAAGCGGAGCCAGTTTATTAATCACATCATCCCATTTTTTATCTCTCGGCTCACCCAATCTTTCTTTCCACTGCTGAGCGATTTTCAGCGACCAATCCCAATACGCCACTTCGTAAGTCGGGTTGTAAGTATCTTTCGCAGGGAAAACTTCCTGAGCCGGAATAACGCCTTTTCCTAAGTTGTAGCGGTTTTTCTCCTTGTCATAAGTCGCAAAATCAGCCATAAAATCAGCCGTTGCAAAAATCAAATCTTTATATTTTTCAAGAACTTTTTTATCCTTGCTGTTGCGGTACAAAAGTTCGGTCATATAAATAATGTGCGGTTGCTCCCAAATCAAAAATGCAGCAACAGAAGACGGACTTTCGTTTCCTTCATTGTCTGACATTTTAATCCAGCGAACGCCTTTGTAGCCTTGTCTTTCCGCTAATTTTTTAGCTTTATCAAATGACCTGAAATAATAATCCAGTTGCTTTTCCAAAATTTCCGGTCTTCCCCAAAGTGCAAAGTGAACACCGTGCCACCAATGCATTTCCGTATGCGGTTTCCCATACCAGCTGTTGAAAGTCAAACCCGTTTCCTGAGGCGGATTGTTTCCACCACACTGAACTTTCGTTAAATATTCTGATAGCACAACTCTTCGTTCAAGCTCATTGGCTCTCGGGTCTGTACTTCCTTCAAAATCAACAGCAGCACCGCTTTCCCAGAAGTTTTTCCAGCCAGAAGTACTTTCTTTTTCAGCATCTGCGAATAAAGTTCTGTTAGATTTCGGACTTTTAGCTGAAAACTCAACACTTAACTCAGCGGTTTTATTTTTCGAAGAAGGCTCGTAAACAAAATAATGTTTTCCGGCCTCACGAAGTTTTCCTTCCGTAAAATTGAATTGAGTATAATAATCCGTGCTTTGCAATTTATGCTGAATCAAGCCTTGAGTCGACTGTGAAGAAACAATTTTCGTGGTATGTTCGTTTTCTCTTCCGTAAAATGCGGCGTCATCCAAAAACTGTCCCGACGGATGCGGATATTTAGCAAAAACTTTAAGTTTTCCTTTAGCCACCAAATCAGATTCAATTTTCACCCCGATTCTATCTGAATTTTGGAAAGAAGCCGTCCAGACTTTTACCGGAGTTCCTTCCAGAGAAAATTCGCTGGTGATGATTCCCGTCCACAAATCAATTTTCTGATTGACGTTGGTTAAATCTGAAATTTTCGCTTTCTGACCGTCTTTTTTCGTCAGTTCAATCCCGATATTTCCCAACTGCAAACGGTGTTGATTCACACGGAAATATTCCACTGCACCTTTATTTCTTTCCGGTTCTTTGATTTGAACAGAGTACAAAGCTTTTCTCCCGTCGTTATTGAAATCGTAAGGTTTTAAAGTCTCTTCAAATTTATAATTTTCTTTGTTAGGAAAGCTGTTCCAGCCCCATTCAGATTGGGTTCCGAGGGAAACACCGTTTTTATAATATTCAGGAAACGACTGCATACCTGTAATGTCAACCGTGTAGGCAAACTTTCCGTTTCCAACCGTAAAAGTGGAAAGCGTATCGGCTTTAGTGTTGACAATATTATGTCGCTGAACGACCTTCTTCCGGTCGATTTTCTGGGCATTCACTGAAGAAAATCCCATCAGGAAAATCCCTAGATATATTGTAATTTTTTTCATTTTTCTTTTATTTCAGTAAATAAATTTGTTCAATGTTATATTTTATTCTGGGCAGCTATCGATTACCTCGAATGTTATTTTATTTTTTTTTGGCAGACATTTCCGCCTTCCACTCCCAATCTTTTGTTCGTCGTTCCTCCTCGCAAAAGGATTTCCGTTCAAGTCGGGCTGCAATATCTCACGTATCAAAATAGAACATCATTCATTTTGATTATTATTTTCTAATATTTATCAATAGGAATGGGCTTTAGCCCATTTTATTAGTGGTTAATATTCATTGGCTTTAGCCAAAATCTAAACTAAGTTTTGGCTAAAGCCAATAATAATTATTTTTTCAGAACAGGCTAAAGCCCGTCCCTATTGATTTTAAATTTATTTCAAAACCGTCGCACTCATCATTCCAATCACCACATCATTGCTCACGGCCGTTAATTTTATCGATTTTAATTCTTTACTCGCATCAATCGGCAAATCCAGAATTGTGGCAGAACCACCATCCACCTGACGGTCTGTAAATCCTTTAATGCTTGAATATTTGCTTAAAGTTCCGCCTTTGTACAATTCGCCCGTTTTCAGTTTTACTCTGTATGGAATTTTATCATCCGGAATTTCAAACGCAAAATTATCATCAAACAAATCCTGCTCAATCGGCCACCAGTTTGTCGGATTTTTCAGCTCTAATTCGGTTATCGAACCGTCTGCATACTGTACCGTAATTTTTCCATTCACAATCTGCGACTGCATCGGATTCGTAGAACCAGCCATCAGAAAATAGATTTTCTTACCTTTTCCTGAAATTGGGATTTCAAGAGCATCTGAATAATTATCCCACTGACTTACAAATGCAATATTTTTATCGGTTTTATCAATTAAAAATGGAATTCCAAGAAACTCAACTTTGCCGTTTTTTCTTTTATTCATCAATCCGCTGTCATCGATTTGAGCGGTAATTAACGGGTAACACCAGTTTCCGATTCCCTGCCACGGAAGCTGTAATGTCGGAACTTCCAGTCTTGGTGAAAGGTATTTCTGATTGAAAATCTCAGTCACTTTTTCATTGTATTTTGAAGCTAATGAAATGTTGTTGAATTGACCTTGATTCTCAATTTCCCAATCTGTGATTTCAATATTTTGCTTGATTCCGTTGTAGTCAAGTAAAATTGAATTAGTTCCTTTGCTTAAATAATTTGCAGGAATTTCAATCGATGCACTTTGATTTTTTTGAATCGAAAAAGTTTTGTTTAAACCATTTATAGATAGCTTTCCATTAATTGGATTGGAAGATTTGGATTGAACCTTAAGTTGTTTATTCACCCATTTTGTCTCCAAAGGAAAACGAATGTCAACATTTACAGGTTGCCACCAGGTTGTTCCGTTTTGCTCGACCTGAACGAAGAAAGTTCCTTTTCTTTCTTTATTATCTAATGTGATTGACTGGTTAACCACCCCGTCTTCTCCCTTCGGTCGAATCCACCCCTCCAGAGGAGGGGAATTTTTAATCATTCCTTGGGGGTCGTAGATATTTTTAATTTTTTTTTTTGAATCAAAATTTAACTGAAGATTTTCGGAAATATAATTGACGTAATCGGTTTGTTCGTTTTTCAGTTCTTCTCCGGAATAATTGATTTCGATTTTAAAATCTTTTCCTTTCGGCGTTTCAAACTGAACAAATGGTTGTGAAATCGAATTGGGTTTAATTTTCCAATTCACCTTTTTACCGTTCACTTTCACCGATTTGATGTTGGAATAATTCACAGGAATCTGCATTTCCAACGCCACCGGATTCTGATATTTTGATTTAAATAAATACTCGGTTTTTCTTGAAGTTCTGGTAAACTGATAATCCCAATCAGGAAGTTTCAGCTCAGCAGAATTCCAGTCTTTCGGAAAACCAGGTTTGATGCTTATTTTATTTTCCAGTAAATTCGGATAGACTCCGAAAAGTCCTTCCGTCAAAGTTCTGGACGCCACACCAATCGGGTCGGCAAAATCACGGTACAATTCTCCACGGAACGCATCGTAATGAGAAAGCTGTTCGAAATTCCCCGGACTGATGCCGTAATACATCGACTCCACCAGATTTCCCTTCCAAAGTTGATATGCATCCTCAGTTCTTCCGGCTTGCCAATACGCCAAAGCGGTCTGTAAGTTTTCCGCCAAAGCCACATTATTAATTGACCAGTCGTATGGTTGCCAATTTGTTGTTGCTAAAGTAAAATAGTCTTTATTATCAGCACCTTTTACGGTAATCGGAATTTTAGGCGTATGATGATTGATGTACTGTAAGTTTTGGTAATCTTCAAATTCATTCAGAATAAACGCATCGGAAACGTGATAAATCGACCATATTCCCGGTTTGTCGTGAACGATTTGATTGCCCAAAGCATCTTTATATTCAGCAAAATAACCTTTGTCTTTTATCCAAAGCTGGTTTTTCATTGCTTTTAAAATCGCATCTGCTTCCTGTTCATAAGGTTGAGGATTTTCGCCAATGATTTTCGCCAGCTTCGCCATTTCACGGTTGGCTCTGTAATTATAAGCCGAAGTATGCGTTACTTTTCCACCCGAATATTGCAGTGCATCGCTCGCCCAAATCGCCGCATAAGCATCATACAAATCACCACGCTTGAAATTCCGTTTTTCCCAGTCCATATGACGAAACATCGTCGGCCACATTTTCTTGAGAAATTCTTTGTCTCCCGTGTAATTGAAGTGTGAAAACATCTGGTCAAAAAACACCAGATTCATATCGTAATGGTGCGGTTTTGTGTTGTCATTCGGATTTCTGGAAATATATCCGCTTGAAAAAACAGAAGTTCCCATTTTCTCCTCGTGTCGGGCAAGATGACGCATCGTGTCCATTTCTACAGGTGCAGAATCGGGTTTTAAGACCTGCGAGTTAGCATAACTTTCAAAATGTTCTTTTGCTCTGTCGTGCCAGTTCAATGCATCTGCTGTGTAAGCGCCACGCCACGCATTCAAACGCATTCTCCAGGCAACGGCGCCGTGAAGAAAGGTCGGACTTTCCCAAATTCCATCCGCTGCGACCGCTAAATTAGCTCCGAAGTTATTTAAATCCGCATCCGGAGTATTTAGCTGAATTCTGTTCGTTAATGTCAAACGGGATTTTTCCGCTTCATTGAAAATATTTTTCAAATCTTCATCTGAAAAATTCTTATTTGATTTTCCTTTGGTAACCTGAATATAAACCGGTTGTTTTTGTGAAGAATACGAAGCGTAAACTATTGGAGATTTGTCTGTTTTATTTTGAGTAAATTCAGCCAGTTTTTCCAAAGTCTCAGCATCAGTTTGCTGTAATGAAGTGATATTCGAAAAACTTCCATAAACGGTTTGAGTTTCTTTTTTCTTATTTAAATAATTAAGCTGAAAGTGATTTTTATTCAACTGAAACTGATTATTCAGACAATATTCAGGCAACAGATAAAATCCGGATTCCGGGTCTGCGCCGATGTCGCCGTTCCTGCTGAAAGTCGTTCCGCTCGCACCGCCGTAAACTGCATAGATTTTTGTTGAAGAATCTACATTCACAGTTTCCATTTTTAAAACCAAACCTTCTTCTTTGGCCTGTGCCAGAACGGTCAGTTTTAAAGTTCCAGTTCCGAGAATCGGGTCTTTGATTTCATATAACATCGAACCAGGTCGGTAACGTGTTTCAATTTTATCAGCCTTTATTAATTGTTTAATTGAATTTCCTTTCTGAATAACGAACTGAAGATTTCCGCCCATTCCCGGAAGATACAGCGCAAATTCAGGCAAATCTCCCGCTTCAACTCTCGAAGCACGGTTATCACCATACAAAGCACGGTTGAATCTGTATTTTCCGTTGACCAATAAAAAATCGCCTTTGTCTTCTTTGTAATGCAGTTCACGCTCGTTATTCTGCCAGTGTTTCGACTGGGAATAGGAGAGTGAGAATGCCGACAAAACCAGAAGTCCGGCGAAAATGGTTTTTCTTCGCATTTTATGGTTTTAACTCTGTTAATGGCTGTCCGTTAACGGTTACATTTTTTAAAGTCACATTTTTAAGGTAATCTACTTTATAAGGAATCTGAACGCCCACCATTTTAGCATTAATCATCTTGAAATCGGTTACTGGCGACGATTCATAGGCATCAGAAAATACGGCATATTTCCCGCCTTTGTCAACGGTTAAATTTTCAACCCAAATATTTCTGATGGTCGGAATGTGATTTCCCGGCTTTTCATAATGCATATTGAAACGTACAGCAGCCTCTTTGTAAGCGCCCACTTTTGTGTTGTAGAAAAATACATTTTCTATCGTTCCGCCACGGCTTGAGCTGGTTTTAATTCTCAACGCCCGGTCAAGATTCTTGCTGTCCATCACGTTTCCGATGGCATAAATATTTTTCGCACCGCCCGCAATTTCACTTCCAATCACGACACCGCCGTGACCGTCTTTCATTTCGCAGTTTTCGATGATGTGGTTTTCGGCTGGTCTTCCGATGTCTCTTCCGTCTTCATCTCTTCCAGATTTGATGGCGATACAGTCATCTCCGGTATCAAAATATGAATCTTTAATCCAAACATTTTTACACGCTTCAGGGTCGAAACCGTCGTTGTTCGGTCCGTGACTGATGACTTTTACTCTTTCAATCAAAACATTTTCACACAAAACAGGATTCAGATTCCACATCGGAGAATTTTTCACCAAAACATCCGCCATATAGAAGTTTTTTGATTTGTAAGGCTGAACGAAATTCGGTCTTAAATACCATCCGTCCCCAAAAATTCTTTCTCTTGCAGGCGTTCTGTTGGCCATATATTCGTGAAGTTTAGCTCTTGCAGGGTTCTGTCTTCCCGGACGCGATGTGTTGTAACCATATTTTGTAGCACCACACCAGAACCACCAGTTGTCTAAATCTGAATTTCCATCCAAAGTTCCTTTTCCGGTCACGGCGATATTTTCTTCTTCATATGCATAAATCAAAGATGAATAATTCATACATTCCATTCCTTCCCAGCGTGTGAAAACGATAGGGTAGTCGTTGCTGTCCTGACTGAACAGAATCGTTGAACCGTCTGTCAAATGCAGATTCACATTAGATTCAAGATAAATCGCACCCGTTAGGAAAACGCCGTTTGGAACCACAACTCTTCCGCCACCTTCAGCACTGCATTTTTCAATTGCTTTTTTGAATGCTTCCGTATTTTTTGTTTTTCCGTCACCTACTGCTCCGAAATCAGTTATCAGATAATCCACCTTTCTGAATTTTGGAGCTTTGATTTGTTTCTTTAAAGCTTTGATTTCTTTTAAAGGTTGCTTTGCGGAAGTCCAAGGTGTATATTGAGCGGAAAGCGGTATTGACAGTAGAAATGCGAGTAGAATCAGCGTGAATTTTTTCATAATGACAGAATTAAATTTTCTTAAAGATGCTAAAAATCTTTAAATAGTTTCTTTATAAACGCAATCTAAAATTATTATGAGGAACGATTGTCCTGCACTGTCTGTATATTCAAACTTTTTTTTGCATAAAATTTGATTGCTATTTATCTTGAAATGTTTTGGTAAATTAGTCAAAACATAATTCGGGATATTTATAAAACTAATAATCATTACTTTACTTAGCCTATGAGCGAATTTTATGAGTTCTACAATACTCTGGAAGTTGATAATGGACTTCTGATAATGTTGATGGTAATGAGCGTCTTCGTAGCGATTTTCCATACAGTCATTACGATGGGACTTTACGAGGTGAACCTCAAACCGAAATGGCTTTTCTTTGTTTTAAATCCTTTGTTGATTTGGCTATCGTCTCTATATGACAGCAGATTGGGCGCTTTGGTTGCAATCATTCTTTTTCTTTCTGTTTTTGTTTTGGGTATTATTGGAATGATAGTTTCAGCAATTAGAAGTGGTTTTCAAAATTCTAAAGAAGAAGATGCTAGGCAGATAAGAATGGGAAAACCGATCGTTCCGATGTGGAAAAAAATTCTGTTGACAATAGGCGGACTCATAGTATTAGGAACTGTTTTGTCTTTGGGAGTGCCTTACTTCATCATCATAATGTTTATCATTCTTCCATTTATAAAATCATTAAAACCAGATAACAAAAAACGTTTCTACAAATATCAGCGGACACTTCCAACTTCCAATATCCGTTCAGTGGCGATGGGATTGTCTGAGATCTCCGGAAAAGCAAAAATAATTGAACCAATGATTTCGCGCATTGGAAAAAAAGAATGCATCGGATTTCTTTATACCGTAGAAGATGTGCGAACAGACAAGGATGGTGATGACTCTTATATTTTGGAATCCTCGGAAACGATTTGTAAGCCTTTCTATGTACAGGACAAGTCTGGCCAAATGAAAGTTGTGACGGATGGTCTTGAGTTTATTGATTTTGAAATTGATGAACGATATCAATCATCGATGAAGCGCTACACGCAATATCTTTTGACAGAAAATTTGGAAGTTCTACTAATCGGTAAAGTTGGCGTCAAGGAAAATAATGAAGCGGTTTTTCAAAAAGAAGAGGTGAAAGATGTTTTTGGGATTTCGCCGGTTGCAAGCGTTGAAAACTACAATACAATGCGACCGATTCTGCAATCTGCTGGTTACTTTGTTTATTTCTGGGTTATTCTGATTGCATTGATATTTCTCACGCCAATTAGTTTGAAGAATTATACTTTGGTGTTTGGCAAAATCAACTTTGATCTGCCTTTCAAAAATTCAAAACCAGTAGAATCTGTGACGGATTTTTATGACAATATCTATGAGAGTTATGAAAATAAAGAAACAGAACCCATAGAAAATATTTACCCAAAGGAAGCTGACAGTGCAGAAGTGACGCAGGCTCCGGAATAAAATTTAAAAAAATAAAACTATGATACAGATCTTTGCTTATGTAATTATTGGATTGGTCATCTTAGGCCTTCTCAATGTCATTGTCTCGACTTACAACAGACTTGTAATGTTGAGAAATAATGTCGATAAATCCTTTGTCAATATTGATGTTCTTCTGAAACAACGGGCAGATGAAATTCCTAATCTTATTAAAGTTGTAAAAGAATCTATGAGGTTCGAGGAATCGATGTTGACAAAACTTACGGAACTCAGAACCAATTTTCTTAATGCCAGTTCCGCTGAGGAAAAAGTGGAACTTTCCAACCAGATGCAAAATCAACTAAAATCAATTTTTGCGGTTGCGGAGAATTATCCGGATATTAAGACCAATCAGAATTTCCAGTTGCTGCAAAACCGTGTTTCCCAGATTGAAGATGCCATTGCCGACAGAAGAGAATTTTATAATGAAAGTGTGACGATGTACAATATTGGGATTCAGGAATTCCCCAATTTCATCTTAGCAAAAATTCTGATTTACGATAAGAAACATCTCCTTCAGATTTCAGAACAAGAAAAAAAATACGATGGAATTGCCTTTTAATATTATAGATATTCTTCGTCACGTAGAAGCGGAACCTGGTTTTTTGGTTGCATTCGCAGCATTTCATCCGTTTGCTTTGATGGTCTTGCTGATTCCACTTTGGATTTTCAAAAAAGCTGGAGTTTACACGCCGGCTCAGGAATTAGGGATTTTTGGATTTTCTGTTGTCGTTATTATGACTGTTGGCTGGCTGATGGGTTTTGTGTCTCAGATTTTGCTGATGTTTATGGGTATTTCCGGTCTCAAAATGCTGATGATCTACTTCGCAATGTATCTTTGTATCACCGCTTTTGTGATTGTGAATGCAAATGGTTTAAAGAAAATTTATGAAAAAGATCTGTTAAAAAAGAAACCATTGGCTTAATTAAATTGATGAAAAAATCTGCAATTATTGTCTTAATAATTTCTGTTCTTGCGCTGTTGTTTGTTGACAGATGCACAACAGTTAATTTGACGACAGCAGATATTTTTAGACCAGAATCTTACAATCATTTCAAAGAATTGCCAGGTCATCCTCAATCCAAAAACTACGAAATAGTTGCTGCTAAAGGAAATTTTCCATTATTATACAATATTTCGAAAAACGAATTTTATTTGAAGTTCGGGCAAGGCTTGACAAAGTATGATGCTTTTGGAAATATTATTATTTCTAATGATCTGAGTCACGAAGAATACACTTCTGTGTTTGATTTTGCCAATTTTGTGCCTTATGTTTTTGCAAAAAATGGTGTCTATGATTATTCAGGAAATCGATTGGTCTACAGCAAATTTTCTCAAGTTCTGAATTCCCAAAATGAAATTAATGATGAGGATTTCAAATCTATTTTCGAAAGCAATTATAGAAAGGCAGATTTAGTGATTTATGACACAAATAGAAATATTGATTCCGAAAGAGATTGTTTTCCGATGTATTTTAAAATCAATGACAATTGGATTCTGATGTTTTCTCAGAAAGGTGATTTTCGTTTTTCTCATCAGGGAAATGATAAACTTAAAAATGACACCATTGGGCAGATCGATTTTTTGGGTTTTCCAGCGAAATTTGCTGATAAAAGACTGACGGTTCTGAAGGATTTTAAAAACAAAATCTACTCAATCAATCTCTTTGGAAAAGAAACAATTGATGACCGCTATTTAGATACTTATTACACTCAGATTTTGAAAGAAAGAAAAGTAGATTATCAGACGAATGACAACGTCAAATTACTCTCGCGGAAAAAAGATGAGTATTATTCCTCAGGGAATCCGTTCAGTTTGCCAAATTGGGTTTCTCCATCGTTTATGAATACTGGCTATTTCCGCCTGACTTATCAAAATGAAAATTTATATTTCAAAGAAAAAGCTTTGAAGCGGAGTGGAGATTCCGGAATTCAAAATGACTTTTATCTCTACGAATTACCAAAAAAATTACGTTCAAAATCAAAGGTTGCTTTTTTGGATTACAGTCTAAACGTTGGCGGTTACATGAATGATAGTACAGAGGTGGTAGAACCAATTATCAAAAGTGCCGGACTATATCTGATTAAACCTAAAAAATAAAAATTCCCCAATCGCATGAGGAATTTATTTTATTATTAAAACTTCAGTTATTAATCTCTAAAAAACTGCCCAATTCCTGCAGAATCAAAAGTATAAGCATTTGAATTTTCGGATCGATCCAGTTTTTTACTGATTGTCAATGCCCAAAGAACCAATTCTTTGCAGAAATTCTGATCTTCAGGACTCAGGTCAGAGGCATTTTCCTCTACGACGGTTACTAGGGGATTGATGCTGTTTAGTTTAGCATAAAATTCTTCGTCTGTATCTGTATAATTAAGTTCCAGATGATTTTTATTAAACCATTTGATTAAATCTGTGTAAGGTGTTTTGATTCCTTCTTTTTCAAGTTTAGAAATTCTTGGAAAGATGCTTTCAAATTGCGTGATTACAGCCTTGTCAATTAGTATTTTGGCCACATAGTCTGCACCTTCTTGTTCACCTTCGTACACCAACTCAATTTTTCCTGTAATCGATGGAATGATGGACATAAAATCAAGCAAGCGAACTGTCGTTTTTTCGGAAGCAGTTTCTATCAAACGTAATTTTGCGGCAGCAATTAGATTTTCCATTGCGCTAATTGTTAGCCTTGCACTCACACCACTTTTTGCATCCACATATTCACTGTTGCGGGCTGCAAAAGCTACTTCCTCCAGAAGGTTTTTCGCCAGATCTGGAATTTGAATCTGGGATCTATCTTCAGCTGAAATGGCAGCTTCTTGCTCAGTAATTTGTTTTGCAAGCGCAATTGTTTTTGGATAATGGGTGAAAATTTGAGATCCAATTCTGTCTTTCAACGGCGTCACAATGCTTCCACGATTTGTGTAATCTTCCGGATTTGCCGTAAACACAAATTGAATATCCAAAGGCATTCTCAACTGGAAACCTCGAATCTGAATATCACCTTCCTGCAAAATATTAAACAAAGAAACCTGAATCCTAGCCTGTAGATCAGGAAGCTCATTTAAAACAAAAATCGAACGGTTTGCTCTTGGAATCATCCCGTAATGCAAAACGCGCTCATCTGAGTACGGCAATTTTAATGTCGCTGCTTTGATTGGATCTATATCGCCAATCAAATCAGCAACATTCACATCTGGAGTTGCTAATTTTTCAAAGAAACGTTCGGAGCGGTGAACCCAGGAAATCGGAGTTTCGTCATCCAATTCTGCAATGATATCTCTTGCAAATTTTGAAATGGGCTGGAATGGGCTGTCATTAATTTCCGAACCTTTCACAATTGGCATGTATTCGTCCAAAAGATTGACCATACTTCTTGCAATTCTGGTTTTCGCCTGGCCTCTTAAACCCAGTAAATTAATATGATGACCAGCCAGAATTGCTTTTTTCAACTGCGGAACTACAGAATCTTCGTAGCCCCAAAGTCCTTCAAAAACTGGTTCTTTGCTTTTAATTTTTTGAATTAAATTCGCCTGGATTTCCTGACTAATCGTTTTATCTGTGTAACCGGAATCTTTCAATTCCTTAAATGTGATATCTTTTTTCATTTTTTCTAAATTCTCTTTATTCTATTTTTTTCGTAATCTTCAAAAATCATTTGTCCTAAGTCGGAAAGTCCTGTAAGAAAAGCTTTCCCTTTGTTCTGAGCAGTGAAAGCTTCCACAAATCTGCGTAGATAGGGATCCTGAGCAATCATAAAAGTTGTGATCGGGATTTTGAGTTTCCTTGCCTGTGCAGCTTTGTTGAGACATTGTCCTACGATCATTTCATCCAGACCTACACTGTTCATGTAATATTCGCCGGTGGGTAATTTGATGCAGCTAGGTTTTCCGTCTGTAATCATAAAGATCTGTTTGTTAGTATTTCTCTTCCTGCGAAGAATATCCATTGCCAATTCCAAGCCTGCAACTGTATTCGTGTGATATGGGCCAACCTGCAGATAGGGAAGATCCTTTATTTTTATCGGCCAGGCCTCGTTTCCGAAAACGATAATGTCAATGGAATCTTTAGGGTATTTTCTGTTGATGAGCTCTACTAAAGCCATTGCGACCTTTTTAGCCGGAGTTATTCTATCCTCGCCGTACAAAATCATTGAGTGGCTGATGTCTATCATCAAAACCGTACTCATCTGGGCTTTGTGCTTGGTTTCTTCTACAATGAGATCATCTTCTGTCATTCTCAGATCAGAAATTCCGTTATTGATTTGGGCATTTTTCAAGCTTTCTGTCATATTAACAGTTGACAGATCGTCGCCGTATTGGAAGTTACGGTTATCGCCATCACGCTCGTCACCCACGCCAGATTTATTGGTTCTGTGATTTCCAATACCTGATTTTTTAAGTTTTCCGAAGATCTGATCCAAGGCATATTCTCTCAATGCAGCTTCCAATTTGGCTGTCAGAATATTTTTCCCTTTTCCGGTACCTGTATTTCCGTCTTCAGAATCATCTTCTTTTTTGATGTAACCGCGTTTTCTGAGATCTTCTTCAAAATCTTCGATTGTATAGTCGTCGGTGAAAATGTCGTATTCTTTATCCAGCATATTCAGCCAGTCGAAGGCTTCTTCAATATCACCGGAAGTGTGCGTCAACAGATCTTTGAACACATCAAAAACGCGATCAAAATTGGATATTTCCTCCGGAACGTGTTTGCTGAATGTTAAACCCTGTTGAAAATTAAATTGTTTATTCATCATAAAATCAATCTCCTAATTAGAAAGTACAAGTTATGGAAATATTAGACCAATGATACAAGATTGGAAATAGAAAAACCCAATGATTGTGATATGGATTGAAAATTTTAGTCGTCTTAATTAAGTTAATTTTTAGATTAATTTTTCAATGTCAGTAAGTTCTGAATTTTTATATTCAGCATAGAGATGGGAATGGAATTCATTTAGTTTTTTTAATATTTTGAGAAGTTCCTTTTTCTCATCATCGCTCAAGGTTCCGGATAGGATTTTGGACGTTTGATTGACATTTGCAACTGATTGGTGGAAAGTTTCTTCGCCTTTTTTCGTAAGATTGAGTCGTTTGCTGCGTTTGTCATCCTGGTCATTTTTTTCTTCTAAAAAACCTGCTTCCAAAAGTCTTTTAATTATTTGAGTTCCTGTTTGTTTTTCGTGACCGTTTTTTTCTATCAACTGGATTTTCGTCAAATCAGGTTCATCTTTTAACCGGTACAAATATGTGAATTCTTCATTAGCCAAATTCGGGAAATCGGATAAACCTTTTCTTATCAGCAATTTTGAGTATCTGCTTAATAAGAGGATTTGTTTGCAAATTTCATTTTCAGTAAATGATACATTGTGATTTTCATTTTTGAAAAGCTTCGTTGGACTTTCATTAGCATATTTTTTATCATTCATCCATATCCGGAAGTCGTCCACACCTGAATTAGTTTTGTAGGCATCCGAATTTTCAAATTCTTTGATCTCGTGGAATAGTTGGATAAAAAAGTCAGTTTGCATAGTTTACCTTTCTGGTTAGTCTTTAAAAACAAATTTAGTAAATTATTTTACTACAATCAGATAGAAGGTATATATATTGTATTGTTTGGATTCAAATTAATCTATAAATGAAAAAGATTTTATTAACCGGTGCCACAGGCTACATTGGAAAAAGAATGATCAGTGTGATTGCAGCACAAGGTTATAAAGTGATTTGCTGCTGCAGGGACAAGGCTCGATTCTCCAAACCATCCGGAATTGATGCATCTATGATTGATGTGATTGAAGTTGATTTTCTAAAACCGGAGACGCTGGAAAATATTCCGCAAGATATTTCTGGTGCATATTATCTGATGCATTCTATGAGCAATACGGAAGATTATGAAGATGTCGAAAAAGAATGTGCACGCAATTTTATCGCGAAAATAGAAAAGACACAGTGCGAACACATCATTTATTTATCCGGATTAGTAAATCAAAATGAGCTGTCCAAGCATCTGAATTCCAGATTTCAAGTAGAAAGAATATTAATGGAAAGTCAAACTCCGGTCACCGTTCTGCGGGCTGGAATCATCATCGGTTCAGGAAGTGCTTCGTTTGAAATCATCCGAGATCTTGTAGAAAAATTGCCCGTGATGATCACACCAAAATGGCTAGATACAAAATGTCAACCTGTCGGAATTGCAAATGTTCTGGATTTTTTGATTTTTACTTTGTTTCAGGAAGATGCTTATCACAAAAGTTTTGATATCGGTTGTGATGATGTGCTTACTTATAAAGAAATTCTTTTAGGCTATGCTGAAGTTAGAGGTCTCAAAAGAAAGATTTTTACGCTACCTGTGATGACGCCAAAATTATCGTCCTACTGGCTTTATTTCATAACATCTACATCCTACAATCTTGCTTCATCATTGGTGGGAAGCATGAAAATTGAGGTTGTTTGTAAATCGGATAGTCTTGCGGAAATCAAGAAAATAACTGGTGTACAGCCATTTTCTTATGTTGAAGCTCTGAAAAGAACATTAGCTAAAATCCAGGCCAATGAAATCAGTTCCAGTTGGAAAGATAGCTTCATCAGCAGCAGACACGATACTACATTAAGAGAATATCTGGACGTTCCCAAATTTGGGTGTTACACAGATGTAAGAAGTGCAGCGTACGACGACCGCGAAAAATGCCTGGACCGATTTTTTAGTTTAGGTGGCAAAAATGGATGGTATGGGCAAAGTCTTTGGAAGATTCGTGGTTTTATGGATGTGCTTGTGGGAGGCCCAGGTTTACGAAGGGGAAGAACGCATCCTTTACAACTGCACGAGGGTGATGCGTTGGATTTTTGGCGTGTACTCTATGCCAATAGGGAAGAGGGAAAACTCATTCTTTTCGCCGAAATGAAATTACCGGGAGAAGCGTGGCTGATGTTCAAACTGTACAAAGGGAAACTTTGGCAAAAAGCTGTTTTTCGTCCACACGGATTAGCTGGTAGATTATATTGGTACTCTGTTTTACCATTTCACGGAATTATTTTTAAAGGAATGGTGAAAAAGTTGGCCCGTGGAGAATGATTTAAAATATATAACATTTAGAAATAAATCACTGGACTTATCAGTACTACTTTACTTATATTTTATTGTAAAGGATTAAAAATCAAAAAAACCTCGCTCCAAAAAATGAAGCGAGGTTTTTATAGAATTAAAACAGAAACTTAAACTTTTAAGATCTCTGCTTCTTTTGTTTTGTAAGCGTCGTCAGACTTTTTCACGTAAGCATCTGTCAGGTCCTGAATATCTTTCTCAGCACCTTTGATGAGGTCTTCTGCGATTCCATCAAGTCTTTTCAGTTCCTTGTTACCTTCCTGTCTTGCGTTTCTAATTGTTACTTTCGTTTGATCCGTTTCACCTTTAGCTTGTTTCGCCAATTCACGTCTTCTTTCCTCGGTCAAAGGCGGAACGTTGATGATGATCACATCACCATTGTTAGACGGTGCAAATCCAAGGTTCGAGTTCACGATTCCTTTTGCGATCGCACCAATTGCCGTTCTGTCCCAAGGTTGGATAGAAAGCGTCATCGCATCCACTACAGACACGTTTGCCACTTGGCTTAGAGGCGTTGGCGCTCCGTAATATTCCACCATCACGTCCTGAACCATAGATGTAGAAGCACGTCCGGCTCTGATCTTTTGGAACGCATGATCCAAATGCTTGATTGCAGCATCCATCTCTTGCTTTGCGGAGGCTACAATGAGTTCTAATTCTTCCATTGTATATTTAAAATTTGATAATTGACACATATAATTAATTCAAAGTTGGAGATTTAAAATTCAAAGTTGAAATACTTTCGACTTCTGACTTCTATCTCTGACTTTTTTACACATTTACCAGTGTACCGATATTTTCGCCGTCGATTAATCTTTCCAAGTTACCTTCCTTGTTCATATCAAAAACGATGATTGGCAATTTGTTCTCGTGGCTTAGAGTGAATGCAGTCATATCCATCACTTTGAGGTTTTTCTCAAAAACTTCGTCGAAAGACAGACTATTGAATTTCACTGCGTCTGCATTTTTCTCAGGATCACTATCATAGATTCCGTCCACTCTGGTTCCTTTTAGTATCACATCTGCATCTATTTCGATGGCTCTAAGTGTCGCCGCAGTATCCGTTGTGAAATATGGATTTCCAGTTCCAGCACCGAAGATGACAACTCTTCCTTTCTCCAGGTGACGAACAGCCTTTCTTTTGATAAATGGTTCAGCCACTTTGTCCATTTCGATAGCAGATTGCAATCTTGTAATGATTCCTGCATCTTCCAAAGCACCTTGCAAAGCCATTCCGTTAATCACAGTTGCCAGCATTCCCATATAGTCGCCCTGAACTCGGTCCATACCTTTTGCAGCGCCTGCCAATCCTCTGAAAATATTTCCACCACCAATCACAATTGCGACTTCACAACCTTTGTCGACTACTTTTTTGATCTCGACTGCATATTCTCTCAGTCTGTCGTTGTCGATGCCGTATTGGCGTTCTCCCATTAGTGCTTCACCGCTCAGTTTCAGAAGGATTCTTTTGTATTTCATTTATATTTTTATTTTTTTGTCTTGGTCAATTGAAACTTGGATTTTCAATATTTCAAATTTATTTTAAATTTTGACTGTGCAAATATAATGAAAGGAAAAGAATTACGTTAATGAAAAAGATAGTCGTTCAAAAATTTTGATACGCATCAAAATAGATTATTTTTGCAAAGCTAAAATACAGTGTGAAGAAGTTCTACAATCTCTTTTTTATCGTAGTTTCTAGTGTGGTTTTTTCTCAAACGGGAACCACCGTTTATCAGTTTCTGAATATTCCCATCTCTCCAAGACAAGCGGTTCTGGGCGATGCTGTTTCTGTTCGGGATTATGATGTCAATTTTACAGCAGCCAATCCGGCGTTGATGAATATTGATATGGATAATATGCTGTCTGTAAACTATGCTTCATACCTCGCTGATACAAAAATTGGAAGTATCAGCTACGTTCGTGATTTGGAGTTTGGACATTTGGTTTCCTTCAATGCGAGATATATGGATTATGGATCTATGCCTAGGACTGATGAGAACTCTATCATCAATGGTGATTTTTCTGCAATGGATGCCTCTGTTGGGCTTGGTTATGCTTATCAGTTCGAAGATAACTGGACAATTGGAGCCAATGTCAATTACATTACTTCAAAAATCGATACTTATTCCTCTTCTGCGATCACTGCAAATGCCGGTGTGACTTATTATTTTGATCAAAGTAATGAAACTTTAGCATTGGTTTTCAGGAATTTTGGTTATCAGATGCAGCCTTATAATGGTGTTCGGGAGAAATTGCCTTTTCGCGTAGATCTTGGTTATACGAAGATTTTGGACGAGTTTCCTGCAGCACTTACAATCACAGCCCACGATCTACAGCAACCCAATATTTCAGCTGCAACAGATATCAACGGACAGCCGACTAAATTTGGAAGGAAAGTATTAGACCATTTGTCTTTCGGAGCAGAGTTGTTCCCTGGACAGGCTTTCAATATTAGGTTTGGATATAACGTAAAAAGAGGTGGGGAATTGGCAGTTCTAGATCAAAGGAGTTTTACAGGATTGTCCGCGGGTTTTAGTTTGAAGATCTCATCATTCCGTTTTGATTATTCTCACATGCGTTACCACAATTCTTCAAATGTCAACATGCTTGGTCTTACGATGGATTTGATTCAGCTTGGCGGAAATAGGAGGTAAGATAAGATTCAGCAATTAAAGAATTATGAAACCGGAAAAATCTCCGACAGTTAATTCTTCGAATATTCCTCATTTAATCTTTCAATTTCATAAGGTGAAAATCTCAGAATTTTTTAATTTTGTGCTATGACAAAAAAACCGGTTATCGCAATCGACGGATTTTCATCCACAGGAAAAAGTTCCATTTCTAAAATCATTGCAAAAGATCTAGGCCTCATCCATATGGATACAGGTGCTCTTTACAGGGGCATTACTTATTTTGCACTTCAAAATTGTATTAATGATGACCAATCAATTAATATAGAAAAATTAATTTCTGATCTTCCCGATATCAATCTTGAGTTTCAAAACGTTGATGGTGAACTTCAACTATTTCTTAATGGGAAAAATATTAATAGAGAAATCAGATTTCCACAGGTTTCAGACAATGTAAGCCAGGTTGCTAAAGAAGCTGAGGTGAGAAACTTCTTGTTGGAAACCCAACGCGTTATTGCAGAGAAAGGTGGAATTATTATGGACGGTAGAGATATCGGGACAGTTGTTTTGCCGGATGCAGATTACAAATTTTTTATGACAGCAAGTCAGGATGAACGTGCCAGAAGACGCTTCCTGGAACTTGAATTGGCAGGTGAAAATATAGATATAGAAACGGTCAAACAAAATCTGATTACAAGAGACAAAATCGACAGTGAAAGAGAAGTTTCTCCTCTGAAACAAGCTGATGACGCTATCTTAATTGATAATACCAATATCAATAAAGAAGAAACAATTGCCTTAATTTTGTCCTATATCAAAAAGTTTTAACAAAATTTTAAGAACATTAATCTCTCTTTGGCATTTTAGTTGTAAATTTATAAACAACATTATCGATTTTAAATTAACTTAAAAATAATAACAATGTCAAAAAAATCAAATTCAGCAGCAGTATTAGCTGCATTGTTAGCAGGAGCAGCAACTGGTGTAATTTTAGGATTGCTATATGCACCTGAAGAAGGTAAGGAAACCAGAAAAAAAATCAAGGATAAAGCTAACGATCTAAAAGATAAAGCCGTTGACGAATATGGCAAAACTTCTGAAGTTGTAAAAGACAAATATTCTGAAGTTTCTCACAATGTGAAAGACAAATACAACTCTTTATCTTCAACTTTCAAGGAAACAGCTCAGAACGTTGCTTCTACTGTTAAAGATAGTTATGATAAATATAAGGATCAGATTGTTTCTAAAACATCTGACGTAGTAAAAGATGTAGAAACTGAATTGGACGGTTTGAAATAAGCCTTAGAATTTAGTTTTCTCGAAAAGGAATTTAATTTTTAAATTCCTTTTTTTGTAAATAATTGTGTAATTTTAAATTTAATAAGATTCTTATGATTGATATTATAAAAGATTATACGACCAAGCGTCTGGATCTGATCAAGCTTCAGTTTACAGAAAAATCTTCTTTATCAGCTGGTATTATTGCGTTTCTATCAATCGTAGTAATTGCGTTTTCGTTCTTTATTATCCTATTTAATTTCGGTATTGCTTTCCTAATTGGTCAATCGATAGGTAGCACAGGCTATGGATTCTTGATAGTAGCCGGATTTTATTTCGTAGTAATGATTGCTGTTTTCTTCCTCAAGAAATTGATTGTAAAATCTATCGCAAATCAGGTAATTGATTTTTTAAAAAAATAAACGTATGGCAACTAAATATACTAATCTTGATGAACTAAGAAGTGAAAAAAGACTTCTGAAACAGGAAATAGGAGAGTTGGAAGACATTCTGACTTTCAAAAGTAAAAAGGATAGCCTGAGTGTAATGACAAGTGGCCTGACAGACAAATTCCTGAAAGAAACGGTAAACGAAGAAGGGGAAAAATCGCTTTCTTTGGATACTCAAAATATTATGAGAGAAATCTCTTCCGGAATGAAAGAGACTGCATCCAGAAAAAATGTTCTAAATTTGGCAAATGATAGCGTTAAGTCCGGATTGCTGGAAACAACAATCAAAATGGGAACTGTTGCGCTGGTAAGTAATTTTGCAAAAAAAAGTGTGATGAATAAAAATTGGAAAAGAAAAGCAGTCGGTTTGGCATTGGTGTATCTTGCACCGTACGCATTGAGATTCATTAGAAAAAAATTGGATGAATATCAGAAAAACCAAACAGCATCCAGCCTGGAAAAATTAATCTAAAATTATTTTTTAGAAAATATCTCCCCTAAAATGATTCCGGCAGACATAGAGACATTCAGACTTTCTGTGGACTGTGATCTTCCGAATCTTGGGATGGTAATCATAGTGGAAATAAGATCTTCCGTGGAAGGTCTTAATCCATTTCCCTCATTTCCGAAAACCAAAGAAAATTTCTCCGGAAATTTTGTCTCATAAATGTTTTCCCCATTCATATCTGTCCCGAAGATTGGGAATTCATATTCCTTTAGATAGTCATCAAGGTCTGTGTAAAAGATATTGACTCTCAAAAAAGAACCCATCGTTGCCTGTATTACTTTTGGATTATAGATATCCACGGTATCATTGCTGCAGACGATCTGCTCTATACCAAACCAATCTGCCAGTCTGATAATCGTACCCAGATTTCCAGGATCCTGAATTCCGTCCAAAATTAGTTGAATCGAAACCTCCTTCAAATATTTATTTTCCGGAATTTTACAAACGGCCACAGAATCTTTCGGGTGCTGTAGAAAACTTATTTTTTTCAGATCGTTGGGCAAGATTTTATGAATTTCCTGCGTTTTGAAAATAATATTTTCCGGATCTGTGGAATATAGGTTTTCAATTTCGTAATTAGAGTTGGGAAGTTCTTTTATAATTTTATTACCCTCAACTAAAAACAAATTGTATTTTTGCCTGTATTTCTTTTTGTCCAGAGATTGTATAGTCTTTATAGTATGAGCCGTAAGCATAGTAACAAATATTTTCAAAAATATCATATATTTTATTACTCCGCAATTTTAAGTGTGATTTTGTATGCATGTAATGTGACCAAAAAAGTACCTGACGGAGAATTTCTTCTTACAAAAAACAAATTTGAGTTTACAGATGGTAAAGTTTTGGCGGACGAATTACCAGATATGGTGGCGCAAAAACCAAATAAGAAAACACTTGTAGTTGTTCCATTGGGACTGATGTTCTACAATGCTGCCAATCCCAAATATGATACGATTCTGAAAGAATATATGACTTATCCTAGTGAGATGAGAAATCAGAAACTTAGGGACTCATTATTTGTGAAGTACAATCATCCCGAATATGTTGGGAAGAATCTTTTCTGGAATCGTTTCTTTCATACAGTAGGAAACGCTCCGGTCATCTTCAGTGATGCAAAAACTAAACAGAGTGTCAAGAGTATCAATAATAGATTGATCAACCGAGGCTATTGGGATGCGGAAGTTAAAACAACTGTGGATAAAGATTCAGCTGCGAAAAAGGCCGAAGTAGAATATATTATTACTCATAAGGACCCTACCTATATAAAAGATTATTATTACAATATTCCTGATCCCAACATCAGATGGATTTACGAAAGTCGATTAGACAAAAGCCTTGTGAGAAAAGGTCAAATTCTAGATGAGACTGTTCTTGAAAAAGAAATTACGAGAATTAATGACCTGATGAAGGATTCAGGTTATTATAAATTTAATAATGACAACCAGGATATCTATTTCGTAGCAGATTCCTTGAAGAGTAGGAAAGATGTTCCATTAGTAATGTCTATTCACAAAGATTCTGCTGATACACCATACCGGAAAGCAACTATTGGAAAAATAAAAGTCTCTGTCGTGAGAAATGGAAATGATACCAAACTTCCGTTGAAAGACAGTATCCGAGGCATTAATATCTTCAGAAAAGACAGCGCATACAGAGCAAACGCCCTATGGTTGCCAATAACCCTGCGACCGGGTGAAGTCTACAAGCAGACAAATTTGGATTTGACCAGAAGAAATCTGATTGCGATGAATAATTTTACAATTCTAAAAGCTTCTGACGAACTGAGAAAAGAAGGAACCGCAGCAGAAAGAGACAGTATCATAGATGTGGAATATCTTTTGAAGCCGCTTCCAAAGTACGAATTCAGCTACGCTACGGATATTCATTATTCTCAGATTCTTAATTTTGGTTTTTCTCCATCGGTAGATCTTACAACAAGGAATGTCTTCGGAGGAGCAGAAAATTTAGTTACAAGTTTTTCAGGAATTGTGGGTACTACAAAAGATCCAAAAGATCCCAATGCCTTCTTCAATGCTTACGAATTGTCTGCACAGGCTTCATTACAGTTCCCAAGATTATTGGTGCCATTTAAGAATTATTGGAAACTTGTGCCCAAAAGATATTCGCCTACCACTAGTCTTAATCTTGGTGCATCTGTTCAAAACAACATTGGTCTTGGAAGAATCAATTTTAATACGGGACTCAGCTACTACGCAAATGTAAATGATGGAAAAGTACAGCATAGGTTGACCTTGTTTAATACCCAGTTAAGCCTTACCCAGAACAAGGACCGATATTACGATTACTTCCCGGCTGACAATGAATACAGGGAAAATATATTTAATCTGTATGCAGTAAATCATCCTGAAATTCTTACCTCAGGATATTCCTACGACCAGATTTCTGCAATTGTATTACAAGATACAGGCTTTATTACCAATCTTCTGGCTTCCGATAGTGGTTTGCTGTACAATTATATGCAGTCAATTTACAATAAGGAGCGCCAGACGCAGGACGTTATTATTTCTTCTATCATTTATAATTTTACTTACAATGAGATTGGTAAGAAGGATTATGTCAATCCATTTTCATTCACGGGAAAAGTTGAGATTGCTGGTAATTTCCTTAATATGATTACCAAAAAAGAAGAAAACTATCTGGTTTATGGTAATACGAAAACCATCTTCAAAATTCCTTTCTCTCAGTTCATTAAGTTTGATTTGGATTACCGTAAATATTTTACATTCTTTAATGACAGGGCAAAACCACATACTCTCGCTTTTAGACAGTTTGTAGGAATCGGAATTCCTTATGGTAACTCCAGCGAGATGCCTTTTGTGAGATCTTATTTCAATGGAGGCGCGTATGACATCAGAGCTTGGGTCGCTTTCGGAGGATTGGGTCCGGCAGATTCTCAGTTAGACGAGAGAGTAAGGTCTTATGCGATGGACAACGTGAAACTTACGACAAGTGTAGAATATCGTTTGCCTCTCACAGATACTTTCGAGGCAGCATTATTTACGGATGCGGGGAATATCTGGGGGCTCAAGGATAATGGTTTCGGAGATCAGTTCAAATTCAAAAAATTTATCAGCCAAATGGGTATTGGTAGTGGTTTTGGTATCAGGATGAATATAGCCTATGTGAATTTACGATTAGATATGGCTTATAAAATACACGATCCAAATAGACCAGAAGGTGAAAAATGGGTGATTGATAAAATCAAGCCTTTGCAGCCAACGATTAACTTCGCAATCGGTTATCCATTCTAAATTTATTTTACAAATGCGTTTTCTCAAATTTATTATCATCATTATTCTCTGTTTATTTGGAGTCTATTCAATCTCTATGAATTTTGTGGATGAAAGCAAAAGTTTCGTTCATCATTCCGAGATTGCATATCCTGTTGACAAGGTTTTTCCTCAGTTTAATAATCTACAGAACTTCACTGCCTGGAATGATTTCTTTAGTGGAAAAGATGATATCAGTTACAGTTTTTTCACACCCTATGAAGGCTTAGGCAGCTCGATGAAATTCTCCGACAAGACGAATGATGATTTCGGAGATTTGTTTATTAGATATTCTAATGCAAACCGAACTTTGCGATATCAGCTCTTCGAAGGAGAAAGCGAAAATCCTTATTTGATTGATGTGAAATTCATACCAGCAGGCAATAAGACCAAATTAATCTGGAACATTCATACACCAAAAAGAAGTTATCTGGAAAGATCACTCAATTTAGTAGCAGAAGATTTTTTTGTGGAGAATATTGATAAAAGTATGAAGAATCTATTTTCACATTTAGGAAATAAAGTGGACAAAGATCAACAGTTAGCCTCCATCAAATATGACAGCGTGATGGTGGAAAATCAGGAAGGCGGAATACTTCTTGGGGTTAACGTAAGTACCAGAAATACAAAAGAAATCATTTTCAAAAACGTATTGATGAATCACAACAAGGTCTTGAATTTCGTCAAATCTGATCTTGGGAAAAAAGATGATGAAATTGGTGTGCCGGTTTTACTAACCAATCCAGCCAATCTCAAAGATAAAGAGATGTCATATTTTTATGGCGTGCCTTTATCAAAAAGAGTCTCCGTCAGCGATAATAATTTCAATTTCCAAACTCTGAACGCTTCAAAAGTTTATGTGATCTATTTTCAAGGAAATTATAACAGCAGGATAAAAAACGTCCAGGAACTGCTGAAAAAGGCGAAGAAAGACACACTCAGAAACGGACAGCTTATGGAAGAGTTCCTCGAAGAACCAACTGACGTTCAGGATGTAAAACTGAAATTATCTCTGCCAGTTTACCGCTAGTAAATCTGATAAATATCATGTATATTTACGGTAATAAATAGACGCTTTATATGCCAATCCACAAAAAATTAGTAAATTTGTTGGCAATTATTTAATAATAAAATTTAACAGATAATCTGTAATAATGGATAAATTTTCATTTCTAAATGCTGTACATGCTCAATTAATTGATGATATGTATGCGCAATACCAAAAATACCCCGATTCTCTTGAACCTTCTTGGAAGTCTTTTTTCCAAGGTTTTGACTTCGCTTTAGAAAACTATGGCGATGATGAGCCGGTTTCTGCAGCGCCTTCTGGTTCTGCTCCTGTTCAATATGCTCAGCAAGCCGTTACGAATAATGCGGTTTCAGAAGATATTTCAAAGGAATTTAAGGTAGTGAACCTGATCGAGGCTTACAGGTCTAGAGGTCACCTTTTTACCAAAACAAATCCAGTAAGAGAAAGAAGATTTTATTTCCCTACGCTTGATATAGAAAATTTCGGATTGTCTAAAGAAGATCTGAATAAGAAATTCAATTCTGCAACACAAACCGGAATGCCTGGACCTGCGACTTTGCAGGAAATCATTACGCACCTTCAGAACATCTATTGTGATTCTATCGGTGTGGAATATATGCACATCCAGAATGTAGAGGAGAAGAAGTGGATTATGGAGTGGGTAAACGTTAATGAAAACCATCCAACGCTTTCTGCTCAAGAAAAAACTGAAATTCTTTTCAAACTAAACCAAGCGGTAGCATTTGAAAATTATCTTCACACAAAATTCGTAGGTCAAAAACGTTTCTCTCTCGAAGGAGGCGAATCTTTGATTCCAGCTTTGGATCAATTGATTACAAGATCTTCTCAATTAGGCGTTGACGAAGTTGTGCTTGGAATGGCTCACAGAGGACGTCTGAATGTTTTGACTAATGTTTTCCAGAAGTCTTATAAACAAATCTTTTCAGAATTTGAAGGAAAGGAATTTGAGGAAGATGTATTCTCAGGTGATGTAAAATACCACTTGGGTTCTTCTAAAAAAATTACTACAGCAAACGGAGAAGAAGTTAGAATTAACTTAACGCCGAATCCATCGCATTTAGAAACTGTAGCTGCCCTTGTAGAAGGAATCTGCAGAGCAAAAGTTGATAATACATACAAAGACGATTATTCTAAAGTTCTGCCAATCGTGATCCACGGAGACGGTGCTATTGCCGGTCAGGGTATTGTTTATGAAATCGCTCAGATGATGAATCTGGAAGGTTACAAAACGGGCGGAACAGTTCACATTGTTGTGAATAATCAGGTTTCTTTTACCACCAATTATACGGATGCAAGATCTTCTGTTTACTGTACAGATATTGCAAAAGTGACAGATTCTCCGGTAATGCACATCAATGCTGATGATGTAGAAGCTGTAGTTCACGCAATTAGATTCGCTGCAGATTTCCGTGCGAAATTTGGTAAAGATGTTTATATCGATCTTTTAGGATATAGAAAATATGGTCATAACGAAGGTGATGAACCAAGATTTACTCAGCCAAATCTTTATAAATTAATCTCAAAACACCAAAATCCAAGAGAAATCTACAAAGATCTTTTGATTAAAGAAAATGTTGTTTCTGACGAAGTTTTGAGCAAAATGGAGAAAGAATTCAAAGCCTTGCTTGATGAGAATTTTGACGCTTCAAAAGAAATCGAAAGAAATACAATGGACGTTTTCATGAAAGACGACTGGACAGATTTCCCAATCGGTGGAAAAGGTTGTGTTTCAAATTCTAATGTCGATACAACTTACGACCTTGAAAAATTAAAGGAACTTGCAGTTAAAATCTCTACACTTCCTGCAGACAAAAAATTCATTAATAAAATTACCCGTCTTTTCGAAAACAGAGTGAAGATGGTGGAAAATAATTCTTTGGATTGGGCAGCAGGAGAGTTGTTGGCTTATGCAACACTTCTTACGGAAGGATACAACGTTAGACTTTCCGGAGAAGATGTGGAAAGAGGAACGTTCTCTCACCGTCACGCAGTTGTAAAAACTGAAGACACTGAAGAAGAATATATCCCATTAAGACATATCAACGAACAAAGATTTGATGTTTACAATTCACATCTTTCAGAATACGGAGTTTTAGGATTTGACTATGGTTATGCTATGGCTGCTCCTAAAACATTGACAATCTGGGAAGCTCAGTTTGGTGATTTTACAAACGGTGCTCAGATCATTGTTGACCAATATTTGGTTGCTGCTGAAGAAAAATGGAAAATCCAGGACGGTTTGGTAATGATGTTGCCTCACGGATCTGAAGGTCAAGGTGCAGAACACTCTTCTGCTAGACTGGAGAGATTCCTGACGCTTGCTGCAAATGAGAATATCATCGTTGCAAATATCACTTCTCCAGCTAACTATTTCCATTTGCTGAGAAGACAAATGAAATTCGGATTCAGAAAACCATTGGTGATCATGACGCCAAAATCATTGTTGAGACATCCAAAAGTAGTTTCTCCATTAGAAGATCTTGCAACAGGAAGCTTCCAGCCAATTTTGGACGATCCAACAGCAGATCCAGCAAAAGTGGAAAGATTGGTACTTTGTACTGGTAAGCTATATTACGATCTACTTGCTAAGAAAGAAGAATTGAATGATGATAAAGTAGCTTTGGTAAGACTTGAGCAAGTTTATCCTTTAAATTTTGAAAAAGTTCAAGCCATCTTTGATAAATATAATAACAAAAAAGACTTGATCTGGGCTCAGGAAGAACCTGAAAATATGGGAGCTTGGAGTTTCATCCTAAGAAACTTCCGTGATACCAATATCCAGTTGATCTCTCCAGTTGCCAGCGGAACGCCAGCGCCAGGAAGTCACAAGATGTTTGAGAAAAACCAGACGAAAATCATCAATTCTGTTTTTCAATGTAACGATGAGCCTGTAAAAAGACCAGTTACAGCTTAATAAAATTAATAAACTATAAAGAATAACAATCCTCACAGATTGTTCTGAAATTAAAAACAAAAAAGAATATGTCAATATTAGAAATGAAAGTTCCTTCACCGGGAGAATCTATCACAGAAGTAGAAATTGCGACTTGGTTAGTACAAGACGGTGATTACGTAGAAAAAGATCAGCCAATTGCAGAAGTAGATTCTGATAAGGCAACTTTGGAACTTCCTGCTGAGCAAAGTGGAATCATCACTTTGAAGGCTGAAGAAGGTGAAGTGGTTCAGGTTGGCCAAGTGGTTTGCCTTATTGATATGGATGCTGCAAAACCAGAAGGTAGCGCTGCGCCAGCTGCAGAGAAACCAAAAGAAGAGCCTAAAGCGGAAGAGAAAAAAGAAGAACCAGCACCAACTCCAAAAGCTGAGGCTCCAAAAACTGAAACTTACGCTGCTCAAACGCCTTCTCCTGCTGCTAAGAAGATTCTTGACGAAAAAGGAATTGCTCCAAGTCAGGTAAGTGGTTCTGGCAGAGATGGCAGAATTACAAAAGATGACGCTGTGACTGCTTCGGTTCCTGCAATGGGAAGTGCAAGTGGTGGAAACAGAGGAACATCGACTACAAAACTTTCAGTTCTTAGAAGAAAGATCGCTGCAAGATTAGTTTCAGTGAAAAATGAAACTGCAATGTTGACGACTTTCAACGAGGTTGATATGTCTGAGATCTTCAGAATCAGAAAACAATATAAAGAAGAATTCGCTGCAAAACACGGGATTGGTCTTGGATTTATGTCTTTCTTCACGAAAGCAGTAACCAGAGCTTTGAAGCTTTATCCAGATGTGAACGCATCTATTGACGGCGATTTCAAAACCAACTATGATTTCGCAGATATTTCTATCGCGGTTTCAGGACCGAAAGGTTTGATGGTGCCAGTTCTTAGAAATGCAGAAAATATGTCTCTAAGAGGCGTTGAAGCTAACATCAAAGATCTTGCTCTAAAAGTAAGAGATGGAAAAATCACAGTTGATGAGATGACTGGTGGAACATTCACTATCACAAACGGTGGAACTTTTGGATCGATGTTATCTACGCCGATCATCAACCCGCCACAATCTGCGATCTTGGGAATGCACAACATCATCCAAAGACCAGTTGCTGTTGACGGACAAGTTGTGATCAGACCAATGATGTACGTTGCAATGTCTTATGACCACAGGATCATCGACGGAAAAGAATCCGTAGGTTTCTTGGTTGCTGTGAAAGAAGCAATCGACAATCCAGTAGAATTCCTAATGGATGGTGACGAAAGAAAAGCTTTGGAATTGTAATTAATTTCATCAGTATAAAAAAAGAGAGCAAGTTTTTTGCTCTCTTTTTTTTGTTATATTTAGTCATAAAATTGAATTATGATGAATTGCTTTGAGTTACCACTTTACAAAAAATCACAGGAAATCTACGAAACTTTGAAGGTCATTACGGATTTGTTTCCAGAAGACAATGATTATTTACAAACCGTCAAGCAACATTTGTTGGGCGATAGTATGATTATTCAGGCAAAGATTTGTGGCGCAGAAGCAGTAAAGTTATATGACATAAAAATGGAGAATGCCACAATCATTAGGAAAGCGGCGCGCGATATAATGGTCGGTGGTAACAATTTAGAACACTTTGGTTTCTCCGATGCAAAATATTATCATCTTGTCAGAAAATTAGTTGACGAATTTAGACTTTTGTTTATCGATTGGGTTGGAACTTTTAATCAGAAACATTATATCGTTGATGATTGGGGATTGTTTAATCCACTTGGAGTTTCTCCAGACCATATTCAAAGCGATGACGAACTGGACTTTTTGGATGAGGACGATGAAGATTATTAATGAAATTTTTTTGGGCAGCTTTTCCGCCTTCCGCTCCCAATCTTTTTTGCAGACGATTTCAGTTTAAATAGAACTTTGGTACAAGCAAAAAAGGATTTCCGCTCAAGTCGGGCTGCAGCTTCGCAAAGTTGAAAGTTTGTTTTCTAGTTTCAGATTTACCAACCGTTGAAATTTATCTTTGGTGAGTTTTACGTCTTTGCGTACCTTAAAAATATTTTCAATAATTTCAAAGAAATCTTTGCGCTCTTTGTGTTTAAATCTTCTCCCAAACCAACAAACAATTATTTAAAAACCATTTCCAAAATTCACAATTAATCCTTACTTTTGAGCAATGGAAAATTTCATCGTATCCGCACGCAAGTACCGTCCGCAAGAGTTTGACACTGTTGTTGGGCAATCGCACGTTACCGATACTTTGGAACACGCCATCGATGAAAGTCAATTGGCTCAGGCTCTGCTTTTCTGCGGGCCAAGAGGTGTTGGTAAAACAACATGCGCCAGAATTCTAGCAAGAAAGATCAATGAAAAGTCAGGTGCTGCAGATGATGATGGTTTCGCATTCAATATTTATGAATTGGATGCCGCTTCCAACAACTCGGTTGATGATATTCGTGAATTGATTGACCAGGTTAGATTTGCACCTCAAGTAGGGAAGTACAAAGTGTATATCATCGACGAGGTTCATATGTTGTCTCAGGCTGCTTTCAATGCGTTCCTGAAAACTTTGGAAGAACCGCCAGCGCACGCTATTTTCATCTTAGCAACGACTGAGAAACACAAGATCATTCCGACGATTCTTTCCAGATGTCAAATCTATGATTTCAAAAGAATCACGATAGAAGATATCCAGGAGCATTTGAGAAAGATTGCTGAGAAGGAAAATATCACTTACGAAGACGATGCGCTTTACTTAATTGCTCAGAAAGCGGATGGTGCTTTGAGAGATGCTTTATCTATTTTTGATAGACTAAGTACTTTTTCTCAGAAAAACATCACACTCGAAAAAGCAGCGGAAGTTCTCAATATTCTGGATTACGACCAATATCTGAAAATCGCTGATTTAGCTAAGGAAAATGATATCCCAGGTGTTTTGACAGCATTCGACGAAATTGTGAAAAAAGGTTTCGATCCGCACATTTTCATTGCCGGATTGGGAAATCATTTCCGCGATTTGATGATGGCTCAAAATCCAAAAACTTTGAACCTGATCGAAGTTGGAGAAAAAACAAAATCCAAATTTGCCGAGCAATCCCAAAAATGGAAAGCTCAGGAATTGATAGACGGAATCGAGATTTGTAACTTCGCCGACATCAATTATAAAAATTCCAAAAATCCACGTTTGACAGTTGAGATTGCCTTGATGCAATTATCAAGTCTCACGGCAGGTTTGGAAGCTAAAAAAAAAAGTTCTTAATATTAGCGCCACTTCTTGAAGCTAATTTAATTTCCGAAAAAAAACCAGTCTCTACTGAGCCAAAACCTCAGGCAGAAACCAAACCAGAACCTGCAAAATCAGCTTTCGAAGAACCTAAAAAGGTAATTCAGAAAGCGTCTGAACCGATTGCCAGAAGTTCTTCCAATTCCAAATTCAGCATCAAAGCGGCTTTGGAACAAAAAGAGGAAATCAAGAAAGATGAGTTTGCTGAGATCAAAGATGAAAATCTGCCTTCCAACCATTTCTCACAGACCGATGTGGATAGAGAATGGGATATTTTCCTTAAAAATCTTGCCAGAACCAATACTTTCGTCTACAACGCCATCAGCAGTTTCAAGTTAGAAAAAACGGATGAACATCAGATCACGGTCAAATATTCTTCCGAATTTGCAAAGTCGGAATTCGACAGATTGAGCATTGAATTCTTCAACCATTTCAAACACAAAGTCAGCAACTTCAAAATTGAAATCGAATATCAGACAGATTTGACCATCAAAAAAGAAGTTTTGACCAAGCGTAAGATCTTTGAAAAGTTTGTGGAGATCAATCCGCTTCTGAAAGATCTGGACGATTTGATGCGTTTCGATTTGACGTAGTTTTTATAACTATATTTCATACCATTGGATAAGCTCAGCTTTTTAGAAATCACTGCTTTCATCGGAATTTTCGTCATTCTGTTCCTTGCCGTATTTTTGCTGACCGTTAAAACTAAACATAAAGTAGGAAACCAACTTTTCGCATTTTTTCTTATCGGAAATGCCATAGATGCAGTGAAATTTTTGATGCGAGAATTTCCGGTTAATTATATCAATCTCGAGGCATTTCGGTGGAGTTTTGTGTATTTGGTTCCGGCATTGTTTTACCTTTATATATTATCTGTCTGCTATTCTAATTTCCGTTTAAAAAAGAAACATTTACTCCACGCCATTCCTTTCGCTGCCTTCAATTTTTATCTGATGTGGGGAATTTATTTTGTAGACAGACCATCTAAAATACAGTTTATCAACGGTATGAATGATATGCCTTTGATGCAGTTTTTTCAGTTTCTTTTTGAATGTATATTTCAAGTTTATTTTATTTCTTCATTTTTGGTGATTAGAAAATCTAAAACGGTTTACCTTCAAAATTATACGAATCCAAATATTTCTGTACTCAATGCCCTGCATAAAATATCAATTCTCTACTACTTTCTGCATTTCATAGTTCTTGTAAGATGGTTGGTCACTTTTATCTTCGGTTCAGGCGAAATTCGGGTATGGGTTGTAACACTTGATGGGTTTGCATTTTTAATTTGCACTTGTTGGTATTTATTTGAAGCATTAAATAATCCGGAATTTTTTAGAGGTGTCAATTCACAGTTAAAAGTAATTGAAGAAATTATCCCGAAAAAAGAATCTTCTCCTTCAATTGATGATGAAAAAAATAATCAGATAGAATCTTTGAAAGATTTTATGATTTCAAATGAACCTTATCTGGATTCAACATTAACGATTCAGGATTTGGCAGAGCAGGTGAAAATGCCGGTCAAAGATTTATCGGCTTTGATTAATCTGTATATGAACAAACATTTTTTTGATTTCATTAATGAATATCGAATCGAGAAGGCGAAGGAGATTTTGAAAGATTCTTCACAAAATGATTTGACTATTCTGGAAATTCTCTATCAGGTTGGTTTCAATTCTAAATCTTCATTTAGCACTTCATTTAAAAAACACACGGGGAAAACGCCTACGGAATTTCGTAAAAATTCATTTTAAGTATTGAAATTATTGAAAAATCAGTTCGACTTTTTTTAATCGGTCGTGTATTAATGCGTTCTGAAGCATCTTTGCATCAAATTATAAAATCAAAATGAAAAACCGATTTTTCTTATTAGTACAAATTTTTTTATTTGCAAATATGCTTTATGCCCAAGAATTAAATAATCCTAAAGAAACAAATAAGAGACATCAAAATTCGACAAAACAAAAATCAGAAATCAATCAAATTGATTCCTTAATGGCAAAATCCTACGAAAGAGGTTTATTTAATGGGAATGTCCTTATTTCTAAAAACAATAAAATCATTTATCAAAAATCATTTGGTTTTACCGATGAGACGCGACAAACAGCTCTAACCGATAAATCAATATTTAACATTGGCTCTATTGCAAAAGAGTTTAATGCTGTTTCAATAATGATTTTGGTGGAACGTGGTCTTCTCAACCTTGATGACCCGATTTCCAAATTTAATTTGGGATTACCAAAATGGGCAGAGAAAGTGAAAATACATCATCTGATTAATTATGCAAGTGGCATTCCTCCAATAGAGTCAGGGCTAAATCCGGTAAGTGATGCAGATGCGTGGAGGATTTTGAGAAGCAATGATGATTTATTATTTGAACCTGGAACAAGCTACAAATACGATAACGGCAATGTGTTTTTGCAAAGAAGAATTATTGAAAAAGTAACAGGAATGTCATTCCAGGAATTTGTCATTAAAAACATTGTTAAACCGTTGAAAATGACAAATTCAGTTTTTGACCCAAAATCAGGTTTTAAAAACCGGACGTCCTGTTATGATTTTGACAATGTCAGATGTCCGGAAATGAATTTCATTAGTGGATGGCTTTGGGTAGATATCAATGATTTTTATAAATGGATTGAGGCTATGAACTCTAATCGTTTAATTTCCAAAGAATCCTTTCAAACTTTGTTGAATAATCCATACGCAAAAGACGAAGGTGGCTCAATTGGCAGATACTTTGAAAAAGAAGAAATACAAAGACACAATGGCGTATCATATAAATTTGAATCCATCTTTTTAAACGATTTTAAAAATAATATTACGATAATTCTACTGTCAAATAATCTCAATAGAGTTTGGGATTTGGGCTATACTATTCACAATCTGATGTTAGGAAAAGATTATGAAATTCCTAAAAAATCTGTTTATCTAGCGATAAGAAAGGAATCTCTCGACAACATAAATAAAGCTATTGAGAGGTACTATTTACTCAAAAAAAATTCTGAAAAAGAATACAGTTTTGAAAACCCAAACGAACTGAATAAATTAGGATATGAACTCTTAAGACTTGGAAAAAACAATGAGTCAATAGAAATATTTAAACTGGCTACAAAAGAATTTCCTAAAGATGCCAATCTCTTCGATAGTTATGGAGAGGCTTTGTTACGCAATAATCAAAAAGATAAAGCGATACAAATGTATCAAAAATCGGTTGAGCTAAATCCTGAAAATGAAAATGGGAAACAAATGCTTTTGAAAATTGAAAAGGAAATTACGGGGGAATAATGTTTAGATGTAACAAAGTTATTCGATGAGTTGTCATATTAATTAGAATCAATTATTCCAAATGAAAAAACTACTTTCCATCATCATCTTAACATTCGGATTTTCAGCATTTGCCCAAAAAACTTTAACTGAAAAGCAAATTTACGCAGTAATGGATGCTCAGGCAGAAGCATTCTTGAAAGAATCAAAAGCAAATTCTTTCTCTATCGGAATCGTAAAAGACGGAAAAACCTACACCAGACATTACGGCGAAATTGACAAAGGGAAAGGAAATAAAGCCAACAATTCTACATTGTTTGAAATTGCTTCCGTTACCAAATTATTTACCGGAACATTGGTGGCGAAAGCTGTTCTGGATGGGAAAATCAATTTGGATGATGACATCAGGAAATATATCACAGGTTCTTATCCGAATCTTCAGTTTAATGGAAAGCCGGTTACGATTAAAGATTTGGTTTCTTTGAAATCTGGTTTTAATAAAGATTTGCCAGACCGAAGTGAAGTGATGAAAGTAAGGAATGACAGCACCGCTTTCAAAGTTGAAAAACTGGAAAAAGCTTACACGAAAGAGCAGTTTTTCAAAGATTTGAATTCAATCAAAATAGAGACTTTACCAGGAACTGTCTATAATTATAATAACGGAACTCTACAACTGACAGCACATATTCTTGAAAATGTTTATGGAAAGAGTTATGAGACTTTATTGAAGGAAAATATCTTAATTCCTTTAAAATTAAATCACACAAAACTTCACATCAATCAAAATGAAAAGATTGCAAATGGCTACGATGGAAACGGCGTTCTGATGCCATTTTTACCATATTCACTTTGGGGCGCACAAGGATATTTGAAGTCTAATCTAACGGATTTGACCACATTTCTGAAATTTGAATTGGATAAGAAAAATCCGCTGGTTCAGGAATCGCAACGGGATTTGCTTAATAATAAAAATTATTGGAATGCTTATTTTTGGGATGAAGTGACCGTCAATCACAACGGTCGAAATGCCAGAAAACACGGTGGCGCTTTTGGAACGCAGAATTTGTTTTGGGTTTTCCCGGATTATAACATCGGTATTTCTGTGATCACCAATCAAGGTGGCGAAAATACTTATGGGAATTTATACAATGCGGTCCAAAATCTGATTGACGATTTGAAACCGTTTGGTCAGAAATTAATCGGAAGAGAAATCGAGAAAAAATGTTTTGAAAATATTGATTCAGGAATTGCTTATTACAAAGAATTAAAGAAAAATAAACCCGATTCTTACAATTTTTCTGATGAATCTGAATTGAACAATCTGGGCTACAAACTGATGAGAAGTGGAGCAGTAGAATCAGCCATCAAACTATTTCAACTCTATGTTTCCGAATTTCCAAACTCTGGAAATCCTTATGACAGCTTGGCTGAAGCTTATTTCAATAATAAAGAGTATGCGCTTTCTAAACAAAATTATTTGAAATCTTTGGAGCTAAATCCTGATAATTCAAACGCCAAAGAAATGCTAGTGAAAATCGAAAATGAAACAAAATCAAAATAGGTTCAATTTTATTTTACTACAACATTTGTCAGTTAATGAAAAATTAATTGCCCAATCGTAGTTCTCATTTCCCATTAATTTATATATTTGTTCAAGATTTCGCTGACAACAGTGGAAATCAATTAACCCAAACAAGCTAAAAAGCCTTCCAGTAAGGCATTTACAAATGGAATCAATCCAATTTCCATATCTTTCAACTTTTGCATCTGCCGAGTATTTTGGTGGATCATTTAGCTTTTTTGGAACTTATTATAGAAATTTTAGAACCTATTACCGATTTTATTGGTTTAGCTAAAAAATTTCTTTCTCAAAAATCTACGGAAACATTCAGCTGTCCGTATCTCATTTAAAATTTTTAAACGTCATTTTTTTGGAAAAGAATTATAAATAAACATTTATAACAGATATACTATTGCATTAATTTAAAATATATAAAATTAGAAATATGAACTTAAACGAATTGACAAATGATTGGGTAAACGACTTCGCAAACCCAATGATCATCGCAGGACCTTGTAGCGCAGAAAGCGAATCTCAAATGCTTGGGACCGCAAAAAGACTGAAAGAAAGTGGTGCGCAGATCTCCGCTTTCCGTGCTGGGATCTGGAAGCCAAGAACAAAACCAAACGGTTTCGAAGGTGTAGGCGTGATCGGTCTTAACTGGCTGAAAAAAGTAAAAGAAGAATACGGTTTCAAAACAGCAACTGAGGTGGCAAACGCGCATCACGTTTTCGCAGCGTTGGAAGCAGATGTGGACATCCTTTGGATTGGTGCACGTTCTACAGTGAATCCATTTACAGTTCAAGAGATCGCTCAGGCGTTGAGAGGAACAAACAAACCGATTTTGGTGAAGAATCCAGTGAATCCAGATCTTGCACTTTGGATCGGCGCTTTGGAAAGATTGTTAGGGCAAGGGATTGAAAATGTTGGTGCGATCCACAGAGGTTTCTCCACTTATCAAAAAACGAAATACAGAAACATTCCGAACTGGCAGATCGCTTTAGATTTCAAAAATCAGTTCCCGAATATCCCATTATTCATCGATCCATCTCACATTTGTGGGAACAGAACAGGTTTGGCTGGCGTTGCACAGGAAGCTTTCAACGTAGGTTACCAAGGTGCGATCATAGAAAGTCACGAAGATCCGGACAACGCTTGGAGCGATGCTTCTCAGCAGATCACGCCGGAAGTTTTGGCAGAGATGATCGGCAATCTTCAGATCCGTAACTCGGATATCTCAGGCTACGAGGACGAGATGGGAAAACACAGAACACTCATCAGCGATATGGATTTCCAATTGATCGAGTTGCTTTCCCAAAGAATGAAGATCTCCGAAAAAATCGGAACTTTAAAAAAAGAGAACAACATCGCAATCTTCCAGCCAGAACGTTGGAAAGTGATCACAGAATATGCCAACCAAAAGGCGAGTGAAACAGGTATGTCCCAGGATTTCATCGAGAAAGTTTTCAAAGCGATCCACGAAGAAAGTATTGAGGTTCAGAACGGCATTATGATCAACAAATAATTGTCAGTCTGAGGCTCTCGAAGACTTGGCATTGTCAGTCTGAGGTTCTCGAAGACCAGAATTATTTGGGCAGCTTTTCCGCCTTCCACTCCCAATCTTTTTTGCAGACGACTTGTCTTCAAAAGAGATTGAAGTGGAAGCAAAAAAGGATTTTCACTCAGGCCGGGCTGCAGATTCAACGTAGAACACGTTTTGTCAAATAAAATACAAATAACCCTTTCAGATTTCAAACTCTGAAAGGGTTTTTTATTTGTCAACACGATAAAAGCTTTAACTTTGTGAAATATTAAAATCTATTTTTTGAAAGGAATCATCATCAAATCTACGGGAAGCTGGTATCAGGTTTTGGAAGAGAAAACTAAAACTGTTTACGAAGCCAGGATCCGAGGCAAATTCAAACTGATAAAAACAAGACTTACAAATCCACTTGCAGTAGGAGACGAAGTCGAATTTTCTTTGGAGCAAGATGATGTGGCCTGGATCACCAAAATCTTTCCGAGAAAAAATTATCTCATCAGAAAATCGGTGAACCTTTCCAAAGAAGCTCATATCATTGCATCGAATGTTGATATTGCCTGTTTCATTTACACTTTGAAGTTCCCTGAAACCTCGTTAGGATTTTTGGACCGTTTTCTTGCTTGCTGCGAGGCTTATAACATCAAGCCCTTGATATTATTCAACAAAATGGATACTTTGAATGACGAGGAAAAGGAAATTGTAGAAAACATCGAGACAATGTACCAAAACATCGGTTACGACACTTTGAATATCTCATCCTACACAAAACTGAATCTCAATTTCTTAATTGATAAGATTAAAGATAAAACATCAGTGTTTTTCGGACATTCAGGTTGTGGGAAATCAACTTTGGTCAATGCAATGCAACCTGATCTTCATATCAGAACTGGTGAAATTTCGGAATCTCAACTCAAAGGGAAACATACCACAACTTTCGCTCAGATGCATTTCTGGGATTTTGGAGGTTCGGTGATCGATACACCTGGCGTTCGTGAGTTTGCAATGATCGACGTTCAGAAAGAAGAGATCCAGCATTACTTTCCTGAAATCTTCCAGGCGGGTAGGAGTTGCAAGTATCACAACTGTATGCATATCAATGAACCGAAATGTGCCGTTCTGCAAGGATTGGAAACAGGCGAATTAGAAGAGACCCGATACATTACCTATCTCAAACTGATGGAAGAAGCAGAAGAGATGAATCAAAACTAAAATAAAAAAAGTCCTGTAATAATTAATTTACAGGACTTTTATTTTATTTAAAATTGAAACTTTAGAATTTCCAACCAACAGTTACGAAGAAGTTATTTCTTGTATTCTTCACTTTAGAAACAGCGTAAGCATCACTGTTGACATCAAAACCACCGTTGAAATATCCTGAGTTGTAATCTATATTTCCTTGTAGGAATGGACTGCTATATTCAGACGTGATACTTTGGTATGATGCATCGATGTAGAAAGCCTGAAAGTCATATCCCAAACCTGCACCGATTGTATTGCGTTTCCCCACTAAGAGGTTAGAATAAGATTGGTTAGATGCCAATCCATTGTCATTATAACTTAGTAAAGATAAATTATCAAAATTGTTTCCTTGGTACGCATAACCACCTCTCAACCTGAATGCACTGATTCTGTACTCTGCACCAGCTCGTACTTCTGAAGAATTCTTGTAAGAACCATTGAAGAAATCGTTCAATTCTCTTTCTGCATTGCCATATTCCTTATACTTAGGTTTAGTGATACCTTGGATAAAATCGACATTCAAAGCGAAATTTTTACTAGGAACGAACGCAGCACTTAAAGTCGCTTTCATTGGCGTTACCAAAGTTCTGTCTTCTTGAAATAATTCAGAATTATAGTCGAAATAATGCTGTGTATAAACACGGTCAATATTCCACCAGGTAGGCGATTCTACAGCTGCACCAACCCTGAATTGATTGCTCAATTTGGCAATAACACCTATGTTTGCAGAGAATCCATCAGAGTGTTCATCAAAACCTGTGTATTGTTTGTCGTACCCAAGAGAAGTTTTGTCATAATCTGAATAGAAGTTCGCTCTATCATTTTGTGTCAAGAATGAATTATGAAAATTAAGTCCTGCACCAAAGTATAAACGGTTATCATAATTAGCACCTACCGCAAAATTTAATTTTGATTGATCTCCATATCGTTCATAAACATGACCTTGATAAGTATAATTAATGATTGTATTAGCAACAGAAAAATCATCTACAATTTTTATATTCCCGTTACCTGCGGATATCGACCTGTTATCCAATGATCTATTAGAATAGTTAACTCCAATATTTATAAACTTCCATTTCGAAGCAGTGTCAGCGAGATTAAAAGTCAGTAGTCCTCCTGTATTGCCAATGTCAGTATTATTAACCTTGCTGACCTGAGATTGACCAGCAAGAGTAGTTGTATTTTTATTATTGTTAATACCTAAAGTAAAGTTTAAATCGTTTGTGATAAAAACTCCAATACCAGCTGGATTCACATTGGCAGAAGAGATGTCACCACCCAATGCGCCTATAGATCCTGCCATCGAATTGTATTTTGCTGTCCCGTTGATTGGATTAGCTGAGTAGACATCTACCGTGTTTGTGAGTACTGAAATGTCCTGAGCCTTCAGATAAACAAAAGAAATGGGAATGCTTAGCAGTAATAAAGTCTTTTTTAGCATTTTTATATGAAATGTTTTTTTAATTAATGATTATCTTCTTCCACCGCCACCGCCGGATCTCATTCCGCCGCCACCAGATGAACCACCAGATCTCATTCCGCCGCCAGAGTTGAAACCTCCAGAACTTCCGGATCTACTAGGTGAATATGATTCATTTCGGAAACCACCATTGTTAGGAGAAGTTCTCACATTCCCGTTATTAGGATATGTTTGGTTTCTTGTACCTCCGTTATTTGGATAATTATTTCTAACATTTCCATTGTTTGGATATGTTCTGATACCGCCATTATTTGTTCTGATACCATTTGGGTTTCTCATTCCATTATTACCAGTTCGGATGGCACTATTTCTAGTTCCAACATCATTTCTGATATTTCCTGCTGTTCTGATTCTGCTGTTATTGATACCTTGGAAACGGTTGTCATTTCTACCACCGACTCTATTTTGAGAGATCATGCCACCAAGTCTACCTGACCTGTTATAGTTAATTGGATGATAGTATCCGCCACCATAGTAACCGCCCCAGCCACCATAGCCGTAGCCCCAGAATGGATCATAGAATCCGCCGCCCCAGCCCCAAGGCGAATAGAAGGAGTCACCCCATCCAAATCCCATTCCCCAACCCCAAGAGTTGAAAGGACTGTTCCAGCCGTACATTCCGTAGCCAGGATATCCCCAGCCGCCAAAACCTCCCCAGCCAAAGCCCATTCCCCAGCCACCATAGCCCCAGTTGTTGAAGCTCGTGTAATTGGTTTCAGAACCTGTAAAAGTTCCCCAGTCAGAAGAACTGCTCGCTAGATTGTAACGATTGTCCTGATCCTGAATGTTTTGTTGGTTGTTATCATAGATGCTCGGATAGGTATCTTGATAATTGTAGTAATTGTCAACCTGATTGTTACCATAAGAATATGTTCCCGCTGGTAAAGAATCTCTATTTGGGTCGTAGTAGACACCATCAGTTTCTGAATAACCACCTGTGTAGATCACACAAGAGGTCAAAAGAGAACTGCTGGCAATCAAGATCAAAGCTTTGGATCTGATCAGATTTAAAAAGCGATTATTGTTGATATTTTTCATTTTATGAGAAGTATTAAGTTTGCTATATTTGTATTCTTAAAAGAAACCAAATTTTGTACCAGTAATTATTTACAAAGTAGCGTAAAATTAGGCTTTTTATTTAGATTAGGAAAAGTTAAAAAAGTTAAAAAAAGTTTTAAAAAAATATGGCAAAATTAACATCAAGAGCAGAAGATTATAGCAAATGGTATAACGAATTGGTTGTTAAAGCGGATCTGGCAGAGAATTCTAGCGTTAGAGGATGTATGGTGATCAAACCTTACGGATATGCGATCTGGGAGAAGATGCGAGACGAGATGGACAAAAAGTTCAAAGAAACCGGACATCAAAATGCTTACTTCCCGCTGTTTGTTCCCAAAAGCTTATTCGAAGCAGAAGAGAAGAATGCAGAAGGTTTTGCCAAAGAATGTGCTGTCGTTACACACTACAGATTAAAAACAGACCCAAACAATCCAGCTAAATTGATTGTTGATCCAGACGCTAAATTGGAAGAGGAACTGATTGTACGTCCAACGTCCGAGGCGATCATTTGGAGTACTTATAAAAACTGGATCCAATCTTACAGAGATCTTCCGATCTTGATCAACCAATGGGCGAATGTTGTACGATGGGAAATGAGAACCAGATTGTTCCTTAGAACTGCAGAATTCCTTTGGCAGGAAGGCCACACCGCACACGCTACAAGAGATGAAGCATTAGATGAAACTGAGAAGATGTTGGAAGTATATGCAAAATTTGCAGAAGACTTTATGGCAATCCCGGTTTTCCGTGGTATCAAGACACCTTCAGAGAGATTTGCCGGAGCAGATGAAACCTATTGTATCGAAGCTTTGATGCAAGATGGGAAAGCTCTACAAGCAGGAACTTCGCACTTCTTGGGTCAAAGTTTCCCGAAAGCTTTTGATGTGAAATTTACCAACAAAGAAGGAAAACAAGAATATCCTTGGGCTTCATCTTGGGGAACTTCTACAAGATTGATGGGCGCATTGATTATGACGCATTCTGATGATCTTGGTTTGGTCTTGCCTCCAACTTTAGCGCCAATTCAGGTTGTCATTGTTCCAATTTTTAAAGGAGAAGAGCAATTGGCGGAGATCAGTGAAGTGGCTTTGGAAATTCAAAGTAAATTGAGAGCGAAAGGAATTTCGGTTAAATTTGATAATGACACGCAGAACAAACCAGGCTGGAAATTCGCTGAATATGAATTGAAAGGTGTTCCTTTGAGAATTGCGCTTGGACAAAGAGATCTTGAAAACAAGACCGTAGAGTTGGCAAGAAGAGACAATCTGACCAAGGAAACAGTTTCTATCGAAGGTCTTGATGTTTATATCGAAGAATTATTGAAAACCATTCAAAGTGATATCTATAATAAGGCTTTGAAGTTTAAAGAAGAAAATATTACGAAAGTTGATTCCTACGAAGAGTTCAAAAAAGTCCTTGTGGAAAAAGGTGGATTCATCTTGGCGCATTGGGACGGAACTGCAGAGGAGGAAGAGCAGATCAAGCAAGAAACCAAAGCGACCATCAGATGTATTCCTTTGAACAATGAGCAGGAAGATGGGGTTTCATTGATATCAGGGAAACCATCCAAGCAGAGAGTTGTATTCGCAAAAGCTTATTAATACTATATTTCTATAAATTAAAATCCGGAGAATTTCTTCGGATTTTTTGTTTTAAAATAAATTCGAAATTCAAAAGTTAAATTCATAATTAGTTAAAGTTTTATTAAAATTTTTAACAATGAAAATTTGTGGATTAATATTTGGTAACATTACAAAACATCAAACTTTAAAAAATAAACTATTATGTCAATTAACTTAATCGACCTGATCAAAGGTCAACTAGGACCAGCTACGGTCTCTCAAACTGCAACTCAACTTGGAGAAAGTGAATCTGGAATCTCAAAAGCTATTTCAGCTTTACTACCTGCTTTGGTTGGAGGTTTTGCAAATAGCAATACACAATCCGAACTTTTGGGAACGGTAAAAGAGGCAGCCTCATCTGGCGTTCTATCCAACTTATTAGGAAATCTAAACGGAAGCGATTCTGTGATTTCTAAAATCCTAAGCTTGATCTTTGGAGATGGCGATAAATTGGCTGCAATTACAAATGCAGTGTCATCTTACGCTGGCATCAAAACAGAATCTACAAATTCTCTATTGAATCTTGTGACTGGTGCTACTGCCGGAACACTCGGAAAATATGCAATAGATAATAATCTAGATGCATCTTCTTTTGGAAATCTACTAAGTGACCAAAAAGGAATCTTGTCTTCATTATTACCTGCAGGTTTCAGTTTTGCATCTTTAGGATTAGGCAACTGGTTTGGATCTGTAGATGCAGAACCTATCAATGTTGTTCCTGAACCATTACAAACACCTTTGGCAGATGTAAATCCAGTGACGCCAGTTACAGAAAGACCAATCGTACCAGAAACGCCAAAAGCAGTGGTAACAGACACGCCAAAAGTAGATGTTACGAGAAGTGGAAGTACACACGAGATCGTTTCTGACAATTCTGGTGGTGGAAGTATCTGGAAATGGTTATTGCCATTGCTGTTATTGCTATTGTTAGGTTGGTTCTTCTGGAAACAATGTGATAAAAAAGTAGAAGCAGTTCCTGTGACAACAGTTGATTCTACTGCTGTGGTATCAGATTCTACCGCTCCAGTTGGTGATTCTGTGGTTACCAAAAGAGAAACTTTGGTAGTTACTTTGCCTAGTGGAAAAACATTGCAAGCTTACAAAGGTGGGATCGAAGATCAAATCGTAGCTTTCTTAAAATCTGACGAGTATAAAAATTCTACAGAAGCACAGCTAAAAGACAGATGGTTCAATTTTGATAATCTTAATTTTGAATTTGGGACTACGAAATTAACTCCTGAATCTCAGGTTCAGTTAGACAACTTAAAAGCGATCTTGGCTGAATTTCCAGATGCTAAAATCAAAATCGGAGCTTATACGGATAACAAAGGCGACGCTGCTACAAACTTGAAATTATCTGGTGACAGAGCTGCAGCTGTAAAATCTGCATTAAGCACTGCACAAGTAATCGAAGCAGAAGGTTACGGATCCAAATTTGCTAAAGTTTCTGCAGACGCAACTGATAAAGAAAGAGAAGCTGATAGAAAAACTTCTATTAGATTTACAAAATAAAATTAATATCCAATTAAATAGGAACTGCCAAGCGATTGGCAGTTTTTTTATTGTTAACTTGCGAGTTAAGTACAGTATAACTATTTTTGTTAGTCTAATCTAACAATGAAAATCATTGAATCCATCAAATCATAATACAGGCTGGAGAACCGAGAAAAGTTCGAATTCACTCAATGAGGTTTTTTCCAGCGTCAACATTCCCAAAGATGGGAGTTTTAAAAAGAAATTATTAGCCTATATGGGGCCAGGATTACTGGTCGCAGTTGGTTATATGGATCCTGGAAACTGGGCCACAGATATTGCCGGTGGAGCCCAGTTTGGATATACGTTGCTCTCGGTCATTTTAATTTCAAACTTATTTGCAATTTTGTTGCAACATCTTTCTGTAAAGTTAGGTGTGGTAGCGGAACGCGATTTGGCTCAAGCTTGTAAGGACCATTTCCATCCGGCGGTCAATTTTGTGCTTTGGATCTTCTGTGAGATCGCCATTGCGGCTTGTGATCTTGCCGAAGTGATTGGGTCGGCTATTGCCTTGAATTTATTATTTGGAATTCCGTTGAGTGTAGGTGTTGTGATAACCATCGTCGATGTGTTCCTGATCTTGTTCCTGCAAGCAAAGGGTTTTAGATATATTGAAAGTATCGTTGGCGGATTGATATTTATTATTTTCATCGCTTTCTTTTACGAGATATTTCTGAGTAAACCAGATATTTTCCCATTGTTGGAAGGCTTGATCCCGAAGAAAGAGATTATTACAAATCCATCAATGCTTTACATTGCGATAGGAATTCTGGGCGCCACAGTGATGCCTCATAATCTTTATCTTCACAGCAGTATTGTGCAAACGAGGAATTATCCAAGAACTACGGAAGGGAAAAAAGAAGCTTTGAAGTTTGCGAGCATCGACAGTAGTCTTTCGTTGATGTTAGCTTTCGTCATCAATGCGGCAATCCTTATCATTGCTGCGGCAACTTTTCATACGTCGGGGAACAAAGATGTGGCTGATATCAATGATGCTTATATGCTTTTGACGCCGCTTTTGGGAACGACTTTGGCGAGTATTTTCTTTGGAATTGCTTTGTTGGCCTCCGGACAGAATTCTACTTTAACAGGAACTTTAGCTGGCCAAATTGTGATGGAAGGTTTCCTTAATATCAGATTAAAACCTTGGGTCAGACGATTGATCACGAGGACGATTGCCATCATTCCAGCTTTGGTCATTTCTATTATTTATGGTGAGAAAGGAACGGCTGAACTTTTGGTTTTCAGTCAGGTGATCTTGTCGATGCAGTTGAGTTTTGCGGTGGTTCCATTGGTAATGTTTACAAACAGCAAAGCGAAGATGGGAGAGTTTGCCAATAAAATGTGGCTCAAAGTCTTGGCGTTTGTCATCAGTGCTATTATTATCGTTCTGAACCTTTATCTTTTGAAAGAGACTTTCTTTCCTCAATAATTAGAAATTAATAAATAAAAAAACCGTCTCAAATAAGTGAGACGGTTTTTTTTTTGTTCTAAAGTTGTATCGAGTACCACCTTTCGTTCTTGCGAAGCGCGCACCGACCTGAGTGGAGCTCTTTTTTGCAGCTGGAAAAGCTAAGGCGAAAAAAGCGGGAACCCTTCGACAGGCTCAGGATAAACTCCGGGCGGATAAAGGCGCCCAAATAATTTTACCCTAATTTCTTAGAATCTGCAACGAATTGTGCCAATCCAGAATCTGTCAATGGGTGATTCAATAGATTAAGGATCGATGGTAGAGGAGAAGTAATCACATCTGCGCCTATCTTTGCACAGTTGATGATGTGCATAGGACTTCTGATGGATGCAGCCAAAATCTCTGTATCAAACATATAATTGTCAAAGATCAAACGGATCTCCTCGATCAAGTTAAGACCATCAACAGAGATATCATCCAGTCTTCCCAAGAAAGGAGAAACATAGGTTGCGCCTGCTTTTGCTGCCAAAAGTGCTTGTCCTGCTGAGAAGATCAAGGTACAATTGGTTTTGATGCCTTTGTCTGAAAAATACTTCAAAGCTTTGATCCCGTCTTTGATCATTGGAATCTTCACAACGATTCTTTCGTGAAGTGCAGCTAGTTCATCACCTTCCTTGATCATTTCTTCGTAAGTCGTGGAAAGAACTTCGGCAGAAACATCACCATCTGAGATATTGCAAATGTCAACATAGTGTTTGTTGATCGCTTCCTTGCCAGAGATGCCTTCTTTTGCCATTAGAGAAGGGTTGGTTGTAACGCCATCCAAAATTCCAAGATCTTGTGCTTCTTTGATCTGTTCCAGGTTGGCTGTGTCTATAAAAAATTTCATATGTAAAAATTTATTTGTTTAATATTTATGAAAGTTGCTCACAAATATACATTTTAGTTTGCTTAATAAAAATGATAAAAAAAAGAAGCCCGAAGGCTCCTTTATGATTATTTCATTGCAGTTTCTTTCGCTTTGAATTCGTTGTACTTTGCAGTGTTTTGTGTTGTTTGGTACATTCCTTTCAGAAGCCCAATGACTTCTTTGTTGGTTGGATTTGCCTGATACATTTGCTCTGCATAAGGCAAAGCTTTTTGAAATCTAGCTCTTCTTTGTTCAAGCACTTTGTTTGCAGCATCTATCTTTCCTGCTTTTTTGAGATCTCTGTACTCATTGATTGCTGCGTCATCTTCTCCAATGATTGCAAAAACAAGATTGTTAAGTGCATCTGGATATTGAGGATCAATTTCAATTAACTTTTTGAAAGTAGCCTCTGCCTCTGCAATTTTAGTTGGGTCTTTGCTCAGCATTACACCAAGATTATAAAGACTTTCTTTATCAGCTGGATTTTTTGCAATCTTAGCTTTCAAGTTACTCACGAACTCATCTGTTTTACCAGATTTGAAATAAGAACTACTTTGAGTTTGTGCAAGAGACTTACTATTTGGAAATTTTTTCAATCCTTCTTCAGCAAGTTTTCCTGCCTCATCATATCTTTTCTGATCGAAAAGTAGTGATGCAGTTATGTCGTATAGTTCTTCTTGCTTGCTTGTGCTTGTTTCAGTTTTGAAGTCTGTGTAACCAGCACCTCCAGGCGTTTTCTTATAAAGATCATACGCTGCTTTGTCTAATGTTTCCACTCCACCTGCTTTATTTTTAGCTGTGTAAGTAGTTTCTACGCCAGTGTAACCAGATTTAATCAAAGAATCTAAAATCTCAATAGCTTTAGCTTTGTTGTCTGTGGTTTGTGCATATGCAACACCTGCATAATAAAGATAATTTTTATCATCCTGTCCTGCTGCTTTGAAAAGGTAATAGGTTTCAGCGAATTTTGCTCCAGCTACATCATATTTCTTTTCGTTATAATTAGTTGTAGCTGTTTTGCTTGCATTTTGTAATAATGGATTGATAGATTCTCTTAATTTATCTCCTAACGATGGTGAGAATTTATCTTGTTTCAAAGATAATCCAGCACCAAATTTGTCTGCAGCTTCTTTTCCAACAAAATAAACTTTGTTTTTCTCAGCATCTTTTCCTGTGTAGATTTGCTCTTTGCCAAGATTTGCAATTTTGGCTAAATATTCTGCACCTTCCGTGTTTTTTCCAGCTTTAAGCAAAGAGAAACCTTTAGCATAATAATATTGCTCAAGAAGGGAAGGTTCTAATAAATAAGTTTTGTCACCAAAAATACCTTCTGCTTTTGATATCTCTGAATTGGCAGTTGCAAGATCTCCTGAATCAACTGCTTTTACAGCGTTAGCGATTTCTTTTTTCTGTGCATTGATGAATGTTACAGATAAAACTGCTAAACTTAAAATTAATCTTTTCATATGATAATTTTTATTTTTTTATTTGGTCATATGTTATCGCAAGCGACTTCATAATATTTTAATTTTTATTCGTTGTCTTCTGGCTCATCAGCATTCTCAGCGGCTTCCTCGTCTTCGATTTTCTTTAGTTCCTCTTCATCGCCGATGTTGATCTGATTGTTTCCTGTCTGAGGTTTCACTTTGAATTCAGGATTGTTGCTGTCGTTTTCTGCAACTTCTCCATCTTCTTCTTCCACAACCTCACTATCCATTTCTACTTTTGCAATCGCTGCAATTTCGTCTTTGGTTTTCAGATTAATGACTTTCACACCTTGGGTATTTCTACCCATCACGCGCATTTCGTTCATATTCATTCGGATGGCAACACCAGATTTGTTGATGATCATCAATCCATCTTCGTCTGTCACACTTTGAATAGCGATCAGATTTCCAGTTTTCTCAGTAATGTTCAAAGTAATAACACCTTTTCCACCACGGTTTGTGATTCGGTAATCTTCAACAGCTGTTCTTTTTCCATAACCTCTCTCTGATACAACCAAAACTGTATCATTTTCCAAATCATTAACAACAATCATTCCGATTACTTCGTCACTATCTTCAAGGGAAATACCTCTTACACCGATTGATCCTCTTCCGACAGCTCTCGCTTTTTCTTCAGGGAAACGGATACATTTACCATTTTTGGTAGCAATCATAATTTGAGAATTTCCGTCTGTCAATCTTGCACCTAGTAGAGCATCATTATCACGGATCTCGATGGCATTTACACCATTAGTTCTTGGTCGTGAATAAGCTTCCAACGATGTTTTCTTGATGGTACCGTTCTTGGTGATCATCACAACATTCATTTGGTTGATATATTCCTGATTCTTAAGGTCTTTGGTTCTGATGTAAGCCTTGATCTTATCGTCTTGTTCAATATTAATTAAATTCTGAACCGCTCTTCCTTTCGCTGTTTTAGAACCTTCCGGAACTTCGAAAACCCTTAGCCAGAAACATTTTCCTTTTTCTGTGAAGAATAATAGATATTCGTGGTTAGTGGCGGTAACAATATATTCAAGGAAATCCTCGTCTCTAGTCGTTGCCGCTCTGTTTCCAACGCCACCTCTGGACTGTATTTTGTATTCGGAAAGAAGTGTTCTTTTGATGTAACCAGCGTGAGAAATGGTCAAAACAACTTTCTCATCCGGGATCATATCTTCGATAGAGAATTCTCCACCAGTATAATCAATCTCTGAACGTCTTTCGTCGCCGTATTTTTCTTTGATCTCCTGAAGTTCTTCTTTGATGATCTCATAACGTCTTGGCTCATTGGTCAGAATGTCTTCCAAGTCTTTTATCAAGGCCATGATCTCGTCGTACTCAGCACGGATCTTGTCCAATTCCATTCCCGTAAGACGAGCCAAACGAAGATCTAGAATTGCCTGCGCCTGAATCTCAGAAAGTTCAAACTCCTCGATCAATCCCTCCTTCGCAGCTTGTGGATTCGCACTGTGACGGATGATGGCAATCGCTCTGTCAAGAGAATCCTGAGTGCCAATCACTTTCATAAAGCCTTCAAGGATGTGGGCTCTTTCCTGTGCTTTTCTAAGTTCGTATTTTGTTCTTCTTACGATAACCTCGTGACGGTGATCTACGAAATGTAGGATCATATCTTTCACGTTCAGTTGTACAGGACGTCCTTTTACCAAGGCGATATTGTTAACTGAAAAAGAAGTTTGTAGAGAAGTATATTTATATAATAGATTTAAGACAACATTTGGAATCGCGTCGTTCTTAAGTTCATAAACGATACGCATACCATTTCTGTCAGATTCATCACGGATCTCGTAGATTCCTGGAAGTTTGTCATCTTTTACCAACTCAGCAGTTCTGGCGATCATCTCCGCTTTGTTGACTTGATAAGGAATTTCTGTTACGATGATCGCATTTCTGTTCCCGATCTCTTCGAAGTTGATCTTCGCTCTCAAAACGATACGTCCTCTTCCCGTATGGAAAGCATCACGCACGCCATCATAACCGTAGATGATTCCACCTGTCGGGAAATCCGGCGCAATGATGTGCTTCATCAGCTCATCGATTGTAATTTCTTTATCATCAATGTAAGCGCAGATCGCATCAATACTTTCGGATAGGTTGTGAGGCGCCATATTCGTCGCCATCCCAACTGCAATTCCGGAAGCTCCGTTTACCAAAAGACTTGGGATCCTAGTAGGAAGAACGGTAGGTTCTGTTAAACTGTCGTCAAAGTTATTTTGGAAATCAACAGTTTCTTTATCAAGATCGGCAAGGATCTCATCGGATATTTTTTTAAGTCTTGCTTCGGTGTAACGCATTGCTGCTGGTGGATCGCCGTCCATAGAACCGAAGTTACCTTGTCCGTCAACCATTTGATAACGCAAACTCCAAGGCTGAGCCATTCTTACCATCGCATCGTAAACAGAGCTGTCTCCGTGCGGGTGATATTTACCTAGAACGTCTCCAACAATTCTCGCAGATTTCAAATGTTTTCTGTTAGAAAAGACATTAAGACCGTACATACCGTAAAGAACTCTTCTGTGAACGGGTTTCAGTCCGTCTCTCACATCTGGCAAAGCTCTTGATACGATTACTGACATCGAATAATCGATGTAAGAGGTTCTCATCTCGTCAACAATGTTGATCGGTATTAACCTTTCTCCTTCCTTATGCATAAATATTTTTTAATTTATTGTAAATCAGAATATTAAAATACATTCTGACCCTTTAAGTTTTTCTGTTTTTTATAACGGGCTAATTTACAAAAAAAATACGATTTTTGCATTCTGAATTTATCAACATTAATCATAAAAAAATATTAAAAATGAGCATCCTAAGTATTACATTTCATACAATCGAAAATAAAATTGAAGAATGGGACGTCTATGTGGAAAGTGATCTGCATCAAATGGTTGAAAATCTTTTGGATGTGGTACAGTACATTCTTTCCGAGGTTCAATCCGATATGGTGAGCGAGGGAAAAAACACGAATCTGTTTTTGGTTTTTGATAATGATGAGATGAGAGATCAATTTATGGAAAGCGAGATGTTGAATTTGGAAGAGAGGATCAATATGAGATTTGGAGAACAAGTGATGATCTTCCCAACATTCCTCAATCCTAAGAAAAAGAGATTTTAATTCAATTTTAAAATCTGAAAATATGCGCTCGCAGATTGTGCTGATTTTGCAGAATTTAATTTTAGATCTGCTTGATTTGCAAAATCTGCGAGATTTTTACTTTAAAGTTCTATCTTATTGTCATTAAAAGCGGAATCAAATACTTTCAAATGTCAGTCTGAGGCTCACGAAGACTTTTTTTATTAGTAGGAATAATTTTTGGAGTTACTTTGTAGCTCCTTTATTTTATAAATTATGTTCGATAAACAACAACGAAAACTTAAACGTTCTGCCAAATTAATTTCCGTTCTCAGCAAATATGGCTTCAAAGATATGATTGCCAGAATGGGGAAAAAACCAGAAGAAAATTCTGTGAATTCTGATGAAATTATTTCCAAAGGGACTGTTTACGAGAGGATTCGATTGGTTTTGGAAGAGTTGGGTCCGACCTTCGTGAAGCTTGGGCAGACGTTTAGCAATCGGGAAGATCTGCTTCCGCCAGAGTTGATTCAGGAATTGCAAAAACTTCAGGATAGAGTAGAAGTTGTTGATATGAATGTTGAGGAAATCCTGGAAAATGAATTCAATATTTCGGTCAAAGAATATTTTTCTGAAATTGTTTCCAAACCTTTGGCGACGGCTTCTATTGCACAAGTTTACAGAGCAACTTTGATCACTGGCGAAGAAGTGATTTTAAAGATCAAAAAACCAGATGTTCTGAGTGTTATCGAGGATGATTTGCTACTTATAAAAGATTTGGTAAAACTGATTTCGACCTATTCCGAAATTGCTTCAAAACTAAATCTTAAACAAGCGATTGCGACGTTCGAAAAGTCTTTGTTAGAAGAAGTGTCTTTGGTGAATGAACGCAATAACATCAAACAGTTTGCTTTAAATTTCAAAAATAATAAGGAAACCTACGTTCCGATTGTCTACGACGAATTTTCCAATAATAATGTCCTCTGTATGGAATTTATTGATGGAATCAAAGTCACCGACAAAGCTGAGCTTCTTAATCATAATATCAATCCAGTCGTGATTTCGGAAGTTGGTTTGAGGCTTTTCGTTTCTCAGATTTTGGATTACGGATTTTTCCACGCCGATCCACACGCTGGGAATATCTTGGTGAAGAAAGATGGGAGAGTGGTTTTTATTGATTTTGGAGCCGTCGGTAAAATTCAGCCAAATGATAAGGAGATTCTTGAAAGTCTGATTGTAGCTTTTGTTGCTAAAAATTCCAACAAAATTGTGAGGTCATTGAAGAAAATGGCGGTCAGTTACGAAATCCCAGACGATAGGCGATTTGAAAATGACGTGGAGGAAGTTCTGAATTTCGTTCACAGCACGTCATTGAAGAATATCGATCCGCATATTATCATTAATAAAATGAAAGACGTTCTGAAGGACAATCAGCTTTATATGCCGGATTATTTTTATCTGTTGTTCAAAGGAATCGGTCTGATAGAAGGCGTTGGGCGAACCATCAATCCTGATTTGGACATCGTTCAAAGTCTGCATCCTTACACAAAGAAAATTTTATCGAGAAAGATCAGTCCGAAAAAGATCTTCAAATCCGGAATGGACAAAATGCTGAATTTCACAGACAATATTGATGAAATTCCAAAAGAATTGCGTTCCGTTCTGCAAAAATTGGATGATAACAAATTCACCATTTCGAGCGAAATTAAAAATATTGAGAAGACCAATCAACTCATCAAATCGAGTATCATTAATCTAATTTTAGCGATGCTTTTGGGCGCAAATATCATTGCAACATCCATCGTTTTCGTTTCGGAATCCGGACCAAGAGTTGGCGAAATGTCTTTGGTAGCTGTTTTGGGATTTGTATTTTCAGTTGTTCTGGTGATCATTCTTTTGTTGAGAATCACCCGAAAATAGATATTAAAATCAAAAATTTATTTCACTTCTTCTGCTTTTATATTTCCAGTTTCTCTAAAGAAAATAGAAATGACAATCGCGCAAGAAATTCCTATGACAAAGAATAAAAGCGAATGTTGTAACAGAGAATCTGCGTCTAAACTCTTCGTCAATTTTGAACCATACAATTTAGAAAACAAAGGTGCTAAAAGTGTCGTCACACCAAAGGTCAAGAAATTGATGGCTCCTGTTGCGCTTCCTTTTACTTTGTCGGGATTCACTTCTTTGATGATGGAGTAAGGAATCATCGCGGCGCCAGAACCTATTCCCATTAATAAAAGCGAAATGTCAACGGACATTAAACTTGGTAAATAAGCTAATTGTAATAAACTTAGGATCATCAAAACCGCACCTCCGATAATGACCGGAATTCTGCGCTTGATCTTATCTGCGACCCAACCTAGAAGCGGACATCCAATTGCCCAACCGATTGGAACTAAAGCACAAGCTACTGTCGCGGTCTCGTGGGAAAGACCTCGGCTTTTTTGAAGAAAATCTACACCCCAGATCATCGCAAAAATCGTGGTCGGAGCGAATAATAATCCCGAAACCAAACCAGATAAATAACTTTGAGGATTTCCGAAAATGATCTTGTAATTATCAAGAAAATTCTTTTGCTTTTCAATCTTTTCTCCTGGTTCTGTTTTGGGTGTGAACAAAAATGCCAGTAAAGCTAAAATTAATGAGGTGACACCAAAAATAATCCAAATGCTGGTGACGCTATTTCCATTGGTCAAATAAGTGTTGCTTAATTTCTGTCCGGCAGAACCTCCCAGCATTCCTAAAGTCTGTGTGATTCCAATCGCTGTGGCAAGATTCTTTCCAGAGAAAGCTTTCACAGCGATGTAAACCGCGGCCGGAAAAGCCATTGCAGAACCTGCGCCCTGCATCAATCTTCCTGCATATCCAACTACATAATGAGAACCTCCAAAAAGTAATGAACCAATCGCCAAAACCAAGATGCCGAAAAACACAGGCTTTCTCGCGCCCATTCTGTCCAAAAATAATCCCGCCGCCAAACTCGTGATGGAGTAGCTGATGTAGTAGGCGCTGATCATCGAGCTGACTTCTGTCCTGGTCGCGCCATAGGATTCTTTGAGGTCACCAATCATCACGCTGGGAGAAGATCGGATCGCATATTCCAATGCGTAGAATAGTAAGGCCAATATCCAGGAGATAAAGAAGGGATTTTTGAGAAAAGAAGTTTCGGTTTTCATAGGGGAATTTTGGATGTGAAAACAAACATTTTCACTTCGGTTTAAGAGATCTTTTAAAGCTCTTTTAATTAAATGAATTGTAAAAATAGAATATTAAAATCTATATTTCAATGGAATTTCAGAAAATCCAAACAAAAACTGTAAATTTGCACCACATTTTTAGACGAAATATAATTAATTAAAGCACTCAATACGGAGTGCAACACAAAACAATTTATGAGTATACCTCAAGCAATTACAGAAACGGTCATTCTTGCAGACGGCAGAGAGATCACAATCGAAACAGGGAAATTGGCAAAACAGGCTGATGGATCTGTAGTAGTAAAAATGGGTGGAACAATGCTTTTAGCAACTGTTGTAGCCAGCAAAGAAGCAAAAGATGGCGTAGATTTCTTGCCATTGACAGTAGATTACAGAGAGAAATTCTACGCAGGTGGGAAAATCCCTGGAAACTTTTTCAGAAGAGAAGCTAGACCATCCGATCAGGAGATCTTGACGATGCGTTTGGTGGACAGAGTTCTAAGACCATTGTTCCCTGAAGATTTCCACGCGGAAGTACAGGTGATGATCTCTTTGATCTCTTACGATGGACAATCCATTCCAGATGATCTGGCTGGTTTTGCAGCATCTGCAGCGATCGCGATCACGGACATTCCTTTCAACGGGCCAATGTCTGAAGTAAGAGTGGTGAGAATTGACGGGAAACTTTCTGTTAATCCAAAATTAGAAGACCTAAAGATCGCTGACCTTGATATTATGGTTGGTGCAACGAAAGATTCTATCGTAATGGTAGAAGGCGAGATGAAGGAGATCTCTGAAGCAGAAATGCTGGAGGCTATCAACTTCGCTCACGTTGAGATCAAAAAACAAGTTGAAGCTCAGGAGAGATTGGCTGAAAAAGTTGGTAAATCATTCCCGAAAAGAGAATACAGCCACGAGAATCACGACGAAGCAATCCGTGAAAAAGTTTGGAAAGAAACTTACGATAAAGTATATGAAGTAGCGAAATCGCCTTCAGGTAAAGAAGAGAGAAGCGATAAATTCAAAGCGGTGCGTGAAGAGTTCTTGGCTCAATATGTTGATAACGCTGAAGAATTGGAAAGAGTAACACCTTTCGTAAAAGTGTATTACCACGATGTTGAGAAAGAAGCGATGCGTCAGATGATCTTGAATGATAAGATCAGACTAGATGGTCGTGATCCTCAAACGATCCGTCCGATCTGGAGTGAGATCGATTATTTGCCAGGCGCACACGGTTCTGCCATCTTCACAAGAGGGGAAACTCAATCTTTGACAGCTGTAACTCTAGGTTCGGTGAAAGATGCAAATATGGTTGACAGCGTGATGATCAACTATGACGAGAGATTCTTCCTACACTATAACTTTCCACCATTCTCTACTGGTGAAGCTCGTCCTTTGAGAGGAACTTCAAGAAGAGAAGTTGGTCACGGAAACCTGGCTCAGAGAGCTTTGGCGAATATGATCCCGGAAGAAAATCCTTACACGATACGTATCGTTTCTGATATCTTGGAATCTAACGGTTCATCTTCTATGGCAACTGTTTGTGCAGGAACTTTAGCATTGATGGATGCGGGTGTTCAGATCAAGAAACCAGTTTCTGGGATCGCAATGGGATTGGTAACTGACATCAAAACAGGAAAATTCACAGTGCTTTCTGATATCTTGGGTGATGAAGATCACTTGGGAGATATGGACTTCAAAGTAACCGGAACTGCAGACGGGATCACCGCTTGCCAGATGGATATCAAGATCCAGGGATTGTCTATGGACATTATGGAAAAAGCCCTTCTACAAGCTAGAGACGGAAGATTGCATATCCTTGATAAATTAAACGAAACTATCTCTGCACCAAGAGAAGACGTGAAACCTCACGCTCCGAAAATGGTGATGCTAGAGATCTCTAAAGATTTCATCGGTGCTGTGATCGGACCTGGTGGAAAAATCATTCAGCAGATGCAGAAAGATACGGATACTGTTATCGCTATCGAGGAAGTTGGAGAGATCGGAAGAATCGAGATCTCTGGTGTGAGTAGAGAGAAGATCAACGAGGCTATCGCGAAGATCAACGAGATCACTTTCGTACCAACTGTAGGTGAAGTTTACCAAGGTAGAGTTGTGAAAGTAATGGACTTCGGAGCTTTCGTAGCGATCGCTAAGGGAACTGAAGGACTTCTACACATCTCTGAGATCGAGTGGGCGCGTCTTGATAAGGTGCCTTACAGTGAAGGTGACCAAGTTGAGGTGAAATTTATGGGTTATGATGACCGTAAAAAAATGAAACTTTCCAGAAAAGTATTGTTGCCAAGACCAGAAAAACCGGCGCCAAAACCAAGACCGGAAAGTCAAGTGAACCCAGAAGGTAAAGACCAACCAGGAGAGCACAAGCCTTTGAACGAAGCATAAGATCAAGTCTTAATTATATTGAATCCCCCGAGTTATCGGGGGATTTTTTTTTGGAAATTTTTATTTATTGTCCTTCGAGAGCCTCAGGATGACGGGGTTGGGGTGTGCCTCTGGCACTCTTGTGTTTGTGGGTTGGGCGTTTCTATTAATAGGTTGCTCCTCCGGAGCTTTTGTGAATTGGGATTTAGTTTCCGGATAAGAGAATATTAATTACGGATGGCAGAATATTGTCTACGGATGTAAGAATATAATTTCCGGATGCAAGAATATAGTTTCCGGATGCGAGAATATAACTTACGGATGCAAGAATATAGTTTACGGATGCGAGAATATAACTTACGGATGCAAGAATATAACTTACGGATGCGAGAATATTGTTTCCGGATGCAAGAATATATTTTCCGGATGCGAGAATGTAGTTTTTGGATGAAAGAATATATTTTGAGAAGGTGTTGTATAAAAAAATCCTGTCAAAATATTCTGACAGGATTTTACATTAGAAAAATCAGACTGTGCAATAGATTATTGACTCGTCTGTGTATTATTTAGGTTCCGTAAACTTGATTGATGATACGTTGGCATATTCTGTAGAGGTAGCACCATAAAGGCCTTTGACATATTTTTTGACGTTTTGGGCGATATCATAAAGTCCGGAGCCTTCTGTGTATAGAATCTGGTTTCTTTCTATGAGTTTGACGTTGAGTTCGGCTTCGGTCTGGTCTACGGGTTGGGTGGTGGCTACTAGTGATTCGTGGTAGGTGTTGAGGTTGTTTAACTGTAAATCTTCTTCGTTGGGTGTGTAGGCCGAAATGGTTGCTAGCAACTGTAAAAGAATCCCAAAATTTTCTGCCTGCTGGGTGTAGGATTGTCGGGAGGTTGAAATTGGATTGTTGGATGATGATTGTCCGTTTTCGGGATTTTCTGTGGGTGGTTTTGTTTTGTTTTTGGTGCCTTGGATCGTGCGGTTTAAAGTTTTTGCCTGATTGAGCGTTCCTTCTGGCAGACCTAAAATGTCTAAAAGATTGATAATTCTTGTGGAAGTTGGTTTTAGGTTTTCGAAAGCGGTTTGACGAAGGGCGATGGCGTTTTTGTTGGCGTTACGTTTTTCTTCTACTTCGCTGAGTTTTGCAACGGCAGTGTTGTAGAGAGTCTGGAGATTGGCGACCGACAAGCTTGCTACGGGAGGGTTGTAAAGGGTGTAAACGGAAACTTGCTCTGTGAGTTTTTGTAGGTTGGCTACGTTTTTAGCGTGTCCTACTTCTGAGGTACTAGACATAATATTTGTGTTTTTGAATTATTGTTTTCAAATATAAAATTTATTTTGAATATGACAATAAATTGGGGTAATAATTGTGAATAGTTAAATATTATGTTAAATGAGAAACCCCGGCTTGGGGGCTGGGGTTTTTGGGTTTGAGGGAGCACGAGCGGGACGCTCGCGCTAGCGGGGGGGATGTAGAGAAATTGTTGAAAAATTTAGAGACTTATCCTGATGAATATATTTCTTCAAGTGTTACATCTGAAATAAAACAATCTCTTAATGATTTAAAAAAGGAAATAAAAGGATTATTAATTTTATTATTTATCTCTGTAATTTCTGTAGTTGGTCTTTTAGTAGTGTTGGTGTTTCAAGATATATATAATGAAAAATTAATTGAAACAAACACTGTTATTAGGGATAATAGTCCGGACTCTCTGATGAAAAAAATACTTGACATTAGAAATGTAAATGATTCAACTGTAAAATATTCCTATGCAGTTGATGATGTAGGTAAAATTATTACATATCATCAGGCATTAAAGAAAAGTGATAGTCTTATTAATGAAATTAATTCATTGTTAGATAAGCATAATAAAACGATTGATTCAATTAATAAAATTACTAATACAGAAAATAAAGAAATAAGGTTGAAAACAAAACCTCTCGTAGATAGTATATATAAAAATAAATGATAAGCTTGAAAGATTTCTTTGCAACAAAAGAAATCTAATTAGATTTAAGTTCGTAATACTCTATAAAAACTAAAGCAGTAATAATTTTTATTACTGCTTTACCATTTTTATTACCGTAAATAAAAATATAAAAGTCTAGCTTAGCATTACACTATTTATAATAACATAAAATTAATTTAATTTTTTATAATGCTTAAAGTGATTTTAAATATGGATAATCAATTTTATCTGTATATAAAATCCCTGATTGGGTTTCTTTATTAATTTTTATAGTTTCATATGGTGATACATTTTTGAGAATTTTTTTTAGCGCATTTATCGTGTATATAGCAAATTTTGAATCACAATACATATATAAAGTAGGAGTGCTGATAATGAAGCATCCCATTACAGAGTAAGTTGAAAAATCTCTTTTAGTTTTAGTTAAAACTTCAAAATGTTCCTCAAATAAATTTTTATTAGTATTTGCAAAATTTACCTTATTTTCTAATTGCTTCTCTAATTTATCTCTAAATGTTGTAAAGTCCATTTTAAAACCAACACCTTCAGTACGAAGTTTTAAAAATTTACAATCAGAAACATAAATGATTTTATTTTTATCATCAATAAAAACAAAATCAATTTCTCCGCATTTTTTTATGATATCAATGTTTTGATTGTTTTTCTTTAATAGTGATGTTATATTTTTATCAAATGCGAAAGATTTATTATTAAGGAAAATTTGTTCAATATGACCTTCAAGATTACTTCCAGTTACATTACTAATTTCTTGTACATAATTTTTAATACAATCGTTTACCTTCCATTCTTCATACAACTCATTCCAAGGAAATGCTTTTAAATGTAACATAACTATTGTTTCACTAATTTTATCAATAGATGTTAGAAGCCTTTTCTTTCCGTTAATTTCATAAATTAGTATAGGTTTATAATGAAATCTATTCAGTTTATGAGGTCTAATAATTACTTCTTTTAAGCTCTGTTTATTGTTTTTGGAAAGATATAATCCAGAGTAAAATATTTCTGCCGTTTCTTTTTTAACTCCATTATTAATTAAGTTTTGTTCTAGTGTTCCAAATTCAATATCTTGTAGATGCGAGTCTGTCGGCTTATGATATTTTTGAATTTCATCAATTTGTTTTAATGCAAAATTATAATCTATATTGAAGCAATCTTGTATTTTATCTTTGTAGACTTCGACTCTTTCAACACTAGCATTATGCAATGCTTCACTAAAGTCATTGTCGATTTCAGAGTTTAAAGCTTTATAAAAATACGTGACATTCTCATTTTTATATTTAATATCAATTATGTTTTCTTTGTTAATATCGATATATAAAGGACTATCAAGCATAGATTCTATTGAGATAAAATCTGCAATGTAATAAGCCCAACTGCCTATGTAAAGTAAATCTTCTAGTAGCTCTTGATATTTTTTTTTTAATGTTTCGTCAATTTTATCTCTTTTTATATTTACATCACATCCTTGCTCTAAAATTAAACCTAAAACTCGTCGATTCATTGCGAAATTTTTATATTCCAATTCTTGCAAATTTCTTCCTGATTCACTTTTAAATAAAAGTTTAATATAGTTATTGTTAAAATGAAACACATATTTATAAAACCAAATATTTTCTTGACTAAATATAATTTTTAAGAATTTATCTGTAATAATCTCAAACAAAAAATTAAGTGCATCCTTAATTTGTTTGGATTCTGTTATATTATCAGTTCCATATTTTTTGCATAATTCACTGGAAAAATAATTCCAGTATTTTTCTCGAGACCTGTCACTCCAGTCAATTACTTTTATGTTCGAATCTTCTATTATTGGCATTTTAAAAAATTAAGTAATAAATATAGTTATAATTAATACAAAAGATTACGGAAACCCGTAATCGTCAATTTATTTTCTAAATTTCTTCTTCCTCTTCCAAGGCGCGTTCCTCCCCACATCGCCTGCCATAATACAACCATAAGGCATCACTTCGTCCAAAACTTCGCAAAGTCTGTATTCCTCAATTTGGGTTCTTACGTTTTTGGCGCTTTTGTAGGCGCTTGGGAGTTCGGAGATGTCGATGTCGTTGGAGAAGAAACGGATGTCGAGACCTTGCGTTTCTTCGGCGAACACTTCGTCGATGGTTTTGTGGGCCAGGGATTTTTTGTGTTGCGTTCGGCTGAAATTTCTTCCCGCACCGTGTGGCGCAAAACCTAGATTTCTGCCGTTGGTGGTCCCGGAGACAATCAACACAGGTTCTGCCATATTCAGAGGAATCAACCTCGGACCTGTGATGTCGGGCAAAAATTTGTCGTCCAGTGGTGTTGCGCCCTTCGCGTGGTAAAACAGGTCACCATCTTTGAAAACAAAATTATGTTCGTTCCAATATCGGTCTTGTTTTTCGATATTGAGTTTTTCCAAAACAGCATTGTGGATGGATTCGTGGTTTTCCTTCGTCCAATCTCTAATGAGTTGCAAGGCTTCCCAATATTGTTTTCCTTCCTCGGTTTCGTAGGGGATCCAGGCGTTTTCCTTCAAGGTTTCCGGCGAAAGTTCCATTCGGAAACGGTTGGCGACCTTCATCCCTTTGTCGTACAACATTGCGCCGGGCGCTCTGGAACCGTGGTGCGTTACCAACATTGTGTTTCCTGTATTTTTGGAAACCCCGACGAACAAAAAATGGTTGCCGTCGCCCTGCGTTCCCATATGCGAACGGGCGATGCTGATGAGTCTCTCGTCGTTCAAAAAGAAATTCTCCCGGAAGGCATCCATCAATTCCTGCGACATCGGCATTTGCGACCCGCGGTCTCTACCGCCGTAACCGAAATGCGTGATGGAATGTGCGGTGTCCAAAACCGTCTTCGGGTCTGCCTTTCCAAAATCGGTCAACATCACGGAACAGCAGATGTCTGCCGAATGAAATCCCGGATGGATGGCATTTTTCGCTACCACCACACCGCCCACCGGAATGTGACCTTCGGGACCAGTAGGGCAGGCGTCCGGCATAATGGCACCGCTGAGCAAGGTTGGGGTTTTCATCAAGACCTTCATCGTGCTGATGACCTTTTCCACGTTGTCTGTTTCGCTGTCGTTTTCCGCTTTGATGTTGATGATGAACTCCTGTGGCTCGGAATGGAGTGGGATCGGGTCTGGTGCGCGGAATTGTTCCAGATAGTCCAGCATTTCGGTTTCGTTCAATTGATTTTCGTTGATGTGTTCCAAGGCTTCTGCAAACCATTTCTTTGGTGTGAATCCTAATGCGATCAAATCATTTCCTGTGATTGTAGTCATTATTTTAGTTTTTATTTTGGGCAACTTTTCCGCCTTCCGTTCCCAATCTTTTTGCCTTAGCTTTTCCAGCCACAAAAAAGGATTTCCACTCAAGTCGGGTTGCGGGTTTTCAGCTTTTAAGTTGTTTTGTCGTTATTTGATGTTGCAAAGTAAAAGTGTAAGTGCGCAATGTTTTTGCGTATCTGAAATTTTTTATACATTTAATGAAAATTTTTTACAAAGCACAATGGAGAATTTGAATTCGGAGCTCTTTCAGGCCTTTCAAAACAAGCTCAAAACCGGAAACAGGCGAGGCGTTCACCTGAATGCGATTCCCGGAAACTCGAGATACAAATTCGACCTTGCGCGGTTGTCTGAGATCAGCAAAAGTCTGCCGGAGCATTTCATCATCGATCTGTTGACGCAGAAAAATGTGAATTTCAAATTCTCTGTCCATCAAAAAACAACTGAGACACCTAAGAATGACAGTTATCTTCTGGAGGACGAGGGGAAAACCAATGAAGAGCTGTTTCCCAACTCTGCGATTGCGGAAGTTCCTCAGGAGAAAGATAAACTGACCGCACTGGATAAGCTGACGACCAGCCTGGAAAATCTGATCTTTCAAAATGAGGTGATCCAGTCTGAGAAAGGTGTGAATTCTTTGGGTTTTGGTTTCCCGATCCTGATCCGGAAAGATATGGACGGACAGATCTCGGCGTCACCCATCCTGATATGGTCTGTGACAATCAAAGCCGTCAATGAGATGAATACCTGGGAAATCAGCAGGACGGAAGACGACCCAATCTATGTGAACGAGGTGCTCATCAACCATCTGCAAAGCGATTCTGGCATTAGCATCAAACAGATCTCGGAGGAAATGATCGCCGATGGGAAAATCGATAAGCCAGAACTTTTGAATATCTGTCAGAGCCTGTTGGATCAATTGAAGATCACGCAGAATCTGGATTTCATTCTCAATAATTATGAAGAAATTCCCTTCATCAAAGCCAAAGCGTCTTACGAAAACCGAGTTCCGAATAAGGGTGATGCCGTAATTTTGAAGTCTGGTGTCTTTTCCATCTTTGAAGTTCAGAAGCAGAACATCATCAATGATTATGAAACTTTGAAGAAGGAATTCAAACCGTTGGAGCATTTTGAAAAAGCTGGTTTCCAAAGTATCACTTCCGTAGAAACCGATCCTTCGCAACAAGGGATTTTGGAGTCGTTGAGATCTCAGTCCAAGATCTTGATCCAAGGTCCGCCGGGAACGGGGAAAAGTCAGACCTTGACCGCTGTTTTGCTGAATGCCTTGGAGAATAAACAAAAAACCATCGTGGTCTGCGAGAAGCAAACGGCGCTGGAAGTGCTTTACAATGCGTTGCAAAAGTTGGGTCTGGGACGCTATTGCATTATGATCAAAGATGCGTCTACTGATAGGAAGTTGGTAGTCGATTCGGTGCGAAATACGATTGACTCGGCAGATTTTAAAAAGCTGATCCAACCTTATTCTGAGCAATCGTTGCAAAATCAACTGACGGAAATCTCTCGGCATAAAGATACGATTAATACAGTCCACGAGCTCTTGAATTCTGAATTGATTCCGGGGAAAAACTGGAAGGAGATTGTCGGAAGTCTGTTGAGCTACAAGGATTCTAATGAAAATATCAATCTGCAAGATCTGAAGTTTTATTTTTCTGAAGATGAGGTCAAAGTTATTGAGAATGTTTTGGAAAATGGGGAAGAACTATATCAAGATTTTAAACCCTTTGAAGCTTCAACGTTCATCGATCCTGAAAAATTGATCAAAGATAATTTCCACAGCAGTCAGCAGAATTTGGATTCGGCTTTTCAGAATTATGAGACTTCTTGGAATGAAATTCAGCGTTCGATCAGTGATTTCAAACCGATCTATGAGGAAAAGAGGAAGCAGGATTTTGGGAAGAATCTGCAGGAGGTTTCCAATTATATCAATGAAACCGAAGTTCTGACCTCGACTTTAAATCAAAATTCGGAGGAATTGCATCCGGAAATCACGAATGGATTTTTCTATAAACTGACGGCGCTATTTTCATCAAGCAAAAAAAATAAGATCAAGACCCAGAAGCGATTGCTGGAGTTGAGTTCAATGGTAAAGCAAGTTAGTTTGAAGGAATTCTTTCCGGCGATTACTTTATCTGATAACCTTTGGAATAATAGAAATGAGATTATTAACTACAGGCAGAAAGTTCAGGAGGTCCAGTCGGGTTTTCTTTCGAAGTTAGAAACAAGTTTTGCAGAGATCGATTTTCTTAATGCCTTTGATACCGTTGTTTCTGGAAGAGAAACCGAAATGATTTCGCAAAAAATCCAGCAATTGCGGAAGATTATTTCCAATGATCATTGGGTGAAGAATCTGGATTTTGGGAATGCTTATCAAAGCTTCAAAACTTACATTAATCACACTTTAAATCTTTATAAAACTTACAGAAACAATCCAGAGAATCCTTTGTTGAAAGAATTTAGCTGGTTTACCTTTTATTATTCGCTTTCGGATTTTCAGAAGTCGATTTTGGAGAAATTGTATCCAATTAATAGTTGGAAACCAACGTTTTATTCGTCTTATTATCCATTGTTGCTCAATCATTATTCTGATCCAAAACTGAATTTCAGTGAGAAAAATTATGAGGAAATCGAAAAGAAAATTAAGCAATTAGGGATTTCTCAGAAGAGTTTCGTGGAGTTTTTCTGGAACGTTGCCCAGCAGAATTCAGTGAAGCAATTTGAGCAAAATAACAAAGATGTTACGGTTGCGAATCTGTATAATAAAAGAAGCAGTATCAATCACAAAAGGCTGACTCTGAGACAAATCGTTCAGAAAGATATTGACCTTTTTACACATTTCTTTCCCATTATTTTGACGACGCCAGATGCTTGCAGTAATCTTTTTCAGGGGAAAAATTTCTATTTTGATAATGTCGTTTTTGATGAAGCCAGTCAGTTGAAGTTGGAAGACAATCTGCCAGCGATCTTGAAAGGGAAAAACGTGATCATTGCAGGCGACGAGCATCAAATGCCACCTTCTAATTATTTCAGCAAAGTGTTTGATGGAACTATTGAAGACGAAGATGATATCGAATCTGAAACCGAAGTTATCACGTACAAAAATGCAATGTTGAACATCGAATCGCTGTTGGACTATGCGATGGAAAATAATTATGAAAAGAACCATCTGGATTTCCACTACCGTTCAAAACATCCTTATTTGATAGACTTTTCTAACCACGCTTTTTATAATTCGAGATTAAAACCACTTCCGACAAAGTCTGATAACAAACCCATTGAGTTTTTCCAAATCGATGGTATTTTTGATGACCACACGAATAAGGAAGAAGCTGATAAAGTGTTGGAGATTTTGGAAAATATTCAGCCTAAAAAAGATGGCAGTTATCCTTCGGTGGGAATTGCGACGTTCAATATTTCGCAACGGAATTACATCAAAAGAAAGATCGTGCAGAAAGCCAGTTTGCCTGAAAATGAAAGTTTCAAAGAGAAAATCCAAGGATTGGAATCTGCAGGATTATTCATTAAAAATCTTGAAAATATCCAAGGTGACGAGCGCGACATTATCATCATTTCTACAACCTATGGGCGGAAAGCGAGTGGGAAATTCATTCAGAGTTTTGGACCGGTGAATCACACCAAAGGTTACAAATTGCTGAATGTAATCATTACGCGAGCCAAAGAAAAAATCTACATTTGCAACTCGATTCCAGAAGAAATATTTTCCAATTACAAAGACGCATTGCAACAGGAAGGTTCCAACAACCGGAAAGCGGTTTTCTATGCTTATTTGGCTTATTGCAAGGCGGTGAGCGAAGAAAATGAGAATGGACGAATTGAGATCCTGAATGTTTTGGATCAATTTGGATATTCAAAAGAAGCTAATGTAAGTGGCAATTCCAATCTTTTTATTGACCAGATCTTTGACCGATTGCAAAGGGATTTTCCAGATCACAAATTGTCGAAAAATATGGACTTTGGTGGATATCAATTTGATATTCTGATTGAAAAAGAAGGAAAGAGATCTGTGGTCGTAGAATGTATGAGCAAGGAAAAATACGACGATGAATTGGGCTATTTGGAAGATCTGCACAAAGAAAAAGTATTGAAGAATTCGGGGTTTGAGTACGTAAGGATTTGGAGCCAGAATGTTTGGCAGAATGTAGAAAATGAACTTCAAAAAATAAATAAAAAATTACAATGATATTTGAACAATTAGAAAAATCAGCGGGCGAGATTCAATTCAAAGATGTTATTGCATTCATCGATGAACATTACGATTTTACGCCTACTAAATTTACAAATGGAAACACAGTGAATGAAGCCGACCAGAACAATGGCTCTTGCAAGGTTTTCAGTTTTGCAAAGTTGAATGCGCTTTCTAAGGAAGAGACTTTGGCTTTGTTCGGCGACTTTTACAGAACAGATGTTTTGCAGAATCCGGACGGTGATGATCATCAGAATATCCGAAACTTTATGACGTTTGGTTGGGATGGGATTTCGTTTGAGGGTGAAGCTTTGAAGAGAAAGTAGAATGGTGTGTGATGATTGACCACCCCGCCAAAAAATTCTTCGAATTTTAGTCGCCCCTCCATTGGAGGGGAATTTTTTACTTTATACAAATTTAAATAATTATGTCTTCGAATAAAAACGCTTTAATCCGTTACAAAACTCTGGACAAATGTCTGAAGAACAAGTACAAAAAATACACTTTGGAAGATCTGATGGAGGAATGTTCCGAAGCTTTGTTTGAATTTGAAGGCAAAGAATCTTTTGTGAGTAAACGGACCGTTCAGCTCGATCTGCAGAATATGCGAAGTGAGAAGTTCGGTTATGAAGCGCCAATTGAGGTTTATGAAAGAAGATATTATCGATACAGTGATCCTGATTATAGCATTCATCAGATCTCAGTCAATGAAAATGATCTGAAGGCGATGAACAATGCGGTGCAGATCCTGAAGCAATTTAAAGATTTTTCGATGTTCAAAGAGATGAATGGAGTGATCCAAAAACTAGAAGATTCGATACAGTCGACGACTCAAAAATCCATCATTCATCTGGATAAAAATGAGCAGTTGAAAGGCTTGGAGCATATTGATATTTTGTATGAAAGTATTCTGAACAAAAACGTTTTGAAAATCTGTTACAAGAGTTTCAAGGCAAGGGAAATGAATATTCTGACCGTTCATCCGCAATTATTAAAGGAATACAATAACCGTTGGTTTCTCATCTGTTATCACAAGAACAGCATTATGAATCTCGCTTTGGATAGGATGGAGGAAATTGAAATCGATGATAAAACGGAATATATCGACAAGGATTTCAATGCTGACCGTTATTTTGGAGAAGTGATTGGTGCGACCGTTTCGGAAACTCAAAGGCCTCAGAATGTGATTTTCCACATTACCAAAAAACACGCACCTTATGTGAAAACCAAGCCATTTCACCACAGTCAAGTGATTATGGAGGAAGATGAAAATGGAACCACTTTCAAGATCTGTGTCCAGCTGAATTTTGAGTTGGAAAGAATGATCCTTGGAATGGGAGAATTCATTAAAGTTTTGGCACCGAGGAAGTTGAAGCAGAGAATTGCGAAAAGTCTAAAGTTAGCGAGTGAAAATTACATTTCTGAAACGGAAAATTAATAACCGCGTAGATTAATTCCTTCTGTTCTTTGAAGTGTGACTTTCTTTCCCATTTTCTTTTGAATGACGCGGAAATGTTGCAATTCGTCATCGGTCAAAATGCTGATTGCTGTTCCTTTTTCACCAGCTCGCCCCGTTCTACCAATTCTGTGAATGTAATCCAGAGGCGAACGTGGCAGTTCGTAATTAATGACGCAAGGCAAAGCATCAATGTGAATTCCTCGACCAATCAAATCCGTTGCAACCAAAATTTGCGCACCGTTTACTTTGAATTCTTCCAAATTATTTCGTCTTGCGCCTTGCGATTTCTGACTGTGAATCGCAACTGCTTTTATTTTATTTTTCTTTAGTTTTTCAACCAGATTATCCGCAGATTTTGTGGATGAAACAAAGATTAATGCTTTCTCAACCTTTTTTTCTTTAATCAAATATCTTAAAAACGGTCCTTTGTTTTCCGGAGAAACGTGATAAGCCAATTGCTCAATATCATCAATGGTAACTTCTTCTTTTTTAATTTCAATCAATGTGGGATTAATGGAAAGACGCTGTTTCATCTCAGAAACTTTATCATCCAAAGTCGCTGAAAACAAAGTCGTTTGTTTCATCGCAGGCATCAAACCGAAAAGCTTGTTCATCTCGTCGCCAAAACCCAATTGGAACATTTTGTCCGCTTCGTCTATCACCAAATGTTGGATTCCAGAAATGCTCAACGCATTGTGGTCAATCAAATCCAATAGACGTCCAGGAGTCGCAATTAAGACTTCTACACCAAACATTCCTTTCATTTGTGGATTGATGGAAACTCCGCCGTAAACTGCCATCGTGCGAACGTCACGTTTTAGATTATCTGTGAAAGCTCGGAAAACTTCGTCAATTTGAATCGCCAATTCGCGCGTCGGAACCAATATCAAAACTTGAACGTTACGGTCTTTTTTCACTTCCGTATTTTGAAGTTTTTCTAAAATCGGCATTACGAAACAAGCCGTTTTTCCAGAACCAGTTTGCGCAATTCCTATCAAATCTTTTCCTTCTAAAATCACCGGAATCGCTTGCTCTTGGATTGGAAACGGCTTCAGATAACCTAACTTTTTTATAGAACTAATAATATTGCTTGATAATCCTAACGACTCGAATGACATAAAATATTGATTTGGTGCAAAGATAAGTTTTTGCAATTGGTTTCTAGTGATTTTTAGAATTCAAGATGGTTTCAAATTTCTCAAGGATCGAATTTTCTGTATCAGATAAGTTAATGAAATATCGTGTTTGCCAAAGTTTGGTTTTCTCAGCTTGTTTGCTGATTGGAAACTGCCAGTCCGAGTAAACTCTAAAACCGCGTTTTCCGGTTTTCAATTGACTGGAAATTAGGTCTTGTTTTTCTAAAATCGATTTTGAAAAGATGAAAAATCCAGCATTCTCATTTTCTTCCATTAAAACAATATAGAAATCAAAATCATCATTTACATCAAAAGGAACTGTTTTCTTGTCCTGATCTCGCTTCCAAAATGTAACGAATTGTCCAATTTTCTTAGGCGTCAATTTTGACTTTCTGAATTTGATCTTAATGCAATTAATTCTAAAATTAAAACCAATATATTCCTCAGATTCTTTGTCAGGATCTATTTCTGAGAGATGATAGTTCAAAGCTTTGAAAATCAGATTATCAAGTTTTTCTATTTCATTTATCATAGATTTCGTTTTTAATAAAAAAAAACTTTGTCAGAACCGGAGCTCTGACAAAGTTTAAATTATATTATTTCTGATTGCTTACTTCACGATTTTCATCTCGTTCAGCAACCATTTTGAGTCCGCATATTTATCAATAACAAACAGAATGTACTTCGTATCAACCATAATGTTTCTGCACAGTTTAGGATCATAATTGATGTCACTCATTGTACCTTCCCATTGTCTGTCAAAGTTAAGACCGATGAGGTTTCCGTAAGCATCCAAAGCAGGACTTCCGGAGTTTCCACCGGTTGTATGGTTGGTAGCTGTAAAGTTCACAGGAACATCGCCAGTTTTATCTTTGTAAACACCGTAATCCTTGGTGTTGTAAAGACTGATTAATTTTTTAGGCAAATCAAATTCATAATCACCCGGAATATATTTTTCCATCACACCAGCAAGATGCGTTTGATAGCCATAAGAAACAGCATCTCTTGGATCTGAACCTTTCACCTGTCCATAAGTTACACGCAATGTAGAATTAGCATCTGGGAAGAATTTTCTGTCCTTATCCGTTTCCATCTGCTGCGCCATAAATTTCTTTTGTAAAGCATCAATATCAGTCTGTAGAGAATTTACTTTTGCATCTGTTGTCGCTAAATAGGAACTTTTAAAAATTCCAAACATCTGGATGAATGGATCCTTTTTCAGATTATCAACCAAGACTTTTTGATCTGTAAAAAATTTGTTGACATCATTGGCTTTTGTTCCATTGATATTTCCTCGGCCTGTGATGATTGACATTTTGGAAACACTTTCCATCATTCCAAGATTTTTATTGGCATCTTTTAGCTGCTCAAAATCTTTCGGTAAAAATTGTGCGGGTGTTTTGTCAGCATACAGAGCAAGTATTTTTGCTGTCACTTTTGCATCTAATTCTGCATCATAATCTTTATAGAATTCTGTCAATCTGGACTTTAATGATTCCAAATATTTTGCATCTACTTTTCCTGCTTCGTAATCGCGAATGTAATTGGAATAGATATTGGCTAAAGTGAACGTTTCAGAATTTCTTGCAATCTCGGAGTAGTAGGCTCTATGAAGGCTGTATGGAGCTTGTTCGCTGTATTTTTGATTTAGACCGTCAATAGTCGGTTTGATTGCTGGATTTTTAGAAATTAAAGTCTGCTCGTATTGTCTTTTCTTTTCAACGGCATTGGATTTTTTGAGACCTTCCACCTCGCCAATCCATTTTTTCCAATAGTTAGCAACTCTTGCATACTTTGAAGCATATTGAATTTTAGTTGCAGCATTGGTTCTCATTTTCTCATCCAAAGTTTTCAGAGCAACATCGCGCACTGCAATCATTGCAGGATCTGTCTCTGTCATAATTTTCTCCACAGCAATAGCAGGCAGATATTCTGTCGTTCTTCCCGGGAATCCAAATACGAAAGTGAAATCATCTTCTTTCTTATCTTTTACGGAAATCGGAAGGAAATGTTTCGGTGTGTAAGGAATATTATCTTTGGAGTATTCTGCAGGTTTGTTGTTTTTATCAGCATAAATTCTGAACATAGAGAAATCTCCTGTATGTCTTGGCCAAACCCAGTTGTCTGTGTCCGAACCATATTTTCCAATGGCGGAAGGTGGTGCACCCACCAAACGGATATCCTTGAAAGTCTCGATAACATAAGCATAAAACTTATTCCCGTAATACATAGATCTCACAGAAATAGTTTGGTAAGATTCTGTTTTTTGAGCTTTTTTATAAGCTTCAATATTTTCGTTGATTTTCTTAATCAGATCAGCGCCCGTCAGGTTTTCTGTTCCTGGAAGGATTTGAGCAGTCACTTCTTTGATGTCTGTGATAAAGTCAACCGTGACGCCAGGATTTGGCAATTCGCCGGTCATATCTTTTGCCCAGAAGCCATTTGTTAAAAGGTCATTTTCAACCGTGGAGTGGGATTGGATGTTATCATAACCACAATGGTGATTGGTAAGCAACAACCCTTTTGGGGAAATCACCTCGGCTGTACAGCCACCGTCAAATTGCACCACAGCATCTTTGATACTCGCTTTATCCGTATTGAAGATGTCTTTTGCCGAAATCTTCATTCCCAGGCTTTTCATTTCTTTTTCATTAAGTTCCGTCGGGATCCACATTCCGCCGTATTGCTGGCCAAAAGCCATGACAGCTGGAAGAAGCAGGGCTGATAGAAGGATTTTTCTTTTCATTATATCAAAATATCAATTTATAAACGTGACGAATTTAAAGAAAATAATCTGAACAGGATTATACTTCAGCAACTATCAAAAAAAAATAGAACCTAATATTAGATTCTATAGATTTATAAGGGTTGATTTCCTGCAGATGTATTCTTGACATTCAATCGATCCTCTACATATTCTATTGTGGTTTTACCGTGCGGTTTAGGATTTCCATCTTCGTCCAAGGCTACAAAAACTAGTCTTTCGATGGTAATAATCTTTTGATGCGTCATTTTATTTCTAACCTCGCATCGCAATGTCAAAGATGATCTCCCGAATTCTACTGCTTCAATCCCAATCTCAATGATGTCACCTTGCTTTGCAGAACTCACAAAGTTGATTTCCGAGATATATTTGGTAACTGTCCTCGAATTTTCCAATTGAATAATGGCGTAAAGCGCTGCCTCTTCATCTATCCATTGCAGCAATCTACCTCCGAAAAGTGAATGATTTGGGTTTAGGTCTTCCGGTTTTATCCATTTTCTGGTGTGGTAATTCATCATGACTCTATACTGTTTTAAGATGCTGCAAAGGTAAGAATTTACTATAAAATGAAGGTTCTAAGAATATAGAAATTACTAATGATCAAATTAATTTTTCGAAATATGAGTTTAAATCTTTTGGTTGGATTTTTGATTCCCTAGAATCTTAGTATTTTTGTAAAAATTTTTAGAAATGTCAAAAGTTAAAATCGGAACTGTTCAGATGTCTTGCGTTGCAGACAAGCAGCAAAATCTGGACAAAGCCATTGAAAAAATAAGAGAGGCCGCAGCTAAAGGAGCACAAATCGTTTGTTTGCAAGAGCTTTTCACATCCTTATATTTCTGCGATGTCGAAGATTACGACAACTTCGACTTGGCAGAAGCTATTCCTGGACCTTCAACAGATGCTTTGTCTCCTGTTGCAAAGGAATTGGGCGTTGTCATCATCGCTTCATTATTTGAGAAAAGAGCTCAGGGACTTTACCATAATACAACCGCAGTGATTGATGCAGACGGAACTTATCTTGGTAAATATCGAAAAATGCACATTCCGGATGATCCCGCTTTCTATGAGAAGTTCTATTTCACGCCAGGTGATCTGGGCTATAAGATTTTCCCGACGAAATTTGGAAAAGTTGGTATCCTGATCTGTTGGGATCAATGGTATCCGGAAGCATCAAGAATCACAGCTTTGATGGGTGCTGATATTATGTTCTACCCAACAGCGATTGGTTGGGACACAACTCAAGATGAAGAAACAAACCAAGACCAATACAACGCTTGGCAAACCATTCAACGTTCTCACTCGGTTGCAAACGGACTTCCCGTAGTTTCTGTAAATAGAGTAGGCTACGAGCAAGATGGCGCGATGAAATTCTGGGGCGGAAGTTTTGTTACAAATGCTCAAGGAAAATTATTATATATGGCTTCTCACGACAAAGAAGAAGTGGAAGTGACAGAAGTTGACCTGGCACAAACAGATTATATGAGAAAGCACTGGCCATTCTTGAGAGACAGAAGGATTGAGACATATTCGCCGATTACAAAACGTTTTATTGACGAGGATTAATGACAATAGATAAAGATTTCAATCCATTAGAAAGTGGATACACTTTCCCAGCAGAATGGGAAGAGCACGAAGCAACCTGGCTTTCTTGGCCACACAAAGAGGAATCCTGGCCGGAAAGAATAGATTTGATCTATCCAGCTTACGCCAAATTCATTACAGAACTCACGAAAGGTGAATTTGTTTGCATCAATGTAAAAGATCAGGAAATGCAGGCTTTCGCAATGAAACATATTTCCAAAGCCGGCGCTGATATTTCGAAAGTCGAATTTTATTTCCACGAAACGAATGACGCTTGGTGCAGAGATCACGGTCCTGCTTTCTTGGTTAATAAAGACGGAGAAGAGCCTCAGAAAATTATTGTAGATTGGGGATTCAATGCGTGGGGCGGAAAATATCCACCATTCGAGTTGGATGATGTCATTCCAACCAAAATTGCTGAAGAAAAAGGATTGCCAGTTCTTTATCCAGGAATTATAATGGAAGGTGGTTCGGTTGAATTCAACGGCGCTGGAACGGTTTTAACTTCCAGATCTTGTTTGCTTAATGAAAATAGAAATCCACATCTTTCTCAGGAAGAAGTAGAAGATTATCTAAAAAAATATTACGGACAAAAACAAGTCCTTTGGGTAGATGATGGCATTATTGGCGATGATACAGACGGACACGTGGACGATACGATCAGATTCGTAAATGAAGACACCGTTCTAACGGTTATTGAAGACAATAAAGAAGATGACAATTACGAGATCCTTCAAACCAACCTTCGTCAATTAAAAGAAATGAAATTGTTGGACGGAAGACCTCTCAATATCATCGAACTTCCAATGCCAGATCCAGTTTATTGCGATGGACAAAGATTACCAGCGTCTTACGCCAATTTCTACATCGCCAACAAATCTGTGATCGTTCCAACCTACAATTGCGACAAGGATCAAGTTGCTTTGGACATCATCCAAAAATGTTTCCCGGAAAGGGAAGTGGTTGGCATAGATTCCACAGATATTATTTGGGGCTTGGGAAGTTTCCACTGCCTCAGTCAACAAGAACCTTTGGTTTAAAATACAGATCCGCGAAACAGGCGGATCTTTTAATTTTTCAATTTAAATAATGAGCGAAACACAGACTACCGAACAGGTCAAAAAATATCTTCCTTTTATCTTGGGAACAGCCATTTTTATGCAAATGCTGGATTCCACGATTCTGAACACCTCTTTGCCTTCAATCGCCAGAGATCTGCAGGAATCGCCTTTGGATATGCAGAATGCAATCATCAGTTATGTATTGACTTTGGCTTTGTTTATGCCAGTTAGCGGTTTTTTGGCGGATAAGTTCGGGACGAAAAGGATTTTCATTCTTTCTCTCGCTGTATTTTCTGTGGGATCGTTATTTTGTTCTTTATCGCAGGATTTGACGCAGTTGGTGATCTCACGAATTGTCCAAGGAATTGGTGGAAGTTTGATGACGCCTGTCGGGAAATTGGCTTTGATCAGAGCTTTCAACAAAAATGAACTTTTGAAAGCGATGAACTTCGCTATCATTCCCGCATTGATCGGACCGGTAATGGGACCATTGGTTGGTGGTTATATGGTGGATTATTTGAGTTGGCACTGGATTTTTTTAATTAATATTCCGATTGGATTGATAGGAATAATTCTGAGTTTGAAATATATGCCCAATTACAAATCGCCAGTTATCGACTTTGATCTGAAAGGATTTCTAATTTTCGCAATGGCATCTTTACTTCTTTCTGTTTCTTTGGAATTGCTCGGAAATGCGCAGAATATCACGCCAGTTCTCTTGGTTTTGGTCTTGGGATTTTTAATGCTTTACTTTTACTACAAGCACGCCAAAACAGACAACAATCCGATTTTTCCATTGAATCTTTTTCAGGTTCGGACGTTCCGTGTTGGGATTTTAGGAAATCTTGCTACAAGGCTGGGAATCAGTTCAATTCCGCTTTTGGTTCCGTTGATGATTCAGATCGCATACGGACAATCGGCGCTTACTTCAGGTTGGATTGTTGCACCAATGGCACTTACAGCGATGTTCGGAAAATCTTACGTGATCGGGATTTTGGATAAATTCGGTTACCGCAAGACCTTGATGACCAACACGTTTGTGATTGGCGTCTTGATCTGCTGTTTGGCAATTCCAACAGTTCAAAGTTCGATCTATTGGTACATTCCAATCTTGTTGGTTCTAGGTTTTTTCAATTCCATCCAGTTTACATCGATGAACACGATTTCGATTGCCGATTTGCGACCATATCAAAACAGCAGTGGAAACTCTTTGGTTTCTGTCAATCAGCAGTTTGCGGTTGGATTCGGGATCGCGTTTGGTTTGATAGTTTTGAAATTGTTCGAAGGCGATACCACTTTCATCAAGAACGAAGTTCACAACGCGTTCCGATACACCTTTTTGATTGTCGGATCTCTCACGATTCTGTCCGGTTTTGTTTTTCGAAGACTCAATTTCCGTGATGGCGACAATATGAAATCGGTTTAAAATTAGTACAATTTAACTTCGTCGAACCTTAAGGTTTGGGCAGCTTTATCCGCCTTCCACTCCCAATCTTTTTTGCAGAAGATTTCAGTTTAATTGAACTCGAATACCACGCAAAAAAGGATTTCCGTTCAAGTCGGGCTGCGAATTTCGATATAAAAAGACGATTTGTTAAAATATAAATTTTTCTATCTTTAAAAATTAAAAACTTCTCAAGATGGCAAAAAACAAAACCACCGAAAACAACCTTTCCGTAGATGATTACATCAATAATATCACCGATGAAAAACGCCAAAATGATGTCAGAGAATTGGTCAAAATTTTCGAGGCAACATCAGGATTTCCACCTAAAATGTGGGGCGAGGCCATCATAGGATTTGGAAGCTATCATTACAAATATGAAAGCGGTCACGAGGGCGACGCACCTTTGGCCGGACTTTCCAATCGTGTTGCTCAGATCTCGCTGTACGTTTATCAGGACATAGATGACAAAGAAAATCTATTTTCAAAATTGGGAAAAGTCAAAACCGCAAAAGCTTGCATCTACATCAAGAAACTGGAAGATATCAACATCGATGTTTTGAAAAAGATCATCACCAATTCAATCAAAACCATTCAAAAGATCTACGGCTAAATGGATTTTACAAACTTGCTTGCTACGGAAGTTCAAACCTTCATCAATCAAAATATTGACAGTGACATCAACAGATTATTATTAAAAAAATCACCGTTTCCAAATGTGACGATTCAGGAGATCGTTCAACAGATCAAGGGCAGAAAAGTGGCGCAGAGAAAGTTTCCATTCTTATTGAATGAGAACATTATTTTTCCGCCCAATCTCAATTTGGAACAATCTTCATCGCAATCCACAGCAGAATATAAAGCTAAAGATCTAAAAGGAAAATCATTCCTCGACTTGACCTCTGGTTTCGGGATTGACGCTTTTTTTCTATCTCAAAATTTCGAAGAAGTCACTTTGGTGGAGCAAAATCCAGAATTAATAAAAATCGTAGAACATAATTGGAAAACTTTAAAAAGAAAAGCAAATTTCATCAATCAAAATCTTGAAGAATTTCTTGAAAATCTTGGACAAGCTTCGAATGACGATTTTAGCAATTTTGACGTCGTTTATTTGGATCCTGCGCGAAGAGATCAGAATAACAAAAAGAAATTTCTGCTGGAAGATCTTTCGCCAAATTTTTTAGAAATTGAAGAACAACTTAATTCAATTTCAAACAGGATAATTGTGAAATTTTCGCCGTTGATCGATATTTCATATTTGGTTTCGGAACTTCAAAACATCAATGAGATTAAAATCATCGCCGTTAGAAATGAAGTCAAGGAATTGGTGTTAATTATTGATAATAAGCTATGTACTGCCAACCGACAACCAACAACTATAAGCTGTGTCAACTTGGAATCTGATGAGCCAGAATTTTCTTTTTACATTAATGAAGAGAAATCTGCAACTTCAGAATTCTCAGAAACTCTGAAATTTATTTATATTCCAAACAATTCAATCCTAAAAGCAGGCGCATTCAATATTATTTCAGAAAAATTTGGATTGAAGAAACTGCACCCAAATACGCATTTCTACACTTCGGAACATAAAATAGAAAACTTTCCCGGAAGGATTTTGGAAGTTGAAAAGATCGATGGAAAGGATTTAAAAAAGAATGACCAGTTCAATATCATTTCCAAGAATTATCCTTTGAAACCTGACGAAATCAAGAAAAAATACAAGCTGAAAGATGGCGGAAACCGTTATCTGATATTCACGCAGAGCATCAACGGAAAAGAGATTCTGAGAAGCGTTTGATTTAATGTATTGATTAACAAAATTTTAAATAGATGTTAATTAATGTAGCTTATTTTTAAAAATAATTAAATGAGCGTTCATCTTACCATAAAAATTCACTACATTTGCACGCGTAAAAAATAGATATGCAAAATATTAGAAATATAGCGATTATCGCACACGTTGACCACGGAAAAACAACTTTGGTTGACAAAATTATCCACGCCACAAACATCTTCCGTGAAAATCAGGAGAGTGGTGATTTGATTATGGATAACAACGATCTTGAGAGAGAAAGAGGAATTACGATTTTATCAAAAAACATCTCTGTAACTTATAAAGACGTTAAAATCAACGTTATCGATACACCTGGTCACGCCGATTTTGGTGGTGAGGTAGAGAGAGTATTGAAAATGGCTGATGGTGTTGTTTTGTTGGTAGATGCCTTCGAAGGACCAATGCCACAGACAAGATTCGTACTTCAGAAAGCTTTGGAACTTGGATTGAGACCTCTAGTGGTTATCAATAAAGTAGATAAGCCAAACTGTCGTCCGGACGAAGTTCACGATCAAGTTTTTGACCTTTTCTTCAACTTGGATGCAACTGAGGAGCAATTGGATTTCCCAACGTTCTACGGTTCATCTAAACAAGGTTGGTTCAACACTTCATTGGAACAAACTGACAACATTTTCCCACTATTGGACGGGATCTTAGAATACGTTCCAGAGCCGAAAGTAGAAGAAGGTAACCTTCAGATGCAAATCGTTTCCCTTGACTATTCTTCTTTCTTAGGAAGAATCGCAATCGGAAAAGTGATTAGAGGTGAGATCAAAGAAGCTCAATGGATTGGATTGGCGCAAGCTGACGGAAAAATATTGAAAGGAAAAGTAAAAGAACTTTATATTTTCGAAGGTCTTGGAAAGAAAAAAGTAGCGGAAGTGAAAGCTGGAGATATCTGTGCTGTTGTAGGTTTCGATGCTTTCCAAATTGGAGATTCTTTCGTAGATCTAGAAAATCCAGAACCATTGCCAAGAACTTCTATTGATGAGCCAACGTTGAATATGACGTTCTCTATCAATAATTCACCGTTCTTCGGAAAAGATGGTAAATATGTAACTTCTAATCACCTGAAAGAAAGATTGACCAAAGAACTAGAGAAAAACTTGGCATTGAGAGTTCAACAGACTGATGATGCGAACACTTTCCTAGTTTTCGGTAGAGGTATTCTTCACTTGTCAGTTTTGATTGAAACGATGAGAAGAGAAGGTTACGAAATGACAATTGGTCAGCCACAGGTTATCTTGAGAGAGATCGACGGAGAAAAATGTGAGCCTTACGAATCTTTGGTTGTTGATGTTCCAGAAGAATTTGCTTCTAGAGTTATCGATTTGGCAACTCAGAGAAAAGGAGATCTTCACATTATGGAAACAAAAGGTGAGATGCAACATATGGAATTCGAGATCCCTTCTAGAGGTTTGATCGGATTGCGTTCTCAGATGTTGACTGCTACTGCTGGTGAAGCTATTATGGCACACCGTTTCACAGAATACAAACCTTTCAAAGGGGCGATTCCTGGAAGAAGTAATGGTGTATTAATCAGCAAAACTCAAGGTCCAGCGACTGAATATTCTATCGCGAAACTACAAGATAGAGGTAAGTTCTATGTTGATCCGGGAGAGGAGATCTACGCAGGAATGGTGATCGGTGAGCAAAACAAGCCAGGTGACTTGGTTGTAAACATCGTGGAAGCTAAACAGTTGAACAATATGAGAGCTTCTGGTAAAGATAAAGATACAGGTGTAGCACCAAAAATCTTGTTCTCTCTAGAAGAATGTATGGAATATATCCAAGCTGATGAAGCGATCGAGGTGACTCCTAACTTCATCCGTATGAGAAAGAAGATCCTTTCTGAAGAAGAAAGAAAAAGAGTGGAAAGAGGCGCTAAGTCTTAATCTAATCTTAATTAATATTTAAAGTCCTCAGAAATGGGGACTTTTTTATTATATTCGATCTTCAAAATTCAAAATCATATTAGATTTCATTTTATGAATCATAAACGCCAGTTCCATTTTTTTTGGTTGATACTAATTTCTGTTTTAATCTACAATTGCTCACCACAAAAGAAGCAAGTTAGCAAGATCAAAACGCCACCTTCAAAACCTGTGATCAAGTCAGTTCCGGCCAACGTAAAAGTTGAAGATAATTATCGTGTGGATCTGCCTGCGATCAACAGAGAATTTCGTGGCGCTTGGATTGCGTCGGTTGCGAATATCAATTGGCCGTCCAGAACGAATCTCACATCAGAACAACAGAGATCGGAAGCGATTGAAATGTTGAATATGCTTCAAAATAATAATTTCAATGCGGTGATCTTGCAAGTGCGTCCTTCCGGAGATGCTTTGTACAAAAGTTCTCACGAGCCTTGGTCTTACTTTATGACAGGCGAAATTGGCAGAGAACCTTATCCTTATTATGACCCTTTGGAATTTTGGGTAGAAGAAGCGCACAAACGCGGAATCGAATTGCACGTTTGGCTAAATCCTTACAGAGCGCATCATTCCAACGGTGGAAAAGTTACCTCCCAATCTTTGGCCAACAAATTTTCGGACGTCACTTACAGATTGAGAAATGGAATGTATTGGTTCGATCCGGCAAGTCCGGTTATCCAAGATCACGTCTCTAAAGTTGTTAATGAATTGGTGAAAAAGTACGACATCGACGCTGTTCACTTCGATGATTATTTTTATCCTTACGCGACTTACAACGGTGGTGCGGATTTTCCCGATTCTAAAACCTGGAATGCGTACAGAAATTCTGGAGGAAATCTTACGAGAGCAGATTGGAGAAGAGATAACGTGAATCGTTTCGTGGAAAGGATTTATAAAGAGATCAAAAACGAAAAGAATTATGTGAAATTCGGGATCAGTCCGTTTGGCATCTGGAAACCGGATTATCCAACGGGAATCAAAGGTTCTTCGCAGTACGATGAACTCTATGCCGATGCAAAACTATGGCTCAACAAAGGTTGGGTGGATTATTTCGCACCGCAGTTGTATTGGCCGGTCAATTCCACAGGACAGAGTTTCCCGAGATTACTGGAATGGTGGAAAACGGAAAATAATTTTAATAGACATCTCTGGCCAGGACTCAACACCGTAGAAATTAAAGTTTCTGATAAACCTTCTGAGATTGTCAATCAAATCGAGTTGAGCAGACACATCTTGAAAGATGACACTGGCGAGATTCATTGGAGTATTGCGGGTTTGACCAAAAGTTACAGTATGCAAAATTCTTTGAAGACAAGAGTTTATCAGGATAAAGTTCTGATTCCGAGAAGTCCGTGGTTGAAGACTGACAAGGAACTTTCGCAACCAAAATTAAACTTGAAAAATAATGGAGGCAACATCTCCGCAAATTGGAATTCATCCAATGGTGAAAAGGCTTTCCAATGGGTTCTGTTCACAAAATATGGCAACGAATGGCGAACTCAGATCCTAAATGCTGATATTCAAAATATGGAGATTATAAAGTTTTATAATGGAAAGAATCTTAACACAGTTGCCATCAAAGCCATTGACAGATTAGGAAACGAAAGCGATTATAAAGCAGAGAAAGTGAAATAGGAAAACTACAATTTCAATATTCTCGCAGATCAGGCAGATCAAGCAGATTTTATTCAAAACAAATCTGCAAAATTAGCTTGATCTGCGAGATTTTTTTTAGCTAAGTTTTTAAAATATTTTAAAAATCTTTTAAAAATCTTTGCAACATTAATTTTAAAGAAACATTATCATTAAATTTGATGAAAACTAATCGATGAATTTCACTTTCAAAATTACCTGCACCGACGAAAAAGGCTTGGTTTACAGAATTTCCGAGGTCCTTCTCGAAAACGGTCTCAACATCATCAAAAATGATGAATTCGTGGACAGCGAAAAGTCTCTATTCTTTATGAGAACCGAAGTTGCAGGAATTGCCGATCCTAATAAAGTGATTGCCCAACTCAAGGATCAAATCGGAAATTGTGAAATAGAACTGAGTAGCAACAAACCAAAAGACGTCGTGGTTTTTGTAACAAGAGAACATCATTGTTTGTCAGATTTGTTGATCAGGAATCAATTTAAAGACCTTAATTTTAATATTCTCGCAGTCATTGGGAATTATGAAAATCTACGAGAATTGACAGAGAAATTTCAGATTCCATTTCATTATATTTCGACTGAGAATATCACAAGAGACGAACACGAAAACCTGATCTAAGAAACGCTACAGAATTATAATTTTGATTATTTGGTTTTGGCAAAGTTTATGAGAATTCTGTCTTCAGATTTTGTGGCGAATTTCAAAGGTAAGATCATCAATATCCACCATTCATTTTTACCGGCTTTTATTGGCGCCAATCCTTACAAACAGGCTTTTGAAAGAGGCGTGAAGATCATCGGAGCTACAGCACATTTTGTGACAAACGATTTGGATGAAGGTCCAATTATTTACCAAGATATAATCAAAGTAACGCATTCCAAAACAGCAAAAGATCTGGCTAAATTAGGAAGAGATGTTGAAAAGAATGTTTTGGCTAATGCTTTGAAATTGGTCTTTGAAGACAAGGTTTTTATCGATGGAAATAAGACGATTATTTTTGAGTAAAAATTTTTTCTCGTTTAAGTTTTAGAGTGTATTCTATAACATTTTTATATGACAACGATTGAGTTTTTTCTAGAGAAACAATTTCAAATTTTTCGATTAATTTTTCTTGATTGTAAAGTTCTAAATATTCTTTTCTATTAATTTCAGTTAGTTTTAATTCAAAATAGTCTTTAATCTTAGTTACTGTATAAGTTGGTGGTTCTTTGCAATGGTCTCCATAAGTTCTGATGAATTTATTTTTTCGATAGAAAGTCCAGTTAACATCCTTACAATAATTATTTCTTTTACCGTTAGTAAAAACTATTGTATCTAATTTTGCAAAATCATCGTTGCTGTTGTCAGTTATCCAAGGATTCGAAACCGTTCTGATTGACCTTTTACTTTCCTGATTTATCGTCTTTTTGAAAACATTAAATAAATTTTTCTCTGTAATTTCAATTTTCTGCGCTGAAATAAAATTTACAATAAATGTAAGTAATATAATAATTGTTTTTGTTGATGTCATTTGAAATATTTCCAATTAAGTAAACTTAAAAAAAAATTACCTGATCCCCAACAACTGAAACAATTCCTCTTTCTTGTTCAGCGCAATCGAAATACTTTTTCCGTTCACAAGTTCCACCATATTTCCGTTGAGACTTCGGATGGCTTCCAGATTGATGATAAACGAACGCTGAACTCGGAAGAATTTTGGTAAAGTCAGAACTTCATCCATCGACTTCAAAGTTGCTAGAGTAGTGTATGTTTCATTTTGGATGACGATTTTCAAATAATCGCCTTGCGCTTCTACATAAAGGATTTCGTCTAAAAGAATCTTCGTGAGTTTTCCATCAGACTTAATGAAAATCCGATCAGAATTGACTTGATGAACCGTAGAGTTTTGTTTTAAACTGATATAATCTTTAGCTTTGTTCACAGCTTTCAGGAAACGGTCAAATCGAACAGGTTTTACCAAATAATCCGTCGCTCCAGTTTCAAATCCGTCCAAAGCAAAATCTCTGTGAGCCGTGACAAAGATAATAACAGGCGGATTTTCCAGACTTTTTACCAGATCCAAACCATTGATCTTCGGCATTTGAATATCACTGAAAATTAGGTCAACATTATTATTCTCCAAAAACATCAGAGCTTTTACAGGATCTTCAAATGAATCCACAAGTTCCAGAAAATCAATTTCTTTCACGAAGTTTTCTATGATCTCTCTTCCGATTGGTTCGTCGTCCAAAACGATGCAACGTAGTTTTTCCATTTCTATAAATTGATTTTCAGTTCGACTTTAAAGCTGTTTTCAAGGGTTGTGATCTTCAGATCGTGTTGGTTTGGATATAGTAATTGAAGTCGTTTTTTGATGTTTTCCAAGCCAATTCCACCAAATTCTTTTTTGATCTCTGTTTTGTCAAAATCATTTTCCAGAACAAAGTAAAAGGTGTCACTTTCGACTTTAATTTTCTGGTCAATAAACTGATTGGCAGAATTCTTCAATCCATATTTGAAAGCATTTTCGATGAATGTAAAAGTCAAAAGTGGAGCGATGTAAAGCCCAGCGATCTGATCATCTCCCAAAATTTCCAAGTGGATATTTTTGTCTCTCGGATAACGCATTTTTTCAAGCTCAAAGTAGTTTCTGATGAAGTCCAATTCCTTTTCCAGGGACACTTTTTCAGAATTGGATTCGTAAAGCGTGTAACTCATAATGTCAGAAAGATTCAAAACAACTTCCGGTGCGGAATCGTCTTTTCTCACAATCAAACCGTACAGATTATTCAAGGTATTGAAGAGGAAATGCGGATTGAGTTGCGATTTCAAAAAGTCTTTTTCAATATTGACATTCTGGATCTCGACCTGTAGTTTTTGTTGCTGAAGATGCGTCGTTTTGTTATAAATTCTCACAATCTCAAACAAGATCTTCACAAAGAAAAAAGGTGACAAAATATAGATCACAAGCATAATGTTGGACAGTACAACCTCAAGTCCGATGACTTCTTTAATGCTTTGATTCGCAAAAACCTTGATCATTCCGGAGAATCTTCCGGTTTTTATTTCCCAACCAAAATAATGGTAGAGGCGAAACATAGAATTGTTGACAATTAACCAAATATAAATGCTGACAGGAATTAATATTGATGTGATGATCAGGAAATTATTGATTCTGAATTTCTTAATTTTTGGAAATATCAAATAAAAAAATCCATAAAAGATAACTGCATTGCTTACAAACGTCCTGAAAGTCATAAGGAAACATTCAAAATAAGTGATTTTGGAATCAAAACGATAATAGACAAAAAGTAATGCAGAAAATACAAACCACATCAAACAATGGAAAATAATCTTCGGACTTTTGTTGTAGAATCGTTCAAAGTCCTGCAGGAAATTTTGATCCGACGATTGTTCTTTTGAGAAAGGGTTTTCTTGCATTTTGCTTGTGTTAAAAGGCATTTTCAAAAATAGGCTTTTGATATTTTAATTTGAAATAAATCCAGAATTTTTATAAGATCTCATCCACTTCTATTAGATTGAAATTCCTATCATTTTTGATGAAATCATAGATCATCGCAGAATGTCCGGCACCGACTAGGATCAAAACATTCTTGCTTCCTTTCTTGATCTGATCCTGAAAATTAGCATAGATCAAAAGATTTCGTCTGTACCAATCCGCAACCAAATTGGCTCCGAAATAATTGTCAGCAACACCAATTTTATTTGCTAATGAAATGTAAAAACCTTTGTTGGATAATCTGTTTTCAGCGGTATTTAGACATTTTAAAGTTTTTATCAATTCGATTTCGTTGATGCAGATCTTGTAGTCAATTGAGAAACTTTTCAGACTTTCAGAGAATTCATTTTTAAGTTCTTCATTCTCGCCAGCTTTCTTTTGGAGCAGGTCAAAACGCATCTCTGAGAAATGATCGATTGGATAGATGGAATCATTTTTCGCCTTCTTTCCCAATCTGAAAGCCAGTTGATAGATCTCATTTTCCTTGTGCTTTTTCTTGGATCTCGCATTGGAAATCGTGTCTGTGATCTTATCAAAAGAATTATTGAGATAAGCTTGGTAAAGTTGATTCAGTTTCGCTTTATTCGAAAATTCTTCCTCAACAAATATTTGCTCGGGTTTCAGTTTTTTATAAATCAAGTCTGTGATATGCTCCAGTTCAGCTTGGTTTTTTGGTTCGAGGATGTTACGGACCTCAGATTTTATCGCATCATTTCCCGGATTGTTGAAGTGGTAGGTGCCAAGAAGTACAACATTGATCTTGTCCTGAGAATAGATCAAGGAATTGAAAAATATCAGAGAAAGAACAAAAAATATTTTAGCAGTTTTCATAGCATTGAATTATTAACGGACCAAAAGTAAAATCGAAAAGGTTTTAAATCAATTATAATCGGTGAGAGTGCATCTTTGTCCGTCAGAATTTAATTTTTAATCGATGAAGAAAAATCATTATTTTTATCGGGAAATAAATCAAAAACTATGTCGATCAACAGACGAGACTGGCTTAAAACAGCTTTGCTGGGAAGTGCAGCACTCACACTTTCCCCACTTGAATTCCTTGCGAAAAATACCCCAAATTTTCACGAATTGAAGAACGATGACAAAACAATCCGCCTTTGTTTCAACGAGAATCCGTTTGGCATTTCCCCGAAAGCTTTGGAAGCCATGCAAAAAAGCCTGAGTCTTTCTTCGATGTACGATTTCAAATTTGCGGATACTTTGAGTGCGAAACTGGCGGAGAAAAACCAGTTGAAGCAAGAAAATATTCTAGTGGCTGCAGGTTCATCTTTTTTGTTGGAATTGATCATCAAATATGTTTCGTTGGACAAAGGTCATTTCATCATTCCGGATCCGTCGTTTACAATCTTTGAACCAATCGGCGAATTTTTGGGAATGTCAAAAACCGTAGTTCCTTTGAATGAACAAAAGCGAATCGACCTTAACCAAATGAAAAGTGCGATACGGAAAGACACAAAACTCATCTACATCTGCAATCCGAACAATCCAACTGGAGATTTGCTTTCAAGAACGGAAATTGAAAGTTTTATCAAATCTATTCCAGACAATATCACAATCTTGGTTGATGAAGCTTACATCGAATTTACCAATCAGAGATCCTTGAGCGATCTGGTCAATACTTATAAAAATCTGGTCGTGACGAGAACGTTCTCCAAGCTTTATGGATTTGCTGGCGCAAGATTGGGATACGCCATTGGAAATCCGACATTGATCAAAGAACTTAAGAAACTTCAAAGTTGGAGTGGTGCAGAAATCAGCGTGACGACGATGGCTGGTGCAATTGCAGCGATGGAAGATCAGGAATTCATTTCCAAAGTTTTGGACAACAATCAAAAAGTGAAAGATTTTACAATGTCTGAATTCCAAAAAAATGACATCAAAACCATTTCGTCTGCTGCCAATTTCGTTTATTTTTCTTTGGATAATTATAAGGACAATTATTTTAAAAAGTTGAAAGATGCAAAGATTTTAGGAGGGAAGACCTATGAACAAAGCGGAAAGTGGACTAGAATAAGTTTGGGAACGATGGAGGAAATGAAGGTGTATTTTGGGGCGATTACTTGAAAATAAGATTATGATTTTTAACGAAATTTCTTTTCACGATTCTCATATAATGCAAGTCAAAGAAAATCCAGCTAAACAAACACTAGATTTTTTTATAGATTTTCCAACCGATTGGGAAAATAATATTTTTGAGCATAAAATCTTAAGGTTTGAAAACGTCACTTTTTATAGTTTGGAAGAAATTCCATTTGATGGTTTACCAACCATTTTGAATATTAATGATTTAGGGGAAATAACTAAAGATTTTTCAACTTCAAATTACGAATGGATAATAGTTCGAAATAAAATAGAAATACAAACAAATGCAGGAAATAGGATTATAGAATTTTCTAATTGTACATTTATTTAAAGTAATTTTTTTTTAATCTCAATAATAAAAGATATCAAGCCATAATGTTACTAAACTCCTTCCGATACTGCGACGGACTTTGCTTTGTATGTTCTTTAAAGGTCTTATTAAAATAACTGAAATTGTTGAAGCCACTTTCAAAACAGATCTCGGTAATGCTCATCGGCTGTTCGGCCAAAAGTTTCAGGGAATGTGTGATTCTGTATTCATTCACAAATTGAGTAAATGTTTTATTCGTAATTTTTTTGAAATATCTGCAGAACGAAGGAACAGTCATCGTTGCCAATCCTGCGACCTCTTCCAAACTGATTTGGTTTTTAAAATTATCTTTCACGTGATTGAAGATGAGATTGATCCTATCATTATCCTCTTTTTGCGTTTGCAGATAATATTTTGCAGCGTTGAGAATTTTAAAATCTGAGGTGTGAGCGAGTTCATCCAGAATCTCTATCAGCTTCAGAAGTTTGTCCAGATAAGATGATTCTGACAAAGCTTTGATCTTTGGCTCCAGCGCTTTCTTTACTTTTTCTCCAAAGACGATTCCACTTTTTGCCGCTTCCAGCATTTGGAAGATTCTGTTCATTTCTGGTGCATTCCAAAGTTCAGTTCCAAGGAAATCTTTGGAAAATTGGATCACGACTTCGTAATCGTTATTTGTATTTTCATTCGTCATTCCGCAATGTGGCAGGTTGCTGCCAATCAATATCAAATCACCATCTGAGAAGTAAGAAATATTACTTCCAATTTGTCTTTTTCCGGAACCACCGCAAACAAAAATCAGTTCAATCTCCGGATGATAATGCCATACGTGCGATTTGATGTTTTCATTTTTGGTAAAATGAAGACACGTGAAACTGCTTCCAATATTAGGTTTTATCGATTCAAATGACGGATTGTGATGTTTCATAGAACAAATTTACGAAATCTAAATTATATATTCAATATTGTCTTTAATATATAGTTAATATTTGATTAATGTTAATATAGAACATATTTTTGAAAATCAGAATGTATTATTTCTGCGGACACAGATCTACATTTGCATAGTAAAACAATCAAAAAAGAATATTATGAAAAATTTTATAAAATTAAGTTTCCTTGTAGCAGTAACATTGATCTCTGCAAATGTTTTTGGAAAGGACAAAGGTTTTTCACTTTCTATCGGAGAGGTAAAAGAACAGACTGTACACTTTGAAGTTGCTAATGCAAAAAATGTTTCATTATATGTTTATAACAGCGACAAAGGTGAAGTTTATTCTGAGAAGATCATTAATAGTGACAGCGTAGAGAAGTCTTACAATATGAGCAGTATGGCTTCAGGGACTTACTATCTGGTTGCTGAGTCAGATTCTAAAATTGAAAAATATAAGATCACAGTAAATGATAAAAAAGTAACTGTTGATAATTCTCCTATTTCTGCAATCACTAAGCCAGAATTTACCATCAATAAAAATATGGTTAAGTTACAAATGACAAACGTTATAGGAGATGTGAGAGTTTCTATCTACGATACAGCAAACAACACGTACTATAGTAAAAATAACGTTTCTAAGGACGGATTGATTGATCTTACTTTCGATCTTAATCCTCAAAATCCAGAAACTTACATCATCAGTGTTGAGAAAGACGGCGACAGCTTTAGCAGAATGATTTCTTTGAAATAGTTTTTTAAACTAAGGTTATATATATATTATTTTCTAAAAGCTTCACATCGTGTGAAGCTTTTTTTTGGTTTAAGATTGAAATAAAAAAGCCCAATTGGATTGGGCTTTTCATTTATGTTAAAGGACTTCTTTAATGTGTCTGTAATTGCTGGAAATCGTATCTGCGACTTCTTTGAAATTTCCATCCAGCATCATCTTCGTCATCGCGATTCCCATTCCTTTCATCTGATCCCAGCCAACTTTCGGTGGCATTGCCAGTGCATTTGGATCTGTAAAAACATTGACCAAAACTGGGCCTTTTGTTTGTAAAGCATCATCAATCGCTTCTTCCACTTTTTCCGGATTGGTAACATTGATTCCTTTGATTCCAAAAGCCTGAGCCAACAATCCGAAATCTGGATTGATCATATCGGTTTCGTTATCCGGAATGCCGTTCACTTCCATTTCCAGTTTTACCATTCCCAAAGATCTGTTGTTGAAAACGATGATTTTGATTGGAAGATTGTATTGTTTAATAGTTGCGATATCGCCCAACAACATAGAAAGTCCACCATCACCGCAAAGTGCGATCACTTGTTTGCCTGGATTGGATAATTGTGCTCCTATGGCCATTGGCATCGCGTTCGCCATGGTTCCGTGATTGAAAGATCCCAGTAGTTTTCTCTCGCCAGTTGCATTGATGTATCTTGCACCCCAAACACAACACATTCCTGTATCGACCGTGAATATGGTGTCTTGATTAGCTTTAATATTTAATGTTTCTGCAACAAATTCCGGAGAGATGTGATTTTCTTTTCCTTTGTCTTCGACGTAAGACTGTAAATTATTTTTGACTTTTTCATAAAATTCTAATTGTTTCTCTAGAAATTCTCTGTCGTCATTAATTTTTATTAATGGTAAAAGACTTACTAATGAATCTTTGATTTTTCCTGCAAATCCTCTCGTCAATTGCGCACGTCTTCCCAAACGTTCCGGCTTGTCATCAATCTGAATGATGACTTTATCAACTGGCATAAATTTCACATAAGGAAAATCCGTCCCGAGTAATAAAATCACATCAGCCTCGTGCATCGCTTTGAAAGCGGAAGGCAAACCCAGAAGTCCGGTCATTCCCACTTCGTAAGGATTATCATACTGGATTCCCATTTTTCCACGGAACGAATATCCAATTGGCGCCTTCAGTTTTTCTGCCAACGCAATTACTTCTGTATGAGCATCTGAAGCACCAATTCCACAATAGATTGCTACTTTTTTCCCCGAATTAAGATGGTCAGCAATCCAATTGGTTTCTTCTTCTGAAGGAATCATTCTAGGATTTGTTTTAAAGATTGAATCTGAGCTGATGTTTTTCACAGAATCGGCTTCAAAAAGATCGCCGGGCATTCCTAAGACTGCCACGCCTTTTTGCGAAATCGCGTGTTGCAACGCAGCTTGTAACATTCTTGGAGCCTGTTCGGGCGTTGTTGCAATCTGATTGTAAACCGAACAGTCATCAAACAATTTAATCGTATTCGTTTCCTGAAAATAAGAAGTCCCGAACTCTGAACTTTCACAAGTTGACGCAATCGCTAAAACAGGAACATTTGCACGATTAGCTTCGTAAAGCCCGTTGATCAGATGAACGTGACCTGGACCAGAACTTCCTGCACAAACCGCAAGACCTTCCAATTCAGCTTCGGCAGCAGCAGCAAAGGCTCCAACTTCCTCGTGTCTTACGTGGATCCATTTGATGGAACCTTCACGTTTTATGGCGTCATTTAAAAAATTAAGGCTGTCACCAGTGACAGCATATAAGCGTTTAACTCCCGTTTTAACTAGGATTTCGACGAATTGATCAGCGATATTTTTAGACATAGTTTTATGAATTTAATTAATAATTAAAATTCACAAAAGATGTTCCAATCAACGATATCTACTTATAATTAAATGTTAATTAAATCAATGAAAATGTTTTGGGAAAGCTTCTCGTGGCGATTGTTTCAGAATATTAATAAGAAACCATGATTTAAGAAAACCATAGCCATAAGAAAACATTTGAATGTATGTTGAGATCACAGCCATTGATGCAATGCTGATATTCTTTGTCACAACCAAAGCGTGAAACAATACCAGAAAAGTGTAAAGTCCATACAATGCGAGAATCAAACCATTTCCCCAAACAAAGTAATGGATAATTCCAACCAAGTATCCTAAAAGAAAAATGGCTGGAAACCAAAATGTTAGCTTGACATATTTTGGATGTCTTTGATTTAGAATCGGTCTTGCACATCCAAATTGATAAACTTGTTTGGAGAATTTTCCAAAGTCCGTTCTGCGTTTGTGGTAAACGCCAATATTGTCGTAAAACATTGTAGTAAAACCATTTTCCCAAAGTGTCATCGAGAGATCTGGATCTTCACCGATTCTCATTTCGGAAAATCCGCCAACTTTCAGAAAAATCTCTTTGTTCACGCCCATATTAAAACTTCTCGGCTGAAACTTGGTCACAGCGCTTTTCTTTCCTCGGATTCCACCAGTCGTAAAAACCGAGGTCATAGAGTAGGAGATCGCTTTCTGCATCAGGTTGAAACCTTTGTGCGCTTTGTCTGCGCCACCAAAAGCATCGCAAGGATTTTCGCTAAGATTTCTTTTGATATTTTCAATGTAATCTGTCTCAACAATCACATCGGAATCTACGAAAACCAACCAATCATTTTTTGCCCGTTTCGCCCCGTAATTTCTGGAAAGTCCAGGCCCGGAATTTTCTTTTCTGAAAAATTTGATGTCCAATTGTTCTTCAAATAATTCTACAGTTGGAAGAAGTGCAATCTTGGAACCATCATCCACAATAATGACTTCAAAATTTTTATCCGTTTGATGAGACAGGGAATTGAGAAGCTCGAACAATTCGTCTTTTCTGTTGAAGATGGCTATGATGATGGAGATTGTCTTGTTCAATTGTTAATCTTTAAATCCAAAAATTCCGATTGCTAAAAATATTATACTTAGGGAAAACCAACTTATAATACTTCTAATTTTTGACGTATTTATGTCTCTGTAATTATTTAAATATTTTCTATATTCCCAAATACCTAAACCGAAAAATATTATTGATAAAAGATAGAACATTTTATTCCGCTTCCTTATTCATATACTTCCCTTTCTTAGAACCATCATACATTTCATATTGCAGGAATCTTGTTTCCAATTTCCCATTGAACAATTTGATTTTTCTTGATGGTCTCAATCCAATTTTCTTCGGCGCGTCAAGATCTGCAGAGATCAGCCAAGCCAAAGTGTTTGGATAATGTTGTTTGAAAGTGTCTCCGATCTTCTTGTAGAAATCATCATCATTAATAGAAATTCTCTCATCATAAGGCGGATTGAATACCATCAACAATGGAAATAGATCTTTTTCGGATTCGAAGAAATCTTTATTTCTAAGTGTGATGACATCTTCCATTTCGGCAGATTCTATGTTGATATGCGCAATGTCCAAAGCTTCGGAATCGATGTCATAACCAACTATTTTCCCTGTGAATTCTCTCACACGATTCAATCGTACTTCTTTGATGGTTTTGAATAATTCAGAATCGTAGTTTTTCCAGTTCTGGAAACCAAAATATCTTCTGAAAGTCTGCGCTGGCAAATCCATCGCAATCATCGCCGCTTCTATCAACAATGTTCCGGAACCACACATTGGGTCTAGGAAATTTCCCTTTCCGTCCCAACCTGCCAATTGCAACATTCCCGAAGCCAAAACTTCGTTGATCGGTGCTACAGTTTGTTCCTGTCTGTAACCACGTTTGAAAAGCGGATCGCCGGAACTATCAATGGAAATCGTTACCAACTCTCTATCGATGTGAAGATGGAATTTGATATCCGGATTGTCCTTGTTCACGCTTGGTCTCATCTTATGTTTGTCCTGAAAATAATCCACAATGGCGTCTTTCATTTTCAAAGTCATAAACTGAGAATGGTGAAATCTCTCAGAATTTACAGTCGCGTCTATCGCAAAAGTCTGGTTTTTGTCCAAGAACTCGTCCCATTCAAACTTGAAAAGCTTATCGTAATATTTACTTTCATTGTAAGCCTTGAATTCCATAATCGGAATGATGATCTTAACGGCGGTTCTGCAAGAATAATTGAGTTTGTAAAGGAATCCCAAATCGCCTTCGCAAGTGACTGCACGATTTTTGACTTCCACATTTTTACCTCCCAATTTCTTGACTTCTTCTGCCAAAATCTGTTCTAATCCGAAAAAAGTCTTGACCTGTATCTGTAGATTTTCTATATCCATTCTGCAAAATTAATGAATGATAATCGATAAATGATAATTGATTTGAAAAATCTATCATCTATATTCTATTTGTCTCACGTCTATTTTCACTATTTTTGCAAAATGCAATGGTTCGAAGAATGGTTTGATACACCATATTATCATATTTTATACAACAACAGAGATTACAACGAAGCAGAAAACTTTCTGAATCTTTTAACCGATTTTCTAAAACTTGAGAAAAATTCAAAAATAATCGATTTAGCTTGTGGAAAAGGCAGGCATTCTGTTTATCTTAATAAGTTGGGTTACGAGGTTTTAGGTTTGGACTTGTCTGAGCAAAGTATCCGTTTTGATAAGCAATTCGAGACAGAAACTTTGAAGTTTCAGGTTCACGATATGAGAAACCCGGTTGAAAGCGAGCCTGTAGATGCGGTTTTCAATTTGTTTACGAGTTTTGGATATTTCGAAACGGAAGCCGAAGATAGAAGTGTTTTCAAATCTGTTTCGGATGTTTTGAAGGATGAAGGTTATTTTGTTTTAGACTTTTTGAATTCTGAATTTGTGAAAAATGTAATTGTTCCGCAAAGTTCTGTTGAGAAAGAAAATATTCTTTTCAATGTCAAAAAACATATTGAAAACGAATACATTGTAAAAGAAATCGATTTTGAAGACAAAGGCAAAAAGTTTCATTTTTTCGAAAGAGTAAAACTGACGTCCGCTGAAAAGATCCAACAATATGCGCAAGAATTCGGTTTTGAACTGGTGAAAAGATGGGGCGATTATCAACTGAATGATTTTGATGAATCGACTTCGCCACGCTGTATCAACTTGTTTAAACGCCAGAAGTCAGAAGACGGAAGAGGGAAGACTTCCAACATCCAACTTCCATCTTCAAACTAAACATTATGATTATAATTTTACTACTCATATTGAGCGTCTTAATCGGTGTTTTTCTCGGAAAATACTTCGGGAGCAAACAGCAATTCGCTAAAAATCTTTTGATTCTGAGTGCCGGTTTCCTGATTACGATTTGCCTCAACGAGGTTTTTCCCGAGGTTTATGAATTAGGCGGACATCAAATTGGAATCTTCGTAATTCTGGGTGTTTTGATTCAAATGCTGTTGGAAAATCTGACCAAAGGTTTTGAACACGGCCATCTTCATCATCATTCAGACGATCACGCGATTCTTCCAGTGGCGCTGATTGCGGGCTTGTTCGTTCACGCTTTTATCGAGGGAATTCCTTTGTCACACGAGAAAGAGACTTTGTCGCCGTATCTTTTGGGGATCTTGTTTCATAATATTCCAATTTCTTTTGTGTTGGGAAGTTTCCTGGCGCACAGCAAAAATTTCTCTACCAAATTTTGGGTCATCGTTTCCGTTTTCGCATTAGCTTCACCTTTGGGAATGTTGCTGGGAAGATACTTTGACGAGGATTTGAAAGTTTATTTCTTGGCCGTTGTTGGCGGGATTTTCCTTCATATTTCGTCAGTTATTATCTTTGAAAGCAACAAGAATCACAAAATGGATTGGCAAAAGATCGTGCTTGTGATTGTCGGGATTGCCCTGGCATTGACTGGCCATCTTTTTCATCACCATTAAAAAAAAAGATTTTATTTTCTGATGGGAAAATCTTATTTTTACTCAAATTAATTTGATGGGATTTTTAGACCAAATATTCGGAAAGAAAGAAGAGCAGGATCAGAGTAAAAGTCTTTGGAAAAAGATAGAAAGTGAGAAAGATCTAGATTTGGCTGTTGAAAGATCATTTCAGCAGAAGGTGTTGATTTTCAAGCACTCGACGCGTTGTTTCATTAGCAAAACTGTTTTGAAGTCGTTTGAAAAGCAGATGCAAGATTCGGATAAAGATCAATCATATTATTTCTTGGATTTGATAGCGCATCGTGATATTTCAAATGAGATCGAAAGCCGTTTTGATGTCACGCACCAAAGTCCGCAACTCATCGCTTTGGAAAATGGAAAAGCGTTCTACAACGCGTCGCACCAAAGTATTGATTTGGACAAAGTCTAGTTCAGAATCAATTGTACCAAAATTAAAAACACACAAGACAATAAATGGTATATCAAAATTTTCGCAATCATCTTTCCAAGATCTTAGGCGTTCCGATTGATAGTTTAGAAGTTTGCGCAACGTTCTACGAAGTAAAAGAAGTGAAGAAAAACGAGATCATCCTGAGAGAAGGCGAGATTTCGGATTCTACTTTTTTTGTGGAAAAAGGGTTGCTCAGAATGTATTCCATAGACAAAGCTGGGAAAGAGCACGTGATTCAATTTGCGCCTGAAAACTGGATTATTTCCGACACAACAAGCCAGTTGCTGAATGAGAAATCGAGGTTTTACATTGAAGCCATCGAGGAAAGTACTGTCATCATTACGAAAGAAGGCTTTTTCGAAAATCTGTCCAAAGTTTATCCTGATGTTGCAGAGAAAAACCAGCGATTGATGTTCAATCATATCAAAAATCTGCAGAACAGAGTGAATGCATTGATCAGCACAACTGCCGAAGAACGTTATATGGATTTCCTTAAAAAATATCCCAATCTAATGCTGAGGGCACCACAATGGATGGTTGCTTCGTACCTTGGAATCACGCCCGAAAGTTTGAGCAGAGTTAGAAAAGAATTGGCAAAGAAGAAATTTGAGATTTAAATTTTTGAATGCGAAATTTCCTATTCCTAATTTTATTTTCAGTTCAGATATTTGGACAAACACAACTTTCCGAGAAGCTTTCCAACAAAACATTTTCTGCAAAAGTCATCGGAATAATGGATGGCGACACGATGGAAGTTCTTTACAAAAATGTTCCCACAAAAATCCGCTTAGCACACATCGATTGTCCTGAGAAAAGAGGAAAACAACCTTTTGGAAATAATGCTAAAATCGTCTTGTCAGATCTTTGTTTCGGAAGAATTGTAACGATCAAAGGTGAGAAATATGACCGATACAAAAGATTGATTGCAGTTGTCATCAATGATAAAAAGCAGAACGTGAATCAGGAAATGGTAAAGCTGGGAATGGCTTGGCATTTCACAAAATATTCTAAAGATCCGGTTTATGCAAAACTGGAAATTGAAGCCCGAAAAAAAAGAGTAGGACTTTGGCAAGATAAAGATCCGATAGCGCCCTGGCTTTGGAGAGAAAAAAAGAAAAAATGAACTACGAAATTTTAAAAGCAAAAACCGCAGATATTCCTGAATTATCTCAAATGATGAAGGATTTCTACGCCATTGATCTTTATCCTTTTGATGAAAAAGTGACGACTGAAAATTTCGCCAAATTCATTAATGAAGAAAAATATGGCGATTGTTTCAAAATCTGCTTCGAAGGCGAAATTGCGGGCTACATTATTCTTGTAAAATATTTCAGCTTCGAATTTGGTGGTGAGATCTTGTTTTTGGATGAGTTGTTCATCAAACCAGAATTTCAGGGAAAGTCGCTGGGGAAAAAAGCGCTGGAATTTGTAAAAGATTACTCGTTTGAAAACGGCTCTAAAGTGGTGCTTTTAGAAATCGAAAACCATAATGACAAAGCGAAAAAACTCTATGAACATTATGGTTTTCAAAATCATAAAAGGAGTTTGATGATTCTTAAAAACTGATCAGTTTTATTTTTCTAATTCCTTATTAAATCCCATTTTGATATAATCAATTTCTCTCTGATTTGCTTTTCTTCCTTTTATTTCTCCCCAAATTTCAATAGCATCATCAAACGTATTGACTCCCATTTCAAAATTTGCTCGTCCCCACTTGTAAATAGCAATATTTTGTTTTGTTGAAAAAATACCTTTTTTTACTTGAATGCCATCCATCTCTTGACCTTTGATTTCAGTAAAGAAGTCTAATTTTCCGCCAACTTTACTTTCATCAATTATAGTTTTTCGTAAAAGCGCTTTGTCAGCAATTTTTAAATCACTGGCTTTTCCTTCATTCAGCTTTTCCTTTTCAATTAATTTCGTAATGCCTTTTTTTAGTTCATCACTAGAAATTATCTTAAATTCTTTATTATTGAAAAACAACTTGTTATCAATTATTTTGGCTGTCGAATCATATTTTTTCTCGATAATTTCCTTAGCTCGGGTTTCAGTAATGTCTCCTTGCAGATTGCATTCAAAAGTTTTGCTATTGCCCGTGGATGGATTGATCACAAAGTACTTTTTATCGGGATTCTCCACGACCATAACCATATTAATTGGTGAATTATCTTTTACGATAAGAAAGAAATCAGACGGTAATTTTGTAGCAAACTTTTCTACTTGATCCAACGTAGGATTTTCACTCATAAAAACTGAAGAATTCTTATTATTGATGTTGTTGTCAATCGTATAATAATTCGTATTGAGTTGATAACCATTCAATTTTTCCTCAGAAACTGTAACTGAATTAAAAACGGGATTTCCATTTCTGTCAGTTTGTGAAAATAAATTTAATGACAGGAGAATCATTAAAAACTTGTAAACTTTATTCATTATCTATATGTTTTGATTTGTAATTCTTAGTTTATTTGAACTTTAAAGTAGTGACAGCTTTTAACAATTCTGTTTGAGTTTCTTTTGTCAAGTTTTCTCCCATAAAATTGAACTTTACTTCACCGTGCAATTCAGTTTCTATTTTATCTATATAAATTCCAGTAATTCCTTTTCCAATTTTTTTTGGAATTAGAACCTTGGCTTTGTAACCATCTATATTTTTGTAAGAAATTTTACTTTTTATATAATCCTCTCTATTTACATTTTTAGTACTTTTTACAATAATAAAATCTGATGTGTCAATTTTAGGATCTTGTGATAGAATTTCTTTAAGAAATATGCGATCAATAATTATTGGATTTTCTTCAAGAGAATTTGAGTACATTCCATAATCAAAGTGAATCGAATCTTTGTTTTTTGTTACAATAATTCCCGCGTTGCTGTCATAAGGAATGACTTTTAATTCTTTCCAATGTCTTGGAACTTGAACTTGAAAATCACCAAAATCCATAGTTTTCAAGGAATGCTCTGAGCAATTAGTTAATAAAATAAATAAAAGTGAATAACTGAAGGGTTTAATTTTCATCATTAATATTTAGAAACAACTTCATCAACTTTTTCCAAGTAAGCTTTCTTCTGCTCATCTGTCGCAAACGCGTAATTAAAAGAATTTTTAACCAATGTTACAATCTCTTCTTTCGAAAGATTCAAAGCTTCCTGAACCGCAACAAAATTCGCATTCATATATCCACCAAAATATGCAGGATCATCAGAGTTGACGGTTGCTTTGATGTCTTTATCCAAAAGCTTTTTCAAAGGATGATTGGTCATTACGTCTGTGTTTCTCAACTCAAGATTAGAAAGTGGACAAACTGTTAAAGCCAAATCTCGTTTGACGATTTCATTCACCAGATTTTCATCTTCCAAACATCTGTTTCCGTGGTCGATCCTTGCAACTTTCAAAACATCGATGGCTTCCCAAATATATTCAGTTGGACCTTCTTCGCCAGCGTGAGCAACGGGAATGTAACCTTCTTTCACAGACGCTTCAAACACATTTTTGAATCTGCTTGGCGGATTTCCCATTTCGGAAGAATCCAATCCTACAGCTGTGATGATATCTTTGTAGGGAAGCGATTGTTTCAAAGTTTCAAATGCTGAATCCTCGGACAAATGTCGCAGATAACTCATAATCAACAAAGAATTGATTCCCCATTTTTCTTTTGCATCGATTCTTGCTTTTTGCAAACCGTTGATCACCGTTTCGAAGGAAATTCCACGTTCTGTATGTGTTTGTGGATCGAACATTATTTCGGTGTGAATCACATTGTTCTCGTAGCATTTTTTATAATAAGCCATCGCCAAATCATAGAAATCTTTCTCGTGGATCAGAACGCCAGCTCCGGCGTAATAAATATCAAGAAAATCCTGAAGACAAGAGAATTGATAGGCTTTCTTGACCTCGTCGATGGTTTTGTAAGGAATTGCGATCTGGTTTCTTTGGGCAATCTCGAACATCAGTTCTGGTTCGAAACTTCCTTCGATATGCAAATGCAATTCAGCTTTTGGAAGTGCTTTGATAAAATCCTTCATAGTTTTTGATTTATTCAAATTTAATAAAAAAGGCTTTAGAAATGATTCTAAAGCCTCGATATCATATAAAAGTTAACTTTTATTTATCAATGGATCCCATTACTTTTTGAGCAAATGAGTTGAGCGCATCTTTTTCGCTCATTCCATTGTTGACATTTGCGTGAACTTCAAGCGCACCGCAAATGTTGGTGATCAATTCTCCCGCAACGTTCAAATCTTCCTCAGAAACATTTCGGAATTCTGAAAAACTTTCCAAAACTTCCAAAGTCGCTTCCAGATTTTCTGGCGTTTGGTTTTGATAAAACTGTCTTATGATGGGTAATTTCATTATTTTGATTTAAAGATTAAAAAAATTAAATGATTAAAAATATTAGAAACGATTTAATTTTAATTCTTAATTTCTGAAAATAACGTGGTCAAGCTGTCAGCCTTGTTGGTTTGAACTTGGCTTTTCAAAGCGCCACCTTCGAACACTGCGAATGTTGGCAAATTGTCAACTGTCGCCAACTTTCTGCTTTCTGGCAATTTTTCTGCATCTACGTAATAGAAAGGAATCTCGTCATTTTCTGAAGCCAATTTTTTGAATTTCGGTTTCATAATTCTGCAGTTTCCACACCACGTTGCACCATACTGAACCATCACTTTATCATTCTCACTTACAATTTGTTGCAAGTTGTCTTCTGTAAGTTCTATGTACATAATTTTATAAATTTAGCAATGTAGCAGTTTAACAATTTGTCATTAATTAATTCATTGTTAAACTGTTACATTTTTTACATTGTTATATTAGTTTTTGCTGAAGTATTCTGCAACGCCAGTTCTGTTGGCATTCATTGCTTCTTTACCTTCTTCCCAGTTTGCAGGACAAACTTCACCGTGTTTTTGAACGTGAGAGTAAGCATCGATCAAACGAAGATATTCTTTCACGTTTCTTCCAAGTGGCATATCGTTTACAGACTCGTGGAAGATCTTTCCAGTTTCGTCGATCAAATAAGTAGCTCTGTAAGTTACGTTAGAACCTGTGTAAACCTCATTTCCTTCTTCATCGTAATCCAAATCCTGATCTACAATTCCAAGGATGTTTGCCAATTGTCTGTGTGTGTCAGCTAAGATCGGGTAAGTTACACCTTCGATTCCGCCGTTGTCTTTTGGTGTGTTCAACCATGCGAAATGTACTTCATTTGTATCGCAAGATGCACCGATGATCACTGTATTTCTCTTTTGAAATTCTGGTAAAGCCTCTTGGAAAGCGTGCAATTCTGTAGGGCAAACAAAGGTGAAATCTTTTGGATACCAGAACAAAATTACTTTTTGCTGATTGTTCACTGCTTCTTCAAAAACGTTGATTTTAAGATCGTCGCCCATTTCGCTCATTGCATCAATCGCTACATTTGGGAATAATTTTCCTACTAATGACATAATATTTAAGTTTTAATTGTTATTTTTTGATAGTGCGAAATTACAAAGATTTTGTGAATTGAATATTAAATATCGATTTATAAAATCTATCAATATGAAAGTCTGGAAACTAACGGTGTTATCCGAGAAAAGATGGACATAAATTAGTTTAATTAATAGATTGATAAACAATAAGGTTTAAAATATGATTCAAATTTCAAACAATTAATTAACTTTTTGAATGTGCTAAGTTAGGATTTTGATGATTTAGAAAATAAAAAAACACCACATTTAAGTGATGTTTGATTTTATATAATGTCTTCGAGAACCTCAGACTGACAGTTTTTAAAACTTCTCTACACAATCTTTAATTCTTTTCATAGCTTCTCTTAGGTCTTCTTCCGAAGCCGCATAGGAAAAACGAATACATTCCGGACTTCCAAAACTAACGCCGCCAACGCAACCAACGTGCGCATTTTCCAATAGGAACATTGCAAAGTCGTCAGCATCTTTTATCTCGGTTCCATTCAGGTTTTTTCCGATGAAATAGGAAATGTCCGGGAAGAAATAAAAGGCACTTTTTGGCGGATTGCATTTGAAACCTTTGATGTCTTTCATCAATTCAAAAACCAAATCGCGTCTCTTGTGAAACTCGGTAATCATATATTGCAATTCTGAAGGATCCATTTGCATTGCAGTAATAGAAGCTCTTTGGGCAACCGTATTTGCACCACTTGTCATCTGACCTTGAACTTTGTCACAAGCAGTTGCCAACCATTCTGGGCAAGCAGAATATCCGATTCTCCAACCAGTCATTGCGAAAGCTTTACTCATTCCGTTGATCACAGCCGTTTGTTCGTAGACTTGTGGGAAACTTGCAATAGAAACGTGCTCGCCTTCGTAATTGATGAACTCATAGATTTCATCTGAAATGATTGTTACGTGAGGATGTTTTGCGACAACATTTGCGATTGCTTCCAATTCTTCTCTCGTGTAGTAACTTCCGGAAGGATTACAAGGCGAACTGTACAATAACGCTTTTGTTTTAGGCGTAATAGCTTTTTCAAGTTGTTCCGCCGTAAATTTGAATTCTGTATCAATAGAAGTTTCTATGAAAACAGAGGTTCCGCCAACCAATTTTACCATCTCGTCGTAACTTACCCAATATGGAGCGGGAAGAATCACTTCGTCGCCATCATTTACGATAGCCGACAGAACATTGATGATAGATTGTTTTGCACCGTTAGCAACACAGATTTGTGATGGTTTATAATCCAGATTGTTATCTCTTTTAAGTTTTGCGGCAATGGCTTGTCTTAGTTCCAGAAATCCCGGTACAGGAGAGTAGTGGCTGTAATTTTCATTAATGGCGTCAAATGCAGCTTGTTTTATTTTTTGAGGAACATCAAAATCTGGCTCTCCCAATGTTAAACTGATTACATCTATTCCTGCCGCCTTCATATCGCGCGCCTTGTTGCTCATCACGAAAGTCTGAGAATAACTCAGTCTGTTCAATCTGTCCGAAATTTTACTCATGAAACTATTTATTAATTAGATTTAATGACAAATATAATTTTTTAATATAAAATTTGCCGATTGTTTTAGAAATAATGTTGAGAAAATTTCAGAAAAAACGTCATAATTTTAATTTTGTGGTTTGTCCCGGAAAAATAAGTATTTACACGCAACGGAATGTGTCGATAATTGATTATTTTTGCGAATAAATTTTTTAATAAAACATCATTTTGAGAATTTAATGATTGTTAAAGAGAATTTTTTAACACACAATGAACAAAAAAATTAAAAACTATATTCCGCTTCTTCTATTTCTATTTTTCGGTATGCTAAGTGCGAAAGATATTAATATTAATTCCCTCGAAAAAACAATCGTACAATATAATAGAGAAGGCAAACATAAAGTTTCACAGCAAAAATTATCAGAACTATTGCTCTCTAATGGATTGACAGAGGAGGAGGAAGCCAATATTCTTTTTCTGATGGCTGCTACGTACAGAAGTGTGAATGATTATGTTTTGTGCTTGGATTATCTCAATAAATCTAGTTCACTTGCAAAAAAACTGCCTAAGAACAATGTACTTCGGATGAAAATCCATTATGAATTTGCTTTTGTCCATTTTGATAATAAGAATTTCAAAAAAGCCAGCCAGGCGATGAGGCGTATTGCTGCAGAGAATTACCCTAATACATTTCCGGAAAATAAGGCCTATATACTGATGCAGGAAGGTTATCTTTTTTTGCTAAATCAAAAATATGATGATGCTGAAAAGAGATATAGTGAAGCTTCCGCAATCATTAAAAGGGTTAATCCCTGTAATCTTCCTGTCGTGATGGCTAAAACAATGGAGCTTTACAACCGGAAAAAGGATATCAGAAAAGTGGAAAGCATCTACAAGGAGAGCGAAAAAATGTCTGAAAGTTGCGGTGTTCTGAAGTATAAAGTATTCTTGGCTGCAGAGATGGAAAGGATTTATAAGGAGAATAAGATGTATGATAAAGCCTATATCATTGGATTAAATCTTGACTCCCTCAGAAAGTTAGAAGACCAGGGTGCTAAGATCTCCGAAATGCACATCTTAGAAAAATCATTTCTGGAAAAGCGAGAAAAAATTGAAAACAGGCGTAATTTTTGGGAGAAAGTAATTGCTTTAATTGTATCAAGTACGCTTCTGGCTTTTATTGGGTTTTCATTCGTGAGAAATAGGAGTCTGAAAATTGATAAAGTAAAAATGGAAGAGGAGATTTTGCAGATGAAGGAAGACTTGTATTCTCATTCGCAAAATTATCATTTCAATGAGAAATTTGTAAATCCAGAATTGCCCATCAAAGACTCCGATAAGTTAACAGAGAGACAAAAAGAGTTGCTGGGATTGCTGGCCGCAGGATTGTCCAATAAGGAAATTGCTGAAAAACTTTTTATTACAGAGAGTACTGTGAAATATCATGTGAAAAACATCTATAATATTCTAGATCTGAAAGATAGAAAAGACTTATTCAAAAAAATAAGTAGTAATTAGCTCTTACAAACCTACAACATACAGTAAACATCGACTATCCCTAGGGATAGTTTTTTGTTTACAATCTTAAACTACCCATTAGTATAGTCTGTTTTTGTAAAATTAAGAATAATATTGCATTATTATTAGTCAGAACACAAATGATTTCTTTTGAAGAATGTCCTTAGATTGAAGAGATATTTCTTGAAATTTTAAAATGATTATGCCGCATTTTCTTATCACACATCAATTTTTGAGAGGATGGGCGGTGCTTAAATTTGCAATGTTGATTTTTCTAAACAACAACTGATGAAAAAAAATTTATATATTCTATTTGCAATGTTCATTGCAAACATTTTCTCTGCGCAATCAGATCTTGCCAGATGGAATTTGTCTAATGGCAATCCTACTTCCTATAATAATAATTTGACGGTGAGCAAACTCCGGGCAGTGGGTGTAAGTTTGTCTTCGCAAGGTGGATTTTATTATAATAATTCCAATCACAATGTCTTCGTTACGAATGGGTGGCCCACGGTGCAGGATGTCACGTATGACAAGAATAAATTTATAGAATTCACCATCAGTCCAAATAATGGATACAAATTAAATTTATCAGAATTGAATATTTCTTGTGGTGCCTACGGAAACGGTACACTGCGGGTTGATTACTCTCTGAATTCTGATTTTTCCAATCCGGCAACGCTGTTGGCTCCTACAGCGATTAATTCTTCGATGGCAAATTTTCCAATTACCGGATTTCCATCACCACTTGCGACAGATGGTCAGGTAGTCTATGTAAGGATGTATTTCTATAATACCTACCAAAGTTTTATGATCCTTTTCAAGGAAGGAGATAATGTTGGTCCGGTCTTTCGCGGGACATTGACTTCGAGTTCAACAACGCCTATTGCTACCAATGATAATGTAACCACAATTATCAACGATGATATAGACATCAAAGTTCTCACTAATGACGATTACAGCAATCAGGTTGATTCTGTACATTTTAGCCAGCCTTTGCACGGGACAACAACTCTTAAAGCTGATAATTCAATCAATTATTTACCAGAAAAAGGTTATTCTGGTCCTGACTCATTTTCTTATTATATCAAAAACAAATTTGGAACTTCTAACACAGCAACGGTTAATATCAATGTTGTCGAGAATAAAACTTCAACGCTGATCCAGTGGGATAACAGCGGTCACGTTGGTACACCGTATCAAAGCTTTATAAACAATACTTCTATGACGGTTGCCGGCGGCGTTTCTCTGTCCAACGGATCAGAAAACACACCCATCTTTTTATTTGGAAATATTAGTAATGCAACATTAGATCCTTCAAAATATACTCAATTCATAGTTGATAATAAAAGTACAATCAAGACCATAGAGTTAAAATCATTTAGCTATATCACAAGAGGTTACAATAATACCAATTATGAAATCCGATACTCCAAAAATGCGAATTTCTCTGGCGAAGTGGGCGTACTGGCGTCCGGATTTCAGGCAGCCAGCGGGAGTTATCAGACTTTGAAATTCGAGTTTAATACGCTTGTCAAATTAGAACCTGAAGAAAAACTATATTTAAGATTATATCTGTATAATAATAGCTCAAGCTACGTCATCCAGTACCGTTCGGGAGACTTAGGTCCAAAAATCGAAGGATTATTTTACAACAAAGTATATTCTACAACAGACACCATCTGGCAGAACTCGGCTTCTCCAAACTGGAGCAACGGATTTCCAACTGCTACTAAGAGTGCAATCATCGCAACCAATTACAGCACGTCCCTGTATGGGAATTTTGAAAGTAATAGTTTGACGGTTAATGCCGGTGCAAGTCTTGTGGTCAATTCAGGAGGTTTTGTCACAGTTAATGGTCAGATTATCAACAATGCAAGCGATACAGGTCTCATTGTCGAAAATGATGCGAATCTGGTACAGAAAAATAATTTTCAGAATACCGGAAATATTACAGTTAAAAAATCTGCTCTCATTCCTAAGATGGGCTATAACTACTGGTCATCTCCTGTCTCAGGTCAGAATCTTTATCAGTTTTCTGATGGTTACAATCAGGCTGCACCTCCTAGCAGTCCTCAGGGAACACCTTGGAACAGGTTTTATGTTTATAATGAATCGAATGACTATTTCGTTACCACAATAGCAAATGATATTACACTTAATTCTTCATCTGTTTTCCAGCAGGCAAGAGGCTATGCAATTCGTGGCCAAAACAGATTTTTGGAACAAGTGACAGAAACATCGCCAACCTGGCAATTTGTCTTCAAAGGAATACCTCAGAATGGAGAAATCTCTTCCTATCCAATGAAATGGACAAATGCAGATCACGGATACAACATGGTAGGAAACCCATATCCTTCTAATATTGATTTTGATGTTTTAGCAGCAGCAAACAGTGATGTGATTAATGGTGTCATTTTCCTTTGGACCAACAATGATAGCAAGATTAAAGTTCAAATGGGAAGCAATTATACACCTAACAACTATGCGCTCCTGAATAGAACTGGTGGAATTTCTGCAACCTTTTCGGGGTATAACAACAAGAAGCCGAATGGAATGATCTCGGTTGGTCAAGGCTTCATCGTTCAGGCAAAAGAAACTGGTAAAAACAAGCCATTGGTTTTTAATAATTCGTTGCGCCGTGCAGAAAACGCCAATTTCTACAACAAAACAGAGGTGAGGAAAGACAGGTTCTGGCTTGTATTCAAATCACCATCCGATATTAATAATGAAATTTTGTTGGGATATCTTCCAGATGCTACAAGCGGTTTTGACAATGATTTTGATACAGAACTTTTGTCTATCGGTAATGATTCTTTCTGGAGTATTTTGGATAGTCGCAAATTGGGAATCCAGGCAAAGAACGCACCTTTGTACAGCGAGGACTACGTGAAACTTGGTATCAAGGCATCCGTGTCAGGTATTTACAGTATTAATCTTACAGATAAAGATGGAATTTTCGCTGAAAACCAAGAGGTATATTTGCACGATAAATATCAAAATACCTATACAAATCTTAGTAATAATTCTTACTCATTTTTTACGAATATAGGACAATATGAAGATCGTTTCGAAATCCTTTACAAATCTCAGGGAACTTTAGGAACTGCAGATTCTTCGAAAAAAGGGATTGAAATTTACAGAGACACTCAGAACTTTGTTGTTAAATCACCAGACAATCTAGATGAAGTAAGCGTTTACGATGCACTTGGAAGATTGGTTTACGATTCCAAAGTTTCCAAGAAGGAGATTTTGATTGATAAAACCAATTTCGCAGAAGGAATTTACATCATCAATGCAAAATCAGGAAAAAACAATATCACCAAAAAAGTTTTGAAATAAAAATTAGAAACACAGATAATCCATAAATTTTCTCAAACCATCAAAATTATTTTTGATGGTTTTTTCTTAATCTAATATTAAAATTCATAATTTCGCTCTATGTCATTAGAATTAGTTTTAAAATATTTCCCAGATATCACCAGCGAGCAAAAAGACCAGTTCGCAGAGCTCGAAAAATTGTACAAAGATTGGAATGAGAAGATCAACGTCATCTCCAGAAAAGATACGGACAGTCTCTACGAAAAGCACATTCTCCATTCTCTCGGAATTGCAAAAGTGATGCAGTTTGCGGACAATACCAAAGTTCTCGACATCGGAACTGGAGGCGGTTTTCCCGGGATTCCATTAGCGATTCTTTTCCCAAATGCACAATTCACTTTGGTGGACAGCATTGGCAAAAAAATCACCGTTGTGAAAGGCGTTACGGAAAGTCTCGGTTTGAAAAACGTCACTGCACATCATATGAGAGCGGAACAATTGAAAGAAAAATTCCATTTCGTGGTGAGTCGTGCGGTCACACAAATGCCAGTTTTCCTCACTTGGCTGAGAGGCAAATTCGAGAAAGAACAATTCAATCCGAAGCACAATGGCGTTTTGTATCTCAAAGGAGGAGATCTTGGAGAGGAATTGGCAGGTTTACGATGTGAAATCTTCCAGCTGAAAAATTATTTCGAGGAAGAATTCTTTGACACCAAAAAAGTCGTATATCTATCAAAAGGTAATTTCAATAATTAATAAAAGAAACGATGATGAAGAAAGCACTTATTTTATCAATGATTTCCCTGTCTTTTGCAAGCTTCATTTCCTGCAACGACAATGATGATTATCCACAGATTCAAGAAGTTTTTGCCACCAAAATAGACAGCGTCAAAATCCCGATAGACACGATGACTTTGGGTGTAGCACAGGATTTTAAAGTATATTCTACATTTACCAGAACCTGCGAAGGGATTTATAGTTACGACTATCAATATACCAATGATTCTGTAAGAACGATTGCCAATTTTGGCTACAAAACCAACGAAGCCTGCTCAGACGGAACTTATGTAGATGGCAGCCGAATCAGCTTCAAACCTACAAAAACGGGTAACTATACGTTCAAATTCTTTACAGGAAAAGATGCAGCAGGCGCTAGTACTTTCCTTGAAAAGAAGGTTGTGGTTGAGTAGTATTTTTTAATTACTCTCTTAATTTCAAAAGACAATTCTAAATGAGATATTTTATTTCACTATTATTAGTAACAATTTTTTGTTCTTGTTCTAAGGAGATTAAAGAGAAAAATTATACTGACAAAGACCTTGAAATAGATTTACCTGTAGGTTGGACAATTTCGGATCAGGAGGATTTTGGAACTGGGAAATATTTTGCGATTGAAAAAAACGGATTTAATTCCAGTGGAGTAGTGACTATTTCATTTGTGGAAAGCGATCGTAATCTGGAAGAATGGATAGAGATGAATATGGATGAATTAAAATCAAGTTTTATCCTTAAGAAAGCTGATGTGAAATTTGGAAAAATTATACAAACCAAATTTCAAAATATGGACGCTCTTTCTTCAGAATATCGATTAAATTTATTAGGTGTAGGTCATAGCGGAGTCATTTATGCTTTTTCGAAAAACGGCAGAGTGTTTGCGTTTATGCAGCAGGGAGCAGACGAAGATAGTGATGACAACGAAAGTGGTTTTGCTCACCTTCAGAGTAATCTTATTATTAAATAATTTTAAACAAAATTTACGCACTTTGCGATAAATATTTTCCCAAAATCAGCAAAAAATTAATTAAATTGAGCCTTTACTTCAAAAGGCTTTTTTATGCAGTTTCTCCACAGGATTATTTCAGAATTATTAGAAAATCACAAAGACCTTTCAGTGTTGGACATCGTCTTACCCGGAAAGCGTCCAATGGTTTTTATCAAAAGAATCTTGCAGGAAAAGCAATACCAAGGCCTTCTTCCCAACTTTGTCACGATAGACGAACTCATCGCAGAACTCTCCGAAAATCTGGAAATTAAAGGAATCGCACTCTGGCTTTTCGCTTACCGAACGTATCAAAAAGTAGATACATCCGAAGATTTTTCCGGCTTCCTCAAATGGTTTCCAACCTTGCAAAAAGATTGGGACGATATGATGAAATTTTCAGAAAATGACCAAAAGATCCTCGAATGGATGTTGGACGAGGAACGCATCAAAAACTGGGGCGAAGACCTTGGCGATGAGGACAACGCAAGAAAAAGAAACCTCAATTTCTGGCGAAAAATGAACGAGTTCCTACCGCTTCTAAAATCAGACTTAAGGAACGAGAATCTCGCCACTTCCGGAATGATCTATCAGGAAGCATTTTCCAAATTAGAAGCTTTCGCTAAATCGACTCAAAATCACTTTGTTTTCTGTGGTTTCAACGCATTATCAAGAGTTGAGGAGCAACTCGTCAGAAAATTACTGCAATGGAACAAAGCCGAAACCTACTTCCAGGCCGACAAATATTACATTGACGATGCAAGACAGGAATCCGGAAAATTCCTAAGAGAAACCATCACGTGGAAAGAATTCGACCTTTACAGAAATTTCAATTGGATCGATGACCAATTCTCTCAACCAAAAAATATCAAGACCTACGAAGTCTCCGGAAACATCGTTCAGGCAAAGGTTTTACCAGAACTTCTGAGGAAAATTCCAAAAGAAGAATTGTCAGAAACCGCTTTGGTCTTGTTGGATGAGAATCTTCTGCCAGCGGTTTTGGACAGCTTGACTTCTGTTGAAAGCGTGAACATCACGATGGGTTTTCCGTTGAAGAATTTGTCGTTCAGCAACGCGATCAAGAAACTACTTTATCTACAAAAACAGCAGGAGAAAAAATCTTCCAGCTATTATTATGCCGATGTTTTACCAATCTTGGAAGAACTTCCAAATGATGAAATCGATGGCGCGATCATTCAAGATTTCATTGCAAAGATCGAGGAGCGGAATATCGTTTATATTTCCAAAAATCTATTGGCAGAATTACTTGGAAAGCTAAGCTATTTCCAGCTTCTTCAAAAACCAGGGTCAACTCAGGATTTTCTCGATCTCTTAATTAAATTCTGTTACGAATTGAAGTTCAAGGAATTGGATGATATTCAGTATGAGAATGTGGCACATTTTGAAAAGGTTTTCAAAGTCATCAAAAACCAATTGTTGCCTTATAAAATTGATATTAAAATTGAGACTTTAGAAGTGCTCATCAATCAACTGGTCAACACAGAAAGCATTGATTTTGTGGGAGAACCGTTAGCGGGATTTCAGATTATGGGACTTTTGGAAACCCGACTTTTGAACTTCAAAAATATCATCTTGCTTTCAGTTAATGAAGGAAAATTACCTTTAGGAAATACACAAAACACATATATTCCGTTTGATGTCCGCAAGAATTTCGGTCTGAATACTTTTCTCGAAAATGACAGCATCTACGCTTATCATTTTTACAGATTAATTCAAAATTCAGAAAATGTCCATCTGCTTTATAATGCATTGAGTTCTGGCGTCAACACAGGTGAAAAAAGCCGTTTCATCACACAATTGGAAATGGAAAGTCCACACAACATTGAACATATCATCATCGAAAATACTTCCGAACCAATCTCGCAAGAACTGATGAAGATCGAGAAAAATGAAGCCGTAATGCAACTTCTGAACGAATGGAAAAACCGCGTTTCAGCTTCGCATCTTGTGACTTATCTTTATAATCCGATTGATTTTTACCTTAATCAAATTCTGAAAACGCGAGAAACCAACGAGATCGAGGAAGAACTTTCTCAAAGAAATTATGGGAATTTGGTTCATTATGCTTTACAGTTTTTGCACGAACCAATCAAAGGTAAAATTCTATCAATAAATGATTTAGAAGATTTACTTCAAAAAGTAGATGAATCTATAGAAGATGCGATTGAAAAACTAAAACACCAATCGGAATTCTACGAACGCGGAATGAATTTCATTCATAAAGAAATCGCCAAAAGGGTAGTGCGCAACATTGTAGAGTACGATCTGGAATTGGTGAAAAATGGCTCGGCGTTAGAGATCATCGACCTCGAAAAAGAGATCAATTGTGATTTTTATCTTGATGAAAACCGAACTGACAAAATCAGCTTCTACGGCTTCATCGACAGAATTGACCGCCTGGACGGAGTAACTCGAGTGATTGATTACAAAACGGCGAAACCAAAAAAATTAACTGTTAGTTTAGGAAAGAATAAAGAAGAAAAATTGCCGGAATTGTTTTTTAACGACGACTACAAACAAGCTTTACAACTTTCGATCTATAAATATTGCATCACCAATTCACTCAACATTAAACCAGAAAATGTGGAAACCGCCATCTGGTCTTTCGCAGAAGTGAATAATGGTCCGCAAAAACTCAATTTCATTGATATTGAAGATTCTGAAGTGGAAGATTCCATCAGAAATCTGATTGCAGAAATTTTGAATCCTGAAGTTCCGTTTGAGGAAAAGGAGAAAGTGAGTTGGTAAAATCTAGGAAGCATTTAAAAACACAATATTTGTCATTCCGTAGGAATCTCGACTTGGTAGTTTAGATTCCTACGGAATGACAAAATGCGATAAAAAAACTATTCTTTAGAAAAATTACGGCTGACTCTTCAATTTCAAATCCGTCAATTTACTTCTCACCTTTTTCATAAAATCATCACCTGGATCCGCTTTGCCTGTGAAATATTTCGGGTCAGATTCTTTCCAAAGTTTTGAATTGCGGAAAATGCCATATTCCGAATGTCCAATAACGTATTCAATCGGATATTTTTTTGTTAAGTATCTTACCAGTTCTGCGTTGGCTTCCACTTGTTTGTCGGTCAAAGGTTGCGCTTTGCTTCCAATATTTTCGACGCCGATGGCGCAATAATTAAGGCCAATCGTGTGTCTGGCGAATAGTTCTGGATCAACCAATTGATAGATTGTTCCGTCTCTGTCGATGATGTAGTGGGAAGAAACATTGAGCGAACTCTGTTTTTTCAAAGTCGATCTTTGATTTTCAAGATGAAGATTGTTGAAATATTTGAAATTGGATTCTACCGTTCCGCCAGCTGTGTAATGCAATACGATGATCTTCGGAGTGATCTTCGGAGTTTTCTGATCCAGACCGTGATGTTCCTTCATATATTCCAAACTCAACTCAATTTTTTCTTTAAAATAATCAATTGGTTTTTGAATGATTTTGATGTTCTGAGCCTGAACCAAGAAACAAAAACTCAACATTAATATTTGGAAAAGTTTATTCATAAGTATTTTAAAATATCAATTATCACTCATCAATTATCATTGATAAAAATAATGTCCCGTGATCGTCCAACTAAACAAACAATCCTGCAAAACCTGCCCAGCGCCGATATTGTGGACAATCAGATAACGTTTCCCGTCAGGTGATTTCTTGTTAACCACAATTCCGATATGCGTTAGATTTTTCGGCAGATCCCAAGTTACGATGTCGCCAGGAACGTAATCATTGGGATTGTTTGTGATTGGTTTCACTTTTCCAAATTTAGCAAAAAATACCTGCAGGTTTGGAACTCTGCGATGATCGATATTAGAATCAGCTCTTTTCAATCCCCATTTTTTCGGATATTTTGAAAAATTCTTCACCATATCTTCGTGAACTTCCTTTTGCAGATCTATTCCCAATTTTCGGTAAGCACGAATCACAACATCGGTACAAACGCCTTTGTCAGCGGGAACATCGCCGTTCGGATATTTCAAAACGAAGTAGGCTGGGTCATAAACCACTTTATCTTTGGTCAACTCAAGCGCTGCATTGGAAAGTTTGGAAGGGAAATTCTGTCCAAAATTGAAAATTGAAATCAGAACAAATAGGAGAACATATTTTTTCATTTAGAAACTATTTTTCTTTAATATCAGCAATAAATTTGTAATCAATTTGATTACCTTCTTTTGTAATTCTCGTAATTTCAATTACATCTTTTGGTAAATTTTTATGATATTTTAGATCTCCAATCCTCCAATTGTAATATTTAACTGAATCTGATTTAGCATCATTTAATGACAGTTTCTCGTTGGGTCTTTTGAAACTTGATGACTTAATATAAATTGAATCTTGAGTATTTGCATTATGAACTTCGAAAGTTTTATTCAAATACATACAATGAACTAATAGTTTCAAATCATCTTTATTATTAACTTCTTTATATGAGTGCTGATGAGGAGCGCCGGTTATAGCTAAGAAACAGGAGTTCAAAGTGGAAATCAACAATAAAATTGTAATTATTCTTTTCATTTATGATAATTGATATAAATATAGAAACGAAAAAACCTACGAAATTATTCCGCAGGTTGCTGTTAAAAATATATAAGATTGATTTGGTCTTATCCAAAGGCATTGATGCCTGTAATATCCATTCCTGTGATCAGCAAATGGATGTCGTGCGTTCCTTCGTAAGTAATCACAGATTCCAGATTCGCGGCGTGACGCATCATCGGAAATTCTCCCATTATGCCCATACCGCCAAGCATTTGACGCGATTCTCTAGCAATGTCAATCGCCATTTTTACGTTATTTCTCTTAGCCATTGAGATTTGTGCTGGCGAAGCTTTATGTGCATTTTTCAAATTGCCCAGTTGGAAACAAAGCAATTGTGCTTTCGTGATTTCAGTAAGAAATTCAGCTAATTTCTTTTGTTGAAGTTGGAATCCGCCAATTGGTTTCCCAAACTGTTTTCTCTCTTTGGAATATTGAACAGCCGTGCAATAACAGTCGATTGCCGCCCCAATGACACCCCACGAAATCCCGTATCTCGCTGAGTTGAGGCAAGAAAGTGGTCCTTTCAAACCTTCAATATTAGGAAGTAGATTTTCTTTCGGAACTTTCACATTATTGAAAACCAATTCTCCCGTTTTGGAAGCTCTCAAACTCCATTTGTTGTGCGTGGTTGGTGTGGTGAAGCCTTCCATTCCGCGTTCCAGGATCATTCCTCGGACTTTTCCGTCTTCGCCTTTTGCCCAAATTACGGCGATGTCGGCAATTGGAGAGTTGGTGATCCACATTTTAGCACCATTCAAAAGATAATGGTCGCCTTGGTCTGTGAATTTCGATTCCATTGAGGATGGGTCAGAACCGTGATTGGGCTCCGTCAATCCGAAACAGCCGATCAAATCGCCTGATGCCAATTTTGGTAAATATTTCTTTTTTTGTTCTTCAGAACCAAATTCAAAAATAGGAAACATCACCAATGAAGATTGTACAGAAGCTGCCGAACGAACTGCCGAATCGCCTCTTTCCAACTCCTGCATTATTAGACCATAGGAAATCTGGTCAAGTCCAGGACCGCCATATTCCTCGGGAATGTAAGGTCCCAAAGCCCCAATGTTGCCCAATTCCTTCATCAACCCTGGAATATCGGTGTGATTCTGCGCTGCTTCATCAATCTTAGGCATTACAAAACTTTCGACCCAACTGCTTACAGATTCGCGGATAAGCTTGTGTTCTTCGGTCAATAGGCTGTCTATGGAGTAATAATCTGGTATGCTGGTTAATGGATAGTACGACATTGTTTTTGTTTTGCCTAAAAATAAAGCTTTTCTTGAATTACCAAAAAGTTTTGTTCACAAATAATTCATTTTCTGATTTTTTGCATTTTTCTACTTTGTTATTTTAAATTAAATGTTTCTAATGCTCATTGAGACTCATAATTATAATAAAAATAAAATCTGATAGGGGGTGGTTCCGAAGGGGGGTAACCCTGGTTCGGAACTACCCTTACTCTGGTTCGGAAATGGTTGCAACTGGTTCCGAAGTACCTGCAACCAGTTCCACAAATGGTCTCGACCATTTTACCAACCGCCTTTGGGTAGTCTTCAACCGCCCGAGACCACTTAGATAACCGCCTGCAACAAGTTATTGAAGTATCCATAGGTGGTTCTGAACCGGTTGCGACCACTTGACCAACCAGCTTTTACCACTTCGGAACTTGCTGAGGATTGTTTTTGTTGAATGGTGTTGGAATTAATGTTATTTTTATCACTGAATATATCGCTTACAAATCTCCGATAAAATTTAATTTTAGATAGCTTAATATAAAGATGAAAAAAATATTTAAATTATTACTGATTCTAAATTTTCAAATAGTATTTGCACAAAATGATTATTTTGAAAAAGGAAATGATTTACTACAAAATGGGAAATATGAAGAAGCTCAAAAAATATTTGAAATTGGGCTTAAAGAAAATCCAAAAGATTTGATGTACAAAAATCAAATTGCTTTAGCATTAATTAACCAAGGTAAAAATAATGATGCGGAAGAAACTATTAAGGAAGTTTTGAAAATTGATAGCTTGAATGTTGCAGCTCTTTGGTACGGAGGAATTAATAATTTTATGGCAAAGGAGAGCAATTTTAAAAAAGCAATTATGTATTTTGAAAAAGCATACCCTTTAATTGATAAAAGCTCTGGTCAATTTTTTGGAGTTAATTTTTTTATTGGTAAAAGCTATAGAAATCTACTTTACTCGGAAGGTCTTAGCTATGAAGAGATTGATAGAATGTTGGAGACATTAGAAAAATATACGGAATTACAACCCGACGCAGAAGATTATAAGGATACTATCAAATTCATATATTATATTAAAGAAAAAAGACCACCTAAAAATGTTAAAAAATGGGTTATTGCCAATAGTGAAAAGAAAGTGGAGGAATTATTGAAAAATGAACTTAAAGAGAATTAAAGTTATACTAAAAATGTTAGGGTAACAATCAAATACGATTTAAACAAGAAAGCTCCAATTATAATTGGAGCTTTCACTTTATTTCTCTTTCACATCTTTACTAACCTGCTTCTCCGCATTCTCAGCTTTCTTTTCCTGCGCGCGTTTGTCTTTTCGTTGTTGCGCTCGGGATTTTTTCTCAGCCCGTTTTTCCTCTCGGATGACTTTATTGGATTTTGTATTATAAAGCGCTTCCAAAATGCCTTGTCCGGTTTTGCTGAAGATTTTGATTTTCGGTTTCTCGTGTGTTCCTGTCACCACAACTGGGAAACCAATCCATCCGCCCGGTGGCAATCCAACTCGGATTCGGAAATCGAGTAGGCCATTGAAACTCGTTGTTCCGCTGATAGATGGTCTTAAAACTGACACTTTGAAAGTAAACGGGTCCACGTGAATCAAATTGTTTTTGATATTTGTTTTGATGTCAACGCCCTTCATATCAGGATTGTTGAAGGCATTAGCACCAATATCATTTCCGACGGCTGAGAGCATTTTCAGGTTTTTGACTTCGACATCTTTTAGATTCACATTTCCGCCACCTTCCAATGATGGATAAATCGGTTTCATATTCGCATCGAAATCACCTTTCAGTTTGTAATCCAAAGACACAACGCCTTTCACATCTTTGGCTGCTGTCGCCATTTCACGAATCATATCGATTTCCTTGTAAGCGCGCTGAACATCGAAGTTATCAACTTTCAAAGCGACATCGTAATTGGCTGTAATCGGCGATTCGTTCTGATATCTCGCATCGATTCCCATTCGGCTTCCAACAATATCGAAAGTTGTATTCTTAAGATAAACTTCGCCCTTGTTCACAGAAGCCAAACCAACCAAATTATTCAAACCAAGTCCTTTGAACTCAACTTTTTTGGCATTCGCTTCCAATGAAACATCCAGGTTTGTAGGAACAATCACGACGCCACTGCTTTTCGGATTTTCTTCTTTCGCATATTCTACAGCCAACGATTTGTCTTTGTTGTCACCTTCTTTCAGCGCCATAAATTCATCAATCAAAATATAATTGGACTTGAGATGGAATTTCCCATGCAAAGTTCCTTTTCGTTCGATGAAATAATTGATGGTGTTTAAAAGATAACCATTCAAAGCAAAATCGGATTTACCATAAGTCGCAAAGAATTTTCTGAACCACATTTTTTCATTTTCAAACTCGAAATTTCCTTCTTTGATGAAGAATGATTTCGGAAGATATTCCGTTGTGGCTTTGATGTTTTTTAAGATTAAGTTTCCTCGGTTATCAAGCTTGCTGTATTGTCCAGTTGTAGCATAACTTTGACGACCATTTAAAGATAAATCCGCCATTATCAAACCGCTCACATCAAATCCTTCTTTCTTGAAAACCTGATAGATTCGGCCAATATTCAGCACGCCTTTTGCTCTGACTTTATACAATAAGTCTTCGAAGTTTTGCAAATCAGCATTTACGAAAACAGGATTTCCTTCAAAATCAAATTTGAATGGGTCGAGTTTAACGCCCAGACTTTTGAAAGTCCCATCTGTATTATAAATATTTGCTAAAATATTAATGTTCTGAATTGCATTTGGATAATATTTCGTTTTCAGCCAGCCGTTTTTCAGATTCAGATAACCTTTTGTTTTTGGGAATAATTTTTTATCTAAATTGAAAATTCCGTTCGATTGAATATCCGTATTCATAAGGCCTTTCAGTTCGATATCTTTCAATCCCAAAGCAGAATCCAAGGTTGCCAAATCAATTCCACCTTTGATGTTGGCATTGATTTTCATTTCGTCCATTCCCTGCGTTTTCACAACGGCTCGGAATTTATTGTTTTTTCCTAGGTCAAAACTCAGATTTCTCAAGTCGAGTAGGAGTTTATTCGTATCAAGCGAAGGTACATCAACATTCAAATCCAGATTCAGATTGTTCATCGGCACTGGCGCGTTGCTGTTGGAAACAAAACCGTTGTTCACTTTCAGACTCGCTTTCAAATCGGGTTTCTGGTTTTTCGGCTCGCTGAATCTTCCTTTTAAACTAAAGAACAAATCGCTATTTCCCTCGATTTTCGTGTCCTTCACCCAACCTAAATATTGCGGAGGCAAAACGGACAACATATCTTTAATCGTTGTTTTTTCCGACGCCGCATTGATATTCAGATTATAACCATCCTTTAAAATACTGACGAAACCGGTGAATTTTAAAGGCAGTTCATTGATTCTCAACTCATTTTTTCTCAAGACGAAAGTCAAGGCATTGGTGTTGATTCTCGTAATCAAATCGGCGTGAAGTGATTTTTCTTTGGCGTACCAGATTCTATTTAATGCAAAATCAAGTTTGTCGATTCCAAGGTCGGTTTCGAGGTCGAAAATATCTTCACTCAATCCGCCTTTTCCTGTGTAATTAAGACCTTTTGCATTTACCAAAACATTGGCTGCGTGGTCATTGTATTTGATGTTCCAGTTTTTCAGTTTAATTAAATCTAATTTGATGGATGCCCCAGCTTCAGTCGTATCTTTCGGCTTTTCGGAAGGCTTGGAAACATAAACATTATAATTCGCCTGACCTTTGGAATTGACGAAAACATTGGCCACAGCGTCATTCACATAGATTTCATCGATTTTTATTTCGCCATCGAAAATCAAATTTTTAAGATTGATTCCAGCCGCAACTTCCTTGGCCGCGAGAAGCGTGTCTTGTTCAAAAGGTTTGGAGCCTTTCAATAGAAAATCATCCACAGAAACCGTGAGAGAAGGAAAGTGACGGAAAAAACTAAGGTGCGTTTTCTTATAATCGAGTTCGCCAGCCAAATGTTTGTTGGCGAATATCTTGACCTGATTCGAAATCTGCCCAGGAAATAGAATCGGAATAATGAACATTAGAAATAGGATAGAAGCAATCGTAATTCCCAGCCATTTTAATATTTTCAGCAACACTGTTGTGATATTTCCCGCACTCATAATCTTAGATTTTTATGATTGATTCAAAGACTGTGCTAAAAATGAATTCACAAAAAAACCTTCCCCGATTTGAGAAAGGTTTTAAGCCTTTATTGATGAATGTTTACAAATATTTTTCGATAATTGGAAGGGCGATTTCTGCCATCATTCCATAACCTTTTTCGTTGGGATGAACGCCATCCTTGGAAAGCAGAATCTCTTTGTCTTCTAAAAAAGCCGAATGAAAATCGATGTAACTCAACGCGTTTTCAGTTGCGATATCTTTAAGGATTTGATTGTAAACCAAAATGTTTTCGTTAGTTCTAATCTTTCCTGTTGTTGAGACTTTAGAATCAATTTTTTCAGAAATAGGAAGAATGCTGACAAAGTAAATATTCTCTGAATAAAGCTTTGCATCTTGAATGGCGGTTTCAATATTTGCTTTGAATTGTTCAGCGTTTACCATTTGATTTCCATCTTTCACAGCCAAATCATTGGCGCCATAACCGATGAATACGATATTTCCATCAGCGGAGTTTCTGGCTTTCATCTCGTGCGGAATCCGTTTGACCAAACCTTCCGAAGTTTCGCCACCAATTCCGAGATTGAAAAGAATCAGTTCATTCGTACTTCCTTCATTATATTTCTGTAGCGCATATCGTTTCAAAATATCGACCCAGCCACCAAAAATACCATCATATTCGCCGTAAGTAATGCTGTCTCCGAAGAATAATCCATAAATTATCTTGTTCATTGTCTTGTTTTAAATCAGTCCAAAATTAATGTAATATTCTTGTGCGATTCTATAATTTCAACCAAAATTTCGAATAAAGTTTGCCCGTTTCCAGCAATCAAATCATCCAGTTTTTGCTGAATTAATTTGATATTAAATGGTTTTCCTTGTTTGATTTTATTTTCGTAAAAAACTTTGGTTGCTTCAAAACCTAAATCCTGTTTTGATTTCTCAGAATCTTTCCAGATGATTTCACCTTGAAATCCATAAAGAATGTCATCAAAACCATCCAAAGTCCCGACTTTCCAATCTTCATCTTTCATAAAGACATTGGAAACTTCGTTGTAGAATCCCGACAAATCAGAAAAAAGGCTGCCATTGATGACAGCCGATTTCTTGTTATTTTTATTTGAAGTATTCGACTCCATTTTTGAAGATGTTGTGATAATTCGCAGTTGGTATATTTTTCATCAAACCTTCTGCAAAGCGCTCAGGATGTCCCATTCTTCCGTAGATTTTTCCACACGGACTTGTGATTCCTTCAATTCCGAACAATGAGTTGTTTGGATTGAAAGGCATTCCGTGAGCGATGTTTCCATCCAAATCTAAATATTGAGTCGCAATCTGTCCGTTCTCATACAACTTCTGAATTTCCGCTTCTGACGCCATAAAACGACCTTCACCGTGAGAAATTGGAATGGTGAAAACTTGGTCTTTCATTCCTTTCAGCCAAGGCGATTCGTCGTTTAAAACTTTCACATTCACCATTTGGGAAATGTGTCTTCTGATGGCGTTGTGAGCCAAAGTAGAAGAATTCTCATCCAAATCCTTGATTCTTCCGTAAGGCAACAATCCTGACTTCACCAACGCCTGGAAACCGTTACAGATTCCGATAATCATCCCGTCTCTGTCGAGCAATTCGTGAACGGCATTTCTCATCTTTTCGTTCTTCAAAACATTTACGATAAACTTAGCAGAACCGTCTGGCTCATCACCCGCAGAGAAACCTCCGGAGAATGCTAAAATCTGAGACGTTTTGATTTCTTCTACCCAAGCATCAATACTTTCATCCAATAATTGGTGATTGATATTGATTAATGGTAAACTGCTAACAATTGCGCCTTCTTTTTGGAATGCATTCAGCGTATCATATTCGCAATTTGTTCCCGGGAAAATCGGTGCAAATACTTTTGGCTGAGCAATTCCGTGTTTTTTAATGATAATATTTCTTGGGTTGATGGAGTTTAATTTCTCATCGATTTCAACCGTTGTTTTTTCTTTTTCGACCGTCGAGAAAAGGTTTTCAAAAGTTCGCGTATTAGCTTCGAGTAAATTTTCAATTGATAGATTTAAATTATTTAATTTTAAATCTTTAGAATTGTTAACTTCACCAATAAGTTGAAGATTAACAGAACTTAATTCTTCTGTTGATTCTATAATCAAGCTACCGATATTTTTAGCTAATAAAACGTTCTCATCAGCAATACTAATCTCAGCACCCAATCGATTTCCGAAACTCATTTTCGCTAAAGCAACGGCAACGCCACCTTCTTTCACAGTCTTCACAGAAACTATTTTTCCGGTCTTGATATTTTCGAAAATCAATTCAAAAATCGTCTTCAGATTATCATAGTTAGGAAGTCCGTTTTCCTGAGGAATATGGTCGAAGAAATAGAGTTTATTTCCAGCTTGTTTAAATTCCGGAGAGATGACATTTTTCTTTTCTCCATTGGCACACGCGAATGAAATCAACGTTGGCGGAACATTCAAATCCTGATACGTCCCACTCATTGAATCTTTACCTCCAATGGCCGCTAAACCGAAGTTGATTTGCGCATCATAAGCTCCCAAAAGTGAAGCCAAAGGCTTGCCCCATTTTTCAGCATTCTGACCTAATTTCTCAAAATATTCCTGAAAACTTAATCTTATATTTTTATAATCGCCACCCATCGCAACGATTTTCGCTACACTTTCAACGACTGCGTAAGAAGCTCCCAACAATGAGTTTTGTTTTGAAATTTCAGCATCAAATCCCCAACTTGCAAAGGAAACGGTTTCAATATCTCTTGCTCCTAAGATCGGTAAAGTCTGAGCGCTTCCTTCCATCAAAGTCTGCTGGTATTTTCCACCTAAAGGCATCGCAACCGTAGTCGCACCAATTGATGAATCAAACATCTCCAATAAACCTTTTTGAGAAGCAACGTTTTTATCCGCAAGAATTTTCAAGAAATTCTCTTCATTGAAAACCTGAGTTTCTTCTTTCACTTCATTAAGATGCGTAATCTTAACTTCCTGAATTTTAGAACAACCATTTGTATCGAGAAATTCTCTTGAAAGATCAACAATTTTATCACCTTTCCAGAACATCTGCATTCTTCCTGAATCTGTCACTTTTGCAACTTCCACAGCCACAATGTTTTCTGCTTCACAGAACTTGATGAACTGTTCTTTGTCTTTTGGCTCAACCACAACGGCCATTCTTTCCTGAGATTCAGAAATGGCGAGCTCGGTTCCGTTCAAACCTTCATATTTTAAAGGTAAAACATCCAAATTTACTTCCAAAGAATCAGCGATTTCCCCGATAGCTACAGAAACTCCTCCAGCTCCGAAATCATTTGATTTCTTAATCAGTCTCGTCACTTCAGGATTTCTGAATAATCTCTGGATTTTGCGTTCTTCCACAGCGTTTCCTTTCTGAACTTCAGAACTCATCGTGTGGATAGAAGTTTCGTCTTGTTCTTTCGAACTTCCGCTTGCTCCACCAACACCGTCACGACCAGTCGCACCACCTAAAATGATGATCGAATCACCAGCTTCAGGCTTTTCACGTCTTACCCAATCCACAGGAACGGCGCCGGTAACAAAACCAACTTCCATTCTTTTTGCTTTGTAGCCTTCATCGTAGATTTCAGAAACCATTGTGGTCGCTAAACCGATTTGGTTACCGTAAGAAGAATAGCCGTTCGCAGCCTGTTTTGTGATTGTTTTTTGAGGTAACTTTCCTGGTAATGTATGACTTACAGGTTCCAAAACATCAGCAGCACCCGTCAATCTCATCGCCTGGAAAACAAAAGAACGTCCGGACAAAGGATCTCTGATTGCACCACCTAAACACGTTGAAGCACCTCCAAAAGGTTCAATTTCTGTTGGGTGATTATGCGTTTCGTTTTTGAATAATAAATACCACGGTTCTTTTTTACCGTCGTATTCAGCTTCGATCTGAATCGTACAGGCGTTGATTTCGTCAGAAACCACCAAATTCTCCAGGTTGCCTGTTTTATGGAAATATCTTCCGCAAACGGTCGCCAAATCCATTAGAGAGATTGGTTTCAATTCGCGTCCTAAGAATTTTCTTTTTTCGATATAATCATTGAAAATAGTTTCCAATGTATGTTTAAACTGACCTTCAAATTCAATATTAGATAGTTCTGTTTCAAACGTTGTGTGACGGCAATGGTCACTCCAATAAGTATCTAAAACTTTCAGTTCAGTTTCTGTAGGATTTCTCTGTTCAGTTTTAAAGTATTCCTGAATGAATTTCAAATCATCCAATCCCAATGCAAAGCCGTGAGAATTAAAGAATTCTTCCAACTGAGCATCATCAAAATTGATAAAACCTTCGTGAACAATCACTTTTGAAGGCGTTTCTTCTGCAGGAATATTCAGTGTTGCTAAATCTTTTTCCTGAGATTCCACTTTATTGATCAAAAGGTCTTTGATTTTCACCAAATCAGCTTCTGAAATGCCTTCAAACTGCATAAGCTTACCGCTTCTCACTTTTGATTTCTCATTTCCAGTCAGTAAAGCGATACACTGCTGCGCAGAATCTGCACGCTGATCGTATTGTCCGGGCAAAAATTCCAATGCGAAATAAACTCCTTCTGCAGGATTTTCCTCGATTAAAATATCGGTAACCGGGTCCACGAAAGTACTGTTGACCACTTTTTCAAATTCACCGTCATTTAATCCAAAAATATCGTACACGTTGTACACTTTTACACTTTGGATAGACGGAACCACCCCTTTTACTTCATCAAAAATTTTTGGACTTTCTACATCGAAAATTCCTCTTTTTTCTACGAAAATTCTTTTATTCATTTTTATAGATATGAGATTTTAGCTTTCATTCTAAAATCATTTATTAGATTTATTTTATAACAAAAAAATGCAGCCGAAGCTGCACAGATTATACTTTTAGGTCAGATTCCAAACCGATCAATTCGCTGTTCGCATCCAAAATCGGCTGAACTTCATTCGCAATGAATTCCTCCGTTTGGATGGGTGCAAAACCGATAAAGTTTTTCGGATCAAGGACTTCTTTTAATTTTGATTTATCAAGCTTTAAAGTTTCATCATTCAAAATCCTTTCGATCAAATCGTTTTCTTTACCTTCTTCTTTTACTTTTTTGGAAGCTTCCATTGAGTGAAGTCTTATTACTTCGTGGATTTCCTGACGGTCGCCACCAGCTTTCACCTCTTCCATAATGATGTATTCTGTTGCCATAAAAGGAAGTTCTTCTTCGATGTGTTTGTTGATTCTGTTTGGATAAACCACGATTCCGTTCATAATATTGTTCCAGATCAACAAGATTGCATCAACTGCCAAGAACGCTTGCGGAATGGTCAATCTTTTGTTGGCTGAATCGTCCAATGTTCTTTCAAACCATTGCGTTGAAGCCACCATTGCAGAACTGGTTGTCAAAGACATAACATATTTTGCCAATGCTCCGATTCTTTCACTTCTCATTGGGTTACGTTTGTAAGCCATTGCAGATGAACCGATTTGGTTTTTTTCGAAAGGTTCTTCAACTTCTTTCAAATTTTGAAGCAAACGTAAATCATTCGTGAATTTATGAGCAGACTGAGCGATATTTCCTAATAAAGCGACCACTTTCGCATCGATTTTTCTGTCGTAAGTCTGTCCGGAAACGCCGAAAACTTTTTCGAAACCGAATCTTTTTGACAATTCTTTGTCAAGATGTTTTACTTTAGAATAATCGCCGTTGAAAAGCTCTAGGAAACTTGCTGCCGTTCCAGTTGTTCCTTTCACGCCTCTGAAACGTAAAGTCTCTAAGAAAAAATCAAGCTCTTCGATATCTAAAACTAAACTTTGTAACCAAAGTGTTGCTCTTTTTCCAACAGTTGTCAATTGAGCTGGTTGGAAATGGGTAAATCCTAAAGTTGGAAGGTCTTTATATTGAATCGAAAAATCGGCAAGATTCTTCATCACGTTCACCAACTTTTTCTTTAAAATCAAAAGTCCGTCACGGATCTGTATCAAATCTGTATTGTCTCCTACAAAAGCTGAAGTTGCTCCTAAGTGGATAATTCCTTTGGCAGAAGGCGCCACGTCACCATAAGTATGAACGTGAGCCATCACATCGTGGCGGAATTTCTTCTCATATTCTGCCGCTTTGTCATAATCGATGTTTTCTGCGTTGGCTTTCAATTCAGCGATCTGCTCGTCTGTAATTTCAAGTCCAAGGTCTTTTTCGATTTCAGCGAGAGCAATCCAAAGTTTTCTCCAAGTGCGGAACTTGTTGTTGTGCGAAAAATTAAATAGCATTTCTTCACTGGAATAGCGCTCTTCCAATGGGTTTTTGTAGGAATTCATTTCTTTCTTTTTACTTTTTTAGATACACAAAATTAAGAAAATTAACCGATTGAATAAAACGAAAATGTACATTGACGATGGATTTAACCAAATTGTAATTTTCTAATCCAACAATCGGCGGGATATTTGTATCTCAATTTTAAAATCTAGCAGAAATGGTTTCTAAAAATACATCCGAAATAAGAGTCAGTGTCACCACTGAGTACGATAACTTCAACAGTTACCCATCTGAGAACCGTTTTGTTTTCCGTTACAATATCGAAATCGAGAATCTTGGAGTTGTTCCTGTAAAGCTCCTGTCGAGAAGATGGATGATCTATGACCTTGGTTTTGGATTCACAGAAGTTGAAGGTGCTGGCGTGATCGGACTAACGCCGGTGATTGAAGGTGGCGAGAAGTTCAATTACTTTTCTAATGTGATTTTAAAATCAGGTGTTGGAAATATGGAAGGACATTATGTTTTTGAAAATGCTGAGAAAGGAACCTTCAATGTTGGAATTCCGAAGTTTAATTTAGTCTCTGAGGTTTTAAGTAATTAACATCTACTAAATCTAAAATTATTCTACAAAAACTTAATTTTCTTATTAAAAACTTCTTTGATCTCATCATTTCTAGAGATCATCAATCTTTCAAAACTCAATAATGAGATCTTCGCACAAACTTCTGCATCAGCATCAGCTCTGTGGTGATTGAAGTCGATTTGATGTTGTTCTGCCAGGCTTTTCAATCCATAGCTTTTCAGATTTTTCCAAGCTTTTTTTGCAACGCCAATACTGCACAGATAATTAATTTTTGGCGTAAAAAATCCATAATGATCCAAGCAACCACGCAGAACATTCGCATCGAAAGAGGCGTTGTGAGCAATCATTAGATTTCCGTACATCAGATTTTCTATTTCATACCAAATATCTCCAAAAGTAGGAGCGTGCCTCACATCTTCCGGGTTGATGCCGTGAACCGCGACATTGTGATAATTGAAATATGGATAAGAAGGCGGTTTGATGAGCCAAGATTTGGTTTCTTTGATCACGCCATCTTCCACGATGCAAATTCCCAGCTCGCAAGCTGAGTTTTTTTCGTGAGTCGCGGTTTCGAAATCTAAGGCAATGAAGTTCATTCTTTTATTATTTTTTTTGATCCTAAAAAATGCTTGAACATCAACCACTTTATTTGGTAATATGGATCGATCTGATGTTGCTGTCTCAGTTGTATCGACTTGGGAAGCTGAATATAAAAGTAGACGTGTGCCCTCAAAACTGCCCAAAGAAATCGCCATCCATTTTTGTAAGCCAAATAAAAAGCGGCATAACCATCAAGGTGCAATCTGAAAAACAAGATGAAAAATACTTTCGAAGCTGGAAGATTCTTCAACATCATTGACAGATTATTCCTGAAATTTAGATAGGTTTTCTCTGGATTTTCCTTTTTCAACGTGCCACCACCAACGTGATAAACTTTGGATTTTCCGGTGTAATAAATCTTCTTACCTTCATTTTTAAGTCTCCAGCAAAGATCGATTTCTTCTTGATGTGCAAAGAATCTTTCATCAAAACCATTCATTTTCCAAAAATCCTCGGAACGCATAAATAAGGAACAGCCAGATGCCCAAAAGATTTCGGTCTCGTCGTCATATTGTCCGTTATCAAATTCTATATTTTCAAAAACTCTTCCTCGGCAATACGGATAACCGAGATTGTCTATCAATCCGCCACCAGCACCAGCAAATTCAAATTTATCCTTCTGATTGTAATCCAGAATCTTCGGTTGGATCGCTGCGATATTTTGATCTTCGGAGAATAATCTTAAAATTGGAGCAATCCAATTCTCGGTCACTTCCACATCGGAATTCAGTAAACAATAGATATCTGCTTTTATGGATTTCAATCCTTGGTTATAACCTGTTGCAAAACCAGAGTTGCTCTCATTTTGAATGATTTTGACTGATGGGAAATTTGATTTTAAAAATGGAATAGAATCGTCGGTCGAAGCATTGTCGATCACATAAATCTCCGCTTCTTTGGAATGTAGAATGACAGACGGGAGGAATTTTTCCAGCCAGTTTTTTCCGTTCCAATTTAGGATTGCAATTGCGAGAGTCATCTATTCTTCGTAGGTTTTGATTGCGTCTTGGTACTTCCATCTTCTGTGCGACCAGAGCCAATTATCAGGTCTTTTGTTGATGGTATTTTCCAAAAGTTTATGGAATTTTTTCACTACCTCGTGCTCCACAAACTTCTCTCCATCGGGATAGATCCTGTGGTAGTTCACTTGATAGTAACCACGTTTCACTTTCTTCATTTCGCAATAGATAAAAGCCATATCCATTCTGGTAGACAATTTATCATAGCCGATGAAAGCCGGTGTTTTCTGATTCAAAAACTTAAGTCCATAGTTGACGTTGGAAACGTGAGGCGTTTGGTCTGCTACGAACATATAAATAGAATTTCCGTCATTAGGATTTCGGAAAATATGTTTGATGACATCATTAGCTTCCAGAGACTGGTTGTCGAATCTATTTCTGATGGTCTTTATTTTTTGTTCCCAAAATTTGTTACTCATTCTTCTGTAAACAGGATGTGAGTTTTCCTGAGGAACGATTGTTTTCAGAGCATTGAACCATTCCCAATTGAAAACGTGACCAGACAGAAGAATGACGTTTTTTCCTTCTGATTTCGCTTCGTGGAAAAGATCTTGGTTTAAGTGTTGCATCCTCACTCTGGACTCGACATTGCTGATTGTAAAAGCTTTTAGCATCTCTGCAAGATAATCGCAGAAGTTTGCGAAAAACTTTTTGGAAATCATATTAATTTCTTCATCTGACTTTTCAGGAAAAGAGTTCTTTAGATTTTCTAAAACTTCCTTTTTTCTATAGCCTACAATATAATAAGTAGTGAAAAACAAAATATCTGAAAATATATATAATATCTTCAGTGGTAATTTTGAAATTAATAATAATATATTGAATAGAAATTGATTCAAACTATGTGTTTATTGGCAAATATACTGAAAAATGGCTGGATAATTGCTTAAATTTGGTGTTGTAAAAATCAATATTTTAATAAAAATGAAAAGAAACATCTTAAAAATACTTTTTCTTGCAAGTCTTGTCACATTTTCCGCAGTCAGTGCACAAACTCAAGATAAGCCTTTGAGCAAAGAACAATTGGAAGCTAAAAAGAAAGCTGCGGCAGAGGAAAAGGCCAAATTACCGAAACCTTACCATCCTGAAGCCAATGCAGAATTGGAAATAAAAAATGCGGTTGCACTTGCTAAAAAAGAACATAAAAATGTAGTTGTACAAGCTGGTGGAAACTGGTGCATCTGGTGTTTGAGATTCAACAACTATGTGCAGCAAACGCCAGAACTTAAAAAATTGGTTGATGATAATTTTGTTTACTACCATCTGAACTGGTCGCCAGAAAATAAAAATGAGAAAATTTTCACAAGTTATGGCAATCCTGGAGAGAAGTTTGGTTATCCGGTTTTCATCATTTTGGATGAGAATGGAACACAAATCCATACGCAGGATAGTGCAGTGTTGGAAGAGGGAAGTGGCTACAGTCTTGAGAAAGTGAAAGAGTTTTTCAATACTTGGAAACCGAAAAAATCATAGGAAGTACATTTCACAAAAAAAACCATCTCGAAAATATCGGGATGGTTTTTTTATGATTTTTAAAATCTAATTAAGCTTCTTCAGAAGGAGTCTCCTCTTCAACTTTAGCTTTTGGAGCTGCTGGTTTTGGAGCCTCTACTGGAGCATCAGAAACGATGTTGAAATCAAAGTTGTACTCTACATTTCTGTGAAGTCTGATCAATGCAGTCACTGTACCAGTTCTTTTGATTGTGTTTCCAGGGATTTTTATATATTTTTTATCAACGTTTACACCAGCTTTTGCCAAAGCAGCAGCAAGGTCAGCATTGTTGATAGAACCGAATAGTCTGTCTCCAGTTCCTACTTTTGCAGGGATCGTTACAGATGTTTTCTTCAATTGATCTACTACAGCATTTGCAGTAGCTACCAATTTAGCTTCTTCTTCTTTTCTAGATTCCAAAGTCGCTTCTAGAGCTGCTTTGTTTTTAGGCGTTGCTAATAAAGCAAAACCTTGAGGTAGTAAAAAGTTACGAGCGTAACCTGGTTTTACATTTACTGTATCGAACTCAAGTCCTAAGTTCTCTACGTCTTGTTTTAGGATAATTTCCATTGTTGTTGTCCGTTTTAGAGATCCGAGTTCCGGGTTTTAAATCCGGTTTTCTCATCACTTCGTTAGAATTTAATATTAATTCAGCAACAAAAGAAGCAGGCGAACCTACTTCCTTTATTTATTTTTGTCTTATTTCAAAAGATCTGCTACGTAAGGCATCAAAGAAAGGTGTCTTGCTCTTTTGATAGCTGCAGATACTTTTCTTTGGTATTTAAGAGAAGTTCCTGTGTATCTTCTTGGTAAGATCTTACCTTGTTCGTTTACGAATTGTAAAAGGAAGTCAGCATCTTTGTAATCTACATGCTTAATTCCGAATTTTTTGAATCTACAGTACTTTTTATCAGTTTTTGTATTGATATCAAGTGGAGTAAGAAATTTTACTTCAGATTCACCTCCAGCAGAGGCTTGTTTTGCCATATCATCTATTGCCATGATTTTAAAATTTTAAAAGGTTAATAATTAAGCTTTAGCAGATTTGATTTTGCTTCTTCTTGTTACTGCATAATCGATAGCGTGTTTGTCAAGTTTAGTCGTTAAATAACGGATCACTCTCTCATCACGTTTGAAAGCAGTTTCAAGATCTGCAACTACAGTTCCTTCTCCTTTGAATTCGATCAGTGTGTAAAAACCATTCTTTTTCAATTGAATAGGATAAGCTAATTTCTTAAGTCCCCAATTTTCTTTGGCAACGATTTCGCAATTGTTTGAAGTCAATAGATCTTCAAATTTTTTCACTGCTTCCTCCACCTGAGCATCAGATAGAACGGGAGTTAAAATGAAAACAGTTTCGTAATTGTTCATAATGTTAATTTATTAATTAAAAATTCGAGTTGCAAAAGTACAACTTTTTTCTAAACTACAAACACTTAGCATAAAAAAATCCCGTCAAAATTGACGGGATTAAAATTTGATTTTAAAAATGATTATTTCTTGATTACTTTATTAGAAGTAGTAGAGCCATCTTCCATAGTTGTTGTTACAACGTAAACTCCAGAGTTGAACTTGCTGAAATCGATTTGAGATTTAGCTTCGTTGATTTCTTTTGTCAACAATTGTTTTCCAGTTACATCAAATACTCTGATAGATTTGATTTTTCCTTGAGTTTCGATGTTGAAGATATCTTTAACAGGGTTTGGATAAGCTTTGATTCCATTTTTAGAAACGTCTGAAACTGCTAGTGTTCCAATGTTTAGAGTGTAATCTTCAACTTGTCCGTACGTAGAAGTGCCACAAGGTGTAACGTTTCCTCCTAATGAACTGTCGTGCAATCTAACTCTCATACGTGTTGTTCCAATAGTAGCTGTAGCAGGAATTGTTATAGATCCTGTCCAAGGTGATACCTTTGTTGGAGTAACTAAAACTTGTTCTCCTGCATCTGCAAAGTCTTTGTCGTTATTCAAATCAATCCAAACTAAAACTTGATCATTGGAAAAAGATGTTCCTGAGAATGTAGCGGTAAAAGTGTAAGTACTTCCAGCTGTTACATTTCCTACGGTTGAAGTGAAATCTTCATAGCCTGCGGTAGCTGTTGAGCTTTTGTTGATGTCGGCAAATGTAACGTTTGTTATCTTTTCAAAACTAGTGGAAGTTGCGCCTGCCGTACAGTATGCAGGAGCTGCAGTAGTGAAAGAATAAACGGTGGTACATCCAGTAGCTGAACCAACAGTGTTTTTAGGAACTACTCTCCAGTAATAAGTAGATGATGCATCTAGATTTGTAGCTGTGTAGCTTGTTCCAGAAATGTTACCCACAAGTGTTGTTGGGTTTTCTGTTTTATCCAAATAAACATCATACGAATCAGCGGTTCCTGTCGTTGGAGCAGACCAAGATAGTGTTTGAGAAGCAAAAGCAAGATTTGTCGCACCATTTGCAGGTGAAGTCAATGTGGAACATCCAGGAGCTACAACTGGAAGAGGAGCAGTTACAACTTTGAAGTCATCAATTGCAAATCCAAACTGATCCTCAGATGTTGTCTGAATAGCAATATAAATTTGTTGTCCTGAGTACGCATTCAGATTGTAAGTGTATTCGTGCCACAGGGCATCGCTTGGAGTTGTTACAACAGCTGAAACTGCTGTGAAATTAGAAACTGCTGTTCCGGTAGTAGAAACCAAAACTTTGAATTTTTCTGCGCCATACTCGGCATCACAACCTTTAGCCCAAAAGCTTACAGAAGCTCCTAGACCAGCCGTTAACTGCACTTGTGGAGAAATTATCCAGTCATTGTTCCAAGGTGCAGTGGTTGCAGCAAAGTTGACCATCATTTTTTCTCCTGTTCTAGCACTCCAATCTGAAGTTTCAGAAGGTGTCATTGGAGGTGTAGTTGTGTTTGAATTGAAAACCTGAAAAGATTTAGCAACCTGAGTATTTGGAAATGTAATTCCTGTAAAACCATAAGTTGGTTTCAAATCAACATCTGTAAGTGTCCAGGCACCTACATTTGCAATTGCAAAATCTGTGTACGTTTCAAAACTGTCTTCAAATAGGACTGTTTGAGCATTCATAACATTGGATGTGGACAGGCCTGCCAATGCTACTAAAGAGAATAGAATTTTTTTCATAATAAAAATTTATTTTTTGATTCATTTCAAAATTATGAAAAAAAACTTAACAAACGTTAATAAATTATGATTTTAACATTTATATAATCTTAAATGTGTGTCGTGTATAACTATTTTTCACTTTTAATATCATTAATAAAATTGACTTTAAGCACCTCGTACAAAGAATGACGGCTCACTAGAACAGAAAAAATTGACGACATCATCCCGGCTAACATCAAGTGAAATATCAAAGAATGTCGGTCCGTCATTTCCAAAACCAAAATCGCTGATGTAAAAGGCGCTCGTGTAATTCCTGTGAGAAAAGCGACCATTCCTGCCAAGATCAAAACATTCGTTTCATTATCCGTAAGATTCATAATGTTCGCAAAAACACTTCCAATAGATGCGCCAGTAGAAAGCGCCGGTGCAAAAATTCCACCTGCGCCACCAGATGTAAAAGCCAAAGCCGGACCCAACATTCTGAGAATTGGAACGTACCAAGCTTCCGTTTTATTTTCTGTAAACAGAACCCTCTCTATAATGTCTTTTCCAGAACCAAGAATATCTCTATTGATGAAATAGGCAATTGTAGCAACGATGAGTCCGCAGATTACAAGAAATACGACATTGGAAAAATCGGTTTTTAATTTCTTTTTTAATCGATTGATTTTCAACATTGCCACAGAAAGCTGACTGCTCAGTATTCCACAAATGCCAGAAGTGAAAACAATCGGGAACATAATCCACAAAGTCACATCGCTCGTTTTTGGATAGCCAAGATATAAATAAGAACCAGCAAAAGATTGCGCTGTAAGTCCAGCAATGATAACCGCCGTGAACAAGGCAGTTTTGAAATAATTGATGTGCGTCTTCGACAATTCTTCCACCGCAAAAACAATTCCTCCAAGTGGTGTGTTGAAAGCGGCGGAAAGTCCAGCTGCCGCACCGGTCAAAATCATATTTTTCTTAGAAATTTTTGGCCACCAGTCGGGTAGGAGCTCATAAACTTTTCGGAACACAGAACCAGCGATCTGAATGGTCGGTCCTTCACGTCCAATTGCGCCTCCGCTAGAAACCAAAACGAAACTGGAAAGAATTTTTATAATGATGATCCTTAGACTCAATAATTTATAGATCAAATGATTGTCTTTTGGATTGGCAAGTTCTACGGCGGCCATTACCTGCGGAATTCCGCTTCCCTTTGCAAACGGCGCATATTTCTTTACCAGCCACCAGGAAAGCACGAAACCAATAGGCGTGATAATGAAGATCATCCAAAGATTCCAATTCAATATCTTATTGAGTGTGTGCTCGCCAAAAGCAAATATCTGAGCGTACAAAACTGCAATGATTCCCGTAATGATAGAGCCAATCCAAAATGGAACAGCCTGCAGAAGGTTTTCCTTCAGCCTTTCATTATGAATGTTATCAAAAGATCTCTTGAGAACTTTCCTGATGTACAGTAATAATCTTTTCATACTCAGAGCTTCAAAGTTTCTGGATTGTGCAGGCGGATGATCTTCGCGCCTTTTTCTATTAATTTCAAATGTAGATCTAAAGTTTCTTTTTCAACTTCATTGGCTTGTTTCCCCAATGGTTTGTAGATAAATGACTTCTTCGAGATTCCTGCAAGAATAGGATATTTTCCAAAACCGATGTATTCAAATTCATCAATCATTTTGTATTGGTCGTCAACCGTTTTTCCAAATCCGAAACCTGGGTCGAGGATGATGTCTTTGATTCCTTTTTGATTTAATTCTAATAATTTCTCTGAGAAAAATCGATTGATTGACAAAATGATATCATCAAACTTAATTTTCTCGTGCATCGATTCGTAACTCGGATTGATGTGCATCAATATATAAGGTAAACCCGTTTGCGAAACCACATTCAGAAGTTCAGAATCAAATTGTCCAGCCGAAATGTCATTCACCAAATCGATTCCTTCATCAAAACCAAATTTCACAACGTCAGCATAAAACGTGTCCAGCGAAATCAAACTTTCCGGAAATTCTTTTTTGATTAATGAAATCACATTTCCAATTCTTCGGATTTCCTCATCAGCCTTCAAATATTCTGCATTTGGTCGCGTAGACTGTGCGCCAATATCGATGATGCTTGCGCCGTTTTTCAGGAGGTTTTCTGCTTGTATCAGCGCATTTTTTTCAGAATTAAATTTCCCGCCATCCGAAAAAGAATCGGGCGTGAGGTTCAAAATTCCCATTAATTTTGGCTTCGACAAATCAACCAATCTGCCATTGCAATTGATTGAAAAAGGATTATCGTTTTGGGAATTGGTAACAGAAAAGTTCATTTTAAATTTTAAATAAGGAATATTTTAAAACAATTTTAATGATAAAATCGTTTTTCTAATTGGTCATCGCATAAACCGCAAAACTCGCCAACCAATTGGTCGCCACCATAATTTCCTTGAAAAATAATCGGAAGCGAATTCTCGATGAATTTCTCCCGCGTAATTTCAAATTTTTTTCTAAGTTTATTTCCTTCTGGTAAACCATTCGCAATATTTTTCATTGCCCAAGCTTTCGAAAACGATAATCCAACCAGATGAACGGTTTGATAATCGTTCAAATCACTGATGATGGGAATTTGTTCGATATTTTCCAAACTCCTTTTTTCGTAGAAATTACTCAGCCATTTTTCAAATTCTTTTTGTGGCATAATTCTGCTCATCAATTCTGCAATTTCCAGACTTGGCGAGAAGAAATCACTTCCGTCAGGCTCCAAATAAGCCGGCGTTTTTGTGTTGTTCAAATAGAAAATTTTGGCTTTGTCAGACAATTCTTTCTCGAAGATTTTATCACCCGTCTGTCTCGCCCAATCGATGGCGAAACACATTGCAAATGCGGTGTTTGGATGAACACCAGTTCTGTTTGGGTAGGTTTGTTTTGGTAAATAAGCTTTCCAAAGTCTCAGGATTTCATCTGTCAAAGGTTTCAAATTCTGATGCCAGAATTTAGCTTTCGGATGATTCCATTTTGCCAATTCTTCATCCAGTTTGAGAATCCAAGCCCAGCCGTAAGTTCTTTCAAAATTCTGTGCGACTTGATATTTTGTAAAATATTTTGCTTCTTCTTTAATTTTTTCTGATGAAAATGAGGCTTCTAAAATAGAGATGATTTGGTCTCTGTTTTCCAAATTTTGTTCAGTCCTTAATAATCTCACCAACATCCAATGTCCGTGAACAGAGCTGTGCCAATCGAAACAGCCGTAAAAACTCGGGTGCAATTCTTTCGGCGTCAGGACTGCATCTTTTTCAGAATTGATGACGTGCGCGGTTTTATTTGGATATTCTAGGTTGATGCATTTCAGAGGCATTGATGCCAGTTTGTTTGCCATTTCTGCCGTCAGTTCCGATTTTTGTTGAGCGTTGACAAAAAGTGAAGACATTAGAGAAAGTGAAATGGCTGTTTTCATTCGTGGGTTTTAATTGTTTGATGTTCATTTTCAATCGCTAAAATTTTTTTTTGATGTTTCAAAAGATGGCGATTTTATTAAGGAAAATTTGGAATCATAAAAATAGTTAATTTTTCCGGTTGGCAATCAAAATTTGAAAACAACAAAATTTGTATCTTTGACCAATTAGACAGATTTATGCACAATACATCCGCCCAGTTTGACGACGTTATCACGGTTTGCAGGGACTTATTTCAGAAAAAAATGAAGGATTATGGAACCTCGTGGCGCGTTCTTCGCCCAAGTTCTATTACCGACCAAATCTACATCAAAGTCAATAGAATCCGTACTTTGCAGATGACCGATGTGAAAATGGTGGACGAAAGTGAGGAAGACGAATTCATCGCCATCATCAATTATTCCATCATCGGATTAGTTCAATTAGAAAAAGGTTTTTCTGATGAACTGAATGCCAATCCAGAAGAAACGATGGCACTTTACAATTCCTACGCTCAAAAAGCAAAGGACTTGATGGAGCGCAAAAACCACGATTACGGCGAAGCTTGGCGCGAAATGAGAATCTCATCCATCACCGATTTGATTTATCAAAAAGTCCTCAGAACCAAACAAATTGAGGACAACAACGGCGCAACTTTGGTGTCCGAAGGTTTGGATGCGAACTACTTTGATATGCTCAACTACGCAGTATTTTGTTTAATAAAGATGGAAGTGGGAAGTCAGAAGAGGGAAGATTAAAGATTCTGTGGAAATGTAATTTGTGTGTTACGATGAGTTTTAAATTTGAAAAATTAATTATTTGGCAAAAATCAATGGATTTTGGAGAAACAATATTTCAAATTTCCAAAGATTTTCCAAAAGATGAAATGTTCAATTTGGTTTCTCAAATTAGAAGAGCGGTAGATTCTATTGCACTGAATATTTCTGAGGGCTCAATTTTACAATCCAATCCTGAGTTTAAAAGATTTTTAGGTTTTTCGATTCGGTCTTTGGCAGAAGTCGTAACGTGTTTATATAAAGCAAAAAATAGGAATTATATTTCAGAAAAAAAAATTCAAAGAATTGTATAACGAATCATATCAATTAATGAATCAAATCATTGGATTCAGAAACCAACTAAAAGATTAATCTATGCATAATATCGTCAACACCCATCTTCCATCCTCTAACTTCCATCTCTAAAATTATGAAAGCAGTTTTACGCTACATTGTCGCACTCATATTCATCGCTTCCGGATTTGTGAAAGCGGTTGACCTCAAAGGATTTTCTTTTAAGTTAGAAGAATATTTTTCGCCCATCGTTTTTGACTTGCCATTTTTGGAGAAATATGCTTTGGTATTTTCAATCATCGTGGTTTTGCTGGAGCTGGTTTTAGGCTTTATGTTATTAATGAAAATCAAGCTTAAAGAAACCATTTATGCCTTGATTGCACTTTGCGTTTTCTTTGGATTTTTGACATTCTATTCTGCTTATTTTAATGTCGTTACAGATTGTGGATGTTTCGGAGACGCTTTGAAATTCACGCCTTGGCAATCGTTTTGGAAAGATATTACGCTATTGGTTTTATTAATAATCTTGGCAGTTTTATATAGAAAAAGAGAAGAAGATGAAGTCGTGAGATTTGGAAAATTACCGTTGTTGGGCGTTTTCGTTTTGGTAATGTTTTTCGTGATGTACCGCGGACTTTTCCACGAACCGATGATTGATTTCCGAGCTTATGCAATTGGGACGGATTTGGCTTCGGAGAAAGATAAAATCAATAAAAATCCTTCGGAATATAAGACTTTTTATTCATTGAAAAATTCAAAAACCAACGAGGTCAAAAAAGTAGACCAAGACGAATACATCAATAAGGAATATTGGAAAGATACGACTTGGCAAATCGAGGAAGGAAAAACATCTTCCGAAATCGTGAAAAAAGGCTACGAATCCGAAATCTCGAAATTTAAAATCGAGGACACAAACGGAAACAACATCACAGACGAAATCCTGAAAGAGCCAAAAGTAATCATCATTTTCACTTACAAACCTAAAGAAGCCGACGCAGAATTGGTCAAAAAAACTGAAACTAAGGCTTTATCAGAAAAAGCAGAAGTAATCGGCGTAAGCACGCAACCTGATTTTTACAAGCAAGTTCCAAACTATATGATGGACGAGATTGCTATCAAAACCATCGCCAGAAGCAATCCTTTCATCTTGATTTTGGAGAAGGGAAAAGTGGTTGAAAAATTGGGCGCAAAAGATTATTTGGATTAATAATCTTAAATTTGAAATGCTGAAAACAATTAGTGACTTTTAAAATCAAAAAATAAATATTGTATTAGCCTAACATCCAAAGTCTAATATCTAACATCTATATTATATAATGAGAAAATCAAACAAACCAATCGCTGGCTATCACTTACTGATGATTTTGTCCGCAGTCGATGGAATCATAAAACCGGAAGAAGGGCTCAAAGTTCAGGAATATATGACCGAGGAATTTCCTTTCCGTCTCAATTTGGACGACGAGCTGGAAATCATCGCACAATTGACGTCTGACCAGTGGCAAGACCACTTCGAGTTTCACGCCAAATGTTTCGAAGAAGATTCTACCGAGCAAGAAAGAAAAGACTTCATCCAATTCGCAAAATCCCTCATCAAAGCGGACAACAAAGTGAGTGATGACGAGCACAAATTTTACATCCTACTGAAAAACCTTTGGAATTTAAAATAATATCAAAATGAGAAAGAACATTGTTGCAGGAAACTGGAAAATGAACAAAACCTACGCTGAAGCACAAGAATTGATGGCTCAGCTTTTAGAATACAAAAAAAACAACACCACCAACTGCGAGGTTTTCATCGCTCCGCCAGCATTGTATCTGGCTTCTGCTAAAGAAGTTTTCAAAAATGGCGAAGTGGGCGTTTATGCTCAGGACGTTTCAGAATACGCGAGTGGCGCGTACACAGGCGAGATTTCTGTGGATATGCTGGCATCCATCGACGCAGACGGAAGTTTGGTGTCGCACTCCGAGAGAAGAACGTTCCACGGCGAAACCGACAGCCACGCAAATAGAAAAGTGAAAGCCCTTTTGGACAAAGGCCTCACGCCAATCTATTGCAACGGCGAGAAGTTAGAAGAGAGAAAATCCGGAAGACATTTCGAGGTTGTAAAAAACCAAACCGAAACCGCACTTTTCACCTTATCCGCAGAGGAAATCAAAAAAGTCGTGATTGCCTACGAACCAGTTTGGGCCATCGGAACCGGCGAAACAGCCACTGCAGAACAAGCGCAGGAAGTCCACGCCTACATCAGAAGCCTGATTGCTGACAAGTACGGCAAAGACGTTGCAGACGAAATTTCCATCCTTTACGGCGGAAGTGTGAAGCCAGATAACGCCAAAGAAATCTTCTCCCAACCCGACGTAGACGGCGGTTTGATTGGAGGCGCCGCGCTAAAAATCGAAGATTTCACAAAAATCATAGAAGGATTCAATTCATAAATAAAACTTACTTTGTCAAATCGAAGATTGGGCTTAGCCAAAGTTTATCCGATTTGACAAAGTTTTTTTTGGAGCTTAATCCCGCTATCCGTTGCAATCTTTTTTGCACCACATTTGGTCATAATAAAGAAAGCGAAGTCAAAGCAAAAAAGGATTTCCACTACTATCGGGGCTAGGGGTTTTGTCATCCAAACAAATTTTGTCATCCAATAGTTAGCATTCAGATAATTATTAATTGAACCATTATTGTTTTTCTTTGCTGAGCGTCAGCGTCTTTGCGAGCCTTAAAAATATTTTCAATTAATTTTTAAAAAAAATCTTAGCGAACTTTGCGTTAATTTTTTTTTATTCAGCTTCAGCATCTCAAAAATTTATCACCTTACTATTTTTAAAATTAAAACAATATGAAAATAGAACACCTTGGCATCGCCGTGAAGTCTCTTTCAGATTCAGATGATTTATTTGCCCGACTTTTGGGGAAATCAAACTACAAACAGGAATCTGTAGAAAGAGAAGGCGTTACCACCTCTTTTTATGAACTTGGCGAAAGCAAAATAGAACTTCTGGAAGCTTCAAACCCCGAAAGTCCAATCGCCAAATTCCTCGACAAAAAAGGCGAAGGAATCCATCATATTGCCTTCGGTGTAGAAAATATCCAAGCAGAGATAGAAAGATTAAAAAAAGAAGGCTTCATTTTCATCTCCGAAGAACCCAAACAAGGTGCTGATAACAAATTAGTTGTCTTCCTTCACCCAAAATCTACCAACGGTGTCTTGATAGAATTGTGTCAAGAAAAACCCTAAAACGTTTTGTAGATAGAGAAATTTTGCTATTTTTGCAAACATAAAATTTAACCAATTTTACGAGGTCCTATAGCTCAGTTGGTTAGAGTCCCTGACTCATAATCAGGTTGTCCTTGGTTCGAGCCCAAGTGGGACCACTCGCCAAAGAAACCACTCCCACAAAGGTTTCTTTGGCTTTTTTTAAGCCTCAAGAATTCGGCAGTTAATGCATTCACGTAACATTAAACGTAACATTAAACTGTCAGCAATGAAAAAAACTAAATCAAAAAATTCACGAAAACCGCTTCGTAACGGTTGTTCACGTACTCAATTCTATTTTTCTCCGGAAAACTTATTAAGCTCAAAATCGAATGAAACTCTTGAAAAAGATTGTTTTATTGAGTGTAGATTTCACGATCCAAAATTTAAAGAAAAATATCCTTCTGGATTTCAATTCCGGAAAAGACTTAACGAATGGAAAAAATTATCCGAAAGACAAGCTGCAGCCAAATCTTATAAGGAAGAAATGGAAAAACTATTGGATTTGAATCATTACAATCCAATTACAAAAATCTATATGTCCGATGAGTCGTTGGAGTTAGGACCTCATACAGATTTTAAAACCGCAATAGAAAAAGGAAGATTAAAATTATCTGGATCCGAAAAACATTTAAATGAAGTTAGGATTGCAATGATTCGTTTTTGCAAAGGATTGGATATTATGAATTATAGTTTTATGAATATTTCATCCGTGAAAATATGGCATATCATTAATACTTTAGAAAGCTTAGAATTAGGCTCCAGCTATTATAATAAGTTCAGACAATATTTATCGGATATTTTCAAAGAACTCATTCAGCGCGGTTGTATTGAATATAATCCAGTTAGGGATATTTCAAAAAAGAAAACTAATCCAAAAATCAGAGAACTGATTTCTGCTGAAAAATTGAAATATATCGATAAATATTTAATTGAAAAGCATTACAATTTCTACAGATACAAAGAGATATTTTACAGGTCTGGATCTCGATCATCTGAAATGTTCAGAATTCAACGTAAACACGTAAATCTAGAATCTCAGGAATATATTATGCAAATCCAAAAAGGATCTTCCTATAAATGGGTTACTAAAGCAATCAATGTTCAATCACTAAAATATTGGAAAGAAATAATTAAATTATGTACATCTGATGAAGATTATCTTTTTTCAATTAATCAAGAACCAGGTTCTACAAAAGTTTCTGAAAAAAGGGTTACAAGAAAATGGTATGACTATGTTAAGAATGGTGATAATATAAAAGATGAAAATGGAAAAGTAATCACAGTTACTGAAGACTTTTATGCTTTCAAATCTATGTACCTCGATGAATTAGATGCAATTCAACATTCAGCCAAAGTCATTCCAATTGATTTTAATATCGCACAAGCTGCAGCATCACATACTAGTGATAAAACAACTTCAATATACGCAGTTAAAAGAAATCAAAGACAACTAGATTACCTAAAGAATGTAAAGACCGGAACGTAAAAAAGGCCCTGATTTATTCGGGGCCTTTTTATTATGTTGAATAAGGAGAAGAATTCTCATCAATTATAAATCTGTACTTTTCTAACTTATTAGAACTATCATTTTGATTTAAATGTTCTCTGAAATCTCTATTTAATTCATAAGTCAAAAAGTAATAAAAAAATAAAGCTTTTACTGATTTATTCATTTTCCTTTCTCCTGAAAAGAATAAACTTAATGATGACTTATCCAAAGCTATTTGAGAAACCAAATCGTTTGTATTTAAACCAAATTCTTTCATTTTATCATGAATCCATTCTGGTGTAATATCAGCAACATCAAGCGAATATCTGATAGGCAAAATTTTAGCGTTGGGAAATATTTTTTTTGCCCTTTCAATTAGTTCTTTTCTATTAAGAATATATCCATTAATAATTCTTTTTTGAGTTATTTTAACGGTGTCATTATCTAATTGTTCAATTTCAAATCCAAGCTTTTTGTAATTCTTTATCGAAACTTCAATACTCTCTTTTTGATCATTTAAATTATTCGAACTAAATTTTTCCTTGAAAGTTTCACGCATCCACTGAGTAAATCCAACCATACCAATATCAAGAAAAATCCTATTATATTCTTTTGACTGATTTAACCTATCTAAAGATTCGTGGAGTTTATCCCAATCAATTTCTGTGTTTGAATTATCAAAATTGATATATTTTTTTAAATCAGTTTTTATTTTCTCCAATTTGACATCATCCTTGATAGGTTTCCAATGTTCACTGAACTTAAACGAACAAGATTCGTTGGAAAAGTTTTCAAAATCTTTTTGTAATTGTTTGAGAGTTTCAGATTTATCAGTTATATTTTTTTTAATTGTCATGATTTTAAGATTTGTAGGTTTGAAAAATAAAAACAAAGGGGCGGGGTTTATACCCCTTTGTTTATTTAATTTTAATTTCTTCTAAATTTGTCAAATCGAATATTGCAATTTGTTTTTGATTTTTTCCAAATGCTTTTGCAAATATTTGATCTTCATTTTTGAATATTTTGACAGAATCAAAGTAAAACTTTCCATTCTCAACATTTAACCACCCACCAACTATTTTTCCGTGTTGTAAAGCGTGATTAATAACTCTCTCTAAACTTTCAATTCCGTGTGAATCTTGTGTTTCAAGGTATGCAACTGAAATACCAAATTTCACAGGTCTTAAAGTTTCTAAATTCAAAGTGAATCCATCGGGATTTTTTTGTGAGTATTCCCAAACTCTCTCAATTAATTGTTCCATTTTAGTAACTTTTTTTGTTTGTCGTTTTTTTTAAAGAACCCCTTTGCTTTTGATACATCAAAGATATTAATTTGTTTGCTAATAGCAAACTATTTTTTAAATTATTTTTAATTTTATTTTAATAATTTATTTTTGAAATTTGCAGAATGAAAATCAAAGGTACTATCCGGGAATCTGTAGAACGAAATGACAAAAGCGTTATCGTTGAATTTTTCGGTGATCCCAAAAAGCAACATTTTGAAGTGCATTGTACATTTGACCCATTTGAAGCAACAATTCAAAAATGGGATTTCTGGGAATTTAAAATCAGATGGGAAACTGAAATATTTATTGAACCTAAGACCGGCAAAAAATCCTATTTCACACATTTATTTTGTGACGAGGCAAAACCGATTCATCAGATGGGAAGAAATGTTGAAAGAAATTGGCAAGATGCCAGGAATGAAAAAGACCTCGAAGAATGAGGTCTTTGTTACTTATACCCGTAAAAAACAAGATCCCTTTTATAACTTGCAACCTCAATATCATTGAAAGAATTATTATCCATATCGCTGACTATTTTCGCTCTAATTTCTTTGATGTGATGTAAGTTTTCTTCAGGACCTTCTAATTCATCAAACAATTCTAAGATTTTTGGTCTTAGTTCCTGCATTACTTCCACGTCACTTCTTTTACAAGCGCTGACATAGGACCACAGCATTTCAGTCAGATGCTTAATATTCAATTTCCAATCTTTATACATCTTTCAAAGTTGGTAAAATTCAGACTACTGTAAAAATAAATTGTGATACAAATTGTAACAAAATTATGTTTGCATTAATAGCTGAATTTTATGCAATTTTGAAAAATGAAAGAAAGAATATTAGAGTTTTTAAAAACTCAATTTGAGATTTATGGAAACGCATCTGGAACCAACTTCTTTAAAATTTCTCAAGCTGTTGATATTTCTCGCGATGAAATAATGACATTGTTGGATGAATTACGAAACGAAAAGAAAATCAGGAAACAAGAAGGATTGAATGAACCTTTGTACTTCTTGAATAAATAATTATTAAAATAAAAAAAAACCTACAAAATGTAGGTTTTTCTTTAAATTACTTAGTGTGTGTATTTCTGACAGACACATGATGATTGTATTTTTCTATGTGTGAAATGTTTGAATTATTTTTACAATTATTCCCCCTATAGAAACTATTTTTTTGATTTTCTATTAACTTTCTCATTAACTCTGAAGGATTTACAAAAGCTTCCTTATTTTCTTTAATTAAAGTTATATTTCTCATTTTTTTTATTTTAAACAGCTGGGTTTTCTTGAGGTAATTCTGTTTCTTGATTCTCTACGTTTTCAACATTAGAAACAGTATCTAAATTAATAATTTCTGCAGTTTCTGAGTCTTCACTAACATTATCAGATTCTTCTTCTTCAGGGATTAATTCTGATATTAGTTCAGTTCTTTGTCTTCTCATTAATTTTATTAAAGATCGCTCGATTATAACTTCATCTTCATCTACCCAACGAACATTCTTAAATATGCTTTTTGCTTCATCATAGTCAATAACAAATCCATGTGATGGATAGCTTGTGATTAATGTAGAAACTAATTCATAATCATCACATAACCTAGAACCATAATCGTGAGCAATACTTATCGCTCTTTGCACTTCACCTAATTTAACTGGATCAATTTGGGCACTAATTGGAGATATGAGTCCAATTGATAATCTAGAACCTATCTCCGCAGCAGTTTTTGTTGTTATCGATCCTTGACTTCTCCTTTTTAGTCCTAAAAAGTTTTCTTCAAAGGATTTATAAAGTTGATCATTTAAAGATACTAAACTTTGAACAAAATTTAAGCCAGACATATTTGACAATTCATCATCTTTTGCAAGCTGAATATCTAATGGTCCAAATTCGCCAAAATCACTCATAACAATTTCGTCTGCGCCCAAAGCCATCAGTGTTCCCGTACTCTTACATACTCCAAATACATAAATAGTTAAGGAATCGTAGTAGCGCTTTATAGAGCGTATAATTCTATAACCAGCATCAGGATCTCCACCATAAGTAGTTAAAATCAAAGAGCATCCTTTTTTTCTATCTTCTTTATCCCTTATAATTTTTATAAATTTATCAACATTATCATCTTCTATAGTACCTACATATATATAAAAATCTTGATCTCTTTCATTTATTAGCGTGCGGAGTGTTTCATCAAAGTTCATGGTAATTTTTTATTCAAATCTAATATTTTTTTTAATATAAAATACTTTTACTATCATTATTTACTTTTAATTAACGATAATATTGTTGATTTAAACAATTTGATCTAATATTATAGTCAACAGAGGTTATAAACATTGTCCATCTTTATCTGATGATTTTTTTTCCAGAGATTCCAAACTATATCTTTCATTTTGTATTTTTATCATATCAAAAAGAATTTCACGTATAATTTTAAAAAGACGGTTTGCATCTTTGATTTTTGCAGATAATTCTTCTGGTAAAGACATAACCTTATCTGTTTTGTAACCATTTTTATTCGGTGCCAATTTCAGCACTTCCATTCCTTCTATACCGTCATAATACAAATGTTGACCATGTAATAATTGATTTCTAAATTCAGTGAGTTTAACAAAGTCCTTTCTAAATTGCGACAGTTTTGCTAACAAAGCGATATTTACTGGATCAGTTTTATCTTTTAAAATTTCGTTTACCATTGCCTCATAAACAGCCGAAAGAGGTTCTGCGGAAAACATTTTATTTCCGAAAATAACTACAGCAATTTTATCATCTCGTAATCCGTTTTCTGTCAGTAAAAACTCACAAGAATGCCTAATCCAAGTTACAACACTTTCAAAAGAGTAAACAAAATTACCCACTAGTGCAAACTTTGCTCCTATATCGTTCATATTATTTTTTCACTAATATAATAACAAAAATCGACACCTATAAAAGTGCCGATTTTTATTATTATTTATATTATTTAGTTTCCTGATATAGCGCCCTTCGCATCCATCCTTTCAAAAACTTATCCTGTTTAGGATTTTTGACCGTTATATTCAGATAATATTGAGCATTTTTTATGATGAGTTTTTTATGCAGCAGATCCTTCGCTAGTTTCTGATTGTCGGAATAAAGGCTGTCGATTTTAAGATCTTTTCTGAATGATACAATCATCAATGAGTCATATTTATGCTGATAGCCTAAATCGATTCGTAAAGTGTCGGTTTTAATAATCGGAAATGAATCGACAATTACCAAAGGTGGTTTTTCTTCTTGCGGTCTTGCTTCATTTCTTTTGCAGGATGAAACTACAAATGTCATCGATGTAAGTAAAATTAATTTTTTCATAGTAAATAAGATGTTGGATTATTGATAGCTTTGATTAGCTCACTTGTTATTTTTCCAGTCTTAGGAAGCCCCAAAACCTCTTGAATATTCTGAATACTTCTAGACTGCCCCGAATTCACTCCGAAATCATACAAAGTATCAGCAGTATTTTGATCTTCGGTTTTATCGCCTCCGACAACGTCCCAGAACTTGGTTTTGTAAAATTCCATTTTTAATCTTTCCAGTTCCGGATCATTAATCTTCTGCCCGTGTTTGATGCCATTCTTTTTTTTGAAAGCATCAACGATTGGCCAACCTTTCCAATCAGGCCAGTGGTTTCGCGCAATTCCGCAGTATGTTTCGCCTCCGGTGTCACCTTTCACGTGATTCCAACCACCTTCATTAGCGTTGGTCTTTTTGTATGCTATTTTGAAATCAGCCATCTTTTTTGTTTTTTTTGAAGTAAATAAATATGAAGGTCATTATTATTGCGATCGCTCCGAGAATGATTGCCGTAATGTAAATTCCAGTTGTTGTATCAGTTGTTTTGAGATCCTTTGCAGAATTCTGAATGCTTTTTCCTGCTTTTTTCAAGTTTTCCTCTTTAACTGCAGCTCTAGCATATTTCTCAAGAAGATTTTCAGATTCTGATTCTGAATTTGACCTTTTGGACTTGTCAGAATTTGACCTTTTAGATTTGAATTTCACATCTGCATTTCCGGTAACAGTTAAAGCTTGGATTGTATCGCCATTCTCAATATCAAATATTTCCAAAGGTTTCCCTGTTTCCGCTTTTCCTTTGATTTCAATTTCGGTCGCTGATTCTTTTTTCTGATCAGAACTTTCACTCTTTTTCACTTCCTTTTTTTGATCTTTTTCTTGAATCAAGGAATCTGACTTTTTAGTAATTTGGATTTCTGAATATTCTTCTGATTTGAATTTCTCTTTTTTTGTGACCTTTGTCCTACATCCGAATAAAACAAAGATGCTAAGGATTAGTAGTAGTGTTTTCATTATTTTGGGTTTTGAAGGTTTCTAATTCAATATTCTCCTGGAACTTTTCCAGCTTTTTCATCCAGCCGATTGGCGGAAATTTGCCGTTAGTTATGATGCTCATATTTCCCATTGCGGATCCAGCAGGCCATATGAAGACAATGAATTGTATTAATATTTTAAAATAGTCGGCGATGAAAGGAATACCTTTGAAAATCTCGTGAATCATTACGAATAATGAATATCCTGCGATACAAAAACCTATTTTGATCGTTAATCCAACTGCATTTTTTTTTAGCGTGAAATCCTTTTTTATGAAGGCGTGAACTATGGAACCTAAAATATGATCAATAGCAATAGCGTAAAAAACGAAAATCATAAACCACTGATTGACTATATACCATTTTGAAAGACCTTCAAAAGTAGTTACGAAAACAGCCGGTACAGTAGCCAGTTTAAAAGCAGAGATCACCTTGTCAGTTCCGATACCATTATGAATGATCTGGAGGTTTTTGATGATGAATTTTAATATTGTCGTGATGATTTTCATTACTTCTAATTTGAAAAGTGATTGATTGATTTCTTGCAATGATCTTCATCAATTTTATCAAGAATTTCTGCAAGTGATTTTCCTGTGTTGGACAAAGTATGATCGCGTTGATTTTTCCCTAAAGCACTTGAAATTGTTTCGCGAAAATCTCCGAATTCATATCCGTTCTCCGATCTCAAAAATCGATTCCAAAGGGATTTGTATTGGTAGTTACCGAATCGGTCCACAGCGATGGCAAAGCCGCGCCAATATCCTGAAATTCTTTTCATCGTAAAGGGTTCTTTGATGAAAACCACATACACAAATGAGATTGGTTCCAGTAGGATGAAAAGAAAAATGGAGATTAATGCAAGGATTAGATTTTTCATTATGCTGGATTTTGTTGATTAAATATATCCTTCACGATATCCAACACATCAGGATGCGATTCTTTGTTGTCAAAATATCCCATTGCATCGTCGTTACTGATGGCGACTTGAAGAATCAAATACATTGATACGGGATTTTCTTCGCGACGCTTGAAGCTTGAATATCGATTGAATGCCGGCATCAATTTATACGGTGAATTTTCATAAGTAATTTCTTTCGGAACTATCTGTATTTCGCCTTCAATTTCTATTTCTGCAGTTGCTTTAAAGTTTGGATTTGGCAAAGGATTTCCAGCCGAATCAGTAAGCATTACCATATAATCATTTGAGATCAGCCAATCTCTACCTTTACTCAAAGTAGAATGCTTAAACTCTTTCAAATGGATACCCGAATCTTTATTAATGTAATTCGTTTCAGCCGAAATATACCAGCGCTTTTCACGGAAATTATAGTTTTCTCCGATCACGCCAATCACGCGGATAAGACCGCTTCTGGGACAATCTGAAATCTGATAAACTCTATCATATTCTTCAAAATTGTATTGCTCTAAATTGATTTCTGTTTTCATATTATAAAATTGTGAGTCTTGTGAATAATATTCCTTTGCTCTCAAGGAAGGCTTTAGCAGATATAACTGCTGAATTATTAGAATATCTGGAATTGTAAAAATCGAATGTGACTTTATTTGTGACAGATGGTATTCCCGTCCAATCGAAATTATTCACCCAACCTAGTAATGTAGCATCAACGTTGGCGGTTGACATAACAGAAGTAATAAACAATGCAGCATTCGTAATTCTTCGTACATCAACTTCTCCAAGCGATGGAGGATTGGTATAGCCTCGACATAAATTATCCATATTTGTCAAAACCTCTGATCGGATAACTATTCTCCCGCGCATATTCGATAAGTAGAAACCTCCCGATATTGTGGTTAATTTCGGTGCAATTATCTGAACTTCAGAAACCAACGCTAATGGTGCGCTTCTGTAAAAATCGGTACCATTCACAAGATTTAAAAAGAATCCAGAAATAACAGATGTTAGAGGAGTTGCAACATTGGCAAATGTGTAGGAAGCCAATGTTGCATCATCTACGATGTAGCTAGATAAATTAGCGAGTGGACCAAATGCCTTAGTATTTACGAATATCCTATTGAGTTCGTTAAATCTTACGAAGGGAGCATTCCAAGTCATATTTATGGTGTCTTCAAAAGCATAACTCGAAAACTTGAAGCCTAAACCAATTTCGTAAACCCACGTCATTTTACGAGCATCCGGAGATTGATTATTAAACCTTAATTGAGCTGTCCCGATCAAGGTTATTTCGTAGATATTTGGTGTTGCGAAAGTTAAAATTCTAGCAGTAGATAAATTCGAGTTTGAAACACTGATATCTGGTCTTCCATCGCTTACCTTTAAGATGAAATTAGTCGGATAAGTCGACGCAAATGTCACATCAATTGGCAAAACAAATCGATTATCTAATTGCGCCCCATTGGTTGCTCCAGGTAGAATGTTTCGCGTGTCGATTTGAAATCTAAAAACACTTTCTTCATCGTCAAGCATTAGAAAAAAAGGAACTATGCTCATCGTTAATTGTTTTTGATTTTTATATAATCTTTATCCATAAGAGTGAAAACACAATATGAAGATTGGTTACCACTCAGAATAGTGATGTTATTTGCTCCGGAGTCTAATGTTCTAGAGGATACGAAACTAATACTACCTGTTCCAGACCTCAAAATGACACCTGATGTATTAGGATTTGCCGCACCGATATCAATTGTGCAAGTGTAATTATTGCTTCCAAGATTGATATAAATAACGATGCTATTAAATATCATTTTAGATGCTTCAACTGCCGTTTTCAATGATGACATATTGAAATTTCCAGTTGGAGTGTAAACGTATCTACTCCCGGCAGAATAATATCTTAATTCGCCGCTAGCGTCAGCAAAACAAAGAAATCCAGATTTTCGACCGAATTCATTTGGCACGGCCACCGAGCCTATTTCTGATCCAAAAACTAAGGAATTGAACTTTCCACGACCAACAACATCAAGCGTTTCCGCTGGATTTGTGGTGCCAATTCCGATTCTACCTCCAGATGACTGGTAGATAATAGAATTGATGAATTTCAGTCCGTTCCAGATTGGAACAAACAAATTTGTAAGTCCACTAAAATCGATTGATTCGAGTTTATTCCAGTGAGCCGCACTCATCGTTCCTCGCTGCGATGTAGATGCTTCTTTTACATCAAGTGGAGTAGTGGATCCATTACCAGTGAATACAGTTGAAAGATTTAGTGAAACGATTCCACCTTCACCTGACATTTTCACAATATCTATCAGATCAGTTTCAGGATCGTAAACGGCAAAAAAAGTCATTTTAGGTTTTAAAACGAAAGGTGTATTTATTCCTGAAAATCCTTTCAATAAACCATCGGAATCACTAGCATTAATTTGTATATCTGCGTTTGAGTTATTGTAAAATCTGAAAAGAAATGATCTCGAACTTTCTTCTGAAAATAAAACATTCGATATTATAGTCGGTGATGCACTGTTTTTTGGCGTTTGATTGAGATAAAAGCATTGTCTTTTATCATTGAATTCAACAATAAAAGAAGTTCCTTTGATGAATATTATTTTCTTCCAGTTGTCTTCTACTTTTTCTTTATATCCGGCTAATAGATTTGGATCGATGTATTGACCTTCTGGAGTTACTGTAATTCTTTTAATCAATAATGCTCCAGCTGGAATATCTGGATCTTTCGCTTCGAAACCTTCTTCACCTTCAGCTAAATAAAATAGATCTGCAGTTGGCAATGCATAAAGTATCACGACTTTTATTTTATCAGCTGAAACCGGTGTGTAATTTAGAATTGTAGTATCATAAACTGAATATGATACATTATTGAAGTATATTTTATTTTCGCCGGAAACATCTAAGTTAATAATGACAGTACTGGCAGTCGTTTCGATGGTGCCAATTTTATCGATGTAGGTAACATCCGATGCATTAGATATTCCGAGTTTAATTCTTAGAGAATCAATATCCTGTTGGATTAAATTTGATCCGTTTTTTTCAAGCTTCTCATCATTAATTAACGTCAGAGTTTCCGCGACTCTTTCGCAGGTATTTTCTCCGATTTCTTTTGCATCTCGGATAATTTCTATTTTGGCTTGTTTGCTTTCTACACTCATATTATCCTATTTCTGGTTCTATATATGTTGCTGAGACATTAGGAGCTGCTAATTCGTAATAGTCTGGTGTTGCACCGAAACTTAATCCTGCTTGCGATTCTGTGTATCGTCCATATATGATTGATACTGCAGTTACATTGACAAAACAATCCTGATAGATTCCAGCTGGAATATTTACTGCGACACTTTTATGAACATCAGTATTAATTGGCGTTGCATTGGTCAACGTAATTGGAAGTCCAAAAGAGAATGTACTGTAAAGAATTTTTGAGTTGTCTTTTTTTGTTGCAACCGTATTTGCAAATCCAATGAAATCATTTCCTACTACGTGTAAATCAAAAAGAGTTTCTCCATTCGAAGATGGTCTCACATTGTCGATATAAATTGAAGCTTGAACTCTGATATATTTTAGTTCATTGGAGATGATTTCAGAGTTATCTGTGAAGGTTATTATCAATCTGAAAATGTTCTCACCAACATTGAAATTTGGAACTGTAAAATCCTGATCTAAATTACTGTACTCAGTAAATGGAGTAGTATCGGATCTTCTTTGCCAACTGTATGCTAAAACGGTTTTATTTGCAAAATCAAAATCTCTAATCTTAACTTTTCCTTGTGTGAGATTTCCTGATAAATCAATTTGAGATTCATCCTCCCAAGATAAATTCACAAATGCATCAGGTTCTATAGGTTTATCCAAAACGGTGAAATTCCAATCTGTAATCTCAGAAATACCGACCCAATAAACTCGCTGAATAGGAGTGTTGCAACCTGCTTTACCTCCATCAACTAAAATGAAGTATTCACCATTTGAAAAATCATTGTCAAAATCAACAAAAAGTTGATTGTTAAAACTATTTGGTTTTTTAGATTCGACTAAATTCCCATTTTTATAAAGATGAAATCTGATTGCATCATTAAAAATAAAAATGCTTCTATTGAAAAACACAGTGAATCTTTTGGAGATTTCATCATTAAATTGAAATGTGGTATCGTCCGGATATTCTAATTTTGTAACAAATAATTCTAAGATGATCTGAGATTGTAAATCCAAATATTCATCAATAGGATTACCCTCAAAATCCAGTTGGAAAACATTCGAGTCCTGGATTCTTTCAGCTTTACTTATTTTGGAAGGTGATGATGTATGTCTTTGTTTATCGATATAGATTATGTTATGTCGCAAAGTGCTTACAAGTCTATTGAAAGTAAAGAAGTCAGAAAGATAAAATAGAAATTTATTGATTGGAGTCGTTACGGTCCGTGAGTAAAACTTATTTCCGGAAAGCTGAATGATTTCTTCGTTTTCAGTTTCCTGATCGGAATCATTTTTAAAACATCGCAGCCTGATGACCTGATAGTATGAATGTTCATTATACGGAACTCCTAATAAGTATCCTTCGTTTTTATAATAAAAGAGAGAAGTTTCTTCAACTGAACTTTCTGTACTAAAAAAAGGATATGAATAGATGCTTTTTCCGGATGAGGTAAACTTTAAGAGAACTATTCTTTCACCATAATCTTCACTGGAAATAAATTCATAAATCAATTGATTTTTGCCTGTAATTTCATTCAGAATAGGTCTGATCATGATATCATATCCGTTCTGAAATGTTTTCAAGGTTTTACCACAACTATCGACAATAGATGCAGTGATCGGAGTTTCTGTGTTGAAATTAAATGCGAAATTAGTAAACTGAAGTACAGTTTCATTAGGCAATATCTGAACAAAACCTGCAAACTTATTCAAGAATGCTGAAGTGTTGTCATTCATCAAAGCATCGGAAATGCTTTCGTAGAATTTAAGAAAAGATATATCTATCTCATAATTGCCGTAATCGTAATATGATTCTACAAATGTAATTAATTATTCAAAAGCTTTCGCAAATTTATTTTCGAAAATCATATAATCAATATAAGTGTTTCGTTCTTCCAGTTTCATTTTCAATGTTCCAGTTTTCCAGGTGTAATCTAATTCAAATGGATATCCATATATGATTTCACCAAGAAGATCACAGCACTCAATATATCCACGTCTATTTCCTTCTGGATCCAGACTATTGTAATCTGCCATCAATTGTAAAAACTTTTCAAATTCGGCATATACTTCAACCTCCTTAAATTTTGGTGATAGTATCGGACTTGGAAGATTAATGCAATTTACAGATCCCATTTCCTTGATCAGTATCCCATTAGTTTTTTGGGTTTCCAGCGGTGGATTGTTTTTGAAATATAAATTATTGATCGTTTTATCCCGGCTAAATACGCAAGCTGTAGAAAAGAAGTTGGTCCATCTTTCAAAGTTTCGTCTAATGCTATAATCCAAATTGGGATATAGAGTAGGTGATGATAGATTTTGTATCAGTTCAAAGCCTTCATCAGTTGCAGTCATATATTCCACATCCTGATAAATATAATGAATTGTAATTGCTGAGGTTTCGTTGATCGTCGGCGTGTGTCCGATTGGTTCCAAAGTCAATGTTACTTGAGTGATGGAAACGATCTTATATTGTCCGGAATTGGATCCTTCTTTAATTTCGAATAAGTCACCAACTCGCAAACCGCGCATATTCCAATTGATGACAACATCACTAGTTGAAGAATTATCACTGAAATTTGAAAGTAAAAGATTTCCTCCGGATATCGACATCTGGAGATTGGCGCTGAACTCACAAACTACGTTATCAGAAATTGGAACGATCGAATTAATGAAAACTTTATCATCATCATCGTCGGCCGTTGCTGGTGTTTTAGTTTCCAGATCAACAATTGCTTGAGCCGAAAAGCCTGATCTTACATATTTAATGCTTCGTTCAAATTTATTTTCAACCTTGGAATTTGGCAAACTCCATTCTGCGAGAGTATGGATGTCGTTTGTTGTATTTTTTGAAAGTCTATTTGTTTCGTAAGTATCATAACCAATCATCACATTATTGATCTTAAATCGATCATTCCATAATTCTTTGTACTGCTTTCCAGCAACCATTTCGAAAGATCCAAGTTTTACCGGTCTGTAAAAATCTTTGTATTCTCCAAAATAAATTTCTTTTTCGTTGATCTCGTAATCAGCACACGATTCAATGGCCATTGAATTCTCAAAAGCATCTTGGAAATTTGTTACGAAAGGGCGCGTGTATTCCAGACCTACCCACGCGGAACCGGACCAGTAACATAGTCCGAAAGGTTCGATCATTTTATTGGTATTGTAGATCAATTCTCCGATCGTAATTCCTGCAGGTTGGGTATTTGAAATTAAATTGACCTGAGTAATATTATTTTCATCGAGGAAAATCCATTTTAAACCATTCCAGAAATAATATCCTAAAGTCATAGAATCCTCTAAAGTATTGTTCACTATTTCACCAACGTAAGTTCCTTCTGGAAATGTATCGGAAATCAACTCTTTAGAATTGGAAGTATTGATTGAAAGTAAAGCGCGATTCCAGCAAACATTATTGTAATGTTCACCGCCAACATCGAACAAAGGAGCATTTACGGGAACACCTTTTATAAACTTACTGCATTGCTTTAAAACGTCGATATAACGAACGGTACTCAATACATTATCTAATGCTTTTTGAGTGGTTTTAATGTCAATAGTGAAGTTACTGATGGTGTGTGTAAAGTCAACGATATCTCCACCGGTTTTGTGCTGAATAAATGAATTGAAGAAAACCCAAATCTTTGCGCCAATTGGTAGATTTGGAATTTTAATGACTTGCTTTTCGATGTTAAAATCAAAGTTACCATCGTGAGATCCTATTTGACTTGTGAAGAAAACCTCACCTCCCATATCTCCGGTTCTTGGACCAATAGCATTTGTACTTCCAGGAATCTCGAACATATTATAACCCCAACAAACTTGGAAGTTCGTACAGGCAATTCCACCGGTAGCGGATCCGCCGCCGTGCGACCCTTGTATTTTAACGTTAAAATTTTCAATTGTGATCTCAGTGTCAACCATAAATTTAGTTGAGTTGACAAATGCAAACATATTTTTTGCTACACTGTCAGCAGCTGCCATCATTTCTTGTGCATTCGTATCCCATTGATCTTTTGTCATTGTGATGTGATGCAGTTCCGATCCTGTAGTGTTGGAGTTCGTAATCTCTGAAACTACATTGTTGGCACAAGGATTAAAATAGGAATAAAGTGTATCCTTATCAGTAGCACTAAAAACTCTTTGATTCCAGGTTTCTTTAACGCTCCAAAATGAACGTGTAAAAATTGGTAGAGATCTTCTAAGAACTTTTAAGGTTGGCGCCGGACTGATTGGTTTTCCATTTATATCTTTTGTGGAAAATAAATCTATGCTTGTAGAAAGTTGCTTTTTGTAATCTGTAATATTTGTGTTTTGGATAAGAGTACACCCAAAATAAGTATTACCATCAGTATCAGGATTTGCCATATCCAAAACACCAATTATAAATTCCGAATTGTTTTTCTTTAGCACATATTCGATTTCGCCTTCAAAACCATATTTCTTGTATGTTTCAAGAATGAAAGCAAATCCATTGTTTAGATAATTGGTTTGTTGGCCTTGTGGATTAAGGTCCTGTTTGAAGTCTACACGTTCATATCCTGTATCTGAATAGAACATTAGATTTTGTATCTCGTTTCCATAAACGATGTCACGGCCGAAACGACCTTCATTTTGTTTAATAACAAAATTAGCAACATCGAATCCGGAAGGTTCTGTAATCTGGTAAAGATCCTCTTTACCCAAACTTTTGAATCTTAGAAAATGCGAAAATGCATTAGTGTCAATTGGATTATTTATTTCTCATTGCCGTGATCGGGAATTAAATTTTATTTTTTAAATTAAAATCGATGAATAGATAAGTCATATATCTCAAAAGTATTTGACCGCTTTCCTTTGACCAATACTGAAAAAAAAAGTATTTGAGTTTAGTATTGTCTAATTCATTTAATTTGTAAATATTATAAATATTTTTTCTTAACGAAACAACTTTAACTTTTAAAATATTTCTAGATAGGAATAATACGAGATCTTCCTGAGTCAATTCTATTGAATTATTTGAAATATAGGAATTAGTACTTTTAGCTGGATTTTGAAATTGGAATTTCTTTTTTATATCATCCTCAAAAAGAATTATAAAATAATCACCAGATACTAATTTTATATCACTCCCACGTAGGAATATGTCCATATAAGCATAACCATTGTGATTGACAAAGCTTAATCCGAAATATTCTAAAGTACTATTAGATTCTACATATAATTTGAAAATTGTTGAAAAATCATTTTTAGTGAAAGATTCATCAATGCCATAACCTACCCTCGTAAATTCGATAGTTTTAGTTTCTTCAAATTCATCATAGAGCAATGAAATTTGAGTGTTATTTATCAATTCTGCAGGTAAATTATTGAAATCTAAATTTTCAAATTCAATTTTTTGTAAATCTAATTTCATATCACTAATTTAATTCTGTTAGTTTGTTGTATCTCATAGCATCAAAAAAGTCTATAAAATAACTTTGATTTTTATTTTTCAATTCAAACGTTGAATTTTCTCCACTTCTACCATTTGTAAATCTAAATTTTATTATTTTATTTTTTGATAATATTTCTTTATTTTCTTCCGAAAGTATGAAAGCAGAATTACCTGAGCAATTGTAACTGCTAAATGAATTTAATTTTAATTTATTTTTATTTTCAAATAAAAAATCTACTTCATCATTTTCAAAACAACTACCAATATTGGTAATCTCAATCATAAAATATGGTGTGCTTAAATTTTCCTCTATGACAGGTTTTATATTAATAAAACTCGATTCGTTATCATTTTTTAAAAAAAGATAATGAGAGGGTATAAATATCTTTGTTCCATCCATCTCATCAAATTTCGAAGTAATTGTTAGGATATCTTCAGAAATATCACCGTTATTTCTATTTTGAGAAAAACAGATTATTGAACAAGAAAGTAGAATAGTTAATAGTATTTTTTTCATAAGAACAATTTTCACGAAATTACGATTAATCTATATAATGAAATTACGGGAAACCGTAAGATTTAAACTTTTTTTCCTATGTGTCGAACTCTATTATAAAAGTCTTGACCTCTATTATTATTGATCGTGATATTTGTTTTATTATTTTTTATTGCTGAAACTATTTTTGCTCCCGTTTTATCAAATCTTTTTTCCATCTCATCATAATCAATTTTTGATTCTGAATTCGTGTTATTAAAATCTAATATTTGAATTCTTCTCATTGGTTCAGCGAAAGCTGTATCTCTAATCATTGCGGAAAGATCAGCCGGGATGATCTTGTCACCTTTTACAACATCAGTAAATCTTGCGCCTCCAGTACTTCCAAGCGTTTTGATATTACCATTTTTGTCAGTATGGATCTCTGGTCCTAATTCATCAACTATAGCTTTTCCCGTATAGGGAACGAAGTCAGATCCTTCAGCAAATAAGCTTATTCCAGCAATTTGAGATACGTTCTGTAAACCAGCAATAATGGCTAAAGCAGCGGCGGCAGCTCCTAATCCTGGACCGACTACTGGAATTCCTGCTAAAGCATTGTAAGATGAGTTAGCCATCTCATAAGTAGTCATCGTTGCACGCGCAATAGCAGCTGCTTTTCCTATCTCTGATTGCTCACCTACAACACTGATGAAAGTGTCAAGGCCTTGATATAATAGTTGCTTTTCTGAGTCAGCAACGATGGTGTCCATCTGGATTTTATTTGCAGATAAATCATCTTTTAACCTCTTTTCTTCCTCACTACCTTTTGTTGCTTCTTCAAGCTTTTTTTGAATAGATTTTTCTTCCTCTTTTAAGTCGTTAACCTTTTGAGCTGTAGATTCTTTGTTCTGTAGATTGAAAAATCTTTTATTCCTTTTTTCTTCATCATCAATAACCTTGAATTTATAATTGTGAAGATCCTCGTTATTTTTTTTAATCGCTTTATTTGTTTCTTCAGTCTGCTTTCTTACTGATTGTAAATATCTAAATTCATTTGCTGTCAGTTTATCATTGTATTTAATTTTCCATTCGAGTTTTTCTTCATCGATTTCAAATTCTTCCTTTAATGCTTTTAGATGTACTGCTTTTATAAGACTTAATCTTTCATTTTCTAATTTTACTAGCTTATCTGTTAAGTTTTTTATATTCTCTAAATATGATCTTTGATTGAAATCAAAAAGTTCCAATTCAAATTTTGCGAATTCGGTTTTTATTTTTTTTAATGCATTTTGTTTTTCTCTTTCAATTTTTATTTGATCCTCACTACTTCTCTGCATAATTAATTTATAATCATCAGAATTTTTTGTGATTCCAATAAGGTTTTTTTGTAATTCAAGTTGAGAAATTGCCATTTTTCGGGCGGAAATATCTTCGACAAACTTGATGTTATCTTCTGCCAAATTCCTTTCTTGTTCATAATTGGAAATCAGAGAATCTATTTCAGCTTTCTTAACATTTATTGAAAGTTCAATCACTTTTTTAGCGTGATCTTCAGCTTCTTTTTGCTCTCTTTCCCTTCTTTCTTTGGCTTTTTTTGCAGCTTCTTCACGTTGTTTTTCTAGTTTTTCACGATTAGCTTCACCTTTTTCGACGATCTTATTGTTTGCGTTAACAGTTTTTTCAGTGAACTTATTATGTTCATTCATTAATTCATAATATCCTGAAAGAGTCTCACTATAATGTGAAAATTCTTCATCTCTATTTTGAGATCTAGCTTCAGCCAAAGCCTTGAAGGCATTGAAATAATCATTTTCATTTTGATTTTTTCTTCTTAAATCTGTAAGTTCAGCCTTGGTAATATTTGTTTTTGATAGAAGGTCATTCTCAGCGATTCTTAAAGCTTCTCTAGCATTTTTCGCACGCTCGCTAAAATTTTGTTTTTCCAATTCTTCAGCTTTTTTTAATGCTCCCAAACGTTGTTCTTCTGATTTGGTTCTATCCTTTGATTGAATTATTAAAGCTTCGATTTGACCTTGTATTTTTGCATTCTGGATTGATTGACCTTCCATATTATCTTCGAGATCTTGTTGAGCTTTTTTAAGTTCAGCAGCAGCGATTGCAGCATCTTTCATTGCGCCCCCTAATCCGGAAAATGTTTCTGAAAGTGATTTTGCACCGGTAACTAAACCTATAATTGCATTTTTAACAACATTGAAAGCTCCACTAATACCCGCAATTGCTTGTTCAACGACATCTACAATCGGTGTAAATTCTTTAAAAATGTAAATCAAAGCTCCAATGGCCAATACAATAAGCGTAATTGGCGCTAGCAGTATTCCCAGTGCTACATTTAAAATTCCAGTTGCACCCGCGGCCGTAATTTCTGCGGCGGCGGCTGTTTCAGATGCTCCGGCTAATGCAATTTGTGATGTAGCTAGACCTTTCGAAGATACAGAAGATGCATTTTTAACAACTGTTTGCGTTTGAGTTGCGGCGGTTTGCGCTACAGTTGCAGTTCTGGAAGCTGTAGCAAAACCTATTTCAGCTTTTTCAGCAACTGTTTTTTCAGTAGTTGCTATTGTTGATAATTCAGATGCTCCAGCTAAAGCAATCTGAGATTCTTCAGCTACCTTGGAAGCTTTACCATAACCAAGCATATTTTTAGCACCATTAATAACTGATGTGCTAACATTGTCAACTGCACCTTTTGCAACTTGATAACCTTGTACAAAACCAGCTACGGCTTTCTCCCCATCATTTATAACACCTACGAAATTCCCAGAAGCAATATTACTTCTCAAGCTATTGATATTATCTCCTAATCCTTTGAAGTGTTCAGCTAGTTCCTCCGAGTAGCTACCAACCAAGGCTCTGTTATCACCAGCAGCTTTTGACATTGCACGATAATCATCATTGAGCTCTTTAGATCTTTTGGAAGCTTGAATAAATGCTATCTCAACATTTTTATATTCATCAGATGTACCTTTTCCGGCTTGCTTTAAAAGAACTAATTCTGCTCCCAACTCCTTTGATTCACGAGTTGACTTTGCGATATTAGCATTCAAACGTTCTAAGGCACTAGAATTTTCATCGTTTAGTTTTATATTTTCTTTGTTAAGCTGATTTTGTTTTTGAATTTGGAGATTTACGGCTGCTAATTTTTTACCTTCTTCATTCATCGCAAAAGTCAATCTGTCATTTGCAGCTTTTAATTTGTCTTTTGTAGCTACAACTTTTTTATTGTTGTTATCAACTTGTGTCTGGATTTGATTTGTTTTTTCCTGAACTTCCAGGTAATTCCTAATAGAAGCAGTACTCTTAGTGTATTGTTTAGCTTCTTCTTCTTTTGATACAGCTAAATCTAGAGAAATCTTCAAAAGCTTTTTCATTTCTTCAGTAAGCTCAGTAACTTCTTCAATATGTTTTTTTAGACCAGGAAAACTAACTTCTTTTGGCATTTTTGTGTTGTTTTTCGATTTGATTTAGGATTGCACACCATTCTGTAACCACCATTTTAAAACGGTCCACAGTATAGCCTTCTTTACGAATCATTGCCAATGACATTTCGAAATTGGCGTGACCTTCACCATCATCTTTATTGTCCTTATTCTCAGAGAATATCTTATTAATCTCATTTTTCAAAAGGGAAATTTTTAAATTGATGGTTTCCTTTTTTACTCTATATTTTTTGAGATAAAAATCAACGTCAACACCAGCATTTATAGAGATTTGAATAGCAGATAAAACATCCATTTGGCTGATGAGGTAAACTGTTTTGATTTTCTTTCCTAGCATCATCAATGAAATTTTATTGTTTGATACTTTCAGAAATTCATCAAGGATCTCAATCCATAGATTTTGGAGAATAAAGTCTGGAACTTTTGAATTAGGATTCTTTTTTAAAAAAGAGAGATCTCCGTTCATAGCCTCATTGAAATTATGAATTGGCAAAACATTACACTTGTCGTATAATTCGAAAACCTCTCTGTTAATGAAGAAACTAAGAAGCTTTTGGACGATCTTTCTTTTTGATAGGAGTTTCATTTTCTTTAATTTCATCTGTAGTTTCTACTTTTTCCTTATCGGTTTTTTGTACATACAGGACTTCTTTTCCATCCGGTGTAAAATAGCAGCATATCTTCAGATCATCGTTCAGATCAGTTTCTTTTCGTACGAAAATAGTATCAGTAGCCTTGTGAACATATACTACGTGAAGATCTCCAGTTTCTTTTGTTAGTTTTTCGGCTTCTTTCAATTTTTGTTTGAAACCGACTTTATTTTTGCAATTGCACATAACGTTAAATATTTAGATTTTTGATTAATAGATTTGAACATTTATCCTGGGCCACATCTACAACATCATCCATATTTTCACTTTGGATTCCGAAAAGATCTTCAGGATCGAAGGAAGTAACTGGACTTGAATTTTTATCGAAGAAATCGAATAAATCTTTTTTGTGAGGACTGTCAGAATCTACTGTAAAAGTCAGATCGTTATTCTTTTCATTGATGATAGATTTTGTCTGTTTGTAGAAATCTCCAGTATCATTGAAAGTATAATGAGTTCCGGCTTGCTTACGACCTCCAGATAAAACCTCTGTCATTTCTGAATATGTTCCAACAATATTTCCATTAGAATCCTGACCTTTTTCCCATTGCTTAGTTTGAAGTTCAGGAATAGTTTTATCTGTTTCTAATTCTGTTTTAAGATCAGAAACATATTTTGCAGGCGTGTAGGCCGTGACGTTCTCTATGTATTCGTAGATGGTCATTATTTTAAAAAAGCGGTAGAATAACCACCGCTTTTTTTTATTTTAATGTTAATGGATTATGGAAAAGTCAATTGCAAAACATTCGATTGGTAGAATGCTTCATCAAGAATATCGACAACATTAGTCTCATCGGCTGAATCGTAAAGATCAACTAAGTAATCTCCATTAGCCGCCGCGATCGGAATGTTATATTCTCCATTAATTTCGGTCACAACTGATGCAACAACTGAATTATCAGAAGCTTTTCTCACTCTAAATTTCTGAGCTAATCCGGAAACTTGAGATGAATTGTCACATCCTGAAACCAATTGAACTTTTACGGCTGCAGCTGCTTGAGAAACTTTCAAAATGGTTACATCTTGAATACCATTGACATCAATCAAACTATCATCAACTAAGAAGCTTCGTCTAGTATTAAATCCTGCAGTTCCGTTTTGATCCAATTGGATGTCAACTGTAAACATTGAGATTTTAGAACCTCCATCATTGAAAGTTGGATTGTTTACGGAAATATCACTAACGCTAAATCCATTCAACATCTCATCCTTATTATCAAAGAATAGTTTATCCTCAGAATCTAGAAGAAGAATTTCCCAACCCTTTTGTTTTGCCAATTTGTGCCAATTTGCCAAAAGACATTTGTTTTCTTCAAAACTTAATGTGAACTCAAAAAGACCTTGTGAAATGGTTTTTTTGATCTTGTTAGCAAATGTTTGAACGTTGTTTTTGGCAGCTGCATCAGTGAACTCAAGCATATCATTTAATGCGATTAGCTGACCTGATTTAATGAACTCAGCTCGCGCCTCAGCATCAAAAACTCCATCTGTTAATGAAATCTTTAAGCCTTTTTTCTTCAAGAATGTTTTTACAACATCCTTCAGGGAAACGTCGCACCCGTTGAACCAGGTTCCGATAGTGCTTTTCCCACAATTTAATGTATCTATCTGGATCATTATTTTGTTTTTATTTTTTTGATTAATTATTTTTAGGCATACAGTCAGGCTTAAAATATATGTCGCATTCAAAGATGATTGCATCCCATATATCAACTTGTCCACTGTCTTGTTGAGAATTCACAGAATAATTTGGAAAAAATTTCTGACTGTGAGAATTATTCTTATCCATCCAAATATATTTCTTGAATTTACCTTGAGTCATCAGCTTACAAAACTTTTCAATGATCTGATCAAGGATAAATCTTGTAGTCTGAACTCTAGTCTGGACCAACTTTTCAGAATCGTTATTGATAGCAAAAATGATTTTTAATGATTTGTACGTGTATAACTTTTTAGGAGTGTTATCAGAACTTTCCGTAACCGGATAAATTAACCAGGCTAAAGGATATTTTTCTTTTTTTCCTTGAAGCCAGATATTAAGTTCTTTTTCGGTTCCGAATGCAAATTTCACTTTTGCTGGAGTTTGCATATGATAAGGGTTCTTGATCTTTAAGACTTCACCAAAATCACTATTCAAATATTCTCCAACTGGAAGTTTATACTGATTTCCTAAATCATTAAAAACATTGTTCAAGGCTTTCTCAATCGGTTGCATTAGAATTTGTTTTTAGGTTTGATATGGGAAGGTTTCCACGTTGGGAAATCGTCTTTGTGATCTCTTAAAAACTCATACAGAGAAGTTTGATTTTTCAAACCTCCTACAACTTTCATCTGGAAAGCATTGTAAGCATCAATACGTTTCGGAAATCCTGATACAGTGAATGAATTGGCAGCGGTCAAAATAACCTGACCAACTCCTGTAGTAGAGGTCCTGTTATTGAACATAAAATGATAATATATGTAATCTGCAATGAAAGAAGATTTCAATTCGACATCGGCACCATTGAATTTGAAAGCATCCTTTTGTACGATACCTTTCCATTCTTTTTTCTTTACTACATCACCAACTGTAACCTCGTAGGAATTGCCTTCGATCAACCATTTCAAATGATCCGGAGTATCTTCTTTAAGATTATTTTCATCATCAAAGCATTCTTCCAACTCATTATAAAGTTCTTGACCAAAAACCAAAACCAGACATTGCTTTTCACAGGAAAAAATAAATTTCGAAACCTCCAACGCGATATCACCCATCTCATCGATGTTAGATATTTTAAGTGGTTCGTTTTTAAAAAATGTTAAGTCTGTGAAAAGCATATCTGGTTATTTTTTGATTAGTCTTCTAGATCAGTGTCTACTTTTGGAGTAAACTCTTTTGCAACTCCGTTGCTTACATAAAGATCTCTCATCACTTGAGAAATATTTGTAAGCTTTTGACCTTTTTTAAAGCCGCGGAAATCGCCGAAAAATTCAACATTGTACATCTTTGTCAAGTCGATTTTGTGAACTTTGTCAGCAGCTTTCTTTGCTTTTTCCTGATATCCGTTATAGACATCGGCTAATGATTTGGGACCACCTTTTTTTGTGTCCACTTTAACTTCTGGTGTATCTTCTGTTCCAGCCATTGTATTGTTGTTTTAGAATTAATTAAAATTTGATTTACACTTTTGATTTGGTATCACAGCTGAATTAGTCAGCTGTGATACCTGCTTTGATATTGGTGAACGTATCTGAAATAATTCCAGTTCTGGTAGCAACCGGGATGATTACAGCAAAGAATTTCTCTAATCTGTGAGACAATAAGTTTTTGTTACCATCATTGCCAGAATAGAATTCTGTGTAATCTGTAGCCGTATCAAGACCAGCTTTGACAGATGTTTTGAAATCGCCGACTATTAAATCATCGTTTCCTAATTCAACATCAGTTCTAATTTTTACGGAGATATCATCACCGAAATCTATTGAGTTGTTTAGGAGGTTGATGCTGCCTTTGTTTTCTAGCATATAATGTCCATCATCAGCTTTCATTGTTTTAAGATTCTCCCAGGCATATACAGACATTCTCGCAGAATTCGGAGTGTATCCTAACTTTACCAACGATGCAATGACCGCGATAATAGCATCATAGTTGTTCGGGTTTGGGTGAACTGCTTGTGCTGGAACCGGTGTAAATGCAGTAGCATTTGCTTTGATTTTAGCAATTACCAAAGCTGGAAGAACCTTATCGAAATAAGACTGCAAAGTATTCAGGAACGACGTCACAAACATTGCAAAGAATCTTCTCATTTTGGTAGTTGTTTTCCAGATTGTAGCAACTGCTTCAGCTGGTTCATCGATAGCGGCCCAAACTACAGTGGATTCAGGTTTTACAGCACCTTCAGCTGTAACGGCGATATTCACTGTAGAAGTTTCTGAGATTGAAACTAGACGATCAGCATTAAGCGGCAACATATCAATTTCATCAAGGATGTTTGATTTAGGAACCGGCTTTTTTGCGATACCCGGAATAAGCTGTGCAAAGTAATTTCCGATAATGGAAATTGTACCTGCGATACCTGCTCCAGCATTTGCATTTACACCAATTGTATCGGCTTTGATCGTTACTTTTCCATTTAAAGTACCATCTCCACTAGATTTGTGGATTGTTTCCAACTCGTCTTTCAGACCTTTAGCAATGCCAAAACCAGCATTGTCAGGATTGTTTTGAGTATCTTTGATCACTTCACCTTGAGTTTTTACAATTGCTGTAAGATCTTCGAGTTTGGTAATCAAATCGTCTTTTGTCGCCTTTTCGGCTTCTAGTTCGGTTTTGATTGCTTCCAGAGCTTCAGCCGATGCTTTCGTATCGATTTCATCACCCATTTCACTAAGAAATTCAGAGTGCAGTTCTGCCTGTTTTGATGCTTCCATTGCTTTGAAAGCATCTTCAGTTACGTTTTTTGATTTTAAAAAAACTTTAAATTTTTTCATTTTTTTGATTTGTTAAAAAATTAAACTTGAGTAATAGCTTTTTTGAGTGGAAGTATCCGGCTCGGTTTTATTTTCATCAAGTGACTTATCGTCGGCTTGAGTATCTTCGTTTTCGTCGTCATCTTCGTCATCATCATTGTCAGACAATTCAATAACTGGAGTTGTGAAGCAACTGCCTTTTACTACAGCGCTTCCTTCATCTCTAATCTTAGCCTCAGTAACAGCCCAGAAGTAATTGACAGTATCAAGATCTTCTATGTTTACGCACATTGGAGCGAACTTATTCCAATTTTCAACATACTGAGTATAACTTGCATCTCCACTAGCATACTCATCACGCACACAGAAATATTCTTTTACATATCCCATTTTGACTGAATGATTTCTAACAAAACCTTTCAGATATTGATTGTACATATACTCGTTTCGATCTTTGTGAATGGTAGCATCGAAAACTAAACATTCACAATCACCATCATAATTTGGAAATCCTAATTCAGTAAAAGTGAAGGTTTGGGTGTAAGCTTTAACTTCATCTGAAATAATACCCTTGAAAGAAAGATCGTGTTCTTGACATAGATAAATCAGCTTTTTTTCTGAAAGGGATTTTTTCCATATGCCAGGAACGTGAAGATCACAATGAGAATCTAATATATTAGTGGCATTGATGATACATTTGACTTTAAGAACTCCCTTTTCTATTATTTCTTTGTCGGATTCTAAATCTTCAGCTTTTAATCTTTCGCCTTTAGAATTGAGAGCAAATGAGGTAAAACCAAAAGACATCCCGTCAGTTTTTTTACTCTCATTTCTTCTTTGTGCCTTGATCAATGCTTGATTATCCATCAGCCATTTAACTTGGTCCTTTGGGTTGTTAAATTTTTTTATTTCCATCTTTACAGACATTTGAATTTTCTTTTCTTTTTTTCACTTCCTTAAGAAGTTTATCATCATTGTTTTTCTTTGCCAACTTCTTAATTTGGTCGAGATCTTTATCTCTATCAGATGATTCCATATTCGTTGATTTTTGCAGTTAATTCTTCGTGAGTAATTAGTTTCTTATCGAATAATTGAATAAGTAAATCAAGTTTTAATTTGGTCGTTTCAATCTTCGTTTTTTCATTTTCTGCAAAGACCGGAAGATGTGAGTAATCGATATAGATTGTATTTTCCCATTTAAAGAATGTTTGAATTTTCTCGCAGAAGTTTTGTGCTAAAGGCTGAATGATATTTTGAATCACTTCGATCATTGCCATCTGGCGATTCGCGAACTTTGCAGATTCTAGTGTAAGGTTTTGGAATTCTTTAGGTAGATTGTATTTATTTACAATCACACGAGCATCTTCCACGGCCAACTTATCATAATCCAGCTTTTCAAGTCCATCAGATAATGAGAATGCTTTGAGTGGGAGAGTAGAGAACGCCACTCCTAAAGAGTTGTTTCCGATTCCCGTATCCCTTAATTCTTGTTCAAGCTTCTTTTTGTGAGTAGTGGTAATTGGATTCCCATCTTTATCATTTTCGCCGGTACCAACTTCACCATCCAGACCAAAATCATCGAATGTCTTAACATCTAAAGAAACAATTTGAGAACCTGATCGTTTGATCATATTCTCTTTAGCCTGACCGGCTAAAGAGTAGTTCTGTATGTTTTGTTTCAACGCGAGAAGCCGGGAAATACCTATGTATGGTTTCTCCGGGTTTTGGCGAACGTCGAAATATGGAATTACGTTTGAGTACTTGATTCTACTAAAACCAAGTGGACGATAACTAAAGTGCAGCTCGTCATTTTTAGAAAAGAAATTGAAAACGAATGAATAGAGACTATTCCAGTCAATAAAGTCTGGATCGCAATTAAATAATTGAGTTCCTGAATTGAGTTTTGATTCAAAGCCTACAGACTTATTTTGAGGTACAATATAGTTCCAGCCGTGGGAGTAATGATAGTACAACCATTCTTCGATGAACTGTCCGAAATTCTGATTTGAATTTGGATTTCTTAGAAGCTTGATGAGGTCATCAGATTCAGTGACATCATCACCTTTATTGTTTTTGGATTTTAGGATCCCAGATGAAAGTACTTCACCATAAAAAGTGATAGTGCTATCGATTGGATCAATTGCCTGTGAGAGTCGTGTGTAGAAATTTTGCTGAATGTTTTCCCAGGATGACGATGTGATCGCTTGGAAAAGTGGAGAGCTGCTATTATGTAGAAAAGAAAGTCCATTTTCCTGTTTAGAAAATGTTGGAGTATTTCTTTCAAATAAATTTTTAAAGAAACTTATTTCATAATTGCCGTGATCGAGTATTTATTTTTACAAATGTAATAAATTTTTGATATGCAATGATTTATTTTAATAAAAATAGTTCTTGAGACAAGAAGACTGTATAAACAATTATAAACAGAGGTTTTATTTTTAAGTGAAATTTTTTTTAAGAATAATAATGATATTATTCTGGATGTTAGAATTTTATTTTTAATTTTATTGAAAAATAATTAAAATAATAACACCATGACTAAAATTGAAAATGACTTATTAGAGGGATTAGAAAAAGGAAATGATTTACCTATTGTAGTATCTCCTTTTGGTTTCAAGGAACAAAGTTTTGAAGGCAAAAAATATTTAGTTCCTATGACTCAGAATGAATATATCAATTGTATAAAAGAATCAACTGAAATTTCGGATGAGGATAAAGATATAATTTTAGATTATGTAAACAAAAACTCATACCCTAGTTGTTATATGCAAACTGATATGTATTGTTATAGCGTTGGAGGTTGTAGGTGGTGCAGGTATGTTAACTCAAGTGGAGTTCGATTTTGTTATTGCCTTCCACAATAAATATAAAGCGGTGCATTATGCATCGCTTTTTTTTGATTATTTTTACCGAAACTAATATTCTATGGAAAAACTAATTGATCAAGCATCTAAGATTCTTGCTGATACTTCAGATATCATTCTAGATCGTTTTAAAAATCCTTACATAACTGCATTCTCAATCTCGTGGATCATCTTTAACTGGAAAGCTATAATGTTTTTTGTTTTTTCGAAAGGGAACGTGGAATATAAGATTAAACAAATTTCGATTCATCATTCAGACTTATTTCATACTTTCTTATATCCATTTGGAGTGACTATAGTTTATTTATTCGGAGTTCCATATCTAAACCAAGCTAATGAATGGTTCTTGAAAAAATCTGTTAAGAATAGAGCAAATTTTAAGAAGGTTGAATTTGTAGATAAAATAGAACGTGAGAGAGATATTGCAATTGCAATTGACGAACAACAAACTGCAATAAAAAACGCTAGAGAAAGTACTGAACACAATAAATACATTGATGAATTAAAAAATACAATAGATGAGAAAGATAAGATTATTTCGGAACAACGTTCAAGAGATTCTGAGAATAATATGCGTGCTCTAGATGAACAATCCGCTTTACTGAAAAATATTTCGGATCTTCAAACAAAACACAATAAAGAAATTGATAAATTAAGAAATGAACTAAATGAAAAGCAAATAGATAATAATCAAATAATTAGAGAAAATCAAGATCTTAAAATATCAATTGAAAATAAAAATTCTCAATTAAACGATGTGAATTTTAGAGCTGATAAATTCCAAGAAATTCTAAGAGATTCCCAGAACGTAATCGATGTTCAAAAAGAAATTAGATTTAATCAAAGTACTAGCACTAATGCTTTAATGATAAGTTTTGATAATGGAGATAGAATTTTAGAAATAAATACAGATTCTCCATATCCAAAATATATTAATTATAATTTGATGAGAACTCTTTCAATAAAAGACGTTAATGAAAAATTAAAAAGTAATAGTTATTCATTGTCAGCAGCAGCATTAAATGAAGATGATAAAAATAATATTTTAAGTGTTGTTTATAAAAATGATATGGATTTTAATAATAGGACATCTAACGAAATAAATAATGATAATATTTCTAGTTGACCCAAAAGATATTGTTCCGCCACTACGATCTATAGAATGGGATTTTGAAGTTTGTCTCGTAATATTTCTTTTAGTCTGTCATCTTCTGGATAGAAAAAATTAATTCAAAGTGCTTTTATCCTATCAATCTTTTATAAGGTTCAATAGTAGCATAAGTATCACCTAATGCGGAATGCACCTTCTGGTTTACAATTCCGTAATGAGTGCAAAGATTTGGAAGCGAGTAGGATGGAAGTCTCAAAAACCCTTTTGCGATCTTCATTGTATCATCCAAAGGGATCGAATCGAAGAATGTTTTTTCAGTATGAAATCTTGAGCATAGATACTTTATTCGTGGAATATCGAAAGTTGATGAGTTGTGACCGATGATGATTTCAGTATTATGATTTTTGAGAAGGTCAATAACGTTTCCGATCACGTCACAAATGTCAAGACCTTTAGATTCCAGGTCCGATATTGAAATACCATTTACGCCCATCGCATCATCTTTGTATGAAACCAGCTCAATACCACATTCTCTGTAATACGGTTTGATGAGTGATTGATATTCTGCGACCGGGACCAAACTATTATCGGTGATCACAACGGCGATTTCACAAACTCCGTTTTTGCTTAAGGAGAATCCTCCAGTTTCAATGTCTAAAAATGCTTTCATAATTAATTCTTTTTTTCAAATAAATAAATCGCTACAATGCAATATATTCCAGTTATGATTGGTAAAATTGACCACGCAAATATTTCCAGATAATCAATATTTCTCATCTTGATCTGTTTGAGTAGTTATACAAATGTTCTTGAGCTTTCTTCTTTTGATTGATAGTAATCTTTCCGGACCTATCAATCGTATTCCAATTGTGACAACAATGGCATTTAATATCAGATTCTCCAGTACTTAAATTCGTCTCAATCTGTGAGAGTGCCTTCATACTTTTGAATATTATTTTATTATCCTCATATGTTCCTAGAGGATTTCCACACGGCTTGCAAAGGAGTTTTATTTCTGCCATCAGTCTTTGTAGATATTTATAAGTTGATTTTTAATTGCTATGTCCATTAGTGAGGTGCAGATATCTGCGAAATCTTTTATCTCATTGTTTTCTGCTTTCTTTTCGTAGGATCCTAGATTATTGACTGCATTTTCATATTCTTGATTTGGTGATATATTCAGGAACCGGAAATGCTTAGAGACGAGATAAGCTTTATCGAAGATCCTGGCATCCTTATTTCCTTTGGCGTTGAAGGTCCTAACTAGTGTATATTTTTGCTTTACCTGTTTAGCATAGATTGATCCTAGACCATCCTTTTCAAACCAAAATGCATAAGGTTTATGAAGTTTTGCTTTCCTAATATTCTCAGGGATTGTATTCTCGCTGCCATCTTGATTATACACTACGTCGTGGACCCAAATAGTATTGTCGTAGATGTATGCGAAAATTGAAGCGATGTAACACTGTCCATCATCAGCTGGATCACACGCCGCAATTGATAATCCACGCTTTTCGAATTTATCTACTTTAGTGAGTTCATACATTAAACCTTCGGCTTCTTGCGGTTCTTGCTGATATTGGCTATTGAAGATATTCTCATTTTCTTTCTTCAGCTGCAGTAATTCAGCGCGCGTGTGGATCTTACTACATAGAGGTTTTCCGGCTTCATCCAGAGCTTTCAATTTTAAAAGATTCCAACCTCCAGACTTTATGAGGTGTGAACTAAGATCGTTCTTAGATATTCGCTGCTGGATGTTTATGATCGGAGTATATCTTGAGTTAACACGGTTTTTAATGGTACCGTCAAACCTTTCATTTACTCTACTCAACATTAATTTACTCCAAGCATCTTCTGGTTTGTTTGCATCATCGATGACGATGGCGCCGCCGAAAATGTAATTGAATACTGAATTTTGATCTTCTGGATTGACTGGAATAAATTCCTCTATACCATCATCAATGTCTTCCAATTCTTCATCACTCTCATCATCATCATATTCTTCAACGGAACTTCCAGCTCCGAAACCTGTAATCTGACCACCAGATGAGGTTGCATAAACACCGCCGCCTTCAGTTGTGTACCATTTCTCTTTTGCTTTGGAATCCTTTTTTATCTGGACTTCAGGAAAAAGATATTGATAAGCTTCACTGGTTACAATGTCTTTAATTGCTTCTGAATTATCAAGCGCCAACTTGGTAGAGTAGGACACGTGAATGAACTTTGCTTTCGGATTCTTTGCTAGGGCGTAAGCGATAAACATTTTGACAGCTATTTCAGTTTTTCTATACCTTGGTGGGAGGTTGATGATTTCTCGCGTTATTTCGCCCTTTAAAACCTTTTCAAGATCTTCAACTATTCTGATTTGATATGGATAAAGATTTGGTTTATAATTGAAGTGTTCCTTTTGAATGTAGTATATGAAGTTTTCAAATGATGATAGAACAATTTCCCGGAGGATATCCCTGGGAGATTTTCGGACCGACTTTGATTTTACTTCTGACATTCAAGTTTACAGGTAGAAGATTTTATAAAACATTATTCCAGTGATTGCACCTGCAGCCACTAGAATAAATGCCAATGAAAATGTAATAAGACAGCCGAATACTGTCTGTCTTTTATCTGCTTGAAGTTCTTGTTTTGTCATTTTGGATGCTTTTAAAAAACCCGACCGACGAAAGTCAGCCGGGTAAAAAACTAATAACCATGAAAACTCAAATTATTCAAATGAGAGAATCCTAACGCAGCACAATTTCCCGTAGTTTAACCTGCATTGCACGCATTCTAGGATTCGAACCTAGATCAACGGTTTTGGAGACCGTTATCCTACCTTTGGACGAAATACGCATCAGCGGATTATTTCAGTTTCTATCTTCAGCTGCAGACCAGATGATCAATCCGTTTTCTACTGAAATAATCCTTTTCAAAAAATGTTTGTGGAGAAGAACGGATTTGAACCGCTGACCTCATCTGTTTTAGTTGTCATTGGCGCGACCTTACTACCAGATTTGCTCTTACTACTGAGCTACTCCCCCGATTATATTTTAAAAGCACGTTTAACTTCTTCTCTGACAGATTGAAAAAATTTGTTGATTGAATGTTTCGAATTTACTGACCTGTCGAAACGTGCTTTGATTTAAGTTTTAAAATTATATTTTTTTGATACGAACTCTTTGAAATCTGCTTCATCTTGTTCGGTCCTGAAAGAAGTTGTATTTACGACAACTGGATTATCCTTATCGCCGGAATGCTGGATCTTTTTCACTGGGTGCAAACCTTCTAATCTGGAAATCTCTTTTTTGATGGCGAGAATAGTCCTGATTCCTTTGGAGGTTTTCTTCTCCTTGGCGTTGAGGTTCTGAATATCATTTTTGAGGCTATCAATTCTGTTATTTAATTTCGTAACAAAGTCTTTATCTACCTTCTCTTTCCAATGTACTGAAGCTTCCAAAACATATCTATCACCTTGTCTTTTCGATAATCCATACTTCTTTTCAATCCGCTCTGAAATGATGTAACTAGGAAGCTCATCAATAAGCCACTTTCGGATTTCTGCTAATCTTTTTTCTTTCTCAAGTCTTGTAGTTCTAGGTGTTCTGCTCATAAAAGAGACATATAATGCCACAAATGTAATAAAAAATACGTACAATGTACGTTTTGATTCACAAATTTTTTATTTTTTTTAAATCTCCTTCGATGTTGAGATAATTATCGGCGGTGTAACGGAGTAGTTTCCAGCCGTTCAAGGTTGCCAGGTTGTATTTGATCACATCTTTCGAGTATCCGGATAGGGTGGTATGGCCTGACTTCTCAGAGAAAATACCTTCGTACTCGATAGCTAATTTGAGAGATGGGATTGCCCAATCAAAACGAAATTCCCGGACCTCATCGAATTTCACTTCAGATTCGAAATTTAATCCTGATCTTTTCAGGATATCGATGATGTGAAGTTTGTATTGCCCGATTTCTTTCGGAATCTGGATTCTGTTTTTCGGACGCGGCGGAATGGTAGCGCTTTTTATTTTGCCTTCCTTTTCCAGCTTTTTGAGAAGTTCTTTATTCCAGTTCATCACGTTCTAGAAAATATAAATTTCGTTGTAGGTTAGGATCAGAAGGATGATCAGTGCGATTAAATCAATCCAGATGAAAACTCCGAGGATGATTGTTTGTTTGTCTGTGCTTTTGAGAAGCACGCATTCTGTGATGAAATTTTTCATTGTTCAAATTTTAATATTATTGTTGAGTTTTTATTACGGTTTTCCGTAAAATTTCTACTTTCTTAAACTTTCACCTTTCAGTTCGATTACGTTGTACATTTCGAAAGATCTGTCAAAAACACGATCACCGTAACGGTTACTGAAAGCGGTTAAGGTCTTTGCAAGATTCTTTTCTTTGCCTTCGTTCTCATCGTGATAATTCATACTCAGCATTGTTCTCGCTTGATTGGAGTATCTCTTTTCGAAGATTGTCCGGAATATATCTTTTTTGCCGTAGTTGCTGGCAATTTCTTCGGTCATAATGTCGTCGAAATACTTGAAACCATTGTTGTATTTCCGGTTGAAAACTTCTCTTTCTTCAGCGGTTCCACAACTTTCGTAATGATCAACAACATCGTTGCAGGTATGAAATCCGAATGCAATTTTGTAGCGTGATAGAATTTGATGAGTACCTTCGATATCTTGGACCGTTAGCGGTTTGTAATTGGGATTTCTGGAATACTTCAACATCTCATTGAAAGTTTTGACGATGGAAGTTTTACCAATTCCTTTGCCGCCGATCATCAAAATTCCTTTTTCCAGACTTGGAACTGAAACCTGGTGATTGAGAAGTGGAGATTTCAAAAAAGACTTTTTCCCGATGAGGTAAGCGCAAAGCGTTCTCGCTAGTTTTCTGCCTTCGCCGCCGTTGATATTTTCGTCGAAGGGTTTCCCGTTGAAAAATTGGAAAGCTTCGAGAAAACGTTGGTAGAAACTCTCCACATCGATTGGTTTTAGTTCCGGCAAAGGGAAAATATCTTTGTTTTTTTTCTCCAACGCTGAAATCTGACTTTGGAGGTTTTTGAGATATTCTGCGTTTTGCTCTTCGTATTTTTTCACGAGTGGATGATCTTTATCGACTTTCAAAAGCATTTCGAGAATTGCAGTTTTTCGAGGTGGATTTTGTTTATCGGTTTCTGAAGATATCTTTTGGTCCATTGTCTTGAATTTTCAGATTTACTTTTTCGGCTTGTAAAATTTTAGGAATCCACATCAGGAAATTCTGATTCATTTTTGTGTCGTTATGCCAACGTTCGTTAATTGCAATTTTTTGAATCAAAAAATCATCGATGAGATTAACCACTTTTGGAATTTCGATTTTGTTTTGCATTGCTGCGAGTTCGATAATTCGTTTGTTGTTTTTGAGAGAAACTTTTGCGATGTCGTAGTAGTTGTTGATGTCGTTATTTTTTATTTCAACTTCATCTTTTACTTTCTTTTTACTTTCTATTTCTCTTTTACTTTCTCTTTCTCTTTCAGAAGGTGGGTTTCTTGGGTTTTGTGCTTGGGTTTTTTCGCTGGGTTTTTGGGTTTCTGAAATTGCTTGATTTTTGATACTTTTTTCTGACTTTGGACGACCTCCTTTTGTCCCATTTTGGCGAGCGGCTTCAGCTTTATTTATTCGTTTTCGAATTGAATCAATCCACCATAAACCATCATCTGTGATTGTAATAAATTCGAGAAGCTTATCATATTCAGCATCGGATAATTCGATATTGAAATCATCATACAGATAATCTCTATTCATTTTGATAGGCTTGCCTTCCTTGTACATCAGGTCAAAAAGTTCCCGGATGGTGTAACGTACCATCGGAAATCTTTTGAGCCTTTTAAACGTTTCGCTGGTCCACCAGTCTTGTGGGTACCAAGTATATCCTAGTTGTGCCATAATGTTATGGTAATTTCTTTTTCAGTTTTGTGATAACACCTTTGAGAGAAGCATTTGATCTTTTAAGAGCCTCAGCTTCTGCTTTCCAGCTGTTTCTGTTAGCAATCATATAATCATAGTCCAGTTGTAATTTGACGTGATTTTTAGCCATTGCTTCAGTTGCATCTGCTATTCTAAGGATTGCACCTAATTGAATTTGTTCACGCGTTACACCTACGTTAGCTTTTGTGCCCCAGTTTTTCCGTGATTCTTCTTTATAATCTGCCATAACTTTTAATTTTCTTCTATTTCACCGTTACGAACCATTTCCTCGTATTCTGCTTTCATTACCGGAAACATTTCGGCGGTGCATTCCGGACAATAATCTTCACCGGCGTTATCTTGCTGCATAGTTTCATAATCGAACTTTTCGGAGCATCCTATGCATTCAGCGATATCAATTGCCGGTTCCCAAAAAGAAAGCTTTCCTTTGACGTTTAGGATTGGTTTTTCGTATAATACAGCGTTTGCCAAAACCCAATTCCAGATTGGTCTTTCGTAAAAAAAATGATTACCTGCCAAAACCCCTTCAGTTTTCTCAGCCCAAATTGAACTATGATTGATAACACAATCGACAATATTAACTTCGCCGATGATGGCAGATAGTGGCAATTCATTGTTATTTTCTGCATCAGGTTTAACAGGAACCAATATTGGAGTGAGAGATTCTTCATATTCTGCAATAATATATCTCCATTGTTCATCGGTGTATATCTTACCATAAGTAGTAAATCCTTTGGGTTGTGGAACCCATTTCGCTGAAGCGTGAATATATATCCGGCCGCGGAAATTAGTTTTCCAGGTTCTGTTTTCGATGTCTTTAATACCGTGAGCAATTAACGATGCCCACGGTTGTTTGATAGATAATGCTTTAATTGGTTTCATCCTGAATTTCTTTAAGTTGTTTTTCTCTGAACATAAGTTCATCGTGGATTTTAATCCATTCTTCTTGATAAGCATTATCTTCGAGTCTGGTTTTCAGACCGTCGATCATATCAATCAATTCTTGTTCTGTAGGTGGGAACATTTCCATAATTTCTATTTTTTTAAAAGCGTTCATAATTGAATCGATCATACTCACTGGAACTATATCATCAGCTCCGGTTACAGCATCAGCGATCTGTTTTTTTGTCATTATTACATCATTGTAAAGCCAAGTATCTAAAGTACCTTCACCAATCAAAGCAGTACATCTAACTGAACTCGCTTGACCCATCCTGTGGCATCTATCTTCACATTGTTCCAGATCTGCAAACGTCCACGGTAATTCAAGGAAAAGAACCTCAGAACTGGCAGTTAATGTCAGACCAACTCCGGCCGCCTTGTGTGAACCGATGATGATATTCGTTTTCGGGTTTTTCTGGAAGGAATCCACGGAACTTTGTTTCTGATCCACTGATTCGGATCCTGTCACTCGAACGGCTTGCGGATATAATTCACACAATTCATCTACGATCATTTTGTGTTTGCAGAAAACAACTATCTTCTCTCCGGAATCCAAAACTTCATCAATGTATTCTTTAGCAGCTTCCAGCTTTCCTTTGGCGGCCAATTGAAGTAAAAGTGTGATCTTAACAATTACCTCTGACTGCATTTTCTTACGGATTTCTGCAACTGAAACATCACTTTCCTGAAGATATTTTTTGAAGTCTTTTTCGACTTTGTTGTATTCTTCTGAATTCGAGATCTCACAATTGATAGTCTGACGAACTTTTGCAGGAAGATCTTTCAATACCTCGTGCTTTTCACGTCTGAAAAAACAATTGCTGTTTAGTAGATAATTCAGTTCTTTTAGGTTTGAAGCTCCGGAACCGCCTTCACAGTATCTTGTTTTGAATCCTTCGATTCCACCGAAACGTTTTAGTTTCCAAATGATCGCTAATTGTGCGATGAGGTCATAAGGTTTATTAACGACTGGAGTACCAGTCAAACCGATGATGTATTCTTTCTGATGAGTAATCCTCAATGCTATTTTTGAGCGCTGAGAATTAGTGTTTTTGAGCTTGTGAATCTCATCGATAATAATCGATTTGAAAAGATCGATTCTAGGATCCATTACGATATCACCAGCATTACTCATCTCATCCTTTTTCGGATATTTTGAAACAAAGAATTTTCTAAGGCTTTCGTAATTCACTATGAAAACATCTGCCATCTGCATCTCGTAGTATCTATGCCAGGTTTGTTTTACTTTGTCATCGAGAACCATTGCTTTTTTATCGGTCCACATTTCGAATTCTCTTTGCCAGTTGATTTTCAAAGCTGATGGACAAATGACTAAACACGGAAAAGTTAGATTCCCTTGAAGTTCCGCAGCGTAAACCGTTGCAATGGATTGAAGTGTTTTTCCAAGACCCGGCATATCTCCGTTGATATATTTTTTCAATTCAAGTCCGCGCGCAACACCTTGCTTCTGATAAGGTCTCATTTCACCTTTTTTGAGTGGAATATCAAACGCTAAATCTGGAAGCGTTGGAACCTTATCAATTTGCTCCGGAAGTTGTTCACCAATTTTAATGTGTGAAGCTTTGCAATGTTTTCCGATAGAGTAGACCTGAACCATAAAAGCAATTGGAATTACCCAACATTTTTTATCCCAGTTCCATTTTGCAATTGTTTCCCATTTTCTGAAAACAACTGATTCTCGATCTTTTGAATGTTGGAATGGTTTCCCGATGTTTTCCATTTGCTTTTTCTCCAGGATGATCGTATCTACAACTTTTGGTTGTGAGATGTACGATCCATTGAAGATGCTTGTGGTCCATTCAGTGACTTTGCAGATTGCTTTCACTCTTTCTGTCTGAAAATCTTTCCACCGGCCGAAATCGGTCTTAATGTGGAATTCGTTTGTAAATTCTACTATCTGCATTTTACCAGTGGGTTTTTAGGATTTTCAGATTGTCAGGAAGTAATTCCAGTTCAGGTTTATCTTTACTTTTGAAAAGTGATCTTATGATTTTGAATAGTTTTTTCATTTTGTTTAGTGTATTAAAAAGTGCGTTACATCGGCGACGGTCAAAGGTTCTAGATATATTTTTCTTTCTTTGTAGTTCGCGACAAAGTCAGCAATCCTGAAATCATTAAATGTTTTTTTGAAACCTTTGTGAACCTGTATTCTATCATGATATCTTTCAAGGTGATTGATTACAGTGGCGTGGTGTCGGCCGATCATTTCTCCGATTTTTTCCAGAGTGTTTCCATCTCTGTACATTAAAAAACAGAAGATTGAAAGGTTATCCATTTCCCTCTTTGAAGTCCGCTTTCTCATTACACAAATAGTTGAAGTTGATTTTTACTCTCTACTACATTGTTCAAGTTCTTGACAGAAATATCGAAGTATGATTTTTTCAGTTCAATACCTTTATATTTCATTCCGTTTTCGATCGCCACTACACCTTCAGATGCAATACCCGAAAATGGAGAAAATACAGTTTCGCCTTTATTTACCCACATCAAATAACACCATTTGATTGGAGTCAACTGAGTCGGAGTCAAGTGTCTTTCATCCTTATCATCTTTTGCACTTCTGAATTCTAGCGTATCACTTTCTTCAACATCGATCCATACTGGTTCTGCAATTTTGCACCATAGATCAAAAGGAATATTGTTTTGAACTGGAGTGTGTCTTTTTCCTGGCTTTTTGAAGGTGATGATATAATCAGCCAGTCCGGGTCGTACGATTGAAGAATCAACTTTGGTGGTTCCGTGCATCAGTTGTCTGTTTTTGGTTCTGATGGCGGCGGTTTTCGGATCTTTTCTGATCATATTTTCAGCGTGGAAGTAAAAACCTTCAGCCTGAAAAGCTCTGATTAATTCACCTCTAAAATCTTTGATACTGTAAAATCCATCTTTTCCAAGTAGAGTAGTAGATTGCATTATGTGAAGTGAGACTAAGCATCCAGGTTTGCTGACTCTGAATAATTCTGTGATCAGAAATTTAAAATGTTGCATAAATTCATCATCACTGGAGACGTTACTCATATCCTTTGGATTATTTGAAAACACGTACAGCGCTCCGAAGGGTGGACTGAAAAAAGTATAGTCGATTGATTCATCTTCCATTTTGGAGGTCTCTTCAACACAATCTCCCATAATTAGAGTGTAGTTATCTGTAATTACTGTTTCAGATTTTTCATGATCTGAATAATCTTTTTTGTAATTCAAGTTTCTAATGATACCTTCTTGCATATTTTTGAATTTTTGTTCCTTATCTTTAATATTTTCGATTACGTTCTGCATTGTATCTGTAGTTATGAGATAAATGTTAACCTCGTTTTTTTGGCCAAATCTGTAGCTCCGGCGAATTGCCTGATATAGACCTTCGAAAGAAAAATCTAATGATGCAAAAACCTGATTTCTGCAGTTTTGGTAATTCAATCCGAATTGAGCAATTTTTGTTTTTGTGATTAGAACTCGGAACTCATTTTTTGCAAAACCTAATAGATGTTTTTCTTTGAATTCCTGAGTGTCGGATCCTTTGACTTCAATTGCTTCTGGAATCAGTTTTCTAAGTAGTTCACCTTCTTCATTATGCTTGATCCAGATGATGAAATTTTCAGATGAATTGTTCACGATTTTTGCAACTTCATCCATTCTTTCAACTTTTGTGAATCTCAGTTCTTTATTAAAATCAGTGGCAGAAATAGAATGGTCATTAAACAATCTTCCATTATCTCTTTTGCTGGTTTCAATCTGTTTTTCTGAGAAATTAAGTTGAGGTAAATCGTATCCTTCAGCCTTGAATCCTAGATCAGAAGGTTTTGATAACATCACCGCCCAACTATTTATCCAAGCGTAAAAATCATTGACAGCGTAATTTTTTATCCTAAACTTGTTTCCCTTGATGATTTCTTTGTCAGTGGTAAAGAAAATTGCTCTCATATCCATAGATGACATTACATTAAGAAACTCGGAATGATTTCCTATTTCCAGTTCATCATTGGGAGAAGGAGTAGCAGTGCACGCTAATTTGAAAAGTGTTTCTTCGAACTTTGAAATGATCAGATTTCTGTAAGCTCCAGTGAAATTTTTCAGAATCGAACTTTCATCCAGAACAACTCCGGAAAATACTGAAGTGTCAATTTTTTCAAGTTGTTCATAATTCACAATGAAAATGTCCGGCTCATTTATTCCTGGAGAAACTTCGTTATCATATTTGTAAACATCAATCCCAAACTTTTCACCTTCTTTGATCGTTTGACCAGCTACAGCCAAAGGACAAAGTATCAGTACTGGTTTTTGCGTGAAGATTGCAACCTGATGCGCAAATTCCAACTGCATCAAGGTTTTTCCAAGACCACAATCAGCAAAAACAGCGAACCTCCCACTTTTCAAAGCTTTTCTGACTATGTATTTTTGGAAATCAAAAAGATTAGAATTGAGTACTGATTCCGAAATCTCAAATCCAGTTTCAATAATTTTCTTTGATTTACTTTCTATAAATTGTTCGTAACTCATTGCTTTAGTTTTAAAATAGTTCGATCCTTCTACCTATTGTTTCAGCCATCTTTGCAGTAACTGCGTTTCCACATTGCTTATATCGCGCGGTTGCAGGAATTTTCTTTTCTATCAATTTTGTATGATTTATCGCGTGAACAAAAAGTGCATTTTCGGCTTTCACAGTTCTCCATTTTTTCTTTTTGCCAAAGATGTAATTGTGAACTTTTTTTGATAAATACATCCCGTACTTTGTCCAGTCATCTGGAAAACCTTGAAGTCTTTCACATTCTATTTCAGTCAATCTTCTAATTGAGTTTTGAATTGAAATTACTGGCTGACCGCTGCCATCTTCTCTAGCTCTAGCTGGAATTGTCGGACAATTATCATCAGATACTTTTCTAAATCCCTGACCGTCTTTATGAGTCCTCCACGTGCCAATTTGTAAATGATTATTATGCTCAAATCCGTTAGCTGAAATTGTAGGCGATATTTTAAAATCTGCACCTTTATTATTTCCTCCTGGTATCTGAGTTATTACTACATTATCTTTTTGTACAGAAGTCAAAGTATTGGAAATCCCTTCTTTATTAATTTCCAACATTTGTTCAGTTGGTAATCCTGATTCTCTACTTTTTGGATTATCCGGATTACGACCTCTTATTGCTCCCACTTGAATAAATGGTCTGGCGCCATAACTAGTTTCCGTTCCTTTGGAATAATTGGCATCTATAGTTCCGGTTATGCAGTTATCAGCAACATTCACATTTCTACCATTCATATCAATCAAAGTCATATCTGAATGAAGCCCGCCAGAATTTCCGCCAGCTGTTAATGTTCCTGCTATTTTGGGAGCTGATATAAAATTATCAGTAGCTTTCATTCCCGGTGCAGTTCCGGATGTAAGTGTTTTTGCAAGATGTTGGGTTTGTGATTGTCCTTTTTCTGATCCTTTCTGGAAGTCAGATATGAAATCATTTTGTCCGATAGGAAATATTCCGGGCCTACTTCGTCCTGCAAGATGTCCAGCAAGGTAAATCCGCTCTCGATTTTGGGGTAATAACCATGCTGTATTAACAAGTTGTTTTTCGAATCTGTAATTATCAAGGTCGGCAAAGGCTTTGATAATTGCCCAAAAGTCCGCGCGATCGTTTGAGCTGTATGCGCCTTTAACATTTTCCCAGATAAAAAAGTCTGGTTGGACGTCAATAATTGTGGACAATGCATACTCGATAAGACTACTTCGTTCGCCGCCCAAACCCCTTCTTTTTCCAGCCATTGAGAAATCTTGACAAGGCGATCCGAATGCGATAGCGACATTTCTTCCAAAATCTCTGGACTGAATAAACTTGATATTGCCGATGTATTCTGCATTTGGGAAATTCTTTTTATAGTTAGCTATTGAATGATGGTCTATCTCTGAAAAGTAATGTTTGACGATCTTAAATCCGGCATTTTTTAGACCCAGTGCGAAACCGCCAATGCCGGAAAACAGATCAATCAGAGTAATCTCTTTACTCATCTTTTCCAATGATATCTGATAAATCATCTGCATCATCATCAAAAGAACCGGAAACCTCAACAGTCACACCTTCAGGCATATTATTTTTTAAGGTTTCCGCAAAAGATTCCAAGTTTTCTTCAGGAAGTTTGAAACTGTCATTGTCTTCATCATCTTCTTCAAAATTGAAGGATCCAACCACCATCTTAGTTCCGTGCTTTCCGTCCATATATTCCAGGACCTCACTTTTGAGATGTTCTACAGCCTGATAGAGTTCGTCAGTGAATTCATATTCCTCATCATCGAACTTCTTATCTGGAGTATTGAATGAAACTGACTTGCCAGTTTTAAGGAATTTCAATCCTGAGATTGTCACGCCTTCATTATCCTCGGATCCTGAAATTGAGATTCCAGTCACTTTGTACTTCTTTTCGATGTCTTCGGGAAGTACAAAATCTTCATTGTCCGGTCTGGTGATTAGTTTTTTCAATTTATCTGTGATCTCAGATTCTTCTGTGATGATTATAAAGTGAGGTATTAGATTGTCGAATGCTCTTTCCAGATCTTCGTGAATTGGAGCATCTGATGAACAAGTCGGGATTTTGTTTTCAATATTATTTTCTTTTACCGAATATCCATAGGAAAGGAAAAGACGACTTTTGATTTTTGCGTTTGTGATTTTAATTGACATTGTAATTATTTTTGAGTGGTTTCTAATTGTTTTAGTAGTTCGTCAGCGGATTGAATAGATCTTTTAGCTAGGTATTCTGGAGACTGTCCATTATTAGAAGCTATAAATCCCTGCATTGCTGCGATCGCTACATATTCTCTTTTCGTTAATCCTTCAAAGTGACCTTGTGAATGCTCGGAATCATTGAAGCTGTGAATTAATTTGTCCCCGTTTTCCATTTTTAAAAAGGTGTTTTATTAAAATTGATTGTCATTCCACCATCAGCGGTGGTAACTGTTTTTCCTGTGATTGCAGAAACCTTCTTTGCAAAATTGATCTCGTGTGAATTGCTGTCTGATAAGTGAATCAGTACAATGTTATTCACGGCCGATAGATCATTTGCATTCAAGAATTCCAAACACGTATCAAGACTCATATGAGATTGATATATCCTGTCTCTCAAAAACTTCTTATCTCCAAGCTTCTCATTGATTATCTCGTTGTCATAATTGGCCTCGATGATAATGTTGTTGAGTCCGGAAAATCTGAAGTTTGAATAAACCGTATCTGTAAGAAAAAGTGTCACGCCGCAATCCTTGTGATAGATCAGGAATCCGCAAGGTTCTGCAACGTCGTGGATGGTTGGAAAGCTCATCACTTTGAAATTGCCAACTTGGAATTCTCCTTTTTGTGGAATCACGATCTGTCTTGATGATTTCATTGTTAATCCGGCTTTCGTATTCTCAAAGGTTCCTTTGGTTGCATAGACATTGATTCCAGATCCTAACACCTCAGTGATGCTTTTGGCGTGGTCACCGTGTTCGTGTGTTACGATACATCCGGAAATCTTTGAGACGTTGAAATCGACTGCTTTTTTAATTTCCTTGATATTTACTCCACATTCGATTAGAAGCGCTTCCTGCTCATTTTCGAGCAGGTAAGCATTTCCTTTAGAGCCGGAGCCTATAACTTTCAGTTTCATCATTAGAATCCAGGTCCTTCAGTTGCAGTTTCTTGAACTGTTTCAGGAATGGTAGCGACATTGTTGTCGTTACCATTCTCTACAACTTCATCCACAACTTCAGCATCAGAGATATCTTTGAAACCTAGAACTTCCTTATTTGCGTTGGTGTTGATATCGTGCTTTACATTTTCTGCAACTACATCGATTGTTCTTTCACCATTGCCATCATCGTCAGAGTAAAGCACTGCATCATTAGAAGTTCTGATAAGAGGTTTGCAAGCGCGGTTAATAACCGTTTTGATTGCCATCTGATCAGGAAAATTTTTGTGTGCTGGAGAATTACCTTTCATCGCGCCCTGATTCCAAGCATCTTTAATTTGTTGCATACTCATCACCTCCATATATTTTGAACCATCGTTCATTTCAAGAATAGAGTATGCTCCTACAACATCCTTCGAACCCATAGATTCTAGAGTCTGAGAATGTTTTATTAATTTCTTTTTTCCGGTTTCCGGATTAACTTCAAAAACAAATTCATCACCTTTGAAAACAGCATTGGAAGTAATGTCTTTTAGGCCTCCGAAACGTTTCGCAAGTGCGATGTTTCCGGTGTACTCGATATCACAACTAAGTTTGTTTCCGTACATTATGAAATCACATTGCTTTTTCATTGGAGATAATCCCCAAACCACCATCTTAAGAAGTGCATTAGCAATTGATTCTTGTGTACAGAAGTCTAGTGCATATTTTCCAGCATTATTCTTAGTTTCTGTAAGTTCTAGCATCGCTGATTTCAATGCGTTTTCTGGAGAATAGTCATTTGGTAGTTTCAATTCTCCAGTTGACTGAAATGTGTTGATTTTGGATAGTACTTGTGAAGTAATTTCTTTTTGGACTTTTGCTACCTGCGTACTTTTGTTTTCCGCTACTTGAGTGTTTTGGTTTTCCATTTTATTATGAATTTTAATTGTTATTGATCTTCTATTTTTGTAATTATTTCACACCATTCAGCAACCCATTCAATTGGATTCCCTTTTATGTTTTCGATTATCACCGCATTGTTGTTACCTACGACATAATTCAAAACCACACTTTCGCCCCAGCACTTTCCATCAACACTAAAAACTTTGATTTTATCACCTTTTCTGAGACCGTAATATCTTCTACGATCCTCATTGTCCCATCCTTTATTTTTCATTATGATACTCTAAGTTTTTTATCATCTTCTGAGACGATGAGGTTGATGATCTGTGATTCACTTGGAATTAGTTTCACAACACTTTCACGGTTGTCTATGAAGATTGGCGCGGATACCTGATAGAATTCGCAAAGCGTATTGATGATATCGATACCTGCATTGATCTTACTGGCAGTGTTGGCATCGGAGAATGGAACTCCATTGATTAGAGCCTCGCAGCATTCAATCTGACCACCATTGATCTGAGTTTCGAAAAGCTTGAACTTCACATAAGAGAATTTCTCATTGATTCTAGATTCGATCGTGTCGATCTTCAACTTGATGAAATTGTCGATAATGTATTGTGTTTTCTCTATGTTGGATATTTCTTGTGCTAGTTTAGATTCCTCACTTTGAAGTGCTGTGATTCTGTCATTTGCAATTTTGATCAGAGAATTTACTTGAAGTGTCGATTTAAGGTCTGAGATTTCATTCTGTAGAGTTGCTTTGGCAATTTTCAATTCTGAGTTATCCTCACCTTCTGGAAGCTTGAATTCTTTTGCCTCGCGTTCTGCGATATCAGAAGCCAATGACTTATATTCAGAATGGCCTTCCAACTTCTGAGAAATGATCACGTCCAAAGGAACACTTTCTTTAGTAGTTGAATTCTCAATCACAAGATCAGCTCTCAGTTGAGCAATCTGGCCTTCCAATGTTTTGATGTATTCTTCACCGGATGTGATTCTAGTTTCAAGACCTGCCAACTCATTTGTATTTTCTACATTGGCATTGGCGAACTTTTTACCTTCAGCCGAAATTTGCGCAAGTCTGTCAGTTTTGTCGGTATTGAATTTTTCTTGAAGTTCTTTTCTTTTTACTTCAAGATCATTTGCCTCAATGGCGTGTCCACAAGTTGGACAAGTAGCATTTTCATCATCGAACGTGAAAACCTTTGCATTTTCATTATTCCATTCTTCACGCTTTCCAATGATCGCCGTTTCATATCTTTGAATATCTGCATTAAGATCTTTTTTCTCAGTTTTTAATCGAGCAAGTTTTTGTTGAGCTGGAAGAAGTTCGTTTTGTTCCTTTTCGTTGATTTGTCTTTTCAAACCATCAGCCTTTGAGGTATCAGATTTGTTTTCCAGTTTAGCAGCTTCTGAAATCTCAAATCTAATCGCATTTTGTGCGGACTTTAATCTGTAGATTTCATCCTGATTGGCATTTCTCTTTTGCGTGATTTCATCGTGTGCAGCTGCTTTGTCCTGCAACTGATTATCGATACTGATAATCTCTTGTTCTTTTAAAGCTATTTCTGCATTCACAGATTCAGCATCAACCGGTTGAGGTTTACCTCTCTCAACTTCATCAATTCTGGTAGGAATCATTTTGATGTCATCCTTCATCTTCTTGATGGTAGAAAGGATCTGTTTTTTATATTCGTCCAGCGTTTTGTTTGTCAGCTGGGAAAGTAGATCAAGATAATCAGAGTTGCTTCCAGCCAATTCTTTATCGGAGATATCTCCAACAATTTTTATTAATGCATTACGTCTATCCTGCCATTTTAAAGCATTGAATGCAGAAGGTGATGTAATGAGTTTGAAAACTGATTCATCAAGGATTTCACTTACTTTATTTCCGTATTCCTTCATTGATAAAGGAACCTCATTCCAATAGTATAAAGTTTCATTGCCTGAAAATTCGGCTTCCAATGCACCTTTCGTTTTTACCCACTTTTCACGAAAGGTTCTTTTTACGGTGACTAGATTTCCATCTACCAGGATCTCACCATATACTTCGTGCTCGATCTTTGGAATGACCTGATTATTTTCGTCAAGTGTTTTGATCTCAAAATCTTTACGGTCGGTGGAATCCTTTCCGAAAAGCATCCAGGTGAATGCATCGAAGATTGTAGTTTTCCCGGTCCCGTTGTTACCAAAGATGTTTGTGTTTGAATCGAAATCGATAGTAAGATTTCTAACGCCCTTGAAGTTGACAAGGATCATTTTTTTTAGAATAATTGTGCTCATTGCTTTAGGTTATTAGCTTGTTATGATTTGATTTTTTGGATAATAGATCCGTGATAACATTGGAATACATAACACGTAAAGTGTACAGTATTGAAGATCTCGACCATTATCATTGAATGGTGTCGTGTCAACTCTTAGAATTGGCCAAGTGATGACTTTCAGGATTTTTTTAATAAGTTTTCTCATTGCTTTAAGGATTATTTTTTACGACTAAATTTTTATGAAAGTTTGCGACAAACCTTTGTCTGTCAAGTTCTTTTCGATCTACTTCAGCGGCTCCCACACCGCTGAGAAGATCTATTAATTCCGCCTCAAGATTGGCAGCATTCATTTTCATTATTCTTACTTTAGAAAGCATTTTCTCTACTGATTTTTGAGTAATTGGTTTTTTCGCTCCCATATCAGATAGTGTCTAAAAGTTCAAGTAGATCTTTTTTGCATTTCGTAGATTTTATAATTCTACTGTCTGCGTTGTCAATAGCTCTCCGAATGAACTTGAGAAAAACAGGTCTGTTTTCTTCTGTCACTTTTCTACGTCTCATCATTACTTCACGAATTGTGTAGTTGCTTACGGTGTCAGTACTCAGATCAATTTGATCATCATTCGACGTGAATTCTCTCAAGTAATCGGAGAGATCTTTGTCGATAAATTTTCCAGATTGTATTGCCATAATCTTATTTATTTTAGTGTTTTACGGATTCCCGTAAACTGCGTTTTGCTTTTTTGTTTACCTTTGTGTTAATAAGTTGTACAAATATAACACTAGTGATATAATATAAACAAATTAATATAACACTAATTATATAACTATTATTTAAGTAGTTGAAAACCAGAATGAAAACTTTATGGAAAATAAAGAGTTGCTATTGAAGGAAACCCTCGAATTGATCTCAAAACATAATGTGACAGCATATGAGATTGGAAATAATTTGGGAATTGCTGTAACTGGAGTTAAAAAAATAATTGATGGAGTGACTAAAAAGCCTCAATTGTATACGTTAAATGCAATCACTAGTTATATAAAAAGTAAATATGAAAATGATACTTTAATTAGCAATTCAGGTTATAATAAGACTCTAACAAACGAAGAATTTATATCACATATTCCGGAACCGATTACACCTATAAATCCTCCAATCAAAGATTTGTTGGCTCAAGCAAAGCGGATGAAGAAATCTAAAAATGAACCTACTTCAAAGGTCATTGAAAACGATGAATTAGTAGATGCGATTGAATATATAGTACCAATTAAAGGTCAGGCTGGATTGGCCTCAAAGCAATATCCTGATGAATTAGTTGGAGAACTTCAAAAGAGATTAATAAGAACTAAACCTGAATATCGAGGTATTTTCTATACTATTGAAGTTGATGGTAATTCAATGCCTCCAAAAATTCAACCTAAAGACTGGCTGCGATGTGAAGAAATAAGTAGTATGTTTTGGTTCGAAAATAATTTTTTCAAAGAAAAAAACATCTACTGTATCTGGGATAATGAAAGAGGTATCATCTTCAAAAGAATTATTTATAAAGACAATGTTCTTTGGTGTTCATCAGATAATGAAGATAAAAAGAACTATCCGGATTTTCAACTAGACTTAAAAACGGTCAGTAAAATTTTGATTGTACGAAAACTAATTGACAGGAATATCTAAAATAAAAACACAAATGAGAAGTCCTTTTAATATTGAAAGTAGAATACCATATTATCTAATTGGTATCGCGTTGATCTTATTGATTGCATTTATTGTAGATAAATTTCAAAACTAATAATTATGAAAAATTCAATATTAATTACGCTTGTTCTATTATTAGTTTCCTGTAATAAATTCAGCAAAGAAGAATCGATTGTGAAAAATGAGTTGAGCCAATTACAGGATGTGGACTTAAACTCAATTAAATTTGAAAGTAACAAGACGACTGCGCAAAGGGCACTTTCAGCATATATAAAAAAAATAGAATTAGATCTTCCTTATTATCATCAAGCAGCAGATTATGATAGTGAATGGTCTATTTTAAGAGAAAAAGACAGTATTCTGAAAGCATTCAATAATGATAAAAAGAATGATTTTACTAGAGTAAAAGCTTATGCGTTGGAAGGAAAAGATACAACCTTAAATCGTGTATTTTATTTAAATAAAGATAAGGTGTACGTCTATATAAATTTACCTGTAGCTAAATATTAATTATGAGAGATAGAATCTGGTATGAAATGATTCAAGCCAAACACCGAGGCATTTATTGCAAATTTTATCTTTCACAACAAAGGGAAGTGAATAAATGGTTTAACGTCTTTATTTTACTTTTCTCAGCATCAGGTGTTCTAGGTTGGTCCTTTTGGAAAGATCTACCATTAGCTACAAGTTTTATAGTTGCAGCAATGTCTCTTATAAAATTAATTGGTACTGAGATGTTACCTAACGATAAAGTATTTGAAAAATCAGAAAAAATTATTGATTTCTATTTTGAATATTACAATAGGTTAGAGAATCTTTGGTATGATCACTATAATTATAACATTGATGATGATGAGGCAAAAACTCAGTTTTACGAGATAGTAAAATCTGAAAAGGATATTAATAAAGTGGTCAATGAGGTAATTAGAAAGGCAAATGCAAAAATACACACTAGATCTGAGAACGAAACCACAACATATTTTAATAACATCTTCAAATAATAATACAAATTATGGCTAAGCAAGAAGGTCCAAGAAATCCGAACACACCACCAAATAGACCCAATTCACAACCTGATAGAGGTAATCCTGGCAAAGGTGGGAATAATATTCCTTCACATAGAAATCCGCCACCTCCGCCGCCGCCAAGACCCAAACAATAACTAGATTATTTCTGGAGGGGCCGGAGGAAATCTCATTCGAGGAATAGTGTTACTGGATGAATGTTTTTCAGGAATGTTTTCTATTGTTTTTTTGTAGAATAAAATTCCTAAAAAATAATACCTCGTGATAGAGTCAAATTGACCTTTGACCCGGTTCGATGGAAAGCGTTCAGTTTCAATTTTAATCATATAACATTTTAATTTATGGAGGGAATATCGATTGATGAAAAAAGATATGACACTGATAGAACATTCAAAATAACGGAAAGTTATACAGGGTGGATCAAGTTAGTTACAACAAGTCTTTCGGCTTTCTTGGGAGTTTTATTTGCTGTTGATGTGCAGACGTCTGGTATTGGAAATAACACGATGCTTTTTGGTTGCATGTGTATTTCGATCGTTGTTTCGATAATATTCGGCTTTCTCGCTTTAGGTACTGAGCCGTTTTTACTGGGTGTATTAGGCCAAAAATATTATTCAAAAGATTTCGATATAGAATTAGAAAGAATCGTAAAAATACTATTAATAATATCAGGGATGTGGCTACTATCGCTACTTGTAACATTTATTATGATGATTTTAATTATTGCAAACAAATTTATTTTATAAGGTTATGGAAGATTATAAAAGAAAAATTGACGAATATTTAAATGAAGCACAAAACCAATTTTTAAGAAATTCATATGGAAACTCACTTGATGATTTGGGTAAAAAATATTCTGATTACAAAGATTTCATATCTGCAGTAGGAGATTTTAAAGTTACCACAGATCAAAATCCTGACGATGTACAGGAATATTTTTTTCAAAGAATAAAAGATATTTATAAAGAATTTTTTGGATGAGAATTTTCAATCATCCTATTAATTGTTTTTCTATTCTTTTTTGAAATAGTTTTCCCAGCTAAAATTATCCTATTAATACGATTGATTTTTTTGTCAATTAAACCTTTTGTTTTCGATAGATCAAATTTTATAAGCATCTGAATTTTTAACAAATATAACTAAAAAAAAGTACAATGTACGTTTTTATGAATCCAGACCAAAACATACTGAAGATAGCGGACCATCAAAAAGCGCTCAACAAAATCACGAACTATCAGTTTGCTGAATCTATTGGTTTGAACCCAAAGAACATTAGCAAAATCAGAAACTCAGAAAAAAATCCGGATAGGAATTATCATTTCACTCTGGAGCAAATCCAAAAAGTAGGAGAGATCTACAATGTAGATATGAACTTTGTATTCGGTCTTTCCGAGAATATGTATAGAAAAACTGGCGTAACATCGAACGTAACGTTACGTAACATTAAAGCAAAAGAAACAACATAAAAAACACGTGTAAACCGCATAAAACCGCCATTTCTTTAGGTAGGGTCTCTCTCATAATCAGGTTGTCCCTGGTTCGAGCCCAGGTGGGACCACCCTTTAAATCAAGCACTTACAGTCTGTAAGTGCTTTTTTTATTATAGTGGGTAACACATAGGTAACACATTTAAGATTATCTAATTTTGTAATTAGTCTCCATTTGAAAGACAATCATTCCCTTTTAATATAATTCTGGTTGATGAATATATTAATGCTTTATTATTACTTGATTGGTGGCTTTTACAAAATGAAAGTAGTTCGATAGAACAAATTCACAGTGATTTAGTGCAGAAAATTCTAAATGGTAAATGATTTAACCAAAACTCTTTTCAATATTTTTGAATTTATAATACGGTCTTGTACCCCACAACCGAAGAAATATCGAAATATTTGGTGGAAGATTTAGAGAGAATTTCACAGTTGTAAAGGATTAAAAACCTAAATTTTTACACTAGCAGATTTGTCATTTTTAGCAAAAAAACTATGTGGTTTTTCGTATATTAAAAGTCTATCTTTGCCGATAAGGGAGCAGAATAAAAATAAATCCTCACACTGATTAGTGAGAATTTAATTGATACATATATCAGAACACTAGATTCTAAATATTACATCCTTGGAATAGATTAGTAATGTAGATCCAAAATAAATTGTATTTTTGCCGCATAACTATGCAAAAACTCCTTCGAGGCTTATTGGTTTTTTCCTTGGTACTGATGTTCTTTTACAATGTCAGTGGCATCAGCACCTGCATAGAACATTTAAACCACGCAGAAAGCCATAGGACTACTAAAAAGGAAGGCAAGAGTGATCAGGATGCTAAGTTTTCACAAGGCGACCACTGTCAATGCGCACTTCACATGCATATGCATAATGTGATCATGCCAGAAAACCTAAGCATTGCTTTTTCTTTACAAGATGCGACAAATAGTGAGATTCCAAAAAAGAAGACCACGTCGTATGATTGTCTTTTGGATTTTTTCAGTTCACGGGCACCACCAAAATCTTTCTCTCCAGCAGTTTAGGTAAAGACCTTACTGCAATCCTTGTTACATATCACGCGTTCTGTGATCATTTACCTATGAAGCTTCATCCGCGCAACTTCAAATCTTAATCATTTTATTTCCCGCAATTGTACAATCGTATGGGATTGATAGTCACGTATAGAGTTATGTAATTCTATCTGTCAGATATTGATTTGGAAAGAGTTGAAATGGACGAGAAGCTTTATAGGGTCATCATTAATCTCAAATAAATTCTCAATACAATGTTTAATTCAACATTAAAACTAATTGTCCGGAAAACTCGGCAGGATCTTCTAAAGGGAAAGGCAAGTCGCATTATCTTGGCAACGGTCTTTTTATTTTGCACCACGAGCATCATTTTGGCATTTACAAAATACCGTGATCAGATTTCCCAAATACAACACCACAGGAAGGAAGTACGGGAAAACTGGGAACACAGACCGGATAAACATCCACACCGGATGGCCCATTACGGTTATCTCGTATTCAGGTCAGCACATCCGCTCAGTATCTTTGACAGTGGACTGGATGATTTTCTCGGAAATGTCATCTTCTTGGAAGCGCATAAACAAAATACAGCCAATATCTCTGAAGCAGGAAGCTCAGGCATTCTTGTTCGGTTTGGTTCATTTAACAGTGCTTTTATCCTTCAAACCCTGGTGCCACTGATCATCATTTTCTTTGGTTATGCACTCGTTTCTCAGGAGAAGGAGAGTGCAACTCTGAAAATTCTCAATCTCCAAGGTGCTTCGGCGAGAGACATATTGTGGGGAAAAGTCCTAGGACTTTGGCAATCCTCTCTTTATTTTTTAATGCCTTTAATTCCTGTGGCTTACATATTTGCTGTGCTAGCAGAGCCTTCTATGTGGGTGGATATCTTAATTAGGGTAATCATGGTCTTGCTTAGTTATACTATGTATTATTTCTTCATTGCAACTATTACTGTGATCATTTCATCCTTCAGTAAAACCTCATCCTTGTCTTTGGTAAGTTCGATCGGTTGTTGGTTGTTGTTGGTTGTATTCCTGCCGAAAACAGTGCAGTTTGCAGCGCAAAATATTTTTCCGACACCATCGCGAATCGCTTTTGAGACAACATTGGAAGAAGAAATTATAAAATCTGGTGATAGCCATAATCCGGATGATCCTCATTTTAAAAAAATAAAAGACTCGCTTTTAAAAAGATATCATGTGGACGAGACGGCCAAATTACCATTTAATTACAGCGGTTTTATCATGAAAGAAGGAGAGAAGATGAGTTCTCAGATCTACACAAGGCATCAAAAAGATCTGCAGGGACAATACATCAATCAATTGAGATTTTCGGAATTATTTGGTTTTGTTGATCCATTGCTAGCTGTCAAAAATTATTCTATGACGGCTGCCGGGACAGATTTTGAAACGTATCAGCGTTTTCAAGATCAAGCCGAGCAATACCGTTATAAAATGGCGCAACATCTCAATGACCTTCAAATTGAAAATATAAGCAACATCAAACCAACATCTGGGCAACCTGCTGCTGTGGTAGACAGTGACCATTGGAAGGAATTCACAGATTTCGAGTACAGATTTTCCAAGGTTGGCGAAACGATCAAAGAACAGATAATACCTTTTGGAATTCTTATATTTTGGTTGATCGCCTGTGCGTGTACCATTGAGATAAGATCCAGAAACCTAAAATTCATCTAAATGAACAATTATTTATTAAAACAGTTTTGGCGTAACAAAGCTTATATACTTTCACTCTTACTCTTGTTTTTTGCTGGATTAATGGCCATCTACACTGGCAAAAAATTCCTTGATAAGAACCAGGATATCATCGCGAAAAGTGCTTCTTATCAAAAGCAGAGCATAGACAAGACCGTGAAATACCACAGTGACGATCTTGGATTAATTCTGTATTATATTAAATTCAATCTGGTAAACGAAACACCAAGATTGTCAGCTTTGAATATTGGCTTGAGAGATATCAATCCATCCATACAGGGCGTCACGATCAGAAATTTGGAAGAGCAACGCTACAATTCTGATTTCTACAATCCTGCAAATGCTGCGGCTGGAAATTTCGACTTCAGTTTTGTGTTGGTTTTTCTCTTTCCATTGATCATCATCGCTTTTTGTTTTAATATGATCTCGGAGGAAGAGGAGAGTGGCAGATGGAAACTTTTGTCCGTACAAAGTAAGAATCTTGGAAAATTGATAGATGCAAAAATGTTGATAAGATCTATGGCGATCACCGCAGTCTATGTATTGTTGCTGATCATCGCGAAGGTTTGGGTCAATATACCAATTGATGCGAACTTCTTGGCTTTTGCTGCACTTGGCTGGCTTTATCTTTCGTTTTGGTTTGCCTTATGCCGATGGATCATTAGTTTCAGAAGATCCTCTGGAGAGAACGCCCTGATTCTTCTTGTTGTTTGGGTCGGAATGAATTTTATTGTGCCTATGAGCAGCAATATCATCATTCAAAAGAATTATCCGGTCAATGAGTCTTTGGATGCCGTAATGCAACAGCGTGAAGGATATCATACGAAATGGGACGAGGCTAAAAAGCCGACGATGGATCGATTTTACAAAGTCTATCCACAATACAAAAATTATAAGGTAGAAGAGACCGCCAGTTCCAGTTGGGTCTGGTATTATGCAATGCAACATATGGGTGATCTGGAATCTTCAAGATCATCAGTAAACTACAGGCAAAAAATGAAAATGCGTAATGAGGCAGCTTCTCTTCTAGGCTACATTTTTCCGAACATCCAATTGCAGCTAGCAACAAGTGCTCTAGCAAAAACGGGAATGGAGAACCATTTGGAATTTGCTGAAGGACTGAGAGCATTCCACGAAAACAAAAGATTGTCATTTTACACGCCTATATTTTCTGGTGCCTCATCGCAAACCATCGACTGGAATGCTTTGAAGGTAGAAGATTTTAAAACTTCGGATCGAATTGATATTTTAAAAATGTTCTTACCGATCATTTCGCTTATTTTTTTACTACTAATCTTATCACAGTTCAAATACAGAAAACTATGTTAAAAACAATCAATCTTCACAAAAAATATAATGATTTCACAGCCCTTGAATCTTTGAACCTTGAAGTTAAGAGTGGCGAGATCTACGCGTTGTTGGGTCAGAATGGCGCTGGTAAAAGTACGACGATCAATATCATCTTAGGTCTGGTACAGCCAACGTCAGGAGATGCATTCATCAATGGTGTTTCGGTAAAACAATCTCCTGAACTTATCAAAAAAGACATTGCTTATATTCCTGAAACAGTATTGCTTTATCCCAATTTGACCGGGATCGAGAACTTGGATTTCTTTTCGAGGATAGCAGGTTTCAAATATTCAAAGGCCGAATTATCCAATTTTCTATCCCGGACAGGACTTCAGACCAATGCTCATAACCAGATGCTGGGTGGCTACTCGAAGGGAATGAGACAAAAGGTGGGAATAGCCATTGCGCTAGCTAAAAATGCCGATCTCCTTTTGCTAGATGAACCAACAAGCGGTCTGGATCCGATCGCGACCGCCGAGTTTACAGAGATTATAAGAGAGTTGGGGCAGATGGGTAAAAGCATTTTGATGGCGACTCACGATATTTTCAATGCGGTGAGTATCGCAACCAATATCGGAATTATGAAAAATGGTGTTTTAGTTCAAAATCTAAAGGCACAGGCTTTTTCTGCAGACGAACTGCAGGAATTGTATTTAAAAACTATATAATGACTATAGCTACAAAGCCGCCTGCAAGCGGCTTTTTTTTATAAATCACCCGTAGAACCAATAGGCTGTCAGTCTCCGAGTGATGAACTGATAGAAACAAAAAATTTTCAGGGTGTCTGCAATAGAATCGAAAGGTTTTCAGATTGATTAATTTTAAACACTGTTTTTAGATGAAAAGGCTTTGAATTTGTAAGCATTAAAAAAAACGGCTATGAAAACTGGATTGGTTTGGTTTAAAAATGATTTAAGACTTCACGATAATGAAGCTTTGACAAAAGGAATAGAGGAATGTGATGAACTTATTTTCTGCTTTGCAATTGAAAAAAGCAATTTCAATAAGCTTGATTTGGGATTTAAAAAATGTGATATCAACCGTTTTAAATTTTTGGAACAGTCCGTTATTGATTTGCAGAAGCATTTAGAAAAACTGGGTGCCCATTTATTGATAAGCTCAGAATCTGCTACTCAATTTCTGCCCGAATTGGTAGAGAAGTATGGGATCAAGGATATTTATGCTGAGGAAGAATATGCAAGCGAAGAGCTCCATCTAATTCAGAAAATTGAAAAGATTTTACCTTCCGTAAATTTTCATTTTTATTGGGGAAAAACGCTGTACCACAAAGATGATATTCCTTTTTCAATTTCAAAGATTCCTTTGTCAAGCAAAGCCTACAGAATTCCCGCAGGAAAAGAGTCCGAGCCTAGAGAAGTGTATAAGACACCGAAAAAATTAAAAGGCGTTTACAATGTCAAGAGTACAAAATTCCCTTCCTATAAAAAAATTGGCTTTACAAAAAAAGAATATGATAATGCACAACCTCTTTTAGAAGGCGGAGAAACCAAAGCATCGGAAAGGCTTCAATATTATACTTTTAAATCCGAACTTCTAACAGGGTACCGATGGACGAGAAACCAGTCGCAGGGATTGGATTACAGTTCAAAATTATCACCATACTTAGCTTTGGGATGCATTTCTCCGAGGGAAATTTTTGACACGGTCAAAAAATACGAAAACAAAATAAAAAAGAACCAAAGCACTTGGTGGCTTGTCTTTGAGCTGGTATGGCGTGACTATTTTACCTTCAAAGGAATGAAATTCGGTGATAAGATCTTCAAGACGAAAGGATATAGAAATAAAGAAATTTCTTTTGACAATGATCAGGGAAATTTCGAGAAGTGGTGTGAGGGGAAAACAGGAATTCCTTTTGTAGATGCACATATGAGGCAGTTAAACAAAACAGGATATATGAGCAATCGCGGCCGAGTCAATTGCGCCAGCTACTTCGTGCACGATCTGAATATTGACTGGACGTGGGGAGCTGCGTATTTTGAAAGCAAACTGATAGACTACGACGTGAGTTCAAACTGGATGAACTGGCATATGCAGGCTTTTGAAATTTACTATACAAACCCCATCCATCAATCGAATAAATATAAAGCGCAGGATTTTATAAGAGAATGGATTCCTGAGTTGAAAGATAGCAATGATATTGAAGTATTGATTCCTTGGGAATTCGATAATTCGGAATATCCCAGACCAATCGAGATCTTTACAAAATGGGAAAGAGCCATTAATTTAATTAAAAAACTTAAAATTTAGAAACTTGATTTTAAATGATTCGGTTTTAAGGAAGATCAAGATTTGAAATTTCGCAGGTATCAAATATTAAAATAGAGTTAAATGTACGTATAGAGGGCAATCTTGCAGAGTAATATGTGTATTTTTATGAAAATGATTTAATAATTACTTTATATGACTTCTTTGCAAAATCCTACAATTAAAGCTGTCTTTTTTGATGTGGACGGAACACTATTCAGCTTCAAAACCAAATCAATTCCCGAGTCGACCAGGATTGCGATAAAGAATCTTCGTGAGAAGGGAATCAAGGTTATCGTTGCCACCGGTCGTTCGGTCAATGATCTTAATCATATTAAACATATTGAGTTTGATGGTTTCCTTACATTTAATGGTGGTCACTGTACTACAGTCGATGGTCAAGTTATGTTCAGAGAGGTGATCAACCCTGATGATATAAAAAATCTAATCAATTACTCGGATAGATCTGATGTGAGTTTTTCATTGATGTATGAAGATAAAGTTAGAATTAGTCATGAGAGTCCAAAAGTCCTTGAATTATATCGTCACGTTGATATTCCTGTACCGCCATTGTTTGATAAAGAGAATTTTGATATTGATAACGTTCTGCAGGTCAATGTTTTTATCGAGCCTGAAAATGATAAATCCTTTATACAAGAAATCATGCCAAATTCTTTGTCTTCAAGATGGACACCGTTATTTGCTGATGTCAATCCGGGAGGAGTAAGCAAACAAGGAGGTGTCGAATATTTTTGTAAACATTTTGATATTGATATTTCTGAAACGATGGCTTTTGGTGACGGTGGAAATGATATTTCTATGCTTAAGTCTGTAAAAATAGGTGTTGCCATGGGGAATGCCGGAGATAGTGTCAAAGAGATCGCTGATTATATTACTGAAGATGTTGATGATCACGGAATCCAAAAAGCTTTGATACATTTTGGGCTATTAGATGAAACTTCGGCAAGTATGGCTGGATAATATATTATGCAAGGAATTTCTTAAATTGTAATTAAGTTAGATGACGTGTTGATAATCAATCTACAATCGTTGACCATTTATGAAACCAGGATCTAAGTAAGATCATTTAAATTTTTTTAGTATATATTGATAATTTTATAATTTATTATCCATCTTCCTCTTCATTCCTGAAATGATGCGTTCTCTATGGATAAAGCCCCAATCTGCTATGGTGTTCGTCAGCTGTTTAAGTGATTCACCGTACTCAGTTATTTGATATTCCACGGCGACAGGTGCGGTGTTCAGTACTTGACGATTAATCAATTCATTAATCTCTAGATCTTTCAACTCACGGCTGAGCATCTTGCCGGAAATGCCTTTTACCTCTTTCAGCAATTCTGAATACCTCATAGGCTTATAGCACAGACAGGCTATGATGGACATTTTCCATCTCCCGTTTAAAATTTCCATTGTATCACTGATCGCCAGTATCTTTTGACTGCAATCCTTTACCAGATTAAATTCTTGTTTCATACTATTCACTTGGTTACCCATTTGTCACTATAACTTTTTGTCACTAAGTTACAAATATACACATTGAACAGATAACTTTGTCCTTTCAATTTATAAATAAAAAAAATGGAATTAATCAAAAATCTGAAATGGCGTTATGCTGTCAAGAAATACTCAGACGAGCAGGTTAGCGAAGACAAGGTCAACCAAATTATTGAAGCCATCAATCTTACCGCCTCGTCCTGTGGAATACAGCCCTATCGACTATTTGTCATCACCAACCACGAAGTAAGAAAAAGGTTGGGAGAAGGGTCTTTCAATGCACAAATTCTTGCATCTTCTCATTTGTTGGTCTTTGCTGGATTCAATGAAATAACCAATGACTACATCAGGAATTATGTTGAGATGACGGAACAGCAGCGAAATTTGGAAAACGGAGCATTGAACGAGCTGAAGGATATGCTAATCGACTATTTCTCTATCCAGACACCCGAGCAAAATGTGATTTGGTCGGATAAGCAAGCTTATATCGCTCTAGGTACAGCCCTCATCGCTGCTGCAGAGTTAAAAGTGGACGCAACGCCTATGGAAGGATTTGACCCCAACCTGTTTGATGAGGTTTTAGGTTTATCAGAACAAGGTCTTCACGCTTCGATTATATTATCATTGGGGTATCGTGATGAAACCAATGATTTTCTGGCAGCCATGCCGAAATCCCGGTTACCCATCAATGAATTTTCGACCAAAATACATTAAAAATGTTTGAATTTGGAGGAATTTCTGTATTTGTTAATCTGAAAATTCTTCATTAACAATAGAAGCCCTGACAAGCATCAGGGCTTATCTATGAATACTTTTTAGTAAATCACAAAAACGAAAAAAAGCTTTGACTCTATCGCTACAAAATGAGCAAAGCGTTTTAATTAATTAGAATCATTTTTTCTATTTATTTTGGTCAGAAGATCTTTTCTGTCTTTTAAATCAAGAATCAAGTAGATGTTTTTAATGTGGTATTTGACAGTGTTTTCAGAAATAAAAAGCTTCTCTGCTATCTCTTTGTTGTAGAATCCCTCTGACATTTTTTCCAGCAGCTGCTTTTGCCTTTCATTCAGAAGTTCAGTTTTTAGGATGCTGTTGTCGTTTTTTATCTTGTGAAAACTGTTGCTGGGAGTAGGCTTCCAGAACCTGCTTCATTTCCTTGATCTCAGCTGGAGCAACAGAATATAGTTGAGTCAATTCTTCTGAAGTTGGTATGTTTAAAATATTATACTCACTATTATGGAGTTGCTAACTCTGTTAGGATACAATTATTATATTCTTGTATCAAAAAAATCAAGACTTTAAAATTAGAATGTATATTGCAGCTTTTATTAAGTAAATATGGATATATATATTGGTATTCAGGAACTAAAAATTTATTAAAGTATACTTAAAAAAATGGCGCCATTTGGCTGTTTGTGAACTTGGCAAGACTTATTTTCGCTTGCTCTTTTAAGAGGTGTTATACTTTCTGATAAATCTTTTTTGAGTATATTATATTTGATTTCGAGTTCATTGTTGTATGATAGATTTATATCTTTTATTATTCCGACAAATAATTTTTTATGTCTAGATGTCTATTAAGTGAACAAACTGTTCTGGTAAATTTCACTGTTGGAGAGAAAGAAATGAAATGGTAGAGTGATAAGAATGGCACAGGAAAATACAAAAGCGAAATTATCAAATTGAAATTGCAAAAAGTTCTAAAGAAAATGACCTTAAAAGTTTTATATTTATTAGATTATCTCAATATAATCTCGGATCTGAATGAATAAATTAATAGGAATAGACGGTTGCAAATTTGGATGGATGGCTGTTTCAACAAGTGACAGCTGTGGACAACTTTTTAAAACACTTAGCGAGCTTGTTTCATTTTACGACGATCAAACTATTTTCTTGATCGATATGCCAATTGGATTGCCTAGTGAAAAGGTAGAAAGAACTTGTGATAGAGATGCTCGAAGGGAATTATCGCCGCAGAGAAAATCAAGTATTTTTCCTATTCCGTGCCGGCAGGCTCTCTACGCAGATAACTACGAAATGGCGAACCAGCTCAATCGTGAGATACTCCAAAAAGGATTATCTAAGCAGAGCTGGTTCATCTGTTCCAAAATCAGAGAGCTGGATCATCTACTGCTTCAAAATGAAAAACTAAGAACTAGATTTAAGGAATCACATCCGGAGTTGGCATTCCATCACCTTAATCAAGGCATTTCAATGGAATTTAACAAGAAGACCGAAGAAGGACAAAAAGAACGGTTGTCTATCCTACTTGAGTTTTCTCAAAATATTGGTGATATTTATAGAAAAACTATTCAAAAATTTTCGCGAATGAATGTAGCAAAAGATGATATTTTGGATGCTCTGTGCTTGGCTGTCACTTTGGAAGAGATGATAAAGAACAACATCTCTTTGGATAGCTCACAATTCGATGAGAAGGGTCTGGGTATGAAGATCAATGTCTTTAGATTTTAGGAGATAAGTGTCTTTATAATAAAAATGATCATCCCAAGACGGATCTGATTTAATTTTGCATTTGAAGTTCCAAAGAACGAATCGCATGGTCTGATAGTTCATATGATGGACTGATGGCAATTTCATTTCGATGACCAATGATGATTCATAACCTCTTAGGTCTATTTTTTGCAATCATCACGAAAAAAATCACAATATCGGACCGATGCCCAAGCCATAAGAAGCACATCAGAAATATATCATTACCTTTAACCGCCATGGACCTACCCAAACATTTCTCCAAACCCAAACTCACATTTGACTATGGTGTGACAGTACCTAGTCTTATTTTTATAATTGGGATCTGTCTCCTGTCAGTCATTTTTCCAACAATGGTCAATTCGATACTGACAGATATAAAGAACTTCATATTTGTCGACCTGAACTGGATCTATGTCTGGTGTGTCACAATCTTCGTGGTATTTCTGGTCTTCCTCTTGTTCAGTAAATATGGGAAGATCAAGTTAGGGCCGAATGAAAGCACGCCGGAATATTCTTTTTTCTCGTGGATCTCAATGCTTTTTGCCGCAGGTATGGGAATCGGACTGATGTATTTCAGTGTTGCGGAGCCGATGCAGCACTATTCGACGGATGCCTTCTCAGAAAGTCACATCATCAGTAGGGCTAAAAATGCTCAGCTTTATACTTTTTTCCATTGGGGCATCCATGCATGGGCTATTTATGGTCTTGTAGGACTATGCCTGGCATACTTCACGTACAGGTACCGCCTCCCACTTTCGCTCCGTAGTTGTCTGTATCCATTGTTGAAGGAAAGAATCAACGGCAAATGGGGAGATGTGATAGATGTCTTCGCATTGTGCAGTACTTTTTTTGGCATTACCACGACGCTTGGGTTCGGCGTAGTGCAGATCAACTCAGGTCTGGAGACCTTGAACATCCTGCCTGATACAGGGGCGATCTACCAATTCATCATCGTGGCGGTTCTGGTATCCGTTGCCGTCTTTTCTGCGACGTCAGGAGTTGACAAGGGAGTTAGGATATTGAGTAACATCAATGTCGTTGCGGTCGTGGTACTACTTGCAATTATATTGATATTAGGGCCTACGGTCTATCTTATAGGGAGCTTCACGTATGGTCTGGGAAATTATATCAATAATTTCTTCGACCTTACATTCAATACGCACGTTTATGAAGAAAAGACCTTACCATGGTTCTACAACTGGACAATTCTGTATTGGGCATGGTGGATATCTTGGTCGCCTTTTGTAGGTCTTTTCATTGCGAAAATCTCCAAGGGTCGGACCATCAGGGAGTTCATTGCCGCCGTATTGATCATCCCAACCTTGTTCAACTTCTTATGGATGTCTGTTCTAGGCAACAGTGCGATCTGGATTGATCTCAATGTTGCAAACGGTGCATTGGGCAACTTGGTCTCAGATCCGGATGCGCTTATGTTCCGATTCCTGGAATATCTTCCATTTTCTGATATCCTTAGCGTTGCAGTGGTTTGTATCATTATGATCTTCTTCGTCACGTCGGCAGATTCCGGGATCCTGGTAATGGATAGCATCTCGACCAAAAATTCCTCACGTTCACCCAAGGTGCAAATGGTCTTTTGGGGAGTTCTCCTTGCGGCACTGGCGTTGATGTTGCTAAATGCCGGAGGATTACAGGCTTTACAGACAATGACACTCATTACGGCGTTGCCTTTTGCCATCATTATGGTATTATTTGTGATATCCCTGATGAAGGCACTGGTTATCGACCATGATTATTATGAAAAGGGACTTTCTGTCTCGACCGTTCCATGGTCAGGTGAATTTTGGAGGCAGCGTCTTAAGACCATTGTCTCATTCAAGACAGAGGAATCGGTGAAAAAATTTATCGAGGAGGAGGCGTTTGCTGCATTCAATGATCTGAGGGATGAGTTGGAAGCCAATGGGATAATTGCTGAGGTCCATTATATCGAGGATTCGAAAAGGGTATATCTTGAAATACGCCATGACATTGTCAATGATTTCATCTATGGCGTGAAGTGTGTGAAGAGAATCGTTTCGGAATATATGGTCGATGACAAAAATCTACCTAATCTGGAAAGTAATGTTACCTACTATCCGCAGACCTATTTCGGGGACTCTCGTGAAGGCTACGATGTTCAGTATTTTACTAAGAATGAATTGATCAGTGATGTGCTCAAACATTATGACCGCTTTCTTAAAATAATCGCCGACCGTTCGAATGAGATGTTTGTAAGCAATGACAGTACTGCTCCGTTGAAATAGAATGGATTTAATGATACTACACAACAACTCCAATATTCTTTAAATGTTCATATTGCTTTTTTTTGAAAAATGCAGTTTCATTACGACAAATTCGATAACTTAAATGAATGAAAAAAAAGGATCAGATCAAACCATATACAATCAGAAACATCATCAACTACAGAAAGCTCGACTGGAGTATTTCAGATGAGTTCCTGTATCTTACAGATGTACCGGAGATCTTCGAACCTTTTGAAATGAAACCGCATTATTTTGCCTATGGGATCATCAATTCCGGTAGCATCACAATTGAAGTGGATTACCAGAAATTTCTGATAGATGAGCGTTCATTATTGATCTACCGTCCTGATCAAAATGTAAAGGTAACTAAGATAGAAGCTGGTACAAAGGGAATGTTTGTACTATTTACGAAAAAGTTTACGGATTATCTTTTCGAAAGTTTCTTCTCCATCGCGCCCAATTCCTTTCTGAAAAATAAGTTCGGTTCACAGGTTGTAATTTCTAAGGAAGATCACTCGAAAATGAATACATTGTTTGCACGCACACTGGATTTTTTAATTGCTTCGGAAGCAGACAATGAGAGATGGATCTACTCAGCTAAAAGTATGCTTCTGGCATTGATCAACGAAAGTGATTTTTTGGTAAACAGATACATCGAAAACAGAAACACCAATCATCAACCTCGTGAGGAAGAGATCGGTTACAGTTTCAAAAAACTGGTTTCAAAGCACTACTTAACCTTTAGAAATATTGAATTTTACGCCCAAGAACTGAACATCACAACTAATTATCTGCATAAAATTATAAAAAGTCAGTTTTATCAAACTCCTGCTGAAATCATCAATGCGGCACTCCTGTCTGAATGCAAAATGCGTCTGTCAGATCCTAATGCGTCAATAGGTCAGATCGCTGATGATCTGCAATTCAACAATATTCAATCCTTCAGCCGGTATTTTAAAAAGCAGACTGGTAATACACCCACTTCATTTCGTAAACACAATGTTTTGATGGTTCCATAAAATGATAAACATTGTCCAGTTGTAGATAACTGTTTGTAGATCATTAATTTGTAATTTTATATCATAACAAAATATAGAATTCATATGGAACGATTAAAAGGAAAAATAGCAATTATTACCGGTGCATCCCAAGGAATGGGAGAGTCGCACGCAAGAAAATTTATTGAAGAAGGAGCTAAAGTGATACTTACTGATCTCAATGAAGAAAAAGGAAAAAAGATTGCTGATGAGTTAGGTGAAAATGCTCTGTTCGTAAAGCACGATGTTTCGGATGCAGAGCAATGGAAAGATGTTGTGGCGAAAGGTGAAGAGAAGTTTGGACCGATCAATGTTCTAGTCAATAATGCAGGGATTTTAGGGCCAATAAAAACGGTAACCGAAATCACGGAAGAAGAATACCTGAAGGTAATTGAAATCAATCAAAATGCTGTCTTCTATGGAATGAAATATACGATACCGTCGATGCAGAAGGCTGGTGTAGGTTCAATTGTAAATATTTCGTCAGTTGCCGGAATAGTAGCAATCCCGGGATATCCAAGCCTGGCCTACACGGGCAGTAAATTTGCTGTCAGAGGTCTTACAAAGGCAGCCGCAGTAGAATATGGTAAAGAAAATATCAGAGCCAATTCAGTGCATCCAGGATATATCAAAACTCCAATGATGGTGGAAGCCACTGGCGAAGACGGAAGCGGAGCAGCAGATGTTACGCCTCTGGGCAGAATGGCAGATGCAAATGAAGTTAGTAATCTGGTGGTATTTTTAGCCTCTGATGAATCATCATTTCTCACAGGGACAGAGCAGGTCATAGACGGCGGAATGAGCATTCAATAGTTCATTGTTTGTTGCTAAATATTACTTTTTTTTTAATAGCGTCACTTTGATAAAAGTGGCGCTATTTATTTGGTCTAACAATTTTTCTCAGACAATCGATCTGTGATAGTAGTCTCCGTAAAATTGTGCTAAAACTTACTACTTCTGTATCAACAAACTATTATTTAAAATTCGAACTTTGCACTGTAAACAAGATGGAACAATTTGCAGATTATGAAACATTATAAAGACATAAGCACTTTCAACAAGGATATCGGAGTGGAAAGCCCGGAACATCCTTTGTTCAGCGTAACCTTTGGTCACAAAAGTGATGGTGGAATTGAGGATATTATTTTCAGTGCCGATTTTTATATTATTTCTTTTCAGACATTTATTTCAGGAGATATTACTTACGGGAAAAAAGAATTTGACCATCAAAGAGGGAAGATGACTTTTTTTCGGCCTAATCAAACGGTTACCTTTAAAAATGTAAAGGCGGAGGATGGCTGCTTTTTGATAGCGGTCAAAGAAGATTTTGTTTCCGGCACCTTTCTGTTCAGTGAATTGAAGAACTATGGTTATTTTGATTATGAAACCAAGGAAGCTCTGTATCTTACGCCTAGTGAGGAAGATATCATCTGGAATCTTGCGCGGACTATGCACAAAGAATCCTACAATAACACAGATGATTACACCAAACAAATTCTTCTGGCGCATCTTGGAACTTTATTGACGTATTCTCAGCGATTTTATAAAAGACAGTTTATCAATCGCATTGAAGCGACTGGTGCTTATGCCGGAAGATTTCAGCAGGAGCTTGATAGATACTACAATGAAAGAATAGTAAGTCAGGCAGGCAGGTCTTCCAACGGTTTCCTATATGGCAGAGAAACTTAATCTTTCTTCCCGGTATCTAAGTGACCTTCTCAAACAGGAAACGGGTAAAACAGCAATCGAGCTAATCCATATGTACCTCATAAAAGAAGCAAAAAATCTATTGATTGAAGGAAAAATGAATATTTCTGAAATTGCATTTTCTTTAGGATTTGAAAATTCCAATTATTTCGCAAGGCTTTTCAAAAAAGAGGTAGGTGTGTCGCCAAATGCCTTTAAATATAGCGGTCTAAATTAATTTTTTTTTCGTGAAATTCTTTACCTGCAGGCAACTGGGGTGAGCTGCGCTTTTGTCTTAATCAAGTTAAATATCAATTAGTAATAAGAGTTTAAATTAAATTATAATGAATACAGAAACACAACAACTATTCGAACCTTTTTCTTTTAAGAAAGGAATCAAAGTCAAAAACCGAATTGCAATGTCACCTATGACAACTTGGTCCAGCAATGATGATTATTCCGTCGCAGAAGAAGAGATCAGGCACTACGAGGCGCGTAGCGGAAATGTCGGTTTGGTCATCACTGGCTGTACAAGAGTAATGGCAAATGGAATTGGTTTTACCAATGAATATGCAGCTTACGATGATTCCTTTTTACCAGGTCTCAAAAAGCTCGCGATTGCTGCGAAAAAGGATGGCGCACCCGCCATACTTCAAATCTATCACGCAGGTAACAAGGCAGTGCTGGATTTGATCCCAGATGGTACTTCTGTCAGCGCAAGTACTGTCGCCTTGGCACCATCTGCATTGTATGCTGGCGGGGTGGAATCACGGGAATTGACAAATGATGAAATTCTGGAAATGATAAAGGCCTTTGGTGAGACGACGCACAGAGCTATCAAGGCTGGCTTCGACGGAATAGAATTACACGGCGCTCACGGATTCCTTTTGCAGAATTTCTTTTCACCCTATTACAATCAGCGGACAGACCATTGGGGCGGAACAACTGAAAAAAGAATGAACTTTGCATTGGAAGTTATAAAAGAGGTAAAGGAAATCATTGCAAAATATGCTGACCGTCCGTTCCTTATTGGCTTCAGGATATCACCGGAAGAGCCGGAAAGTTATAGGGTAAGAGATATATTCCCATTGATCGATAAGCTGGTCAGTTCTGGCATTGACTATCTCCACGTATCTCTAGCGGATCTGCTACATCAGAAACCGGTGGGTGAAGAAAGTGGTGATTCAACGATACTAAGTTTGATACTTGATCACGTTGACAACAGAATTCCTGTAATCTCAGCAGGCGGTATCAAACAAGGTGACGATGCGGTAAAGGCGATCAATATGGGACTATCTCTGGTTGCCGTTGGACACGGATTGATTATTAATCCTGATTGGGTTGAACTTGTAGCAAAAGGGGACAAGACCAATGAGGTTCTAAATCTTTCGAAGGCCGACGAGCTTGCTGTTCCAAAAAAACTTCAGGCTTTTATCAAAGTTGCGACAGGTTTCTTTAAAGTAGTTGATTAGTAATTGATCTTACATAATTTAATTTAAAGAATATTTTAAATAGATAGGGACGAAGTAGTGAACCGTATTTTTTAAACCTTGCATCATAAAGTTGCAAGGTTTAAAAATATAATTTGATAAGAGATTTGAAGTGTCTTAACTACTGCAATTATTTTTGACTAAAATCAAATAATATCTAATTATTTATTATTAATATTAATAAAAATAAAAGCCCATTCAACAGGGAATGGACTTTAACACAAATAAAAATGAATGAATTATTTTTTAATCACTTTAAACGATTTTTCACTTCCGTTTTCCATTTGAAGTTTGATAACGTACAATCCGGAATTTAAGTTCGAGAGGTCAATTGCAGAAGAAGCAGCAATAGATTTAATTTGTCTTCCTGCAGTATCAAAAACTGAAATAGATTTTGCACCTTTCACATCCGAGATATTCAGGATATCAGTTACAGGATTTGGATACACAAAGACTTTTGATTTGCCAATTTCTGTTGTCGCCAAAGTTGCATCTGCCAATACATTTAAAGTATAATCTTCTGCCTGGCCGAAGTTTCTGGCTATGTCACAAGGATTTGTAAAATTGCTTGTTGCCAGTGGAGCGGAATATGACCATTCTTTTTTGATACGCATTCTCGTTTGTCCCAATTTCGCATCAGAAGGGATAGCGATGTTTCCTAAAGCTGTCTTACCATCCTCACCAGTCGAATTGTCTATGAATAGAGATCCATCTCCAAAATAAACTTCTCCAGCATCATTCAGGCTTCCATTCTGATTCCAATCAACGAAGACGACAAAGAAAGATTTCTTTCCGTCATTGGAATCACTTTTTCCTGAAACAGTCAATTCTGACGTAGTTCCTGCTTTTACTTGTCCGGTAATATTGGTGAAATTTTCATAGGCAGATGTTCCATTCAAAACGGCACTACTGGAATTGTTGATTCCTCCAAAAGTAATGTTGGTGATAGGCTCAACGGTCGGAAATAATGGCGTACAGAATGCAAAATCGTTGGTTGAGAAAGTGATTTCCTGACATCCAGTTGCATCTCCGATATTGTTTGTGGGTATTACTCTTAGATAGTATGTTTTATTCCTATCCAGATTCGCAACATAAGATAAGCCTGTGACAATAGTTCCATTGACAAGTTCGGAACCTCCTGCAGTGTTACCCAAATATACTTTGTAATTTGTTGCATTGTTGGCGGCAGGCCAGTTGATTGTTACTGGATTAGGAGCTACACTTATTGATGAATTGGAAGGAACTGTGATGGTCGTGCAATCTGGCGCAACTGTCGGTGCAGCGTAAGTAAATTCATAAGCGCCAAGATCCGGTGTTGCGGCATTTCTTGTTGTGCCGGCAAAGTCGGTCGTAAAATTTTCGATGTTAGTGCCTTTATTATCCAGAAGTTCGTTCGCTGGTGCGCTTCCATTGATCTTAAGGAAATCCGCGTCGGTTCCGGAAACTGATAAAAACTGTGGTACTAGACTGATAGAGTTTGCTTCGCGAGTTGATACTAAAGTTTTGAAATCTTCCAGGTTGTACTTTGTAGTTCCATTGAAATAAACAAAACCATTGACGCCAACTGCAAAATCGTTGTTATCCGATGTCAAAGCATAATTCTCCAAATTGACTGCGGATGTTCTCCTGAATGCACTTGTTGTGCCCGTGCCATTGGGAGTAGAAGTGTTTACAATAATGTTGTTTCTAAGGCTTAGTGCGCCATTGGTCGCATTGACGTTATAAGCGTGCAGTATTCCTGTTGAGCTGAAATTCGTACCATTCGATACAGCATTTAAATTCACAGTATTGTAATAGACGTTCAATTTGGAAGTTGCTCCAGTTGCAGCAAGGTTGATCCCTGCCAAACTTACACTTGTCCCATTTGCGGTAGGTGTTTTCACATCAGAGATCAGATTATTGAATATGTTGGTTGTAGTATTGGCTGTAGAACCACCAACATAAAGTCCATAGGCATTTCCTCCATTTCCATTTGAAACAATATCGCTGATCTTATTATTAGAAATATTGGTGCTAAGAGCTGTCCCGCTCAGATAGATAGCACTCGCATTGGAAAACGAGCCTGATGTTGATAGATTTCTGACAATATTATTGGTGATGTTGGAAAATGTTCCCGTGGTAGAAGCATACAATCCTTGAACGGTATCGACACCATAGATAGAAATGTCATTACCATTAGCAGTAAGAGTTCCACTTGCATTCTGAACATAAAGTCCATAGGCGGCACTTCCTCCATTGAAACTTCCTGTTCTAACTTTTATGATATTACTGTTTGCAGTCAAGTTCATTCCTGATGAATTCGCATATATTCCATAATGCTGGGTACCAACATTATTATCAGCATTTCCAAATGCATTAATTACATTGTTGTTTGTCGTAAATGTAGCGTTTGTTCCCGAAACAAATATTCCCACAGTTCCTTTTCCGTTCAGTGAAAAGTTGATGGTGTTGTGGGAGACATTCAGGTTATTTTGAGCTGTATGATTGAAGCCGTAATTGTTATTGACATAGGCACCACCTGCAACGCCGCCAATATCCGACAATGTATTTCCTGTTGCTGCGGAAGATCCTCCAATATCATTTCCCTGATCAAAAAGCGTGTAAGGAGCTGGCGCAAAAGTATAACCAGCAAACATAATAGCGGAGCCCAATGATTTTTCAATCGTATTGCTGTAGATTTTGTTGTAACTATGTGTGCCTTCCAAAGTTGCAGGGTTCACTGCCGTGCCTGTTGCACTTTGATGTGCAAAATAGATTCCGATCGCTGTGTTGTTGAAGTTTCTTAGGAATGTTACTTTGCTGTTTTTGATGGTGTTGTAATTACATCCATCTGTGCCAGTCAGATTGTAAAAAGCAAAACCCCGCTCATTGAGAGTGACTGCTGTTGTATTGGCTGTATTTTCTTTTAAGTCAATTCCATCAATGGTCATATGATCTACGCCGGAAAATTTAAAGATTGCATCCACAGTGGTCGACGTTCCCGTATTTCCTGTAAACAAAGGATTAGCTCCTGAACCATTTTTTTGAATGACCAAAGGATTTGCTGACGATAGAGTGGCGTTTAATACAGTGCTTCCCAATTGAAATCCACCTGCCGGTGCTGTTTCTAAATAACCTGCTGGTATGTTCAATGTTACGCCTCCAGATCCTACACCTTTTGTATTAAGATCAGCAAAGGCATCGGATAGGGTAGTGTAATCGGTGCCGATCGTTTTTGATCCTGTAACCTGGGCTGATGCTAATGCTCCAAGCGCTATTAAGCTAGTTAATAAAATTCTTCTCATAGTTGTTTATTATGTAATTGTAATATTCGTCTAAATATCATTGAATGTTTATGATATTTTTATTTTTAATGCTAAAATATTATGTATTTCGTAAGTGTGAATTTTTGAAAGAAAAAGCTGCCTAATTTTACTTAGACAGCTTTCCTATCTTCATTTTTACTTGAAATTGATATGATTATTTTTTGATCACTCGGAAAGATTTGGTTGTTCCATCTTCCAAAGAAGCTTTGAAAATGTAAACTCCTGTCGGAAGTTTATCAGTAGAAACTTGTCCGTTTGACATATTAGGTTTCAATTGCTTCACCTTTTGTCCAGACATACCAAAGATCTCTATACTTTCAACTTTTTTAGTAGAATCGAAGTTTAATACATCTTTCACAGGATTTGGATAGAATTTGAAGTCTTTTCCAGTGATCTCACTTGTGGCAAGATCAGAAGCTGTACAAGTACCTTTCAATTCGTAGACAAAATCACTTCCTGTTGGTGACGAATTCCAAGCGCCATCCTCAAACAACATCATTGGTTCACCGATTACGCCTGACGTAGATGCTTCCCAGCCAATTGCATCGGATTCCATAGACATCCAGTATTTACCAGCTTCCAGGACAACTTCCTGATTCAATTTGACTTCATATTTATGAGCCCAGTACGGTAATGGTAGCCATTGTGTACCCGTGGTATCATCTACAATTGAACTGCCTACTGCTAAAAGTTCTTCTCCGGGTTGTCCATTGTCATCCTTGTAGAATTTGAAACTGAAAGAAGTGGCAAAATTTACTGTAGTTGGAAGCACTGACTTAATAGTAAACTTAGTTCCGACAGGCACATCTATATCTACAGCAGCGACTCCAATCCAGCCTTCTTCTTTATTATTGGATGGTACTTCCTTACCACACGCATTAGGATCAGTCACATAAATCATAGAAGTTGCATAGCTGCCATCAACAGGATTAGTTACTCTGACCTTAGCAATACCGGAAGCAAGTCCTGTTACTAATCCGTTGGAGTTCACTGATATAAAGTTATTTCCTTCTACAACTGACCAATTTACATTTGTAGTAATGTTTCCATTTAATTTTGCCTCCAACTGAACTGTTTGACCAATCAAAATCTGAGTGTTCTGCCCTTGGACAGCACCTACTGTCAACGGCATCGGCATACAATTTCCAACAATCGCGAAGGCGCCATTGAATCCGCCATCATTCGCAACAATCCATCCATTGCCATCTAACCTATCCTGGTAAAAATCAGATCCTAACTCTTCACTTACCGTAGCATCCCAAAATACTGAAGAACCATCTTGTCCTGTAGCCGAAGGGCTTAACCAATAAGTACCTTCATTAAAAGATACTGGTTGAGAAAGGTAGAATTCGACCTCGTAATGAGCGAGACCAGCAATGTACTCTTTAAGGTATTTTTGACTTGTAGGCACGACATTTAAGACAGATGCTATTTCTTTCCCTGGCTGGCCATTGTTTTTGGTGTCTAGAAATTTGAAATCAAAAGAGCCTAGGGCTGAGGTATCTGAGGATATAACGTTGAGTCTAATTTTTGTCACTTCAAATTTGCTTCCTGCCGGAACAATGAAGTCATCCGCGCCTTTACGGACGTTTTTTGTAATGGTCAATCCTGTACCAAAGAAATTAGTATTAACCGCTTGTCTGCATCCATTTTTGAAAACATCTACACGGATCTCATCATATAATGCACTCTTTGTATCAGTAGCGCGAATGACAGCAAACCCTTCGCCTAAGCCAGTAACTTTTCCAGTTGCATCTACACTTGCAATATTAGCACCTTGTGTAACGCTCCAGTTGACATACTGGTCTGCTTCAACAGGTAAGGTCTTTGAGATTAACTGCAATGTTCCTCCGATAGAGTAAATCTCCTTAGGAACGTCATCTAAGGTTGAAACTTTTACAGAAGCCGCCGCCACGGGACTATTCTGATTGGTAATGGTAACATCAATCTCATCAAAAACTGCAAAATTAAGCGCAGATGTTGCCTTGATCTTTACGATAGCGTTAGAAGCAATTGCTGTAACCAAACCAGTTTGGCTAACAGTTGCAAATGTACTTCCTTCCTCAACACTCCAAACTACATCTTGACTTGCATTCGACGGATTCACAACAGAATTTAATTGTAATGTTCCTTTATCAACATTGATTGTAGCAGGAGCATTGTTCTGTGTGCTTACTTCTAGAGTGGTTGGCGCCACAACGGCCAGATTAAGTTTTTTTACACATAATTTCAGCAAAACAGAATCTACATAAGCCAGGTACAGATCACCATTGCTTGTCACAGCCAGTGAATTAAATAAGCCTTGTCCCTGAGATGCATAACCTGTTCCTACCTGACTCCAAGTGTTAGTCGTCTCATCATAGCCCATCACATAATTTCTAAGCGTGTCTGCATTTTCCCAGTTACTTACGGCTACATATAATTTATTGTTTGTGCCAATTGCTATACTTGCATATTTTGTTCTTCCTGGAGAAAAGTTAAGCGGACCTACCTGAGACCAGGCAGTACCATTGAACTTCTTTACATTCAATTTATTGCCACCGGCAGTGCCAGAAGCATAAGCTACGTAAACATTGTTGTTGCTGTCTGTTGCAAGTGAAGAATAATATTCATCGTTGGTAGGTGACGAGGCAAGGTCTGCAACACCGCCAGCTGGCTGCCAGGCATCTGTTGCAGTGGCATTTTGATCGTTCACATATACATGAAGATAACCTGCAGTGTTGAAACTGACATATATTTTACCGTCTGTTGTGGAGACCATGTCAACAAAAGCCGGTAGTCCATTAGCAAAACCTGAATTTCCGACTTGTACCCAAGCTCCATTAACTAATTTTTTTACCGTTCCATTTGCTTCGTTGTTTACAACAAATAATGTGTTGTTTGCGGAAATAGTCGAGGAATTGTAGTTAATGACCGCATTTGTAACATTTGGTAATGATACCCAAGCATTATTTTGAAACACCCTAGCCTGATGCCCTACTTCTGGTGTACCCGCTTGATTTAAAAAATAAGGTACTCCCTGATTGTTTACCGACAGAGAGTTGTATCCGGCAGTGGTAGTTGTCATCCCTTGATTTCCAACATACGACCAAGAAGTGCCGTTGAATTTCTGTACCGAGCCCTTGAATGCTGCGGCATCGTAGTAGCCTACATATAAATTGTCCTGAAAGTCATTTACCATGGTAAGACGTCCGGCATTTCCGGCAGAGATGCCGGCTGAACTTCCGACTGATTCCCATACTTGAGCTCTTGTACTATTAAAAAGTAGTAAGCAGAGCAACGAAGAAAAAAATAATAATGATTTTTTCATAAAAAAGGTTGCATTATAAAATTGTGAATAGAATTGGCCTTATTGCCATCACAAATATATATTACAGAGTTACAAATTATGTAATTTGCAAGTCCTCTATTGCTTCCTTTAGAAATAAAACAAAGTACTCATTAGATACCTCATCTTGATAATCAATAGTTTACATTTTCATTCAATGCCACTAAACCAGACATAGATGTCTGTATTTGGCGGAATGTTTAATTTTTTTCTGATGCGATATTTTTTGTTTTGAACTGTTTTTGTTTCGATGAAGGTTGTTTTAGCAATTTCTTTGGTAGATAGATTCAGCTTGAGAAGTGCGCAAAACTCAATTTCTGATTTGTGAAGGTCAGGATTGATTTTTAGCAGTGTTTCAGAAAAATTTGGAAAAATCTGGTCAAATGTAAACATGAATGCAGGATCGTTCTTTTCTGCCATTTCCTTTAGGATCAAATATGATTCCTGAGGAGTCTGTGACAGATTATTTTTAGGCTTGCGAATGAAAAAAATAATGAGTACCAATAATAATATCACAACGCAAATTGATCCGTAGATTAATATGGGAGAGATACGATCTTTCTTATGATCTTCAACGATAACTTTTTGCAAAGAATTGTACTTGCTTTGCAACATTGAGTTTTCTAACTGTTTTAATTTGTTATCATAGATTATTGTGCTGTCTTTTCTACCAATTTTTTTATAAAGTTCTATCAATGACTGATATACTATTTTTTGGTTGAGTTCAAGTCCTGTTTCTTTACTAACTTGTAAAGCTTTATGGTAATTCGTGATCGCCTCCTTGATATTTGAGTTTTGCTTATAAGCTTGTCCCAGCAGATAGTAGTTCATCATCATGATGCCATCATCTTTTTTCCCTTTAGGTTTTAGTTCTATAGATTTTAGAGCGAAATATCTGGCAGAATCTAAATTGTAGTTTTCATATAAACCTGCTATATTGGAATAGTTGACATACTGAAACTTATCTTCCTCAAATTTATTTTTCAGTTCATCAGAACTTTTGATGATCTCGCGCAATTTCTGAATCGCCTTTTTGGGTTGTCCCATATCAGAATAGATATTGGCATAGCTGTTTAAGACATTGGTCTTAGCTAGAAATATTCTTTTTTGTCCGCTATTATCATTTTTAAGAATTTTATAGGCCTCATCCAAATAAGAGATAGCGCGATCGCTAAATCCATTAATAGAATAAGATTCAGCGAGATAAATATTGGACATACCTTGGAAATATACATCTTCATATTCCAGCGCTTTACTTTCCAATTCTTCAGCTGATACAATCAATTTGTCAATTTGATTCTTGATGTAGAAATATCGGCATTTTCTATCTAAAAGTGTCAGTTCACCGGCATGATTCTTTTGCTTAGCTACACGTTTCAACAAAGCATCAATGTTTCTAAAGGCTTTATCAGCATTGGAACTGAATAATTGTCCGTTATCCTGCAGGTCTCTCTTTAATTCTGCATCTGGATTTTGACCAAAAACTGATGTAGTTAATGATAGAAAAACCAGTAAATATAGGGTTCGATAAGATTGTTTAAAAAGCATTCTCATTCTTCAAATTTATGTAAGAATATTTAACTTTTAAATATTATTACATAAATTATTTTCACAAACTAATCGAATTGTTGGAGGTTCAAATAGATTTAACGGATAGATCTATAATGTAAGGGAAAATTTTTCTTAGTAAAATAGATATGGATTTTTAAAACATTGAAACCTTTCGATCAAAAGCTTTAAAGATCATTATCTATATTTAAATCTCTAAATTTAATATGCTGGGAAAAGGTCAAAATTTAAAAGATCTTTTGATCTTCTCGTTGTCAGTTATAAAAATGCTTTTCGCTTAAATGAAATTGAGGAGGAAGAAATCAGACGCCTTTTCAAAAAGAGACTTGTGAAGATTGATTTTATAAAAAATTACACCTAAAGTTGACGGACAAAGATATTTTGCCGCAAGTAATCTTCATATTTTGATTTTCAATAAATTTATACTGGGAATCTCAAATTGATGTAGTCATAGAAAGGCGAAGAATAATTAATGAAGAATGAATGTTATAATAGATTTTATTAGACGTTTAAAATATTATTTTGGCTTAGTGTGGAATAACAAATAAAAAATGGCTCCATCTAGATTAAGATGGAGCCATTTGGATGTTTGTGAACATGACAGGACTATATTCAAACCAATTCATAAATGACATTGATAGTATTCTGCAGGTATTAACGCTCTGACTTATAAAATGAAATCAGAAAATCGTCTATGTAATATACACTACTTTAGTCTGGTAAATTTAAAAAAAAAATCAATCAATGATATGGTAGATTGGATACTGAAGTAGCTTAGACCATGCCGCCGATACGTTTCCATAAAACCTTCTTCATAATATTTATTAGAAAATGTATGTAGTATTCATATTGTTTCAGGATTTGAAATTATCAAATTCTGTTTAATGTAGGAAATCCTTTTAAAATTAGAATACTATCTTCTCCCATAAAAATTTGATTAAAATTAAATTAGCTAATATTTATTTTTACTTTTGTGAAAAAACAAGGTAAATATAACAATGAAGCTTTATTCAATTATTTTAATAGTATTATGCTTTCAGATTTCTAAATCTCAAAGCATAAACATTACAGAACTAACAAAAAAAATTTATAATTATAACAATAACCTTCAATATAAAAAATCTCAGGATACGCTCATAAATCTGTTGGAAAATGATGACCTTCCAGCAAGTGAGCAGATAGAAATCAATATTTTGCTTTCCCTAACTTATAAAAGGCTGCAGGATTACACATCGGTGATTTACTATCTTACCAATGCCAAAAAAATTGCACTAGAGCAAAATTCAATACGTGCAAACGCTAAAATTGATGCGCAGTTTGCGTTTGCCTATTTTGATATTCAGAATTACAATAAGGCAGATGAGCTGATGCAGGAAATTTCTACAAATAATTATCGATTTCTGGATAATGATGATACATCCAAAATTCTTATGCAGCAGGGGTTTGTAAAATTTCTTAAAAGACAATATAAAGCCGCGGAAGATTTTTATTACAAGGCTTCTTCATTGATGCAGAAAAGTAATCATTGCGATCTTCCTATTGTTTATGGAAAACAGATTCAGCTTTATTTTACTGAAAATAATTCTAAAAAGACAGATTATTACTATAAGCTTGGTGTGGAAAAAGCAAGGCAATGCCATATCCTCAAATATGAAATCTATCTTGCAGAAGTAATGATGAATCTTTACAAGGAAAAGAAAGATGTTGAAAAAACTTTTATATTCACACGTAAATTTGATTCTTTAAATCGAAAATATAAGCCCGTAGAAAATCTTCAACAGTTACATATTGAAAGAGAAATTAAAGCCAAAAATTTTGAAGAGAAAGATAAAAGATTCAGATGGCAGATCATTATTTTTTATACCTTGGTTGTTATAATTTTAATTACCATTGCGTTTTTTCTAGTCAGATATGCTTTAAACCTAAAATCCAGAAATAAGGAGCATATGTATAACATAGAGGAAATGAAGCAACTATTGATAGAATACGAGATGGATAAAAAATCCAGTATATCTAGAAAATTACTTTTGAATGTTAAGCAACTTAGCATATTTGAAATGATAAAACAAGGAAAAAGCAATAAGGAAATTGCAAATAATCTCCACGTTTCAGAGAATACAATCAAATATCATATCAAAATTATCTACGAAACATTAAATATCAAAAAAAGAAGCCAATTAAAAGACATTCATTGAGTTTTCCAAAAAATTATATTTGAAAATCAATAAGATATAGATTTTAATATTGTAGTTCGATTAAAAACGGTAGTCTTTATAATTAAGGGACTACCGTTTTTTTATACTTTTTTTTCGTACAACTACCCGAAAACTACCCAAATTTTTTGTGCATAAAGCATATTCATAAACTTTCTTTGCCATTCAAAACAAACATATAAAAATAAGTGTTATGCTGATTTTTAAATTAAAATTTTGGAAATCTATTATCACTTGCATCGTCAATGATATTCCGTTAACATTAGGAGATATAAAGTCGGTAATGGAAATTAATGATTAACAATTATTTTTTAAGAATCCTACACAAATCATATCGAATTAAATTTTAAAATTAAATCTACAATGAAACATCAAATTCTGTTCTCTGCTTTATTTTTATTGGGGTGGGGAATAACTAACGCACAGAGTTCATCTAATTCATCGGGCGGCTCATTGTCAGGTACAGACGGAAGTGCAAGTTACTCTTTGGGAAATGTTTTTTATAAAGAACTGTCAGGGGGTGGGGGCTCCACAGAACCAGGAACGCAGGTACCCTACATCATTACTTCTACCTTAGGAGTCAACCAAAGTTTTATCCGCCTTGAAATGGCTGTTTATCCGAATCCAATCACAGATTATCTCTACCTGAAAATCGATTTTAAAGATACAGGAAAATATACATCGGACCTTTATGATACAAAGGGATCACTGCTGCAAACAAAAGATCTAAAAATTGAGAAAACAGAAATTCCGATGTCATCCTTACCTCCTGGTGTCTATTTTTTGTCTGTTAGAGAAAACAGGAAAATCATCAAAACTTTTAAAATTATTAAAAAATAATCCAGAATGAAAAATCTATTTTTTTTTGTTGCCGTTCTTTGGGCATCATTTACATTTGCACAGGCTCCAAATCTGATGAGCTATCAGGCCGTAGTTAGAAATTCAAGTAATGCTTTGGTTGTAAACCAATCTGTGGGCGTAAAATTCTCTATTCTTAAGACATCTGTCTCAGGTACAGTGATATATTCTGAGACACATACAAAGAGTACTAATTCCAACGGTCTGGTAAGTGCGGAATTGGGTAATGGAACTGTAGTAAGCGGTTCTTTATCTACTATCGACTGGGGAGCAGACAAATATTTTGTAAAAACAGACATCGATCCATCCGGTGGAACATCTTACAGTATCAGCGGGACACAGCAGTTGCTCAGTGTGCCATATGCACTGAATGCAAAGAACGGTCTTCCAGCAGGAGGTACAGCAGGGCAGGTTTTAACAAAAATAAACAATTTAGATAATAGTTCACAATGGACAACACCAAACTTCAGTAGTGCGAAGTTGGAACTAATGGTTACCAAAAACACAACCCAAGCTTTGGTAGCTTCTACTTCACCAACTCCAGATCAGGTAACTTATGAAAATGTTCTTACTAGTCCTACTGTAGGTTCGTATACAAACAATGCTTACACTGTCGGTACAAACGGAGCAGGTCTATATCTCATCCAAACAAGAAATTCTATGATTGATAATGCAACGCCTAGTAATACTTTAGGAGCGTACAATTTTTTGGAAGTTAATGCGTCTGCCTATGGTTCATACAATAACATATATCCATCTTACATATCTAATGTTAGTCAACGAGCAGTAACTAATGTTGTCACTCATAGTTCTTCACAATATATGTTTTTGGTCTATTTGAATGCAGGCGATGTTATTAGAATACGTGCAACAAGCGCGAACAGTGCAATTTTGCAGTCCTTAAGTAATGATGGTGGAACGCAGCTAATGATTGTGAAATTATAAAAAAAACTTTGTAATCTACTCCCAAAAAGAGGTAGATCTTTTTATCACAACTGGTCAAAGAAAGATAAATAATACAAATTATAATGATGAAAAAAAGCAAAATAATGAAGATGGCCAAACAAATAGAGAAATAAATTAGCTTTTTTCTTTGATTTATTTCTTTTAGTTGATTAACAATTATTTTCTAAGAATCCTACACAAATCATATCGAATTAAATTTTACAATTAAATCTAAAATGAAACATCAAATTCTGTTTTCTGCTTTATTTTTATTCGGGTGGGGAATAACTAATGCACAGAGTTCATCTAATTCATCGGGCGGCTCATTGTCAGGTACAGACGGAAGTGCAAGTTACTCTTTGGGAAATGTTTTTTATAAAGAACTGTCAGGGAGTGGGGGCTCCACAGAACCAGGAACGCAGGTACCCTACATCATTACTTCTACCTTAGGAGCCAACCAAAGTTTTATCCGCCTTGAAATGGCTGTTTATCCGAATCCGGTCACAGATTATCTCTACCTAAAAATCGATTCTAAAGATACAAAAAAATATACATCGGACCTTTATGATTCAAAGGGATCACTGCTACAAACAAAAGATCTAAAAATTGAGAAAACAGAAATTTCGATGTCATCCTTACCTCCTGATGTATATTTTTTGTCTGTTAGAGAAAACAGGAAAATCATCAAAACTTTTAAAATTATTAAAAAATAATTCAGAATGAAAAATCTATTCTTTGTAGTTGCTATGATATGGGCCTCATTCATATCGGCACAGGCACCATCGACTTTCAGCTATCAGGCTGTCGTCAGAAATCCCTCAAACACAGTGGTTGCGAATCAATCCGTCGGAATCAAATTTTCAATATTGAAAACTTCCATTTCCGGTACAGTAGTATATTCGGAAATACAGGCAGTTACTACAAATGCTAATGGCCTACTAAGCACTGCTCTGGGAAGCGGAACTGTGGTTAACGGTTCCTTATCAGCAATCGATTGGAGTGCAGATAAATATTATGTAAAAACTGAGATTGACCCTTCCGGCGGTACATCGTACAGCATTAGCGGAACCCAGCAGTTTCTTAGCGTTCCCTATGCTCTGAATGCAAAAACAGCTGATAACGGTTTGAAAAATGGAACAGCTGGAGGACAATTGGTAGTTACCAGTTCGGCTTCGCCTTACACAGTACAATCGCCTTCAACTGTATCGGGAGATATTACGATTAATAGCAGTGCTGTCACTAGCATTTCTAACAATGCCGTGACTACTTCAAAAATCAATGATGCTGCCGTAACAAGTGATAAGCTTAATGGGCTGGCAGTAACTACGTCGAAGATTAATGATCTAGCAGTCACAACAGGAAAACTTGCGGATGCTGCTGTAACCACAGGGAAAATCTCTGCTACAGGAACAGCGGGTGCGACCACCTATTTGAGAGGGGATGGAAGTTGGTCTACCCCCAGCAGCGGTACCACTTTGCCTGATCAATCAGGAAATAGCGGAAAGTTCCTGACAACTGATGGAAGTAGCTTATCATGGGGATCAGCATCAGGAGGAAATAGTTATGAGGTCTATGCAAACATTATTACGGCACAGACAACTTCTGTTGGAAGTTCTCTTACTCTGCCGACAGGAGTTTTATTCTCCTCCAATACCTCGCCTGCAGCACTGACTGGAGGTAACACATGGACTAGCATTACAGATCCTAGCGTAAATAGTACGGGAGGAAATTCAGTGGGTAATCAAATAAGTAAATTCACCGCTGTAACAGCAGGATTATATTTTGTAGACATTCAAATGGTTGGAAATGCAATGTACGGTATTCCTATGTTAGATTACAACGGGCTTGGTAATGTGGAAAGCAGCTATTACGGTAATGGAACAGGTCACACAACCACAGCGCAGACTCCGTATAAGCAAAGAGGAACTCTGCAACGCCTGGTTTACATGAGCGCAAATGATTTCTTTTATATTCGTGCTTTGTCCGGAAGCACTGTTGTAGGTGCTGATTTTGCAGCTTCAAAAGTAAGTTATATCAAAATTGTAAAACTGAAGTAGTTATTAAAATCAAGAAAGCACATTTCAGCAATGAGATGTGCTTTTTACTTTGGTAGAGTTTATGAAATTTAAAAATTTTCTTTTCTTTTCAATCATTCTCATCACATTGGAGGTTTTTGTTTTCCGGGAGTTTGTTTTTGGAGATCTTTATTTTATATTCAAAGATCTTGGGTCGGATTCTTATGTTAACGACTATACTTTGCTTTACAACAGGCTTCTTGCGGTGAGAGATGGCCTATTCTTGCCCGGTTGGTCTTTTCGTAATGGATTGGGGGAGAATCTTTATCCATATTCATTTGAACCGTTTTCGTGGTTGCTTTTCAGACTAACAGATGCATCGGTGGAAAAGGTAATGCTGATACTTCCCATACTTTACATTTACCTGGCGGGAGTAACGATGTATTTATTTCTTTCGGAATACAGATTGATATTTTGTGCAAAGGTGATGGCTTCTTCGCTATGGGCATTTTCTGGCTACTATATATTATCCTGCAGCTGGTCTGTTACTTTATTCAGTCCTGTTGCTTTTCATTTTTCTTTTTTATTGTTTGCATTGCAGCGAGCATTCTTCTGTGATCAGTATTACTGGATTGCGATTGTTTTTGCATTGATTGGCATCAGTTATCCTGTTAATCTTTTTTTTGCCCTGATTTTTAGTATTGCTTATTTTTCTATTTTATTTTACATCACTCTGCATAAAAAAAGCCGTTTTGCTAAGCCTGTTTTATTTTCTGCTATCAGTACTCTAATTGGGATCGGTATGAGTTGCTGGATGTCACTAAGCAGTTTATATCTAATGAAAAACAGTCCGCGCGGATCTGGCGAGGTTGCAGGACTGGAAAAAGAACCGCTGATTTTTGCCGGTAGGAATGAATTAATCGCCATAATTTACCGTCTGTTTTCACCCAATATTTTAGGTGACGTTAACCATTTTTCGTTATACCGCAATTATTTTGAAGCCCCTTTATTGTATTGTGGCATTTTCAACTTGTTGTTGCTTTCGCAGATTTCTGTTCTTGGAAAAAAAGGAAAACGGGTTGCTGCCATTGCCATTATTCTAATGCTTTCGATTTATCTTTCTCCTCTCATACGAAGTATTTTCTGGTTTCGTTCGGGAGATTATTACCGTATTCTGAATATTTTCTTTGCAATGGTGCTCTGTATTATTTCCGGTTTCATTCTTTCCGGAATTATCCAAAAAAAAATAGTCTTTGTTAAGCCGCTTCTATTGGTTTCAATATTTTTTATCTCGATTTTGATAATTGGCAAAATTTATTTTAACGCTAATGTTACTGTACCAATATTATTTGTCACTAGCTATTCAATAATCCTGCTGATCAGTAAAAAATTAATTTTCAAAGGAGTATGGGCTATTATACCGGTTGTTCTGGTTGAAATCACGATGTCAGCTTCACAGATCATTTCGGAGCGTAACATTTGCAATAATGCGGATATAGAAAAGAAAGGCTACATGGACGCCTCGTCACGCTCCATACAACAAATCAATCAGTCGGATAAAACTTTTTTCCGTCTGGAAAAGGATTTTTATTCCGGCGTTTCCTGGCTGGCATCCTATAACGAGGCAAAAATTCAGGGTTATAATTCTTCTGCCGTTTATAATTCATTTAATAATAAGAATTACATTGATTTTCTCAGACTTTTCGACATCGTTAAACCTAATGATGAGCCTCAAACCCGTTTTGTACCAGGAATCAAAGACTTTCCTTTTTTGATGAAACTCTGCTCGGTCAAATATTTTTTAGCCTCTAAACCGGAAAGTGAAAAACTACTTAATCACGGATTCAGAGAAACCGACGATAAAGGAAATTTTAAAATCCTGACCGCTCAAAATCCACTTCCTTTGGGATTTTGTTATGACAAAATACTGTCCGTAACGGATTTCCAAAAACTTTCAGATAAGGATGAACTGAGTCTCCAATATTTAGTGGCAGAAGACGCCGACATAAAAAACTTTAAAATAGATCAAACACCGGCCTCAGATATTTCAAAAGATATCTCAGCGGAAATTAGAGATACTTTAAAAATCAATTCATTTTCAGATCATAAAATTAGCGGAACGATTCATACAAAGGGTAAACGTTTTCTCTTTTTTTCTATCCCTTTTGATGAAGGCTGGAATATAACGGATAACGGCAAAAGAAGTCCAATGTATAAAGGTTTTGGCGGACTTATTTTTCTTCCGTTGGAAAGCGGCTCTCATCGGATCGTTCTGGATTATACGCCGCCTTGCAAAATAATTGGCGTTTGGATTTCCTTTGTATCGCTTATATTATTGTTGATATCAATATTTTTCACAAAAACAGATAACCTATGAACAGGATATTTAATTTTATCCGTAATACCCAATATGCCGGATTGTTCATTGGCATTATGGGAATGATCATTTATCTCAATACGGTTCCGAATAAATGGGCGGTTGACGATAGCGTGGTGATCTATAAAAACCAGTTGGTACAGAGAGGAATCAAAGGTATTCCTGATATCTTCACCCATGATTTTATGTACGGAAGTACCGGACAGAATACAGATGCGGTTTCCGGCGGAAGATGGCGACCGTTTACTCCGGCGATGTATGCCGTTTTTTCTGAATTGCTTGCAAAGCCTGCGGTTGATCCGCTAACAGGAAAGATTCGAAAAGATAAACAGGGCAATATACTGAACGATCTTTCAGAGAGGACCACTTTCTCCAATCTGATGCATCTTCTTAATGTTTTGTTTTATGGCTTGTTATGCTATGTGCTGTATCAATTCCTTGCACGTATCTTTGAAAAACGAAAAGAAGGCTTTATTCTCTCTTTTTTTGCCGCTGCGATATTCTCTGTCCATCCGATTCACACCGAAGTTGTTGCGAATGTGAAGGGTAGTGATGAGATTTTATCGTTACTTTTTTCAATGCTTTCAGCGACCTTGCTTTTTAAAGCTTTTACTCAAAAAGAATCGCAAAAATGGATAATGATATCCGTTGGAGCTATCTGTTTTTTCTTAGGAGCATTGGCAAAAGAAAATACACTGATGTTTGTTATTATAATCCCAATGACTTTATGGTTTTTTGGAAACATCAGGTTACCGAAAGTTCTTTTATCATTAGCGATTCTTGTCTTGCCTATAATAATCTACTTTGGATTAAGGAACAATGCTGCCGGAAAAATTGATCTTAGCGCTAAAAGCACGACCCAAATGATGAACGATCCATTTCTGGTTCTTGATAAAAACGCAAAATTCGAACCGCTGCTGGAAGGTTCTGATGTAATGATGCTGCAAAATCCATCTTTACAGAGTATCCGGGAAATGCCTTATGATAATAAGCTGGCGACCACTATCTATACCTTCGGAAGATATCTGAAATTACTGATCATCCCGACGCCGCTCACTTATGATTATTACCCAAGGCATATTGCTGTCAAATCATTTTCAGATGTCACAGTATGGGTTTCCTTAATCATAAATCTGGGTCTCTTAAGCGTAGCAGTGTTCGGACTGAAAAAGAAAAGTGTGTACAGCTATAGCATTTTATTTTATTTCATTACATTTTCTGTTGTTTCCAATCTCTTTTTTCCTATAGGAACCAATATGGGTGAGCGATTTATGTTTATGCCTTCGGTCGGATTTCTGATTTTTGTTTCCGCTTTGATAATTTTTATGATGAATAAATTGGGGCAAAAAGCCACTTTTGGATTTGTAGGATTAGTTTCTGTCATTTACATTGTGATTACTGTCAAAAGAAATCCTAACTGGAGAGATAATCTCACGTTATTTTCGCACGACATTAATGTATCTACTAACAGTGCAAAAGTACGTTCGGATTATGGCGAGGCCGTTCTGGATAAAATTTATAATCAAACCTTTCAGATCAAAGAAGAACAACGTCTTTTAACGGAAGAGGAAACTGCCGAAAACATCAACTTGATGAAACAATCCCTGCCGTACTATAAAGAAGCTTTGGATATCTATCCAATGTACGGTCTGGTCTGGTTCAACCTGGCAAGGACGAACAAAATGCTTGGTGATGAAGGATCCATTGATGTGAAAGAGCGTTTGCGTTACCTCAAAACATCAGAGGCGGCTTACAAGATGACGTATACATATAAACCTATTCAATATATCAGGGAACTAAACGTCTTCAAAAGTCTCTGCTATACTTCTCTTGGTAAACTGTATGGTCAGGATCTCGGCGATATCGATAAGGCATTAACCTATCTTCATCTTGCGGAAAAAACAGATCCCAAGAATTCTTATGCGGATTTTCTTCTTGGAACCGCTTACTCCGTAAAAGGTGATGGGGACAAAAGTTTTTTTTACACACAAAAAGCTTACAACAAGCAACCGGGAAATAGGGATTATCAGGAAAACTATGCGCTGAGCCTGCAGAAGAATATTTTTGCAGGAAAAATTCCGAAAACTGGGCTGAAAAATGCAGAAAAATTATTCCTCGAAGTCATTAGGGCTGCCAGAACATTATCGGACGAAAGTGTAGAAAAAAAACAGATTCTCAATAGAAACCTGGGATTTTTGTATGAGAATTACCTGTCTCAAAAAAGGAAAGGAGAAGCTGAAAAAATCCTTTTGCAGCTAAAGAAGTAAACTCTTAAGATTTTGATAATATGATTCAAGGTAAAAAGGTGGTGGTTGTGTTGCCGGCGTATAATGCAGAAAAAACACTAAGAAGAACTTATATGGAAATTCCTTTTGATGTAGTGGATGAGGTTATTCTCGTCGATGATTTTAGCTCGGATAATACGATGGGGGAAGCGGAAGTTTTAGGTATTCGGCATATAATAAGACACGATAAAAATAAAGGCTATGGTGCCAATCAGAAATCATGCTATAATAAAGCGCTGGAATTAAATGCAGACATCATTGTAATGCTTCATCCTGATTATCAGTATACCCCAAAGCTCATTACTGCCATGTGTAGTATGATTGCCTACGGTATTTATCCGGTGGTTCTGGGAAGTAGGATTTTAAGCAATGGCGCTTTGAAAGGCGGAATGCCATTATATAAATATTTGGCCAACCGTTTTCTGACTTTGATACAGAACATCCTGATTAATCAAAAATTGAGTGAGTATCATTCTGGTTATCGTGCTTATGAACGAAAAGTGCTTGAAAATATTGATTACAACAGCAATAGTGATGACTTTATTTTTGACAATCAGGTTTTGGTTCAGATCTTTAAAATTGGTTATCAAGTTGGCGAGATCAGCTGTCCTACAAACTATTTCCCCGAAGCATCCAGCATTAACTTTACTAGAAGTCTCAGATATGGGATCGATGTACTTGGTGAAAGTTTAAAGTATAGCATATGCAGATGATCTGACTTTGCTCTTGCTTGTTCTCTCCAAAACTGTCGTACAGGAGAAGGACACCACTTTTCCCATTGATGAAAATATGTGTATATAATTGACTGATAATTTTAGAAGCATGCCCTGGAGGGATAACACAAAGGCAGTGTTAGACTGACGTGAGCCATCAAATGGTCCGCTACATCTACAATACTAGGATTGCTAAAATGGATATAAAGTCACAGAGGCAGATGGGAAAGATAGTCCTGAGACCGGGAACAATAATGTAATTTTATTCAGGACCAGCAGGAACTTGATAAAGAGACCATGCTTCTTTACAGCAAAGTAGTCACTCAAAAAAGAAGCGATATAGATAAAATTTATAGTCTCCACAAACCATCTACCAGGTCCTAAATATACAATATGAATTTGACAATCAGGGATGCCTTATAAGCACTTCGTGCAAAGGCAAAAAAAATCATTGTCGGAAAAATAATTTTTGAAGACCCAGTATGAAGCCATACTATTTTATAGTGAACGATAAATGCTAAAAAAAAGTAGCTTGTAAATAAATGGTCGTCTTAGGGGACTATAATATTCTATTCAAAATAAACTTTAAAAGATGACTGGCTTTCGTACTTTAAAACTGTCTTCTTTTATCATATAAAGTATTGCTATTTTACCTAGATTATATCTATTTATGATTTTTCTAACCTTTATTTAGAAGACTTAGCACACTGTAATGAGTAACTGCATTTTATAAACATTGAAATATTATAAAATGAATTGAAAATTTAATAACCATATTTGTTTATGAATTATTATTTTGTAGAAAATGCTTGGTATTGCATTTGTATAGTATATGAAATTATAATAATTGTAAGTTCTTTAGCATATCATTTTTTTTAAAATAAGAGCTTTTCGTTGGAATATTATAGCACCAAAATAAATTTTAATATGAAGAATATTCTATGTTCAGCACTGTTTTTCTCTGTATTCTCAGCAACTTTTGCACAAGTGGGTATTAATACAAATACTCCAAATGCCATTCTTGACATTACAGGTAAGAACATATCAGAACCCTCTAATATCGATGGGTTATTGATTCCCAGAATCGAAAATTTTCCCTTGGAAAATCCTACAGCTGCCCAAAATAGCATGTTGGTGTATCTTACTAAGGCGACTGCTTCGAATTCTCCCTTTGGTACCAATCAGGTCGGCTTCTACTACTGGAACTTTCCCCAGTCGACCTGGGTGGCTTTGCAAAGTACACAATCAGGTTGGGCAATCGGTGGAAACAATGGAACCATCGATGGTACTCATTTTCTAGGTACTTTAGATAATATTCCTCTCACTTTCAGGATCAACAATGAAAGATCAGGAAGATTGGATGTAAGCAACACATTCTACGGATACTTGTCTGGCAATGTCAACACGGGCAACTCGAACGTCAGTGTCGGAGACAATTCTCTAAGTGCTAATACTACAGGATCACAAAATACAGCCGTAGGCTCCAATGCGTTGCGGTCGAATACGACATCAGTGGCAAATACAGCGATTGGATTTGAATCCCTCTTTTCAAACATTGCTGCAGGCGAGAACGTAGCCGTAGGCTATCAGGCGTTACGCAACAACACCACAGATTCCAATACCGCAGTCGGCTATCAGTCGCTATACGGAAATACTACCGGCAGCTCTAATACCGCTGTTGGACGCGGCGCTTTGAGAAGTACGGTTGTAGGGAGTTCCAATACCTCTATAGGCAGAGAATCTTTGGAATACAATACGTCGGGAGGCAACAATAGCGCAGTGGGAACTCAGGCTCTACGCAACAACTTGACAGGAAACGATAACGCGGCAAGTGGTGCGTTTTCACTTTATAATAATACTGTCGGTTCCGGTAATTCGGCATTTGGGATCAATGCCCTAAATCAAAACCAGTCAGGAGAATCCAACACTGGAATCGGTAAAGAATCAATGTACAACAACAGGGTCGGAAGTTCAAATGTGGCATTGGGCTTTGCATCCCTTTACGATAATATCGATGGAAATGAAAATGTTGCCATTGGCCCTGAAGCGTCCAGGGACAATAGCTCTGGTTCCCGAAATGTGGCCATTGGGCACGATGCTTCCAGAACCAATACAACAGGAAGCAGTAATGTGGCGGTGGGAAATATGGCTTTGAACACCAATGCAACTGGTAGTAACAATACAGCAATTGGAAATACAGCTGATGTTACAGAACCTAACATCACAAATGCCACCGCTCTTGGAAATGGTGCTAAAGTTGGATCTTCAAATAAGGTAAGAATTGGAAACCAGGACATCACATCGATCGAGGCCCAGGTAGGACTTTCTGTCGCATCTGACAGACGTTTCAAGGACGATATCAAGCCAATATCACTAGGGCTGGATTTTATAAATCAGCTTCAACCTGTCGAGTATGTGAAAAAAAATGATACTGAAATGAGAAAGGAATGGGGGTTGATCGCCCAGGATCTAAAACAGATATTGGAAGACAATCATTACTCGAATGCTGCGGTTATAAACAGCGACAATTCGGAACAAGATTATCTTTCAATTAGATACGTCGATCTGATTGCACCTCTTATTAAGAGCATCCAGGAATTATCTAAGTCTAGGCAACAGACGGAGTTCTTTCAAAAAAAGGTCTTGGAACAGGGTCAGCAAATAAATGATCTAAGTTCCAAACTACAGGAACTAAACAAGAAACTAGAAGGACTTGTATCGGAGAGTAAATAAGTTGAAATAGTCATGATTTATCGTAAGATGAATCTTATTTTGGAAAAAATATGATATATTATTACGTTTAAAATTATGAGATGGATGCTATATTGTAAGATAATTTTATAGTATTAACTCGCTTGAATATTACCTCATCTGTTTCAATTTTCTTTTTTGTGCTGGCGTCAAAATGAGAATTATTGCGTCATCAACATCAAGATTTTTGGTTTATCCATTTTACTTGTTTGAAAAAATAAGAAAAGGTGATGTATACAAAATACATTAAGAAATTTTCGTAGAAATGTAATTCAAAAATAGGAGTTTTCTAATGACCTTCGATATACGTAGGATCGCTATTGCGGTATTATTTATATTTAATTAGTTCAGACTTCTTGAATTTGGATATATACATGTAATTGATCATTCATGCATCGAAATCAGAAAATCCAGACTTTAATGGATTTAGTTTGCGAATGATTTGAGTCATCATCAATCGTCTTTTGTCATTAGATATTGGTAAAAAACCTATGAAAAATATCAACTCTGTATATATTATACACTTTTGTCCATGGTACTTTGAATACGACTCAGAAGATTATCAATATCAAATGGTTTTGATATCATATCGTCCGGCTCGCAAAGATCCTTTAAATGTTGAAGATTGGCGTGGGCACTCATGATCATAACAGGAACATCCTGGTTCTTACGGTCACTTTTGATTTGATGGCACAGGTCAATTCCAGATCCATCAGGAAGGTTGACATCGAACAGATAAAGGTCAGGAATTACATCTGTATCTCTTTCTCTAAATTCTGTGACAGAGATAAAAGAATGTACCTCAAAGTCCTCAAGGCCTAAAAATACTTCCAAAACCTCTCTTATGGCTTGATCGTCCTCAACTAAATAAATCTTTCTCATAATATGTGTAAGCAATAATGAAACCAAGCTTTTGTAATTTTTGCGAACTTTAATTTAAACTTTAACTAAAAACCAATTGTCATTATAGTGGCAGAGTGAACCAGAATTTACTGCCTACTCCCAAAGTACTCTCGACACCGATCCTCCCACCATGGTTTTTAATGATGTCTGAACTAATATATAATCCCAGTCCAAGACCCGAAAATTTCTGTCCCTTATAATCCGTTCTGTAGTAACGGTCAAACAAATGTGCAAGTTTTTGTTCAGGGATGCCCGGTCCGTTATCTTCAACGCTGATCATTATTTCCTCATTATTTCCTCTAAGCGCACGGACCACAATATCTGAATCAGGGGCGTACTTAATGGCGTTTGTGATAAAATTGACCATAACCTGACCAACCTGCTGGTTATCGGCTTCAACGATCTGACCGGTATCCCCTTCAAAGATGATCTTCTGAGTAGTGGTCTGTGCCAGATTGGAGCAGCAGTCATCAAAGAGCTCAGAAATTGAAAAGGAGCTTTTCTCCATTTTAAGCTGACCTTGTTCTATCCTGCTTGTATCCAATAGGTCATTGATAAGACGGGAGAGTTTATCCAGACTTTTTATCGCTTGTTCCAAAAGCCTATTTCTTGTTTCAGCAGATAATCTATCATTGGACCTCTGTAGCAGTTGCAGAGAAGCTTTCAATGATGTTACCGGTGTTTTAAGTTCGTGGCTGGCAATGCTTATAAAATCATCTTTCCCCTGAGCGATCATCCTTCGTGTCGTGACATCCATAAAGGTACCGATACCTCCGGAGAGGTTTCCTTCACTGTCAAACAGTGGTGCGGCATTGATGGAGATATAAAAGCGTTCCCTGTCAGGTGGCTGGACACCGATCTCATGGTCAAACACAGGCTTGCCCGTCTTCATCATAATGGACATGGGGTGCTCTTCGGAAGGTAGCGGGGTGCCGTCCAATCTCAGGTTCTGCCACTTCGGATCATCAAATGTCCTGTCCTTTATCTTGCTTTCGGTAAGACCCAATATCTGCTGTGCCATAGGATTCGCATATACCAGTTGTCCGCTGGCATCGGTCACACCAACACCTTCCGCCATTGTTTCCAGGATGCTATGGAGACGCTGTTCGTTGCTTCTGATCTTTTCCTCAAGTTCGCTCTTTTCAAGAATGATCCTGTCTCTGTCCTTTATTGCAGCTACCTGAGGTGTCACCTCCATGGCCATATCAATAACGCCAGTTATTTTACCATTTTCCATATAGGGCGTGTATGTAAAATTGAAAAATCCTTTTTCTATTTTACCACTGCGATTAAGCAGAACAGGATTGGAGTAGTCGGCATGAGGAAGTCCTTTTTCGTAGGTCTCGATAAGCATATCTGCAGCCTTTTGTCCCTTAAGTTCAGGAAGTTCCTCAAACAGACGCTTACCTATAATGGATTCATCTTTTCCAAGAAGTTCAAGCATTGAAATATTGATCATTGACACGACAAAGTCATCTCCGGTAACCAGCATCATCGCCACAGGAGCCTGTGATATCAGATTGGAAAAGCTCAAGTCGCTTTCCGAAAGTTTGCTGTTGAGTTCAAGGATCGTGTCGTTCAGATCTTTCAGCTCCTTATTTCTTACTTCAAGATACTTGTTTGAATTATCAAGGTCTTTTATGCTGTCCTGAAAATCTCTATTGTCAAAAAGCAGGTCATGGTTTTCTTTTTTAAGCTGGTCATTGAGCAGATGTATTTTTTGATTGGCCTGGTCAAGCTGTTCATTGGTTGCCGTATATTCCTCATTAAGCGCCTCCAGCTGCTCGTTGTTACTTTGGATCTCTTCATTAAGGGCAATAAGCTCCTCATTGTACTCCTGTAATTTTAGTTCGCTGGCCTCCAATGCTTTTCTGGCGGTCACCTCTTCTGTAACATTCAGAACAGTCACCATAATGGCATCCATCTTCCCATAGGGATCAAGGAGCGGATGAAAATTGATATCAATGTATTTTTGTTCAATATGTTCGCCATCACTTGAGTTGAATTCGATCCTCTGCATAGACACAGGTTTTGCAGAATCGTAAACCAGTTGAAGCTGGTCAGAGAAGACCTGACCGCTCAAAATCGGAAAAACTTCGAGTAAGGGGCTTCCGATAACTGTATCTTCAGATTTCCCCCAAATGGAGATCATCTCCGGATTGGCGGTCTCAATGATCATATTGCTCCCTTTGAGCAAAGCCAATCCGATCGGGGTTGTCCTTACCACTTCCTGCATTCTGATCTCAGCAGCGGCAAGCTTCTCATAGGTTTTGGTCAGCTGCTCGTTGGTGTCGCTCAACTCTTCATTGGTGGCCATGTATTCTTCGTTGGCGGCAGCCAGTTCCTCATTGATCTGCTGTTCACGCTCTTCTTTTTCACGGACAAGGTTCCAGGCTTTAACCCTCTCGGTAACATCGGCCGCAGTGTGAAGGATACAATAGACTTCGCCCTTATTATTCCTGATGGGCTTATAGGTAAAATCAAAGTATGAGGTCAATAATTTGCCTTCGATGAGCAATGTAGCAGGCGTGTCAAGTCCTTGGTAGATCTCTCCGGTCTCCCAAACATTTTTTAGAAGGTTCGTAAAAGGCTGACCTTTCATTTCAGGGAGGGCATCTTCAAATCTTTTGCCCCTCACGGTCTCATCCTTTCCCCAGATCTGGAGCATCGCATCATTGGCAAATTGGATGATAAGATCATTCCCGGTATAAATGGCCGTAGCATCATTGGATTGTTTGAGGATCTCAAATAATGCCTCGGTGCCCAGGGCAGAAAAATAATTGATCATAATGAGGAAATGGTTAGTAGATTGTGATGCATTTTAAATAACAGCGTAGTGTTGGCAGTGAACAAAAGTATTAAAAAAGATGAATAGTTTCCTTTTATTGTAGGCTCTAATTTCGTATTAAATACAAATGACGTCGTCTCGGATATTTTAACCGAGGTATTTCATGATCAATGTTTCCAAATCGCCAAGATCAAATGGTTTTCTTATATAATCGTCAGCACCTGAAACGTTTTTAAGAGAAACGATCTGATTGCTTGCACTCACAAGAAGCACAGGAATTTTAGCGAATTCTCTATAAGTTCTTAGTAATTTTATGGCGGCAACTCCTCCAATGTCGGGTATCTGGTGGTCCATTAAGACTAGATCGGGAACAAAATCTGATACCCTCTCAATGATATTGTGTGATGTAGGCGAGATGTCGATCTCATAACCTACATCAACAAGAACGATCTGCAAAACTTCCAATGTGGCCAGGTCATCGTCGAAAATCAATATTCTTTTTTTTGCCATATGGAGTCACTCTTAACACTTTAAAATTATGAATAACAAGTGAATTACAGATCAAAAATTTTTCTATCAGTTACATTTTTGAAAATGATAAACAAATATATGTGTTTTTTTAATTAATTAAAAATGATCTGAACATTATTGCAGTGATCCCACTGCCATATTTCTCTGGTTTTTTCATCAACCATGTCTATTTTTTGTCTTGGCATACAGATCTCAATTTCACGAAAATATTGCAGACGAGATGTCGAGTGTAATCTTCCCAAAAAAGCGGAAGATTTAAAAATATCGATGTTAAACCGCATTCTCTACCCACTGAAATCAATTTGAAAAACTTATTTGAAGAAGTGAAACGCATTATCAGTAATTTATAAAACAGCATCCTTAGGTTCAATACATAAAAAAAACTTCCCTGAAGGGAAGTTAAAAACACAAATGATGAAAAAAAAATATCCCATTGGATTGGAATGTGATAAAGATAAATATTTTATATAAAAAAACAAAATGGATCAGTTGAGTTTATTTGATGCAGAAGAATTTTATGAGTTTCCAAAAGACCTTTTTGGAATACAAAGAGAATTTCCTAAGCAGGGAGGAGGCTGATCACCTGAAAGACCATCTTCTTAAATTTGCGCCTTGAGAAAAGCGCACACAGAAAATGTATGATAAAACGGTCAGGCTAACAGCGTCTTATCACGAATCAAAATACAATGAAGCAGCTGATGATATTACCTCTAATACTAACCCCTGGACTTAGGAATTATTATCTTTGAAAAAAAATAGAAAAGAAATTTGGTTATCAGCTCAACGGTCTACCGTGACAATAATGATTCAGTATCTGGCACAGGGATAAAGAAAGCAGGTATGGAAAGCGCCCTGTTATTGCATCGATTAGTCTTGGACAGACCAGGAACTTTGATTTAAGAAAAAAGAATCATCATTAGAACAAATACAGTCTGCCACTCACACACGGTTCTTTAATGATCATGAAAGGCAACTGCAGGAAAATTGGGAACATAGAGTCGCTAAATCAACTTTTTCCAATGAAACAACGTATTAATTTAACATTTCGTCTAATCAGAGAATTGTGAACAACTCCACTAAATAATACAATTTCAAAAACTAAGTGCTATGTCAATTTCGTATTACGATTTTAAAAATTTATCAGGAGATTTACAATATGAGGTCGTTATGGCTGAAGGAAAAGTGATCGATGAAAATTTTAGAGATCAATTAAAATTTGTGTTGTACGAGGTGTCTACTTTTTTTGTTGAGATCGTTTACAATACAGTCACTGACAGGATCGAAAGTTTAGGTGCCTTTCAGAATATAGGAACGTAGGGTCGATAGAATCTTGATATAAATTGCTCAGTACCATTAGCTACTTGATAACACATGGTCTGCGACTAAATTTCTTTAAAACAAAATAATAGATCCCCGCACCTGTAAAGTAGCATATCACATCTATTGGATCTGCTGTGTAACGAGGTGAGAGAAGAGGACATATCACTTCAAATACGATAGTTAGATTTAGCGCAGCGCCAACCAGAAACTTGAGATCTGGTTTCCAGTTCGGGCTGTAGGTGAGGTGCATGATCTTCATGATCGTGTAACTGTACATCGGGACGCTGTAGAGATCCGTAAGATAATCGTTGACAACAGGTATGAAGATCTTTTGATCTCTCAAGTAAGCAATTACAGCCCAAATGAGCAAACCGAAGACAAACCAGTATGATACCTTTAGTTTCTTAAACATGCATCGCACCTAATATGATACTTAATATGATCTGTATCACCTTTAGAAATACGTTGACATTAGGCTTTTCCTCTTGATGTTCTTTATTCTCACTACTCTCGTAGTCGAAAAGTTTTTTCCCCTCCATAATTTCTGGTTTTTATGCAAAGTTAATAAAAGCTGAATGATACATTGTTCCTCAAGGAAATTTTGTTAGGGAAATCTAATCTGAATAGCCTTGAAGGATCTGTCTGTAACTCATCAGGATTGACGATTTTGATATGAAACCGATAAAGTGATTATTCTGATCAACCACAGGCAGATTCCAAGATCCGGTATCATCAAAAATCTGAAGGATTTCCAAAGGTTTATCTTCCGGTTTTATCAACGCGGGCGGTGCTTTCATAATTTTAGTGACGGGTAATGAAGCGTTATTTTCCTGATTGAAAAGATAAGGCCTGATATCATCCAAAGTCAGAATTCCTTTTAATTTATTGTCATCGTTCAATACCGCAAACAAATTTTTAGTTCCATTTTTCACCAGTTCAAACAAGTCATTAATAGAGGCGTTTACATTTATCGTCTGAGCATTTTTATCAATAAAGTCTTCTGTATGAAGAAAAAACAGAAGATTTTTATCGTGTTGGTTAGTAAATATTTTTCCCTGGTCAGCTAATAATTTAAGTTCAGGCGATATTGGCGAAAACCATCTTGCCATAAGATATGAAATCACAGAAACGATCATCAGGGGTATAAAAAGATCATAGCCAAAACTTGATTCGGCAATCAGGAATATTGCGGTCAATGGTGCATACAAAACACCGCTCATTGCACCAGCCATTCCCACCAAAACGAGATTCGTGACAGGAACATCTTTGAATCCGATCTGCTGACAGATCACTGCAAATAAAAACCCGACAGAGCCTCCGGCGAAAAGGGATGGCGCAAAGTTACCCCCATTCCCGCCGCTGAAAATGGTAAATGATGTGGCAAATGCCTTCAGGAGACAAACAAGGATCAGAAAAACGATGATCGTATATTGCTGAAGATCAAAATATCGGAAAAAACTATTTTCTATGATCAAATTGGCTTGCCCATTGGTAAAGGCCTTTACTGTATCATAACCTTCTCCGAACAAAGGCGGGAGAAGAACGCACAGAAATGATAATACTGCACCGCCCAGCATTGCTTTTCGTAGTCGAGATATCTGAAGGCCTTTAAAAAAATGTTCCACTTTTTGAGAAATGACCAAGAAGTAGCGAGCATAAAGCCCTGTAACGATACCAAGGATTAGGTAATATGGGAGGTTCCTATAATTAAATGCCTCTCTTGTATAAAACCTAAAAAGCACATCTTCCTGAAGAAGTATTCTGGACAAGAGACTTCCACAGACCGCAGCCACAACCAAAGGAATAAAGTCTGTGAACACAACACCCGTCAGCAGGATCTCAAACGCAAACATGATTCCGGCGATCGGGGCATTGAAAGCGGATGCTATACCTGCGGTAGCACCTGCCGCCAAAAGAAGCGTTCGCTCTTTGTAATTCAAGCGGTAAGTCTGGGCATAATTAGAACCGATAGCTGCACCTGTAACAGCAATAGGACTTTCCAACCCAGCAGATCCTCCAAGACCTACGGTGATCGCACTTTGCACGATCTGGGAATAAGTTTTGACCGAAGAAACAATGCTCGAGTTCTGTGCGATCTCATACAGGATCGCACCAATTCCTTTTCTGTCCTGACCTTTGAAAATCGTCAATACGATACTCGTCGTCAATATAATTCCTAGGAACGGAAATATAATGTAGAACAACACCTGATATTCAAAATGGACCTTGTGGGTAATGAAAAAGTGGATATTATGAACAATGGTTTTAAGTACAACGCCTGCCAATCCAGCTGTACATCCGACCAGAATACCTGAAAGGAGAAGAAACTGATTCCGGCTGAGCTTATTATTTAGCCAATGCAGTATCAATTCATAACTGCGTGCTTTCTCCAGGCCATACTGCTGAAAATCCCTTTTAAATTTGAGAAAACTGAGAAATCGTTTTTTATTATGAATTTTCACGTCTGATATTTCTATGTCAATAAAATGGAAATCATCTTCCATTTCACAAAATTAAATGTTCCACAAATATATCAAAAGCATATTTGAACAACTGGGTTCTTTCTAAGAAATACTTTTACGGAGAAAACAATCCAATATTACTGTAAAATTGCTAGAAGATAAACATCATTTACGACATTTAGCACAACGGGGAAAAGGAAAAATGCCATTCGCTGAAGAAATGACGTTTTTATTTATTTTGTGCTTTCAGTATTCTGTAGAATTTCTACATCTTTCTCATTAAGCCGTTTTTGTAACCAGTTTTTCATTTGTACTTGATCCACATTTTTACCTGAATAGATTACCACGAACTGCAGTTTTGCACTGTCCGTAAGAGGATATTTTTCCAATTTACCGTAAGACAAATTGGAAATTGTGGGATATAGGATTTGAAGTTCATTCTTTAGTGTGGAGTCGGATATTTTATAGGTATCAAGTTCCTCACGTAATTTTGATATGGCGATGTCTTTTTCCGAAAGGTTTGTATTGTTCTTAGTGATCTCACTTAATATTTCCGCCTTGAGATCTGAGTTGTTTTGTCTAATGTTGAACTTGGTATCAGGAAGTCCATTGTCAACCAACATTCTATTATATGAATCAATTTCCGCCTGCGTAAATTTTTTATTCAGAAAAGCAATGTCGATCGTTTTAGGAGACGAATTGTAATTGATCTTTTTGTAGATCAGCGTATATCCATTATTATCAAATTCTTTCTGGATGAACTGTTCAGCAGTTTTTGTAAATTTCTTTTCATTGAATAAATTGTAAGCCAGCCAGGAACTTGGAACGATCATCACAAGGATCAGAAATGATATTCCGTATTTTATCCTTTTCTCATATTTACTGTCAACTATTGACGAAGGATAACTCAGGTACTTGACAACTAAAAAGGTTGCAATACATATAAAAAAACAGTTGATGGTGTAAAGATAGAAAGCACCTAAAAAGTAGGAAAAATTAAAAGTGGCCAATCCAAATCCTGCGGTACACAAAGGTGGCATCAAAGCTGTAGCAATGGCCACACCGGGGATCGGATTGCCTTTTTCTACCCTTGTTATGGCAATGACGCCGACCAGTCCACCAAAAAAAGCGATCAAAACATCATAGATATTAGGCGCTGTCCTGGCCAAAAGTTCAGACTGGACATCTTTGAAAGGACTGATGTAAAAGTAAAATGCTGAAACCATCAAACTAACCACCGTAGCGATCAGAAGATTTTTAAAAGATTTTTTCAGCAACGGAAAGTTATAAGTTCCCAACGCAAATCCTGCTCCTACGATGGGACCCATCAACGGAGAAATGAGCATCGCTCCGATAATGACAGCAGTGGAATTGACATTCAGCCCAATTGAAGCAATGATAATAGCACAAGCCAGGATCCAGAGATTAGATCCGCGGAACGAAATATTTGCCGTGACATTTTCCAGAACTTTTTCTTTCTTTTCTTCGCCATTGTGAAGATTGATGAAATTGAAAATGTTATTCATGGTTTTGTGTTGATTCAGTATTTTTACTAAGAATGATATATCCCGTCATCCCTCCAATAATAGAAGCTGCAAATATTCCTATTTTTGCTTGGGTCTGATATTCTTCGTTAACAAAGGCCAGCGAGGTCACGAATAGTGACATGGTGAAACCGATGGATGCAAGAAACCCCAGCCCCAAAAGATTCCAGATCGTCATCCCTTCAGGTACTTTAGCAATCTTCAATTTGATAAATACCGCAGTAAATCCAACTACGCCAACAACCTTTCCAACCAACAGACCCAATGCTACACCAATTGCAATATTTGTATCAAAAAGACTTTCAAAATCAATGTTTAGAGAGACGCCGGCGTTGGCGATGGCAAAAATTGGGATGATCACAAATGTGACGATAGGATGCATTGAGTGCTCTAATCTTTGAAGTGGCGGCGTCGCAGCATTCGTAGCCTCATTTATCTTTTCCAGAACGTGAAGTTGGTCATTGGTTAATGTCGGGTTGTCTTCGGTAGGATCGATATTCTTAAATGTTTCCAGATAGTTGGTGATCTTTGCAATGAAAACTGTTTCTTTGATCTTCACATCTGCCGGTATCGTAAACGCGGCCAAAACAGCGGCGATTGTTGCATGGACACCTGAAATTACAAAGCATGTCCAAACACCGATAATGCCTAGAAATGCATAAAAGAATACGGACCGTATTCCCAGTCTGTTTCCAAGGTACATCACGGCAAGAATGGCCAAACCTGCCAGCAGATAGGTCATTTCTATATTGGACGTGTAGAAAAACGCGATCACGAGGACCGCTCCCAGATCATCTACTATGGCCAAAGCCGTTAAAAAAACTTTGAGTGAGAGTGGTATCTTTTTTCCTAACAAAAAGAGAACGCCCAGTGCAAAGGCAATATCTGTTGCCATAGGAATTCCCCAGCCTTTATGCACCGTACCGCTTGGATTCAGCAGCAGAAATATGACTGCCGGCATTACCATGCCTCCTAAAGCCGCAACAATGGGCAGCATTGCCTTTCTGGGATTGGATAGCTCGCCGCCGATGATCTCCCGCTTTAACTCCAGACCGACCACGAAAAAGAAAACAGACATCAGTCCGTCATTGATCCAGTGATGAATGCTGAAATTGAAAAAAGTATGGTTGTTCAATGTTAAGCCAAAAGTCTGTTCAAGGAGATGGTGATATCCCTCGGACAGCGGTGAATTGGCAAGGATCAATGCTATAACGACACTGATAGCCAAAAGCAATCCCCCTGATTTTTCCTGCTGGATAAATCTTTGAACAGGGTAAACAATTTTATCAATAGGCTTTGGAGGATAGTTTTTTATCATGTTATCTTTAAAAATAAGTATGTGCAAATTTACGAATACTAAAGGAAAAGTGGATCGTCATTAAAAAAAGTTATAGTAGAAAGTAGGATTTTTAAATTTAATGATCTAAAAGAATTTTCTGTAGAAATCGATACTGCCTATATAAGACCCGACCGGTTCAAAAGTTAAATACAGTACAAGCTTACTTTTTTTAAGATTAATTTGTTTAATATTATAGCTGAAAACTTTAATAAATATTATACAATGTCTACGAAAAAGCTTAGTGAATGGTATGCGACTGCGATCTGCGGAAATGACATCACTTCTTCTTGTCTCTATGTTTCAGCCCTGGCTATCGTTGCAGCCGGTCAATACGCATGGGTCGCTCTTTTGATCGTGGCCGTTGTACTGTTCTTATTCCGGAAGATCTACGGAGAGGTTGTCGGTGCACTTCCTTTGAATGGCGGTGCCTACAATGTTCTTCTCAATACCACTTCGAAAAGCAATGCTTCTGTGGCAGCATGTCTTACCATTTTATCATATATGGCAACTGCAGTCATCTCTTCGAGCGAAGCAATGCACTACCTTCATCATATCGCACCTTATTTTAATGTCAATATCGCCACATTTGTATTGCTGCTGATATTTTTAGGACTTACTATTTTGGGGATTTCAGAAAGTGCTGTTGTGGCACTTGTCATTTTCTTGTTCCACCTCGCAACAATGACATTGTTGATAGGGTCTTGTCTGTTCTTTGTCTGGCAGAATGGCTTCTCGGTGTTGATAGACAACTTCCATCTTCCTGCCAGGAACGGCAGCATCGTTATGGCGATCTTTTTTGGTTTTTCTGCGGCAATGCTTGGGATCTCCGGTTTCGAAAGTTCTTCTAATTTTGTTGAAGAGCAGGAAAGAGGAGTATTTGCGAAGACATTACGAAACATGTGGATCGCAGTATCTGTTCTCAATCCCCTGATCGCATTTCTTGTGATCTGTATAATCCCAATCTCCTCAGTTGAGTCACATCAAAATTCATTTCTAAGTTATATAGGGACTTTGACTGGAGGTAAATGGTTGGCTACGATCATATCCATCAATGCGGTCTCCGTTTTGAGCGGTGCCGTTCTGACCTCTTTTGTGGGGGTTAATGGTCTTATCAAAAGAATGACATTGGACAGGATCTTACCTAATTATTTTCTTAAAGAGAATAAACGAGGAAGCACCTATAGAATTCTGATTCTTTTCTTTCTTTTGTGTTTCTCCGTATTAATTGTCACAAGAGGTCAGTTGGCACCTTTGGCTGCAGTATATGCTTTATCTTTTTTAACGGTAATGGCGTCATTTGCTTTAGGTAACATTCTCCTCAAACTCAGAAGGTCGCGACTTCCGAGGCCGGAATATGCCAGACCCGGTGTCGTGGTGATCGCTTTGGCCGCGATTCTGGTCGCTCTATATGGGAATGTGATCACAAAGCCTCAATATCTTATAACATTCCTTCAGTATTTTATCCCTTCGGTGCTTATTATTCTGGCAATGCTATTACGAAAGGATATCCTTCATTTTATTGTGAATCTCTTGGAATCACTTTCCAAGAATTATAAAAAATATACCTTGACAAGGCAAAGGTCTTTGCATCGTAGCCTTAAAAAGCTTTATGAGCAGGATTTCGTTTTCTTTTCCAAAGGTGATGACATTGCTACACTCAATAAGGTTATGATGTATCTTCACGAAAATGAAGTGACCAATAAGATGAAGATTGTAACCGTTCTGAATCAGGAACAAAGACCTGATGCGAAATTTCTTGCCGATTTCGATACCCTTGACAGAGCCTATCCAGAAGTTGATATGGAATATATTACAATAGTTGGCGACTTTACGCCGGCATTGGTCGAAGATCTTAGCTTCAAATGGGGAATTCCCAAGAATTTTATGTTCATCAGCAGCCCCGGTGAAAAGTTCAGCTACAGGGTTGATGAGCTAGGAGGTGTCAGATTAATATTATGATAATGTTTTCTCTGGACGAAATTTAGAAAAATCGGCTCTTTTCAGTGAAAAAATCGTAAATTACTTTAAATTTAAAAATGAGCTTATGGAAAATACAAATGGATCGTCATATAAAAAAATGGCTTTAATGCTTATCGTATCTTTTTTTATTATGTACGTGGTCATGTTTTTTAATGTTGACCAATTTGATCACATCTATCTGAGTTACACACGCACCTATATGACATTGCTAATGGTCAGTCCGATGGCGTTATTAATGCTGGTGATCATGCGAAAAATGTATACCAATAGAAAACTGAATCTCGTTATAATTTTAGTATCCATCTCAATTTTCACCTTCGCAATTACATCCTTGCGAAGCCAGGCTTTTATAAGCGATGTTCAATATATGAAGGCAATGATACCCCATCATTCTTCTGCGATAATGACCAGTAAAAATGCCAACATAAAAGATCCCGAGCTTCGCAAACTTTCAGATAGTATCATAAAATCACAGGAAAGAGAAATCAATCAAATGAAATCGATTTTAAAGAGATTAAAGTAAAACTTTAAAAACTCATTTTAATTATTTGTCAGATGTTTTTGAGTGCACGTCATCTTTTTAACCCGCAAATCTGATGATCACAACAATTTTATTGATAGCAATGATGGGAAAATCGTGTTTATTTATTTAAAAATATAACTCTCAAGTCAAGCCTAATAATTACAGGATAACAATTTGAAATCTTGCATCAAGATATTCTGATTCTCTAAATTTTTTGATCTTCAGTTTTAATTATTCAATTGCTTTGCTTCTATTTAATAATTATAAAAAAGAAATAGACGGCAATAAAAGTGTAGTACTTTTTTACTCTTAGCATACAATTTGTATAAAACAAATATCTAATAGATACTTGAGAAAAAAATTAAGAAAACGGATTATAATATACTTTATAAATTTTTTCAGGACTTTTATATCCTTTTAATCTTATTTTATTAAAAGTTCATTAGCTGAATATTTATTGAACCATAAAAATAAGTACAAAGGATGCGTAAAAATCAAAAAATACATAAAGATTATTGTTGCAAAAGATTGTGTGAAATGATAAGTAATAATGATTTTAATGCGTTCGAATATTTATATTCTCAATATTCCCCAATTTTATATGGTCTTGCACTGCGGACAACCGGATCCAAAGAATATGCACAGGAGTTAGTGCAAAATACATTTGTAAATGCTTGGAGATCTATCGATCTGAAAGATAAAAATGTTTCAATGAATACCTGGATGATAAAAAATCTGATGTCAGAGGTGAGAGAATTTTCTAATTCGCAAAATATTCTTTTCAATTCACAAGACAATAATTTTGATGATTTAAATTTAAATTTTGTATTTAAAACCTAATTTCTATTGTGCTCATATCTATGATGAAATAAAGTGTTATTTGTTTATTCAAATGGGTCATAATCATAAGAACAGAGATGTTTAGTTTAAAGGAGGTAGAATTGCTTTTACACAAGTAGGATTATCCGGTAATTTTTTGACACGTTTAGAAGGAAATCAATGTCAAGGGGTTTATAAATGAAATCATCAGCCTTGCATCTATTTACCAACTGATGGGTTTGGCGTAGATAAAAATTTAAAATCTTTATCTATCACTGAACAAATTATAAGTTAAATAAATGAAAATTTTAATATTCGAATCGTTTGAACTCACCACGTTCGTAAAGTTCATCACCTTCGGGATAGTTCTCGTGAGATTTTTTAAAATTTTCCAATATCTTTAACTCGTGGCTACGTTCGATAACCTCATTTTTCCCATTTAAAATGCTCGTCGCAAAAGTAGAGTGATCAATATCTTTGGTATATACCTTATTAGAATCTTTGTCTAATCTTACCAATCCTATGGGTATGATCAGGTTCCTATCACTATCTTTATTAATTATTTCACTATCGTCGCTATTGGAAAGTAATTTTGCTAAATCAAGTATTGACGAATCAGCTTCAACATTAAGATAGGCCACCTGTTGCATATTCTTATTAAAAATTAATTTGTCAACCTTTCCAATACATAACTCTTCATTGTCATACACTTTCCAATTCCTTATATCTGGATAGCCATCTGCAATTTTGTAATCAGGTAATTCGTGGAGATAATAAATATTATTTTTTTTATTTTCCATAAACATTTTCAGGAATTTATTGCAGCGATCTTTACGATTCCTACACCATTTAATTGTATCTGGATGTCAATCTGAGGGAAAAGTGAGATGTGGATTGATACCAATTTAGCATATTTTTAAACTCATCTCCATTGAGATCATTTTAACTTGAGTGCTTATTAAGATAGATATGGAGATCGCTCATGATGTGATCAATAATTATTCTGTTCATATGTCAGAGAAGAGAACCGTGTCAGAAGAAGTAGTTGAGAACGATTACCTGCCTCAGTGTTTTTTAGAATTTGATTTCGTTATTGTCTGGCGAAATTGTTAAGTAGCGAGTAAAATAAGAATGATGTTTTACCAGCAGTAAAAAAGGTTAAGATTCTCATAGCTGGCAAACCAATATCTTTAGGGGATTCCTATTTTAAAAACGTCTTTAAATAATCAATGCCTGAAGTCCATAAGATTCCATTATAACGTTCAGTTGCTAAATCATTGTGCTGCGTCTTAAACATCGAGTACATATACTGTCCCTGTTGAAACTTTGCGTAGAGTTCGTTTTCACCGGTCGGATCTTCTGCTCTCTGCTTCCTGATGTATTCTGCGAAATCTTCTAATGAAGCGACCTGGTGTAATTTGAATTCTTGTCCGGTAATTTCTTTAACATCATCAAAGATCATATTAGGAGTGATCTGAAAACTGGAGATCTGAAGATCTCTTGGGGCAGAATCATCTAAAGCAACTTCCGCTGTAAATGCTGCTGTGTCATCCATTGTGGTAAAATCCAATTTCCAATCAGCTTTATCACCCCAATATCCGATACTTTTTTCCTTCAGATTGAGGATCGGTGTATTGTACTTCAAAATATCCGCAAAACAACCGTTGAATACAGATGAAGCCTGGACAGGAGACTGGTCGATATATTTTTTAAAGGTTTTTCTCAGATCGAAATTTCTGTTATCGCCCTCCGGAAGGTCATTGTAGTCAGTACAAAAATCTGATGGGATAAATCTGGTTACACCGGCTTTGACCGCGCCGTCCAAGATCTTTTTTTGAGCGTCAATAATGACATCTCCTAAACCTGCAAGTGCAGAAACGACACAGTCAACATTGACAGATTCCGCAGCTATCGCATCAACGTTATTTAAGTCAATGATCTTAACCTCGACTCCCATTTCTTCAAGAATTTCTATTTTATCCATATCAGTGGATTCGCGGACAATTGCTTTAACTGTGGCTCCTCGCTGAAGTAGTTCTCTGCAGATCCTGTTTCCTAAATTACCTGTTGCACCGGCAACTAAAATTGTTTTTTTCATGTTTCTTTTTTTTTATGATGCTAAAAAGGGTAGTACAAGATTGAGCACTTCCTGTGGTTTTTCTTCAAATAAATAATGCCCGCTGTCCATAATTCCAACGACTTTAAGATCAGTTGCAACAAACGGCAATCCATAATTCATATAATTGTAGCTAATGTAACTTCCAATTCCTAAAACCGGCATCTGCAATGGCTGATAATACTTGGAATCCTCAATGTCCTGATTGAAGCTTTGATACCAGGCATTGGACGCCCTTATGCTTTCCTTGTCATTGTATGCTGCAGCATAGACCGCTCTTTCAAGCTCTGTCATTTTGGTTTCATCGATCATTACGTAATTGAAAAGCCACTCCTGCAGTAAATGAGACCTGCCTTCCAACAGTTGTTCCGGCAGACCTTTCACCTGATTGAATCCCATCCACCAGGCATAGGGCATTTCGTTATCCATTTTTTCATTGAAAGTTCCCGGAGAGGGAATCAGTGGCATTTGATACATTCCTTCACTCGGGTGTGATCCGTCAAGAACAATCAGTTTTTCAGTGTGTTCAGGGAAGTTAAAGGCGAAACTCATAGCCACCATCCCTCCAATGTCGTGGCCCATCAAGCTGACTTTTTCAAGACCTAATTGTAAAACCAGCTGTTGAATGTCGGTCGCCATCATTTTTTTATCATAACCTGACTGCGGTTTTTCTGATGTTCCCATGCCTCTCAGGTCAACTATAATAACACGGTATTCTTTTGCAAGCTGCATCGCAACGGGTTGTAGTGAATACCACGTTTGTGGCCATCCGGGCAGGCATATGAGTGGTTTGCCACTGCCACCTTCAACATAATGTAGTCCAATACCATTTACAGTGGTGTATTTGTTTTCGAAGCCGGGGAGATGCTTGATCAGTTCGTCATCAGCATACTTTTCTGCCGTACTATTTGAATCTTCGTTCATGTCGATTTTTATTTAACACAAAGATAAATCGTCTTTTTGTACATAAATCTACCATCTGGTAGTAAATACTTTATCTGATGTTTTTTCGTATTCTGCTCAGAGCATTAGGGGTGATCCCTAAAACACTTGCCAGCTGTTTGACCGGTATCTTTTTTAGCATCTCTGTGCTGGTCATGAATTCCAGATATCGCTCTTCCGCAGTAAGGGTCTGAAACTTCAGGATCTGATCGATCATACGAACTGATGTTTCTTCCCATATCTTCCTGCTGAACTCATGCCATACAGGTACGTGTGCATAAAGAAATTCCATATCTTTTCTATCGATCACGACGAGTTCCGTATCTTCCACTGCGCTGATGTTAAACCTTGTTGGTTTCTGGGGGTTAAGGCTCGAAATTTCAGTAAAAAATTCATCTTCAAAAACAACCCACGTTGTATTTTCCCCGTTCTCGCCTTCATAATAGAAACGCAGTCCTCCTGAAATAATAAAAAAATACTGTTGGGCGACCTGTCCTTTTTTTAGGACAAGTGTTCCTTTGCTAACATTTTTTCTCCTGCATTTAGAGAGCACGATCTGAAGTTCAGTTTCATCAATACCGACCATTTTTTTTATAAATTTTACAAATTTCTCCATTAAGTTTTTTTTAATATATCAATTACTAAAGACATTGAAAGGTTAAGTTTTTTTTAAAATATGATACCATTTTTTCTGAAATCTTACAAACCCTTGAATACTCCATAGATCAGAGACGGCTTAACAAAGATAATCTACAAAATCTAAATAAAATTTGCAGTTTTAACATCTTTTCTTTCTACTTTGTCATTGATACCATTTGTATCATTATGTCATTGTATCATTATTGCTCTACCAAGATAATATAAAGATTTTGTGGACGGAAGTGACATTGTTATTAGGAAAATCGTTAGAATGTCCTTTCTTTTGATTGTGAGATGAAATCTTTCCGGACTTATGGTAATTTACGGTCGTTGATGGTAATTATACTCAGATTTCTATAAAGTGGAAGGTAGCGTAATGATTAGTATTAATGTTCAAAGAGTCTAACTATACCATTATAATTAGATTTTGATAATTAGATCTTATTCTGGAACAGTCTTTGTAAAATAACTATAATCAAATCAATAAATATAAAATTATGAGTCACAATGCGTGTATCGAGGCTATGAACGACCTCATTAAGATCAACAACGACAGAATCGAAGGCTATGAAAAAGCAATTGAAGAATTGCAAGATGGCGAAAATAGTGATCTGAAATCACTTTTCTCCGAAATGATCAGTGAAAGCAGGACATACAGATCTGAGCTTGAAAGTAAAGTGGTCTCCTATGGAGGATCTACTGATGGTGGAACAACTACTTCCGGGAAATTGTACCGTGCTTGGATGGATGTAAGAGCTGCTTTTTCCGGCGGCGACCGAGCTTCTGTTCTCAGTAATTGCGAGGCAGGGGAAGATGCTGCTCAAAAAGCTTATAATTCTGCCATTGAAGATGCAGATGTGATGGAAGAAACTAAAGTGCTTCTTCGAAACCAACAGCAGTCACTTCGTTCCTCCCACGATAAGATCAAAGCTCTTCGTGATAGTGCGAAACAGCAGTAAAAATTTTAAAAGGCTGTCCATATCAATATGAGACGGCTTTTTTTTGTCTTTCAGATCCCATGCATCGGTATTCGATGGTTTTTATTCAATTTCGTATAGTGATGGTATTTCAATCACCTATCGATCAACATTACACGAGTCTTCATTTTTCTTATAAGCACTTCAGAAGTAGGATAACAGATTTGATAGTTATGGATTTTGGAGATAGAATTATATTCGCATAAGAAGGTTTCGCAATTTAGTTAAGTATTACCACGATTCGGTTAAATATATGTGTAATGGTTAGCCCAACTTTGTATTTATAAAATTAACGAAATGAAATTAATATTAACTGGTTCTTTAGGGAACATCGGAAAACCACTTACAAAATTATTGGTTAATGAGGGCCATCAAGTTACCGTGATCAGCAGTAAAAAGGAAAGAATACCTGAAATAGAAAGTCTGGGCGCTGTAGCAGCCATAGGAAGCATTCAGGATGCAGAGTTTTTAACGGGAACATTCAAAGGCGCTGATGCTGTTTATTTGATGGAAGCGTGGGAAGGCATTGGAAGCCTTTTCAATAAGGAAATTGATTTTCTGGCTGAATTCAAAAAAATAGCCGGAAATTATGTCACAGCTGTTCAGCGGTCCGGTGTCAAAAAGATCATTCACTTGAGCAGTATCGGTGCACACTCTGATAAGGGCAACGGAAGTCTTTTAGTTCACTATTATGTTGAGCAAATCTTACGGACGCTTCCTGAAGAGTTTTCTATAAAGTTTATGCGCCCGGTGGGATTCTTCAGTAATATCTATCGCTGGATTCCAACACTACAATCTCAGGGTAAAATTATTCAGAGCTATGGGGGAGAACAGAAAGAACCCTGGGTTTCACCGTATGATATTGCAGCGACCATTGCAAATGAAATGGAAAAACCCTTCATCGGAAGAACGGTTCATTATATCGCCAGCGATGAGGTTTCTCCCAATGAAATTGCAGCGGCATTAGGACAGTCTATCGACGATCCTGATTTGGAATGGAAAGTGATCACGGGCGAAGAATTATTGCATCAAATGCTTTCTGCAGGAATCAACGAATGGATTGCCAAAGGACTGGTGGCTATGCAAAAAGCGCAGGGTGACGGAAGCCTTTATGAAGATTTTTATACTCACAAGCCGGAATTGGGCCATATAAAATTAAAGGATTTTGCGAAAGAATTTGCCCAAGTCTATAACAACAGATAATATGATGAAAACAGCATTAATAACAGGAGCTAATAAAGGAATAGGATTTGAAACTGCCAAACAGCTTTTAGAAAACGGGTATTTTGTATTTATAGGAAGCCGGAATATAGAGAATGGTGAATCTGCCGTAAAGCAACTTAAAGACGCAGGTTTTCAAAATACCAAAGCCATCCGGTTGGACGTGACGGACATCATTTCCATAGAAAATGCTAGAAAAGAGATCGGCGAACAGGTAAATATATTGGATGTGCTCATCAACAATGCAGGAATTAACGGTGGAATGCCGCAGGCTGCACTTGAAGCGCCGGTAGAGGCTTTTCAAAATGTAATGGATACCAATCTTTATGGTGTCATCAGAGTGACCCAGACATTCATGGATATGTTGGGAAGATCTGAGGAGCCGAGAATCGTTAATGTATCCTCCAGCGGTTGTTCTCTGACATTGCATTCTGATCCTGGCTGGATCTACTACAGTCATAAAGGCGCTGTCTATACTGCTTCAAAAGCCGCTATGAATATGTATACCATTAATCTGGCCTATGAACTCCGGGATACTCCGTTTAAAGTCAATGCAGTATGTCCGGGATTCGTCGCTACAGATTTTAATGGTCACAGAGGTACCGGAACGGCGGAAGAAGGCGGAAAAAGGCTTGCCAAATATGCAATGATCACTCAGGAAGGACCGACCGGAAAATTCATCAGTGAGGAATATAATCCTGAGACCGGAGAAACACCTTGGTAATTTATTCCTTAATTTTACATTGTCAACATTTGAAAATTTTATTTCATAATTATCATTAAGTCATAAAAATGAAAAGCAAACAACATCATCCCCATAAATTTCTGTCGTTGTCTGAATTCCATAGGATGTTCGGATTACCGAAACCCGAGCACCCGCTGGTCAGCTTCATCAGTCTGGAAGATATGACGTTGCCGATAGAAGAACTGTCGGAAAATCTGGTCCTGGATTTTTACAAGATTGCTTATAAAGATACAATCGGCAGTGCTAAATATGGCCAACATCATTATGATTTTGGTGAAGGCGGCCTGGTATTTACGGCTCCGGGGCAGGTTTTTGAAAAACCCAGAAATAACAAAAGCAAAGGTTTCCTTATCCTGCTCCATCCTGACTTTCTGCTATCCTATCCATTGGCAAAGAAGATTAAGCAATACGGATTTTTTTCCTATTCAACGGATGAAGCGCTGCAGTTATCGGAAAAAGAAAAGGAGACCTTATTTTCAGTGTTTAAGATCATTGATGAGGAACTCAAAAGCAGAACAGATGACTTCAGCCAGGATGTAGTCATCTCGCAGATCGAACTTCTCCTGAATTACAGCAGCCGCTATTATAAACGGCAGTTTATCACATATAAAGCGGTGAATGACCATCTTGTCGAGAAATTTGAGAAAGTTTTGGAATTTTATTTTAACGATGATGAGGAATTGCAGAAGGGTTTGCCCACAGTACAGAACCTGGCCGATCAGTTACATATCTCGGCAAGCTACCTAAGTGATATGCTTCGTTCGTTAACAGGGCTTAACACACAACAGCATATTCATAACAGGTTTATTGAGACCGCAAAGGGAATTTTGTCCACCACTGATCTGTCGGTCTCTGAGATCGCCTATCACATGGGGTTTGATTATCCGCAGTCTTTTACCCGTTTATTCAAGAGCAAAACCAATCAGACTCCCCTGGAATTCAGACATTCATTCAATTAGATCATTTATAAAAAGTAATAATGAACCAATTTATCCTAGGTCTTCAGGCACGAAATCTAACGGTTGAGATCCATCATCATTCTGCTTACCAGATCGTGCTGTCCAATGATTCTCGTTTTAACTCTACGATCAACGGCGTTTTGTATGAAGGGATTCACGGGTTTCTGATCAAACCGCATGTCAAACATTTTTGTGCGGCAGATAATGGGACCTTGAACGTTTTGAATATTGAGCCTTACTCTACAGTCGGTCTTGAATTATCAGGCAGTTTCAAAGGCAATGAAGACTACATCGTTTTCCATACGCCCGTAGAGACCAATCTGTTATTTAATATTCCTGAAAACAATCTTGATGTCAACATCATCATTGACGCACTGGTCTCTAAATTACCGGCTACCGGCTTTGATGAAAGGGTCACCAAGATTGTGGAGTATATCAAAAACCATTATTTCAGATCGGATATCACGCCGAAGACCTTTGCGGATATCGTTTTTCTGTCTCCGTCACGTCTGGCCTCTCTTTTTAAGCAGCAGACCGGCAGCAGCCTTTCAAAATACCTTTTATGGACGAGACTGCGACAGGCGATCTACCTCACGCTAACCGATAAAGAGAGAAGTCTCACCGATATTGCTTATGATACCGGTTTCTATGACCTTCCCCAGCTCAACAAATACATGTATGAGATGTTCGGAATGCCGCCCAAAGCTTTGAAATTCAGCAGCGATCTCATACAGATTTACTGAAGAAAATTATAAAGACATCCTCGTATAAGGGTATTGACATTAGTGTTGATACCCTTTTTTATTGCTGGAGTTTATACAGCTCATTTGTTAAAACAGTGATTTGATACAAGTTTATGCATCTCATTCTCCGCAACTTTGTCTTATCAAAATGAACAAATAAAAATTCAAATCATGAAAGCAATAGCCTATCAAAAATTCGGGACCAAGGAAGTACTACAAATGCTGGAACAACCAAAACCTGCCATAACATCAGATCAGGTACTGGTTAAAATAAAAGCATTCTCCATCAACCCTATGGACTGGAAGATCAGAAAAGGGGAGATGAAGCTGATGTCAGGTTCCAGATTCCCCAAGAATACGGGAGCTGATTTTGCAGGGATCATTGAAGAGACAGGATCGTCCGTTAATAGTCATAGCGTCGGAGACGAAGTGTTTGGTGTGGTGAAAAACCTGATGAAAGAGGGAGCATCAGCAGAATATGTTGCCGTTCCGGCATCTTTGATCTGGAAAAAGCCTGAAGCATTGAGCTTTGCACAGGCAGCTTCTCTTCCTGTTGTCGGGACGGCCGCCGTAACCGCTGTTGAAAAAATGGGAAAAGTAAATCCTGAGAGCAGGATTCTTATTAATGGTGCTACTGGTGGATTCGGAATGATCCTGCTTCAGTTGCTTAAGCAGCGGGGAGCTCATATCACTGCGGTAACCAGTACTAAAGGAGCAGAATATGCGAAAAAATGGGGAGCCGCTGAAGTGATCGATTATACCAAAGGCCATATGCTTTCACAAAAAAATACCTACGATATTGTCGTTGACCTGTCTGGCAAAATGGGATATACCACTGCGAAAAAAATGATGAAGCCCAAATCCATATTTATTAACCCTACGCCGCAACCTGTGGAAATTCCTCTGGCGCTTTTAGCAAATCTTTTTACCTCAAAAAAGCATATAGTGCTTCTTTCAAATCCGGAATCCCGGTACACGGAAGTTTTGCTGGATGCAGTAAGCAAAGGCCTTGATATCGTGATCAATACAGTATTTCCTTTTACGCAGTTTCGTGAAGCCTATCAATATGCAGAACAAGGCGGATATGTGGGGAAAGTCGTTATAGAGATCAATGATAATGCATAATCGACGTAATTAAATACACCAAAACAGTAATCTGATACAAGTTGTAAGATACTGATTATCGCAACTTTGTCATATCAATAATCAATTAAATTTTAAAACAATGAAAAAAAGAATCGTAATTCTGGGCGCAACAGGAACAGTTGGAAGCAAAGTAGCAGAGATCCTTTTAAACCAAGGTCATCAAGTAGCCATTTTTGCAAGAAGCATAGAAAAGCTTGGACAATTGCGCAGTTTGGGCGCAGAGATCGTTAAAGGCGATGTGAATGATGTTGATATGCTCACCGCTGCGTTCAAAAATGCAGACACAGCCTTCCTGATCTTACCTGATAATGTGAAAGCTGAAAATGCAAGAGCATATCAAAGAAAGGTAACAGGGAATTTCATAGAGGCCATTGAAAGGTCAGGAATCAAATATATTGTCAATATGAGCAGCCTGGGTTCTCATATGCATGAAGGAAACGGGATGATGGGCGGCACCGGAGAGCAGGAGGTCAGACTGAATCAATTGGAAGATGTCAATGTGCTGCATATCCGCTCCGCTTATTTTATGGAAAACTTTTTGAGAACTATACAGCTTGTCAAAACTAAAGGGATCAACGGGACCGCTGCGGATGGGGATCATTCTATTCCGATGGTCGCTACAAAAGATGTAGCAAAGATTGCAGCACACCATCTCGCCAACCTTGACTTTACAGGCAAGAGCATCCACCCGGTAATGGGGCCCCGGAATTATACCATGAGAGAATTTACCTCGATCATCGGGAATGCCATCGGTAATCCGGAGCTGCCATATGTTCAGATTCCCTTGGAGCAGGCAAAAGAGATATTTTTGGGCAATGGCTTTACAGAAGATTTTGTAGACAATTTGCTGGAAATGGCAACAGGCATCAAGGAAGGGATCTTCAACTATGAGAAAAGGGATAAAAATTCAACGACTTCCACCACCGCTGAAGAATTTGCCAAAGAAGTATATACTACGGCTTATCATCAATAATCCATAACCATTCAATACGAATTGAAAAAAATCTGATGGTTGTGGATCGGTTGGGCTTATCATTTTGACAGATGATTTATATTTAAAAACAGCTAACTTAAATATACTGATTAAAACGCTCTTACAATTTAGGAAATTGAATTGCCAAACAATATTACAGAAAAGATGCGACAATAATTTTGAACCCGGTCGTAATGGATAGTATTAATTGAAGCATATTATTTTGATAACGAATGCTGACGCACCAGACATCATGTATCGGTATGGATTTTGGTCTGTGCTGGTAAAGTAGATCAGTTTCCTTGATATTTTTGAACTCAGGATTTGATCACCACTAAACCAAAATATTAGTATTATGAAAAAAGCATCATTGAAAACCATTGCAGAAAGAATGAAGAACCTCGATTTCTGTATGATGGTCACGCAGGACGGAAAACAGGTCTCCCATTCAAGGCCTATGAGCAATAATGGTAAAGTTGAGTATGACGGTGACTCCTGGTTCTTTTCCTATGAGGACAGCCATAAGGTCGACCAGATCTTGAACAATCATCATGTCAATCTTATTTACCAGACTGATGACATGTTATTTATCGAATGTACCGGTACCGGTGAAATTATAAAGGATAAGGACACACTTAAAGAAAAATGGGTCGACGGCCTTGACCAATGGTTTCCGGAAGGCATCGATACTCCCGGCATCTGTCTGATCAAAGTGCGCGCCAGCAAGGTGCGATTCTGGCACAAAGAGGATGAAGGCGAGTACACTGCATAGTCGTAGGTTACTAGTCATGAACTGAAATGGAGTAGAGAATCAACCTATTGAATAACACAAATCCCGACATTCGTCGGGATTTGTTATGAAATTAAAATTTTAATATGCTTTATCTAATCACCTTTTTTATGGTGATGAGGTTTCAAAGCGGTTTTGTTTTTTGGAGTCTCCTTATTATCTCTCTGGCGTTGGTCTAATTTACCTGTTGACTCCGCTGTCTTTTTTGGACCTGGCTTAATTCCCATTGTAAATAAATTTATAGATTAAGGTTCTAGATCATTCATATTTAATGCCAATCCTGTTTAGATTTCCATAGACTTTTATTGCAGTATTAGAATAAAAACTTCCATCACCTGTGCTTTTTACTTTGAAGTTCTAAAATTCAGCAAAATTAATGACAGTAGTAAAAGACCAATTCCGATTCCGATGAACAAACCTTGGGCTAAGTCCGGTAATTTTACAAAATGGGTGATTATTTGTGACGTTGCGATTGTAAACGTTCCAACTATCATTAAAATGAGCCCATTTCTTCTTGTTGTTCTTTTCATTTTTTCATTTTTAAAACTATGGATATAAGTTGTGAGTTATACTTTTTTGTTACAATTTTAAAAGGCTTTTTTCTTTGCATCTGTATGCATTTATTTTCAATTATGAGGTTAAAAATCTTAATTAATTGAGAGAGTCTAGATCATATTTTATATACCTGAATTTAAATAAATACATTTCAACGTACGATAATCCCTTTGTGACTTCCTGATTTCCTATATCAAATATAATCCTTTGTCATTGCATAGAAGAAATCTTCTTGGGTATCCCTAATCAGAGATAACAGAACGTCCGCAATTTCTGCGCTTAAAGTGTCTTCTGGAAGTACAGTATCTGTTTCTACAATTGTTTAATACCAAATATATTTTGGTTGTCATCTGGAAATTTGATTGCCATTCTGAAAACTGAAGACACAGATGTTACAATACCACCTTCTTCAATTAAAAGGTGCGTCAGTATAGTTTTAAAATCTGGTTTTCTTCCATTTTTTCGTTTTTAGGTTGAAAAAATAACAGATGTTAAGCTGCTGCTATGATCTCAGTTTGTCAGGATAAAGAGGTAAACCACCTTGGTAAAAGACTTTTTATCCACAAATCGCTCTTTATGCGATCTGACTTGTATAACGAATAAGACTTAAAAAGTCAACCACGATACAATTAATATTTCGACGCTTTTTTAATTTAAGATTTATTCCAAAATATAACGATTGAAGACTGCAGCTAGAGATCAATCTTCCAATGTTCCTATATCCACGATTTGAACACGTAATAAACCAATTGAGATACGTCTATAGGTTTGATGTTGACCATCTTTGTAACAGAATTTTTTAATATTATAAATTATCAAAATGGAAAATGTAAAAGGGAAAGTAGTGGCTGTTACTGGCGCTAGCAGTGGTATTGGTGAGGCAATTGCCAGACATCTCGCTTCACTAGGTGCCAAAGTAATTTTAGGAGCAAGGAGAATTGATAATCTGGAAAAGATCACCAAATCCCTTGCACAAAATGGTTATCAGGTGGACTATAGAGCGCTGGACGTTACTGAACCTGACGATGTTTCTTCTTTTGTGAAGTTTGCTGTCGAGAGGTTTGGCACGCTGGACGTTTTTGTTAACAATGCAGGGCTGATGCCTTTGTCTATGATCAACAAGTACAAAATTGATGAGTGGCATAGAATGATCGACGTCAATGTCAAAGGTGTCCTGCATGGAATTGCAGCCGCATTACCTATCTTTGAGTCGAAGGATAGCGGACAGTTCATTAATATCACCTCAGTTGGTGACAGATGGGTTGGCCCGACTTCTACTGTCTATAGTGCAACCAAGTTTGCCGTAAGGGCCATATCGGATGGATTACGTCAGGAAGTGAGCAGAAACATACGTGTAGCGCTGGTTGCACCTGGTGCTACGGAATCAGAATTACCAAATACTATTTCGGACCCGGAATTGAAAAAGATGGCAGTAGAAATGTTTAGGAAAGACCTGATCTCTGGTGAGGCTATTGCCAAAGCTGTAGCATTCGCTATTTCTCAACCTTCTGACGTGGATGTGAATGAAATAGTGGTGAGACCTACAGCTCAAAAAGCTCTGTAAATGTTAATTAAAAAAAGAAACACTTATGAGCGGCAACATTGAAGAGAATAAAGAATATATTGGGATGTGGGTAACCGATGATGGCCACATCTGCCACGAGCTCTTGGCAAAAAACAGGTATGACGAAGCCAGGGGAAAACAGAAAAGTGCCTATCAAGGTCATTATCATATTTGCCGCAATCATATCGTCTATAAAGATGATACTGGTTTTACTGCAGACGGTGAATTCATAGATGGCATCCTTTATCACGGAGGAATGGTCTTTTACAAAGAAAATAATAATAATTTAGCATGATGGAAAAGACATTCCGCTTTAATTCAATAGACGAATTTCACAAATTTTGTAATCTCTCGGGTCCAGAACACCCTTTGGTCAGCCTTATTGATTACAGCAAGGTATGTTACCCTGCCAATAAAATAGAGTTACAGTGGGTGCAAAATTTTTATTCCATTGGTTTAAAGCGGAATGTTAATGCCAAATTCAACTATGGTCAGCAGGCCTATGATTTTAATTCCGGGATCCTCACTTTTGTGGCCCCGATGCAGTTTTTGAAAATTGAGATAAACCCGGACGCAAAGGTCGAGCCAACAGGTTGGTTATTGCTCATTCACCCTGATTTTCTTGATAATACAAATTTGTCTAATAAGGTCAAAAGCTATGACTTCTTCCAATATGCCGCCAATGAGGCTCTTTTTCTATCAGATAAAGAGGAAAGCGTAATTGTTGATATCCTACGCAAAATTGAGAATGAATACCGGTCAAACATGGACAAATTCAGCCATGAGCTGATCATTGCCCAATTGGAAATGCTTCTCATCTACGCCGAGCGTTTTTATGAAAGACAGTTTATAACACGAAAGAAAACCAACGTAGAATTATTAAATAAATTTGAACAAGTGCTTTCCAATTATTTTTATGATGGTGAATCTCTACAAAATGGAATTCCATCAGTGACGACCATTGCAGCAGAGCTCAATGTTTCCGCCAATTACCTGGGGAGCATTCTAAGGATGTATACGAAGCAAAATACCCAACAACATATACAAAACAAACTGATTGAACTGGCCAAAGAACGATTGAGTACGACACAGCTTCCAGTTAGTGCGATCGCTTATGACCTAGGTTTTGAACATCCACAATCATTCAGCAAGCTTTTCAAGGCCAAGACCAGTCAATCGCCTTCGGAATTCAGGAGTCATTTCAATTAAAGGATTAATAAGAATGAACTTTTCGTTCATTTAATCTTCCGTGTCTGAAGATAAAAAAGAGGCAAGGGTGAACTAACGAATATTTTTCCTGATTCTGCTCAACGAAGATTGTGTAATTCCCAAATAGGATGCTAAATAAGAAAGTGGAATGCGGTTAGCAAGTTGAGGGAATTTTTCAAGAAAGGAAAGATAGGATTCTTTCACATCCTGTGTCATCATTACACTGATTTTATTGACTTTATCAGCTAATCCTTGGCTTTTATCTTAATCAGAGGGTATTCTGTTCATAAACTCCCTTGAGATAGAGTTGCTTTTTTTAAGAGCATATTTTTGTTCAGATGAAAGAAGAAAAACAATCCGATATTGAATACAAAGAAGATGTTATGAAACATCTGTTTTTTTAGTTTATTAATTATGTCTGTACAAAATTCAATTATTTGAATTTTGTACCTTTGAAATATGAATAATGTAGAATCATTAGAAGATTTTTATACAGAACGTTTCAAGTCCATTCCAATAAGTTTGCAAAATGAAATCGGGCATTTTAATGTGTTTGCTTTTAATGATCTGTTAGGATGCAGTATTAAACCTATTCCTTACAGCCGCAGAGGTTATTTTAAAATAAGCTTGATACAAGGGGAAAATAAAGTGCACTTTTCTGATAAGACCATTGAGATCAAAAAACAGGCGTTGCTTTTTGCAAATCCCCAAATCCCCTATAATTGGGAGCAAATAGGAAACGAGCAAAATGGATTTTCGTGTGTTTTTACAGAGCGTTTTTTTCATCATTTCGGCAATCCGAAAGACTATTCTGTTTTTCAGCCCGAAAGTTATCCAATAATTGAATTGACGGATATACAGGCTGCATGGGCAAATAAATTATTTGATGAAATGCTAACGGAGTGGACATCTGAACACCTGCATAAATATGACAAAATGCGGATCATGGTTTTTGAGCTTTTGTATAATGCAGAAAAACTGCAACCTATTAAGCCAAATTCTCAACTTTATAATAATGCTTCTCAAAAAATTACCACGCAATTTTTAGAATTATTGGAACGTCAGTTTCTTGTTGAAGATGTCGGAGCATTGCCTTTACGTTCCCCGGCAGATTATGCGGGAAAATTATCTATTCACGTCAATCATTTGAACAAAGCTTTACAGGAAGTTTTGAATAAATCAACTTCTGCCATTGTCCATGAACGAATTTTAGTTGAAGCAAAAATCCTTTTGAAGCATACTAAAAAAGATATCTCTGAAATTGCTTTTGCATTAGGCTTTAAAGAAAATACACATTTCAATAATTTCTTCAAAAAACATACGGGTATAACACCAAGACGTTTTCGTCTTGATTGATTTTTGTAACAATGTGATTGATTTTTGTTAAAAAATAAGGTAGTTCTAACCCTAAGTTTGCAACATCAAAATATAGTACAATGGCAAAAACAATTTTTATTACAGGTGCTTCATCGGGCATAGGAAAATCAACAGCAATTTATTTTGCAAATAAGGGTTGGAAAGTAATTGCAACAATGCGAAACCCACAAACAGTAACGGATTTAGGGGAATACGACAATATTACATTGCTTTCGTTGGATGTTACAAATGTTGAACAAATAAAATCAACAGTTGAAAAGGCTATTGCTTTGGGAAATATTGACGTGGTTTTGAATAATGCAGGTTACGGGACTGTGGGTGCGCTGGAAGGCACGACAGACAAAGAAATAGAACAGGTTGTAAATACCAATCTTGTGGGCGTTATCCGTTTGACAAAGGAATTTATTCCGCATTTCAGAGAAAACAAAGGGGGTGTGTTTATTTCAATTTCATCGATTGGTGGTTTGGTCGCTTATCCATTCTTTTCGTTATATCATGCTACAAAATGGGCTATTGAAGGCTGGACAGAAAGTATGGCGTTTGAATTAAACCGTTTGGGTATTCAAATAAAGACAGTGCAGCCTGGACCTACCAAAACAGATTTTGTAGGACGTTCATTGGTTATTCCCGAGCATCCGGCGTATGATGATTTCTTCGATGGCTTCAAAAAAGCATTTTTCAGCGACGAGGTCATCAATGGTCTTGCTCCTGCGGAAACTGTTTCAGAAGTGATATATGAAGCTGCCACAGACGGAAAAAACCAGTTGCGTTACTTGGTTGGTGCTGTTGCAAATGGTGATTATGACAAGCGTTTAGAATTGGGGGCAGAAGCATTTCATCAAGACCTGGATAAAGCATTTTTCGGATCATAATTATTCATAACAAAACAATCGAACAAAAAGGCTGGAAAAGCCTTTTTTCATTATGAGTATGCTGTGGTCACAAAAGAAAAGACCGACCAGAATAACAGCTAATATTTAAAGTTTTATAAAATCAGATATTTGTTGAATTTACAATTCCATTTTATGCCTTGGTAAATTGATTTCCTGCTCTTGCGGATAGGGTTGCCTTTGTGTCATACTTATATCTTCTTTTAATGTTCCCGCTGTCTCTAATGATTTGTTTTGATCCATGGAATATCTTGGATCCGGAATGAATGGCATTTTAGCCATTTTGTGAATAGTGATCGTGGGAAAATGGAAATCGACTTCTACCGTTCCCAACAATAGATAACAGCCACCACCTTGAAAAGGATATTGTTCCAAACAGTTTGGAAAATGGGCAGTATCAAAATAGTCGCCTTCCGCATCGATCCATGTTCCGAAAAACATGGCTCCTCTTTTTGTAGGAACGTGTTTTCTGGAAATCAGATAGGCCAGCATTTTCACCTGCTGCTTATGATATTTGGTAAGATCTTTAGACATGACCGTTCCACGATATCTGGTCTGTAAGAGATCGAAAGGACTGAAGGATACAGGAAATCCCAAGATCTCAATCTCGTCAAAAGCATCTTCAAATGGATTTCTTTCTATTTTAGGCAGCTGATATTCTTTTTTAGGCTCGTCAAGTAAAGTCAGCTGCATATTGTCCGGTCTGTTTCCTGCCATCAGAAACCTGGTCTCTATGAGCAATTCATGCTTTTGTTTTCCGGTAAAACGGAAAGCACCGATAAATATCAGGACCTGCAGGTTTTCAATACCGATGGGGATCCTTTTTACAAAATTTTCCAATGAAGTATAATCACCGTTATTTTTTCTTTCTTCCGGGATCATCTGTGCGATCCTTCCTTCCAGTTTTTCAATATGCATCAATCCCAGATAAACGTCGGTCCCATAGACCGTGGTCTGCAATTCACTCAGGTTGACACAAGGGTTGTTGATAGTGGCACCTGACATCCTGGCCTCATGGACATACACCTCTGTCCGGTAGAAGCCACCACCATTATTGATGGCACAGACCATAAACTCGATGGGATAGTATACTTTCAGGTACAAGCTCTGATAGCTTTCCACAGCGTAGGAGGCTGAATGCGCCTTGCAAAATGAATAGCCTGCGAACGATTCGATCTGCCTGTAGACTTCTTTGGACAATTGTTCCGGATGCCCCAATTCCTTACACGATTCAAAGAAATGGTCCTTTACTTTTTGAAGAGCTGACAGAGAACGACCTTTACCGCTCATTGCTCTTCTGAGAACATCCCCATCAGGGGCGGACAGGCCGCCGAAGTGCAATGCGATCTTGATCACATCTTCTTGATAGACCATAATACCATAAGTTTCCCCCAGTTCTTTTTCAAAGACCTCGTGGAAATACTCGAACTTGTCAGGATTATTGTGCCTGAAGATATATTCCCTCATCATGCCGCTCTGCGCTACACCCGGGCGTATAATAGAGGAGGCTGCGACAAGAACCTTATAGTTCTCGCATTTCAGTCTTCTCAATAATCCGCGCATGGCCGGGCTCTCGATGTAAAAGCATCCTATTGTTTTGCCTATGCTCAGGAATTCATTGCACCTGGGCTCATTTTTCGACAGGGTAGTGTCCTTGATATCTACTGTGATGCCTCTCTTTTCCCGGATGAGGTCGACCGTATCTTTGATCGTTCCCAGACCTCTCTGGGAAAGAATATCGAACTTTTCAAGACCAATAGCTTCCGCAGTATGCATATCAAACTGTACAATAGCGAATCCCTTGGGTGGCATCTCCAATGCAGAATAATGGGTGATAGGTTCCTCTGAGATCAGTATCCCGCAGGAATGCATGCTTCTCTGATTGGGATATTTCTCCAGCATTTTCCCGTAATGATGGACTGCCCTGAACACCGAGTTATCATCATGCTGGTCCATCGGTTTGCCAGCCAGGATATCAAGCTCCTCTTTAGGAAGCCCAAATGCTTTTCCAACCTCCCTGAATATAGATTTGTATTTGAATTCGACATTCGTTCCGCAAAAGGCAACGTGGTCTTTGCCGTATCTTTCGAAGATATACTCAAGGATGGTATCCCGGGTCTGCCAGCTCCAGTCAATGTCAAAGTCGGGCGGAGTCTTCCGGTTAAGATTTAAAAAACGCTCAAAATAGAGATCCAGTTCCAAAGGGCATATGTCTGTAATTCCAATACAGTAACTGACAATGGAATTGGCACCACTTCCACGCCCGACGTGCATGAATCCCATCCGGTTGCTGTATTGGATGATGTCCCAGGTGATCAGAAAATACCCGCAGAAATTCAATTGATCAATAACGCCCAATTCTTTTTCAACCCTTGCCTTGGCATCAGGATCACCGTCAGGATATCTTCTTTCAAGACCTTCGTAAGCTAATTCTTTTAACAGTTTAAAATCATTTTCCCTGCTATCTGTAAAATGCTTCTTGTTCTTGGGCGTGGAAAAGTCAAAATCAAAACTACAGCTGTTGACCAGGTATTTTGTGTTTTCAATGATCTGGGGATAAAGTTTATAAGCACTTAAAAGCTTTTTCTTATCAACAAACGTCTCTGTACTATGACAATGGTCATTTTCTGTGAGCTTGCTGATCAAAGTGTTTCCATCGATCGCCCTTAAGATCTTGTGCAGCTCATATTCTTCAGTTCCATCAAAGGTTACCGGATGCAGAATGACCATCTTATCGATCAATTTTTTCAGCTCAGGCCTTACCAGAAGATTCAATTCATCCTGTCTTATACCGATGAACTCATGTTCTGATAAACACTCAGGAATATTCTCCAAAGGATAGATGATAAAAGTATTTTCAAGGGAAGGATTCGTTTTAGGGATCTCAGTTCCTTCACAGTTATGATCTGTCAAAAGCCGGTTCGTCTCCGCAATACCTTTAGCATTTCTAGCAAGACAAATGTAATATTGTTCATTTTCGACACGGACATCAACGCCTACAATTGGCTTGATATGATTCTCCTCACAGAGCTTATAAAAATCATAGATCCCGGTCACCGTATTGATGTCTGTCAAGGCCAGTGTTCTGATATTCAGATCCACAGCCTTGCGTACCAGATCCTCAATGGAAATGGTGCCGTAACGAAGGCTGTGATAAGAATGGCAATTGAGAAACATAATGCTATATTTTGATTTATTTTAAAAAACCGGATGCCCTTCCGACGCTGGAAGTCCCGAATCTGTTCTTGATCCTGTCCATGGTCTGATAAAGGGAGATCAGTTCTTCGGTATCTTCGAAAAGGTCCATCTGATGACTCCCGTGCACAAGACCGGTGAAGCGGATGCCTATCAGACGGATCCTCATTCTACGGGTATACACCTTATGAAACAATTCAAGGACAGCCCTGTGCAGAGTATGGTCGGCAGAAGTGTACGGAACCTTGCACTGTTTGGTCTCTGTGTCAAAATTGGAATACCTGATCTTAACGGTAACGGTAGAGGTCAGCCATTTTTCCTGCCTTAGCTGATAGGCCAGCTTTTCTACCATTCCCGACAAAATGCTTCTGATCTGATGAACATCGATCGTATCCTCAGAAAATGTATCTTCGGTGGATATTGATTTCCTTTCAGAATAGGGCACTACGGGTGTATCATCGATGCCATGGGCTTTTTTCCAAAGTATCGTTCCATTTTTTCCGATCAGTTGATGAAGGACCTCTACAGGCATTTCAGATAGGGTTTGTATCGTCTTAACGCCTAGCCTGGAGAACAGATTGAAGGTCTCTGTGCCGACCATCGGGATCTTTTTGATGGATAGGGGATTTAAAAAATTCTGGATATGGGGAGCCCTGACCTCTAGTCTGCCTGTCGGTTTTGATTCTCCGGTCCCGATCTTGGATACCGTCTTATTGGTGGAAAGGGCAAAGCTGATCGGCAGGCCTGTATTTTTCTGAACAGCATCCGCGATCTCATTGGTCCATTGAAAGCATCCGAAGAATTGATCCATTCCTGAGAGGTCAAGATAAAATTCATCGATACTGGCTTTCTCCAGCACCGGTACTTTTCCCTGAATGACCTCGGTCACCAGATGCGACATATTGGAGTAGTATTCCATATCTCCTTTGATGACCTTTGCATCAGGGCATAGCCTCAATGCCATTTTTATCGGCATCGCTGAACGCACCCCAAACTTCCGGACCTCATAGGAGCATGATGCCACCACACCACGGTCCCCACCTCCAATGATCACAGGCTGTTTCTCCAAGACTGAGTTTTTCAGCCGCTCACAGGAGACAAAGAATGTGTCAAGGTCCATATGTGCAATTGCTCTTTCCATTCTGCAAACTTAGTCACGTTTTTAAACAAAATTTGTATATTTGTTGTCATAAATTATGACAATGTCAATTTTTGCAGATAACATCGTGTTTTTGAGAGGTCAAAAAAATCTAACCCAACATAAGCTGGCGGAAGAACTCATTCTTACAAGATCAAGATATGTTTCATACGAATATGGAAATGCAGAACCTCCCATTGAGGTATTGGTCCGGATCTCCAAATATTATAATATCAGCATCGATCTTTTGGTCACGGTCGATATCAGAAAATATCCGTTGGACAGGATGATCGATCTGCCGGGGAATAAGATATTACTTCCGGTAGCAGTAGATGCGGAGGGAAATAATTTCATTGAGATCGTACCTCAAAAAGCTTCTATGGGTTACTTGAAAGGATTCAGCGACCCTGAATTCATTGAAGGTCTTCAGAAAATGCAGCTGCCTTTCTTAAAAAACGGAAAATACCGTGCATTTTTAGCGGATGGTGATTCTATGCCACCCTTTGCTGACCAATCCATCATTATAGGAGAGTATGTAGAAAAATTGGAAGACCTTAAATCAAATAAGGAATATATCTTTGTTACCACTGAAGGCATTACCTACAAGACATTTTTGAAAAGGAACAAAAAGTTCATTACCGTATCAGCCGATAACTCATTTTACGAACCATACGATATTCCACTGGAGGATATCGCAGAAGTATGGCGTTATGTAAGAGGGATACTTCCCCAGGATTACAAACCGCATTCGCTTCCTGATGAGGCCAATCTCAAAAATCTCGTAGCAGAAGCCAAACGCAGTATCAGTAATTTGGAGAACGGTATTATTAAACTCAATCCTTAAGAATAAAAGCTTCCCCGGAGGGAAGCTAAAAACACAAATGATGAAAAAAAATTATCCCATTGAATTGGGATATGATAAAGATAAATATTTTACACAAAAAATCAAAATGGGTCAGCTGAGTTTATTTGATGCCGAAGAATTTTATGAGTTTCCAAAAGACCTTTTGGAATACCGGGACAATTTTCTGAGTGCGGAAGAGGCAGATCGTTTAAAAGACCATCTGCTTAAAACTGCTCCCTGGGAACAGCGCACTCAGAAAATGTATGACAAGATGGTGATAACACCACGCTTGACCGCTTGGTATGGCGATTCAAAATACAATGAATCCGCTGATAATAATGCATCAGCTACCAACCCTTGGACTCCGGAGTTATTATCCTTGAAAGAGAGAATAGAAAACGAATTCAGTTATCGGTTCAATGGCGTATTGCTTAACCTCTATCGTGACAACAATGATTCAGTGGCGTGGCACAGGGATAAAGAAAGCCGATACGGAAAGAGGCCTGTCATAGCATCCATAAGTCTTGGACAGACCAGAAACTTTGATTTCAGAAAAAAAGATCATCATCAGAGCAAATACAGCCTGCCGCTCCCGCACGGTTCACTCCTTATTATGAAAGGTGATCTTCAGGAGAATTGGGAACATCGGATCGCCAAATCTACAATACCTATGAAGGAACGTATTAATTTGACCTTCCGAAGGATCAGTGAACTATAATATCATAAAAAATAAAATTAAATAATAGTTATATGTCTATTTCGTACTACGATTTTAAAAATCTACCCACGCAATCTCAATACGAATTGGCCTTGGCCGAAGGAAAGGTCATCAGTGAAACCTCTAAGGATGGACTAAAGTTTGTATTATATGAGCTGTCAAGTTTTTCAGTTGAGATTGTATATAAGACCATCAATAACAAGATAGAAGGTCTTAGCGTATTCCAGAATAAAGGAACTCTGTGACAACTAAAATAATTCTCATTTGTCTTCGTCCTAAAAAAGTGTGATTTGAATCACATCAAAATAGTGACTTGGGTCATGCTTTTAAAAGACAGATACTTCCAACTTTGTAGTAATTAAATAAATATAAAAATGAGCAAAAAAGTTTTATTCGTGCTTACGAGTCACGATGAATTAGGAAATACAGGACAGAAGACCGGATTCTGGACAGAAGAATTAGCGGCTCCTTATTATGCATTGTCTGATAAAGGAGTTGAAGTTACATTGGCATCTCCAAAGGGAGGTCAACCGCCAATCGATCCGAAAAGTGAAGATCCTTCATCTCAGACTGATGCTACGCGCAGAATGGACAGTGATGAGGTTTTAAAGGAAAAATTAAAAAACACTCACAAATTATCCGAAGTCAAAAGTGAAGACTTTGATGCAGTATTTTATCCTGGTGGTCACGGTCCTTTATGGGATCTGGCTGAAGATAAGGTTTCTCAGGACTTAATTATTGATTTTTACAACAGTGATAAGCCTGTAGCATTCGTTTGCCATGCACCCGGAGTTTTGAAGGATGTAAAAATTGACGGTGAATATTTGGTAAAAGGTAAAAACGTCACTGGATTTACCAACACGGAAGAAGAGGCTGTACAGTTAACTGATGTAGTTCCGTTTCTCGTTGAAGATGTGTTAAAAAAGAATGGTGGATCATATAGTAAAGTGGAAGATTGGGCTCCTTATGCAATTGTTGACGGCAGATTGATTACAGGACAAAATCCTGCTTCTTCTGAGAAGGTGGCTGAAGAGTTATTGAAACTTATTTAGTTTTTTCATTTCAGAGAATCAGACCTTGGTGTTCGGCTGTAAAATAATTCCATTTTTTTTTAGGAAAAATTAGGATAATCAGGTCTTTTTTAAAATACAATTAACACCATTGATGATCTTTAAATGTATTGAGTTTCCGTAATTTTGTAGAGGAAATACTTTTATAAAGATTTTCATGGTTATTAGTTTTTATCCCCATATTATTTGGGGATTTTTTGTTTCTACAGCAATAAAAATGTTTTGATGTTGAAGCCAAAAATTAGAAAGCGGCAGGCGTTCCATATTCTTTTTAAGGTATAGGAATAGTTGCATTCAGTTTTAAAACTTACCTTTTCAAGATATGTAAACACGGCTATTTTATTTAAGTGCAATTAGCAATACCTTTGCTTATCAAGCTTTTTTAAAACGACAGTCAAATCATATGGACGATCAAGAAGTCACATATCCGATCTATTCACCAGCTTCAGTTATTGGGATCTTTAGCAATGCCCTGAAGCTCAATGCTACAGTCAATCTGATCTATCTGAAAGGCAGGTATGCTTTTGGTGGTGGTAAATCCTACGGGAACTACTATTATGACCTTCTGTTCTCAGAAGGTGATCACACATCGATAGGGATTCGTATTTCTTCATTGCTCAGGAGCAAGATCACCAATAATGAGGTTTACACACTCAGAGGCTTTATTGAGAAGAGCATTAAGAATTCTTCAATAGAGCTTCGTTTTGTTGTGGATGAGATTGTTCAGCAGGAAGAGAGATCCATCTCCGAAGAAGAACTGGAAAGGTATGGGCTGATCCAGAAAAAACTGGAGACAGGATCAAAAGACCTTGAGACACTGATCAGGGATAAGATACTCAAAGATGAAAAGGTCAAGGTCGCTAACATTTATGGAAATAATGCGATTGTGCAGAAGGATTTTTTCGAAGGATTGGATGTTTCAAGAAAATATTTTGACATTTCAGATCACAGTTGCAATATCACTTCCTCCACGGCGATCATATCCAAACTGAAGGAAATTTCAGCTTTGGATTATGACATTGTTGCCTTGGTCAGGGGAGGAGGTGACCGGCAGAGTATGGAAACCTTCAATGACCTGAGCTTATCCGAATTATTCATAACAATGAAACCGGTAACTGTTACGGCTATCGGTCATACGGTTGATGAGACCTTATTGGATAAGCTTGCCGACAAGCGTTTTCATTTACCCCACGATTATGGTGCAGGATTGCACGCCATTGCTGAAAAGCTTTCTCACGAAAGATCGAACTCAAGGGCTCTTCTCATTGATGAAGTGAAAAAAGATATAACGAAGCAGTTTTCAGAACAGGTCGAAACTTTGGAAAAACAGCTAAAAAAGAAGAATGAAGAATTTACTGAAGCCCAAAAAACTTATAAAGAGCAGGTGGAGAATCATAACAAAACCTTTACAGAACAATTGAAAGTCAGGAACGAGGAATTTCAGAAGCTTCAGTTGACATCTGGCAAGCAGCTTGATGATCTTCAGAAGAATTTCCAGGAGCAGCAGAAACAACGCCAGGCAGAAATGGAAAGCTATAAAAAGGAGATCGCTGTTCTGCATGAGAAGAATGTACAGTCTGCCATCAATGAAAAGACATCGTCTTTACAGATCAGTTTGGAAACATTGAAACAGGAAAATGTCAGACTGAATCAGGAGGTCCAAGACAGCAAAACCAATTATGTGAAGATCATTATCGCATTTTTAGTGGCGTTGGTAATAGGATTTATTCTTGCAAAATTTATCTAGCATAAAAGATCAGGTTTTAGCCTGCTCTAAGGATTAGTATATAAACCTCTATTTGATACGTCTCATTGGAAAGTGACGCCGTTCTTCCTTACCATTCCTAAGTCCTGAAATCTCAGCTTTCAAAGAGTCTTCACTAATCTTTTTGTAAGAGATGACCTGTGGGAAATCGTGCATTTTATTTTCAAAGACCAATTGAGTTTCAGAAATTTTCTTTCCCTCAAAACGGATCGGAGCGCCGCTGTTCTGATCTTTAACAGCAGGAATATAAAAAAGTTTCCCGTGTTCGTTAATGAGTCGTATGGTCTCAAAGATTAAGGTGTCCTTATTCTTGATCGTATAACTATTACCGCTTAATTCATTTCGATTGGCTTTTTGCCAGGTCTCATAGACACTTCCTTTCGAAGTTGTATGCTCCCAGGTTCCGACCAGCCACTCCATTTTTCTGATATGAGCGGCATTTTTTACGGTACAGCTGCAAATCATTAACAAGGCAGCAACCAGAGCGAAATTTGTTTTTGTCATCATCATTTTAATTTTATCGATGACGCTTATACAATTCTTTATTGTCCGGTCATCAGGTCACAATGCGAAGTTGCGATATGTCCAGCAAACAAAATTGTAAAAATGCGACACGATCAATCTCCGATAAAAAAAGAAGTCATTTTCAAATGCTTTCCATAGAATTCTTTTGGAGTGATGCCAACGAGTTCTCTGAAATCTTTTATGAAGTGAGACTGATCATAATAATCGTTCTCATGCGCCAAAGAAGTAAGGTTAGCGGTTTCCTTAGTCAACAGCATCTTGAGCGCAGCCTGAAGGCGGATGATCTTTGATAATTGTTTGGGACGTAAGCCAATCGCCAGATAAAACTTACGTTCCATTTGCCTGCGGTTGATATCGATCTTACTGGAAAGTTCATCAATGGAAAGCTGACCGTTACCTGTTAAGATGGTCTCTACGGTCGATCTCACAATATGATCGATCGTTTCTAAACTTGCTAGCCTGTCCAGTAAGAATATTTCGACCAAATTGATCCTTTCCTGCACCGAATGCGCATTGAATATTTTCTCTTCAATATCTTTCCCATCCCGTCCGAACAGTTTTTCCAATGGAATGGCCGTATTTTCCATTTCCTTTATCGGAATGGAAGCGAAAGGCAAAAAGCCATGGGGATGGAAACGGACGGAGAAGATACTTGTCTTTCCTGTGGGCTCTATTTCAAGCGGCCGTGTCAGCTGCCCAATGACAAAACATCTTGGTTGGATCATACTGTTTCCATCACCAGTGTATTGCTTATAAAGATCTCCATGATGGAAGATCATTTCCATACATCCATCTGGAATGATTGATTGCTTTTCAAGTCGATCACATTCCGAATCTTCCATTGTCCAATAACATTTGACAACCATCTTCAATTCTTGTTGCGGTTCAAATGTCTGGTAATTCATCGGGTTTTAATTTTCCATAAAAATAAAAAAAATAGACTAAACTTGATTTGAATCTGAGAAAACAGATAATTGGTTGCAATACTATTATATTCGACCTCCAATTTAATTTTATAAGCTATAGTCGTTATCTTAAGGCACTTTAGCGATTTGAAAACCTATACCTGTATTGGCATCTGAAACTAGTGCTATTTTTTGTCCATTTGTCTGCATAATTTGATTGATTCAAATTGAAATACAGTAAGGTGGATATAAAAAAGACAGCCTTTTCAGTCAAATCGGCACTACTTGAAGCGAAATAAAGGATCGATTTTCTATGATCTTAAATAACCATTCAAAGCTATACATAGAAAATACCTTTCCTGTTTATCACGAATTCAATTATTTATTCTCACAGATAGTCAGCCCCTGCGTGATAAAATCTCCATAGGATATCTTCAGACCTGCCCATTTCGGGTCATCCAGCCAGATCTCCTCAACCTTGCTGATGGATGGGTCGTTATGTGAAGCTCCTTTCGCTGATCCGTTAAGAGCATAGATTTTACCATCGTTTGTTCTTCCGTAAATTTCTTTATATCCGGAACAATAAACCTCGATTTCATTGACAGAGAACGGCCATTCACCGATATATTCCTGTTTGGTGAACTTGAGTGTATTTTTTGTAGCAGGTGCACTGCAGGATAAAATTAAAAGTAAGACTGAAAGAAGGGTGATGTTTTTCATGGTTAAAAATGTATATCAGCAAAAGTAACAAATCTGACAACTTATTTTTTACGGGTTTCCGTAAAGTTACAAATTCCAAAGTTTGATGTTATAAATTATTCTGGCTGAATAATGACAAAATGAACCAATGGAAATTCTCTTTTTATATTTTCGCGAATACGATGTATGGCCTCTGTGATCTCTTCGGTATCAAGATGCTCTTCAAAATCAATGATGAGCATCAGTACAACTTCCTCCGGTGACTGATAGGTAGATAGGATACTTTTTGTTTTGACCACAGCGGTATCTTTTTCAGCCAGTTTTGCAATCTTTTCTTTCGTTTCTGGGGCTATCCCTTCTCCCATCAGAAGGCTTCTGCTTTCCCTTGCCAGGATAAAAGAGACAAATACAAGGATTAATCCTACAATGACAGAGGCAACGCCGTCCAATTCAGGGATCTGAAAAGAATGGCTGATCCCCATTAATACCATCACAACGATCAGTCCGGATACTAAAACATTAATTAATTAAATATATTACTTGAAAGTGTTGAGAAAATCGGGTCAACGCGTTACTCGTAGCAAAAAAGAATGAATTCAAAATTTTCAACGAAATTAAATTGAGCTACTCAAGAAAGGAAATTGTGAAAGGTCTATCACATCTTCAAGGGATGCAGTTGATATTTTCAGAGAACATTTTGATGCGGATAAAATGAGTTAGAAGAAATCTTTTTTCACATTGTATCTGAAATCAGGCGAATAAGGTTTTGGGAATTGAGAAAATATTGGAATGTTCGAAAGAATCTATAGAACCACTCATGATATTGCAAATTGAGAATACATGCCAATTTTATGAATTTGAGGAAAAACTCTTCGAGGACAAAAGTATCTGATTATTTATCGCCTTAATATGGCATTAAGCTATGATAATAAGTAAATAATTCTGACCACTCTTTTTTATCATATAGAAAAATCACAATAATTACGAATGCTTTATAGTAGTACAATGATAAATGAAATTAAAACTATGTGGTTGGATTTATACGAAGAATATAGTACGTGGTCTAACTTTTACCAATGACTCACAGCGAGGCCTTTACTATACAATAATCATTTTCAATTAACATTAATTTAACACGGAGTGAATATTATTTAACATTTGGCAAAGTGTTTGATCTATTTTAAACTCATACAATTCTATGTATTCCGTTGCATAAAGTTTGAGGAAACCATTATTGGTTTCCTTTTTTTAACGCAATTCTGTATGTTCATTAGTTTAATAATAGCTTTGAATTAAATCCACTTGCCGAGTAAAGCATCAACTTTATATCTATTTTATTCGGTTTTTTAATATGAGATGATACATCATTTTAAATCATCTCAATTTGGGTATTGTTTCCATATGTTATATGGGAATCATTTTCAAAACCTCGAGTTGGCACCGTCAAGACACATAAGATGTCAGAGTTATCATACCATTGTCCCTGCAATGAAAGATGGCAGAGTTTTATGAGGATTGACAACTCAAATGCTTTTGATAGAAAATCCTAAATTAAACTCCTCTTTATTGCCGGCGTTCGTATTATGACAGCCCTTCTTGCACTGACAACATCTGTTCCTTCCACTTATAAATAAGTATGCTATTCTGTTAGATATTTTAAACTTAGAGTTATACAGTGATTTTATTTGCATCATTATTTTGTTCAAATTTGATTATCAGACTATTACTTTATTCCCAGGTTTTTCATCTATAAAATGTAAATGTATTAACTTCGAATAAAAATCATGAAAGTGTACTTATGTCACAATACTTCGTCAGTCAAAATCAAATGGAATCTTCCCTTCCTTCCTCGAATCGGAGAAACTCTGTCTGTGTCCGGACTTCTTTCGGAGAATCAAAATAATGAGCTGTGCAGGAACAGAGATTATTTTACCGTTACTCATATCGCATGGTTTCCATCACGGCGGGAAAACCAGTCATTCGTTGAAATAATTTTGGAGTAGGATGTTCTAACAACTTTGTCACAATAGGTTTCACGATGTGTCTTATTCATCTGTTAGCCGGAAGTCCAACAAAGTGATATATGGATTTTCAGATCAGGACGAAATAACTCAACTCATTTCAGAAAGTGACCGTAAAGTTCAAATATAATCTTTATTGGATAGTATTCAATTGAGAGCTCATGATATGTTTGACACAACTTTTATGTTTACCAATTCTATAAACGAATAATCCTGGATTATTCCTTGCATTCATGCGCAAAGTAATGTCACTATTGGCTTTATAGAGTTTTCCCTCCACTGCGATCATGTTACATTAATAGGGAAGAAACATTTATCATTATTCTTCGTTTGTGGTTTATTGATTTTCTTTCAATCCTTTGGGTAAGATCAGAAAAGGGAAATTGCCTAGATCTGCTGTAGAATAAGGAATCTTTGCAATATCTTATTTATTCCTAAATGAAGTATTATCGGTTTGCTTTTCCTTTTTATGTAGATTATCTTCCTACGTTTTATTACAAGAAACTACTATAGAAGATATGATGAGTAAAAAAGCAGTCTTTTCATATATTGATTCTTTTGTTATTTGGAGATTTATCTAAATTTAAATTGTAAATTCGGCTCGATTAAAAATTTCGAAAAAAAATCTAAGGTTTCTGGAAAAAATCAGCATTCTCATAGGAATAGATCATACTTGCGATCTTCCATTTACCTTCAGCTTTTATAAGATGCCAATATTCGTTTCCCCAATTGGTCATTGTACTATCTTGGTAGAATGAATAACCAAAAGTGACACTCGCAATCACATCATCGTTTCTAATTCTGATATGCTCAAATTTTTCTTCTTTAACACCTTACTTCATAATGTACTTGAAGAAGTTTTCATACGTGTCTTTAAAGTAATTTTTTTTGTTCTGCGGATTCTTTTCCAGCTTTTTTTGCTGTGTTTTATTTTTTACAACGCCAATCCAAGTAACGGGATTTTCGTGAAACAGACTGTAAAAGGTAGTTGAATCTTTATTGATAATACTTTCTTTGCATTGTTGAACGATATTTTCAATTTCAGTTTTTTCTTTTGTAAATTTTTGGGCAATCGCTACATTGGATAGTAGAGTAAGAATGAAAAGATTAATTGTTTTCATTGAATTTATTTTTTAGAATTTAAAATTTGAGTTTTGATTTTAGCAGACGGATTTTCGATAAAGTACCGGTATAATATTCCAACAAAAAGACAGGTTATTAAACAAATAAATAACATCAGATTATCAGAAATCGAAATATTGATTTTACGTAAAAATAACTGTACCAAATGAATAATTCCCTTATGGGATAAATAGATGGAATAGGATAAAATAGCCAATTGTGAAGTGAAAAAATTGCTTTTCCTACTGATAAGAGATGATTCTGAAATGGCGCCCATCAATAAAATCCCATAACTTATTGCCACCAATGTGAATCCCAGAATCGAAGCTTGTTCAGAATATTGATTTCTGCAAAACCATAAGGCTAAACCGGTTGAAATGATTCCAAGAAGGAGCAGACGATTCCCGTTTTTGTTGATCATTTTTTTGACTTGTGATGAAAACTGAAAGAAGTAACCAATTAAAACGCCAATAGCCAAGCCATCAAATCTTGTGTAAGTAGGGTAGTAGATCTTCATATACCATTCTTTCCAAAAATCAGAAGTTTTAACAAAAGGAACAATGAATTGATTCCAAACAAGAATGCGGAGCAGAATTGAAATAACAATCAGGGATATGATACTGAATTTAAGGTAGTCAATCGATTTTGTTTTAATGAAGATCAACAAGAAAATTGGAAGTATCAGATAATACTGTTCTTCGATGCACAATGACCAGGCGTGTGAAAAAGTACCTTGGTTAATGACATCCAAACCGTAGTTTTGAGTAAAAGAAAGAAACTTCCATACAGAGGGCAAAGCTTCCCTTTCCCTAAAAATTGGGAAACCGAAGTATAGAAACAACGTAAAAATATAGGACGGGATGATTCTAAAAAACCGTTTGATGAAAAAACTTTTTAATCTGATTGTTTGCCTTTCTTTGATTTCTTTGAATAATTGATTTGAAATTAAAAAACCACTCAAGACGAAAAACAAATCGACGCCGGTCCAGCCAATCCACCCAACCGTATCCACCCAGGAAGGATGGTCAAACATCCTGTAATGATATAAGAGTACAAGCAGAATGGCAACCGCTCTCAGATGATCCAACCCGTTAAATTTTTCTTTTTCCATTTTTTTTAATGACAAAATTCCGCCTATTTTTCATTGTTTGAGATGCGTATATTTAAATAACATTATTTTGAATCTATATGACGGAGCTTAACTTTCAAACGCCAAATATTGTTGTTCGTAATTAAAAGGTGTTTTTTCAGATAGGATTTGATGATGGAATATTTTTAATGTTTATTTTTGAATAATCATGAAAGAGATTTTAGATCAAAAATTAAGAAAAGAGATTGGTTACCAAATCGTATTTTGGATCGCATTGCTTCTTTTTGGTATGGTCACAAATTATGGAGAACACGATAATCCTGATTTTAAAGAAATCTTCTTTTATGACCTGTGCCATTGGATATTTCAGATTATTGGAGCCAATTTTATTTATTTCATTCTCATTAGAAAGTATTTTGAATCTAAAAAGTATTTACTTTTCGCTATTTATTTTATTATCTCAATGTATGTTCTCGGTGTATTGAACCGTATGTTTATTGTTCATATTGCAGAGCCATTTTTTCTGATCGAACCTAAGAATTCGATGGTCGAAATTCTAACAGATGTAAAATATCTCTTATTTCATTACAACTTACCTATCATTTCAGGATCGTTTATTTTTATTTCAGTGATGTTTATACTTCGGTATAAAAATGAGAAACAGAATACCCTTCAGCTTCAGAAAGAGAAATCCGAGCTGGAACTCAAAGCCTTGAAATCTCAGCTGAATCCTCATTTTTTATTCAATACACTCAACAATATTTATTCTTTGTCAATTGCAAATTCCAATGAAACTTCTCAATCAATAAGCAGGCTTTCGGATATTCTGGATTATATTCTCTACAAAGGACAAAAGGAAGTGGTCTCTATTTCCGAAGAACTTAAAATTATCGATGACTACATCGAGCTTGAAAAACTGCGCTACGATGAACGTTTAAAGCTTATTAAAAATAAAGAGATTAAATTTCCTGCTTTTATACCACCATTGTTGTATTTGTCTTTTGTCGAAAATGCTTTTAAGCACGGCGCAGAAAAAACGATAGGAACTGCCGAGATTAAAATTTCTTTAGAAACCAAAGCTGAATTTTCTATCTTTAAGGTAGAGAATCAATACTTTGAAAAAAAGACTGATGAAAAGGTTGGCATTGGGCTACAAAATATAAAAAAGCAACTCGATTTATATTACCGCAATCAATATTCATTGGAAATAAAGAAAGATAATAATTGGTTTATGATCAAATTAATGACACCAAGACAATGATTAATTGCATCATTATAGATGATGAGCCACTGGCAGTCCAACTTTTAGAAAATCATATTTCTAAAATAGATAATTTGAAGCTCATTACTACGGGGAAAAATGCACTAGAGGCTTACAGAATTCTGCAGACACAAAATGTCGATTTGATGTTTTTGGATATCCAGATGCCTGATTTAAATGGTATTGAATTTTTAAAGTCCCTCCATAAGAAACCTAAAACGATTTTCACGACTGCGTATCGCGAATTTGCTCTGGATGGATTTGAGCTTGAAGCTGTTGATTATTTGTTAAAACCTATTACGTTCGAACGTTTTTTCAAGTCCGTAGATAGAGTGTTAAGGAATGTCGTTAAAGAAAAAGATGATGATTTTTTGATCTTGAAGTCAGAAGGATTTAATAGAAAAATATTTCTTAGAAATATTATTTATATTGAAAGCGTTGGAAACGACATTAGGGTTGTACTAAATGATGAGGTTTTGAAAGTTCTTAAAATGTCCATTTCAGACCTTGCTTCAAAACTTGATCAAAAAAAATTTATAAGGATTCACCGATCTTTTATTATCAATCAGGATCAGGTAACCGCCACCAGTAATAATGAAGCTTTAGTTGGGAAAATACTCATTCCGGTGGGAAGAAGTTTTCGGAAAGAGTTTGCTGAATTTGTTAAACAATTTTCAGCTAAGGGGCTGCTTTGACCCGTCACTCATATTTGTTTATAGAGCGATATGATGCTAAATTATAAATAATCGTCATGTTTTTAATCGTATTTCTAATATGATATTCAGTATTTCGGTGTTAAAATTTTATCTGCTACTGCGATGAGTTCATTCTGAGTATTCTGGTCTGCCTCATTAGAAAGCAGAACAATACCTGAATTTGATTCAGGATGAAAAGACCGTCAAATCTAGAATCGTACAGCCAGATCTCCCCCCACACAGCTGATTGAAGAATCATTTGCGAAGCCCCTTTTTAGAACCATAAAGTGTATAGTACCTCCACGAGTAGATTATGAAATGACTGGAGACAATAAATTCCCGACTTATGTCGGGAATTTATTGTCAGAAAAGTAATGTTGAATCACTTAGCTTATGTTTTGCTATCACAAATACAATAAACTTTCTTTGGTTTTTAGTTCTAAGAATAATATTAGAATTAACTTTTGTTCTAAATTGATATTACAATCTTAAGAGCAACTTACATTTTTGAAGATCTTGAAGATTCCTAAGTATGTCTCCCTGTGGAAAAGAGGGATTTGTAAACAGATCTTCGTAATAAGAGATTCCATTTAAAAGATTTTGTCTGAAGTTATCCCATTTCTTCTCACTGGAAGCGTTCATTTCAATCAAAGATTCTGAAAGACCATTCTTCAGATAATCTACATACATTTTAAGTTCATTGATAAACATATTGGGACGATAAATCGCTGCTAGTACATCAGCAGTGCCATAGATATGCTTTATCATTTGTGACAAAGAAACCGACTTATCAAAATACGCAAGATTTGGTCCCGGGCAAATGACAACACCCTGATCTTCGCCTTTGATTTCGATCTTGTTCTCAATATAGGATGAGTTTGCCAGTCCTACGCATAAGCATGCTTTTTCGGTTATTTCTTTTTCTTTCTTTTTGAATTGATTTAATGGTAATGTTCTTTTTTCTTTTTCTAACTGTTCAAACTTCAAAGTCTGGTACTTCGTAGAAGCCATACACAGACCCTCAGGAGAAAATTCCTTATTCAATGCCAAAAATTTCTTTGGGCAGGAACTCCCAAAACGATCATTGGCCTGTTTAGCTCTCCTGTTTATTTCGTTTGATGTACCTTTAACAGTATTAAATAAAGTACCCAAAGGAGAAAGATTGCTCAGGTAAAAATCATCTTCCCCGGAATTTTCAAGTAATTCTCTTGTTTCGGAATCGACCGATGTCGCTTCAGGAACAAGCAGAAAAGGAGATCCCCATCCAACGCTGTCCATATGGTAATGTGACAGGAGAAACTCATGTTCCTCAGAAGTTCCTACACCACCCTGAACGGTGATCTTCAGCTCAAATGGTCCTGATGGGAAAGGTTTCGATTTTTGTTGCAAGGCAGGAATCAGCAAATGATGGGCGCTTTCTGCCAATTCATTTCGTCGTTGTTTGAATTCTTCTAAAATAGGCCCCAACAGAAGTCCATCCGTAGCAAAGGCGTGACCGCCACAATTCAGACCTGATTCTATTCTGTACTCCGATACCCACAAGCCTTTTTTTGCTAAAAACTGACCTTGTATCATAGCAGAGCGGAAGTCACTGACCTTTAAGATAATTTTCTTCTTGAGTTGATGGTTGACATCCGGATAGAAATCCTCAAACTGTTCTATGTAACTGTACAATCTTGGATTCATACCAGCTGAAAGTACAAGTGAAGAGGAGAGTTTGCTTTGCGCAAAACCACGCAGGGATGCATGGGCATCATTATATATTATCGGTAATTGTTCCTTATTTTTATAATTATCCTTATCAACTTTTGTCATAATATTGACATCAATGCTACCGGGCGATAGGTGATCGTTAAGATAATTTTTCAACATTGAATTTCCATCACCATGGGATTGCAATAATTTCTGTAACTCAAACCTGATCTTCGAAGTGTTGGGAAGTATATCTATGAAATTGATCAATGACTGCTTTTTATTGATCAGTTCTTCTTTGAAAGCTTTAAATTTTTGATTGACTATATCGTCCACCAAGTCAAGATACGCAGTGATCCTACCTGCGCGGTGGTCATCGGCCTTTACTGTTATTGCTAAAAAATCGAAATTGAATTTATGGCTGTAGAATTTTCGCATTTTTTCGATGATTTCATCATCAATGATGGAAATGACGGAGGATATTCCAAATTGTGCCACACGGATAGGCGTATCGATCGTAAAGGCGATACCCATCACAGGAATATGGAAATTGTGTAAAGATTTGTTGCTCATTTTTATTAGTAGAACTTTCGTAAATTAAAATTTTGACACGTGTAGATTATTCCTGCCAATGGGCTTCCTCTCCCTGAGGTGCAGCAGCGCCTTGCGCTTCTGTAATTGATGCTTTTTCCTTATTGATATGATAGATATAAGCTGCCACTTTCTCCGCTTCTCTTCCGCTGATTGTACCTTCTTTAATGAAAGGGCGCATGGCTGGGTTGTTGGGAGACCCATTTTCAAGCATCCAGAATACATTTTTAAACAGTGTTTTTTGCTTGATATTGATCCATTGATTATCGGTTAGATTAGGACCTATCCCACCTTTTCCTGATTCAGAATGACAGGAAATACAATTCGTCTTAAAGATCTGCTCACCTTCTGCGATATTCTCCGAATCATATACGGCAGTTTCTATATCTACAGGTGGTGCCATTTTCTCATATTCCTTAATAGAGGCAAGCTGCATTCGGCTTTCTTCCTGATATTCAGCATCAGGATGTGCATAATCTGTAAATGTGAAAGCAATAAGGTAGACGACACAGGAAATTATCGTAAAATAAAACAGACCAAGCCACCATTTCGGCAATGCATTGTCTAATTCGGTGATGCCATCGAAACCGTGATCGATGAGAAGTTGCTTTTCTTCAAACGGCGATTGTTTCCTGAAGGCTGAATTCCACAATTTCTGGAAGTAGGGGACTGCTTTATCACTTAAATATATTTTCTTCTCCTCATCAGACAGAAGTTTGAAATTGGCATTTTCTACAAGATCTCCAATCGAATTCAGGATCAGAAGAAGAAGACAGACGATCACCAGCAGGCCCCAGAAAAATGGTGTTTTTAAGTAACCGGGATTAGCAAACATTTGAAAAGTAACAAATATAGATACTGCTGTGACAGCAATATAAATTGAAATTGGAGTTCTTGTTTTCATTTCAGTGGAGATTTCGGATTACATTATTTGATGCCGGCTGTTTTTATTTCCGTGGTTCTGATATCTGTTCCCAGTCTTTGCAGATAGGCGATCAATGCAATGATCTCCCTCTGTTCGATTGGAACAAATGAATTTCCCTTCGATATCTTTTCTTTTTCCATCTGATCTTTCAGGTCTGCAGCTTCTGAGTAAATCCTTCTGACAATGGCTTTGGACTGATTGTCCGCCCATTGATCAGCGGAATCTACCTCTGCTTTTGTGTAGGGTACATCAAAGGTATTTTTCATCAGCTTTATTTTAGCGACCATTTGACTACGATCCAGCCTATTTGTGATCAGCCATGGAAAACGCGGCATAATTGAGCCTGCTGATGTAATTCGTGGATTGTACATATGCTTGAAATGCCATGAGTCTGGATTTTTCTGACCTTCACGCTGAAGATCCGGTCCTGTTCTTTTGGAACCCCATAGAAATGGTCGGTCGTAGACGAATTCTCCGGCTTTTGAGTATTGACCGTTTTTACCGTCAAATCTCATCACTTCGTCTCGGAAAGGTCTTATCATCTGCGAATGGCAGGAATTACAGCCCTCACGTATATAGAGGTCTCTGCCCTCTAACTCAAGCGGTGAGTAAGGTTTTACGGATGATAATTGCGTCACATTGCTTTTTATGGTCAGGGTAGGAACAATTTCCACCAATCCACCGATAGAGATCGCAATAAAAGCAAAAACAGATAAAAGATGGGGCGTTCTTTCCAGCCATATATGCCAACCTTCGCCTTGCCTTCTTGATGTACCAACATTCGCTAAAGCATTGGCTTCCGCAGGAACATCTTTTTGAAATAATCCCGCCTTAATTGTTTTAAAGATATTGATCACCATTAATATGGCACCACCTAGGTAGAAAAGTCCACCTAAGAATCTCATTTTAAAATAGGGGAGTATAGCAGTAACAGTATCCAGCCAGTTTTTGTAGACCAATGTACCGTCAGGATTAAACTGTTTCCACATCAAACCTTGAGTAAAACCTGCAATATACATAGGGACGGCATAGAAGATGATCCCTAAAGTTCCCAACCAGAAATGCCAGTTCGATAATTTTTTGGACCATATTTTTGTTCTCCACATTACGGGGACCAAGTAATAGATTACCCCAAATGCCATAAAACCATTCCACCCTAACGCTCCTAAATGCACGTGACCAATGACCCAGTCTGTATAATGGCCGATCTTATTCAAAGATTTTGTGGCAAGCAAAGGTCCTTCAAATGTTGCCATTCCGTAACAGGTCACCGCAACAACAAAGAATTTAAGAATTGGGTCTTCACGTACTTTATCCCAGGCACCTCTCAATGTCAGGAGCCCATTCAGCATTCCGCCCCAGGAAGGTGCAATAAGCATAATGGAGAATCCCGTTCCTACCGCCTGTGCCCATGCCGGCAATGCAGTATATTGAAGATGATGAGGGCCTGCCCAGAGATACACAAAGATCAAAGACCAAAAATGAATAATCGATAATTTATAAGAGAACACAGGGCGATTTGCTGCTTTTGGAAGGAAGTAATACATCAATCCTAAAACAGGAGTCGTCAGTACGAATGCTACTGCATTATGACCGTACCACCACTGAACCAAAGCATCTTTAACACCTGAATAAGCAGAATATGATTTCCAACTGGTAAAAGATAACGGAATTTCCAGATTATTGAAAATATGAAGCATCGCAACAGCGATCCAGGTGGCAATGTAAAACCAAATGGCAACATAAAGGTGTCGGACACGTCTCTTGATGATCGTTCCGAACATATTGATTCCAAAGATCACCCAAGATATAGTGATCAGAATATCGATCGGCCATTCGTGCTCTGCGTATTCCTTTGATGTATTGATTCCCATCAGGAAAGTTATAACTACGGCAATGATCATTAGTTGCCAGCTCCAGAAATGGATCCAAGACAAGGTGTCGCTATACATTCTGGTTTTCAAAAGCCGTTGCATACTGTAATAGGCGCCACAGAAAAATGAGTTGCAGACAAAGGCAAAGATCACTGCACTGGTATGTAGCATTCTGATCCTTCCAAATCCCATGGCACCCTGCGAATTGATCAGTCCCTGAATATTACCGCTCCTTAAACTCTGAATGGTCGTATCATCCGTCCCAAATAAAAATTCAGGCAATTCAGGATAGAACAGCATCAAAGCAGCGGTTAGACCTAAGATAAATCCAATAATACCAAATGTGACCGTTGCATAGAGAAATGCTCTGACAATCTGATTGTCATAATGAAATTTTTGTGTTTCCATAATTCCTTTGTTAACTGGAAAAAAAAATATTTTTCAAAAGGGTATCCACATCGTAGCTTCCTTTATCAATATAAATATCATAGTCCGGTTTTTATGTTTTGACAAAGGTATTTGGTAACTTTGTTTGGTACTATTAGATAAACTTCTAAAGTATACTGAAAACTACTAAAAACAGGAGCAATGAATTTGTGTGGCAAAAGCATCAGAAAAATCAGAAGGGAAAAGGATTTTACCCAGGAGTATATGGCTTTTGAGATGGGAATCTCCCAGAAAGCCTACTCGGATATTGAAAATGCAAAGGTTAAGATCAACCTTGATATTTTAAATAAAATATCGGGGATATTGGGAATCAAACCTTCAGATGTTTGCAGCATCAGTGACCAATGTGGTGGGGGGCATTACGAGACCAAATATAATGAACTCCTTGATTTTATGAAGAAAAACAATATTTCTTTACCTGAAGAACTTTCATAGCTAAAATTGATCACTGTTTATTAACTTACACCATTACAGACTCTTTTTGAGTCATAAATACTAGATTTGCTCTTCATTTTAATTTTTAAAGTAGTAATCAAGTTATGAAAGAACTTATCGAGAAGATCAACAACAGCATTCGCTGATCATAATCTGATTGCCGCACTTGCATCTGAGGTCACCTGATTTTCTATAGCAAAAATATTCCGTGAACACTGCGGGAAAAAATCTTTTTGGGTATCCGGGATCGGAGATCCCAAACCCTCCACAAAAAAATTTCAAGCTTTCATCAATGTTCTTTCTTATTGTTTTCAAGGTATTGATTACAGTTTTCCTTGTGCCTGCCTGAATGGTAATCCGCATAGAAAAAGTCAGAAACCTCACAAGATGCAATTGCAGTTCATTGAAATTTTGATCCTTATTATTCTATTGGTATAAATCATCTTATCAGATGTTGATATAAAATATCTCAAAAGACATTGGTATAAATCAACTGATCACATTCTTTAATAAATCGATTAATCAGATTTTTATACAAACCACTTCGTCAGAAGTTATTAAAATCAATTGGTCAAAGATGAGTATACTTTAATTCATCAGATGATACGCTAAAATAAAGGATAGAAAAAGGTCAAAATTTCCTTCAAGCTGCAATTACAGAATCTACAGGTTTTTAAATGTAAGTGCGGGAAAATCAGGTCTCCGCCGTACTCGGAGCAGGTAATATGAAATTCAATATTGTCAACGACATTAAATTGAGCTACTCAAGAAAGGGAAATTGTGAAAGGTCTATATCATCGTCAGCGGATGCGGTTGATGTTTTCAGGGAACATTTTGATGCGGATCAAATGGACTACAGGGAATCTTTCTATGCGCTGTACCTGAATCAGGCAAATAAGGTGCTGGGAATTAAGAAAATATCTGAATGCGGAATTTCTTCGACATTGGTAGATGTGAGAATTATTATGCAGGCGGCACTTCTCTGCAATGCTTCGGGGATCATTGTTTCCCACAATCATCCTTCAGGAAATTTAAAGCCGTCAAGTTGTGATATTAAGATGACGGCACAGATCAAAGAGGCGGCGAAGATTCTGAGTATGTCGTTGCTGGATCATGTGATCCTGACATCGGCTTCTCATTATTCGTTTGCGGATGATGGGATGATATGAGTAGTAAAATAATAAGCAATTAAAAAATAATAGGATCAAATAATATCTAAAATCAAGATCATGAACAAAATAGGAAATCACACGGCAGTTTCGGAAGTCAGTACTTTATTGGTACTTCGTCACAGTAACAATTCTATCGGAATTGTACAGGGCATTGAACACAACGGAAATCTGATAGACGTTCCGCCGAACCGTAACAACATTGATTCGGTCATGCGGATCAATTCGGCGGAGGATTCTTTTACGGACTTCTATTCGGATTTTTACCATCAGCTCAAAGATCCTTCTGAATATTCATTTTTTAAGGTGCGGGAATTCGAGGCGCATGATACAGCCATCGATTTACAGGAGTACATTGATTGTTTATCGGAGGTTGAGAGACAAGATCTGAAAGCGGTTGAAGTGTCTATTGAAGCGGTCAATGCGATCAAATAAGAGAACCATTGAAAATGAGCCGTCTGTTTTGAAGAAGGGTTTTAGTAAAGGGTCGGCTGTTAGTCATAGTAGTTCTCAATACCGCTATCAGATCGAAGATGTGCCGTGGGACACGATGGCTGAATTGGGTATAAACAGGGAAAAGTTGGAAGAGATAGGGGCATTGGATTCTCTGTTGAAAGGCTATAAAACACAGATGTTGATCCCGATACTTTTTAACGATGGGGAAACGTTAAGTACAGTTGATGCACGGTTGCAGTTGCGGATCGGTGATGATGGAGAATTGATCGTTAAGGTGCATCGGGTTCTTAAGAAAGTGGATTTCAGAAAGAAGTTTAAAGGTCACAAGTTTACAAAAGAGGATAGGGTCAATCTTTTAAATTCCGGGAATATGGGCAGAGTGGTGGATCTTATCGATACGGTGACGGGCGAGATAGTTTCTTCACTGATTAGTTTGGACAGGCTGACCAATGAACTGATCTCTTTGAGGATGGAATTTGTGAGAATTCCTCATGTGCTTTGCGGGGTGAGACTGGATTTTGATCAGAAGCAGGTGCTTCGTGATGGGAAAGCTTTGTTTATCGAAAATATGGTGTCGAAGAAAGGAAAACTTTTTTCTGCAACGGTTCAGTTCAATGCTGACAGGCAATGGGTGGAGTTTCTGTTTGAGAATAAGTTTAGAAATTCTGGTTTTAGCGAAGTGAATCATTCTGAAAGGGAAGTTCCTTCATATTTCAGAGGTGTAAAGCTTCGTCAATGGCAGATGGATAAGTTGAAGGCAGGGGTGACGGCTTATATCAAGGGATTGGAGAGCAGAAAAGGTAAAACCTATCAAGGATATATGAGTTTTGATAAGACAATAGGGAAGATTGTGTTTTCTTTTAAGAATCCGAATAAAAAATAGGAGAGTCCCGATGATGTTTTTGGACTCTGGAAGAAGGGACTAAATAAATTGGTGTAATTTTTAGCAACCTGCAAGGTCGATTGACTTTGCAGGTTGCTTTGTTTGGGTTTGAAAAAGTGAATGATTGGTGAAAATCGGGCGGCAAAAATGCAATTCCTCCCTGCGGTCGGAAATGCATTTTTGCGGAATTTGGAGCAACCATATTTCTAAAACATGGCCTGGTAGGGCTTTCTATGTTTTTGAAAAAAGATTGCGGAGATTTTGTTAATATAAGTCATAAATAAAATTTGTACAAAAGTTAACATAATAATTTATTTCAATAAAAATTTGCTAAAAATATAAGATTGTATTAAACCCGTAATGCACAAACAATTTTTTTTTATATATTTGAAATCTAATGTTTTGGAATCTTTTCAGAACTAGAAAACTAATAACCTTAAACATCAATGAACTATCTTGAGATTAGCTCGTTTATCGAAGCTAAGAAAAAGCGTAAAACTTTTATTGAGGAAGAGCTGCGTTTCGTCAATACCCTTACTTCTCACATAAAAGCAGAAAAGCCCGTTAAGTGGTATAACAATTTTTACTACATTGCTAAAAGATCACTGTTTATTATTTTAGCAATACTTTCTCTATTTATATTTGTAAGTAGTATTACACATCAAAATTTCTATTATAAGTATTTCTATCAAAATTTTGATGATATTATTTCCTCAGGTCTTAATGATACTTTCGGCACCCATCACTCAATTAGTGTTTTAGAATCCAGTGCAGTAGATTCGCAAAAGATTGAAGCAGTCATAAATAAACCTGTCAGAGCCGATATTCAAAAAAACATCAGTTCAAAAATCTATCATTATTCACTTCTTGCGACAAGAATAATCCTTCTGTCTGCTGCCTTTCTATTCTGGTATATTGCGAGGTTGACCAGAAAACTTCATTTAAAGAATAAATTGATTTCTGATTATTATGATTCTAATTTAACGGTTATGAATGTTTATAAAGAAGTTATTCAAGAGCAGAATTTTGAAATTGATTTTTTGACGAAAGCTGCAAAAAAATTATAGTAATCAAAATATAAAAATAAATATGGCAACAGCAGAATTTGTTAAAGGTGAAGACAATTACAGAATATATCGCAACAGTGATGGATTGCCTTTTAAAATGATCTTAGAAACTGAAGATGAATTATTAATTCAAGATATGAACGGAGTGCAAATTGGAGAATTTGAATTTCAGGAATTAGATTATGGAAATGGATACAAGATTATGAGGATGTATACCAATGAATATAAAAATACAGGCTTGGGTTCAGCTGCGCTTTTATATTTTCTTGAAATATATGGTGGTCCACTGTATACATCCCCACACGATGGGTTAACTCGTGACGATGGTAGTCATCTCACGGAAGACGCACCATCATTTGTCATGCATATGCAGGCAAAAGGAATAATTTACGGAAATAGTGATCGTTTTGATGATGATAATTCAGAGCATGGCTTTTTAGATATATGAAGATCATAGTTTTAGAAGGTAGAGGTAATGTAGGTAAAACCTCAACATTAAATATTTTGTATTATGATATCATTGCAGAAGGTGCAATTATGTCTAATAGATTGCCATTAGGTGGTGACGCAAACGACTTCGAGAGTGTTGGAGATTTTAATGGAGAAAAAATAGCAATTTATACAATGGGCGATTTTTCATCAACACTTAGAACAGCAATCTATAAATATAGTGCATTAGGAGTTGATATTTTAATATGTGCGATCAACACCAATTCCACAATGGCATGGGCAAATAGTGCAATTAATCATTTTAGCCATGTTAGGCATCCGAAAACCACAACTGCCATAATAAGTACTCGAAGTGCTGTCAATCGTGCAGATGCAAGCATTTTATTTTCTTTAATATAATATAAACTCATAAAAAAATAATACATGAAATTCCACGGTAAAATAGAGGATTTAACAAGTAAATTAAGTGAAAATGGAATTGAAGGAGAATGGCAAGAAGGAGCAGGTCAAAATAAATTTAGGACAAAAGAAGGAGGAGTTTTAGTTTGGTATGATACCGGAACTCTTCTTTGTCAAGGCAAAGAGCCTTCCAAGAATAAAATTTTCAATGTTGTTAAAGATGCAGAAAATTGGAATTTTATTTCAGAACAAAAATTGGAAGAGAAAAAGTCAAACATCTTTGTTGTATATGGTCATGATTTGCACAGTCGCGATCAATTAGAATTATTACTTTCAAAAATCAACATTAATGATCCATTTATATTAGGTAAAACTAGCGGTAAGGGACTTACTATCATCGAAGCTCTAGAAAAACATCTTAGTAGAGATGGAGAAGCTAATGTCGGAATAGTTTTATTAACTCCAGATGATATGGGTTATTCTGTAAAAGATGGTGAGGGAAGTATTCGTGGTCGAGCAAGGCAAAATGTAATATTAGAAATGGGTATGCTTTTATCAAAGCTAGGGAGAGAACATACAATTATTCTTGTAAAAGGAAACATTGAACGACCAAGTGACCTAGATGGCATTATATATTTGCAGTACGATAACCATATTAAAGAAGTATTCGGCAAACTCTGTGATCGTTTAGAAGGTTTAGGAGTGGACATTGACCACAAAAAACTTACTAAAATACTATCATGAAAACCAAGAATAAATTTTATACTGTTTGGATTGGTAGAAGTCCCGGAATTTATTCTTCTTGGGATGAATGTAAGCTACAGATATCTGGATTTGAAAATGCGGAATATAAATCATTTTCCACATATGATGCAGCTGTAGAAGCCTTTAATTCAGATAGCAAAAAATATATTGGTCTAAAGAATTACAAAGTGTCTTTTAACGATTTGGAAGAGGATGAAAAACCAATAAAAGATACCATTTGTGTAGATGGTTCTTGTAGTGGTAAAACTGGTATAATGGAATATCAGGGTGTTTCTTTTCCTGATCTACAGAAAGTTTTTAAAGCGGGGCCATTCACAAGTGGAACCAATAATATTGCTGAATTTTTAGCGATAGTACATGCATTAACAATATGTAAAAATAACCAAGTGATAAAAGGCATATATTCAGATAGCAATACTGCAATTGAGTGGATCAAAAATAAAAAAGCAAAGACAAAGATTGAAGTTAACGAGGGTAATTTGCAAATACTACAAATTATTAGCCGAGCAGAAACTTGGTTATTAAATAATGAAGTCGCTACACCTATATTGAAATGGGAAACAGCTATTTGGGGTGAAAATCCCGCTGATTTTGGAAGGAAATGATTCTATGAAGAAATCAATTATAATTTCATTTCTTATTTTTTTACCAGAAATATTATGGAGTTAACGAAAAGGTATTTCATAATTTAATAAATGAATATTTTTAAAATTTTAATATCATATGGAAATCCAAACAAGAAATATTATCATTGATACCTCGTACTTTGTACAGAATATATTTGATTTTAATAAAATTGAATTGAGGAAACTTCGTGATTTAATTGATAACGGTTCTGCAGCTCTATTTCTAACAGACATTACAATAGCTGAAGTGTCAAAAAAAATTAGAGAATTACTGCCTTTAGCTTGGAAAAAACTTGAAACGGGAGATGGAAAATATTTGAAGCCAATACCAGTTTTCAAAAAAATACTTGATAAGTATAACGAAGAGAAAGTATTAGAAGAAGTTTTATCGTCTTTTCAAAACTTTTTACAATCGTGGAATGTACAAATTATTAGCAGTCGTGAAGTAAATGCTTTACACGTTTATAGCATGTATGCAGAAGTTTTGCCTCCCTTTAGCGATAAAAAAAAGAAGGAATTTCCTGATGCATTTGTTCTCGAGGCAATCCGGATATGGCGAGATAAAACAGATAAGTCAGCATATTTGCTTTCCAACGATGAAGATTGGAAGAATTATGTCGAAGTGCATAAAAAGAAGTTATTAGGGGAGTTTCCAACTTTGTTCCATTTAAAAGAACTTAGTCCATTTATTGATAGTATAATAAGAAAAGATGAAGAACTTAAAGACCAGGTAAAATTTGCAGATACAGTTTTAGATACTAATTGGTTAAAAATTAAAGAACGGATCTTGACAGAATTCAAGAATTTGGGATTTGATTCTGATGGTACCGAAGATGAAGAAATCATAAATGTTTATACTTTAGATTGTAGTCTTGTTGAAAGTGATATTTTGGGCACGAAGGATTTTGTTGCCACATACGATTTATCGTTAGAAATTGATGTCATTGTTAAATATTCAATTCCAGATTACAGCAATGCTTTTTATGATAAGGAAGACGACAGATATTACAATTTAAAATACGTCAGTGCATATGCAAGACAAACCCTTTTAGAAGATTGCACGATAGAATTTTCATATGAAGATGGACTTGATAGCAATTTTACAATTTCTAGTTTAGAATTTAAAGATGATAATATTCGAGTCCCTTATGATGAAGATGATTTCATAGATATCGAAGATTGGACTAAAACATTAGAAGTCTTAGTTTGTGGAGTTCAAAATGGAAACTTTACTGATAATGGTTTAGGTTCTATGAAATTTGAAAATATAAAGCGAGCAAAAGAAGTATTTCCCGAACTGGATATTTATAAACAATCTGAATTTTTTACCGCAGCATTAGGAAATAAAATCACTGAATCTTTAAGGTTTGAAACTTGGAAAGCAAATGAATTTTATTCATCCTAATTAGTAATAACTTATTTAAGTTTTAGTCTTTATCAAAGGAGCATGAATATTAAGAAACATCCGTAATAACTAACTTTAAGACTAATGTTATTGAAATTATAAATTGATATAAGGGATTATTGTTAATCTTTGATTGCTTGGTATTTAATCTCTCAACAACTGCAGTTCGAGCCTTTTGCACAATTCCATTGCATTTTGAAAAATGATTATGATACAGCAAGAACTATTTTGACAATCCTGTGATAATATCTTTCAAGGTTTCAAACTCAGGCTCATCTAAGATATCTAGAGACTTATTAGTGGCAAGAAGTATTGCCTCTCGGCAGACATTAATTCTTCTTAAAAGAGGTATAACGATTGAGTTCCCGTGTTGAACATATTTTTTTATTTCCTGATTACTGGTTGGTATTTTGTATCCTTCACGACTGCTGGCAATCAGAATACCCTTATCTCTTAAACTACCCACCATATTTACAAACTGTTCTTTGCTCAACTTTGATTCTCTATTAACATTTAGATGTTCGATGAATTCTTGAGCGGTAGTGTAGTTTTTGTAGTGATTGGATTCATGATATCTTACCAGAACCTTTAAGAAATTGATGGAATCTTGTATAAGTTGTGTATCAGATGACGTTGTATCAAGATAATCGAAAATACTTCTTAAACTAAGATCACTAATAGCCTGATTATAGAACTCATCGGTAGAAAACTCAGTGTATTCATTAGTTTTATATAATTTGGGGAAATGGTTGATGCTGATGATCTTATCAGAAATAATTTCCATGAAGCTATCAGAAAATGAACTTTTTTTGTGTTCATCATAAATATATCCTAAAGTTCCCGCCATCAAATCTGCCACTTGTACACCAAGTTCTTCCTTACTTTCACTGACAAAAAAGTCAGATCCTTCGAATAGGGTTCGAATGTGATTTTGCTTTACATATTCTTTAAATTCCAGCATAAATTCATTACCACCGTGTTCGTCAACTTTAAGTTCAAGTTGCGGGAAAGATTTGTAAAGCTCTTTATAGAGAATGCCATTCAAATATTTGTAAAATGATTTTTTAAATTTAAAACCTTCACCATACAATTTGGTTTTGTCCACTACAACGGAATAGATATTAAATTTTAGCTTAACAATTTCAGTGAGTATAATTTTTCTTCTCGTATGATTGTCTTTAATCTTAGATGATTTTATTTCTCCTGTTTGAAAATATTTTGCCCTTATTTTTTCAACACCACTATAGAATTCATCTAAATCCTCAATATTTACAATAATTGCTGCTGCAATAAAATGTGTACTTTCCGATGAGAATTTGAATGAATTGTTTCCAAATTCATCAGCAAATGCTATAACTTGTTTCATTTTTTTTCTTGAATTTTAAATATACGAATATTATAAAAAAGTCAAAGTTTTAATTTATTAAGTATAAGTTCAATAGAGCTAATAGTTAAAATAAGTACTAATTTTTAATTGACAGTAGATTAATAGACGTCTTAAAGGTTGTATATTTGTAGTTATCGCTTATGCGAAAATTAAGATAAAATATTGTGAAAATGAGTATTGGTAATGTAATAAGATCCATTAGAAATATAATGCGAAAAGATGAAGGATTAGATGGTGATGCGCAACGTATTTCTCAAATGGTATGGATGCTTTTTATGAAAATTTTTGCGGATAAGGAAGAAGAATGGAAAATTTCAAGAAAGGATTATAAAAGTCCTATTCCGGAAAAACTTAAGTGGCAAAAATGGGCCGCAAATGAAGATGGTCTTACAGGTGAGGCATTGATAGAGTTTATAAATAGCGAACTATTCCCTATACTTAAAGAAATACATCCAACAGACACGGATCAATCTGTAATAATAAAATCAGTTTTTAATGATACATATAATTATATGAAAAGTGGAAATCTTTTCAGACAAGTTATAAATGAAATCAATAAAATTGACTTTTCAGAAAAAAGCAAAGAAAGACATATATTCAATGAAATATATGAATCCATCTTGAAGGAATTACAAAGTGCAGGATCATCAGGAGAGTTTTACACACCAAGAGCAGTGACTCAATTTATGGTAGAAATGGTAGATCCTAAAGTAGGAGAAAGTATTTTGGATCCTGCCTGCGGTACTGGAGGATTCTTAACTTGTAGCTTAGATTATCTGTCTTTAAGAAATAATTTTGATAGAGAATCATTAAAAATTCAAGAATCTATCCGGGGAGTTGAAAAAAAACCTTTGCCACATTTGCTTTGTACAACTAATTTAATCCTTCATAGTATTGAGAAGCCTGCAATTATAAGAGGTAATCTATTGTCGATTCCGTATAATAATTGGGGGCCTAAAAATCAAGTTGATATTGTTTTGTCTAATCCACCATTCGGTGGTCAGGAAGAGGATGGAACCGAAAAAAATTTCCCAGAAGATTTTCGAACCAAAGAGACTGCAGATTTATTCTTAGCATTAATTATAAAAATTTTGCAAAAAGATGGTAGGGCAGCCGTTGTTTTACCTGATAGTTCTTTATCTGGAGAAGGAGTAAAAAAACGTATAAAAGAAGAACTGCTGTCACAATGTAATCTACATACAATTATACGACTTCCTAATGGAGTGTTTAACCCCTATACATCCATAAAAACAAACTTATTATTTTTTCAAAAAGGTAAAACTACGAAGGATATATGGTACTATGAAATGCAATATCCCGACGGAGTTAAAAATTTTAATAAAAGTAGACCAATATCTATTACCGATTTCGATTCAATTAAAATATGGTGGAATAAACGTGAAGAGAATCAATTTGCATGGAAGATTACCCTTGCCGAAATAAAAGAAAATAATTTTAATCTGGACATTAAAAGAACGTCCATTGCAGATGATAAGAAATCTCTCTCTTCAAGTCAAATAATAGAAAAAATTATTTATAATCTTAATCATTCAAACAAGTTGATAAAAAAAATTCAGAAAGAACTTTTATGAAAAAGAAGAGAATTAAAATAAATTCATTTCTTACTGAAAGAAAGGATCGTTTTAAACCTGGAGAAGCAAATAGCTTAGGATTAAGACGTGTAAACAAGATTGATTTCTTCGGGAAAATTCATTTAACTGATCATAGGCATACCCGAACAAACATGATTCTGGTTAAAAAAGGCGATTTACTAATGTCAGGGATTAATGCGGAGAAAGGATCTATTACCGTTTACGAACTTGAAGAAGATGCAATTGCGACCATACACTATTCTTCTTATATTTACAATAAAGAATTAATAAACATAGAATACCTTAAATGGTTTTTAAAAAGCAATATATTTAAGAATATTTTAATATCACAATCAGGGAGTGGTATAAAAAGTGAATTAAAGGCAAATCAATTTTTAAATTTAGAAATTGACTTACCATCTATGGAAGACCAATTGCTTATTATTAATCAGATATTTAAAACTAATCAAGAGATACAAAAATTAAATAGTTTAATTAATGAGAATAAAAATTTATTATTTAAGCTTCAAGAATCAATTCTTCAAGAATCAATTCGAGGTAAATTGACTGAAGACTGGCGTCAACAAAATCTCTCTTCCAATTCAGCAAATCAACTGCTAGTGGATATTCAAGCTGAGAAGAAAAAACTAATTGAGGATGGGAAAATTAAAAAAGAAAAACCGCTACCCTTAATAAAAAAAGAAGAAATAACTTTTGATATTCCAAAAAGCTGGGTATACACCAGATTAGGTGAAATTATAAATTTAAAGTCTGGGCAGGACTTGAAGGCCAACCAATACTCCGATTTTGAAAGTTCAGGGATACCTTATATCACAGGTGCAAGTAATTTAGAAAAGGAAAAGTTAATAATCAATAGATGGACTAATACTCCAAAATCTTTTGCTTATCAAGGTGACTTACTAATTACGTGTAAAGGTTCAGGAGTAGGTAAGATGGGATGGATGAACGTAGAAAAAGCTCATATTGCACGGCAATTAATGGCAATAAGAGGGGTGATTTGTTCTCAAGAATTTGTGAAACATATTCTTGATGCAAATATTTATATTATAAAGCATAAAGCAAATGGAGTAATTCCAGGTATTGATAGAAAGACTATTTTAGAAATTATTATTGGTGTTCCTCCAATAGAAGAGCAAAAAATTATAGTTAAGAAAGTTACTAAATTAAATATGCTCTGTTTAGAATTAGAAAATGCAATACGTGAATGTGAAATAGGTTCGAAACATTTATTAGAAGTAGTTTTATCAGAATTACTAGAAGAAGAAACTGATTATTTAAAAACAGAAAAGGCTGTTACTACAAATAATTTAATAAGAAAAATAAAATACGACAGCAATACAACACTTATGGAACTAGTAGATTTATTGAAGAAGCACGGAAGATTACACGCTGAAGATCTTTGGAAAATGTCAAAATTTCCAGATGACATCGATAAGTTCTATGCTGAACTTAAACATCAAATTGAAAACCAGAAAGCAATTAAGGAAAGTACTGAAAAAGGGTATTTGGAACTACAATGAAAATAGATAAAGTTTACATAGACAATTTTAAAAATCTGCACGATTTTTTTATTGATATTAATGAAACAAAATTGCATACGGTTTTGTTAGGGCAAAATGCTGCAGGTAAATCTAATTTTATTGAAGCAATTGTTTTAATTTTCAGAGATTTAGATCATGAGAATGAAACTTCTTTTAATTACGAAATCCAATATAAATGTAGTGGTAATTTTATAAAAGCAATTGGAGGACCAAAAGTAAAGGGAAAGTATCAGTTATTTTTGGGTATCAATGATAGTAATTCTATAAAATATTCAAATAAGCCCCTATCAAAAACTTTGCTTAAAAAGAATAAGGATAATTATCTACCAAAACATGTCTTTTCATATTACTCTGGTGTTAGTAATAGATTACTTGAACATTTTGATAGGCATCAAGTTAGGTTTAGAGATGATTTACTAAATGGTATTGATCATCCAATTAGAAAATTATTTTATGCAAGGCATATTCATAGTCATTTTGTCTTAATGGCCTTTTTCTCCTTCAGTGATTTAAAAATTCAAAATTTTTTAAATGAATATTTAGATATAATTGGGTTGGAATCTGTTCTTTTTGTATTCAAAGAACCCAATTGGAAAAGAAATAAAGATCCTAAAGATTTTTGGGGTGCAAAGGGGCTGGTGAGAAATTTTTTAAAAGAACTTTGGGAAATTTCTATGGCTCCTATTATTACAACAGAGTCAATTAGAGTTGATTTTGTTAAAAAATCTAGTCAGCAACAAATGCATCTATTTGTTTCTAATGAAGATAAATTACAAAAGCTTGCTGACAAGTATAGTAACCACTCCTTATTTTTTAAAATTTTAGAAAGTACATACGTTTCTGACCTTATAGAGGAAGTGCGTATAAAAGTTAAAAAGAAAAACATAGATGGTACAATTACTTTTAAGGAGCTATCTGAAGGTGAACAACAATTATTGACAGTTCTTGGATTAATTAGGTTCACTAAAGAAAATGAGTCTCTTTTTTTGCTTGATGAGCCAGATACACACTTAAATCCCTTATGGAAGTGGAAGTATATGAATTTATTAGAGGACGTTGTGGATGAAAATGATCAATCACAAATTCTTTTAACTACACATGATCCATTAGTCATAGGAGGATTAACTAAAGAAGAAATAAGAGTGTTTCAATCTGTTAAAAAAAATGATGAGGAGGGAAAAGAATATCAAAAAGTTGAAACCTTTGAGCCTGATTTTGATCCTAAAGGATTAGGAGTTGCCGGAATTCTAACTAGTGAGCTTTTTAATTTACCAGCGGCAATGGACGAGGACACTTATCTAGATTTGCACCGTAAAAGGGAATTGGAACTATTAAGAAGGGAGGGTAAGTTAAACGAGGCTGAGAGTACAGAACTTCAAAATTTGAGTACTAACTTATCCAGATTAGGTTTTGATAAAGTTCAAAGAGATCCTTTATATGATAAATTCATCAAAGCTGTCTATAAAAATCCTGATTTAAAAAAAGCGCCTTCAAATTTTGAGGAGAGAACACTTCAAAATGAAACAATGGCAGAGTTAATTAAACAGATTATGGATGAAGAAAAAAGACTATGAGGTATATTGACCTGAAGAAAATCGAGCTTCCAACAGGTTGGTTGGATAAGGCCAAAAATCTACACGAACAATTAATTGCAGTTGAGTCCGAAGAAGCTCGTGAAGATATTATAGATAAAAATCAAATTTGGAGAGATCTATTTGTACCCTTGCACAATTTGTCCAATGGAAAATGTTGGTATTCAGAAGCTCTAGATGTAATGTCCGATAGGGATATTGATCATTTCCGGCCAAAAGGAAAAGCAAAGAATGTTGATGGCATCTTTAGAGCAAATGAGGAGGGTTATTGGTGGCTTTGCTATGATTATGAAAATTATAGATTTAGTAGCCAGTATAGTAATGAATTGAGAAAGGACAAATTTAATCCTGAAAAGAACACCGGAGGCAAATGGCATTATTTTCCGCTATTTGAAAATAGTGCAGTAGCAAAGATTAAAGGAAGGTGCAAAGATGAAGAAATAATGCTTTTGGATCCTTGCGACGAGGATGACCCTTATTTATTAACATTTGACTCAAGAGGCAAAGCCATACCGAATTCCGCAGCTATAATGGGTGAAAATGATAAAATTCGTGTCCTGACTTCAATAAGATTGTATCATCTCGATCATACACCTTTAGAAGAACTAAGAGAAAGAACTTGGGATTTTTGTCAAAGAATGATTGACGAAATTAGAAAGATTTCAACTATTAAAGGTAGTCCCTCAGTTACTGATATTGGGAGGGTGAAATTTTTAAAAAATGAAATAAGACGAATTATGCATAGAACTGAACCTTTATCTGCTGTAGCGATTGCATGTTGTGAAGAAAATGGATTATCAATTTTAACTGAAAGAAGATGACGGTTTATTAAGAAGTATAACGATCTCGCAAAATGAATAAGTAAAGTCTAAAGATATAATTAATTGTCACAGCAATAATTAGGATTAACTATAATATTACAAGTTATTTTAAGTCAGAATAATATATCATAATTTTAAAATCCCCTCAGTTACATACTAACTAATTTTAAGTATTTCTTCTCTGAATTTAGTAACATGCTTTTCTGAAAGTTTATCATAAATTTCAGCAAAATCAGTCATTGTATAACCCATTGATTCAACAATAAGAACGATAGTTGCCATCGTTGACCTTTTCTTTCCGCTAAAAGCACTATTTACTGTGGCTTTGGTCAATTCTGAGTTAGAGTTAGCAGATATTTTATCATAACTATTGACAATATCTACACTACTATCAGCCTTCGCTGACGAAATCTTATTGATACTAAGAATTTTACGCAAAGTAATTGCGGTTTTTATAATTACAATTTTTTCACTTTCCTTAATCATAAATGCAATTAAGCACATAATGAAAAATAATTTGGTATAGTTTTGTATACCGAATAAGTTTTTCTTATCTTTGTATTACAAGTTACTTAAGTGTAATTTTGCGAAACTTCAAAAAATATTAGAAGCTATTCGCTTAGAATCTCGTATCAGAAAACTGCCAATTTTCAAATAGCAACGAGAGGATAAGTAGAAGGCTCACGACTTAGGCGTGGGCTCTCTTATCTGTTGCTATGGGTATGGCAGTACCTCTGATGCGGATAATGTAGAGTTCTACGCCGTTTTATTTCCAATGTTGTCCGACACTCTCTAAACCCTAAGCTGCTTTCTAAAATATAGTATCAGACTGTACGATACAATGGGGTGTACAACTCATTGCGGCTTTAAAGCTTACGCGGGACACAAATTTCATTAATATTAATTTTTTAAAATGTGCTGGGGTAGTAGGCTTTGATATCCTTACTGAGTCCTCCTTCCAAGCATCATCGCAGTAAACTATGTCTATGCTAAAAATAAAACTGAATTTTTAAGAAACAGATAGTATAAGATAGAAGAAACTAGCCATAGAAACAAGAAAGCCCTCTTAGCACTATGAGTATTGTGGAATTTACGCAGTGCAGAAGAGAGCCTAAAATTTAACGAATTAAATCTATTCAAAAGTATGAAAAAAAACTTTTGCAGCCTAAGTCATATCCAATTGGCTTTTGGCTTCACCTTGCTCGCCTCCGGCGTAGCAATAGGGCAGATGCGTGTTATTACAGGCACTGTTACAGATAATACTAATAATAAACCTATTTCAGGGGTAAGTGTACTTCAGGAGGGTAGTGATACGGTTGCTACTACTAATAGTTCAGGTATTTATAGGGTTCAGGTATCGGGTAATAATCCTGTCCTTGTCTTTAAGCATCCTGATTATCCTGACCGAAAAGTTTCTTTAGGAGACAGAGTATCTTTTGATGTATCATTGGGTAATGAGAATGGGAATGGGAAAAAGAATGAAAATGAGAAAGCAATAGAGGAGGTGGTTCTTAATGCAGGGTATTATAAGGTTCGGGATAAGGAGAGAACAGGAAGTATTTCTCGGGTTTCAGCAAAGGATATTGAGAATCAGCCTGTCACCAACGTTCTTGCTTCAGCACAGGGTAGAATGAGCGGGGTTTCGATCACTCAGAATTCAGGAACGCCGGGAGGTGGTTTTGATATTCAGATCAGAGGGAAGAACAGCATCCGTCGTGAAGGGAATGAACCTTTGTACATTATTGATGGTGTGCCTATCCTTTCTGAATCGCCTTCTGCTTATAGTGCGACGATCCTTCCGTATGGATCGATAAGCCCGCTGAATGCGATCAATCCCAATGATGTTGAGAGTTTTGAGGTATTGAAAGATGCTGATGCGACCGCAATTTATGGGAGTCGTGGAGCTAATGGGGTCATTATCGTGACCACGAAGAAGGGTAGGAAAGGAAGGTCTGAGCTGAAGCTCAATACTTCCTATTCCATTAGTACTGTTGCCAATCGTCTAAAGATGATGAATACACCGGAGTATTTGGGAATGCGGAGACAGGCTTTTCAGAATGATGGGATCACTGCTATTCCTGCAATTGCATATGATCTGAATACCTGGAGTCAGGAACGGTATACAGACTGGCAGAGGGACCTGATCGGTAATAATGCTGATGCTTCTGTGGTTCGATTATCATTAAGCGGTGGTTCTGATAATACTTCTTATCTCATCAGTTACGGACATCAGGAACAATCTACGGTCTATCCGGCAGGATTTCAGTATAAGACCAATAATTTGACAGGGAATTTTAGTTATCGGAGTCCTGACCGAAAACTGGAGGTCAATCTGACCAATACCGTTTCTTTTCAGGATAATAATGTGGTGAATGATGATCTGACCAAGAGAAGTTTGACTTTGAGCCCTAATGCTCCGGAACTGTATAATGCTGATGGGTCTCTGAACTGGGAGAACAATACGTTTACCAATCCTGTTGCATCATTTGTAAGTGAATATTTGAATACATCAAGTTTTATCAATACAGGGACGCAGTTGTCTTATCAGCTGTTTCCGTTTGTTTCTTTGAAATTTAGCGGAGGAATGACCTTTAACAATTTTGAGGAATATTCCCTGAAACCGCATACGATGTACAATCCTTCATTCGGGCTTGATAGTTCGAGCTCTAATTCTTCGAAAAACAACAGTTCAAGTTTTTCCTACATCCTTGAACCGCAGATTGTCGGGGATTACAGTTGGAATGACCACAGTGTTGAAATGCTGATCGGTGCGACCTTGCAGCAGTCGGAAACTAAATCCGGAACAATACAGGGCTATGGTTTTGAAAGCAATGCGCTCATAAGAAATATTGCGGCTGCTAAGACAAAAGTGATCGGCGATCAGGTCAACAACCAGTATAACTATACGGCTGTTTTTGCAAGATTGAACTATAAATATCTGAAAAGATATATTGTGAATGTGACAGGGAGAAGAGATGGTTCCAGCCGTTTCGGACCGAGTAACCGTTTTGGGAATTTTGGAGCGGTGGGTGCTGCGTGGCTGGTCTCGGAAGAACCGTGGATTAAAAATATATCCTGGCTGAGCCTTGCCAAGATCAGGGGAAGCATCGGGACTTCAGGAAACGACAGGATAGGGGATTACCAGTATCTGGATACTTACACCGTCTCAACCAATATTTATAATAATACCACAGGGCTAAATCCTTCAAGATTGTATAATCCGAACTTTAGTTGGGAGAAGACTTTGAAGAAAGAAGTGGCGGCGGAATTTTCATTGTTCAAAAACCGCTGGAATCTGTCGGCTGCCTATTATGAGAATACCTCATCGAATCAGTTGGTGGGAATCCCACTGCCTGCAACGACGGGTTTTCCGAGTATTCAGTCCAACCTGCCTGCAAAGGTTCAGAATACAGGCTGGGAGTTTGAAACGTCTGTTCAGGTGTTGAGAAACTCTAAGTTTAGGTATGATACCTCCTTTAACCTATCGATTCCCAACAGCAAACTTCTGGAATTTCCGAATCTTGAAGGCTCTACCTATGCCAATCAGTATGTGATCGGTTATCCCACATCTTTGGTAAAGGTCTATCAGTATGAAGGCATCAATCCACAGACCGGGCTTTACCAGTTCAAGGATTTTAATGGTGACGGAAAAATATCGTCACCTGATGACAATAAAGTGATCGAAAGAATTGGAATGCGGTTCTTTGGAGGGTGGTCAAATAATGTAAGTTATGGTCCCTGGTCAGCATCGTTCCTGTGGTATTTTGTAAAGCAGAGAAACTGGAACTATAACAAGCAGATGGTCATTCCGGGTTCTATGAACAACCAGCCTGTTGAGGTTTTAGATGTCTGGTCTGCTTCCAATCCTTCGGGAACTTATATGCCTTACAGTTCAGGGAGTGTTGCGGCAAAAACGTCTGCACATTCGTTCTTTCAGAATTCTACCGCAGCGATTGGGGATGCCTCGTTTATCCGGTTGAAAAATGTACAGATCAATTACAGGATTCCTGTGCGGGAGTTTGGGATAAAAGAGGCAATGATCTATGTGCAGGGACAGAATCTGTTGACGATCACCAAGTATTTTGGATTAGACCCTGAGTTCGTCCTCAATGGATTTTTGCCACCGCTGAAAACGTATTCGGTGGGTTTTCAGATAACATTTTAATGACAGTTTTTTGAGCGGTCAGATAACAACCTAAATTAAAATTATGACAACAAAAATAAAATATAAGATAGTAACAGCTCTTTTAACTGCTGTTTTATTATTCAATATGTCCTGTGAAAAATTCATAGAAACAGATTTTCCATCCAATCAGATTCCTACACAACTGGTGTTTGAGGATGAGCAGACTGCGGATGCTGCTTTGGCAGGTTTGTATTCCGGACTATGGACAAATTCTATGTTTTCAGGAGGCATCGACGGGATGGGTGCATTGCTGGGAACCTACGCCGATGACCTGAACTGTGTCTACACCAGTTCTTCCAATGGGGCACTCGATCTGTTCAACAACCAGCAGATCCCGACCAATACTGCCGTTACTTCATTCTGGACCTATGCCTATCAGCAGATCTATGCTGCCAACAGCATTATTGAAGGGGCGAAGAATTCAAAAACGCTTTCCGGTGCGGTGAAGGACAGAATCAGGGGGGAAGCGCTTTTTGTCAGATCATTGCTTTATATGCAGTTGTATCAGATCTTTGATGAAATACCTTATACCGATACAACAGATTATGTTGTGAACAGTACCCTTGGAAGAATGCCCAAAGATGAATTTCTTACCAAGATCGAGACTGACCTCTCTGAGACAGTCAATCTATTGCCTTCAGCTTACAAGAATACAGAAAGGATTTATCCTAATAAGTATGCAGGATATATGGCACTTGCAAAAATGAAGATGTTGCTGAAAAAATGGGAGGAAGCAGATGTTCTTTGTTTCACCATTATGCAGAACTCTGCTTATGTTTATCAGACGGATATGACAAAGGTCTTTCAGAAAAGTGGGTCTCATATTATCTGGCAGCTTAAGCCGAAGAATAACAATGATGCCACAAAAGAAGCTTCACTGTACACTTTTACAGGAGCTCCGACATCATTTGTACTAAGACCTGATCTGGTCAGTTCATTTTCTACAACCGACCTGCGCCGTCAGAACTATATGGCAGCAGTCCCTTTCGGACAGCAGACGAATTACCGTTCTGCAAAATATAAGAACCAAGCTGTTAATAATCCTACAGAATATTCAATCATTTACCGCCTGGATGAGGTCTATCTGATGCAGGCAGAAATCCTCACTGAACTGAACAGGGCTTCAGAAGCGATCCCGCTGATCAACAGATCAAGACAGCGTGCAGGGCTTACTGCATTGAGCATTACATTATCTCCAAATGACGTCAAGATCCAGATGCGTGAAGAAAAAAGGAGAGAGTTTTTTACAGAACACGGCATCCGTTTTTTTGATCTGAAGCGATGGGGACTGCTGGATCAGCTGGTTACTGTAAAACCAAATTGGAAAAGTTTTCATTTAAACTGGCCGCTGCCTCAAAAAGAACTGCTTCTGAATCCGAAGCTTAATCCACAGAATACAGGTTACTAATGAATACTCTTATGAATAGTTTTTTATGTAAAATCATTTACATCTTAATGATGTTGTTTGGGATGTTCGTGATAAGGTATCAGTTTGCATTGTATGCACAAACACCGAGACCTGAGCTTGAAAAATTAGCGAAGGATATTGTTGAGCCATTCTTCGCTCAAATGTCTCCGGATGGAAAATTCGTAGTCCTTTCTGAAATGAATGAAGATTCTAAAGTAATCTTAACTATTTCTGAAACAAAAAGGTCATTCAGAAAATTGCGTAGATTGAGCGGAGCCAAATATTTCTTTTTGAGCAATGATATTTTGGTTTTATTGGCTGGAAATGTGCTTCAAAAAATTAATCTCAAAACCCTGACGGAATCCGAGATTCCAAATGTCAGTGCCATTGATTTTATTGAAGATGAAAATCTTTTGCTGGTACATTATGACGATAGTCAAAATAACACGTTAGAAATTTTTGATAACAGATTCTTGATAAAGCAGAAGATTAAGTCGGTATCACGATGGCAGAAAACGGGAGGAGAATTGATTGTTTTTAAAAATGAGGAAAAGAAGAAAACGTTATTAAAGGTTAGCTCTGACGGTTTTTCAAACCAAATCATATGGTCATCAGAAGAAGATATTTATAAAGTAGTAAAATCAGATAAGGTTAAGGGGGGCTATATCGTTTCAGTTTCAGGAACATCAGGATTAAAAACTTTCTATGCTACATCAAATCTAAATATCTTAGAGCTGAACGACCCCTCAATTGGGAGTTATGACCAGATAGCAGTTAAGAAGTCTTCTGATGCCAATGCGGTATATTTGACGCTCGGCAAAACACTCCCAATTGATAACAAGACTGTAAGTATTTGGTATGGTAAAGAAAAAGACCTAAGCATTCACTTTTATGGAGAACGACCGAGCGTTGATCTTTTATGGTATCCTGAGGAGCACAAGGTCGTCAAATTGAATTCCGGTTACAAAGGATACACAGGCATTGGCAGATCAAATATGTTTCTCCGAAAGAAGGTGAATAAAGAATTGGTAGATGTAAATGAAGAGGATCATAAAGTTGATCACAGTGAGATGCATTTGTGGAATTCAGCAACGGGAACAGATACCGTTCTTGAGAAAGATGGAGACGTGATGTATTTTGATAAGAAAGGTAATTTTATTCTTAGATATGTAAAGGCTAACTGGAAACTTTTGGAGACCAGAACAATGACGGAAAAAATACTGAAAATGCCCGCCACAGCGGTTCCCTGCTTTAGTTTGTCTGGAACAATTTTATGGTGTTCAAAAGGTGAATTATGGGAGCAGAATACAAATGACCTTCAGAAGAAAAAGTTAATGTCGTTCAAAGCAGATAGCATTGAGATTCTGAACAAAGTTCGACAGTCTACGGAAGCAGGTATTAACAGAAGGTATCAATATATAGATGATCATCATCTGCTGATCGCTGCACATCAAAATAATGATCTGCGGTCAACGTATTATATGTTGAATCAAGGAAAGAAGTTTGTCATTATCCCGGAGACCACAGATCGTATCAAACATCTTCAGGTAGCTAAAGAAGGTGAAAATTTTATATGGACTGAAGAGAATTACAATAAGCCGACTGTGGTAATGGCAAAAAGTGGATCGTCAGCTTCCAGAGCTGTCTATGCTTTTAATGTTCAGGATCTTGGAACCAAAACAATTACTAAAAGGCAGCTGTATTATAAAGGTGTCAATAATGAGGATCTTCAGGCGAGTCTTTTTCTTCCTGCAGATTTTGACCCTCAAAAAAAATATCCTGTCGTATTGTGGATCTATGAAAAACAACAGGAGTTTACCGATAAATATTTAGTGCCGACGTTTAAGAACACACGAGGTTTTAATGCCCGGCTATTGTTAGAATCTGGATATATGGTTCTGATCCCAGATATTAATTATGACAATAAGGGAGCAGGACTTTCAGCTTTGGAGTGTATAAACAATGCTTTGGATGAACTTGCAAAATTGGAGCAGGTCAATATGAAAAAAATTGCACTGATGGGGCAGTCATTTGGTGGCTACGAGACCAATTTCATCGCCACACACAGCAATCGTTTTGCAGCATTTATTTCAGGAGCGTCAAGATCAGATATTATTCATTCATCTTACGCCTTCAATTATAACTTCAACGCTCCGGATTACTACCGAATTGAAGATGGACAAATCAGGATGCGGGATAGTTTTGAAAGTAACAACCAGAAATATTTTGATAACAATCCTTTATATCACGCATCGAAAGTAAATGCACCAGTGCTTTTATGGACAGGGACTGATGATAAAAATGTGGATCAGGAAGAAACGAGAACATTTTTTAGTGCATTAAGGAAATACAGGAAGACTGTTGTTGCGTTATTTTATACAGGTGAAGGCCATTCTTTAGGGTCGTACGTAGCAAAGAAAGATCTTACATTAAGAATGCTGGATTGGTACGAATACTTCCTAAAGGATAAAAGAAATATTCCGTGGATCGATAAACAAATGAAGGATGCTAATTAGCATCCTTCAAGTTTTAAAAATTACTGGATCTCAAACAACTGATTTCCACAAGAAGTACCGTCGATGTTCTGGGACAAATTATGTGTTCCGGTTGCATCGCTGTAGGTACAGACATCTCCTTCTGTAGTAGAACACATTTTTTCAGTGATCACACATCTTTCTCCGACAGGTGCCGAAGGATCAAAACGGTAACCTAGCTGGTCTACTGCGTTTGATGATTTGAATGCTGTTGTAGCATACGCACTTCCGGCTCCCATCAATAGGATTGCTACGGGCAATGCGATTTTTCTAAAATTTTTCATAATGGTTGAAATTTGTTATTGGTGCCTACTCTTGGTCAGGGTTTTCGGCTTTCCCCTTTAATGAAATGCCTGGTGAGGTTCTGCGCAAAACGATACCTGATGATTTCATTTCCGACTAATACAAAAAGATAATCTCCTACGATTTCCAATTGTATTTTTTTAATTTCTTTTGGTTTTGAAAGGTAAAAGCTGCCTATGTAATTTTGCTCAGCAATGGAATAGACATCGATTACCGCATTATTTTCCCAATTCTTGCTGTTTTCATATCTGCCCATTAAATTGGATTGGTTAAGTAACAAACCATATTTAACGGTAGATGTGACATTTACCTTAAGTGGAGGCTTATTCATCTTTCTTCTCCCATCGCTTAACTCAGCAACATCAATTTGTGGCTGGCTTATGGTATCAATGGTTTTAAAATCACCTTTTACATTCAGGTCTTTATCCAGAACCAAAAACTGATTTTTATAGTAATGTACATATACCAGACTTTGGTTTTCACTATCAAAATGCATCAGTCCGTCTGTATCAAAAACACCATCTTTAGATTTCTGTAATAGATCTGGTTTTAGTTTAAGATGATTATTTTCTTCAGGAGACAAAATGCCTAACGACTGTTTTTTTAAAGGCGCATAGTAGGTGCTGAAAACAAAGGAATCCTGATCCCAATTTATCAGCTGACTGAAGTAGGCTTGCGATTTACTGTAAGTACGTACCTTATCATTTCCCAGCAAACCTTTATATATTACAGGAACGGTTCCGTCATATAGATAATAATATGGTGCATTGATCTGTATCATAGCCCTTTTGAAGCTGAAATCAAAGCGATCCGGAATGATCTTTTTTTCATTCATTTCTTTTAGTCCATTATCTAAAGATATCAGTGAGAAAGGAGTGGTATAATTACCGAGATAGACAGAGTCTTTTGTTGAGCCCGCAAAATAATATGAATTGACCGCAAGATCGTACCGCTTCTCTTCCGTAATAGGATGTTGAAGGAATTTTCTGATAAAATGATTTTCTTTCTTTACCATATAATCGGAGCGATGGTATAGTATGATGATCATTGCGGTGCTAAGAACAGATAGGGCGAGTTGTAACAAAGCAGAAGTAATTATTTTTCTGCTTCTATGATCTGTATTCAATAGGATCGCGGACGATGAAAGGATGACGGTTGCAATGTTAAAAATAAGATGGGTCCTCCATCCCATTTTTTCCAATATTCCACCGCAGGAGCAAGGGACATTGTCACTGTAGTTGAGAATGACATAAATGTAGATTGTAAATGAGACCATAAGGAAAAAAGAAGAGTACAATCCGATGAACCTGGTTCTTTCGAAAATAAGCAGAATACAAACCAACAATTCTGTAATCAGCACACCATAAGAAATAAATCCTGCAACTGAACTGAAAATAGGGGACTGTGCGATCTGAACCTGAAAATTTTCAAAATCCATTATCTTGCTGATGCTGGCGTAACAGAACAGCAATATAAAGAAATAGCTTGTGAATTCTACGAATCTTGTTCTGATGGTTTTCATAACTTTAGTATTTATCCTTTTCTGACTAAAATCCATTTGACGCTCTTTCCACAATATCCGGGCATTGCTTCGCCTTTTGAGACATATACAACTGTACTGATCCGACCTTCAATTTCCCATTCTCCGCTTACAGTACACTTCTTCCCTGTGTTTAATACTACTTTTTGGTTTTCCATTTTGGAAATCTTATTTGTTGTACAGAAATTCTAATAATTACTAAACTGTATCTCTGACAATCCTCCAATGCTGCTTATCCCTCTTCGGTTCGTCATCGTCGCCCGTTTCCTTATTTTCATAACTTTCTTTTTCAGTCAGGGCGTTCTGGACCCTCGCAGATTCTTTGATGCTTTGAACTTCATTTCTTTCCTGGATCTGTTCCGAAACATTAGAGACAGATTCGTTTCTTTCGCAGGACTGTAAGCCGAATACAGCCGTAATACATATAAGTGAGATATACTTTTTCATAATGATTTGTAATAATTTGTAATGGTTTAAAAAAGTGATCCCGGCCGGTTTTGATTAGAATTCTGATGTCGAAATTAGAAGAGTTCGAGGTTTGAAAAAAGGAATAGATGGAAGAATGGATCCTTTTCTATGTAAAAATGTATCCATTTTACTTCTAAATTCAAATCTAAAACATTGTTAATCAGCCGTTAATTTAGGATTGCTGACACTGGAGTTAAAACACGTGTTTAACTATCAGTTTTTCACTAAATTTGGGTATATCTTATCATAATGCATTATCATAATAGGATTTTACTGCTCATCTTTAATTTGTTTTTCTCCGTCTTGTATGGGCGGGAACAGCAAAGATCTTATAAAGAAATCTCGGCGCTGTTTGAGGGATATACTGAAAATGATGAAAGGGCAATGGTATTTGTCAATCTTTACATCGAGAAAGCAAAAAAAGACCGTAATTATAAAAAACTGATACGCGGTTATGAAGAAGCCATCTATTACACCAAGAAATCCGCAAGGAAATTATCATACGCAGACAGTACAATTGTTACAGCTCTGAAATCCAATGATCCCGATCAGATTTCAAGAGCATATCTGGGAAAGGGGATCGTTTATTATTACAACCGCAGACAGTATAAGCCCGCCTTGGATGAATATCTGAAAGCATTCAAATATTCAAAAAATTCAGAGGATGATTACCTGAAGAATAAAGTTATCTATCATCTGGGAATGGTTAAAAGTTACCTGGGTTACTATAAAGAAGCAGCCGGCCATTTTGAGCAGGCAGCTGATTTTTTTGAAATAAATGCAAAAGAGAGCGATGACAGAAACATAAGGCTGAACAATGAATCAGGCTACTTCAATAGTATTTACCGCTTGAGTACCTGTTATAAAAATCTGAAATTCTATAATAAAGAAGACTCTCTCATTACTATAGGCCTGAACAGGCTTCACAATGTCAGCGAACTTTCTGCGGAACTTGGTTATTTTCAGAAAGGAAAGGGAATTCAGCTGCTTCGAAAAGGAAATCCGGACGGCGCATTAGAGCACTTAAAACTGTCACGCAATATATTGATCCGTAATCAGGATTATGCATCATTGACGACCGTGTATTTTTATCTGGGAAAACTCTACTGGGCAAAAGGCAATAAAACTGAATCATTAAACTATTTTAAAAAAGTCGATTCCCTTGTCAATAAATTTTGGTTTGTCACGCCTGAGATCAGATCAAATTATGAATACCTCATCAACGATTCGAAACAAAGAAAAAATTCAAAAGACCAGCTTTATTATACCAATCAGCTTTTAAAGGCGGACTCTATCATTAATGTGGACTTTGCAATGCTCTCCTCAAAGATTTACCAAGAGTATGATACTGAAACTTTATTGGATGAGAGAAGAAAGCTGGTGAGAGACCATCAGATCATTTGGTACATTTCCATTAGTGCCGGAGTTTCGATTGTGAGTTTTTTAATCTGGAGATTTAGGAAAAGAGAACAGAAACTGACCGCCAGGTATCAGGAACTGTTAGAAAAGTTCAATGCCCAAAAAGACATATCCAGCTTTGACGTGTTGTCATCTGTTGCCACAGGTGAAACCAGCTTGTATAGCCTAGAACTTATTAATCAGATCAAGGCAGACCTTAAGATTTTCGAGGACAGAAAAGATTTCTTAAAGCCTAATTTAACGCTTCCGATTGTAGCCAAGATGATAGGTAGCAACCGTACTCATTTATCGTACGTACTCAATGTACACTTTGATGTAACATTTCCAACCTATCTTAAAGCTTTAAGGATAAGATATATTACCAATTTACTGTTGGAGGATCACAAATATCTCAGTTATAAGATCGAGGCACTTGCAAAGAAATGCGGGATGGCAAACAGGCAGCTCTTTACAGCACATTTTTTGGAAATCAACGGAATCAAGCCGAACGATTTTATAAGGAAGCGACAGGAGGAACTAAAGAAGATCTAATTTTTTATTTTTTAACCCGATTTTTACGTGAATAAAAAAATGAAACGTATGAACGGACAAAATTTTCGAAAAAAAATTGATCTGCTTTGGAAAGATCTTACAACAGCAATAGATCAGATCAACAGAAGTAATAATGAAATCGTGATGCGGGCTGAAGAGATACTGATGGAAACTGACTCTTCTATAAGGCAACTGAAAGATATATTGCCACAGTATAATTTTCCAGACTGGAGTGAAGAGATCTATTTCTTTAAGAATACTAAACCAAAATTTGTATCTATTTATATCTATTACTCCAAAGTGTTATCCATAGAGGCTTCAAAACCCTATGCAGATCCGGAAGCTTTAAGATCATACTATGAAAATGAGAGGGCTCATCTTTTATATTTCTATAATGAGCAAAGAGACTTTATCAGCTACTACCGTCGTAAATCATCGTATCTCGACAAAAAATATTTCGTGCGTTTTAAATTTGACTTCAAGTTAAAACTGAGTCCGGAACTGTACAGCTATGATGAGGAATTTTCAACGTCCCACGACCATATTGTATCTCAAATTATGGCAAATGATCTTCTGGATCAGTATCTGACAGATAAAATTGATTCTAAAGAAAGTAGAGAAAATTCTTTTGAAAATAGTAAGAATCTTGAGTGGACTGCGCCAAAAGTCGCTCTTGTTGAATTGCTTTACGCCCTGCATCAAACAAAATGCTTTAACGGAGGTCATTCAGATCTAGCCGAAATTTTCCGATGGGCCGAGAGTTCACTCAACATCAATCTGGGGAATTACCACAAGACACTAAGTGAGATACGCTTAAGAAAAACAGAGAGGACTAAATTTTTATCATTGCTTCAGCATAATTTAGATCAATATCTGAATGATCTTGATATTTGAAAATTGCTGTAAGCTATTTACTGGTTTATTGCAGGCTTTATAGTTCTTCGGTAGTACCGTTAAACTACCGAAATGTTTACTGATTATTTGTTATTCACGCAGTTACTATGTCCAATAGATGCATTTAACCTGCAGTTGGATTATTTTAGATTCAATTGATATTTCAAAAAAGTAAGTTAAGCGGAATAGTACAATGATAAACAAGAAATTCCTTTAATTATGAGACCATAAGTAATATCTACGGTCGTTTATAGCAGTTTTACATTGTTTTTTATCAGGATTAAGAGGATAGAATGAAATTACTTTCTGACTTTGATTTAAAATCTCTTCATTCATTATGCTTACAACAAATTCTTTCGGTAGTACCGAAAAACTACCGAAAGATATTTTGGTCATTTTTGAAATTTTGTGGATCGAATTATAATTGGATGAATTAATAATTACCAATTTTTTTTATTCAGTTCATAAAAATAATGGCAAATGAAAAATATAGATCCTCAAACCCCGATATCTCAGTTGACCGTCGCGGAATTTTTAGAGATTTCAAAGAGAGTCAATTCAGAGAAAAAATATGAATATGGCTTAAAAGGTCTGGCAAAGATTCTTGGGTGTTCTGTTTCGAAAGCTTCAGAAGTGAAGTCCTCCGGAATATTGAATAAGGCCATCATCCAAAACGGAAATATCATCATCATTGATAAAGAAAAGGCGTTACAGCTTTTCGGTAAAAAATAGTGAATGTATTACCTTGAACTCATTGAAAGGTTTTGGATATTTAACGAAAAGGTAAAGCCAGGTTCGACCGCTATTGCAATGTACCTGTACTTACTAAAAACAGCAAAGGCTAGTGATGGCTATGATTTTAAAGTTTCTGATGTTGTTTTGAGCAAAGAACTTGGATTGACGAGACCAACTGTAAAGACAACAAAAGAAAAACTTCGTGATTTAGGATTGATCAGGTTTCAGACTAAAAATGGCGTTTCCTGTTCATACAGATTGATATTGAGTTATCCTTTAGAAGCTTCAGCACCCGAAAAAATCAAAAGTTGTGAAATCCAAATAACACCATCTTTTAAAGAACCTAAAGATGATCTGAATCTGGATGTACTAAATACAGGGGTTAAAATCCCTTCCAGCAATATAGATCAAAAAATCAATGCTCCGTCCATTCCATCTGCAAATGAAAACAGTAATATTCCTGAGTTAGAAGAGTTCTTGGCGTATGCTCGGACATTAGCAGCTTATCAATCTGATTTAGATGAACTGATCAAAGATAAATATCACAGTTGGAAAGATAGCGGGTGGAAAAACAATTCTGACAGGCTCATCACCAATTGGAAATCTTCATTGAAAAGTACCCTCCCTTTTTTAAAAAATGCTGCTCACGATGATCAACTATCAATACAAACCATTCCAGACATTAAAAGGCCAAAGTCCAACTTTGGTAAATAGCAATATGCTTATTACTTAGAGAGAAGCAGTTCAAAATTAAAATTTATGGCATTTCAGGAAAAGGATCTGCGGCTGATCCGCAAAGAGTTTGAAGATAAGACCGAAAACAATCCCGAAAGGATCAGGTTGGGGAATCATTTTGTAGACGATTTCATTTTTGAGGATCACGAAGCTGCTGATATCCCGATCAACGCTTTGAGGGTGATCTTCAATATCATCTCCATCATAGGCAGCGAACAGTTCCGTCCTGAAGACCGACCGAAACAGCTTTCATTGTTCGATGAAGAATTTGAGACTGAGAATAACATATTTGCTTCGATGAAGATAAGAAATAACAAGATCTCTCCCAGCGGTTCCAGTAAACAGGTTGTTGATGCCTATGAATTTCTTGCAAAGTTTAAGATGAGCTGGTACAAGTCCGTAAATTCAAAAGGAAAAGAAATTAAGACTTTCGGCGGACTTATCTCAACGCCCAGTTATGAGCACAGGGGTTATACCAGCTTTTTGATAAGCAGTTATTGGCTAAAGAAACTGATGGTCATTCCGGAGTACAATTATGTGCTGTATAATCTGGTTTATAATATCCGAAACAACAAACACATCATTTTCGCCATCTGGCTCTCAAAGCTGCCCGCTAATGGAACTGCTGTAAAGCTATCCACGCTGAATAAAAAATTCGGACTGAATTATAAGACCGCCAATGATTTCTGTTTCAAATTTCTGAAGCCGGCAAGGTTGAGCTTGCACCAATACAATAATTTGTCATTTAATTACAGGTACAAAGGAGATTCGATCTTCATCTTTCCTTATCATACCAAAATCAGCACAGACGTTGATCTTTCTGCTAAAAATACAGGTCAACCTGAGATCACCATCACCAGGAGATTAAGATATTTCAGGAAAAGATATGGCCTGCAGGAGATTGACATGGCTCAGTTTACCTATCAGTACAAAAATATTGCGCAGACGCGCGAAGTTATAGAAAAAGCTTTCAGGGAATTCATCAGATCCAACAGATCAAAGGGCATAAAGTCAACTTCATTTCAGGGGAAAGCATTTTTGATTGAGATCCAGGAGATCATTATCAGATTATACAGGAATACCAGAACGGGAACATTGCTGCCGAACGGATATCCTGTTATTATATGAATTCGGAATTGCGCTCATCCATATTTCGGAATGGCACTCATTCGAAAGTCGGAATTGCACTCGCTGAAGTTAAGATTATCTTAAAATTATGATTTGTTGAGTTTGGTTTTCGGAATTGCGCTCATTTCAAATTATTTAGAGAGTGAATAAGTATAGGACATTGTGGATAAACCGGATAAACAATTGAAACGCAAAAATTTAATTCGGAATTGCGCTCATTCTTATAAAGGTTGTTTTTCGGATTTGCACTCATTGATCTTTCGGAATTCCGCTGATCTGTAATTCGGAATTCCACTCGTTCCAAAATGACGTTAAACCATTTATGAGAAGCTGATAAAGCGACTGGTTAAAAGTACTCTGAAAAGAAATGAAAAGTCTTTTTTTATTAAAAAGGAATTGGGCTTAGAAATTTTGCTTTAAAAAGAAAAAAAATGAATTGCGAAAAAATAAAAGAGAGCGTTAGCATCAGAACGGTTCTGGAATCATTCAATCTTTTGCCTGCAAAAGAAAATCGGAGAACTGCTTTCTATTTTGCTTTGGACAGAGAAGAGAAAATTCCCAGCTTATCGGTTGATTTTGTAAAAAATAAAGCGTTTGATTTCGGGACAGGGAAGAGTTATGATGTGATCTCGATCGTCCAACAGATCAACAAATGTTCTGTTTCTGATGCATTGAAATATCTTCATAAATTTGATCTTTCCGTTTTAGAAAAGGAGAGTGTCGCAGAGATTGATTACAGTAAAAATTATGAAATTATCCAAGTTGGAAATGTCCGACATCCAGCATTGGTCGAATACTTAAAATCCCGTAAGGTCTTTGAGCAAAGACATTTGGTGAAAGAGATCGTTTATCGATTCGACGGTAGAAAGTTCTTCGGAATAGGATTTCTGAATGATTCCGGAGGATATGAAATCAGAAATAAATATACCAAGATCTGTTTGAGCCAAAAGGATGTGACCTGGATAAAAAATGGGTGTCATACAAATAATGAAGTTCTCATTTTTGAAGGTTTTTTTGATTATCTCACCTACAGAATGTTACAAAAAGAAGAAAATTCAATTCCCGATCATCTGATTCTGAATTCCACGGCGATGCTTTTCAAAGTGAAGCAAAAATTAAAGGATTATCATAAGATTTCTCTTTTCTTTGATAATGATCTTAATGGAAGAGCTACCCAAAAAATGATTCAAAATGATCACGATAATGTAGAAGACTGTTCTTTATTGTATATCGATTTCAAAGATCTGAACGAATGGTTCTGTAATTTCAACGAAAAATTATGACTTCTGGTACTTGTTGACTGCCTCTTCAATATCTTCTTTGATAAACTCCCAATACTTTCCCTGAAGACAGATAGGGTCGAAATCGTCATCAGCAGATGTGTAGTCAATAAAATTCTTTAAGATCAAATCCCTGTCGTGACCGTACGGATATCGCTCTTCGTGAAGCTCCAGCATCTTGCCGATACCATAATTCGGGAGGCACTCGTGCAGGTCCCAAAAATCTTTTTTACGACCGCCTCTCTGAACAACATCGATTTTCATTGCAATGATCTCCTCAATTGTTGCCAGTCTTATTGCTTCAACTGTTAGTACGGGCCGTATAAACGTATCTTTGTAATAAATATCAAGTTTCACGGTATTATCTTTATCAGTTCCTATGAGATAGGATTTTCCCATTGCCGGATCAAGATCGTTGGAAGAGTCTACATAAGTAAAAGCAGATCTGAGAAAAATGTCCAGTTCATTAAAATCAATACTTCCATAAATTGCATCACTGAACAGGTCTATGTCGATGGACATAAGATGACCCTACTGAAGGCTTAAAGAGGTTCCTCCCACAAGCCTGAAATCTTTAAAGACTTCTGAAGCCATCAGAATCTGCAGGCTATTTTTCAGTAATTCATTGACGGTATTGTAATACATATTGCTCATTATGACTTTTTATGCAGCTTCATTGGTTGCGTAGTGGTTGACTTTAATGCTGATTCAACTTTTCTTTTTCCGTAGAAACGGATGGTTTCATTTTTTTCATCATCATTACCGCGCTCAAAAACCCTCTTGATAACTGCCTTGTGCTGTCTGTTCCAATCAATCCCGTCGATATCGGTGTCCCAGAACAAAGACCTTCGAAGAACTGAAAGTTTTGGTGTTTCTTTCATTTTATCCTTTTCAAGTTTAATGTCATAATAACTTTGAAGGATAACGATGCTCCCTTCTTCGAGCTGAAGTTCTTTCTCGATCTTCAGTGCAAGGGCAACAGGAATCTTTCTTTTTCCATTGGTGATATTATTAATGGCCTGAGCGGATTCACCGATAGATAAAGCGAAAGGACGCTTTTTGAGCGAACGCTTCTCCAGCTCCCGTTCAAGAACGATTCCGGGGTGTATCCCTTTATATTTTAACAGTGATTTCATAATACAAATATAAACAAATTTGTTTACATATTTTGAAGGCTTATATTTTAAAAATTGAAATAAGCCAGTTTCTGATATTGAATTTTACATTCCGAAATATCATCGACCATCTATGTAATTAAGTACAACTGATGTCTTGCTTTTTACAAATGCAAATGTAGGACAGCATCATTCACACCAAAAAATATTTTTGGGTTTCTATAAAAATTCTTTCCACACGTTCCAATAATTTTTCCAGACACTCCTGAATCCTGCGGACAAAAATATTTCAAGCCTTCTCCTCCAAAGTGTTGGAGGCTTGCGGTTTTATGTGCCTGATGCTTTCCTATGATCATCGGCAAAGAAAAAGCCGGAACCTCAGTTATACGAATCAATTACATCACAGACGGTCTTTGACATCAGCGGAAAAGCAATAAATCAAAAAACGAAAAAAATGCTTTTCCAATTCAGTAAAAGAAAAGAAAAACCGAGTGTCCTCGGAACCAAATCAATCAGATCTGAAAATTTAAAATTAACAAAAATCAATTATTAACATTTAAAACCGAAAATTATGAACATCGTAGGCAGAATTACTAAAAACGCAGAAATCAACACTTTGAAAAATGACAAAAAAGTAGTGAATTTCTCAGTAGCCATCAATGATAGCTACAAGACTAAACAGGGTGAACGCAGAGAAGAGACAACGTATTACAATTGCTCGTACTGGATCAGTGAGAATGTGGCAAAGATCCTTACCAAAGGGACTTTGGTTGAGCTAACAGGCAGAGTGAGTTGCAATGCGTGGATCGGCAAAGACGGAGAGATCAGATCAGGTCTTAATTTCCATACATCAAACATCAAGTTGCACGGAGGTGGTCAAAAAACGGAAACTGTTGAAACAGTCAAATCAAAACCACAGAACGCCAAAGTGACAGAAGGAGAAAATGATGATGATCTGCCATTCTAATTATTAACAATCAAATATCAACAAAATGAAAATATCCAACATTCCAACCGATTACCTTTTGATAAAGGCTTTTAACGAATCCGAACTTTGTGACTTTGCTATTATCAATACAACAGTAGAGTGGAAAGAAATACAAAAGGAAAGGCTCAACAGTGTAAAGGCATTTGAAAATGACGATTCATTCAAATGGCTCAATTATAATGACGAGGCAGTCGATTTTTACCGCTATTCCAACGAAGGTTATCTTGAGATCCGAGAATGGCTTTGTGACGATTCTGTTCTTTTTATCGAAACCAATGAGGAAGAATTACGAGAGCTGAAGGGAATAGATTTTAAACTGTCGAGTTATCAGATGCAGGTATTCAGTAACGGCAACGCTGTTTACAGCTGCTTTGAAAAGAACTTAGGCAATGAATTTTGGACATCCGAATTTTCCTTGAAAGAGCTAACCAACTAAAACAAGATTATGCAGACCAATTTTTTCAGACAGATCGCCAAGCTTGATCTGACAGGAGATTTACAGATCTTACTTCGAAAGACCACAGATAATAGTTTCGTTCTTTCCGTATTGCTCAATAATGAGCAATGCGGAGACGAAGCAAGGAAAATGATTCCGCCCCTTAATTTAAGAGGTACAGCGGAAGAATTGGACAATGGATTTTTTGAAAGTATTTCTATACCATTACAAACTGCTTCAGGATTGATGGTCGATATGGAATCTTTTATGAAGCAACTCGAAGAAACCAAGAAGAAATCAGCGATGGAAAAGGAGAAAACTGATAAAGAGAACAAGGAAAGGGAAACAAAGATCAAAAAGTACAAAGAATGCTTGCAGAAAGCCGAAGAACTTGAAAAAGAGGGGAAATATAAGGATGCTTGGACTATACTTCCGAAAATTACAGATTATCCTGAATATACTGATACCATCCGTAAAAAGCAGGATGAGTATGAAAGACATTTTGCTCCAAGTCTTTTTTCTGAAACCAATCCTAAATAATTAAGAAAACAACGTTTATGTTAATTGCCACACAATTAGAAAGAGTTTTTATACTTAAAGAGAACGCACAGGAAATCAAACTGACAGACCCTGAGCCAAAATGGAGCGTGGAATCGGTAATGAATTTTTACGCTAATTCGTACCCGATTCTAACAACGGCAAAAGTTTCAGCTCCGAAGATAAAAGATGATGCAGTTCAGTACATATTTGAGAGTGTAATGGGAACAAAAGGATAACAGGTCAATGGCGAATGGCTTTTACAGTCAGGATATTTCTACAATGTAAAGGTCAATCGTCAAAAGCCAAAACTAATAGCAAAATTATAATGAATGCAACAAAAAATCAGATCGGGAAAAATTGTAACACCCGAAGAAAAAAAGCAGAAGCAACTCCATCTGCAGTTGGGAGAGTTTTCAAAGTGGATGAAACAGCAAAAAGACACTTCCGAAATCCAGAAAGACCAAAGGAAATCAGTTCCTGTGATAGTGCTTCAAATGATTTTCTAAGAATTAGTTTTCTGCCAAGATTAAAAGAAAGTAAAGATCAGCAGACAGTTATAGTGGATAAAAAAAGCATAGCCAACAAAGAGAGAGATTTCTATAGGTCTCTTAATCAACTTGCGGAGCATTATGGTATTGATCCAATGTCAACAAAGGAATTTGAATATCCTTACAATATTGCACTTTCAGTTTGGGATGCAGAAAAACAACTGCAGGAAAAAATTAAAAATTGGGAAAATATCCGATTGTTCAAAAACGGAAATCATACCTATTTGACAAGTGAAGAACGATGCAGTACGGGTATGAATCTTTTTTACATTCCTGTTATTCCGCTCTACAGGATGCTTAAAGAGAAGCATCGGAAAAAAACAGGTCGGCTTCTTTTATAAGTATGCAGTTACCTCTATCGAAACGCTTATATTCCCTATTACAGACAGGAAGATTCTTACCTCTATTGGAACTATGAAATGCTGACCGATTGGCTGGAACAGGATGAAGAAATAGGCGAAAACCATTGTTCTAAAACAGAACTGCGGCAAGCCGAGATGATAGGTGATATAATGGAGCAGAAAATTTCCAACGCTCAAAATTTATCTTTCTTTCAGAAGCGACTGAAATCATTCAAATGCAAAGATGATCTTGATCAGAAATGCCATCAGATTGCAGAAAAAGCTATTGAGCTTTACAGGGATTATCCCAATGAGAGTATTTTCAGAAATGCTCATTTTGGAAATGCTGTGAAAAGGAATCATCTGGATGAAGATAACCATTATGAAGATGATAAAACAATCTCAATGGATAAGTATATTTCTTTTTTTGCTGACGACAGGGGAGTGATTTATCAAAATCTCATTGACAGCGTAAACAATGAGTTTAATGAATATGGCGAAGTTCAGGAACCAATGATTGTCAAAACATTTGACGAAAACAATGAAACCCAAGGCGATCTTGATTTCGAAAATCGCCTTTTTGATGTTTTAACCCAATTAGCGGGAGTTTTAACCCAATATTCCCGTATGTAAAACCAAAATTATAGAAAATGAAAAACGAAGATACAGACAACCAAATAATAGATGTTACTGGTAGTTTCGGAACGCTTTATCATCCGAAATCTGCCCTTGTCTTTTATAAAACAAAAGACAAAAATGAAGATATGTATGTAGAATATTTTGATATGGATGCTTACGGAAATCCGATCAATGCTCATCCATTGACGGTACGAGAATCACAGAGATTAGCAAAAATGCTCAATATCCAAAATAAAAAGGACAAAGATTTTCTGAAACCTAAAGGAGTTATTTCCAATAATATACTGTATATAGACAGTTCAGAAAACGGGAAGGTCGTTTGGTTTACAGGAGCACAGGAAAGAGAATTGTTTTTTGTGGAAAATCTAACGATACCCAACGGAAAGGCGAATATTCCGCCATTGATATGGATCGCCAATAGACAGGGATTAAGAATATTTGCTTTAAAAAATGACAACCGCCCAGATGACAACACACCGCTTTTCTACGCTCCTTTTTTTAATGTATATGAAAATGGGAACGTGTGTATGGGAACGGTAGATGTCAAGATTAAAAATTCAGCTTCCTTAGAAGAATTTACAGAAAGCTGGGAACATTATTTTTTCAATTCTTATTTCAGCCATCTGATGAATCAGCATAATCCGATCAAAGGAAATTGCGTCAATCTTTGGAAAGACCTAATGGAAACTAACGAAGATTTTCCGACAGATGTTTTAATAAATGCACAAGTCACTTTAAAAAAAATAATTTTATGATAACAGAAAAATCGAAAGTTCATTTTACGGATAATGATTTGCTCAATCCCACTAATCCTATAACGCTGAATCTAATCGGTGCAGGTGGAACAGGGTCACAAGTCCTGACAGCGTTGGCAAGAATGAACCACGCTCTAACAGAATTGGATCACGCAGGATTATCCGTGCGGTTGTGGGATGATGATTTTGTTACCGAAGCCAATTTAGGAAGACAGCTTTTTGCTGAAAGCGAGCTTGGCTTATATAAGTCCGTTGCATTGGTCAACCGAATCAATCGATTTTTTGGTTTAAATTGGAAAGCTGAAACTCAAAAATTTGAGAGGAATGCTGTCGGAAGAATAAATGCAAATATGAAATCTGCCATTCATATATCCTGTGTAGATAATGTAAAATCAAGGTTTGATATTGCTGATATTTTAAATGAGATCGGAGAGCGTTGTGGCTACTACAGGAATCAAAGTAAATATTGGATGGATTTTGGAAACAGCCAATATTCCGGACAGGTTTTGCTGTCAACTGTAGGAAATATCCAACAGCCAAATTCTGAGAAATACGAGACAGTTGCTAAACTTCCTTTTGTGACAGAAGAATTTGGAGAAATTTTAAAACAGTCCGAAATGGAAGATGATACGCCAAGTTGCAGTTTAGCGGAAGCGTTAGAAAAGCAGGATTTATATATAAATTCAACTTTGGCGCAAATGGGATGCTCATTGTTATGGAGTCTTTTCAGAAATGGGATGACAGAAAACAGAGGCTTCTTTTTAAATCTTAATAATTTCCAATCGCAACCGATCAAGCTATAACAAGTTGCCTGAAGAAAGTCGGGCGGCAAAAATGCAATTCCTCCCTGTGGTCGGAAACGCATTTTTGCGGAAAGCGGAACAACCCCATTTCTAAAACATCCCAGCATTGGCTTTATTATGTTTTTGAAAAAAGGTTGTGTTTTTCTATGATTGCTAATCAATAATATCGGCTATTAAATTAGCCGTAATTGAATATGTCAAAGTACTAAAAAATGGTTGTGCTTTTATCTTAAATTGGCACTTTTATGTAATATTTTTTACTAATTTACTTCTGGATCTGTTTTCCATTTCAATAACAATTTTTACATTCATAATTAAATTTCATACAAATTATATAAACCTTTAGTTTGATGTCATTTTTCGTAAATTTATACTCAAGAATATTTATATGTTCAGACATAAGGGCAAGGGACGTACCAACGCCCACAATCTTAAGCTAGCTTCGATATTATCCATTGTTGCCGGAATTGTCAATATTGTTGGGGTTTTGTCGGTACACGTTTTGACGACCAACGTAACAGGACATTTTGCCTTTTTCTCAGAACAGTTGTTCTTGAAAAGCTACAGCGCTGCCTTTATTTATCTATATTATATTTTAGTTTTTCTCTTAGGAGCATTTGTATCTGGATTGATAGCCGAATCGTCAGCAAAACGAAGATCCCATATTTCATATAGCATTCCACTAATAATAGAAATATCTATTATGTTATCTTTAAGCTTTTCTTCTTTCTTACATTACAGCGGAAATCAATCATTATCTATAGTTATATCTTCAGCTTTGCTATTTTCAATGGGGTTACAGAATGCATTGGTAACAAGGGTGTCCCAATCAGTTGTAAGAACGACTCACCTGACCGGTTTATTTACAGATCTTGGGATAGATCTTTCCAAATTATTTTTCGATAAAGAAAAGTCTGAATCCTTAAAATTGAATAAAAGTATTTTTTTAAAATTAATCATTATTGGTTGTTTTTTTCTCGGAAGTATGCTGGGCGGATTCGGATATAGGTATTTTGAATTAAAAACACTCTTTATCCCGGTTTTATTTTTACTTCTCGCGTTATGGTACGACAGGATATTATTTCGTTTTTATACGTTGAAAAGAAAATTTCATCATATTGAATAATTTCTATCCATTTTATCTATCGAAGTAAGGTATTTATATTACCTGTATATAACAATACAATACTCATAGATGACCTGTAGAAAATGATACCAGGTTATTTATTGAACTTCAGTGAAATAAGTACAGGTGCAATTTTAAAGCTGTATAAAATAATATCAGTTCAACTTTACGTTAATTATTGTGATAGATTAAACTGTATCCTACGCAATATATAGCGAAAGGTTATCATTTTACCTGCTTAAAATATGCTTAGGTACCGTCTAATAGCTGCATAAAATGACAATAGGTTAAAATGTAATTTCCTTAAATTTTTTCATTTCGATTGCAAAATAATTGACGGATGTTAAAAACTATGATTATCAGTTATTTAAAAAGTATTTTTATTGTTTTTTAATTTCTGAAAAATTGTAGAACCTTCGTTGCAAGATGTGTCTTTGTATATACAAACTTTTCAAGTTTGATACCCAAAGACGATCTTGCCTTTTTTGCAAAAAGGGGAAAAAACTGCGGAACTTGTTTTTTTAGAGTTTCAGCAAATATTTTGTTTAAGAATAGTATTTTCTTTTTAACCATAAACTAACTCTAACCAATAAAATTAAAACAGGTACTTCCACAAGAGGGCCGATGACCCCAACAAATGCTTGTGAAGAATGGATTCCGAAAACCGCTATCGCTACAGCAATGGCTAATTCAAAATGGTTTCCTGTTGCCGTAAAAGCAATCGATGCATTTTTGTCGTAAGGTACTTTCAATGCTTTACTAATGAAAAAACTGATGAAGAATGTAAGAACAAAGTAAATTACTAATGGGATGGCAACTTTAACAACGTCCATTGGTAGCTCTAAAATTTTGTCTCCCTTTAAACTGAACATCAATACTATAGTAAACAGCAAAGCATACAAAGTAATAGGTGAAATAGCCGGAATGAATTTTCTATTGAACCACTCTTTTCCTTTTAATTTAATCAAGAAATAGCGGCTCAAAAATCCTGCAATAAATGGAATTCCTAAATAAATGAATACACTCTCGGCAACATCTTTCATTGGTACCGCAATGTTAAAATTTCCTAAGCCTAGTTTTTGTGGTAATACATTAATGAAAAGCCAAACATAAAAACTATAAAACACCAATTGGAAAATACTGTTTAATGCAATTAGCAGAGCGGCATACTCCCGATTACCTTTTGCCAGATCGTTCCATACAATTACCATTGCAATACATCTTGCAAGACCGATCAAAATTAGACCAATCATATAGTCCGGTTCATCTCGTAGAAAAATGATAGCTAAAACAAACATTAAAATAGGGCTGATAATCCAATTGAGAAGTAATGATACCGACATTACTTTCTTGTCTTTAAAAGCCATTGGTAAAAGAGTATAATCCACTTTTGCCAACGGTGGATACATCATTAGAATCAAGCCTATTGCTAAAGGAATATTAGTTGTTCCGACGGACAAAGAATTTGTGACAGTAGAGATATTAGGAAAGAAATATCCCAACCCAACGCCCAAAAGCATTGCTAAAAAAATCCATAGGGTAAGAAAGCGGTCGAGGAATTTTAATTTTGGTTGCATCGTCTAATTATTGAGTTGAGCGTATTGTTCCTCTGTTAATAAATTTTCAGTTTCTCTTAGGTCTTCAATTTCAATTTTCACCATCCAGCCATTATCAAATGGATTAGAATTTACAAGCGTTGGCTCTTTTAAAAGTTGCTCATTGGTTTCAATTATTTTTCCTGAAAGAGGCATAAATAGGTCGCTGACGGTTTTAATGGCTTCTACAGAACCAAATACTTCGTCTTGATTGAAGTTATGATTAACATTCGGTAGGTCAACATACACAATTTCTCCTAATTCCTTTTGTGCAAATGCAGTAATGCCGACAGTTGCAGTTTTGCTTTCAATACGAACCCAAGTATGTTCTTTAGAATAGTTTAGATCTTTCGGAACTTCCATTTTTTAGATTTTGAAGATTAATAGCCACGTCTTAGATTTTCTGCATACTCGTTTGGAAGAGGACTGTCTTCCACTGCCTTTGCCGCCTTTTCAAAGTCATAGTCGAAGCGGATAAATTCTACACTGATGCTTTCTTTGTTCAATATAGAACTGTTTTCATCAACTGTCAACATCACGTAACCACCTCTGATATCATTGTCTTTCGGCTTCCCAACAGAACCGATATTTACTGCGTGACGAAAATGATCCTGTCCATCAATACCCGAATTTAAAATCCTGTGATATGGCTTATGGGTATGTCCAAAACACATAATGTCAGCGTCAGCTTGTTCCATAATGCGGAGCATACTTTTTTCTTCACGGTCTTCAAAAAGATATTCATTTATTTTTCTGGGGCTCCCGTGTACCAAAAGCAGGTTTAGCTTGTCTTCATTCAATTGAAATTCTACTTTTATATGTGCTGGAAGTGTACGCAGGTAAGCACGTTCGTCATCTTTCATCAACGAATTGGTAAAAGAAATGGAAATATTTCCATTGTCCTTCTCAGCGTCTGTTTTGTACGCACAACCACATTCATTACTCATTCTCCCAATGCCAAAATCGTAGTTGCCGGCAATAGTTGGTATTTTTCTTTTACGGATTTCATTGACCACTTCATTTGGCCAGATATTGTAACCTACTAAATCTCCCAAGCAATAAATGCTGTCGGGATTTCTTTTTTCAACATCTGCAAAGAATGCTTCCAATGCAGGGAGATTAGCGTGAATGTCGCTGAATAATGCAATTTTCATTTTTTGTTGATTTTTTTATTGATATTATTTTAACAACATCCGCCACCTGGTGTGCAAGAATTGCCATTATTTACGCTAAGGTTAGATAAGTTTTTCTTTTCTTTTTCTGTCGGAATTCCACAAGCGTCTTGTGCTAAACAAGCTGTAGTCTTATTTTTTAGAATAAATATTTTCCCATTGAATTCTAAATCATATTTTCCAATAGTATTACTTTGATATTCAACTTCAATATCAAAATCCTCGATTCCTAATTTATCCTCGGAAAGTTTGATAATGTTGAGTAATTTATTAGGTTTCAAACGATGTTCAAAATCATCAGCATTCCAAAGCTGGAAATTCACAACCTTCTCTGAACGGATCACACCGCCACAATCAATAAAGTTTTTATTAATCATTCCTACTTCTGTAACGTGAAAATGTTCAGGAACAAAAGTTCCATTCTCTAATTGGAATTCAACATTTTCTAATGTTGGCAAAATTTGTTTTATTTCTGATAATTTCATAATTAAAATGTTTATAGGTTAAATGCAATATTGCGATATGTTAATTTAAAAAAAACGCTTAGCAGCATTTTGATTTAGTAACCGTTTGTACTATTGCGGAAAAATAAGTGTTTAGAATTTCGATAGTCTTTTCGTCTATACAATAGCAGATAGCGTTTCCGGAAATATTGCCTTTTATTATCCCTGCATTTTTCAGTTCTTTTAAATGTTGGGAAACGGTTGGTTGAGCTAAAGGCAATTCGTTCACGATATCTCCACAGATGCACTCATTGACTTTCATCAAATATTCAATAATCGCTATTCGCGCGGGATGTCCTAATGCTTTTGCAATTGTTGCAATTTGATTTTGCTTATCTGTGAAATGTTCAGTCTTAGTAGCTCCCATAGTTGCAATGTTTAATATTGCAATATTACGATAAATATTTTGAAGAATCCAAATTAATCCAGATTAATCTTTTTTAATCTTCGGAAGTTTCCAGACTAATCCAGATTATTCTTATTTAGCCCAAACCCCTTGAATACTATTGTTTTAGAAGGTTTTAACGCCCAATTTTGTCACAGAATTTTTAATCAAAATACTAATGAAAAAATTGAGTCATCTTCTACTATCATTAATAGTAATATCAATCCAAGGTCAGGTCGGCATCAATACCGAAACTCCAGAGGCGACTTTAGAAGTGGTAGGAAAACCAAATGATGTCAATCATTATGACGGAATTATTCCTCCACGAATTACAGGAAACCAACTCGCTGCAAAGACCTATTCATCTACAAAAAAAGGAACTATCGTCTTTGTAACATCTCCGGCTACCAATTTATCAGGACAAATCATTCAAATAACCGAACCCGGATTGTATTATTTTGATGGCAATTTGTGGCAAACATTTTCAAAAGAAAAGCAACCCACTGAATATAGAATTCTATTGACATTTGACAATACCAGCACTGCGGCTCTTAGTGCAACTTCTACATGGTCCGCTCCGGTTAATTATAATGGAAATACAAATAATTATTTAACCGCTTCTAAATACTATACCATTGGGACCAAAAATTATTGAGGCTTAAAAGGATCCGTATCATTCAGAAAAGTTAATGGTATCGTCAATGTAAAATTTCAAATATTCAGGTCGACTGATTCAGAACCAATTACCTCAGACGCACTTATAAATATTCCGGATATCTTTAGTGACATAGGGTATATTCCTAACCAGATTGTTTTTTTACATCCTGAGAATTCAACAATGCTTATTCCTGCCTTGCTTGAAAATTTTACCATAAAAATTCCTGAAGCTTCTTTAGGCGCAATATCAACATCATATTATACTTATGGAGAAGTTCAGGGCTACTCAAATTGGATCAGACCCTATCTACAATAGGATGCAAAAATTATAGCAATTAATACAAATTAATAACAGTTAATACGATTCTTAAGACCAAATGAATTTTAATAAAAATAAAATGAAAACATTGATTTATTTTTTTCTGCCTTTCATAGCAATAACAATACAGGGACAGATTGGAATTAACACCCAGACGCCCGAGGCTACGTTGGAAGTTGTAGGAAAACCAAATGACACCAATCATTATGACGGGATTATTCCTCCAAGGATTACAGGAAACCAACTCGCAGCAAAAACATATTCATCTGCAAAAAAAGGAGCTGTCGTCTTTGTAACATCTCCGGCCACTAATTTTTCCGGTCAGGTCATTCATATCACAAAGTCTGGATTGTATTATTTTGATGGTGATCTATGGAAGTCATTTATACAAGAAGACCCACTAAATACAGTCGCACTCAAGGGCAACACTTCGACGGTTGAACTTATTGTCAGGAACAATTTGCATCTAAATTTTGATGAGAAAGAAAATTACATACTAGGAAATAACCGAAGCCCAATCACAGGTGACTATAATTCTATTTTGGCGTCTGATTCCAATATAACGTCCGGAAAGGGAAATTCAGCCAGTGCGTACGCAATGTCTCAAGGCCAAATTACAGGTAAACTTAATTATGGAGCAGGAGTTTCGGCATTGAATGGAATTGCAAATGGGGTGATTTCCGGAAGCAGAAATATCGGAATTGGTCCGGGAGCTATGTCCTACATTACTTCAGGAAATGATAACATATCAATTGGCTATCTGTCAGGAACAGGAAACCGAACAGGGTCTAACAATATTTTCATTGGCATTGGCGCTGGTAGCCCGGCCACAGGAAACAGAAGCGTAAGTAATAAACTCGCTATACATTCAACCCCCGTTACAACAAGTTCAACCAGCTTTTGGGATAGTATCACGAACAATTATACGGATTACAAATTTGCTTTGATTTCGGGGGATTTTTCTGAGAGATGGTTAAATATAAATGGCAAGCTAAGCGTTACACCTTCCCAAATGCCCAATGCAGACGGAGATTCATCCTATACGAAAAAAGTAGTTGCCAAAGCGGATGGTACATTTGGCTTTGCATCAGAAACAATTCCACCGCCACCAGCTACCGGAACTTATATTTTAAAGAGCGTGAATGGTGTACCAAATTGGGAATTACCATAGAACGATAGTTTGCAGTTTTTTTCACCTCACGATGTATAGGTTAATCGTTTTAAAATCTAAAAATAAAAACAATGAAAAACTATTACGAATTTTTATTTCTGTTGATTGGAATTTCACTAACATCTTGCAAATCTATCATATCGAATCAAGGTAAGCCTTTAAAATACAATTCTTTAGAGCTAAATCATAAATATGAGATTCAGGATTTTAAAGCTAAAATCCATAAAATAAAGATTACTTCGATAGATGGCAAAAATGTTTACGGTATTTCTAAAAAAGGAGATTCTATCACAATTGATAAAAAACAGATCAGAGAAGTGAAAAAAGTAAAAATTGCAGGCTCTATCGTTGTTGGTATTGTTGCACTTGCAACAGTGATTTTTGTACCAATTTAAAAACAGTCAAAATTTTTCATTACAAAAATAAAGCAAAGCGGGATTATAAATTTGAAAAAAGATGGGAACCGATGAAAAAGACGGGATTATCGTTATCAGGATCAACAAGCAAAAAAAGAAATACTGGAGGAAGATATGTTCAGAAAAGAAAATCTCTATGACAAGTCTAATTATCAATTCTGCAGAAAACAGGATTTTGGATGATGAGAGGAGAATAGTATTAGCGTTCATTGAAAAACAAGATAATCTATTCGTGAAAATAGAAACCAACATCAATCAGATCGCAAAAATTGCAAATGCTCAAAAATTTATCAGCGCAGCAGACCTGCAAGATTTTTCTAACAAGTTATCTGAAATAGCTGATTTGAAGATAAAGCAGAATGATATTTTTATTAAAATATATTCTTTGCTCGGACAATGATCGTTAAAATAATGAAACCGGCGGGTTCCAGCTTTCCAGGGGTCAATTACAACGATAAAAAAGTGAATAAAGGAATTGGGGAATTGATGCTGATGAAAAATTTTCCTTCGTTCATTAATGAAGCCAGTAGTCAGAAGGAGGTTCGGGATTATTTAAAATCAATTTCAAAAAACGAAAAAGTAAAGAAACCCCAATTTCACTCAGTCATTTCAACCAAGTTTCAGTGGCACAGCAAAGAAGAACTGAAAAATGTTGCAGAAGGTTTTATGAGTGAAATGGGATACGGGACACAACCTTTCATTGTTGTATTTCATAAGGACACAGATAATAATCACGTCCACATTGTTTCCACAAGGGTTGATAAGCAATCCGGAAAGAAGATCGATGACAGTTACGAGAGGCTTAAAGCTCAAAAGGCATTATGTAATACAATGGGAAAATTGTACGGCCAGAGTCCAGAAGCAGAATTGCACAAACTCCTAAATTACAAAATAAGTTCGTTCAGTCAATTGGAAACTTTGCTTCATAGAAATGGTTATAAAATAAACAGAAACACAAATGATGAAAATTTTTATAGCATTTTAAAAAACGGAGTCATACAGCGAACACTTTCAGGGAATCAAATTGTTTTCGACAATAGTAAAAGTGACAGCAGAGCCAGACAGATTAAAGCCATTCTGAATAAATATAAGGAACTGTATTCCAACAAAGTTTTCAAAGTGGAAGACAATAGGCGAAGTCAATCAATGTTACCACAAGAAAAGATAGCTGACAGAGAAAATCTTTCAAAATCAAAAATTGAATTTGAAAGTGAGCTTCAGAAAAAGTTGAAAGATGTTTTCGGGATCGACATTGTATTTCATCAAAAAGAAGGTTTAAAACCTTTTGGTTACACGTTGATAGACCATAAAACAGGTAGCGTCTACAAAGGGAGTGAGATTTTGAAAATGAATGAATTATTTGAATTCACTTCCGAAACTTTGGATAAAAAGCTTTTCGAAATCTTAAAAGATTATAACATTCCAAATCAGGAATCAAGAGAAATACTGCTGGAGTTTTTGAAAAAGCAATATCGGGAAACAGAGATTAAGGATTTTATGCTATTTGAAAATAGGGGAAAGAAAGATTTGGAAACCTACCGAAAAGTCCAGTTTGAAGTAAAGGATTTTATCAGAAATAACAAAAACACAAATGATGAAAAAAAAGATATTTCTATAACGACTGCTGAAGACGGAAAGCTGTATGCTGTTCATACCAGATTCCATTACGTGGTTGAACTTCAACCATTAATCGGAGAAAAGGAGTATCAAAAATTTCTAAATCCCATAGGCATAAATGAAGTGCAGACAGAAAACCGGACTGAAAATAATAAAAAAACAGAATTAAACAAAGCCGTCAACGAAATGCTATTTGAATGGATGAAAAGTTCAGGAACGGCAAAAGACCCTGCTGAAAACGAACTCAAGAAACGAAAGAAGAAGAGGCGGTAAGGCCTAAATTCCGGCTTCCGATAAAAATTTACAGCTAATAATTATCAAACAAAAACCATTAACCAACCAATGATCATCACTTTTGCCACCCAAAAAGGAGGAACCGGAAAAACAACATTGGCGATTGCTTTAGCCAATTATATTTCCACTAATTCCGAAATAAAAATCAATGTGTTTGATTTCGATTATCAGAAATCCTTTTACTACAAATGGAAAGAAGATGAAGTGTTGGAAATTCCAAAATTGTACGATGTTGAGATTATTGGTGAAGATGATGGGCAGCCTTTTTCGGACTTTGATACTCTTATTGATCTGAAAGAAAGCGAGGAGATCAATCTCTTTGATCTGGCAGGAACACTTGATGCTAAATACAGCGACTTATTGATATACAGCGATTTTATCGTGATCCCATTTGAATATTCCGATGTATCTGTAAAATCAACGTTGGTTTTTATCAATATGCTGGGATTATTGGAAAGCGAGGCCGAAAGAATATTTATCCGTTCCAAATATGATAAAGGATACAAATACCTAAATCAGGAAGCAATGGACATTGAGCTGGCAAAATATGGAATGCTGCTGCCAAGTCCAGTATTCAAGAGAAACATCCTGCAAACTATTAATACCAGAAACCTGGCTGGCAAGCAAAAATATGCCGTAGAAAATACACTCGATGAACTTTTAAAGCATATCAATGAAAACTCAAAGATCAAAATAGAAATTCTGAAAAAGAAGGAAAAAGCCAAAGATTAGACACCGAAAAATATCCACTAAATAAAACATAAAAAATGATTAAAATTTCACTTAGCATACTGGCGGTTTACCTGATGTATTATGCAGGTAACATCTTGTACGATCTGTTTCTCAAGAAAGAAAAAGCAATTTACAAAGAAGAGACTGAGGAATTTTCTTTGTCCGCCATCTCCGAGCAGTACGAAGCCCTTACTGCAACTATTGGGATTGAAGATGTTGAAAATATCATAACTCCAAAATCATTCAACAGAAAAGAATTAACTCCTATTCCAAGCGAAGAAACGGAACAAAGACAGGATCTGGAGTATTTGAGGGAACGATTTGAATCTGAACAAGATTTAGATGAATTGGATAATGCACCAAAAAAGGATTCCATCGAAAAGGAAAACCTACAAAATTCTGAAAATTCTGAATCAAGTGAAACGTATCCTAACCAAAAAGAAAAAATATCAAAAGAACAGGAAATCCAAAAACCTTACGATGTGATTACCCAAAGCCCAATTATTATAGACAAAGCCACAGAAAATTCCAGAATAAAAGAATGGAAGAAGATGCTCAATCTTTCTGAAACCTTGGTTCAAATGGTTGCCAACTATGACGGACACAAAGTTTACCATTCCACAATGTAGCCTTTATTCCAAATAATATAACTCACTAATAAACAACGTGTTAAAAATACGATGCAGGGTATTCTATGCCCAAAAACCAAAAATAAACCAATTAATTAACCTTCTAAAAGAACACTTATTATGAATCAAAAATTCAAAAAACACCAAATGATGAAAAAAATTTTAACCCTCGCTTTTGTAGTGATGGCACTAACACCTGCATTTGCACAAGGCGGTGCAACAGCGATCTCGAACGCCGCCAACGACATTAAGGATTATTGGGATCCTATCAAACTAATCCTGAAAGCAGTTGGTGGATTGGTTGGTTTCATTGGAGGTTTGAGAGTGTATAACAAATGGACGAATGGCGACCAGGATGTCAACAAAGAGATCCTTGGTTATGGAGGAGCAATGATCTTCCTGCTGGTAGTTCCGGAATTCGTAACCGCATTTTTTGCCTAAGATGGGATTCTATTTATACAAGGGGCTCAAAAAACCCCTTGTGTTTTTCGGACTGAAAGGGAAATACATTTTTTACGCAGTGGGTGTCATTGGCACAGGAGTCATTTTGGCGCTGGTATTATCGAAGTTTGGATTACTAGGTTCTTTATTCGGACTCGCAATAACCGCAGGAGGTGTTTATCTGATCTTCAAAAGACAGGACAAATATGGGCTATATGATAAAACTAAAAATTTCGATCAGATCTTGATCTTTCCAAAAAAATTAACCAACAAAAGACTTTTAAAGAATGATGAAACCGAAAGGTTAAATATGACGAATAAAAAATAAATAAGTTCAATATGAAAAAGGAAAAACAAGCATTTAACATCCCTTTTATCGGGTATGATTATGCAAAAGATTTCAATTGGGATTTCGATGTTCTTTTCGGACAGTATGGAAATCCTATTATTGGTATTAGGATAAAAAATATTGTAGAGCAGTATTCAGCAGATCCGGATACGTACCTCCATTTTCATACGGTCTTAAATCAGGTAGTCTCGATTATTGGTGAAGGAAGAATTGTCCAGAAGCTCGACATTTTTTCTAAAAAAAGATACACCGCAGAACAGTCCAATCAGTTTCTACAGCAAAAATATTCAGAACATTTTGAGGGCAGGCTTTTTAAAACCATCGAAACCGTGCTATTCTTCACGGATATTATCGATGACAAACTGAAAAAGAAAACTAAGCATTATCATTTTTCGGATAAAAGTTATAAGGAACTACGGGATAAGTGCCAGAAAGTATTGATGCTTTTGAAACAGAATAATTGTGAACCTGAGTTTTTATTTGAGAAAGATTTTGATTACTACATTTCGGGAGTTCTGTCGATGCAGTTTACAGAAACTCCAACTTTTGATAATATAAAAAGCACCAACGAATTTTTGCAGATCGGAAATAGGATTGTGAAAAACATTGCCTATGTTGACGTAGAAAACATTGATCTGCCTTCAGAAATTGAGCCTTACTCAGTTTTAGGAGGTAACGGAGCTGCAGCTGAGACGGCGGTTGACAATTTTAGTTTCATCAATGAACTGGAAGACTACGAGACCATTGTCTACAATCAGATCATTACCATTCCCCTTCAGGCACAACAGCAAAGGGAGCTTGATAAAAAAAAGAAAAAACATGAAGGCGCGGCGAACAATTCTCCGTCCAACGCGATTATAGCAGATGAAATTCAGACCCTGCTTCATAACATTGCAACCGATGGACAGCTCGTCGTCAATGCTCATTTTTCCATCCTTTTTTCAGCACACACATTGGAGAAAATGGAAAATATTCAGTCGATGATTGAAAACAAGCTTTTCACGAAAGGAATTATTGTTTCTAAAAATGCCTACAACCAGTTAGAACTCTGGCGATCAGCCATTCCGGGCAATGGAACAGAACTTAGGGAATACGATCTATTTATGACGACAAGCGAAGCGGCCTTGTGTTTTTTTTTTAAAGAAAGTTACCCGGTCAATGAAGAATCCAATTTCTACCTGAGATTTACAGACAGACAGGGCGTTCCGCTAAAAGTAGATCCTTCGGATTTACCGATGAAAACAGGAAGAATAAACAACAGGAATAAGTTTGTTTTAGGACCCAGTGGGTCAGGCAAGAGTTTTTTAATGAATAATATCATCGAGCAATATCTGACCTACAATTATGATGTAGTCATTGTTGATACAGGAGATTCTTATTCAGGAACTTGTAAATACAAAGGAGGAAGATACATTCAGTACACCGAAGAAAAACCGATTACTATGAATCCTTTTCTAATGGATAAGAAAGAGTTCAATATCGAAAAAATCGAATTTTTAACCAACCTGATCTTCCTGATTTGGCAAGGTCCTGACTCTTCAATGTCATCAGCACAAAAGTCCATATTAGACAATGTATTGATGTCGTATTATCATCAGTATTTTAACTCAGGACAAGAATGGTATCAAAATAAAACTTCGGAAGAACTTATTTTATATCTCAATAAATATAACATTCAAGAAGAGGATCTATTCACAGAATATGAGAATGAAGCCAAAGGACATCAAAACTATTATGACATTTTGGGGATTACATTCGATGCCAGTTCTAATGAAATCAAGGAAGCCGGAAGAAAATTATTAAAATTTTATCATCCTGATAAAAACATCAACAATCCGGAATATGAAAGTGAGAATTTTTATAAAGTCTATGAAGCGTATGATACGCTGAACGATGAAGAAAGAAGGAAAATATACAATGAAACGCAGTTGATCTTAATTAAGTCGAATGACATCATCAAGCAGACCAGATCATCTGAGCAGTGGAATGAATCTTTTAGAAAAGCTATCATCAGAAAAATTAAAGAATTAGAAGAAAAGCTAGTTGTAACAGAACTTTCGTTCAATGGATTTTATGATTACTGCGATCAATTTCTCCCCATTTACCTGAATAATAAGAAACACAATATTATAGAAAAGGAATTTAATCTGCGCACCTTTTTATTTGTGCTGAAAGATTTTTACAAAGGCGGAAGGTATGGAACAACATTAAATGAAAGTGCAGACAATACGCTTTTTGACGAATCATTGATCGTTTTTGAAATTGATAATGTAAAGGACAATCCCAAACTCTTTCCGATTGTCACGCTCATTATTATGGACACTTTTATTCAGAAAATGAGACTCAGAAAAGACCGCAGAAAAGCACTCATCATCGAAGAAGCGTGGAAGGCAATCGCAAGTAAACTGATGGGAGGCTACATTCTTTACTTGTATAAAACCGTAAGGAAATTTTGGGGAGAAGCAGTAGTAGTCACTCAGGAACTCGATGACATTATTGGAAATGCGGTGGTAAAAGATTCCATCATCAATAATTCGGACACGTTTATACTGCTTGACCAGACAAAGTTCAAAGACAACTTTGATAAGATCGCTTCATTGCTTTCACTCAATAAAGTAGAGCAAAACAAGATTTTTACCATTAATAATCTCAATAATAAATTCGGAAGAAGTCGTTTTAAAGAATTTTATCTGAAAAGAGGTTCCAAAGGAGAGGTGTACGGAAACGAGGTTTCTTTGGAGCAGTATCTGACCTACACAACAGAAAAACCTGAAAAGTCTGCTGTTGAGTATTATGTACATCGATATGGCAATTATGATGAAGCATTGCGCAAAATAGTTGATGATTTGAAAATCTTCGGAGACAGTCTCGAAAATCTTGTATCGCTCGTGAATTTATATCAAAATCCACTGGATCAAAAAATCAATTCCTTTTACGGAATGATGAAAAAAGAACTTAAAGGGAAGAATGTCTTCAAGACCATCTCACAGGAATTAGAAGACCGAAATATCAGTTTTTCAGAATTAATAAATAAAAAACAATATGAAAAAGTTTAGCATTCTATTTTTAGGATTTGGAAGTTTATTGTGTGCTCAAAACACCTACATCGATCCTACGGTAACGGCAGCAATGATTCTATATTCTGAAAATCTAAAAGCCAAACAGAATGAGGTCATCGAAGAAACTTCAAAACTAAAAGATGCCCAGACGTGGGTCGGAACCCAGATGGTTGCAGCTAACGATATTCAGAATAAAATTCTGAAGGGCTTAAAAGAAGTTTCCGGGACACTGCAAAATGGTATTCAGGTGCAGGAGATCTACTCGGAACTCAATAAGTGTTACAATTACTCAGCACAAGTAGGACAATTAGCATCAGCACATCCGCAATACGCAATTTTTGGGGTGAAAGCTTCCCAAAAAACCTACGAGCAAAGCCTGAAAATAGTGACAGATGTTTCTGACATCCTCGCATCCGGAGAGTTGAATCTGGCTACTGCAGGAGACCGCTACAAAATCCTTCATAATATTTCCGGTAATGTCAAAAATCTGAAGTTGTGGCTTTTGGCCATCAAATTAAGATTGGAGAAAGCAAACCGATTGGGATTCTGGAATTCCATCAATCCATTTGCAGGCTACATCAATACAGACAAAGCGATTGTTGAGGATATTATGGATCGGTATAAAAGGAATTTTTAAAACCAAAAAGATGAAATCGAGGAACGAGATTCGCCGACTTTATGGAGGCAAAAATAAGTTGTTTTTAAGTTTGCTATTTACTGCAATCTACGTCGTTTTAACTTCTTCCGGTGGCGGTTCCACACCAGCTTGGCAACAGGAAAATGTATCATTTCCGATGATGGATTTGGAGATCAATGCCACAATGAAAGAACACGACAGGCAAAAAGAGATGCGGGAAAAGCAAACGCTGAATGCGACAGTGGAAACCGCCAATAGAACCCAATGGAACAACTTCAAAGACAAGATTACCAAAATTCAGGATCGATTGAGGATAGTTTCATTTGCCATCCAGGCAATACCGACAGGAATAGCAATGAGCAGGGAAATAACAAAAATAACAAACGATCAGACTGCTATTATCAATGAAATAAATGATGCTCCTTATTCCATTATAGCCGTTTTGCCTTCTCAGGTTCAGTTTGTGGATGATCTGCAAATGGTGACCAGACTCGTAACCGGAATTATTTTGTCTTATGGAGCCATCAATCAAATGGAGAAATCGGAACGCAAAGTACTATTGGGTTATGCTTTAGGCGAAGTGAAAACATTGAGCAGGAATTCTACGCATATGCTTTTGAAAATACGGGATATAAAAGCCAAAGTAAAACGAAATAAAAGAGCCTTTCAGTATTATGTCAACAGAGACAAGCAAGTGGTTGAAAGCATAATGAATAACATCAAGTCTTTTTAGAAATGAAATCGAAGATTCGGCGGAGCCAATGTATTTCACAAATTGCTTAATGATAAAATAATAAAGATATGAGCAAAAAAGCAATTCTTCTTGGAGTTTTATTCTTCACTGTTGCATCCGTAAAAAGCCAGCAGATAGTTATCAATGACAAACTTTTATCACAGATCACCGTAAACCACGGTGTTCGATTAGGAAGTGAGCAAACTTTTCTGGATTCCTATGAAAAGCAAAAAGAATTGTATGATGATATCAATAATAAAATCACGCAGATCATAGCGATTCAGGAATACATCTATCAACAACTGAAAAATGTGAATTCGGCGCTTACCCAGAGTAAAAAACTTATCTACCTCTATCAATATTTGGGTAAAATAGTGACGAACTCCAATAAAATGCTGGATCTATCCGCACAGCATCCTGAATATTCGGTACTCATTTCAAAATATTATGTTGAAATAGGCAAGCAGACGATGAAGCTTCAGCAGGAAGTTACCCAGGACATTCTCAATGAAGACAAAGACTTTCTGATGGATGCAATGGATAGGGAAATGCTTATTGAAAAGATCTTTACCCGTGTCAGAAATATCAATGGGAATATTTTATACATCAATCTGCGATTAGAGAATGCCAAGAAAATTCCTTACCTGTATCAAGTTCCTGTTCTCCGCAACTACATCAATATAGACAAAGCCATTGTTGGCGACATCATCACTAAATACAATCACATCTTTAATTAAAATTATGGAAAATCTACTAAAAAAAATCAGTCTATTTCAGTTGCTCTTTTTTACAGCCACTGTGTTTGGACAGGTCAGCGTCAAGAGATTAAATGACCCTTCCATTGTTGCCCAGCATAAAAGAATGGTCTTTCAAGATTGGGGAGATTGGAGACCTTACCCAAAATACTTTTTAGGAGTTCAAACCAATTTTGCTTACGCAACGGTTTGGGGGTTATGGTCTCCAAAAATAAACAGGGATTATAAAGACGGCGAAGACATTCGACCATTAAAATCTACAGGAGTACAAAATCAGAGATTCGCTCAATTAAAATTTCAGGAGGAAGAAGCAAAAAAAATAAAGGCAGCTTCAGATACCATTCATAAAAGAAGTGTTCAGGATTTTGCCCATTGGACTTCAGCAACAGTAGATGCCGATCCACTTTGGCTGCTTTATTACAAACGAATGCTAAAACCTATTACTGAATTCCCCGATACGCCTCAAAATTTTATGGAGTGGCGGCTGAAAGACCAGCAAACGTTTGAAACGCTCAATACCACAGGAATAATAAGAAGACTTCAGGAAGAACTGGATCTCATCAAAGAAAAATATTCAATGTCCAGAAGTATGGATATGCCAAGAGGAAAACGATTCATTATGTATCACGAAACCCTTATCAAGTGGAGAAAATTTGTACGGGAGTTAAGAGATTACAACAACAAGACAACACTCCTTACAGATTATAAAAACATTTTAAAGAACCATTCAAATTATACTTTGCCACCTGCGTGGACACCGGCATCAGACCAGCAAATTGTTCAAAATATGATGAATCATTATAAACACCGATTTTAAAAATGAATAAAACGATAACATTAACTTTTTGCTTATTAGCAATTCTTTTGCCTGTTATGGGATTTGCCCAAACAGATGCCGATTATAGCAATCTACTCCAATTTTTAAAAGGTGACGGTGCTTTTGAGAAATGGTTTATGGAGGTTTTTACAAAGCTGGATAACAGCGTACAGGACAGTGCGCAAGGTTCCGCTTTGGTAGGAAAAGCAATAGGCGGTTTAGGCGCTCTGATGTACCTCGGGTACATGGGTTGGCAAATGGCAGCCGGAGATAGAGAATGGGAAATTACCCCAATGCTGAAACCCATTCTCATAGGATTTACCCTTGTTTACTGGAGCGGATTTGTCAGTATGATTCAAGCACCATTTGAGGCCATTGCCGAACCAGGGATTTCAATTTTCAGCGAGATAGAATCAGAAGTTAACGACTTAAGGGTCGAAAGATTTAAGAAGCAGCAACAATTACTCGATGCCGTCATCAAACTGAAAGCGGAAGAAGATGCCAAACAGGAAGTTATTGAAAATACCACTGAAGATGCCGATGATTCGTGGTTTGATATCAGTGAGGGATTGGATAAATTGATTCAGCCTATCAAAGAATGGTCAATACGAATGGAATTCCAAATGCAAAAATTAGTAGCGGAACTCATTGAATTTGTCTGCTTGTCCATTCTTCGCATCTGCGTGTATCTTATTTTCTTCATTCAAAAAATATGGGCGTATATACTCATCATTTTAGGACCCATAGCCGTAGGGATGGCTTTGATTCCCGGATTTGAAAATTCTTTATACAGCTGGGTATCAAAGTTTATCAATATCAATCTCTACACTTTTGTTGCCTACACCATCATCAACATCGGTCAGCAACTGATCGCTTCGGGTTATACAATGGAGATTGAAAGATACAATACGCTTTTATCCAACGGAACCATTACCAACTTAGACGCTTTGATGGTATACGTTTCAAATTCCGGAATGATCTACAATCAGCTGTTTACGTGTGTTGCCTATGTGGTCACAGGAATTGGAGTTTTAATGACTCCAACTATTGCAGACAGTATTGTTTCTGCGGGAGGAGCAGGATCAATGACCAAAATGAAAAATGCAGCGGGAAAAATAGCAAGCAGTGCCAAAACAGCAATATTGGCGGCTAAAACAGGAGGTGCTTCTGTCGCAGCGAGTGCAGCAGCAGGCTCAGCTTCGGGAAGAGTTAAGGAAGCGATGAAAAACGGAAAATAATCTCAAAAATTACCATAAATGCTTATTAAAAACATAGAACAAAGAATTAAAATCAACAAGGTTTTTTCAATCTCAACCATTGTTTTTGCTGTTTTCATTGTCATTGCAGGGTTTTTCTTTGCGTACAGAATGATCGAGGATTCCAGAAGATCCATTTACATTTTAGATAATGGGGTTCCGGTTCTTGCCAAGCAAACGGACGTACTTCTCAACCGACCTGTTGAATACAAAGCGCAGATAGAACTTTTCCACAGACTGTTTTTCACACTCGCTCCAGATGATACCTATATTAAGGATAATATTCAAAAGTCATTATATCTCATTGATGACAGCGGGAAAAAAGAATATACCAATTTAAAGGAAAAAGGTTTTTACAATCAGATCATCGCCTCCAGTTCAATGGTCAGTATCCATACCGATTCAATTGCACTCAATATGGAACAAAAGAAATTCTCTTTTTTCGGGAAACAAATGATCACAAGAAAATCCTCTGTCATTACCAGAATGCTCATAACCGAAGGTTTCTTTGAAGACATCATCAGAAGTCCCAATAATCCTCACGGTGTGATTCTTAAAAACTGGCGAATCATCAATAACGAAGAACTATCCAATCAAAACAAAAATTCTTACTAAAATGAATACGACATTAAAACAAAAGGGTCAGAAATGGATACTATGGGCGGTTCAAAATCCGAAGAAATTCTTCACTTGTGCAATGATTTTACTGTCAGTTTCCTTTATAGGATCAATTATTCAAGGTGTTTTTTTTCCTTCCGAAACGGCATTTAAAATAAGACCTCCGGTTCTTTATTCAAACAATAAGACGAGTCAAAATTTGCCCATCAACAATGATAAAGAAATGGAAAAAATAGTGAATGAACTCAAGACTTTAAAAGTAAAAAGAGACCAAAATTCTTTACAAAAAGAAGACAGCTTACGAATCGACTACCTGTTTAACCAATACCAAAATTTAAAAAATGGACATTAAAAAGATCAATTTTAAAGATAAGAAATACGTTTTGCCACTTTTGGCTTTGCCGTTTCTTTTTCTTTTCGGCTACGTGGGAGCGCAGTTTATGAAGGAAGATGCTTCTGCAAAGGATAAGCCCAAAGAACTGTCTCTTTCATTAGGCGAAACGCAGGATTCTATTATGACCAAAAACGATGCTTACGATGAATTCTTTAAAAAAGAGGATAACCGAACAATGCTTGGAGGTTTGGATAAGGAATCAGACAGTTTACTAAGCTATGATGATCAATTATCATTAGACCAAAAAAGAAAAATAGATTCATTAAAAGCGGTCAGCGGAAGACAGAATAGATATCAGGCAAAAGGAGATCAATCTTCATATTACAATCCCAATCAACAGCAAGGAGATGATAAAGATTATAAAAGGTCTTCAGAGATCATCAAAATGCTAAATGAAAAATCTTATGGAAATGAAAATAACAAATACTCTGATACACAAAAAGAAAAACCTCAGTCCGCCCAACCAGATCCTGTAAAATATCTGAAAGAGCAGATGCTGGTAATGGATTCATTAGAAAAATCCCGTGATCCTGAATACCAAAATAAACTCGCAGCAGAACAGAGATTGAAATCAAATAAGGATAAGATGAACGATTTTCTCAATTCAACTTTCAATGTGAGCAAATCCGGAATCAACAGCGGTTTTAATGCTTTCTATAAGGAAAAGGAAAATAGTTTTATCAAAGCGGTCATTGACGAAAACAACAAAGGATTTTTAGGAAGCAGGATCAGGTTCCGCTTGTTGGAAGACATCTTTGTTGGAAACAAAAAGATTGGCAAAGGTTCTATACTATATGGTCAAATTTCGGGATTTTCAATGCAAAGAGTCAATCTCAATATTGTTTCGGTCTTTACAAAAGGAGAGATCTATCCGGTCAATCTATCCATTTACGATGTTGACGGGATGAAAGGATTGTACGTTCCACAAAGTGTTTTTAGAGATATGATGCGGGAAATGGGTAGCAACTCAGTTCAAGGAATACAGATGGATATGGGCGGAAAAGGATTTTTTTCAAGTATTGGAAGCAGCCTTTTTACTTCGACGTCTAAATCCATCGCCAATCTGATCAAAGAAAATAAAGCAAAACTGAAATACAACTCATATGTCTTTTTGATCGACGAAAAACAATTGAAAGATTCACAAAACCAACAAAAAAAATAAAACAATGAGAACTTTATTATACACCCTTTTAATATTCACAGCTCAATTTTTCACGGCTCAAACTGCAACCAAAGAACAGATTGTTTCCGATTTACCTGAGATTGAAATTACCGAAGGCATCAACCTGCACATCATTTCGCCGGAACCCATTCAGTACGTGGATTTGTCAACAGAAAAACTGACTGGAGATTTGCCTGCTACAAACATTGCCAGAATAAAGATCACAGACCATCCTGATTCTGACGAGAAAGGAAAAATCAATATACCTTCCGTTTTTTTTAATGGAAATACTATTGGGATCATTACCGTTGTCGCACAATCTTTCATTGCACAGTACAAAGTTGTTTATCGAAATCAGGATAACCTCAATACGATTACCAATATTCATATACAGCCCGAAGCGATGCAGCCTGTAGAATTTGATAAAATGGTGTTCTCTAATCTTGAGTTGAGAAAATTTGCAATGGATATTATTCGAAAAAAATCTGAAAAAAATCCGATTAGAGAAGAAAAAAATCTAAAACTCAGCTTCCAGCTCAATAATGTCTATGTGATGAGTGATTATATTTTTTTAGATATGACCATCAAGAATAATTCTAATCTGAGCTATGATATTGAGGATTTGAAATTCTCCTTGGAAGACAAAAAAATACACAAAGCCACCAATAACCAAAGTGTAGATCTAACACCCATTTTACAGCTCAATCCGCAGAAACACTTCAGAAAAAATTTCAGGAATATTTATGTTTTCAAAAAATTCACTTACCCAAACAGTAAAGTGATGATGATTCGCTTGATTGAAGAACAGCTCTCGGGGCGCACCATAGAAATGAAAGTCATCTATTCAGATATTCTGAAAGCAGATACCTTTTAATATTAAGACTATGGAAAATTTTACAGTTATGCTGTGTTTTGCACTGGTGATATTACTATTTACCTACCATTCTGTTGCTATAATTATTATTTATAAAAAACGAAAAGAATTTATTATTGCCTATAAAAGGGTGTTAAACCTTAAAGATTGGTGTGATAAAATATCTGAATAGCCAGGTCACTCATACATTATCGAGAGTGTCGAAAAAAGAGGAAATGAATTAATTGCTCAATTGAATCTGTTGAATGCTAATCTTACTGGAATACAGGAACAGCAAAAAACATTACAGGAAGCGCAACAAAAGCTGCATAGCAATCTATTAGAAGAACACGAATTACTTAATCAATATTATTCTTAATGCAAGAACAACAACATCAAATAAAGATCTATGGCTTTCTGCAAAAAGCAGTGTACGCTGTGGTTGCATTAGACTGTGCTTCGCTTTTTTATCTGAATGCTGATGTTCCGGTAGTGTCCAACTTGCTGAAAAATTTTTCAAAGCTGAGCTTTATCTACCCACCTATCAATGCCAAATTTGCGACATTGATTCTTATTGGATTGGTAGCTGTCGGAACAAAAGCCAAGAAAAAGAAAGACTTAAATATCGCAACAGAAATTGTCGTTCCTATGATTGCGGGATTGCTGATGATTTTTTCTTCATTAGTCTGGCAAAATGAGGCAGGAAATGCACAGCTTCCAAAAGTATTTCCCGGATTTAATCTCTATCAGGTAATCTATGCTATTCTTTCTTTTTTAGGGTCAGTTATTCTCCAAATGGGTGCAGACAGTATTTCTAAACTGATGCAGCAAAAAATGGGAAAAGACCGATGGAACGTGGAGGAAGAATCTTTTGACCAAAATCAAGAACTGGTAACGTCGGACGTCACAATCAACATTCCATATTTATTCCGTTACAAAAACAAGAGCAATAAAGGCTGGATGAACATCAATCCTTTTAGAGGAACAATGGTCATCGGAACACCAGGTTCTGGAAAGTCGTTTGGTGTCATCAATCCTGCCATAAGACAATTGATCGCCAAAGGTTTCTGTCTCTGCATCTACGATTTTAAATTTCCTGATTTAGCACAGATTGCATACTACCATTATTTGTTGAAAAAAAGTAAGGAGGCAGAATACGATTACAATTTCCACGTCATTAATCTCAACGAGGTTGAAAAATCAAAAAGAGTCAATCCGTTTCATAAAAAGTACATCCAAACTTTGGCAGAAGCTCAGGAAATGGCAGAATCGATGGTTTCATCTTTACAGAAAGGAGGTTCGAGTTCAGGAGGTGGTTCCGAAGCTTTCTTTACCCAATCTGCGATTAATTTCCTTTCATCCTGTATTTATTTTTTTGCAACATTCGAAAATGGAAAATATTCTGATTTGCCTCATATTCTTTCTTTTATGAACAGAAGCTATAAAGAAATTTTCGATACTCTTTTTACCAATGAAGAAATTTTCTCTTTGCTGTCACCTTTCAAGACGGCCTATGACAACAAAGCATTTGACCAATTGGAAGGACAAATCGGAACACTCAAAATTTTCCTTTCCCGATTGGCAACCAAAGAAAGTTTTTGGGTGTTTTCAGGAGATGAAGTGGAATTGAAGATAACCGACAGAGATAATCCTTCTATTATTATTCTGGCATCAGACCCGGGAACACAGGATATTAATTCTGCATTGTATTCTTCGGTATTAAACAGGACTTTAAGATTGATCAATTCCAAACACAATTTGCCGGGAGGAATTATTGCAGACGAATTTCCTACAATTTATATTCATAAAATTGACAACATTGTAGCCACTGCGAGAAGCAACAGAGTTGCTGTTTTATTAGGCCTTCAGGAGCTTCCACAACTTCGACAATTTTACAAAAAGGAAGTTGCTGATACGATTTCTGCCATTGTTGGAAATATTCTTTCCGGTTCTGCCAGAGACAAAAATACATTGGATTGGTTAGAGAAACTATTTGGGAAAATTAAACAGAAATCATACTCGCAATCTATTTCCCAACAAGGAACAACCACTAGCATTAATGAAAAAATGGACAATATGATTCCTGCAGGAAAAATCGCAGCCTTGAAAACAGGAGAGATGGTTGGGATGATAGCGCAAGGAGAAGAAAATGATGTGCAAGAATATAAAACGTCCGCAGTGAATGGTAAAATTAATTTAGATATGAAAGCGATTCAAGAAGAAGAAAAAAACTATGTGAAAATGCCGTCATATTACTCTTTTGTAGATAAAAAGGGGGTTAATCGCAAAGAAGAGGTGTTGATGACCAATTTTAGAAAAATCAATAAAGAAGTTGAACTCATTGTGAATGAAAATATAAAAGCTGCATAAAATGAAAAAACTAAAATACAAATTTACTTTGATGGCGCTGTTTTACAGTAGCTTATCATTTGCGCAATTTAATACGATTATACCAACATTACCAAAAAAATCTGAAAATATAAAAGTATCAGATAAAACTAACATTGACGAACCGGTAAACCAGAAAAAGAATAAAAAAACGTGGAAAGAGGTTTTAAACATCATCACAAAATCAGATCTGAAAAATCAAATTGATTCCCTGAAAATACTCATTAAAGAATATGGAAGTGTAAAGGATGAAGGGATAAATGACATTGAAAAACTCAAAACTTCTTTAACGCAGCTCACACAAAATCAGCTTGAAGATCATAGAGAAACATCAAAGAAGCAGGCTGCAGTTACGACTTATGATTTTGTAGATGAACCAAAAAAATATTTTTCAAAAATTGTAATGCCACTTAAAAATAAATTGACAGTAACATCATCTTATGGAACCAGAACGCATCCCATTTTCGGAAGCAAAAAAATGCACAACGGGATCGACCTTAAAGCCAACTATGAAAATGTCTATTCCGTAATAGATGGAATTGTTACGGCAACTGGTTGGGATTCTAAAGGCGGTGGAAATTTCATCAAAGTAAAACATTTCAACCGTTTTGAAACAACCTATATGCACTTATCAGAGATCTATTATCGGATTGGCGAAAAAGTAAAAGCTGGTTTTATCATTGGCAAAAGTGGCAATTCCGGAAACTCAACGGGACCACATTTGCATTTTTCGGTAAAAGAATTTGGACAAAGCATCAATCCTTCTCATTTTTTAAACGACCTCACAAAAGTAAACAATTTAATAACAAACCATTATGAACACTAACACTTTACCAACAGACGAACTAAAGAAATATGGCATCATCGAAACAGACAATTCGTTTTCTAAAAAGCTAAATTCGGATGATATTCAAAAATTTCTGCAAGGATATACCATCGTTGCGGACAACGACATAAACAGGGCGACTTTTCAGCTTACGGATAATAATACCAAACTGAAAGTTATCTTTTTGGAAAGAGATAAAAGTATTTCTGAAATTCTCAAAAACAGTAAAGACAAAATTGAATATTCTGATATTCAAGACCTTTCAAAATCAGAAAAAGAATTGATTTATGAAAAAAAGGCTTTCATTTTCGACAAAGAAACCAATAAGGTGGTTGAGTTTGATCTCATTAAAAACACAAGAGAATTAACTGCAATTATTGCAGATAAAAGAGATGTAGCAGAAACCAACCTCTACAAAAATGAACTTATGAAACTGAAATCTTTTCTACAGGATAAAATTGACCAGTTCCCAGAAATGGCAAAAGAAATCGCTAAGGATCTGAATATCGTTTCCAAAGAGATAGGAACAGTTGATGGAATTTCTAAAAAGCAGCATCAATCACAGGAGCAGAATAAATCTGACATTCAGCTAAATGTAAATGACCCCGATGTCTATCAAGACGCCAATAGAATGAGAGAGGAAAACTCAGAACAAGAAGAGGAAGTAGAAAAGTCACGAAGATTTAGAAGGTAAATTTAAAACTAAAAAATGGAAGATAAATTATCTTGGTTTGAGAAGCTTGTAATTCCGAGAACAACGGCTTATAAAGATTTTGTTCGTGAAATGAAAACTACTCCGCCTGAACAATTTTTCAGGGATGGAGAAAGGAAGTTTTCTGATCGGGAGAAAAAGTTTATGCAGATTTATAAATCCACGGCAAATCAAATAGTTAAAGGCTCTGCTTACACTGTAAATACAATCTTCAATGCGGATACTGATACTTCCGTGAAAATTAATTTTAAAAGTTTAGCTGAAGTAGTACGCTTTATGGATAAACAGAAAATCGATGGTAGAATCTTAATCATACAAGATAACCATGCTTTTACAGAAGTGACTATTGGTAATGAAGCAGCAAAGCAAATATATCTTTCAGATTCTTGGGCAAATGAATTGGAGTTAAGGACAGACTTAAGTTTAGGAATGACAACTTCAGAAATTGATGAACGGCAAGCCGATCATTTCCGAAAATATGAAATGGAAACAGATAGATCAACCATCGAAATAAATACCTCTATTGAAAAGACTAAAGATCAAATAGAAAGCACATTAAGCTTTGACTGGGAAGAAAATAGTCTTGGATTTGATGATCTATTTTCAGAAGAAGACTTTGAAGAAAATTTAACCCCTGCATCTGATCTTCCGGACGGCTGGACCTGGAACGATTATAATGATGGAAGTGGCTCGCTGAAGAGTCCAAGCGGTCATAGGTATTACAGCTATGATATGCAAACTCAGGAATATACATTACCGTACGGTCGCCGAGAATGGACAGGTATGAGAGAATTTTATGATGCTCCAAAAAGTTTGAACGAATTCAAAAGCTATGTCGAAAACGACTTAAAATCAAAAGCGGTGCAAAATAATCTTTATCCGAAACTTTCCGAAGAGGAAAAAAATGATATTCTCAATTACAGGATTTTTATGAAAGAAAACGAATTCATACTGGAGAACTTGCAGATCACAGCGAACCAAAGAAAAGCTTATTCAGAGAAAATGGAATTCGGAACAACAGATGGAGATTATTCTCTTACAAAGGCACAAATGGCCACAATCCCAAATGTTATTGATGGTCATACGTTGTCAAAAAATGACAAATACGCATTAGCTTTTGGCTTGTTGGAAAAACCGGAATATGGCGAATCCTATGAAATATTAATTAGCGGTGAAATTTTAAAAATCTATCTGGAAGAAGATAGTTTGCCAAAAACTCGAATATTAACAATGAATGATATAAAATTTAACAATCAAAACCCAAACATTATGGAAACACAGAACGAATATGAACCATCTCAGTATCCGAAATTTCAGTTAAAATATCTTGGTTTCGGAGAAGGAGAACAACTGCACAAAGATTTAGAAAATGGGATTAATGCTCCCGAAAAAGAGTTCGAAATTAAAACCACTTCCGACAAAACGATGCCTGGAAATGAAATGGAATTCACGTTAAAATTCAATAAGATAGAAAATGGAAGTGTCTTTATGAATTTTTATAATGCGAAACTCACTAAAGAAAATGGCGACGTTATCTCCCACAATTTTCCTGTTAACAGGGTAAATACATTTACTGCCAAAGAAGCAGTCAACCTTTTGGAAGGGCGTACGGTAAAAATAGAATTTCACAATCCGAAAACAGAAAAAATAGAACCTGCATTTGCCAAACTGAATTTTAACGAACCCAAAACTGAAAAAGGAAATTATAATTTCCAGAATTTTTACAAAAATTATGGTGTTGATACGGCTCAGATCGTAGAAAAATCCAAACTGATCTTCGATAAGCCGGAATGGAAGGAAAGTATCATAAAATCTTTGGAAAAAGGAAATATCGTCAAGGTAAAATTTGAATTGGATGATAAAGTGATAGAAGGTAAAGCAGTTCTGAATCCTCAGTATAAAAATCTAAGTCTGTACGATCAGGATATGAACAGAATCAATACCAACAAGCCTTTAGAAGGTTTGGAACAAGACAACAAGCACGAAAAAAATAACGTGAAAGAACAAAGTATTAAACGATAGATAACACGTACAACCAATCATTTATTTCCCAGCGGTAAGTCAAATTAGTTTGGCTGCCGCTTTTTTAAACCCTATATCTATGAAAAAACTTTTAATACTACCCAGCTTGTTTTTTCTTTTTATAAGCACTTCCTGCCACAAAGAAATCAAATCTGAAAAAGGAGGAATCGATGTTGTCTCCAATGTCTATTTTGATGTTTCCAAAAATCTAGACAAAATCCAAAGTTTTCATTTGTCAAGCCTTAATTATTCGGGAGATTCTATTATAGAAAGGATTCCGGATGCTGATGCTCCCGAAATAACCCAACAGATTTATTTCATTAAAGATTCATTGTGCTATACCATTGAAAATGAAAATCCCGGCAAAATTATTCTGTCAGACATCATAAAGAAACAAAAGCCGCTTTCGGTTGAAAAGAAAAAAGGAGGAACATTGTTTTCTCAGGAAAAAATCCCCAATTACAGAAACAGAAAAAATCTGAGTGATACGGTTTTGTTTAAGAAAAAATACAAACGATTTGAAATCAACTCACCTTGGATGTACACCCGGTTTTACATTTATCCAACGGATACTATTTTACCGTACTCTATTTACAAACACGCAGAAAAGGACTACCACGGAAGGCTCGAAAGGATTGATTCTTACAATAAAAAGACGGACATATTCGTGACGCTTCAATTAATATCAAGAAAAAACTGGGACAATGAAGCAAAAGAAATTTTTGAATTTAACCATTTCATAAAAAACAGAAAAAAGTGAAAGATGAAGATTTTTTTAATGAGATAAATGATGACATTTCTGTAGTTGAAGGAAATAAAAAGGAACTTATTGTTTTCACAAACAGTAAGGATACGCTTTCATTCTTGGAGCTTCTTCAATTGAACAAACAAGTCAATAATAGAACATTGATTACCCTTAATTCAGGTTCAAATAGCAAAAAGTTCCTCAATAGATACCAGAATTATGATGGTAAAATGTTTCTTTGTCTTACCGGGGATAGAACGGGAAATGCAATAACCAGGAAAATTCTTACAGAATTTACTGGCAAAAATATCAAAGACGTTCGTCCATTGTATGAAATTTCTGAAAATGGGAATCAAGACCTGACCGAATATCTACAGAATAAACTCAAGCTTCAAGATAAAAATACTAATTTAGTTGAACCAAAAATTTCTGAAAATGAAAGCAATGCAATTGAATCCGGAAGAACATCCGATTCTCAGCAAGTGGGAAAAGGAACACCTGAACAAAACCCTGCAGAACTTGGCTCAAAAATCCAATCCGAGCAAAACGGAAGTTACGGAAGAAGACAAGCAGTGGGCAGCAACAATGCTGGAAATGGACTTGCAGTCACAGAACGGAGCGATTTGGGAAACCGAAACCGAGACCGAGGAAGAGGATCCAATGGTGGAACACAACCGCAAAATGCTCAAGAAAATGAGGGAAGAGAACATTCCCTGGGCGGAATCTTATCCGGGAGACGTGTATCCGATAGAAGAAGACCCAACGGAGGACTTTCCGAGGTAAGTGAAAATATTACTCAAAATGATGAGTTAGAAACCCTTGTCGAAAAATATAAAGGTCAAAAACTGACCAATGAACAAGTTGCGGAAGTAGTTTCTGCAGCTTGTTTTGTTTCCAGTGATCACAAAATTAATCTGAAGGAAAACCTACATATTACTAATGATTTAAAAGAAATTTGCAGCCAATTCCGAAGCGGAGGAACGGCAAAAGAAGGAAGAGGGATTTTAGACGAATATTATACGCAGGATAAAATTGTTGATGCAGTTCATAATTTAATTAAAGACCATTTTAAAACTCAAAAAGAAATTTCCGTTTTAGAACCAAGTGTTGGAACTGGAAATTTCATCTATGCTACTCACGAGCTATCTGTAAATTCTAAAATTGCAGGATTTGAAATCAACGAGACCACCGCAAAAATTGCCAAGATTCTGCATCCCGAAGCTGACATCAATCTTCGTTCGTTTGAAACTGAATTCATTGACGAAAAAGGAAATAAAAAGGACTTTTCTCAGCAATACGATTTGGTAATTGGAAATCCGCCCTATGGCGAACATCGAGGATTTTACAAGGGATTGGGCGAAGAACCGCAAATTTCGAAGTATGAAGATTATTTTGTTAAACGGTCATTAGATTCTTTGAAACCCAACGGCGTTTTGGCGATGGTTCTTCCATCAGGTTGGCTCAACCGACAAAAGAATTTACAAAATGTTAGTGTTTTGGAAGGTTTCCGTTTACCCAATGGCGCTTTTGCAGGAACACAAATCGGAACCGACATCATTATTCTAAGAAAAAACACTCAAAATATCTCTACTGATATTTCTAACTATTTCGATAATAACCCAGCAAGAATTTTGGGAGAAACCCAAGAAAAAACCAACCGTTTCGGTCGATTAGAAAAATATATTCACGGAAATTTAGATGAAGCTTTATTTAAGATTGAACAGTATAAAAATAGGAAAGAAACCCAGTGGATCGGAAATCTGTTTGAAGATTTGTTTTTAGAGGAAGAACCTAAAGGTGAAAATAAAATTCCTGTACCCAAAAGAGGAAGTGCAGAAATCGAAGATTCTACGAGGATTGAAAACCAAAATGAAAATGAACTCAATGTAACAGAAACTCAAGAAAAAATTGAACTGGTACTTTCTAAACTCAATAACATCAAGTTTAAATCTCCGACAATCACTATTGAAATAAGCAAGTATGAAAAGCTGCGAGAAGATCTAATCACAAAACCAGCATCATTTTCGGAGGAAAAATTAACAGAACTTATTGAGAAAAGTGATAGGATTATTTCTATTCACAATACAAAAAATCAGAACGAGTATAAAATTCAGTCAAAACCCGAACTCAAAAAAGGTGTTTTAAAATATCAATTCTCCAAGCAAGATAAAATTGTCAATACTTCATTACAAAACAGTTCTGATATTAGCAAGGAACAAATTGAAGCGTTCAGAGATACCAATTATGACGGTACATTAAATAATCGCGAAAAGCATTATCAATTTGCCAACTTCATTGATGGAAACTGGGTTCACGATTCTTATTACACCGAAGGAAATGTTTACGCGAAACTGGAACAATTGGAGCGTGATTTTTCTGATAAAAATGCAGTTGGAGGGACAGAAAACCAATACGAAAAACAAAAAGCATTATTAGAAAATGTCCTACCAAAAGCGAAATCACTGGATGAAATTTATATCAGTCCGAACCACGAGTTCGTACACAAATTTGGGTTAGGTCAAATAGAAAAAGACCAATACAATCATATTACAAAACGTACCGAATCAGTCATCGTAGATTACAATCTTGCCGAAAGATTCAAAGATTTTGTCGACACTTTGTCAAGTGAAGCCTTTGCGGGTTCTTCAGCTTGGGAAGTGCGAAGCTTTGTAGATAATGAAACGGTTACAGGAAGCGATAAAGAGAGAAATGCTTTAGTCCGTGAAAGACGAAAAACTGCAGCGAATGATTTGTTTTACAAGTTTGTTCGGGAAGAACTTTCCGATGATATTAGAAATCGCTTTGTAAAAGACTTTAATCGAAACTACAATAACATTCACGTTCCGGATTATTCTAAATTCCCATTATTTTCCAGAATCTATCTGCATTTCAAAGGTCAGAAATTGCGTTTGACCGAAGTTCAGAAAGCAGGAATCGGAAGACAGACCACAAAAGGAGTAGGGCTCTTAGCGCACGAAGTGGGTTTTGGTAAAACATTATCAGGAATCCTTTCTATGCACGAAGCAATGGAAAGAGGAAATGCGAGAAGACCAATCATCGTTGTTCCAAATGACAGCATTTTGAAACAATGGGTGGAAACGATATTTGAAACCATTCCCAATGCGAAAATCAATGTTTTAGGGAATTTAGGGAAAGACTATGACCTTTCGAAATTTGATAATAAAGACGGAGAAATTACCATTATTACTTATGAGGGTTTCAATAATATCGGGTTTTCATCAGAAGTAACTGAAAAACTTTCTTCAAAATTCAGTTACATCTCTACAAGCGAGCTGAAAGGTGTTACCAATACAGAAAGAGACATCCAAATTGAAATTCAGAAAGAAAAGGAGATCGAGGGAAAAATGAAGCGTGGAAAGATCTATGATTGGGAAGATTTTGGATTCGATCATTTGACGTACGACGAAGTTCACAATGCCAATCATATTGTAGGAAAAGTAAAAATAGAAGACCGAAGATTTGCGTCCGATTTTAGAAGCCAAAACCAACAGACTTCCAAATTGGGAATCAATACCTGGATGGCAGCTCAGTATATTCAAGATAAAAATGATGGCAGAAATGTGACACTACTTTCAGCAACACCTTTTACGAACAAGCCTTTGGAATATTATTCCATTCTTTCTTTGATAGCAAATAAAAGATTAGAAGAATCGGGATATTTCAACGTCAATACATTCTTCGAGACCTTTATGGAAGCTGATAATGATATGGAGATTGATGCAAAAGGGGATGTGAAGTTTAAAGCCAATGTTCGGAGATTTAAAAATAATTCGCTGTTTCAGCAATTACTTTCGGAATTCATTGATATAAAAGGAGAGGAGGATAACCCTGAATTGATCCGTCCGAATAAAATTAACAAAGAGTATAGAATTGAGCAGAATGATCTGACAAAAGAACAATATGACATGCTCAATGAAAATTTCAGCGAAACTGAAAAGGGAGCAATTCTAACGCATATTCTTAATGCCCGATTAATTGCAATTTCACCATATCTATCACCGTATTATAATGAAGAAGAACCTTCCGTTAAAGAATTCATAGAAAATTCTCCCAAGTTTAAACAGACGATGGATTTAATTCATCAAAATAAAAAAGACATTCCAAAATCCGGACAAATTATTTATTCTGAATTGGCGGTTGCTCAATTTCCAAAATTAAAAGAATATCTCATTACAGAAATTGATTTCAAACCTGAAGAAATTGGTCTTATTACCGGAGCTACCAATAAAAATCAAAGAATTTCTATTCAAAATGATTTTAATGAAGGAAAAATAAAAGTAGTTATTGGAAGCGAAGCCATTCAGGAAGGAATGAATCTTCAGGAAAATACTACGGATGTGTACATGCTTACATTACCCTACAATTTCACGTCTTTGCGACAGGTGGAAGGGCGGGCGTGGCGTCAAGGAAATAGGAATGAAAATGTACGGATTAACTTTATGCTTACCAATGATAGTATAGATGTTTTTATGCTTCAAAAACTGCAATCCAAACAGGCAAGATACCTGGAAGCGATGAAAAATGGAGCCGATGTTTTGGATATTTCAGACATAAGTACCCAGGAATTAAAAACTTCAATCATCACCAATCCTGAAACAAGAGCTAATATTGAAATTGAACTTATCAAAAAGAAGATTGAAAGCGAGAAAAATAAACATCTGGCAGATAATGCTTTTGTTTTAAGGAAGTATGAAGATTTCGTAAAAGTGAAAGAATTGGTTACAAAAGCTGAACATTCGTACAATAGGATCGAAGGATACTCAAAAAATGAAGATGTAAATTCTGACTACTGGAGAACGCAGTTACCTTCTTATCAAAGGACAATTGATCAACATAAAGCTCAAGGTCAAGAAGTGATTGACAATCTCGCCGCAAAAGGGGTCAATGTTGCAGAAATTGAGAAGCAAACTAAAGCTACTGAAGAGAAGATTTCTGAATTGGATAAAAAGTTGGAAGAACTACCCGAAATGAAAGAGAATCTTATTGCAAAATATAAAATTGAAAAACAGAATAATTCCAACAATTTGAAGACTGACTTCAAATCAGAACGAGCAGCCGAAAACAAAATGATTTTCAAATTAGATAATGAAGCTTTAATTACATCTTCAAAACCTGATAATTTATTGAATTATTTAAATATAATGAGAGAAGGCGAAAATTATCAAAATTCATATTTAGGTAAAAGGCGATAAAAGTTAACTAAGTTTTTAGTAATTTTTGAGTTGTCCTGTGGTTAGTTAACATAGTTAGGGCTAACCAAAAATGATTACTTGCCGAGCAGATTTTACTTGCAAAGACTTCTATGATGAGGTTCATGCTGTCCACTACAAAAGATTAGAAAACACGTTGTTTTCTAATCTTTTTTTGGATAAAGATGATATATCAGCTTGTAGAACACTTCTCCTAACCTTAGATGCAGCTATTTTAAAAATATTTTAAAAGATTAAAATAAGTACATAGTTACAACACAATTCGTTCACTATTAGATCCAAAAATACATTTTAGACCAAAATCAGTGTTTATCTATTTTTAATAATCCAGATTGCTCTTGAATAGCCTCCCGCACCAAATCCATATAGTTTTATTCAAAAATATTATAGATTTTTATTGAATAAAACTACCGACAATTCTATTTCTTAAACTAATAAATCATCAGTGATAATAGTAAGTTGAAATTGAGTTTAAAAGATTTCATGTAGTAAAGATTAACAATGGCTAAAAGGGAAATAATAAAATATCCGATTACTGAAAGCTCAAATAAATTTGAGCTGGAGTCGATTATGAAATTTCAGGAATTGCCATTAAATGTCGCTATAAAAATGCTAAAGGATTCAGGAACTATAGTGTCAGATGACGAGGCTGCTGAAATTTTACTATTTTTTCATACAATGGTTAAAATTACCATCAAGGAGTTTTTATCACCTAAAGATTAATTCGTACTTTAGTGATTACAAAGTATTTAAATCGTACAATACTCTATTATTATAAAGATTCTCTTATTCCACTTTTAAATAAAAAATTATGAAAGTTGCTGATCTATATATTCGCGTGTCAACTGACGAACAAGCAGATAAAGGATATTCACAACGTGATCAGGAGGAGCGTTTACGCAAGCATTGTTCTTCTCTGAATATAACGATTGACAAAATTATTTATGAAGATCATTCTGCCAAAACTTTTGAGAGGCCTGAATGGAAAAAATACCTGTTTAATATTAGAAAAGGAAGAGGTTCTAAACAAAACAAGTTCTTATTTTTTACAAAATGGGATCGATTCAGCCGTAATACCAGTGAGGCTTATCAGATGATATCCAATCTTAATAAATTATGTATTACGCCTCAAGCTATTGAACAACCGTTAGATTTACGTGTACCCGAAAATAAACTGTTGTTAGCAATATATTTATCAACGCCTGAGGTAGAAAATGACAGGAGGGCATTGAATGTGACTTATGGAATGAGAAGAGCGATTAAAGAGGGTAGAATGATGGGTATCGCTCCATATGGCTATATTAACAGATGTACAGAAGACGGCCGTAAATATGTAGCAGTTAAAGAACCTGAGGCAACAAACATGATATGGGCCTTTAAGCAGGTGGCGAAAGGACATCTACCTACAGCAGTTATTTTAAAAGAAATGAACAGGAGAGAAGGCAGAAAGCTGACGAAAAATTCATTTATGGATGGTTTGAGAAATATAGCCTACTGCGGAAAATTATTTCTAAAGGCGTATAACGATGAGGAGGAAAAAATTGTTGAAGGAAAACATGAAGCACTGATCTCTGAAGAACTTTTCATGAAAGTTCAAAGGGTTCTTAATCGTAAAAGTAATAAGGATGCTTTCTTACCAGCAGGAAGGATAATAAATGAAGAACGCTATCCTTTGAGGGGATTACTATTATGCCCACAATGCAATAAAACTCTTACTGCCAGTAGTGCTAAGGGAAGAAGCAAGCATTACTACTATTACCATTGTACAACCTCATGTGGTTTCAGGCATAATTCTGAAATAGTTAATGATCTTTTTGTCGAAGAATTATCAAAATTTAGATTCAGCATCGGTGCTGAGAAAATATTAAAAACAATTTTAGAACAGAACTTTTCAATAGTTTCAAATGGTCTAAATGATGAAAGAAAGGTTTTGCAAAATAAACTTAATGCTATTGAAGGAAGAATTGACAAAGCAAGAGATATGTATCTTGAAGATAAATTGGATGAAGAAGATTTTAAGAGAATTAAAATGAAGTATAAAGTGGAAATAGAAGATATCAACTTTAAATTAAATTCATTAAAAAATTCTGGTCATACTGATGATATTGAGAAGAAGATGACTCAAGCATTAAATGCCATTGTCAACATCTCTGAAAGATATAATAACGCAAGTACAATTGACAAGCGTGCAATTGTTGGTTTGATATATCCTGAAAAGTTAACTTTCGATGGCGAGTATTTTCAAACCACAAAAATTAACAGTTTGGCTGGTAATATTGCTTTGATTAACAAGGAGTTAGGAAATAAAAAAAACCGACAAAGAAGTGAAAAAACTTCAAATGTCGGTCTTGTGACCTCGACAGGATTCAAACCTGTAACCTTCTGAGCCGTAATCAGATGCGCTATTCAGTTGCGCCACGAGGCCTTGTTTAAAGGTTTGCAAATATAGTACTTTTTTGCTTTCTTTGGAAGATGAAACGTATTTTTTTACTACTAATTTTATTTCTTTTTTCAATTTCCTGCAAAAAAGAAAATGTTCAAAAATCAAATGACAATATAACCATCTCATCACGAGTGAATTATATTGAGAATTCCGACAACCTGACTTTGACCTCCGGAAAATTCAAAAATGTAATTTCGAGCAAAAATCTGCCTTTCAAAAAAGCAATGTTGCTAAATTCTAGCTTGATTGGCTTCTTTTCTGAACTTAATTTAGAAAATAAAATCACCGGCGTCTCCAGTCCGGAATATATTTTCTCGGAAAAAATCCACCAGTTAATCAACGAAAACAAAATCCTCAACGTTGGAAACGAACAAAAATACGACATCGAAAAAATCCTTTCCAACAAACCGGATGTCATCTTCACCAACTATGTTCCCAACTTTGCCAACACCTACGAAGTCCTGAAAAACAACGGCATCGAACTCATTTTCCTCGATGACTTTATGGAACAAAATCCATTAGAAAAATCAAAATATCTTTTGCTCTTCGGAAAATTATTCGGAAAAGAAAAGGAAGCGGAAAAAGCCTATCGAAACATCGAAGGCAATTACAAGAAAATCCAGGCCTTAAGCAAAAATTCAAAGTCAAATTCGTTGGTTCTTTGCAACGAGATGTACGGAAGCCAATGGTTTCTACCAGGCGGAAACTCCTTCGTAGCCAAGCTTATCAACGATGCTGGCGGAAATTATATCCTCAAAGACAACAAAGAATCCACCTCGGTTCCACTAAGTTTCGAGGAAGTTTTCATCAAATCAAAACAAGCCAATTTTTGGATTAACATCAGTCCGCACAAAAACAAAAAAGAACTTCTAACGCTCAATCCGAATTATTCAAAAATGGACGTTTTCAATTCTGGCAAATTATATATGATAAACAACCGCGAAAAAGACCAGGCCAACGACTATTTCGAAAGTGGCATTGTCCGTTGCGACGTGGTTTTGAGAGATTATTTCAAGATTTTTCATCCAGAAGACGTAACTTTCCAGTCAGAACCGTTGGTTTATCTCAAAGAACTTAAATAAATGCAGGAACAAAATTATAAAGTCGACTTTTTCATCGGAATCATCCTCGTGGTCGGACTTTTCATCGGGCAATCATTCGCTTACGCCATCGGTTTGGGATTGTCGGCGTTATTCGACCAGGACATCAGCGAATTCGGCGGTTTCAACATCTTTATGTATTGCGCGACAATGCTCACGCCCGTTTTATTCTTCGACCTTTTAGTCGTTAGAAAAGAAAAAAAGAAACTCAATTTCGACTTTTCAACCAAGCCATTTCGGGTTTATCTATTGATATTCCCAATGATGTTCGGGATGATGCTCGTCGCCGATTACACCACGCAACTTATCCCAACAGAAGGCGGAATTCTCGGCCCGATTTACGAACTCTATACCAAAGAATTCGCAAAACTCCTCAAAGACCCGGTCGCACTGGTCATTATGACCGTCATCCTCGCACCAATTCTTGAAGAAATCCTTTTCCGAGGCGTCATTATGAAAGGAATGATAAACAACAAAGTCGCTCCAGCCACCGCGATTATCGTCTCCGCCTTGATTTTCGGCGCCGTCCATTTCAATCCGTGGCAATTTGCGGGCGCATTTTTGCTCGGTTTGGTATTAGGTTTGGTGTACTACAAAACGAAATCTCTGCTGATGCCGATATTGTTGCACGCCTTCAATAACTTACTGTCAGCATTGATGATGATGTACTCGGATTCAGAAACTTTTTCCGGATTATTCAGCGTAAACAAAGAACTTCTTCTTGTCGCTGGCGTGGTAATTTTCGCAATTCCATTTTATTTTTTCGCCATCCACAAGAATATTATTTATAAAGATTAAAATTATGGCAACTTATCCGTCTTCCGCTCCCAATCTTTTTGCCCTCGCTTTTCCAGCCACAAAAAAGGATTTCCGCTCAAGCCGGGTTGCGCTTCGCAAAGTCCAACATTTGTCATCCATACAAACTTTTGTCAACATTAGAAATTAATCTAAAAACTTTAAATTTGAAATGTTGAAAGCCTTGTCAAGGTTCCGAACCTTGACAAGGCTGATTAAAACCCACAAATAATATCATTTATCACTTATCAACTATCATTTATAACAACATATGGAAATCCTAATCGCCACACATAACTTACACAAAAAAGAAGAAATCCAACAAATCCTCGGACCAGACTTCATCGTGACATCGCTCACAGATTACAACCTGAACGACGAAATCATCGAGGACGGAAACACCTTCCAGGAAAACGCCCTCATCAAAGCAAAATACTGCTTCGAGAAAACCGGAAAGGGAAGTGTTGGCGACGACAGCGGATTGGTTGTGGAAGCCTTGGACGGACGACCTGGGATTTACTCCGCACGTTACGCCGGAAACCACAATTTCAAAAAGAACATCGAGAAAGTTTTGGAAGAACTGTCGGATGAACCAAATAGACGTGCTTATTTTATCACCGTTCTATGTTTCAAAGACAACGACGGCGAACATTACTTCGAAGGCCGAGTTTACGGAAACATCACGACAGAAGTTTTCGGCGAAGATGGATTTGGTTACGACCCGATTTTCATTCCAGACGACCACAATATGACTTTCGCTCAGATGTTGCCAGAGGAAAAAAACAAAATCAGCCACAGAAGTGAAGCTTTGAAAAAATTCTTAGAATTCCTCAATTCCAAAGGGGGTCTTTTGTGATTTTTATGATGTTTTCGTATATTTACCCTTTTATTTTTCAATACAAACAAGAAAATTGAGTACATATCTTACCATTTTGGGATTCAACTCCGCAATTCCAACCATCAATTCCTCTCCAACCTCTCAGTTTTTGGAAATGGAAGAACGTCATTTCCTCATCGATTGTGGCGAAGGAACTCAGGTTCAAATGCGAAAAGCAAAAGTGCGGTTTTCCAAAATCAATCATATTTTCATTTCCCATCTTCACGGTGACCATTGTTTCGGTTTGCCGGGATTGGTTGCTTCTTTCCGACTTCTGGGAAGAAAAACCCCATTGAATATCTACGGTCCAAAAGGCATCAAAAAAATGATGGACACAATTTTCGAAATCACGGAAACCTACAAAGGTTTTGAGGTCATCTATCACGAACTGGAAGGCAAAGAATCAGTAAAAATATACGAAGACAAAAGGGTAGAAGTCTTCACAATTCCGCTCAACCACAGGATTTATTGCAACGGTTATCTCTTCAAAGAAAAACCAAAAGAACGCCATTTGAATATGAAGGAAATCTCAAAACACAAAGAAATTGAGATTTGCGATTTTCAGAACCTGCGATTAGGGAAAGATTTCATCTCCGAAGATGGAAACATCATCGACAATGCTTCATTGACGACTGACCCGCAACCTTCCGTTTCATACGCATTTTGCAGTGACACCAAATACAAAGAAGACATCATCCCAATCATAGAAAACGTCGACGTCCTCTACCACGAATCCACTTTCTTGAATAACCTGAAAGAAATGGCAGATTACACCGGACATTCCACAGCTTTGGAGGCCGCGACGATTGCCAAAAAAGCACAAGTCGGAAAATTGATTTTAGGACATTTCTCAAACCGTTACAGCGATTTAAGCGTAATGACAGATGAAGCAAGACAGATTTTCCCGAATAGTTTTCTGCCTAAGGCTTTGGAGACAGTGAAGGTTGGGTAGAAATTTATTGAACCTCTTTATTAATGTAAAGCCAATCTTCTATCTCACTTTTTGGCGACATTTGAAAAATTTCCAGATATTCATTATACCATTTAGATTTCTGGAATTTAGAAATATTTATAGTTGAAGGAATTGAATTTGAATAATAGACTTGATTATTCAATCGAAGTTTAAATCGAATTTTTGTCGAAAAATCTCCTTTGTATTTTGGAGAATCTAATTCAATTATTTGATTTGGGTTAAATTTGATTTTTCTGTCATAACTATTTCCGCAAGTTGAAAAACCCCAGAACTCAATTGGTTTCCACTTTCCTTTTTTGTCAATTGCTTCTTGGATTAAATACAAACTATAATCTTGCGGAACTAAAACTAGATTTTCGCTTGAAGAATTTTTTACAAAAATTGAAAATTTATCTTTGTCTTTTTGTTCAATAAAAATGTTGACATTTTCCAGCTTACTTGATTTCACAAACTTACTATTTATGCTATCATTCAAAACCGATTCATTTATAATACGGTTTTGGTTAAAATACATTTCATTCTGCAAATCCTGTGAAAAGACTTTTGAACCTACTCCTACAACGCCAAAAATTAATAGAATTACAAGAGTTAGAGATTTGGTTTTCATAACATAGTTTATAATTCAAATATCCGAAAATTATTCTCATCAAACCACATCAATACTCACAATACAAACCGCCAAAGAAATACAAATCAAAGCCACAAAGAAAAGAACATCAGCAATGTTTTCTAATCTGTCCGACAGCTTTTCCTTATCTGTTCTGATGGCAAGGAAAGATAAAGTGCAACTCAACATCAAACAGAAAATCGCGCCAACGGTAAATTCATCCAAATAAGAATGATGACTGAACTTCGTAATCTTCAAAGAAGTAATGATGACCAAACAAAATCCCAAAAGGTTGGTAGAGGCATTCAGAATGTGTGGTGCGGTTTTTTTCATTGGTTCAAATTGATGATTCAAAAATATTCATTAATTCTGTGGAAAAAATATAATTGATGAATTTTTATACTTTATAAAATTATCTTATTTTTACGAAATATCAAATCAATAAAAATTTCAGTAAAAAATTTTATATTTGTCAAAATTCAAAGTTATGCAAACAACCTACATAGAAACTCAGCAAATCTCATTTCAGGATTTTAAAAACAGCATTTTGGAAGACTATCGTTTAGGTAGGATTTCTCGCGAGATGTCCTATTTGGGAAGGCGCGAAGTTTTGACCGGTAAAGCAAAATTTGGGATTTTCGGAGACGGGAAAGAATTGCCACAGTTGGCAATGGCTAAGGTTTTTAGAAACGGTGATTTCCGTTCGGGTTATTACCGCGACCAGACTTTTGCGTTGGCAATCGATGCGGTTTCTGTGGAAAGTTTTTTTGCACAATTATACGCTGACACAAGCGTGGAAAGAGAACCAGCATCTGCCGGAAGACAAATGAACGGCCACTACGCCACAAGAAGTTTGAACGCAGACGGAAGTTGGAAAAACTTAACTGAACAGAAAAATATTTCATCCGACATTTCGCCAACCGCTGGACAAATGCCGAGATTATTGGGATTGGCTCAGGCTTCCAAAGTTTATAAATCCGTAAAATTCGATGGTTCTGAGAAGTTTTCAAAAGACGGAAACGAAGTAGCCTTTGGAACGATTGGCGACGCTTCAACAGCTGAAGGTCATTTTTGGGAAACTTTGAACGCCGCTTGTGCTTTGCAAGTTCCGATGATTGTTTCGATTTGGGATGATGGTTACGGGATTTCGGTTCCGACTCAAAACCAAAGAGCGAAAGCGGATATTTCCGAAATGCTTTCCGGTTTCCAAAGAAAAGCGGACGAAAAACAAGGTTGCGAAATCATCCAGGTGAAAGCGTGGGATTATCCAGCGTTGATGGAAGCTTATGCGAAAGCTGAGCATTACGCAAGATATGAAAGCGTTCCAGTGGTGATTCACGTGACGGAAGTGACACAACCACAAGGACATTCGACTTCTGGTTCGCACGAGCGTTACAAAAACGAAGAGCGTCTGAAATGGGAATCTGAGTTTGACGGAATGTTGAAATTCCGTGAATGGATTTTGGATTACAGCATCGAGATTGAAGGAAATGAAGAATATTTGGCTTCGGTTGAAGAATTAGATTCAATCGATTCAGAATCTAAGAAATTGGTGAAAGACGGGCAGAAAAAAGCTTGGGAATCTTACCAAAATACAATCTCAGATTTAAAAAATCAAGTTTTACCATTTGTAGAATCCATTAAAAATCAAAATGTTGAAGTTGCTCAATTAATTGAAAGCTTTAATAAAATCATTTCTAAAAGCAAGAGAGATATTTTCCATTTGGTAAGACAGTCTTTATTAGTGACAAGAGCTCAAAACTCCGCTGAAAGAACTGCTTTGAAATCGAAATACGAAGAAATATTCAAAATTGAAAAAGATAATTATTCGTCGCATTTGTATTCTCAATCTGAATGGAAAGCAACGAATGTAAAAGAAATCAAACCAATCTATTCTGATGCTTCTGAAGAAGTGGATGGCAGAGTTGTGGTACGAAATAACTTCGATAAAATCTTTGCAAAATATCCGCAAGCTTTGGTTTTCGGTGAAGATGCGGGAAATATCGGCGATGTGAATCAAGGTCTGGAAGGACTTCAGGAAAAATATGGCGAGGTAAGAATTGCTGACACAGGAATCCGTGAAGCAACAATTCTCGGACAAGGTATAGGAATGGCGATGCGCGGTCTGAAACCGATTGCTGAAATCCAATATCTTGATTATATTTTGTACTGTTTGCAAGGAATGAGCGATGATTTGGCAACGGTTCAATACAGAACAAAAGGTGGTCAAAAAGCACCTGTCATCATTAGAACTCGCGGACACAGATTGGAAGGCGTTTGGCATTCCGGTTCGCCAATGGCGGGAATCCTTAACCTTTCAAAAGGAATTAATATTCTGGTTCCAAGAAGTCTAACGAAAGCGGCAGGTTTTTACAACACAATGCTTCAAAGTGATGAGCCAGCCGTGATTGTAGAATGCTTGAACGGTTACAGATTGAAAGAAAAACAACCAGATAACTTAGGAGAATTCACGATTCCTGTCGGAAAAATCGAAGTGACAAAAGAAGGTAAAGATGTTACTTTGGTAACTTACGGTTCAACTTGGAGAATCGTTACGGAAGCGGCGAATGAATTAGAAAAATTAGGAATTTTTGCAGAAGTGATTGATGTTCAGTCGTTGATTCCATTCGATTTGACTAATGAAATTGCAGAAAGCGTGAAGAAAACCAATCGATTGGTCGTAATCGATGAAGATGTGGAAGGTGGAACTTCGGCGTTTATTCTTCAGCAGATTTTAGAGAAACAAAAAGCGTTCAAATTTTTGGATTCGGAGCCATTGACGATTTCTGCGGAAAATCACAGACCAGCTTTTGCAAGTGATGGCGACTACTTCAGCAAACCATCTTCTGATGATATAATTGAGAAAATCTACGCGATGTTTACGGAAATCAATCCTCAGAAATATCCATCGATTTATTGATTTCTGAAATTTAAAATATCCCCAAAAAACCTTTTGAAGATTCTATTTTCAAAAGGTTATTTTTTTGTAGGTCTTCTACAAACTGGCTTTCATCATCGTGACGAATGTCGATTTTTTCAAAAGTTTTTTTTCTGTAAGAATATCCTTCCATAAAATCTTTATTATCAATCCATTTCTGCAAATCCATTTTTCTCATCCAATCTATAAAATGAGAATGCGATTCTGCACGAAAGCTTTTATTCCGTTTTACAAGGGTATATTTCACTACTTAAATTTTAACAAATCTATTACTAATAAACAGTTATCATTATTAAGTATTCATTAACAATTAATTTTCATTTATTTTTGAAAGTTCAATAATTTTAATTATATTTGTACTATAAATTACAATATGAAACTCGACGAAGCCAAAGAAAAATACATCCAAACTTGGGGAACATTTGCCACAAGCTGGGGAATCAACCGAACAATGGCGCAGGTTCACGCTTTGCTTTTGGCAGAAGGAAAACCATTGTCAACGGATGAAGTGATGGAGCTTTTGCAAATTTCACGAGGCAATGCGAATATGAATCTCCGGGCACTGATGGATTGGGGAATTGTAAAAAAAGAATTTGTGAAAGGGGATAGGAAGGAATATTTCATCGCTGAAAAAGATGTCTGGTTTCTCTTCAAACAAATTACAAAAGAACGCAGAAAACGAGAAATAGAACCAGTTGTAGCGTTTTTGGAGGAACTGAAAAATGTAGATTACGATTCCGATGAAGCCAAAGAATTCATCAAACTGATGGAAGATTTTGGAAACGTGACCAACAAAATCAACAATATAATGGACCTTGCCATAAAAAGCGACGACCATTGGTTGGTTGGGAAAATCACCAATTTATTGAAATAGAAAGGAATTCATTTTCCTTTTTTATTTCAGATGAAGTTTCAAAAATTACTGAAAATATAAAAATTACAATACTATGAAAAATCTTATCATTCACCTATTTCTTATTCTATACTTTGGAAAAACCAAAAGGAGTTTTTTAACATTTTAAAATTATAAAGCTATGAAAACCTTCTTCAAATATGATTTCTACTTTCAACTAGCTGCTTATCTTATCTCAATTTTGTGGTCAAGTTTAGGTTCAGAATTCCAAGGTAATTTTGCAATTTGCTTATTTTTTATAGGATGCTCGCAGACAATTAGTTTCATAATTAGGGTGGGCGGATTACAGGAGAGAAATGTAGTTTTTAAAATTTACAAAATAGGTTATTATATTTTTTTATTGTCAATTTTATTTATGTCTGTACTGCAACTAGATTTTTTGTTTGTATTTGTTGCAATTCTAATCAATGTGATGGCAATTCTATTTTTGATTTCAAGTTTCATTGATTACAGAAATCAAAAATCTATCAATCTTAAAAACCCTACAAAATGAAAACGCTACAAAACCACATCCTCATCTACGACAACGATTGTCCAATGTGTAACATCTATTCCAAAGGATTTATAAAGGCCGGAATGCTGGATGAGAAGGGAAGAGAGGCCTTCTCAGACATCTCTCCTGAAATCAAAAATATGATTGATTTTCAACGTTCAAAAAGCGAGATAGCGTTGATTGATACAAAGGAAAACAAAGTATTCTACGGATTGGAAAGTCTGCTCAAAATAATCGGAAACGCCTTTCCAGCTTTAGAAAAAGTCGCAAGAATACAACCATTTCATTGGTTTTTTCAAAGACTTTACAAGTTCGTTTCTTACAACAGAAAACAAAATATTCCTTCCGCAAAAGATTTGACAGAGTACAATTGTGTTCCGGATTTCAATCTCAAATACAGACTTTTATACCTTGCGTTTGTTTTAATTTTTTCCGCTTATGTTTTAGGATTTTATAATCAAAGATTGTTTCCTGATTTCAAAAATAATTTTGGTCTGGAATTTTTCATCTGTTGTATGCAAATCGTTTGGCAGAGCTTGTTTATGGGGATTTATCTCAAAGATAGAATTTGGGATTATCTCGGGAATATGATGACGGTCTCTCTTCTTGGAACTTTGCTTTTGGTTCCGGTTTTATTCTTTGATTTTAATCAAATATTTTATTTTATCTACTTTGGAATTGTAGTGTTTGTGATGTTTTTGGAACATTTGAGACGATGCAGAATGTTGAAATTCGGGATTATTCCAACCATTTCTTGGATGATTTTCAGAATCACTTTTGGAGCAATTATTTTGTATATTGTTTTAAACTAATTTCTAATTAAATTTTATTAAAATGAAAATAATCATCGCAGCCGGAACTGGTTTTCTTGGCAAAAATTTAGAACAATATTTCCTCAATAAAAACTATGAAATCAAAATCCTGACCCGAAATCCAAAACGTGAAAACGAAATCTTATGGGACGCAAAAACGTTAGGAAATTGGAAAACCGAATTAGAAAACGCAGACGTGCTTATCAATCTTACAGGAAAATCTGTGGATTGCAGATACAACGAGAAGAACAAAATGGAAATCTACGATTCCAGGATTTATTCCACAAAAGTCCTTCAGCAAGCCATTGACGAATGTCAAAATCCACCAAAAATCTGGCTGAATGCAAGTTCTGCAACAATCTACACCCATTCCGAAACCCATCTCAATACGGAGAAAAACGGAATCATCGGCGACGATTTTTCAATTAATATTTGTAAAAGCTGGGAAAAAAAATTCTTCAAAACCGAAAATCAAAATATCCGAAAAGTCGCTCTGAGGACTTCAATTGTCTTAGGGAAAAATGGTGGCGCTTTTCCTAAATTCAAACAAATCTCAAAACTCGCTTTAGGCGGAAAACAAGGTAGAGGAAATCAAATGATGAGCTGGATTCACATTGATGACTTTTGCGAAGCCGTCAACTTCATCATTGAAAATGAAAACTTAAAAGGTGCAATCAATATCACAGCTCCAAAACCTTTATCAAACATAGAAATGATGAAACAACTTCGTGAGAAAATAAAAATTCCATTCGGAATCCCAAGTCCGGTTTGGCTGTTGGAAATCGCAGCAATCTTCATCAAAACCGAAACTGAATTGATGCTGAAAAGCCGAAATGTTTATCCGGAAATTTTATTGGAAAATGGATTTCAGTTTCAATATTATAACTTTGAAAAAGCAATAAAAAGACTTTAAATAAAACATAATATTTGTCATTCCGTAGGAATCTAAACGTCGCTGTTGAGATTCCTGACAAACTTAGTGTAATTAACTATCAAACTGTTTTTATATTGATTAAAATTACAAAACTTTGGAAGCTGACTTTCAAAGTTTTTTCTTAAATTTTCAAAAATATTTCCAACCTTTTTTAAACAACTGCATCTTTCCTTATAAACGCCAGAATATGGAACACGAATTATACATAAGATGCAAAAATAAAGACCGCAATGCACAGCGGAAACTTTATGAAGAATATGCAGGCCGGTTCTTCGCGACCTGCAAACGTTACCTTAAAAACGACGAAGATGCGGAAGAAGTTTTGGCGGATTCTTTCTATCTGATTTTCACAAAGCTTGACCAATTGAAGGAATTGCAGGTTTTCGATGCTTGGGCAAAGAAAATTGTGGTGAATCAATGTCTACAGAAACTTCGCAAGAAACAACCGTTTTCGATTTCAATTGAAGAGAATTTTGTGGATTTGGCCGAAGCTGAACCGGAAAATGTTTCGGAGGAAAGAGGAATTTTATCACTTCTCAATTTTCTCCCCGAAGGTTGCCGTACGATTTTCAATCTGTTTGCGATGGAAGGTTATCCGCACAAAGAGATTGCGCAAATGCTTTCTATATCGGAAGGCACGTCCAAATCTCAGGTGAATTTTGCCCGCAAAAAATTGCAGGAACTGGTGAAACTTCAAACAATTAATTCTTAAAGTTTAAAAAAATGGAAAATCAAGATATCGATAAAATGTTCAACGAAGCCGGAAAATCTGCGGAAGAAAAACCAACTTTCCCAAATTTCGAAAAAGTGTGGCAAAACGTTGAAGAAAAATTAGATAAAAAACAAGAAAAGAAGAGAATTATTCCACTTTGGTTGCCTTACGGAATGGTTGCTGGATTGGCTTTGACGTTTGGTGTTTTATATTTTGTGAATGATAAAGACACGAAAATAGAACCTCAAATTGCTTCAAATGATTACGGAAAACCAATCAATCCGACTCAAATAGAAACGCCGAAAAAAGTTGAGGAAATCAATAAAACTTTTGAAGAGAATTGGGTGAAAAGTCCACTGAAAACTGTTGAGGCGAAAGATATTGTAGCTTATCAAGAAGCGCCAAAAGTTGCTGTTGCTCCGCCAATGATTTACCAAAATTCTTCTCCTGTGGCAGATGTAATTGCGCCAACTGCAATCTATGAAGTTCAGCAACAAGGAATTACAACCGTTCAGGCTCCTGAACTGAAACCAAATTACATCTACACTGAAAAATTAAATAGCGTTGATGATGTTGTGGTGACTGCAATGGGAATCAATCGAGAGCAAAAAAGTATTGGTTATGCATCAACAATGGTGAGTAAAAATTCGATGAATAAAAAAGAGAAATCTTATTCACCGCCACCTCCGCCACCAGCAACGGGAAAAGTGATGGCTCAAGCTTATGTTGACCAAGCTCTGAACGGACGCATTGCTGGACTTCAGATTGCTCCGACAAATCCTGGAAATTCACCACAATTGACGATTCGAGGTATGGCTTCTTTGACTTCAAACAATCAACCTTTATACGTGATTGATGGAATTCCGTATGAGAAAGCAAGCTTGGCTAATATCGACCAAAATAAAATAAAGGATGTTAAAGTTCTAAAAGACGTTTCGGCAACATCACTTTACGGAAGCAGAGGAAAAAATGGAGTAGTTGTGATTAAAACTAAAGGTTTGTCCAAAAAAGAAATTGATTTGCTTAATAATCCACAACCTGTTCAAAATCAAGAATCTTACGACGAGTGGAAGGAAAATCAATTCGAATCCGCAAAAGCCAACCCACTTTCTACATTTTCAATTGATGTGGATAATGCGTCATATTCCAATGTTCGAAGAATGATAAACAATGGACAGAAAGTGGATAAAAATGCTGTGAGAATCGAGGAAATGATTAATTATTTCAAATACGATTATCCTCAGCCAAAAAACAATCAGCCTTTTTCCATCAACACAGAATATAACGATTCGCCTTGGAATCCTAAACATAAGTTGTTGAAAATCGGTTTGCAAGGTAAAACATTGAACGAAAAAGAATTACCAGCTTCAAATTTGGTTTTCCTAATCGATGTTTCCGGTTCGATGAACGAGCAGAATAAATTGCCGTTGCTGAAAACTTCATTCAAAATATTGTTAGAGAAACTTCGTCCGCAAGATAAAGTCGCAATCGTCACTTATGCAGGAAGTGCAGGCGTAGTTTTGGAGCCGACTTCGGCTAAAAATAAGGAGAAAATCCTGACAGCTTTGGAAAATCTAAGCGCTGGCGGAAGTACTGCTGGCGGTCAAGGAATTGAATTGGCTTATAAATTAGCGCAGGAAAACTTAGTTAAAAAAGGAAACAACCGTGTGATTTTGGCGACAGATGGCGATTTCAATGTTGGTGTTTCCGATAATTCTGAACTTCAAAAATTGATTGAGGAGAAGAGAAAATCTGGAATTTATCTCACTTGTCTTGGTTTCGGAATGGGAAATTACAAAGACAATCGTCTGGAAATGCTTGCTGACAAAGGCAACGGAAATTACGCTTACATCGATAATATGCAGGAATCGAATAAGTTTCTTGGGAAGGAATTCGCCGGAAGTATGTATGCGATTGCGAAAGATGTGAAGATTCAAATCGAGTTTAATCCGAAGTTCGTAAAATCTTATCGATTAATTGGTTATGAAAATAGAAAATTAAAAAATGAAGATTTTAAAAATGACAAAATCGATGCGGGAGAATTGGGAATTGGTCACACGGTGACAGCGATTTATGAAGTTATTCCAGTTAATTCAGATTCCGAATTCAGTCCGCAAGATGTTGATTTGAAATATTCTAATACTGGTTCTAAAAACGAATTTGGAGACGAATTGGCAACGGTAAAATTCCGCTACAAAAATCCGGATGAAGATGTAAGTAAAGAATTAATTCAAACTATCAAAGATTCTAAAAATCAATTGAATAGTGCATCATCTGATTTCAAATTTGCATCGTCTGTGGCTTGGTTTGGTTTGGTTTTAAGACAATCGGAATTCATCAAAGATAAAGACCTTGATAAAATCATCAATCTTTCAAAACAAGGAAAATCGAATGATGAAGATGGTTACCGTTCAGAATTCATCCGACTGATTGAAAGCTACAAGCAGATAAAGTAAACTTCTCAATATTAAATTTTTGAAAAGCAACTCCAAGAGTTGCTTTTTGTCATACGATGCTTTCAATAATTTTCCGTAAATTCGCTAAAATTTTTTAATCACAATGAACTACGATATTATTGTTATTGGAAGTGGACCTGGCGGTTATGTGACTGCAATCAGAGCTTCTCAATTGGGTTTCAAAACAGCCATCATCGAAAAAGAAAATCTTGGCGGAATCTGCCTCAACTGGGGTTGTATCCCGACGAAAGCGTTGTTGAAATCTGCTCACGTTTTCAATTATCTGAAGCACGCAGAAGACTATGGTCTTAACAAAGTGGAAAATCCAGGCTTCGATTTTTCAAAAGTTATCCAAAGAAGTAGAGGCGTAGCTTCCAAAATGAGCGGTGGAATTTCTTTCTTGATGAAGAAAAACAAAATCGATGTCATTATGGGAACTGCCACTGTGAAAGCGGGTAAAAAAGTGACCGTTGTAGATTCTGAAGGAAAATCAACAGAATATTCCGGAACCAACATCATTATCGCAACTGGAGCGCGTTCCAGAGAATTGCCAAACCTTCCTCAAGATGGTAAAAAAGTAATCGGATACAGACAGGCATTGTCTCTTCCTGAGCAACCAAAATCTATGATTGTTGTAGGTTCTGGCGCTATCGGAATTGAGTTTGCTGATTTTTATAACGCAATGGGAACCAAAGTGACTGTTGTAGAATTCTTGCCAAACATCGTTCCTTTGGAGGATGAAGAAGTTTCAAAACACGTTGAGAAATCTCTAAAAAAATCAGGGATTGAAATTATGACCAACGCTTCTGTGGAATCTGTGGATACTTCAGGAAACGGCGTAAAAGCTAGCGTGAAAACAGCTACTGGAAATATTACTTTAGAGGCTGATATCTTACTTTCTGCAGTTGGAATTGCTTCAAACGTTGAAGGAATCGGACTTGAAGCAGTAGGAATCAAAACTGAAAAAGGAAAAGTTCTGGTAAACGAATGGTACGAAACTTCTGTTCCAGGATATTACGCCATTGGTGACATTATCCCAACTCAGGCTTTAGCTCACGTGGCTTCTGCAGAAGGAATCACTTGCGTTGAGAAAATCAAAGGTCTTCACGTAGAAGCTATCGATTATGGAAATATTCCGGGTTGTACTTATTGTCACCCAGAAATTGCTTCTGTTGGTTTGACTGAAAAACAAGCGAAAGAAAAAGGTTACGAAATCAAAGTTGGTAAATTCCCATTCTCTGCGTCAGGAAAAGCTACGGCTAACGGCGATGTTGATGGATTTATCAAAGTTATTTTTGATGCTAAATACGGTGAGTGGCTTGGTTGTCATATGGTTGGTGACGGTGTTACCGATATGATTGCTGAAGCTGTGGTTGCGAGAAAACTAGAAACGACAGGACACGAAGTTCTTAAATCTATCCACCCGCACCCAACTATCTCTGAAGCTGTGATGGAAGCTGTTGCTGCTGCTTACGGTGAGGTGATTCACATTTAATAAGAATAACATAATATTCATATATAAAAACCGCAGATTTTTCTGCGGTTTTTTTAATTTTACGTAATGGAAAATTCGAAGATAGGATTGGTTTTGTCCGGAGGTGGAACACGCGGATTGGCTCACGCAGGTGTTTTGAAATTTCTAAATGAGAAAAACATTAAACCAGACATTCTCTCTTGCTGTAGCGCAGGTTCCATCGTTGGCTCTTTGTACGCCGTTGGGAAATCACCGGAGGAAATTTTGGATTTTTTCCAGTCGATTTATTTTTTCAATTGGAAACATTTTACGTTCAATCAGCCGGGATTTGTTTCGTCAGCCATTTTCACAATGTATTTGACACCTATTTTCCAAGATATGACGATTGGAGATTTGAACAAGGATGTCAGAATCGTAGCGACGGAATTGATAACCGGGCAACAAAAAGTTTTTGAAAAACATTACAAAGTTGTTGATGCGATTATTGCTTCGTCCTGCATTCCCGGGATTTCCACACCTTATTTTATAGGAGAAGAGATGTACAGCGATGGAGGTGTGCTCAATAACTTTCCCGCAGATATAATTAATAATGAATGCGACAAAATGATTGGTGTTTATGTGACGCCACCTCAAGATGTCGAAGCACAAGACCTTAGAACAATCAAAGCGGTTACTACAAGAGCTTACGAACTAGCGTCGCATCGAACAGAGATTTTCAAATTTGCTTATTGTGATTGGTTCATCACTTCTAAAAAGTTATCGAAATATGGAATCTTCGAAAGAAAACCTCAGAATATGGAGGAAATTTTCAATATCGGTTACGAGGAAGCCAAACGAACTTTTCTTGATAATGAGGAAGAATTTACAGCAATGTTTTCAAAAAAGGAATGATTGCTTGCCAGTTTTCTTCGCTATCGTCATAGAAAGATGATAGAGCTAATGTTCCATGATGTCCTGTGGTTTTCGCAGGAAGATAAAATTGCTTTTTAGATTGAATGGAATTATAAATAGGCTTCCAAGTAGATTCTTCATTTCTAGCTGACGAAGTATAAACAGGAATCTTTATTTCCTTTGCGAATTCTGAAATATTTCTATTCTCGACTTTAAAATATTCCCCTGGAGAGTAAGCAATGAGTGCTTTATAATCTTTTGGATACTTAGCTGCCATATAAAATCCCAACGACGCTGAGTATGAACTTCCCCAATAAATTATTTTTCTAGATTTAATTTGATTTTTAGCATAATCGAAAGACGCTTCCAAGTCAGGAATTACGTCTTCAAAAGCGGTGGACATTCCTTGTTTTAAAGCTTCTTTTTTGGTCAGATTAGTGACTTGATTCAAGATATCTCCCGAGCGAAGATCAACTGCCAATACATTGAAACCTAAGTCGACCAATCTTGGTGCAATACTTCTGAATTCACCTCTGCTGAAACCAGCTTGGTGATAGAGTATGATAAGCGGACCGCGTTTGTTGTTACCTGAATATAAATCCGCATAAACTTTCAGTCCATCAGAAGTTGAGAAATTTACTGTTTTGTAGGTGTGGTGCTTTACATCCAGAGTACTTGGAATAGGGTCAGAAAGTGATGCGGTAGATGAACAATTGTACAAACAATTTAAAAGAATAACCCAAAGTATGAAATAAAATTTTTTCATAATGCCCTGTTTAAGCTATTTTGTTATTATAATTACGTATTATTTTTGATTCGTCAAATATAACAGATTATTTTTAATTATTTGTGTTATAATATTAATTTAACTTAAAGGAAAAGGAAATATATTTTTAATTTTATTTAAATAATTTTCTCACCGCAGATTTTGCAAAAACGGGCATTCTCATCATTATCTTCGTTGCCGCATCGGTTACACTGAAAATTGTTTTTCTTTTGTTTGCGAAATTCGGAAGTTACAATTCCTGTTGGAACCGCAATAATGCTGTAACCACAGAGCATCACTACGATTGAAAGCATTTTACCAACTGGTGTAGCAGGAGAGATGTCGCCGTAACCTACTGTAGTTATTGTAACAACCGCCCAATAAACACTCTGCGGAATGCTACTAAAGCCATTATTCCCACCTTCTATCAAATACATGAGCGACCCAATCATGATGATGAAAATCACCATAAACAAAAGGAAAATGTAAATCTTTCGAGAACTTTGCCTCAGTGCGGAAACTATAAATCGACCGTCGTGCATATAATCCGCAAGGTTGAAAATCCTAAAAATCCTTAGCATTCTCAACATTCTAATAATCGCAACAAAATGCCAAATCGGAAAAAATAAACTGATGTAGAAAGGCACGATGGAGAGAAAATCAATAATACCTAAAGGACTAAAAATATATTCTTCCCGGTCCTTTACGCAAATAATTCTCAAAATATATTCTATCGTGAATATTAAAGTGATAAAAAATTCTGCGTAATAAAACTCCCTGTAATATTCCAATCTGAAAATAGGAATAGTTTCCACCATCAACAAAGCCGTACTGATGAGAATTAGAACAAGTAAACAGATATCGAATATTTTCCCTGCTTTTGTATGGGACAGGTAAACTGTTTCGTATATCTTCTTTCGCCATCCATCCTCCGGAATAAGGTCAAACTCTGGTTTGATTTTCATTTTAGTAAATTAAAAATTGAAGGTAATAAAATAAATCAATTCAAAATAATTAAAAAATTAGACAAAAGTCTTTTTTATACAGACAAAAGTCTTATATTTGTGATGTAGAAAAATAAAAGCGATGAAAAAATATAAAACAACAAACACCACACATTCCGTATCAGAGCCAGTTGCAGTCTATGGATATCAGAATTTTGACGATGGCGGCATCTTCAGAATGATAGAAATTGCAGAACGCGGTATTTCTTTTAAACTTTTTGATAATCTTGTGAAAAAGTTCCCTTTCAGTTTTCAAGAGTGGGCTGGTTTTCTTCATATTTCTGGGAAAACATTGTCCCGTTACCAAAAAGAAGAGAAAACCTTTGACACATTGCAATCCGAGAAGATATTGCAAATAGAAATGCTCTACAAAAGAGGCGAGGAGGTTTTTGGTTCGTCAGATTACTTTTTGATTTGGTTGCAAGCAGAAAACTTGGCTTTAGGCAAAACAAAACCACAAGACCTGATTGGTAGTAACTTTGGAATCTCTCTTCTAATGGATGAGCTTACAAGATTGGAGCACGGTATTTTAGCGTAATTCTTGATGATAGTTTATAGACTTTCAAAAGAAATCTACGCCAATGATCTTTCAGGAAAAGGTGCTGAAATAGCTGGTGGACGATGGAATAGCAAAGGCAACGCGACGTTGTACACAGGACAATCTATAGCGCTTTGCGTTACTGAAATCGCCGTTCACATTCCGCTTGGCATTATTCCAAAAGATTTTCGTTTGGTTCATATTGAGATTCCTGATATTGAGGTTTTTGAACCGAAAAGATTTCCTAAGGATTGGAATACTTTTCCGCATCTGGACGCTACACAAAAAATGGGTGACAAATTTCTTAAGGAAAATAAATTCTTGGCTATGAAAGTTCCATCCGCGGCGGTTCAAGGGGAATTTAATTATATTATCAATCCTCGAAATGTCAATTTTAAAGATGTTAAAATCATAAAGGTGGAGAAATTCACTTTTGATGACCGATTGTTTATCAGATAAAAATTAAATTAATGAAAATCAATGAATTTATAAAGGAGTTTGAGAAATTGATCCCAATAAAACAAGCGGAAGATTTTGATAATGTGGGATTAATTTGCGGAAATCCAGATAGAGAAATCTCAGGAATTCTGATTGCTCACGACGCTTTGGAATTGGTTATCGATGAAGCTGTTGAAAAGAATTTCAATCTCGTGGTTTGTTTTCATCCGATTATTTTTTCTGGATTAAAATCAATTACTGGAAAGAATTATGTTGAGAAAGCCGTCCTGAAAGCTTTGGAAAACAAAATTGCAATCTATGCGATTCACACGGCTTTTGACAATGATTATTTTGGTGTTAATTATAAAATCTGCGAAGTTCTTGGATTGAAGAATCAAAAAATATTGATGCCGAAACAAAATCAATTAAAGAAATTGGAAGTTTATGTTCCGGTTGATTCGGCTGAGAATTTGAAAAATGCCTTGTTCCAAGCTGGTGCGGGAAATATCGGTTTTTATGATGAATGTAGTTTTTCTATTAATGGAAACGGAACATTCCGTCCGTTGCAAGGTTCAAATCCAGTAACTGGAATTCATAACGAAAGAGAAAACGCAGATGAAGTTTTGGTCTCAGTCATTTTTGAAGATTTTAAGAAAAACCAAATTCTTTCTGCGATGAAACAAAATCATCCTTACGAAGAAGTGGCTTATCAATTAATTTCGCTCGACAACGAAAATCATTATACTGGTTTGGGCAGATTCGGAGATTTGGAGACCGAAATGGATGAGAAGGATTTCTTACAATTTGTAAAGGAAAAATTTGACCTTAAAGTCATTAGACACAGTTCTTTAATTAATAAAAAAATTAGAAAAGTTGGCGTCTTGGGTGGAAGTGGAGCAAGTGGAATCAAGTCTGCATTGGCTTCAAAATGTGATGCTTACCTTACTGGCGATGTGAAATATCACGACCTTTTCTCAGCAGAAGATAAAATACTGATCTGCGATATCGGACATTTTGAATCGGAACAATTTGTAACTCAACAATTATTTGAAATATTGTCCGAAAAATTCACTATATTTGCCATCGCAAAAACGACTAAGAAAACAAATCCTGTTAATTATTTTATATAGATATGGCTGATAAAAAAGTAAACGAAATTTCTGTTGAAGAAAAACTAAGAGCACTTTACGATTTGCAGATCATTGATTCCCGTTTGGATGAGATCCGCAACACAAGAGGCGAATTGCCAATTGAAGTAGAAGATCTTGAGATAGAAATTGAAGGTCTTAACAAAAGAGCCCAAAAATTCGAATCTGAAATTGCTGAGCAAAATGCAGAGATCAATGAGAAAAAAGATCTTATGAAAAGCGCTCAAGTATTGATTGACAAATATAAAACGCAGCAAGATAACGTTAGAAATAACAAAGAATTCGAAACTTTAGCAAAAGAAGTAGAGTACCAGGAATTGGAAATTCAATTGGCTGAAAAAAGAATCAAAGAATTTGGAGGGAAGATCGATCACAAAAAGGAAACTTTGGCTGACCTTACTGCTAAGATCGATGAGCTAAACAACCACTTGGTTCACAAGAAAAACGAGTTGGAAAACTTGGTTTCTGAAACTCAAAAAGAAGAAGATTATCTATTGGAAAAATCTAAAGAATTTGCTGAGAAAATCGATCAAAGATTATTGGTTTCTTATCAAAGGATCCGTACTGGATCTTCAACAGGTCTTGCAGTTGTAGGTTTGGAAAGAGGAGCGCCAAAAGGTTCTTTCTTCACAATTCCACCACAGAAGCAAATGGAGATCGCTCAGAGAAAGAAGATCATCATTGATGAGCATTCTGGAAAGATCTTGGTAGATGATGAGTTGGTAAATGAAGAAACTGCAAAGATGGAAAGCATTATCAAATTCAACTAATCGAAATTTGATTTAAATATAAAAAGAGACCCGAATTTTCGGGTCTCTTTTTTTTGAGAAAATAATATAAAATTACTGGATAGAAATAGATCCAGAACTACTTTCGTTTTTAGTGATCTCATTCAAACTTCCTCTTTTGATCACACGGATATCTCCGCTGGAAGATGCGCTTGCAGTAACACTTTTACTCACGCCAATGGTGATGTCGGCAGACGATGACGTTGCTAAAACAGCACTTTCTGTCGTGAAGTTTTCCGCGTCCACATCACCAGAAGATGACGCTTGGATGTTCACACTTTCAGATTTTCCTTTGATGTCGATTCCGCCGGAAGATGAGCTTTGCATATTCAAACTTTTCGCATTGACCTCGCCTTCGTAATTTCCGCTGCTTGACGCTTGGATATTGATATTTCCGCCATTGATATTTCCTTTTATGGTTCCAGAGCTGGAAACTTTCACATCAAGATCAGAGAAACTGAAGTTGTCTTTCAAAGAGATGCTTCCGCTGGAATTGGCTGCCAAATGGTCAAAATCTTTAGCATAAACTTTAATTTTGATTCGATCTGTAGAAATACTTTTCATAGACTCCGATTGGATTTTCACTTGTACTTTTCCGCCGTTTTGTTTCACGACAACATATTTCATCAGGTCAGAAGGTGCATAAACAATGATTTTCTCATTGTTAGATTTGAAGACTTCCGCATTAAGAGAAGTCGAGATTTCCAATTCATCAAAATTAATGTCGTAAGTTTTCTCAATCACTTCACCTTTTCCGGAGTCAGATATCAAGTTAGAAAACATCGCATCGTTTCCGTTGGAATTGTCACTTTTGGATTGTACACAAGAAAAATTTGCAGCAGAAGCCAAAAGGACCAGAGTTAAAAGTTGTATTTTCATAAGTATAATTTTTTATAGTTTCTGATTTTATATAACTAAGACACTTGAAAACTCGATTTCATTACATCAAAAAATTATTTTTTCTCATTCTAAATAATTTTCTAAATTTACAACATTAAAAAAATAAATATTAAAGTATGAAAAATATATTGTTTGCATTCGTATTGATAGGATTATCCGTTTCAGCATTCGCACAATCCGGTCCGCCAGCAGGCGAAGCGAAAGTTGGCGAATATTACGGCCAGGATGTTTCCGCAAAAGCTGTTAAGAAAGCCATTTCTCCAGACGAACTCAATAAAGAATTAAAAGCAACACCCAAAATCGCCAAAACTTCTGTCAAAGGAAAAGTAACCGGCGTTTGCCCTAAGAAAGGCTGTTGGATAAGCTTGGCAACAGATTCCGGCGAAACATTCTTCGTGAAGATGAAAGATTATGCCTTCTTCGTTCCGACCGCTTTGGAGGGTAAAACCGTGATTTTGGAAGGCAGCGCAGAGAGCAAAACCACTTCAGTAAAAGAATTGCAACATTATGCCGAGGACGCTAAAAAATCTCAGGCCGAGATAGATGCGATCACAGAACCAAAAACCGAAACCAGATTTTTAGCTAGCGCTATCAAGGTCGTAGAGTGATAAAAAATTGCTCCCTTTAGGTTTGTGGCAACAATTTTAATACAAGCTTCAGATTTTTCTGAGGCTTTTTTCTTTGGGCGTATCTCTTTGTTTTGCTTTCACGTTTAGTTTATCGAAAGACATTTTCAGCAAAGCAAAACAAAGAGACCGGGCTATCCGCTACTATCTTTTTTCGCCAACGCTTTCCCCTCACCGAAAAAAGGATATCCGCTGCTATCCCTTACGCGCTGGCGCAAGATTCACGATTTGTCACAGTTAGAAAATGTTCCCAAAGAGGAAGCTTTGGCAATTGTCAAACTGCAAGATAATTCCTTTGAAACACCACCAATTCTGCTTATATTTACACTCTAAATTTTCAAAAAATGGCAGACTGGAAAATCGTCAAAGAATACGAAGATATTACCTATAAAAAATCAAATGGCGTTGCAAGAATCGCTATCAACAGACCAGAAGTCAGAAACGCTTTCCGACCAAAAACAACCTCAGAACTTTACGACGCATTCTACGATGCTTACGAGGATTCGTCCATCGGCGTTGTGCTGTTGACAGGCGAAGGTCCAAGTCCAAAAGACGGCGGTCACGCATTCTGCAGCGGCGGCGACCAAAAAGCCCGTGGCCATCAGGGTTACGTGGGAGAAGATGGAAGACATCGCCTTAATATTCTGGAAGTTCAACGTCTGATTCGTTTTATGCCAAAAGCGGTGATTGCTGTGGTAAACGGTTGGGCAGTTGGTGGTGGACATTCACTTCACGTGGTTTGCGATTTGACTTTGGCAAGTGAGGAACACGCGATTTTCAAACAGACCGATGCGGACGTTACGAGTTTCGACGGTGGTTATGGTTCTGCATATTTGGCAAAAATGGTAGGTCAGAAAAAAGCTAGAGAAATATTCTTTTTAGGAAGAAATTATTCAGCTAAAGAAGCAGAAGAGATGGGAATGGTAAACGCCGTAATTCCTCACGCAGAATTGGAAGACACCGCTTACGAATGGGCGCAAGAAATCCTTGCAAAATCGCCAACTTCCATCAGAATGCTGAAATTCGCAATGAATCTAACAGACGACGGAATGGTTGGACAGCAGATTTTCGCAGGAGAAGCAACCCGTTTAGCCTATATGACAGAGGAAGCGAAAGAGGGTAGAAATGCTTTCTTGGAAAAACGCAAACCAAACTTTGGTGACGACCAGTGGATATCTTAATACTGTAATATGTCAAAAGTACAAAGTAAAAAGTATTAATCTTATTAAAAAAAAATTACATTGTACATCATACATTTTACTTTTTACAAAAAAATAAATGAAATATTGGATACAAGCTGCGAGGCTTAGAACTTTACCACTTTCTATGAGTGGAATTATTATGGGAGCTTTCATTGCAAAATGGAGGATTTCCCAGGAAGGTGGATTTTGGGACTGGCGGATTTTTGCTTTGGCACTTCTCGTGACTTTATTATATCAGGTCCTTTCCAACTTTGCCAACGATTACGGCGATGGCGTGAAAGGAACAGACAAAAATAGGATAGGAGAAGCCGAGCAAAGAGCAGTGGCATCAGGAAAAATCACAGCAACTCAAATGAGAAATGCGGTGATTCTACTTTCGATTTTATCTTTTGTAGCAACAGTTGCCTTATTGTATGTCGCTTTCTATCCGGCTTACACCAGAGAGTTTTGGATTTTCATCGGATTGGGAATTGCCTCGATTTTGGCAGCAATTGGATATACGGTTGGGAAAAAACCTTACGGCTATTTAGGTTTGGGCGATATTTTCGTGTTCATATTTTTCGGATTGGTTTCGGTTTGTGGGAGTTATTTTCTGTTTACTAAATCTTTCAGTTGGGACGTCTTATTTCCTGCAATTGCAGTTGGAATGTTGAGTATGGCGGTTCTTAACCTGAATAATATGAGAGACATTGTCAATGATGAGTTATCAGGTAAAAAAACGTTTGCTTTGAAGCTAGGTTACAAAAATGCAATGATTTACGAAATCATCTTATTGCAATTACCTATTCTTTTGATGTTGGCTTTTTTGATGTACAACGGCTTTCAAGCACAAGGGAAATATTATCCATTTATCGTGATGATTTTGATTTTCCCATTCATCAAATTAAGGAGAAGCATAATGGCTGTCAACGAACCAAAATTATTGGATCCATTTCTGAAACAGGTCGGAATCCTAACTTTCCTGATGGCGGTTTTGACGGCTTTTGGCCTTAATTATTTTAATTAATAAATCTAAAAAAAATGAAAATAAAATTCCTCGGACAAAACTGTTTTTTGTTCACATACAACGGAAAAACTATTCTTGCGGACCCTTTCTACAATTATCAGAAAGAGAAATCAGGATTTGACATCACCGCTCAAAAAATTGATTATGTGTTAATTACGCACGCACACGGCGACCATATCGCGGACGTGAAAGAGGTGTTAGAAAATCATCCGGATGCAACCGTAATTGGTCAGCCGGAGATTTGTGGTTATTTCAAGCACACAAATAATATCGATATCAACTTCGGTGGTTCTGCCAAGATTGAAGATTTGAAGATTTCTATGGTTCCTGCCTTACACACGAGCTCTTTTCCGGACGGTTCTTACGGCGGATTGGCTTCTGGCTATATTTTCAGATTTGCTGACGGTAGAAACCTTTATTTGGCTGGAGACACGGGCGTGACGGCTGAGATGAGTTTGTTTCCGCAGGTTTTCGGGAAATTGGATTTGTCGATTCTACCAGTTGGAAAACATTACACGATGTGTCCTAGAAAAGCGGCTTTCGCAGCATCAGAACTATTGAAAACACCAAAAGTGATTGGCTGTCATTTCGATACTTTCCCACCAATCGAAATCAATCACGAAGAAGCTAAAAAGCATTTCTCTGATAAGAATATCGAATTTACATTACCAGAATTAGGACAGGAATTTGAGTTCTAAACAAAAAAAATTAAGAGATTAAGTAGTTCAAATTTGAAACTGTCTTAATCTCTTAACTTTAAAAAATAAAAAATGGCAAGCTACCTAAATCACACCGCTACGACCAATTACCTTTGCTGCGTTCCCACCCTGGAGGATTCTCAGGAGCTGGTTGTTTAGGACTTGCCGGTGCAAAGATAGAAAAATTAAGAAAAAAGAAAAAGGAAAAGAGAGAAAAGAAATGATGACGACTCTAGATTGTTGATAGTCAGTTTGAAATATTTATCTCTTTTATCAAAAATTAAAAAATTATGACAAAAACCCCTGTAACAATAGGTTTTATTTTATACGCGCTCACAATGTTGGCATTCTTCATTGTGTACTATTTCTTCGCAAACGCCAACTATTTTGAGACCACAATGCAGGTCAATGCCTTTGGGATGACGTTCTTGTATGTCTTGGCTGGTTTTGCTTCAACCTATTGGTTAAGAGTTGGTACGTTAATTACTTATCCTCAAGCTTTTAAACAAACGTTTTTAACACTTTTCACGGGCGGTGTTTTGTCGATGTTTTCCATTTTTGCATTCCTAAATTATGTAGATACAGACGCACGGGATTTGCTCAATCACCAGTATATTCAGACCGAACTTGACAATTTGGATGAATCTTACGCTAAATTGAAAGTGGAAGCGGCCAATCAAAAAGACCGCACTAAAGTAAAAGACCTGGAAGAAAATTACACCGGCGCAAAACTGGCTAGGGAAGCAGCGTTGAAGGAAAACAGGAATTATTTTTCTTTCAAATTTATGTCCGCAGTTTTTGGTGGCTTTTTACTATTTTATCTACTTTTGTCTATTATCATCGCAGGGTTTTTGAAGAACAAAAAACGCTACGAGTAGAAGATTTGTGTTTTTTGAAAAATCACTTATTAAATTATAATTAATCATTTGTAATTTATACGTATCTTTACTAAAACAATACGTAATGACGACCAAACTTACCTTGACTGTAGAAAAGTCAGTTATTGAAAAAGCAAAAAAATACGCCAAAGGTACTCAGAGAAGTCTTTCTGAGATGGTGCAAAAGTATTTGGAAACTTTGGTAGAGAGTCCAAAAGAAGATCGTGAACTCTCTCCAAAAATAAAAAAATTGGCAGGAAGTTTGAAAATGCCAGAGGATGTTGATTATGATAAAGCTCTTGATGACTATTACAGAGAAAAATACAAACTGTAATGAAGTACTTTATTGACACAAATTTGATTCTCGATTTTTTATCTGGCAGAGAACCTTTTGCCGAAAATGCTAATGCTATTTTTAATTTGGCCTACAATAATCAAATAACACTTTTTGCATCTTCTCAATCTATTTTAACTTCTCATTATATTTTGAAAAAAGCGTTTGCAGAAGATAAAGTAAGGAAAAGTTTATCTGAAATTCTTGACCTAATAGAAGTTGTTTCTGTCACGAAATCTATTTTGCAGAAAGCTCTAAAATCTAAGCACAAAGATTATGAAGATGCTGTACAAATATTTTGTGCTCATCACATCGAAAACTTGGAGGGCATTATAACAAGAGATTTGAAAGATTTTTCCACATCCGAAATTCCTGTTTTTGCACCAGACGAAGCTTTAAATCTCATTCAAAAGAAATATCTTTGACCTTTTAAAATCTACCCTTTTTATCAATGAATCTCTCAATAATCATCCCATTACTCAACGAGCAAGACTCTCTGGAAGAGCTGTTCACCAGGATTGACACCGTTTGTCAGGCCAACAAGCTGTCTTACGAAGTTTGGTTCATAGATGACGGAAGCACCGACCTCTCTTGGTCCATCATCGAAAATCTGAAAATCCAGCATCCGCAAATCCACGGGATTAAATTCTCCAAAAACTACGGAAAATCACAAGCACTTCACGCTGCTTTCGAAAAGGTAAATGGTGATGTTATTATCACGATGGACGCTGATTTACAGGACTTTCCGGAAGAAATTCCTGAACTTTACGAAATGGTAAAAGTAGGAAATTACGACATCGTTTCCGGTTGGAAAAAGAAACGTTTTGATAATGTGATGACCAAAAATATTCCGTCAAAATTATTCAATTCTGCAGCTAGAAAAGTGTCCGGCGTTTCGCTTCACGATTTCAATTGCGGACTGAAAGCCTACAAAAAACAAGTAGTGAAATCCATCGATGTTTACGGCGATATGCACAGATATATTCCAGTTTTGGCGGCCAATGCAGGTTTCAGAAATATTACGGAAAAACCGGTTCAGCACCAGGCAAGACCTTATGGAACTTCGAAATTTGGGACGGAAAGATTTGTTCGCGGATTTTTGGATTTGGTGACACTTTGGTTCGTTAGCAGATTTGGCGGAAGACCGATGCATTTCTTTGGCGCAGCGGGAACTTTGATGTTTATCATTGGATTTTTGTCAGCCATTTGGTTGGGAATTTCAAAGCTTATTGATGTTTATATCTTCAAAGTTTACGGAAATCTAATTGCGGATAATCCTTGGTTTTTCATTGCTTTGACGATGATGATAATGGGAAGTTTGCTTTTCGTTGCTGGATTCTTAGGTGAATTGATTATCAGAACAAATCGGGAACATAAGAATTATCATATTGAGGAATTAATTTAAACGAGATAATTACACGGATCAATCTCAATTAAATTTTATGGAATTAAACAAATTCATTTGGAATAATTATAAAGAAAGTAAGGAGGGGCAAGAGTTAATATCTTTTTTCAAAGATGGAGATTTTAATGAAATCCTATCAAGATTTATTGATAAAAAGAACAAAGATTTAGAATATTATAATCATACTTTAAATGTCTTCTCGCAATGTGAATTTGAATTTGATGAGAAAAATGGCATCACTGAAAATGCTAAAAACTTATTCAATTATTTCATAGAAAATGGTTTGATTCTGGAAGATGAGGAAGGCGAATTTTCTTATTTTGAAAAAGAAGATTATGATTTCCTTTTAGATGTAATTGAACCTTATTCTTTATATCTATTTGATGTTTTTCCGGATTATTTTTTTCCTTATTTTTTCAAATTAGAGTTTGCAAAATTTCAAAAAATATGTGATACATTCAATATTAATATTCCTAAAGTTCCACTAAAAAATAATAAAAAAGAAAGGCTCAATTATTACTTAAAATTATGTAATGTTTTCTTTGAATTCAGACAAAATAATGATATAGATGGATTTGAGTTTTCCTCATTTCTGTATGATTTCGCTCCAAAATATATTGGTTTTAAAGAAGTCGAAAATTTACCAGAGCCTACTAATATTTGGCTTTGTGGAGGAGCAAAGGAAGATTATCCATATTTATTAAAAGCGACTTCATATACGACTTATTTTTGGCAAGGAAATGAGGATACAAAAAGAGGAGATATAATCGTAATGTATTGCCTTTCTCCAAAAAGTAATATTGAATTTGTTTGCAGGGCGCTTAATGATGGTGTCAGAGACCCATTTTTTCATTATTATGGAAGTATAACTTTAGGCCATATAAAAAAAGTTGAAGCAATTCATATTTCTCAGATTAAAGCTGACGAACATTTAAAAAATCTTCCAATCGTTAAAAAAAATCTTCAAGGTGTAAATGGAACTCAAATTAATAATGAAGATTATAAAAGGATTTTATATTTATTAGAAGAAAAAGGTGAAGATATATCTAGATTACCTAAGTTTTCTATTGTTGATTTTAAATTAAACTTTGATTGCATAAATGAAAGGGATGTAGAGATTAAAATTGTTGAACCATTCCTTGAACAACTCAATTTTTCAGAAAACGACTGGCTTCGCCAATTCTCTGTAAGAATGGGAAGAGGAGAACGGAATTATCCAGATTACGTTTTCTTTGCGGATAAAAACAAAGGCTATGAAAAAGCAAAAATGCTTTTGGAAACAAAATTCATTATTAAAAACAATAGAGAATTAGAAGATACTTTTCAACAAGCTCATTCTTATGCATTACGATTAGAAGCACAAAAAATCGTAATTTGCGATAAAGATTTTGTTTGGATTTATTCAAGAAAAAATGATAGTTTCGACAGAACAAAATATTTTAAATTTAATTGGCAAGAGATTAATAATCCTGACATTTATAACCAAATTAAAAAGTTAATTGGTAAAGATTTTATTAAATGAGAAAACTAATATATTTATTTTCGATAATAGCAATCGTTTCCTGCGGAAAAGTAACACCAAAAGGTGAGATTCAATCGAAAGATGTTGAATTGGCCGAGTTTTCAAAACTTGATTTGAAAGGGAAATTCCGAGTGTTTTATATTCAAAGTCCACACAATTTCGTGAATGTGGAAACTTATCCAAACGTTTTCGAAAATCTGAAAATCGAAGTTAAAGACAAAAACTTATCTATTACGGAGAAAAGTGCAACAGATAAAGTTGACTTTTATAATATTACTATCTACGGAAAAAATCCTTTTGATGATATTAAAATATCTGATTCAGTGGAACTTAATATCTCCAGCCAGATGAAAGTTGAAAATTTTTCACTTCATTTGAAAGATAATGCTAAATTTATAGGTTCAGTGATTTCAGAAAAGTCGACCATCGAAATGTTGAATAAAAGTAGAGCTAACTTGTTGGGAAAAACAACTTTAGCAAAAATTAACATCAGAGATACAGCGAGCATTATTTCACCGTATTGGTACATCAAAGATTTGGAAATCGAGTCCCAAAACGGAAATTATGCAGAACTGAATGTGGATGAGGAAATCAAAGGTAAAATCGGAAATACTTCAAAATTGATTTATTACGGAAATCCTTCGAAAAAATTGAAAGTCACTGAGAAAGCGACCATCGAGAATAAGAAAATTAATTAAATAAACTACAAACTAAAAAATAAATGTCAGATACAACACCAACTTTAGATAAAGCAAAACTTTGGCTTTCCGAAACATTTGACGAAGAAACCAGAAAAAAAGTTCAAACTTTGATCGATTCCGAATCTCCAGATCTGGAAGATTCTTTCTACAGAGAATTAGAATTCGGAACTGGCGGAATGCGCGGCATAATGGGCGTTGGGACCAATCGTCTTAATAAATATACATTAGGACAAGCGACTCAAGGTCTAGCCAACTATCTTCATCAGCAATTTTCCGGCGAGGAAATCAAAGTGGCGATTGCTTATGATGTGAGACATAATTCTAAGGAATTCGGGAAAGTGGTGGCTGATGTTTTGACGGCTAACGGAATCAAGGTTTTGTTGTTCAAAGATCACCGTCCAACGCCGGAATTGTCCTTCACCGTTCGTGATAAAAAATGTAACGCTGGAATCGTTTTGACGGCTTCTCATAATCCACCTGAATATAATGGTTATAAGGTTTATTGGAATGACGGTGCGCAAATCGTTCCGCCAGATGACGAAAATATCATCAGAGAAGTTTATGCAACCAAATTCGAAAATATCAAGTTTGATGGAAACGATGATTTGATAGAATGGATTGGCGATGATCAGGATGATGTTTACGTTGATGCTTGTATGGAAAACTCTCTTTATCAGAATGTTGGTAGGGATAATTTGAATATCGTTTTCACATCCATCCACGGAACAACCTACACAACTGTTCCAAAAGCACTTAAAAAAGCTGGATTTACAAAAGTGGATCTGGTGCAGGAACAAATGATTCCAAGCGGAAACTTTCCAACTGTTGCTTCCCCAAATCCAGAAGAGCCAGCAGCACTTTCTATGGCGATGGACCTTGCGGAAATTACCAATGCTGATATCGTGATCGGAACAGATCCAGATGGCGACAGATTGGGAATTGCAGTGAGAAATCTTGAAGGCGAAATCCAATTGTTGAATGGAAATCAATGTAATACAATTCTTACTTATTATATATTAGATCAATGGAAAAAAGCGGGGAAAATTACCGGAAAAGAATTCATTGGTTCTACGATTGTGACGTCTGATATTTTCTTTGATGTTGCAGAGAAATTCGGTGTTGACTGCAAAGTTGGATTGACCGGTTTCAAATGGATCGGGAAAATGATCCGTGATTTTGAAGGTCAGGAAAAGTTCATTTGCGGTGGCGAAGAGAGTTTCGGATTTATGACCGGAGATTTCGTGAGAGACAAGGATTCTTGCGGTTCTATCTTGACAGCTTGTGAGATCGCTGCTTGGTGTAAAGCCAATGGAACGACAGTTTATCAATATATGATTGATATCTACAAAGAAGTTGGATTCTACTATGAAGGCTTGATCAACGTAGTGAGAAAGGGAAGAAGTGGTGCAGAAGAGATCCAGGAAATGATGAAGAACTTCCGCGAAAATCCTCCAAAAGAAATCGCTGGTTCTCCTGTGGAAGAAGTAAAAGATTTCAAAGAGCAAACTTGTTTTGTGGTTTCCAAAAACGAGAAAAAGGTGATGGATGATATTCCAAAATCTAACGTTTTGATCTATTATACCCAAGATGGAACCAAGGTTTGCGTGCGTCCTTCCGGAACTGAGCCGAAGATCAAATTCTATGTTTCTGTGAAAGATTCTATAACTTCTGAGCAAGATTTCGTAGAAAAGCTTCCTAAGTTGGAAGAGAAGATCAATAAAGTAAAACAGGATCTCAACCTGTAATTGAAAATTTTATTTGAATTAAATATTATCTAAAATATTTTAATGGAAAAGTTCTCAATTGTTAAAGTCATTTAATTTTTGGGAACTTTTTTTTGATGTAAGTTGAATTACTCAGCTACATTTAAGACCTTTGTAAAACTATAAAAAGAATAAAATCAGATCCTAAGTCTGAATAATAACATCTAAAATCAATAAAGTGAAAGTATCAAAACTCGCATCTAACCTCATTGGTTCAGAGATTATCAAAATCGGAAATGAAGTGAATGACCTGAAAGCGAAAGGTGCACAAATCTCAAACCTAACTATTGGCGACCTTAATTCCAACATTTATCCAATTCCTCAGGAGTTGAAAGACGGAATCCAGAAAGCTTATAAGAATAATCTTACCAATTACCCACCAGCAAACGGTTTGCAATCTCTGAGAGCTTCCGTGAGTAATGATCTTAAAAAACGTTGGAATCTGGATTATTCTGCCAATGATATTTTGATTACAGCTGGTTCAAGACCTTTGATATACGCCGTTTTCAAAACAATTGTGGACGAAGGTGACAAAGTGATCTACCCGATTCCTTCTTGGAACAACAACCATTATGCTTATTTGACGAGTGCCAATGCAGTTGAAGTCCAAACGCAGGAATCCAATAATTTCTTGCCAACAGCCGACGATTTGAGACCACATTTGGAAGGTGCAGTTCTACTTTGTCTTTGTTCTCCACTGAATCCGACTGGAACAATGTTCACAAAAGAACAGTTGTCTGACATCTGTGAATTGGTTTTAGAAGAAAATAAAAAAAGAGGTGAGGACGAAAAACCGCTTTATTTGATGTACGATCAAATCTATGCGATGCTGACATTTGGTTCAGATCATCACGATCCGGTAAGTCTTTTCCCAGAAATGAAAGATTACACGATCTATGTGGACGGAACGTCTAAATGCTTTGCAGCGACTGGCGTTCGAGTTGGTTGGGGATTCGGACCAAGTTTGGTGATTGACAAAATGAAAGCTTTGCTAACTCACGTAGGTGCTTGGGCACCGAAACCAGAGCAGGAAGCTGTTGCTGAATTTTTAGCTGATGATTCTGCTGTTGACAATTTCTTAGAAGATTATAAAGGAAAACTTAACAACAGTTTGAAAGAACTTCACGCGGGAATTCAGGAATTGAAAAATAATGGTTTTGCAGTTGAAAGCATTTCACCAATGGGCGCACTTTATTTGACAATCAAATTGGATTACCTCGGGAAAACTGCGCCAGACGGTAAATTAATCGAAAATTCTACAGATCTTGTTTTCTATTTGATCAATAATGCAGGAATGGCTTTGGTTCCGTTCTCCGCATTTGGAAATGACAAATCTGTACCTTGGTTTAGAGCATCAATAGGCGGTTGTTCGCTAGATGATATCAAAGATTGCCTTCCTAAATTGAAAAAAGCGCTTGAAAATTTGAAATAATTGGAAAAAATTCGTTTTTGACTTGGAAAAATTTCTATCTTTGTGGAAAGGAAAAAGAAATGGCAACAAATAAAGAACAACGCGATTCCAACAAAAATAGAGTAGAAGAGCCAGTAGCCGCTTACGGAGCAGTCACTTCTGTGTTCAATAGATTTGCAATAAAAGATGACTACAAACTGTTGAAAAAAGCAAGAGAAGGCTTGAAAACAGACGTATTCTATTCACTTGCTGATGCCATCAAGATGCCAGAGAAAGCTTTGGCATCTGTCATCAATCTTTCTCCAAGGACCATCAGCAATTACAGAGATCAGGAAAAAGGACTAGACCCGATCTACAGCGAGCATCTATTAAAATTGATCAATCTTTATAGTTTTGGAAAGGAGATCTTTGGAAATTTGGATGAGTTTACCCTATGGATGAACCGTCCTTTTTGGAATTCCAGTGATAAGCCGATAGATTTTATTTCCACTTCTGGAGGTGTAGATCTGATCTACGAAGAGATAGAAAAACTAGCCCAAGGTTATCCTGTATAATGCTCGTTTACAGAATTGTCCACAAAAGATATGCGGACTCTCTCTTTGCGAGTGGCTTGGAAGGAAGATGGAACCACGAAGGTAAAAAAGTACTTTACACAGCCGAGAGTATTTCTCTTGCCTATCTGGAAACACTTGCGCATCGCAAAGGATTGGGATTCAATAAGGACTTTAGGATTATGGTCATCAAAATTCCTATCAATACAGAAATTCAAACGGTTGAATCCTCCGATTTGTCAAAAAGCTGGCGGGATTTTAGGAATTATTCGGATTGTCAAAAGATTGGAAATGCTTGGTTTGATGCTGATGAAAAGCTATGTTTAAAAGTGCCTTCCGCGGTCGTTCCTGAAAATTGGAATGTCGTCATCAATACCTTTCATAAAGATTTTAAAAAAGTAAAATTAATTGACGTTCTCGATTTTGAGCCTGATGATAGATTGGAACAAATTATAAAACAGTACAAATAATGAAAGTTATCGCAGTCATTCCTGCCCGTTACAATTCCACCAGATTTCCTGGCAAAATGATGGAAATTTTGGGTAATAGAACTATTATTACAACAACGTATCAGAATGTTGTAGAGACTGGTTTGTTTGATGAAGTCTTCGTGGCTACAGATTCCGAAATTATCTTTGATGAAATTTCCAAAAATGGCGGAAAAGCCGTAATGACAGGCGAACACGAAACAGGAAGTGATAGAATTGCCGAAGCTGTTCGAAACATCGATTGTGATATTGTCATCAATGTTCAGGGCGATGAACCTTTTCTTAAGAAAGAACCTTTAAAGCAATTGATTGATGTTTTTGCCAAGGACGAAAAGAAAGAGATTTCATTGGCTTCATTGAAAATTCAATTGAAAGAATCTGATGAAATTCAGAATCCTAATAATGTGAAAGTCATCACGGATATTAATGGGTTTGCCTTGTATTTCAGCCGTTCTGTGATTCCTTTTCATCGCGAATTGTCGTACAATGTCAAGTATTACAAACATATTGGCGTCTATGCTTTTAGGAAAGAAGCTTTGCTTAAGTTTTCGTCTTTGGAAATGACACCTATGGAAATTTCGGAAAAATTAGAGCAATTGCGCTATTTGGAAAATGGAATGAAAATTAGGCTGGTAGAAACTGATTTTGTAGGAATTGGAATCGATACGCCGGAGGATCTGGAAAAAGCAAAAATGCTACTCTAACTGATTAATATCTTTTTTAGCACTTTTTAATATTTCCACAGAATCGAGAACTTAATAAAAATCCTATCTTTGGATTCTTAAAAATTCTGAATGAAAAAAATAATTCTCATATTCTCCATTATATTTTCCATTTTCATTTCTGCCCAAACAGCTACAGAGATCATCGACAAAAACATCGAGAATTCTGGTGGCCTTACCAATTGGAAACTTCTGAACACGGTTCAAATCCAAGGAAGAGTTACACTTGGCGTGAATGACGAATATCCTATTAAAATCTATCAACAACGTCCCAATCTCAGCAAAACTGCAATGGTTGTTGGCGGAAAAGAAACGCCCGTTGAAGGTTATGATGGCAAGAATGGATATGCGATGAATTATGCGCAAAACAAGCTTCAGCAATACAATGATTACATTCCCGAAAACTTCGACAACGATTTTATCGATTGGGAAAACAAAGGTTTTGAAGCTAAATTTCTAGGGAAAGAAAAAATTAACGATCAACTTTATTTCAAGGTCGAATTGACGAAGAATGTCAACAAAACAATTTATTACTTCGATGTCAGAAATTATATGTTGTTTCGTGAGATCAAAAAGGATGAGATCCTGACCTATTCTGATTATAAAAAAGTAGGACAATTATTAATGCCTTACAGAATCGAATCGTCTTCACCTAAGAAAGATAGCGATTACGTGATGACAATCAATAAGATAGAGGTCAACAAGGAGCTGCCGAAAAATACTTTTAAGTTTTAAAGCATTATGGAAGCTGAGGAAATCCGCGAATATTGCTTAAGTAAAAAAGCAGTGACGGAAAGTTTTCCATTTGACCTGGAAACCTTGGTCTTCAAAGTTGGTGGGAAGATGTTTCTTTTGATTTCCTTGGAACAACAGCCGGCAACATTCTCTGCCAAAGCTGATCCTGAATGGAGCGAGGAGTTACGGGAAGAATTTTCTCAGATCAACGGTGCTTACCATATGAATAAAACACATTGGAATTCAGTGGTTTGTGAAGGATTAAAGCAGGATTTGATTTTTAAATTGATTGACCATTCTTACGATTTGGTCTTCAAATCTTTGACTAAGAAAATTAAAGATGAAATTAATATTGGTGAAAATTAATAAATGTAATATATTTATCGAAACTAATATATCTATGAAATTAATTTTATCTCTAAGTCTTCTATTGTTGAGTCAATTTTCTCTGGCTCAAATAAAATTCGAAAAAGCTTACTACATTGATAACGAAAATTCAAGACACGAGGTCTTAATTAAAAATGGTGACTGGCTGAATAATCCTTCAGAATTTACATTTAAAGATTCAGAGAATTCTCAAGAGGTTGTCGGGAATACTTCAAATGTGAAAGAATTTGGCGTGGACGGTTACAAAAAACTTGTGAGATACAAGGGTAATATTGATTATTCTACCGATGAATTATCAAAACTTTCTCTCAACAAAAACCCGGAATACAGGCAGAAAGAAGTATTTTTATATGAATTGGTTTCTGGAAAAATGAATCTATATTCTTACCGTGACAAAGATGTTGTGAGATACTTCTATTCGAAAGCGGGAAATGAAATAACTGAACTTGAGTACAAGAGATACTATGGAGAAAATGATCAAACTATGATGATCACTAATTCCCACTATAAGAAGCAATTAGAAATGGCGATGGCTGACAATCCAGAGGTCGCTAAAAAATTAAAGCATTCCAATTATTCATCCCAAGACTTAACCAAAATTTTTAATCAGTATAACGATATTATTTTAGAAAGCAGCAAGGGAAAACTGAATCTGAGAGTAAGACCAGGAGTTACCTTTTCTAATGTAAATGTGAGTGAAGACCAGTTTCTTATTTTTTCAAAATTAGATTATGGAACAAAAGTGGGCTTCAGAATCGGAATGGAGTTGGAGTGGATTCTTCCTTTCAATAAAAATAAATGGGGACTTATTTTCGAACCAACTTTTATGAATTATAAAGGTACTGCAAGCTATCAGTCTTACACATCTACTGTAAAATATTCCACCTTGGATTTAGCATTGGGGATGAGACATTATTTTTTCATTAATGATAACTCCAAATTATTTGTAAATGGTCAATTGCTAATGAGTAGTACATTCAAAAAGGATTCTGAAGTTGAAATCATTTACCAATTTCTTGAAAATTACAGTTCTGAAACGAAATTGGACGTGTCTTCTAGAGGTGCTTCTTTTGCTTTTGGAGTCGGTTATAACTATAAAAGACTTTCTGTGGAGGCGAGAATTAATACGAAAAGAAACATAACTAGTGACTACGCTAATTGGCTAACAAAATTCAATTATAACTCTATAGTGTTGGGATATAATATTTTTTGATACGATATTAAAACTGAAATTCCTCGGTCAATCTTTTATCCAGATCCAATTTTTCAATAAGTTTCTCCAAACCTTCGAATTCGATTTCGTCGTGAAGATAATCCCTGAATTTTACAGTGATCTCTTTATCATAGATATTTTGGTCGAAATCCAGAATATAAACTTCCGTATGCAAAGTTTGATTTTCATTATCAACTGTAGGATTCGTTCCGATGCTCAACATTCCTTTGTAGAAAGTCTTGTCAATCCAAACTTCTACGATGTAAGCGCCACTTTTCGGTAGCAGTTTGTTAATCGGAACATCTATATTCGCCGTTGGATAACCAATTGTTCTTCCCAGTTTTTTCCCGTGAATTACGTTTCCAGTTAAAGGATAATTATAACCCAACATTTCGTTCGCATCCTTGATTCTGCCTTCTGATAAAGCAATTCTGATCTTTGTAGAACTAATGTTCAAATCATTCTGTTGGACTGCTTCCAATTGATTGACTTTAAAGTCGAGTTCGCTGGATAGAGATTTCAATAACTCAAAATTTCCGCTTTTGTTCTTTCCAAAAGTATGGTCGTGACCGATGATGATGTGCTTTACATTCAGTTTGTCAACCAAAACCTGTTCACAGAATTCGATTCCCGTCAGATTTCTGAACTCTTCATCAAAAGTTTTAAGGAAAATATTCTGGATTCCACTTCTTTCAAGCAATCCCAGCTTTTCTTCCAGTGTATTGAGCATTTTTACATCATCATTCGGATTCAGGAATTTTCTTGGATGTGGCCAGAAACTTAGAATAGCTGATTCCAACTCTTCATTTTTGGCGATCTCATTCAACGTATTAATAATAGATAAATGCCCAAGATGAACGCCGTCAAACATTCCTAATGATAATGCCAGTAGGGTTTTGGAGTGATAATCGTTGAAATCCGTAATGATTTTCAAATGCTGAAATTTTTTGACAAAAAGTGATGCGTTTTGTCCGGCTAAAAATACACCTAAAAATGGTGTTGTCAATTGTTATGCAAATATGATAAAAATCTTTTTTTCTGACAATGCAGATATACAAAGTTTTATTATCTTTGCGCACAAGTAAAAATTTAGTAATGGCAAACCAAATTAAAGGAAAAATTTCACAAATTATTGGACCAGTTATCGATGTGGTCTTTAATGAAGTTGAACAATTACCAAACATATATGACGCTCTGGAAATCATCAAAAGCAACGGAGAAAAAGTTGTTTTGGAGGTTGAACAGCACATTGGCGAGGACGTTGTAAGATGTATCGCAATGGATGCTACAGACGGTCTTCAAAGAGGACAGGAAGTTCTTGGAACAGGTCAGCAGATCACAATGCCAGTAGGAGACGGCGTAAATGGACGTCTTTTCAATGTGGTAGGTGACGCGATCGACGGACTTCAAAACTTGTCCAAAGAAGGAGGTTTGCCAATCCACAGACCAGCACCAAAATTTGACCAGTTGACGACTTCAGCAGAAGTTCTTTTCACAGGTATCAAAGTAATCGACCTTATCGAGCCTTATGCAAAAGGAGGTAAAATTGGATTGTTTGGTGGAGCAGGTGTTGGAAAAACAGTATTGATCCAGGAATTAATTAATAATATCGCAAAAGGTCACGGTGGTCTTTCCGTATTCGCAGGAGTAGGAGAAAGAACAAGAGAAGGAAATGACCTTTTGAGAGAGATGCTAGAGTCTGGCATTATCAAGTACGGAGACGAGTTCATGCACTCTATGGAAAATGGAGGTTGGGACCTTTCTAAAGTTGATCTGGAAGAAATGAAAGATTCTAAAGCAGCTTTCGTTTTCGGACAGATGAACGAACCACCAGGAGCAAGAGCTAGAGTAGCACTTTCTGGTTTGACATTGGCAGAGTATTACAGAGATGGTGGCGAAACAGGACAAGGTAGAGATGTATTGTTCTTCGTAGATAACATCTTCCGTTTTACACAGGCTGGTTCTGAGGTGTCTGCACTTCTTGGACGTATGCCTTCAGCGGTAGGTTATCAGCCAACATTGGCATCTGAAATGGGTGCGATGCAGGAGAGAATTACTTCTACAAAAAATGGTTCCATTACTTCAGTACAAGCGGTTTACGTACCTGCGGATGATTTAACGGATCCAGCTCCAGCGACAACATTTGCTCACTTGGATGCAACGACTGTATTGGATAGAAAAATTGCTTCATTAGGTATTTACCCAGCGGTAGATCCATTGGCTTCTACGTCTAGAATCTTAGCGCCTGAGATCATTGGTGAAGAACATTATAACTGTGCTCAGAGAGTGAAAGAAATTCTTCAGAGATACAAAGCATTGCAAGACATCATCGCGATCCTTGGTATGGAAGAACTTTCTGAGGAAGATAAGTTGGTAGTTTACAGAGCTAGAAAAGTTCAGAGATTCTTGTCTCAGCCTTTCCACGTTGCTGAGCAGTTTACAGGTCTTAAAGGATCATTGGTAGACATCAAAGACACCATCAAAGGATTCAATATGATCATCGATGGAGAATTGGATCAGTATCCAGAGTCTGCTTTCAACTTGAAAGGAACTATCGAAGAAGCTATCGCAGCAGGACAAAAATTGTTAGCAGAGAACGCTTAACAAAGGACTAGAGACTTTTAGATGAGAGATGATAGACTTTTTTATTTGGTCTCATATCTCATATCTCTCAATCTTTTAATCTAATTTAAAATGAATATAAAAATTTTAACTCCGGAATTTGTGATCTTTGAAGGCGAAGTAGAATCAGTTCTTCTTCCTGGAAAAAGCGGGCAATTCCAAATCTTTAAAAATCATGCGGCGATCGTTTCTGCTTTGGTTGGTGGAAAAGTGAAGATCTATACAGACAAAGTCAATGGTTCTTTCGAAAAATATTTGACCAAAGAAACAGAAGCAAAAAGCGCTTACTCTTACGAGATCAAAAGTGGTGTTTTAGAATTCAACAATGATAAAGGAATTATTCTTTGCGAGTAATCATCCAATTCATATAAATCAAAATCCCGAAAAGCAATTTTCGGGATTTTTTTTGTTTTAAGTTTTAAAATTTGATTAATTTAGAAAGAGAAAAAGTTTTGTAATTATTTGGGCAGCTTTATCCGCCTTCCACTCCCGCTTTTTTTTGAAAAATTCCAACCTCAAAATCCACAGCTTATTTTTCAAAAAAAGAGCTCCGTTCAAGTCGGGCTGCAGCTTCGCAAAATCGAACATTTGTCTTTAGATTCACATTTTCTATAAAATCAAAGTTCCCAAAAACACAATTTTCAGATCACTGAAATTCCCAACGGGACGACCAATTTCCCAGCATAGGAATTTATTCCTATGATACTAAAGCGAAAGAATCACCCCATTTTCCTTCAATTGTTGCATCGGTTTCGAAAACCAGAACAATTCAAAATCTTCAAAGCTATTTTCAAAATCAGTTTTCAGTTGCAACAAACTCAATTTCTTTCCATTTTCAATTGCGTTTTCATTCAGGATTCTGATCAGCCAATGCGCTTGTTCCTTAGCCAATTCAATCTTCAAAATATTGGTTTTCAAATGAAAAGTCAATTGACTTAGTTCCCACGAATTTCCTTTTTTAGTTTTAATAAAATCTTCAGCAATGACATTTTTCTCAAGGAAAACAATTTTGGAATTCGGCTTAAAACTAAAATTATCTTCCTCCAAAAGCGAGTCGTGAATATAATCCGGATGAATCGTCGTCTTCGGAATTTTAAAATCAAACCAACTTTGCAACGGCATTTCAAAATTGATTCCGTGCATATAATTGAACAACGATTTCTTCAATCCAAAACTAAATTTGCTATGATCAATTCCCGTTTTATCCGTAAAATCAATGTCATTATTAGCAAATAAAATCTCCTGCTTCACTGGAATCACGCCATATTCCTCAGGATTGATTCCGACAGGTGAGTGTGCGGTCATCGCAAACTGATGCCAAAATCCACTCTGCAAAATTCCCATTTCGAAAAGCTGACGAACCATCTCCAAAGAGTCCACTGTTTCCTGAACTGTCTGAGTCGGGTAGCCATACATCAAATACGCGTGAACCATAATTCCAGATTCGGTGAAATTTCTTGTCACTCTAGCGACTTGGTCAACGGAAACGCCTTTGTCAATTAATTTTAACAATCGGTCACTTGCGACTTCCAATCCACCAGAAACCGCTACACAACCTGAAATCTTTAGTAGAAAACATAAATCCTGAGTGAAACTCTTTTCAAATCTAATATTGGTCCACCAAGTCACGACGAGATTTCTTCGTAGAATTTCCAAAGCCACTTCACGCATTAAAGCTGGAGGCGCGGCTTCATCCACAAAATGGAATCCTGTTTCGCCAGTTGTTGCGATCAGTTCTTCCATTCTATCAACCAAAATTTTGGCAGAAACTGGTTCATAAAGTCTGATGTAATCGAGTGAAATATCGCAAAAGGTACATTTTCCCCAATAGCAACCGTGCGCCATTGTGAGCTTGTTCCAACGGCCATCGCTCCACAAACTGTGCATTGGATTGGCAATCTCAATGACGGAAATATATTTGTCTAATTGCAGATCGGAATAATCAGGCGTTCCGACTTGTGCTTGTTTATAATCGTGTTTTGTGGAATTGTTTTTATAAATAACTTTTCCGTTTTCAATTAGGAAAGTACGTTTTAGAATGGACTCAAAATTCTCTGTCTGACAAACATTCTCATAAACGAGTTCAAGAGGTAATTCGCCGTCATCTAAAGTGATGAAATCCACAAATTCAAAAACCCTTTTATCCTTGACTTCTCGAAGTTCTGTATTTGGAAAACCGCCACCCATCGCCGTTTTGATATGCGGATAATGTTCTTTGATGAATTTGGCACATCGAAACGCAGAGTACAAATTCCCTGGAAAAGGGACAGAAAAACAAACCAATTTTGGCTGAACCAATTCCAACTTTTCTCGAAGAATATTCAACGAGAAATCATCTATAAAAGTCTGAACATCACTTAATTTAAAATATAATTCATCAAAAGAATTCGCGCTTTTTCCTAATCGTTCTGCATATCTGCTGAAACCAAAATCCGAATCCACATTTTCAACAATATAGTCGGAAAGATCTTCCAGATACAAAGTTGCCAAATGTTTCGCTTTGTCCTGCAGACCCATATTCCCGAAAGCAAATTCCATATCATCTAACTGATTGAAACGGGAAGCTTCGGGCAGAAAATTCATTGAACAAATTTGTCGCGCTAAAGTTGGATTTTTATTTTGCAGAAAAAGAATGACCTGATCGATCGTTTTGATGTATTCATCTCGTAAAGCAAAAATACGCTGAGAATTTTCTGAGATAGTTTTGATGTCAATTTCCTTAGAAAAAACTTTCTGAATGCCATCTTTTGAAAACAACTGCAAAATCACTTCTATCCCCAAATCGATTTGATAGCTTGATATATTTTTGGTATTCAAAAAACCTTTGATATAAGCCGTCGCTGGATAAGGCGTGTTGAGTTGCGTGAAAGGAGGCGTGATGAGAAGAATATCTTTCAAAAGAAATTTTTTGCAAAGATAAGTTTTCTAAAATTTGAAAATCGAAGATTATTTGAGAACAAAAATTTATTACAGAATATCTTAACACAAAAGTCAAAAAATATATGTGAGTCATTTGAGCTTTCAAGAAGTAATAAAAAGATGAATAATTTTAAATTTTCTATCGTGACTTTTGTGGTTCAACTTTTAAAACTAATTTTCAAAAGTTTCAAAAGTTCCGTCCTCATAAAAAAACACAATTCTTTTGACATTTTTCTTTTTTGAATCTTGTTTTTGAATGGAATTTTCTAATTGCTGAGAATCGGATAAAATATTTTTTTCAGCTACTTGTGTAGAAATATTGGAATCTCGCGATTTTGGTTTTTCTACTTTATCTTCACTTTCGGTAATGCCAAAATTTTCATCATTGATCAAAGAAAACAGATCTGGTAATGACGGTTTTTTCTTTTCTACAATTTCTGGCTTTTCTTCGACAACAGGTTCTTCAGGTTCCTTTTCTGAAATCAGCATTTCACCTTCACCTGTAATAAGCCAATCCCATTCGAATTTTGGAAACGCCGTTTTTATTTTGGTGATGAAATCGAGAGAAGGTTTGTTACGTCCAGAAATGATATGAGAAATGCTTGAACGTTGCACACCAATTTCTTCCGCAAATTCTGCTGGCGTCAACTCCGAGTACTCGATTACTTTTGTAAATCTATCAGTGAATTCCATTTCACAAATGTAATGAATCAAATTTTAAATCTCATCACATTTGTATAATTATCTTGTTTACATTTGTAACATACTTTAAGAACAATAAAACACCTTATAAATCAAGTGATTACATTTAATGAAATGTGTTTTTGTGGATAAGTCTAATTTATCAACCTTTTGAATTTCTCTTTCTCATCTTAACCAGACCATTGTGGATAAGATGATAATTACGACCGTTCCTAAATAATTATCCACAATTTATAAATGTAAGGTTTGATTTCAGGCCTTAATTTCCTGATTTAATCTTAGAATTTTCCGTTTCGCTTATTAAAAGCCTCATCAAGAACAACTTCAAAGTCATCAGTATTCGAAATTTTTGAGCTTTCGAACTTTAATTTTTGCTGGTAATCCTGACTTAAAAAATCTAATGTTTTGATTTCATCGGGAGAAATATCCGAAAGTTTTTTTGTGTAAAGAAAGTGCTCAGAAAATAGAAATCCAGTGTCGGGTTCATAGAAAGGAAGATTAAGTATTGATTCTTTTCATCAAATATCAAGTCACAAGAGCGAAGTTGTGATCCAAAAAGAGTAGCTTGATCGGTGTAAACCATCGTAATTATTCCCTTTGCAAATCTTCTCTATCTGAACTTTGCTGAGATGATTATCTAAAATTTTAAAACCCCAGAGGGCGTTTTATGAACTTCGAAAATACTTCCTACCTGCACTTTCAAATGAACTTTTTAGACTCATATTTTCACATTTGCAAGCAAAAATATTAATCGAAAATAAAAGTGCAAACAGCGTTTTCATTTAGCTCGTTCTAAACTAAGACTCGATATGAGGAGTAGCCTTCTTTTCCGGAAACATCAGAGAAATAGCAATACTTAAAAATAGGATAGATACAATCACAATCAATGAATGTGAAGTGGTAAATCCAATATCATCTAGATAATGGTGGAAGATCATTTTGAGACCGATAAACGTCAGCAATGCAGCCAAACCAATCTTTAGGAATCGGAACTTATTCACAATTCCGGCCAGTAGGAAGAACATCGATCTAAGTCCGATGATCGCAAAGATATTGGAGAAGAATACAATGTAAGGATCTTTGGTAATCGAGAATATCGCTGGAATACTATCTACAGCGAAGATTAGGTCTGTAAATTCTACAATAATTAACACTAAAAACAGTGGTGTCATTTTCTTGATCCCATCGATTACCACAAAAAATTTGTTACCCACAAACTGGTTATGAACTTTAAAATGTTTCTGAGCAAACTTCACCACTGGATGATGCTGCGGATCAATCTCATCATCTTTATTCCTTTCGATATACATTTTGATACCTGTATAAACTAGGAACGCTCCAAAGACGTACATGATCCATTCGAATTTCTGAATCAAAGCTGCTCCTATAAATATGAATAAAAATCTCATGACGATGGCTCCAAAAATTCCCCAAAACAACACGCGGTGATAATTCCTAGGTGCAACGCCAAATCCACTAAATACCAATAGGATCACAAAGATATTATCTATAGAAAGTGCGTACTCCACAAGATAACCCGTCAGGAACTCCAAACCTAGATTTTTATCGTACAACATAATGCTGTGTTCCAGATTCCCGGGAATGACCTTCACAGGATGTTTATGCTTAGCCACAATTTCCTGCAATCTTTCCATACTGTCGATCCCATGAATGTGGTGACCAAAATATGTGAGTAGAATATAAAAGCCTAAAGAAAGTAGAATGATAAAGACGCTCATCAATCCAGCCTGTTTCAGTGAAACTGCTGCATCTTTCTTGTTGAAAATTCCCAGGTCGAGTAGGAGTAGGGTGACGATAAATATTAAGAATCCTGAAAGGAATATGATCTCGTTGCTCATTTGTTAGTAATTGTAGCAAAAATAAGGAATTTATTACGATTTAGGTGTTTATACATTTGTAAAAACAAGAAAAATTTATATAGAAATAACGTTTAGTTATTTGACGAACAAATGAAGACGAAGAACAAAAATTGGTATTAAAGTAAATATAAAATTTATCTTTAAATAAATTAAATTAAATACTGATATTCAATCAGTTATAAAATTAAAATACGATTATATCAATCCACAAAATAATTAACAGACAAAGTGACATTTCAACTTGTTTAATAATATTACAAATGTAAATTCATTTTATTTGAGATTAAATCTTACTTTTGTGAAAATCTAAATCATTTGTAATGACAAACAGTTTTCCATACGCTCAAAATCTAAGTTTCCCAGATCGCTATATTTCGCCCGAAAAATTATTTTCTTACCTACAGGACAATTACAGCGATTATATAAAAGAGGTCGGAAAATCGAGTTTGGGCAAACCAATTTATATGTTGACTTTAGGAAATGGAAAACTGAAAGTTGCAGCATGGTCACAAATGCACGGAAATGAATCCACGGCAACTTTGGCTATGTTGGATCTGCTTTCAATATTTGAAAAGCATCCAGAGCTCAGTGAAAAGTTGTTGGGATTGATCCAATTGGATTTTATCTTTATGCTGAATCCAGATGGTTCGGAAGCCTGGACAAGACGGAATGCTTACGACATTGATATCAACAGAGATTTTATCAGAAACTCCAGCAATGAGGTCAGAGTTTTGAAATCTATTGTATTAAACGGAGACTACAGTTATCTACTGAATCTTCATGATCAACGGACAATTTTCACAACAGACGGCGTTCATCCGGCGACATTATCATTTCTATCACCTTCAGAAAATCTTGAAAGAGATCTGACGGAAAACCGGAAAAAAAGTATGGCCGTGATTGCAGCAATCTATATGCAGATGAAACAGATTTTGCCAAATAGAATTGCTAAATACACCGACGAATTTTATCCAACGTCCAGCGGTGACAATTTTATGAAAGCCGGAATTCCATCGATATTATTTGAAGGTGGATTTTATGAGAATGATCTGGACAGAAAAAAAACCAGAGAATATTATACACACGCTTTGTATTTTGCATTGAAGGCTATTTCGGTTCTAAAGGGCGATACTTTAAGCTATGAAACTTATTTTGAAATTCCTCAGAACAAAGAAACCCATTTTGATCTGATTTACCGAAATGTAAAACTGAATACAGAATTTGAATGCATAATGGACATTGCTGTGCAGTACAGGGAAATTCTGGATGAAAATAAAAATCTGACTTATCAACCATACGTGATCGAAGTCGGTGATCTTAATCATAAAAAAGGTTGGACAGAAATCGACTGTACGGATAAGAAATTCGTTTCTGTGAAGAAGTTTCCAAAATTAGACTCTTTTGTTGATTTCAGTATTGAATAATCAGAAGTAAAAAATAGAAAATTTACCGATTTAAAAGTGTTTGATAATAAGCACTTTAAATACCCTATTTAACATAATGTAAATTATAGGACTTTTTTAGAATTATGTTAATTGGTCATTTTTATGTATCATATCCGGTTATAAATCAATGTGGTATAATATTTTCTAAGCTAAAAGTATATCAATTAAATAATTATGAAAAACGCTTTTTTAATTCTGTCAGCATCCTTATTATTGGTTTGCTCTTGCGAAAAAAATATTGAGAAACAGATCAATGTTGAAAACAGAAAACCTGATACACTGGCCGTTTCAGAAGATCCTAATCAAATTTCGGAACAGGAAAATAAAGATTATTGTTATATGAATGTCATTGGAAAAGATTCTATGTTTTTGTCGTACAAGATCACCAATGGAAATGTTTCCGGAAAATTGAAATACAAAAACTTTGAGAAAGATTCCAATGCTGGCGATATCACAGGTAAAGTTGCTGGTGACACATTGAGAGTCAATTATAAATTTGCATCTGAAGGCTCAGTAAGCGAACGCGAGATTTATTTCCTACAAGACAGCGGCGTTTTATTGGAAGGCATTGGCGACTATGCAGATCCGAGCGCTTCGAAATTGGTTTATTCTTCTGCGCAAGCCATCAATTACTCCAAAGGTCAAAGATTGACACCGGCGGATTGCAAAATGATTGCAGAAAAATTAAAGTAGAAATTTCAGAATAATTTCTACCTATAAAATAAAACAGCAGCTAAAAATTAGCTGCTGTTTCTTTGAAAATAATATATAACTATAAAACTATAGTCTGAATAGAATGCGCTGGTGCAGCGAGTTTCGAAGATTTTCCCTCGATCCAAAGATTGAAATCTGTATCCGCATCACCTTCGTTCATCACGACCACTACTAGTTCCCCACTCTCGTTCAGGAAACTTGTGGAAAGCAGAAAATCCTTATTGGTAGAAGTTCCAACGCGCTGTGCATTTGGTTTCACATATTTGGAAATGTGTCCGATATAATAATATTCATAGGTGTAATGCAATTCCTTCGTTCTTGAATCGTAAATGATCGGTGCAAAACAGAAATTACCGACGTGATTTGGACCACCTTTTTCGTCCAAAAGAATGTTCCAGTCTGTCCACGCAGATGTTCCTTTGTTGAAATCGTTGATCATATTTCTGCCGTACAATTCTCCTAAACTCACATCATAGATTTTTGAAAAATCAAATTGTTCCTTGCAACCTTCTGTGAAAATCAAGAATTTATCAGGAAAAGCTCTGTGTGTTTCTGCCAGATTATCAAATAGTTGGGATTTGTTGTTCCACGTTTCATACCAGTGGTAACCAATTCCGGAGGCGTACTTTGAAGTTTCAGGATCTTGCAAGGTCGTCGTTGCACGTTGGTACATCAAGTCTCTGTTGTGATCCCAAATGATCACTTTTTTGTCCTTGTAATTATTTTTCCAAAGTGTTGGACCGAGGTTTTCCTTTAGGAATTTTGCTTCTTCATCTGCTGTGTACAAGCAAGATTCCCAAGTTTGGATAGCCATTGGTTCATTTTGGATGGTCAATCCCCAAACGGGAATATTTCGTTTTTCATATTCCTGAATGAATTTAACATAGTAATTGGCCCAAACTTGATAATATTTGTCCAATAATTTTCCGCCTTTCAGCATATTATTATTGGTTTTCATCCAGGCTGGCGGACTCCAAGGACTGAAGTAAAATCTAAAATCCTTCGGGTCAATAGCTTTTTGCGCTAATTTGATCAAGGGAATTTTGTACTGTTCATCGTGCTTTACATCAAATGAATTCAGAGATTCATCGTTGTCTTTGACATAAGTGTAGGAATCGCTGGAGAAATCACAGGAGTTCATATTTGTTCGGACAACATTGTAGCCTATCCCCGATTTTCCATAATAAGCCTCGATAAATTCCTTCTGCTTTTCCTTCGGAATCTTCGCAAAAACCTCAGCAGAAGCGTCTGTAATCGCACCACCGATTCCAATCAGCTTTTGATATTTGAAATCCGGATCTACGAAAACACAAACATCCGTTTCTTTAGGTTGAGGAAAATCTGTGAAAACCGCATTCGATTTCTTGGCAAATTTCTCATTGCTCTTTTGCGAAGTAAGAATCACTTTTCCTTGCTTCATTCCTTTTTTCCAGTAATTCTGGGCATTCATATTTGCCGAAAGTGATAAAGCAGCAAATAATACAATTGTCTTTTTCATTTTGTTTTATAGTTGGACATCAAAGACTTGATATCAATTGATTAATTATTTTTTATAAATTCTGACATAATCTATCAGAAATTTTTGTGGATATATCGATTCATCCACACCTTCTTTTCCGCCCCAGTTCCCTCCTACTGCCTGATTCAGGATCAAATAGAATGGTTGGTCAAATGGCCAGGCTTCGTAGTCATTTTCAGTTTTAATGTAGGTGAAATATTTTTTGTCATCCACGAACATCTCAATCTTTTCTGGCGTCCAATCGGCTCTGTAAACGTGGAAGTTTTCTGCAACATCTTTGATGATGATCGTATCCGTTTTCTGAGTGTTGATGATATGATTGTACTTCTTGGTGTGGACTGATGCGTGTACATAACCTTCGTTGTAACCAACGTGTTCCATAATGTCGATCTCGCCATCATCTGGCCATTCTATGATGTTTTTGCTCAGCATCCAGATGGCTGGCCAGGTTCCTTTACCTTTTGGCAATTTGGCTCGCACCTCCACAGTTCCGTACTGGAATGGAAAAGTATTTTTCGTGATCAATTTTGCTGAAGTGTAATCGTTCTTCTCCCACTTTTCTCTTTTGGCTTCGATGATTAGATTTCCGTTTTCTACTCTTGCATTTTCGGTTCTGTCTTTGGTGTAGAACTGAAGTTCATTATTCCCAAAACCATCACCGCCAACTTCAAATTCCCATTTGGAAGCGTCTGGCAAACCTTTGCTATTGAACTCGTCCTGAAAGACCAGTTTTCCTTTGTCCGCATTTTTTTGATTAATGCAAGATAAACTGGTCATTGAGATCAATGAAAGAATCGAAATTATTTTGATTGGATTTATGTTCATATTCAGAATTAATTATAATCAAGCCTTAAAAAACATAGGTCGCCACAGCTCGCGCTGGTAATGATGTTGCACCAGATTTACCATTCATTTTGATATTGAAATTTTCGATGGCATTTCCTTCATTAAGGACAATCAAAGTTGTTTTTCCGTCAGGCGTTGTGAAAGCTACTGAGCTCAGATTACCTGGTTGAGTAGAAGCAATTCTTTGAGAATTCTGAGGGACAAATTTGGATGCGTGTGCAATGATGTAATAAGCCACATTTTTTGTGAATGCTTCATTATGATTGACTGTGATGGCACCTTTGCATTGCGTACAACCACCGTCTGTATGCGGATTGAAATTGGGGTCGTTGGCCAAATTCCATTCCAAAGCGATCTTGCTCCAGTTTCTCATAGAACCGATGATCACATTTTTGGAATGCCACATCATATCATCAGAAAACGAAGATGTAGAGCCAGTCCATTGCTCCGTAAAATATAGATTCTTGGTTGGATAGGCCAAATGCACATTACTCAAAACAGCGATGTTGCCCGCATAAAGATGAAATGCCGAACCGTCCACATACTTTGAAGCTTCGGCATCTGCCAAGATCTCCATTGGATATTCCGGTTTGTCACAATTGTGGTCATACAGGACGATCTTTGTTGTGATATTTGCCGCTTGAAAAGCTGGTCCAAGACTGTTTTTGATGAATGTCGCCTGTTGTGGAGCGGTCATCAGCAAACTAGGATTGTTGCCAGGATGCAACGGTTCGTTTTGAGGTGTGATGGCGTCAATTGTAATTCCCTGCGCCTTCATTCCCTGAATATATTTCACAAAATATTGCGCATAGACATTGTAATATTCTGGCTGGAGACTTCCACCGATTGTACTTCCATTGTCCTTCATCCAAACTGGAGGCGACCAAGGTGTTGCCATAATTTTGATATTCGGATTGATGGTCAAGATCTTTTTTAGCATCTCGATCAAAGCCTGATCTTTTGCCAAAGAAAAATTCGCTAGAGAAAGATCTGTTTGTCCGGCTGGCATATCGTCATAAGAAAAAACGCTGCTGTTGAGATCGGATGCGCCAATACTTAGTCTGATGTAACTTACGGCAATCGAATTGTCTTTATTCGAAAAAAGGTCTTGTAACAACTCCTCTTTTTTCGCTGCAGAAAGTTGATTGATGACCTGAACACTTCCACCAGTCAATGTGTAGCCAAAACCGTCAATCGTCTGATATTTTTGCGATGCATCCACATCTAACGTTTGATAATTGTTTGCTGCATTATTGAACAGAATATCGGTCTGCTTTTGGAGTTTTGAGGATTCGTCTGCTTTGGTGAGCCAAAAACTAGCCGTTGCGTAGTTACCTGTATTGCCTCCACCAGTTGGCGGATCTGGAGTTGTCTGCTCGTCAACAGTACTGCTTTGGCAAAACATAAGAGAGAAAATTGCTATTCCGAAGAAGAACATTTTGTTTGGGTACGCTTTTGATTTTGTAAACATTTTCATAATTTTTATGATCATCAAAATGATTTTTATAAGAAAATTTGTCTTGAATTGCGAGTCCATTACAGGTTTTCCTTCGAAATTTTTTTGATGATTTGTTAAGATTAATAAAAATGAAAGAGGTTGTTGAGAACCTCTTTCACCTAAGAAAATATGATAAGAAAAAATTAGTTAATTCCTCTGAATTCTATATTGGTTATAGAAATTCCCTCCTTCATATCGTTACCTCCTGATCGGATGGCAAAATATGCAACACCGGTCTGAGTAGCTGTGAAAGTACCAGTCGGATTGTTAGAATTGGTAGAACCAACACTAGAGATTTTCCCGTTGAATGCAGAAGTCCCGCTTCCTGCCCAAGTGTTAATGCCTCTCAACCAAGTGGAATCATTTCCATCTCCTGTGTAATCGGTATTTGCGGTTGGTTTTGTGTATCCCACGTAGATTTCAAACCAAGAGTCTGCAACGCCTTTGGAACTTACAACTGCGTCTGCCTTGTACTTACGTCCTGCCACTACATTGACAGCTTGATACATTACATTTCTTTCCCAGCCTTTAGCTACAAAAGTTGCTTTTCCGTCTGCAAAAGTCCAAAGTGCTGTCCCTGAAGGATTGGGAAATGCTAGACTCCATTTTGCTACATCGGCTGCATCTGCAAACTTTCCGCCTTGTATCATATTACCTGCGGCAGGATCAGATTTATCGACTTTTACAGTTTGGCTTGCAGTGCCACCGACAATTCCGCCCTGACCTACAATCTGATGCTGAATGTTGTAAGTTCCTTCATCCGGTAGAAAAATATCATAGATGTTTGCTGCTCTTCCGAAACCTCCTCCATCACCAAGATCCCAATTTGAAAAAAGATAATTTTGATTGGATGCAGTTAAAGTATAATGATTTTCTGATGTTTTAGTAACGGTAAAAGAAGCATCAGAATTAGTTGGTGTAAGACCATTTCCATCGCCATCAACAGTATCAGGTACGCAAGACGATATCAATAAAGAGGCTGCTACAAAACTTAAAATCTTTATTTTAGATATTTTCGTTTTCATAAGATTAATTTAATAATGTTAATATTGAGGATTTTGTTTCAGTGCAGTATTCAACAACTCTGCATAAGGGATTGGTAGAATTTCATTTTTTCCTGCTACAAATCCTTTGGATGCTAATTTTGAAGGCGCATCTCCCCATCTTACAAGATCGAACCAACGATGTCCTTCTCCTGCTAGCTCTCTTCTTCTTTCATCTTTGATAGCCTGCATCGATACTGGTACAGATGCTAATCCAACTCTTGAACGAACTGCATCTAATAATGCCTGCGCTCTGCCTCCTGTACCATTTAAAGCTTCAGCCTCCATCAGGTAACTGTCTGCCAGACGGATCACAATGTAATTCTGACGGAAGTTGAGTTCCATAGCTCCCGGTAGCGGAGAAACTCCAGATTTGTATGGTGCATATTTTTTCAAGAAATAACCTGTGTCTGAATATGCTGGAGAATATGTAATCTTGCCTTCCTGCTGAAGTTTTTTTGCATTAAGAATAGTTGCATCTGCTCTAGGATCATTCCCCATAAAATTGAATAAATCGTCAGATACTGTATTGAAAGCCCAACCAGAAACCAAATCTGGTGCTTCACTGGTACCCACAAGATTGTATGATCTAATACCAGTCATAATGCAGATTGAATTACCTTCATCTCTACCTTGACCCCAGAAACCCCAGTCGGACATACCGGCATTTGTATAAACTGCTTCCAAGATTGACTCAGATGTGAATTTGTTATCAGTTATCCAAAGTGTTTTGTAATCATCAACCAGTTTGTATCCATATTGGCTTGTAGCTCCAGGAGTTCCATTGACATCAGCAAATTGTGCAGCCGCTTCTGCTTTTTTATTATCAAAAAGATAAATTTTTCCCAGAATTGCTTTTGCAGCTCCTTGTGTAAGACGGCCTCTCTCTGTTCCTGTTACAGTTGCAGGCAAATCTGCCCATACACTTGCAATATCTCCTTCTATCTGATCATAGATTGCTTGCTTAGGACTTTGAGGAATGTTCCAATAATCATCATTGGAATTGATCTGTTTAAGAATTAATGGGACATTTCCAAACAATCTGACCAATTCAAAATAATATAAAGATCTTAAAACCGTGACTTCAGCAATAATTTTCTTTTTAAAAGCATCGCTTACCGGAGCACTTGGCATTCTCTCTATCACCCAGTTCGCTCTTGCAATTCCTTGATAATAATCTTTCCAGTAGCTGGCAGGCATAGTATTGGGATTGATATTATAATTATTAAAACCCTGGATTCCCGCGCCATCTGTAGAACTTCCTCCACCAGCAAAGAAATCATCTGATCCGGCATTTACAAAAGTTACTTGATTTTCAAATCCACCAGCATACTTCTTCATAATATCATAGACTGATGCTGTTGCGCTCAAGCATTGTTCTTCACTTTTGAAATAATTTGCATCATCAAAAGTTCCAATATTATCTACATCACCAATGTAGTCTCCATTGCAGCTCACAGTACCAAAACTAAGTCCGGCTAACATTACAACTGCTATACTTTTATTTATAAAATTTAATTTTTTCATTTTTTTAATCATTAAAATTGAATGTTTGCTCCAAATAAAAACGTTCTTGCCTGCGGATAGTAAGCTCTATCGATACCATACTCATTACCACCTGCGATTTCTGGATCGTAGCCAGTATATTTTGTAAAAGTGAATAGGTTTTCTCCCGTTACGTACAATCTCACTTTGTTTGCTCCAAATTTTGAAGTTGTGTCTTTTGGAAGTGTGTATCCCAACTGAACAAGTTTGATTCTCATATAGTCACCTTTTTGAAGATAATAGCTAGACATCTTCGTGTAGTTACCATTTGGATCTAGTCTTGTCAATCTTGGATTATCATTTGTTGAGCCTTCACCAGTCCATCTGTTTAGGATTGAGGTTTGGTAATTGGCATCCAGCATATCCAGCCTTCTCAAACCTTGTAGGATTTTGTTACCGCCTTGTCCTTGAGTAAATACCATAAAATCAAAATTTTTGTAACTCATATTCACAGTAAAACCGTAAGTAAATTTTGGAATAGAACTTCCAATATCTACTCTGTCCTCCTCAGTAATTTTTCCGTCTCCGTTATTATCATTCCACATAAAATCTCCTGGTTTTGCATTTGGTAGAATCATCTCACCATTCGCGTTTACGTAAGAATTAATCTGTTGTTGATTTTGGAAAACGCCGCCATAGGTGTAGCCGTAAAATGTTCCTACAGATTTTCCAACCTGAAGTCTGGAAACCGTTCCCATAGAATGCAGGGATGAAAACTCTCTCCACTCCACATCATCTTCCAATCTTAGAACTTTGTTTTTGTTTGTAGAGAAGTTACCAGTCAATGAAACGTCGAAATCTTCCCAGCTTTTTTTGTATCCAAGCTCGAATTCCATCCCTCTGTTTTCCATATCTCCTACGTTCGCAAAAGGATCTGTTGGAACTCCAACGTAACCTGGGATTGCTACTCTACGTAAGATGTCGGTTGTTTTTTTATAATAATAATCAAAACCTAGAGTGAAATTTCTAAGAAACTTGATGTCTGCTCCTATATCGGTTTGTGCAGTTTCTTCCCATTTAAGATTTGGGTTCCCGAGTGTGTTGGGGCTATATCCGATAATAATACTTGGATTGATTTCTCCATTTGGATAATTACTTCCTGATACCAAGGAACTTCTGTACATAAAATCATCGATAGCATCATTTCCTAAAACACCATAGCCACCTCGAATTTTAAATGTGTTGATGATTTCATTATCTTTCCAGAATCCTTCCTTATGAACATTCCATCCTAAAGAGAATGATGGGAAGTTACCCCAATACTTCAGGAATTTGGAAGATCCGTCTCTTCTGAAAGTTCCGGTAAGCAAATATCTGTCTTGGTAGTCATAAATAAAACGTCCAAAGTAAGAGGCTCTTCTAGTTTGTGATGTATCCCAAGCTGATGCCGTAATATTTTTTGCATCTACAGAGTAGAAAGCAGCATCTTGCCAGCTCTCAACAGGTAAATTGGTGTAAGTAACACTTTGTCCTGAGCCTATATTATTTCTATAAACACCCTGTCCAATCATAATATTAAAGTTATGATCGCCTAGCTTTTTCTGGTATGTTAAGGTATTCTCGAAACTCCATTCAAATTTGGTTTGCGAAGTTCTGTTCAAACTGTTGAATGATTGATTGCTGAGTGTGGAACTTAAATAGAATTTAGGGTTGAAACCTTCACTTCCCCAGTATGATTTTTTACCGTTTAGGGTAGTTTTAAAATTCAATCCTGGCGCTAATCTCAAATCTGCGAAAACGTTCCCAACAAAATCATCCGACCAGCCGTTCCTTCCTTGCTGTGTATATCGGTACGCCAAAGGATTTGACATCTCTTGATTCACATACGGGGAAATACCATACGGATTACCATTTTGATCTCTGATGATATATTGATTGGTATAATTAGCAGGATTTACCATAGACCAATCTGTCACAACAGATGGCGTAGTTGGATCAAGGTTAATTGCTGAACTAAGAGGTCCACCAAACAATTCATTGGTTCCAATACCCTGGCTTTTTTGATGTGTGTACAAGAAAGTCTGTCCGATAGTTAAGAAATCAAGAACTTTGTGCGTCGAGTTCAAACGTGCATTCAATCTTTTGTATTTGGATATATCTCCCATCACTGTTCCCGTTTGATCAAAATATCCGAATGATGCATAGTAAGTAGATTTTTCACTACCTCCATTGATGCTTATTTCGTGTGACTGTCTATCTCCAGTATTGAAAATAGTGTCCTGCCAGTCCGTCCCTTGTCCAAAGATTGAGGGATTAGAAAATCTTGGTGCCTGATTATCATTTACTAGACCTTCATTAATAATTGTTGCATATTGAGTTGCATTCAAAAGATCAAGCTTTCGTGCCACTTGAGAAACTCCAAAACTGCCATTGTAAGCTAAGTTGAGAGCTCCTTTTTTACCTTTTTTAGTAGTGACAAGGATTACACCTCTAGCAGCTGATACACCATAGATTGCGGAAGAAGCTCCATCTTTTAAGACTTCTATACTTTCAATATCAGATTGGTTCAGCCATCCAATTCCGTCTACAATGATTCCATCTACAACCCACATCGGATCATTACCTCCAGCTCCAAAACTGGTAAGCCCTCTCACTCTCACCGTTGCAGAAGAACCTGGCTGTCCAGAATTGGTAACAACAGATACCCCTGCCGCTCTACCTTGTAGAACCTGTTCTGGTTTACCTGCTGGGATGTCTTCGATATCAGAAGCTTTGATGCTTGCAATCGCTCCAGTCACATTACTCTTCTTTTGAGTTCCGTAACCAATGACTACTACTTCCTCGATCGTTTTTTCCGAAGAAGCAGTGTCTTTTACCTGCTGCGCGGAGTAGTTTGCCGTAAAGTAAAGAACAGCTGCTAATCCGAGACATTTTGAATACTTTAAGTTCATATTTTAATTAATTTTTTGTTAATCTCAAACTGAGACAATAAAAGTAATTTTTTTTTCTACACAACAAAATAAATTTTCATTTTTTTTATTTTTCCTTTATTGATGGTAATTTAGCACACAACCTTATCATAATTTCCATTAATTTTTGTACTTTTGGAATCACTGAAAATCATCGTCAATGTTAAAAAAAGTTAAGGCATCATTAAATGAATGTTAATAAAAATAGGATTAAGCTTCCTCTGATGTTAAGCTTTTTGATCTTCTCTATGCTTCTCAACAGTATGGGAGTGATCATTCTGCAATTGTCTGAAAAAGTTTCTTACAAAGGTTTGGGAGTTTTAGAATCTTTCAAGGATATTCCAATGGCGATAATGTCCATCTTTTGTGTCAATTTGATTGCTAAAACCGGTAACAAGAATGCCCTGATATTTTCACTCCTTTTCATCGTCGTAAGCTGTATTGCTTTGCCACTTGTGGATACATTTTGGTTTTTCAAAATTTGGCTGAGTATTGTTGGGGTCAGTTTCGCTTTGGCTAAGATTTCGGTTTTTAGTATCATTAAGAATAACTTTAAGGACGAGCAATTGTCCAGCGCTATCAGTAGTGTGGATGCATCTTTTATGATCGGAATCTTTTTTGTGAATATTGGCTTTGGAACTTTATTGACGAGTTCTTATGCAGAATATTGGAAGTTTGGATTTTGGATTATTGCTCTACTGAGTATCATTACATTAGTGATGCTGAAAGCCGTAAAAATTGATAAAGAACAGAAAGCAGATGCCGAAAAGAAACCCGGAGATTGGAAATATTATCTGAATCCGAAGATTGTCTATTTCTTTATCATCGTATTTTTTATGGTTTTTGTGGAGCAGAGTTTTAATTCCTGGCTTCCGAGTTTCTTTAGAAACAATTTGAAAATTAATTCCTATTTCGCTTTACAGGCCTCAGCATTTCTAGCTTTGTTTTCATTTTTTGGAAGATTGGCTACCAGTCGATTGATATTACGGTTTCATTGGTTTCCGTTTGTTTTGATTTGCCTGGGAATTGTATTTTCAATTTTGATTATTTGTCAGGTATTAATCTCGTATTTTTATACTGATTATAAGTTTTTATTAATATTGATAATGCCAATAATCGGCTTATTTTTAGCACCTCTATTTCCACTTTACAATTCCGAAATACTAAACAAGGTTCCAAAAGAAAAAACACATTTTTTGGTCTCGATTGTTGTCATCTGTTCTTCATTAGGAAGTTCTGTAGGATCTCTCTATATGGCTGTTGTTTTTCATAAAGATTTCAGTAATTTTTATCCATTATTTATTTTATTCCCATTATTAATTATATTTGGTCTCACATTTTTTCTTAATAAAACGCCAATAACCTATGACCGAAAACCACAAGAATAAACAGAATCTAAAAGAATTAATTGATACCAATGATTTCGTAGAACACGTCTCTGTAGACTGTGTGATATTCGGCTTTCACAAGGATACATTGAAGGTTTTGCTGCTTAAGTATCACGATCTTGATCTCTGGTCTGTCCCAGGTGGATTCATCTTCAATGATGAAAATCTAAACGACGCAGCTGCCAGAACTTTGCACGAAAGAACACACCTTTCTGATGTTTTCTTGGAGCAATTTTACACTTTCGGGGACATCAAAAGAACAGAGAACAACACCCACCAAAAACTCCTCGAAAACAAAAATATTGAAGTTGATAAAAATCACTGGATCTATCAGCGTTTCATTTCTGTAGGTTACTGTGCATTAATTGATTATACTTTGACTTACACTTTTCCTGATTCCTTCAATGAAGTGTGCCAATGGTTCAATGTCAATGAGCTTCCCAATATGGCTTTTGACCATCAGGAAATGATAGAAAAAGGACTACTCTACCTCAGAAAAAATATAGATTATCAGGTAATGGGAAGCAATCTTTTGCCAGACAAATTCACGATGAAGGAACTACAAAATCTGTACGAATCAATACTTGGCGAACCGCTTAGACGCAACAATTTCCAAAGAAAAATACTGGGAATGAATATTCTGGAAAGATTGGAAAAACATTACAGTGGTTCTGCTAACAAAGCGCCTTATCTGTACAGATTTTTGGAAGGATCTGGAAGCATCTCAAAATCAGATTTTGATTAATATTCAAAAATTTAAAATAAAAAAGACGACAAAAATTTGCCGTCTTTTTTTTATCAGTAATAAACTGGATCATATTTAGATCCTAAAATCTAATTTCTATCTTATCTGTTATTCTTCCCGTCAACTTTGATTCTTTCTGGTCTATTCGCCAATTCCCACGCTGTCGCAAAAACCAATTGTGTTCTTTTGTGCAGCAGCGGATAATCTATTTTATCAGCATCATCTGTCGATTTGTGGTAATCTTCGTGGATACCGTCAAAGAAAAATGCTACAGGAATATTATGCTTTGCAAAATTGTAGTGGTCGGATCTGTAATACAATCTTTGAGGATCTTTTGGATCATCGTACTTGTAGTTAAGTTCCAGATTCACAGATTTTTGGTTTGCTGCTTCATTGATTTTTTTAAGATCAGTACTCAACATTTCGGATCCAATCACATACACATATTGTTTGCCTCTGTTTTCAGGATCATCACGACCAATCATATCGATATTTAGGTCTGCAACCGTATTTGCCAATGGGAAAACTGGGTTGTCAGAATAGTATTCAGAACCGAAAAGTCCGTGCTCCTCACCAGTGACGTGAAGAAAAAGAATGGAACGTTTTGGACCATAGCCTTTCTTTTTAGCTTCCTGAAAAGCTTTTGCAATTTCCATCACCGCTACAGTTCCACTTCCATCATCGTCTGCACCGTTGAAAACCACACCATTTTTAGTTCCAACATGGTCGTAATGTGCAGAAACCACGATTACTTCATTTGGCTTTTCACTACCTTCGATGTAGGCCATAATATTTTCGGAATCTGGCAAAGCTTCTCCATATTTTTTCATTGCTTCAGAAGGTACTTTTTGATAATAAGAACCTAAAGCTTCAGGAAAACCAATTCCATTTTTTTTGTATTGTTCAATCATGTAAACGCCCGCTTTCTTTTGACCGGCACTTCCCGTGTCACGTCCTTCCATATCGTCCGCAGCGATTACGTATAGATTAGTCTTTAATTCTTCCAGGCTGATGCTTTTGTAAGCTTCTTTGAAGCCTTTACCTTCGTAGGTAAAATTCTTGGCTGTCGAGCAACTTTGCAAAATTGCAAATCCAGCAAGAAAACCATATAGTTTTATATTTTTCATAAAGTAAATTTAATATTAAGTCGGCGTTATAAAAGGATTGTTACAAATTTTTTCCAAATTTCTTTTTCAGATCCAATTCTGTTTTAAGGAGTAAGATAATGGTTAATAAAATAGTCTCCACAATGCCAATCGTATTGATAATAACTTCCTCACTTTTAAAAAACAGCAATCCTAAAATTCCAGTGACAATGAGTATCACACCGCCAATCATCATTATTCTTGAAGATAGCTTTTGAGCAAAATTCCATCGGTCTATATTTTTCATAGAACTACTGGTTCTATATCCATATAAGTAGTTGATTTTCTTTGGCGGAAAAACAAACATCAGAATTCCAGCGAACAAAAATACAGCGCCTACAAGAATTGGAACAGATGTGGAATTGTCAACCATAAACTATTATTTAGAATTAATTATTCTCTCCAAAGGTCAACAATGTTCCACTTGGATCGATCAGCGAAAACTCCTTCATCTGCCAAGGTTTTGTTTCCAATTTTCCGTTGGGATGGATTTCAATGTCTTGATCCTGAGTTTTTTGATAAAATTTTTCAATCTCATTTCTAATCCTGAGATAGATCATAAAATCTGACTTTTCTGGAATCAACGTTTCAAAGCTAAAAAAGTGGATCTCCAAATCCTGATATTTCGTGATCAGATAATCGCCGTGGTCAGCAACAAGTTCAAAACCTAACTTCGAGTAGTAATCAATCGTATTTTCCTTGTTAATGAAAGGAAGTTTGGGTATTACAAGTGATATCATAATCTATTAATTTTAAGCTAGTTCATCATTCCATTCTCTGATGGTCACTTTCGCAATCAAACCTTCCTGTACAAAAGGGTCGTCATTCACAAACTCTTCTGCAGCCTCTTTGTTGATGAAAATTGCCATCGCACCTTCTCCAGGATTAGCAAAAGCACCTGTTCCTAAAACTTTCCCAGATTTAATGAACTCTTCTTCCAACACTTCGTGGCGTGGAAAAACGGCCATAAATTCATCCATCGATTTCTCTGTGTTGTGTTCGTAAAATACTACTGCTTTCATATTGTATGTTTTTTGATTTTAATTATTTTTTATTTCCAATTATTTGCTTGCTTAAAAATTTTATATTCTTCTTTACTTTGCATTATATAAATCATAAAATCATCTAATTCAAGTTTAGTATTTTTTTGACCCATATCTTTTCTGACAAGTTTCAATAATTTAAAATACTTTTTGAAATGATCAACACCATTATTTTCGGGTGTTTGCAATTCAAGTGTCCATTCAGTAAAAACTTGAAACATTTCATCAGAAGCATACAAGAACATATTTCTTTTTATGTCTAAGATTCTTTTTAAAAGTTCTTCATCTTTAAGCTTTTTCCCAATCTTCTCTCCATAAAATGCATCAAAAATAATATATACTAATTCAGAATAAATTTTATATTTCTTTTCTGAAAGTTGATTTTCTATTATTCTTATTCTGTCCTTTTGGAATTGAACTCTCCAAATCAAATATGTTGATAATGTTCCTAAAAGGAGAACTAAAATTTCTTTAAAAGGTATATTTTCAAGCATAATGATTTTTTGAATTCTTAAAATGAAAATAATTAAAAATTTATTTTACAATCTATTATATATAATTGTTTTACACAATTTAATGTGCTTGCAACCAATTATTCCCGACACCAACTTCCACTAGCAGTGGAACTGTCGTCTCAAAAGCAGATTCCATTTCTTTTTTGATCAATGACATCGCAACGTCAACTTCGTCAATCGGTGCTTCGAAGAGCAATTCATCGTGAACCTGCAAAAGCATTTTGGTCTGAAGGTTTTGAGTTTCTAATTCTTCATCGATTTTTATCATCGCTAATTTTATAATGTCAGCTGCACTTCCTTGTATCGGCGCATTCACAGCATTTCTTTCAGCGTGCGCTTTGACCACAAAATTGCTGGAATTGATATCTTTCAAATGGCGCTTTCTACCAAGAATCGTTTGGACGTAACCTTGATCCTGCGCTTTCTTGACCTGCTCTGCCATATATTCTTTCAAACGCGGATAAGATTCATAATAAGAATCGATCATCTTCTTTGCCTCGGTTCTGGAAAGTCCGGTCTGTTCGGCTAAGGCAAAAGCACCTTGACCATAAATGATCCCGAAATTCACCGTTTTCGCTTGACCTCTTTGGGTTTTGGTCACTTCTTCCAAAGGAATATCAAACAACTTCGCCGCAGTGGAAACGTGAATATCTTCGTTGTTTTGGAAAGCAGCGATCATATTTTGTTCGCCGGAAATTTCAGCAATTAGTCTTAATTCAATTTGAGAATAATCGGCGGAGATGATCTTTTTTCCTTCGTCAGCTACAAAAGCACCACGGATCTGTTGTCCCCTTAAAGTTCTGATTGGGATATTTTGAAGATTCGGATTCACACTTGCCAAACGTCCTGTTGCAGCGACTGTTTGCGCAAAAGTCGTATGAACACGTTCATCTTTTTTATCGATTTGACTTGGTAGCGCATCAACATAAGTTGATTTCAATTTCTGCAAAGTTCTGTATTCCAAAATCGAGGCAATGATCTCGTGTTTCGAAGACAATTTTTGAAGGACATCTTCCGAAGTTGCGTATTGTCCCGTTTTGGTTTTTTTCGCTTTCGGATCCAATTGCATTTTATCAAAAAGGATTTCGCCCAGCTGTTTCGGAGAATTCATATTGAAATTTTCTCCAGACAATTCGAAAATTTTGGATTCTAAAACGCGAAGATCATTTTCCAAATCAATACTTTCTTGCGCCAACCAATTGTTATCTAATTTTACACCTGTCGATTCAATCTTCGCAAGAACGCGCATCAACGGCATTTCGACATTGTAGAACAATTCTTCCAGATTTTCTTTGGCCAATTGTGGCGCAAACAATTCATATAATTGAAACGTCACATCCGCATCTTCCGCTGCATAAGCTGTTTGCGTTTCGATATCCACTTCCCGAAGTGTCAATTGGTTTTTTCCTTTTTTACCGATGAGTGATTCGATGGAAACCGGTTTGTAATCGAGGTACATTTCCGATAGATAATCCATTCCGTGACGGCCGTCGGGATTCAGAAGGTAATGCGCGATCATCGTGTCAAAGATCTTGCCTTTAATATCTATATTGTAATTCTGAAGAACTTTAGCATCGTACTTTAAATTGTGAGCAATTTTCAAAACATCTTCGGCTTCGAAAAACGGTCGGAAAAGTTCAATGGTTTCTTGGGCTTCTTCCCTATTTTCAGATATTGGAATATAATAAGCCAAGCCTTTTTTGTAAGAAAAACTCATCCCGATCAGTTCTGCTTCCAGTTCATTAAGCGAAGTAGTTTCCGTATCAAAACAAACCGCTTTTTGCTTGAGGAGATTGTTTAACAGAATTCTCTGCGCTTTCGGATCATTGATATATTGATAAAGATGGTCGTTGCCTTCGATGTTTGATTTTGTGGTGGTTGCCTGATCCAGCTGTTCGAAAGTGGCAAACATATCCATCATCCCATTTTTGTTTGGCGCGCTGGAAGTTTCAACTTTTCCGTCATTAGGATTTTCAACTTCCATCAATTCCTCCACATATTCTTTGTTTGAGAATGCGCGGTAGAGATTTTCATATAATCTTCGGAATTCCAATTCGTCAAAAATCTCTTTGACCTTATCGAAATCTGGCATATCGAGATCGTATTGTTCTTCGATAAATTCGATTGGCGCATCACAAATAATGGTTGCTAATTTCTTAGACAGAAGTCCACGTTCTGCGCTGGCTTCCACTTTCTCTTTCATTTTTCCTTTCAGCGCGTGTGTGTTGGCCAAAAGATTTTCCATCGACCCAAATTCCTGGATGAATTTTCTAGCTGTTTTGTCGCCCACACCATCCAAACCTGGGATATTATCTACCGCATCACCCATCATTCCAAGGTAATCGATGATCTGTTTCGGGTCGTTGATCTCGTATTTGGCTTTGATCTCTTCAACACCAAGAATCTCGATATCGCTGCCTTTCATACTTGGCTTGTAGATTTTTATTTTATCTGTCACCAATTGTGCAAAATCCTTGTCTGGCGTTACCATAAAGACATTATAGCCTTGTTTCTCCGCTTTGCAGGCAATTGTTCCGATGACATCATCCGCCTCATAACCTTCAACGCCCAAAATTGGAATGTGCATTGCATTCAAAATATCATTGATAAACGGTTTTGCCAAAAGAATTGGTTCCGGCGTTTCCAGACGGTTTGCCTTGTAATCTGCATAATCATCGTGGCGGACGTTTGTTCTCCCAACATCGAAGACCACAGCCAAATGTGTTGGGCGATCTCGCTTTATTAATTCGATCAAAGAATTCGTGAAACCAAAAATGGCAGAAGTATTGATACCTTTTGTCGTGATCCTAGGGTTTTTGATGAATGCAAAATAACCGCGAAAAATCATCGCGTACGCATCTATCAGATATAATCTTTTGTCTGTTGAAGTCATAAAAACAAAAGTAAGAATTTTGTGATGATTAATGATTGAAACACCGAAAAATACACTTGTCAAATTCTGTTAAAAAAATCTTAAAATTCGTATTGAATTATTGAAAATTCATTGTAATTTTGCAAAAAACAAATGAAAAAATATCTACGCTCTCTTTTTCTAACTTTCTATCTGTCAAGCCTCCTGATTTCCTGTGCAAATTATGGTGACGCCTTGGTTTACAAAAATAAAGACTTCAAAGTTTCGAAAGTAAAAACCGTTCTCTATTTCAATCCTGAAGTTTTTCCGGATATCAATGAGATCAAAGAACCAACCTACACAGCCTTCTATAGCGCCACGTCTGACAAGATGAAATCTCTTGGGAATATCAAATATCTACAGGTTGACACCCCAATTTCCTTCGATGATGTCGATAGCAAGACCGTGAAAGAGATTTGCGAAAACAACAACGCCGATGTTGCCATCATCCCAAAAGTTAAATATTTCAAGGTGGGATTTGGGAAGTATGTCTTTTCAAATCAGGTAATCGTGAGTATGAAACTTTACGATTCCAAAGGGCATTTTATTATGGAAACTTCGTACGATACGTACAAAGGCAACGGGAGATTGCTAGGTTCTGCATCCAATTCTGTGATCATAGGAACCAAAGGTGCGATCAGAAAAATACACAAAGAACTGACCAACTAGGATTTTCTTCAAAAAAAGCAGTTTTATTCACATTATATTAATCTATTTCTAAAGGTATTCTTTCAGATTTTAATACTTTTGCAATGCAAAATTCTAAACGATCGAGAATCCAGAAATCATATTGAATCCAGCCGACGTCGCAGAATCACTGAGTAAATTGCCAGTGAAAGAACGTCTGTTGCAATTTCTGAAATTACCGAAGTCCGAGAAAGCAGATGTTTTCTCGCACTTAGATCCTGATTTCCAGGAAGAAACGATTAGAAGCATTGCGAGCCACGAGGTTTCTGACATCTTGAACGAAATGTCACCCGATGACAGAACCCAATTGTTTGAGGATTTTCCGGATGAATTGATCAAATCATCAATCAATCTTTTAAATCCGCAGGAAAGACGTGTGGCTTTAAAACTTTTAGGGTACGAAGCTGATTCCATTGCGCGATTGATGACGCCTTACTACGTTCAGATCCGTAAAGAATGGACAGTAAAACGTTGTCTGCAGCAGATCAAAAAAGTGGGAAAAAAAGTGGAAACGCTTAACTTCCTGTATGTTGTTGATGAAAAAAATATTTTGATTGATGACATTACAATCGGTTCTCTCCTATTGGCAGATGAAGAGCAACTGATCTCTGAACTGACCGATGACCATTTTGTAGCCATAAAAACCACAACTTCCAAGGAAGATGCGGTTCCTTATTTTGAAAAATATGACCGAAGTGCTTTGCCGATCATCACAGAAAATGGTGTTTTGGTGGGAATTGTAACAATTGATGATATCCTAGATCAAATCGAATCTCAAAATACCGAAGATATTCAGAAGTTCGGAGGTTTGGACGCGTTGGATATGCCTTACACACAAACTTCCATCTTTGAAATGGTGAAAAAACGTGGATTCTGGCTGATCGTGCTTTTCTTTTCCGAAATGTTGACCGCTTCTGCGATGGGTTATTTTGAAGATGAGATCCAAAAAGCCGTAGTTCTGGCTTTGTTTGTTCCATTAATCATTTCGAGTGGTGGAAACACGGGTTCTCAGGCTGCAACACTTATCATTAGAGCAATGGCCTTACAGGAAATTGGTCTGAAAGATTGGTGGTACGTGATGAAAAAGGAAATCTTCACTGGGCTTTTTCTGGGAAGTATCTTAGGTATTATTGGATTTATGCGGATCGCTTTGTGGCAGAAAGTCGGACTTTTCGACTACGGCGAACATTGGGCTTTCGTAGGATTGAGTATCGGAATTTCTCTAATGCTCATCGTACTTTGGGGAACTATCTCTGGCTCTATGGTTCCATTTGTCCTCAAAAAACTGAAGCTGGATCCAGCAACTTCTTCTGCGCCTTTTGTGGCAACGCTTGTGGATGTTACCGGTTTGATCATCTATTTTTCTGTTGCCGGATTATTTCTGACAGGAAAACTTCTTTAATTACTTTGACAAACACCTCGACTTCTCTGAGTGTGACATTCTAATATAGCGCTACATCGAACCTATCGACAAATCTTCAATCTAGGCGAAGCGCGCCCCGGCTTGAGTGGAAATCCTTTTTTGTTGCGGGAAAAGCTAGGCAAAAAGATTGGGAACGGAAGACGGATAAAGGCGTCCAAAAATTAAAACAAAAATGCCACCTTAGAAAAGATGGCATTTGTAATTGATATGACTTATTCTTATTTCAATTTGTCAACGAAATTGTCTGTGTAATCTTTTTGAGATGCAAGGACCACTTTCTTAGCTTGGTCTGCGCCGTAGATTAGATCGATCTTCACCTTTGCAGGCTCAGTTGGTAAGTTTTTGTAGCTTAGGAAGTAGTGCAAAAGACGGTTTACCTCTGCAGTTGGCAACTCAGAAATGTCTCTGATGTGGCCATAAACCTGATCTTCTACCAATACCGCAATGATCTTGTCATCTGCCTCACCTTTGTCTATCATTTGGAAACCTCCAATCGGGATCGCTTGCAAAAGGATGTTACCAGAAGTGAAGTTGTGTGAGCTCAAAACGCAGATGTCCAAAGGATCGTGATCACCTTCTGTAACGTCTGTTGCGCCAGTTGCTACGGCAAGATTCTTCACTTCTTCTTCGCAATATGTTCTTGGCACGAAACCGTACATTGCCGGGATAATGTTGGAGAATTTTTGCGGACGATCTACTTTCAGGTAGCCACTTTCTTTGTCAACTTCATATTTGATGGTGTCTGTAGGAACGATCTCTACGAAAACGTTTACAATCTCCGGAGAATTGTCTCCAGCTGAAATCCCGTGCCACGGATGGGCTTTAAAGTTTGGAATCATGTATTTTTTAGTGTTTATATTATTTTGTTAAGTTCTTTTCTAAGATTCTCTATCGTATCGGAAATATAATCTTCGGAATTGAGGTAGCTCATCAAGAAAACGGTTTTGAAATCTTCCAGTTTCGAGTTCTCATTCATTTCCTCATAAGTTTTGCGGAGGCTTTGAAGAATATTATTTTTACTGGTAATGATGTCTTGCCAGGACGATTTGGATATATATAATTGCTGAGAAGCATTGTACTCAAATTCCTCGATGATGTTTTTTTCGGTAAGGAAGATAAATTCGTGTGGCTGAAGGTTTTTATCAAATTTCATTACGAGATTTGATGGTTTCAAACGTTCTAAAAAAAGCGTCATTCTTTCCAAAGCCTGCAGTTTAATTTCACTGTTTGTCTTGGTGGCCAGAAAATTGATCTCCTGTTTTTTGAGTTTCATAAAGCCATGAACGAACTGTCTTGTAAACACCAAAAATGGCAAGGCAATGATCATCGCAGCGGCGTAAGGAAAATATTCTGAATCAAACATATCTGAAATCGGACTGCAAAATTAATACTTTTTGATCAAAAAAATGGATTTTTAATTAATGTTAAAAAGAATTATTTATTAAGTTTTTATTTAAGCAGAAATAATGATTTAATAAGCTCTTTGATGACTTGACCTTTGCTATTTTGAATGCATTGATAAGGCCTGAGTTCAGGACGAAATCCACGGAAAAACTCTTCTACAGCGGGAACTTCGCTACCTTCAAAATCAAATATTTTATTTTCTATGTTTTCGGAAATTACTTTATCAATCAAATATGATGATCCGCTGAGCTTCACAAATTCCCTCTCATTGTAAGTTCCTAAAAGCGCCAAAGAATATGTTTCCCTATAGATTGCGATAAGGTTGATAAGTTTGCTATGATAAAAAAAGCCATAAAAATCCAATTGATTTTGCTGATGAAAATCTGCAAGAAGGCTGATGAAATCTTGTAAATCTTTATCTTCTGCACCTAAACCTGTTTTTTGGATAAAACTTTTAACAAGCTCCAAGTCAGGATTTTTCACGATGTCGGAATTGTCAATGACCTCTTGGTCTAGTCGGAGTTTTCTTTTTCTTTTTGGAGAATATTTTTGCCTTACCGTTTCATATTTGTCAGGAAAAATCAAAAAGTTATTCCTCTGTTTTAATGGTTTTGAAAATCTATTGGAATCGTTGAAAGCGTAATACCAAACAATATAATTTTTGTTCAGAAATTGATAGAAAAGATCATTAATTTCGATTGAGTCAACTTTAGAAAATATGCCTAACTGCTGACAAAGTTTTGGATTGATAGCAAGTTTAAAACCTAATTTTCTCACAAAAGGTACTGGCATTACAGCTTCGTAATCTTTGTAAACCAATATTTCCCAATTCTTTTTTGTGCTTATATCGAGAAATATTTTTTCTGCATAGAACTTTTTCTGGACAGAATTTTCTATGCACTTGCTGTATTTTTTGAAATCAATATCTTGATACTTAACTCTTTCTATCATTATAAAATCCCTTCGTCTTTAAAACTATAATAATTATTTTGCGTCAGAATCAAGTGGTCCAGCAAATCGATGTCCAATAATTTTCCAGCGTCTTTTATTTTTTGCGTGATGTTGATATCTTCCTTGCTCGGTTTCAAACTGCCAGCCGGATGATTGTGAGCTACGATAATTTGAGTGGAAAAATGTTCCAAAGCCGTTTTGAAAACCACACGAACATCAGCAACAGAACTCGCGATTCCACCTCGGAAAAGGCAAGATTTGTACAAGATTTTGTTTTGATGATTGAGGAAAATCGCCCAAAATTCTTCCGTCTGCAAATCCGACAGATGTGATTGTAAAATCTCGAAAGCATCTTTGCTACTGCTGATTTGCTGTCTTTCCAAAACTTCCTGCTGAGATTTCCTGTTACCTATTTCCAAGGCTGTGGCAATAGAAATGGCTTTTGCCTCACCAACTCCTTTGAACTTTGTCAAGTCTTTGATTGATAATTGACTGAGCCGATGCCAATTGTTTTCCACGGAATTTAAAATCCTTCTTGCCAGTTCCACTGCAGATTCTTCCCGATTTCCGCTTCCCATAATGATGGCCAACAGCTCCGAATCCGAAACTGCCGATTTCCCTTTCAACAGGAATTTTTCTCTTGGGCGGTCGTCTTCCGCAAGGGATTTTAGGTTCAAGGTTTTTGGTTCTGAGTTTGAAAATTAATTGTAGGCGTAAATTATCAATTTTTTATCAGATTTATCAATATGTTGCTCCAAAATTTTAAAGAAATTATCAGAAACCATCGGGCAACCGAAACTTAAACAAATCTCGTCTTTCTGCTCCACATCCGGAACGCAACTCAATCTGTGCAATACGATGGCTCTACTTCTCGCATTGCTGTTGGTTTCATCAAGTCCGGTCAATCGGTAAGACATCCCGAATTTTCCTTTGTATTTTTCCTCAACGATGTATTTTCCTAATGATGAACAATGCGAACCATCTTTGTTGCTGAACTTCAAAACGCCATTTACTTTTCCATCTTCCGAACCGTCGCCGTGCGCAACCAATGCTTTTTGGATAATATTCCCCGACTTCAAATCCACCACAAAAAATCTGAATTTGGAAGATGAGATTGAGAAATCAATTAAAAAAGCTTTATCCGAATTGTAATTTGATTCTTTGATAAAGGCTTTTAAATAAGCTATTTTCTGAGAGATTTTTGCTTCAGGACTTGCAAACAGAATGGATTGATTTTCCTGGGATTTGACTTCGCAGGAAATAAGGAGAAGTGAGAAAATTAAAAGTAAAAATGATTTCAAAAGAATGTGTTTAAAAAACTAAACGGGAATTTCTAAAAAATAATATTGATGTTATTCGATTAGACTTTTAAAATATCCTTTCGCATTATAAATAGAATCATTAGGCGTAAATTTGATTTCTAATTCAATTTTGCCATAGATACTATCTCCTTTTTTATAATTTGATTTGTTTAAAGTCAATCTCTGTTGTTTTATGATATATGGTTCGGATTCTAAAAAATCAGAAGTAGAAACAACATCTGTATATGATTCTGCTGTTGTGTAAAAATAGTTTTTATACTTCAAAACATTGATATTTACACCCGAAAAACCGTCTCCACTGTTGAATCTTAAAATTAGAAGATTTGGATATTTGGGGTTTAAGGTAGAATTAAAATTAGAACTTACAGTATCACTTTTATTTTCAAATAGCGCAAAATCAGTTTTTACTTTTGCTGATTCAGAATTTATAAAAAAATTCTGAAATATTTTTTTGTCAAGAATTTTAATACCTTTTGATTTATTTATATTCTCATCATAACTTATTTTGTTCCATTTTGAAACAAAGTAAAGTACTCCTAAAACAGAAATAATAAGAATAAATAACAGTATAAGTTTAAGAATTCTTTTCACAAACTATCAATTGAATATCTACAAAACAATCTGCCCATCCTTCATCACCAACTTCCTATCTGTACTTTCTGCCAATACGGAGTTGTGAGTCACAATCACAAAAGTCTGATGATATTTGTCCCGCAAATCGAAAAATAATTGATGAAGCGCATCAGCATTTTTGGAATCGAGATTTCCAGTTGGTTCATCTGCGTAGATGATTTTTGGGGAATTAATCAAAGCTCTCGCAACCGCAACTCTCTGAGATTCACCGCCAGAAAGTTGAGATGGTTTGTGGTGCAATCGGCTGGCGATATTCAAATCTTCGAATAATGAATGTGCTTTTTCCAAAACTTCTTTCTCAGAAATTCCGCCAATTCTGGATGGCAAAAGAACATTTTCCAAAGCGGTAAACTCCGGCAACAATTGGTGATTCTGAAACACAAAACCAATATTCTTGTTCCTGAATTTAGACAATTCACGGTCTTTCATCTTCAGAAAACTGTTGCCATCCAAAGCGATGTCGGTTCCGTATTTATCTGGGTCAGACGGATTGTCCAAAGTACCCAAAATCTGAAGAAGCGTAGATTTTCCCGCGCCCGATTCTCCAACAATGGAAACAACTTCTCCTGCCTTTATCGTGATGTCAACGCCTTTCAGAACTTCCAGAGTTCCGTAGAATTTATGTATGTTTTTTGCTCGAATCATAGTATTGCTTTTGGCTTGTAGCGAATTGCTTTTGGCTTTTTATAATATTAATTAAAAAATATCAACCACAAAAGTCACAAAAGTTTTTTTTTGTTTTCTAAGATTTCAAAAGTTCAAAAAAGCCTAATAACAATCTAATTCTTTTTTGTTCTTTTATAGAAATTAATTCCCCTAAATCCTTTGTGACTTTTGTGGTTACAAATCAAACTCTTTTTGAATGTTTGCCTTTTTTTGTCTTAAATCTTCGTCAATTTAGCAAATTTCAGGATAAGATTTTTCTCGCCTTCATTTTTGAAAATTACTTTTGCTTTGATGTTTTGAGGGTCGGTTCCATCTAAAAATTCAACTGTTCCAACACCAAAACGGTCGTGTCGTACATTGTCTCCCACTTCGATGTCTTGCGAAGATTGCCCTGTAGGATTGATTATTTTTGCCGTTGCAACCGGTTTCAATTGTTTTGGAACTGGCGCGTTGATATTGCGTTCCAGCGTTTTCTTCTCCTCTTTCTTTTTGAAAAATCGAGGTTCGGAAGGCGTGTCATCGAAGATATTGGAATCGATACCGGAACGGTTGATGAATTTCAACTCATTCAAAGGATTGATTAATTCAATATATTTTGAATCGATTTCGCTTAAAAATCTGGATGGTTCAGCATCGGTAATTTTTCCCCATTGAAATCTGGAAACGGCGTACGTGAAGAAAACTTCCTTCTCGGCTCTCGTCAAAGCTACGTAGAACAAACGTCTTTCTTCTTCCAATTCTTCCCTTGTGGACGAACTCATAAAACTTGGAAAGAGATTTTCTTCCAATCCAACCAAGTGAACCACAGGGAATTCCAAACCTTTTGACAAGTGAATGGTCATCAACGAAACTTTGTTCGTGTCGTCGTCCTTATCATTTTGAGTATCAGAAGACAACGCAATATTTTCCATAAAATTGGACAAACTTGGGTCGCCGTCTTCAATCTGAATTTGTTCCTCGATAAAACCTTGCATCGAATTCAGCAATTCCTGAATATTCTCGACTCGCGAAATCCCTTCCGGCGTTTGGTCTTCCTTCAATAGCTTGATGAGTCCGCTTCGTTTAGCGACTTCCATCGCAACATCGTAAACGTTATCGGTTTTCAACATCACCTGGAAGGCCTTTATCATTGCCCAGAAATCTCCGAGTTTTGTTAAAATTCCATTATTCAAGCCTAATTGTGGCGCATAAAATCCAAGATTGTCCAAAACCTGCGTTGTCGGAACATTCTGAGAATCTGCAAAAACAATCAGTTTATTTTGAGTCGTTTCACCAATTCCTCTTGCCGGAAAATTTATGATTCTCGCCAAAGCTTCAGAGTCATTTTCATTAACCAAAAGTCTTAAGTAAGCCAGCAAATCCTTAACCTCTTTCCTTTGGTAGAAAGACAAACCACCGTAAACACGATACGGAATATTCTTTTTTCTCAACGCATCTTCAAATGCTCTGGTTTGAGAATTGGTTCTGTAAAGAATTGCAAAGTCCGAGAAATGGCGTTGTTGCGTATTGTGTTTTTCGAAAATATTGGCAGAGACAAAGTTGGCCTCGTCCGCATCAGAAAGGCTTCGGTAAACTTTTATCTTTTCCCCGACTTCATTCTCACTGAAAACATTTTTCTTGAATTGCTGTAAATTTTTAGAAATCACGACATTTGCCGCGTCCACGATATTTTGCGTCGAACGGTAATTTTGTTCCAATGAAACCGTGACCGCATCGGGATAATCTTTTTTGAAATTCAAAATGTTGTAAATATTCGCGCCACGGAAAGAGTAAATGGATTGTGCATCGTCTCCAACCACGCAAATATTTTCAAATTTTGAAGCCAAAGCCTTGACAATCAAATACTGAGAGTGATTCGTATCTTGGTACTCATCCACCAAAATATATCGGAATCGGTCTTGATATTTTGCTAGAACTTCTGGAAATCTCGTCAATAATTCATTGGTTTTCAACAACAAATCATCAAAATCCATCGCACCGTTTCGGAAACAAGCTTCGACATATTTTTTATAAATCTCGCCAATCAATTTCATATTCGCCTTTTCATCGGATTCCATTAATTCCGGATTGTTGAAATAAGCGTTAACTGTGATGAGATTATTTTTATACTGAGAAATTCTCGAAAGCACTTTCTTAGCTTTGTAAATATCAGAATCGATGTTCAAATCTTTGATGACCTTCTTCATCACATTCAGTGCGTCCTGCATATCGTAAATCGTGAAGTTGGACGGATAACCGAGATGGTGACCTTCGCTTCTCAAAATCCTTGCAAAAACCGAGTGAAAAGTTCCCATCCAAAGCGACTTTGCATCACTTGGACCTACGACTTTTGCGATACGCTCCTTCATTTCCTTCGCCGCTTTGTTGGTAAACGTCAACGACAAAATATTGAAAGGGTCTACGCCATTTTTTATCAGATGGGCAATCCGCATCGTGAGAACTCGGGTCTTGCCAGAACCTGCGCCTGCCAACACCATCAACGGTCCTTGTAATGTGGTAACTGCCTCTAGCTGAGGCTCATTCAATCCTTTCAGATAATCCATTCTATTCTCGAAATTTTAAGATAACAAAAATAGCGTTTTTTATGGAATTTCTTATTCACTATTTTCCCAAAACAATTTAACAAAACAGTCATTTATGCAGAAAAAAATATACTTTTGTCAAAACTTCTAATAATATGAAAAAACTAATTATCCTATCATTTACTTTTTTATTTATTCTGGCTTGTAAATCAGATGATGACGTTGATAATACTAATGAAACACCGGTTCTTTTAACTAAATTCATCAAAAATGATTTTACTTATAATTTAAAATATGATGGGAATAAATTAGTGGAGGTTACAAGCAATCATAACTCTTATAAAAAAAGTTATACATATAATGGAAATCTGATTACTAAAATTACTGAATTTGAAGATTATAATTCTGATGGAACTGTTAATGAAACAGCTAATTTAGTTTATGAAAATGACAGATTAGTGTTGGTCACTGTAAACGGCATTACATCTACCAGCGATATACCTTACACGAGGACATTTAAATATTCGTACCCCAATCAAACTACAATTAATTGTACAAAAACATATAACTATACTTTCGCTGTTGCTAAAGATGAGTTAACTTACACTATTTCGAATGACAATGTTGTACAAGTAAAAGATAAATATTTTACTGATAATATTTTTTTAGGAGAGATTACGGTTAGTAATTCGTACGACGATAAAAAAGAACCTTACGCCAATATTCTTGGCTTCGATAAAATTAAATTATATAATTATGAAACAGATAAATATCTTCGTGGTAGTAAAAATAATCTGCTAAAAGTGATGCAAACAAATGTTTCAGAAATTAATGGTACATCAAAATACAGGGTAGAATACTTTAATAGCTATAATTCTAATAATTATCCTATCCATATTATTGAAAAATATTTTTATTCAGATAATGAACCAGCAATTAATGATGTTACAAGCTACAGTTATAATCAATAAAACCAAAACTTGAAATCCGACTATCTTAAAAACGAGCTTCTCTCCTTTTTCAAATTAAAACCTTCACCGAGAAGCTGGCACATTCCTTTTCTTGCGGGACTTGCGGTTGGAATCCCGTTGATGTTTGGCTACTTTTTGGGCGACATCAGGTCTGCGCTCACAGCGAGTCTTGCAGGATTGGTCATCATTTATATTCCCAGCAACAGTGGATTTATCGAAACGATGATGAAGATGTTTGTCTGCTCGTTTGGGATGATTATTTCGTACAGTTTGGGCTTGGCGTTTAGTTTTAATCTTTGGATTGCATCTTTGGTTTTTGGGATTTTATCGATGGTTGCTTACTTTGTTGCAAGATATTTTAATCTAAAACCACCTGGAAGTTTTTTCTTTATAATGATGGCCTCAATGGCGATTGGACTTCCACACGCGCCGGAATTGATTCCAAAACGAGTTGGGATTTTCACAATTGGAACTTTGAGTGCTTGTCTTATTTGTTTGATTTACAGTTTGTTGATTTCAAAAAAGGAATTAAATAAAAATGTTACCACTTTTAATATCAATCCTTATGTCAATCTCGTAGAATCCTTTATCATCGGGATTTGTATGTTGGTTTCGGTGTTTGTGGGTAAGTTTTTCAATCTAGATTATCCGTATTGGATTCCGATTTCCAGTTTGGCAGTTTTGCAAGGTGTAAATAGCTATCACATCTGGAAACGCGGTCTTCATAGGATTATCGGGACAACCATCGGACTTGGAATTGCGTGGTTGATTTTCTCTTACGTCACGTCTTCCCTATGGATTTGCATTTGCATCATCACGCTTCAAATTATCGTCGAAATATTAATCACAAGACATTACGCTTTGGCCGTGATGTTTCTCACACCAATGGGAATTCTACTCGCCGAAACCGGAAGCTCTACTTCACTTGAACCCGATTACTTATTGCAAATGAGGTTTTTAGAAATTTTAATTGGAAGCGCAATTGGTTGCATCGGCGGTTGGTTTTTGTTTAATGAAAGAATCAGATTCAATTCCATCAAACATTTGAGAAGGTCGAAAGTGGTTTTGAGAAAGAGTTTCCAGAGAGCGAAATAAGCTTTAATGCATCGTGGCAATGTAAGCGAAAAGACACAAAACCGTCACGACCGCGAGAACTATTATCATATTATTAGCATCGGCCAAGTCGTTTTTGTTTTGCTTTCTTAAGTTTTTTGCCTCCGCAATCATAATTCCAAACCACGCAACCACAATTGCAAGCGCTAGAATAGCAAGACCAATTTCTCCACCAAGCGCGGCGACAAACAAAATCCCAAGCGTCAGAACCGATGCAATGATTAGAATCACGACTCTTACAATACTGTGAACCAACACGTTTTGCTTTTGAACGGGAAGATTTGAAATCACTTTTTTATCTTCCTTGATATCGAACAATTCATTAAATTCCTCGTTCATATCACTTCTGTTTTTGATACAATTTGATGAAAAAAGAAGTAAGTCCTGCGTAGGCCAAAATCTGTAAAATATTGGTTACCAGATAGACATTCTCTGAAAAACCATAGCGCTGGAACATATACGCCAATTGAATTAAAGTCAAGGTGATAAGGGAAACAACTGCTATTAAAGTGTAATTTTTCATCAATGTAATTTTAATTAAAGATTTTCAACGAGTAAGTTAAGTTTTTTAGAAATTGTTTCTTTCGAATAATCGCTGAAATCAAATGTAAGGTTTTTTACTTCAGAAAACTGTGACTGCAAATCTTTTTTCTCTTCGATAATAAATTCTAAATCTGAAGGATAAGTTGAAGGAAAAATAGCCGGTTTTCCATATTTGATGGCATCGCCGATATTTCCGCTGATTTTAGTTTTTCCATAGATTTCCTTGACTGAAAAGGATTCAGTTTCGGTTTGAATGGGACAATATAAAACGTCCGATTTCATCATACATTTATTAAATTCTTCTTGTTTTAATTTTTCTTCAAAATATTGAATTTTAACAAATTGAGGGATTTCAGTAGAAATTTGATTTAATCTTTCCAATTCTTCTCCAGAAGCTTTTCCAAGAAAAATAATTTCGTAATTTAGATTGATATCTTCGAAGTTTTTCAACTTTTCAAAGAACGAATAATAATCTCTCCTACTCTGCGAAACTGCACCAGGAACGACAATTTTAATTAAATCTTGTTGCGAATTTCCAGAAGTAAATTGATTAAAATAAATTGGCAGAAATTTCAGATGATTTTGTTTCGACATCAATGCATCAATTCCCAAAAGATATTTTGCCCTTTGATAAACTTTGGATGATTCCAAAAGTCCTTCTTTCAGGAATAATTTGAGTCTATATTGTTGGTCTTTTTTGAAAATACTTTTGAATAATTCCCATCTCGAAGCTTTTGTAAAGTTCAGATTATGAACTACAATCGCAGTTTTATATTTCTTGCCAATCGCCTTATAAAAATTGAAATGCCGATGAACGGTCCCAATGATTATCAAATCATAGTTTTTCTTTTTCAAGACTTCCAATAGTTCAGAATAATCTGTGAGGAAAATGTTGTGACCTTCAAGTTTTAATAATTTGAAAACCTTCTCGGAGAAGTAGAAATCCACAGAAATCTCACTTGAATTTTTCGTTAATTCGAAAAAATTGTTAACCAATTCGGCGTGTGTATCGAGTTCTATGTAAGCGATTTTCTTCATAATCCGAAGTTTTTGAAGAACTCTTTCCAACGTAGGTTTCGGATAAAATTAATTTCCTCTTTGTTCAATTCCCGTTTTTCATTTTGTTTCAAAAAAGAATTAATCGTTGTGAAAAACTCTTTCGCAGAACGATTTTTAAAAGAAGATTTAGCTGAAGAAATCATCGCCAGAGGCAAACTCAAGCCAATATTGTAAAAATACTGTCCAAGTTTTTCCGCTTTCTGGTCTTTGTATTTATAAGCTGTCGGGCGCAAATGTTTGACCCAAATATCTTTGATAGTCACCACTTCCCAACCGTGTTTTTTCGCCAGCAAGACATCCAGATTGTCCCAGCCCAAAACGGGCCGAAGTCCATTCATCGCTTCAAAACATTCCTTCCTGTAAGCTTTTATCGGACCTCTAACGTGATTTTTGGAAGACAGATTTTCGAAAACCCAATCGTGATTTTTATTACTGAAATCGAAGAGATTTTCGCTCGGCAATTTCAGATTTTTAATTTGTGGATTTTGCTTGTAATTTCTGATGTAAACCAAGCCGGAAACCAATCCAGCTTTAGGATTTTCCTCAAAAACCTGATTGACTTTTTCAAGGTAATTTCTTGGAAAAACAATGTCTGCATCATACTTACAAATCACATCAAAACCTTTCCAATCCACAGATTCCAAACCCTTGTTAAAAGACCGCACCACTTTTGCACCAGGCTGATGTTCAGAAGTTTGGAGATTTAAAAGTTGGAAATTAGAAGTTTGAAGTTGGAAGTTTTCTACGATTTCTTTGGTCTTGTCGGTAGAACCATCATTCACAACCACACAGGTAAAGTCCTGAAAACTCTGCTTTTGCAAAGATTCCAAACACGAAGCAATGCTCTGTTCTTCGTTGTGCGCAGGAATGATGATGAGAAATTTCAAATTGGTTGATAGTTGTTAGTTGATGGTTGTCAGGCTGAGGCGAAGTTTATCCTGAGCTTGTCGAAGGGAAGCTTTTTAAAATTGATTTGACTTTAATTTCACTTCAAACAAAACTTCCGGCGTCTTCGGACTTTCAAACGTTGAAGTTTTATATTTTTTCTTGGTGAAAATTGCGCACATCGTATTTTGCGGATGATAAAGATTTTGATGCAATTCTTTCGGCAACGCATCCAAAATCGCCTTGAAAACTTCATATCGGATTTTCTCCGGATTGTAAGCGTAATCGTGCCATACAACCACCGTTTCATCGTTAACCAAATGCTGGAAAACCCTTTCTGTATCGTGTTTTACCATTTCGTAAGAATGGTCGCCATCGATGAAAATCAAATCATATTTTTTATGCAGTACAGCAAAATCATAGGTTTTGGTATTGCCTTCCAGATGGAGGATTTTTGGATTTTTCTTGGATAAAATGCCGTGAAGTTCCGCGTATCTCTTGTTCCAGCCCATCGCTTCCATTTCTTTTTTGGAAAGGTTGAGCGTGGTACAATCTTCAATTTCTTTCGCAACGTTCCAAACACTTTCGCCTCGCCAGGTTCCAATCTCAAAATACGAGTTTTTTCCTTTGGCTAAGGTCTTTAACAAAGCCAAATCCGTAGAAAGCGAACCACCGTCCAAAATGCATAAATCAACTTCCGCTTCAAAATTTCCACCCGAAATCTCGTCCAAAGAAACCTCCGGAAGACTTAAAAATTGAGGATAATCTTTTTGAAATTCCTTTTTTCTAATATCATTCAAATCGAGAATGATATTGAGCAAACTTGGTTCTTTGATGATGTATTGAATGGCGTTCTTTAACTTCTGAAGCTTCGTCATTGATGATGGAAATTAATTTTAAAATGGTCTAATTTGAGTTAGAAGCCGAAAGTTACTGATTTTTGGCAAATTATTAGAAAAAATCCCTTTCTGATTCGGTGAAAAATTATACATTTCTTAATATCAGAAAATTCTCTAAAATCAATTTCCGAGGTATCTTTGCAAATTATTTTAATGATATGGATGCAACGATTGACCACTCAGAGAACACCGCAACTTCCCTGATTTCTTATATATTTTTCACTTTTATTGGTTACTTTATCATCGGATTGTCGCTTTCCGTTTTACCGATTTTCATTCATCAAGGTTTGGGATTCAGTATGTTGGTGGCGGGAATTGTGATTAGTCTTCAGTATGTGATGACGTTTGTGATGCGCGCTTATTCCGGAAAAATCGTGGACAACAAAGGTCCAAAACCCGCAGTTCTTGGAAGTATGTTGGGATTTTCGGCGACCGGAATTATTTTGATATTGGCGTTTTACTTTAAGTTCTCTCCCATCACAAGTTTGGTTTTCCTGATTTTCACCCGTTTGCTGACAGGTTCTGCAGAAGGAATGATTGGCGCAAGTCCCATCAATTGGGCGATTATGAGTCTTGGTGAAAAATACACCGCCAAAATCATTTCTTACAATGGCGTTGCCTGCTACGGCGCTTTGGCTCTGGGCGCATCTTTGGGCGTTGTGATTGTGAAGAATTTCAGTTTTTATGGATTGGGAATTCTGATTGTCATTTTAGGATTGATAGGCTATTTCTTCGCCAGAACCAAAGAAAACCGAACCGGCAAAAAATCCGAAGAAGCTCAAAAATCTTTCTGGAACGTGCTTGGAAAAGTTGCACCATTCGGGATGTGTTTGGCTTTGGGCGGATTGGGATTTGCCACGATTTCAACGTTCATAACGCTTTATTACGACTTTCACCATTGGGAAAACGGCGCGCTGTGTCTGTCGGTTTTCGGGATTTTGTTCGTCGTTTCGAGATTGATTTTCAGTAATGCGATTAACAGATTTGGCGGAATCAATGTGGCGATTGCCAGTTTGACGGTTGAAACATTAGGTCTGACCATCATTTGTTTAGCGACTCACCCATATTTAGCTCTCGTGGGCGCAGGAATCACGGGATTAGGATTTTCATTGATATTCCCAGCTTTGGGCGTAATGGCGATGAAAACTGTTCCGTCTTCCAATCAAGGTTCGGCGTTGGCCGGCTACGGATTGTTCATCGATATTTCTTTGGGAATCACGGGTCCTTTGATTGGCGGTGTGGCTGATGCTTTTGGATTGGCTTACATTTTCCCATTCAGTATTGCGATTGTTTTGATTGGATTGGGATTGGCTTATTTTCTGAAAATGAAATTGTCTGAGTAATCAAAAATTCTAGCTGATTTAGCAGATTGAGCAGATTTTATTAATGAAAACGAATCTGCAAAATCAGCTTTATCTACAAGGAAATTAATTATCTACAACACAAACAACTTTCCCAAGTTTCTTCCTAATTTCGCATTTTCAAATTCTTATGCAGAAAGTTCTCAACCTTTTTGATTTCTCTCAAAAAGTAAACTACAGAAACGAAATTTTCGCTGGACTCACCGTTGCAATGACGATGATTCCGGAATCTTTATCGTTTGCCATTCTTGCTGGATTTTCGCCGTTGACAGGTTTGTACGCCGCTTTCATAATGGGATTGGTCACAGCAATTTTTGGCGGACGACCGGGATTGATTTCCGGTGGCGCTGGTGCAACCGTGATTGTTTTGATTCCATTGATGATTTCTCACGGCATCGAATATGTTTTTGCTACCGTGGTTTTGGCTGGCATCATTCAGATTTTCGTGGGGATTTTTAAGTTGGGGAAATTCATTCGGCTGGTTCCGCAACCTGTGATGTACGGCTTTGTAAATGGTTTGGCGATTGTCATTTTTATGTCACAAATCAATCAGTTTAAAATTCAAGGTTCGGAAAGTTGGTTGTTTGGAAGTTCTTTATATGTGATGCTCGGTCTGGTCGCGTTGACGATTTCTGTTATTTTACTATTTCCAAGATTGACAAAGAAGATTCCGGCTTCTTTGGTGGCAATTGCGGTCACTTTTGCTTTGGTAATGATTTTCGGAATTCACACTAAAACAGTGAGTGATATTGCTAATATTGCTGGTGGTTTTCCACCGTTTCACATTCCAAATGTGGAGATGTCTTTTGAAGTTTTGAAGGTCATTTTTCCGTTTGCTTTGATAATGTCAACGGTTGGATTGACGGAAGGTTTGTTGACTTTAAATTTGGTTGATGAAATGACAAATACCAAAGGAAACAGCAACAGAGAATGCGTTGCACAAGGAACAGCCAATATTCTCAACGGTTTCTTTTTCGGAATGGGCGGTTGTCCGATGATTGCACAGACTTTGGTGAATCTTTCGGCTGGCGCAAGAGCCAGATTGTCTGGAATAATCGCTGCTTTGGTTATTCTCTTCATAATCCTTTTTGGTGCACCCGTGATTGGAAAAATGCCAGTTGCTGCTTTGGTTGGCGTAATGATAATGGTTTCTGTTGGAACGTTTGAATGGGCAAGTTTCAAAGCGATAAAGCGATTTCCGAAGTCTGATATTTTTGTGATGGTGGTTGTAACTTTGATTACCGTTTTCCTTCACAATTTGGCTTTGGCAGTTTTGATTGGTGTAATCATTTCCGCTTTGGTGTTCGCTTGGGAAAGTGCAAAAAGAATCCGTGCTAAGAAATATATTGATGATAATGGCGTAAAACATTACGAGATTTTTGGTCCGCTATTTTTTGGTTCTACGACGACTTTTGCGGAGAAATTTGATGTGATGGATGACCCAAAAGATGTGATTATTGATTTCAAGGAAAGTCGTGTGGTGGATATGTCTGCGATTGATATTCTGAATAAAATCACGGAACGGTATCAAAGTCAAGGGAAAACTGTGCGCTTGACACATTTGAGTTCTGATTGTTTGCGGTTGATAAAAAATGCGGAAAATGTGGTGGCTATCAATATTATTGAAGACCGGGAGTATCAGGTTTTGAGGGATTGATCTTTTATAAGGATTTTTTTAGCTTATATGTCTTCGAGAGCCTCAGACTGACAGTTGTGAGATATCAAAGTCTCGAAATTTTAGGTTTTGAATGATTGATTTTTTATAAGAAATTTCTAGTCTTTATATGTCTTCGAGAGCCTCAGACTGACAATTATGATATAATTGAGATTACTAAATTGCTAATCGATTTTTTATAAGGATTTTTTTTTAAATTGTCTTCGAGAGCCTCAGACTGACAATTCTAATGAATTCCGTTATGATATCCTAAAAACTCCCACTGATTTAGCAGATTAGGCAGATTTTTTATGCTGTAAATCTGCGAGAGATTATTATTCATAATTATGTTATTAAATTTAAAAATACTTTTATAATTCTTGGTCTTCGAGTCTGTTCAGACTGACAATGCTAATGTCTTTCGAAATCTTTGAATAATGTTGATAAGTTCGACTCCGCTCGGACTGACAATGGATTGATGTTGGAAATCTGAGTTACTTTTGTCACACTGAGCGGAGTCGAAGTGTTTCGGAATAGGATGACAATCTTTTTTTTAGTAGAAAGCTACTTTTACAAACAAAACCCATAGCCCCGATTGCAGTGGAAATCCTTTTTTGCGTTTACTGAATGTTCTATTTATAGGGAAATCGTCTGCAAAAAAGATTGCAACGGAAAGCGGGAAATAGCTCCAAATCAAAAATAAAAATATCTTTTGGACTAGGCCAAATAACTCCTAATTAATATCTCGAAAACTCGATTTTCAGAATTCGATAAAAAACACGATTTTTGCAGTCTCAAATTTTATTATGTCTTTAGAACAAGAAATCAGCAGGAGAAAAACTTTCGGGATCATCTCTCACCCCGATGCGGGAAAAACGACGCTTACAGAGAAACTTCTTCTTTTTGGAGGAGCGATCCAGGAGGCGGGCGCGGTAAAATCCAACAAGATCAAAAAAGGAGCAACCTCCGATTTTATGGAAATCGAGCGCCAGAGAGGGATCTCCGTAGCGACCTCGGTTTTGGCTTTTGAATATAAAGGTCACAAGATCAATATTTTGGATACTCCTGGTCACAAGGATTTTGCTGAAGATACTTATAGAACTTTGACGGCCGTTGACTCCGTGATTGTCGTGATCGACGTTGCAAAAGGTGTGGAGGAACAGACGGAAAAGTTGGTTCAGGTTTGTAGAATGCGAAATATTCCGATGTTGGTTTTCATCAACAAGTTGGATCGTGAAGGTAAAGATGCCTTCGATCTGCTGGATGAAGTGGAACAGAAATTAGGACTTCGCGTGACGCCACTTTCTCTGCCAATTGGTATGGGAGCGGATTTCCAAGGGATTTATAATATTTGGGAAAAGAATATCCAATTGTTCTTAGAAGAGAAAAAACAGAAAGTTGGCGAGGCTATCAAATTTGATGATATCAATGATTCTCAAATCGATGAATTGGTTGGGACAAAAGCGGCGGCGACCCTTCGTGAGGAATTGGAATTGGTGGAATCCGTGTATCCGGAATTTGACCGAGATGACTATATGAAAGGCGATTTGCAACCGGTTTTCTTCGGTTCTGCTTTGAATAATTTTGGGGTTCGTGAGTTATTGGATGCTTTCATCGAGATTGCGCCGAAGCCTCAGCCAAAGGAAAGTTCGACAAGAGTTGTGAAGCCTGAAGAGAAAAATTTCACTGGATTTGTGTTCAAGATCCACGCGAATATGGATCCCAAGCACAGAGACCGTTTGGCGTTTGTGAAAATCGTTTCTGGAACATTTAAAAGAAATGAAAATTACCTGCTTGTAAGAGAAGGCAAAAAGATGAAGTTCTCCTCTCCCAACGCTTTCTTTGCGGACAAAAAAGAAGTTGTGGACGAGAGTTTCCCAGGCGACATCGTTGGACTTCACGACACAGGAAATTTCAGGATTGGCGATACTTTGACGGCTGGTGAAAAGATCAGTTTCAAAGGAATTCCGAATTTCTCTCCGGAACATTTCCGTTACATCAACAATGATGATCCGTTGAAAGCGAAACAGTTAGCAAAAGGAATCGACCAGTTGATGGACGAAGGTGTAGCCCAGCTTTTCACGCTGACAATGAACAACAGAAAAATCATCGGAACGGTTGGAGCGCTTCAATACGAAGTAATCCAATACCGTTTAGAACACGAATATGGCGCAAAATGTACTTATGAGCCTATCGGAATCCACAAAGCTTGTTGGGTGGAAGCGGACGAAAGGTCTGAGGAATTCCAAGAGTTTGCACGATTGAAACAGAGATTCCTGGCGCGAGATAAATACGACCAATTGGTTTTCCTGGCAGATTCATCCTTCACAATCGTGATGACGCAGGAGAAGTTTCCGAATGTGAAGTTACATTTTATCAGTGAGTTTGCTACGGCAGAGTAAAATATATCATCCGCAGAGTTTTTCTGCGGATTTTTTTTGCATCAAATTTTAATGATATTGAAATTCTATTTTTATAAATTTACAATCATAATCCAAAGATTAATTAAAACCTTTTGTGAAATTGAGCAAAAAATATCTTCTATTATTTTTACCATTTTTATTCAGCTTTTCATTTTTATGGACTAGATATATAGAAATCGAAAAAGAATTGAATGAATCATCATTTATTGGAGAAATAATTGTTCGAAGCTACACTTCACGAACTGATACCATCACTGCCTCAGAACCAATAAGTATAAATGAAGTAATCGATGAGATGAGTTATTCATTAGTTGAAAAACCTGACTCATTAATTTCATATAAAACAGAAAAAACAAGGTTTACAAACGGAACAGTTTTCTTTGATATCAGACCAGAAAATGGATTGCCTTTTAAAATGGTAAATGAAAAAAAGCGTTTGGCTCAAGGTTTCTGGCCAGCGATCAACGACACTGTATTACTGATTAAGTCAAAAAACAATTCCATAAATCTATTCGCTGATATCGACAAGGAAGATTATGTATTCTGGTCGCCTTATCACAATTCAAGTTGGAATACTATATTTTTTGCAAACAAGCCTTTCTTTCAAGATACAATTAAAGTTAAAGATTATTCAATTAATAGAAGCGAAAAATATAATCAATCATTGCAACAAAACGCAAGGAGGAAAGGATACGAATTTGCTAGCAATTATTTCGTTAGAATAAAGAAAACTGATTTTAATAAAACTTTTGAAAATAAATAAACTTGTTTTCAACCAATAATTTACAAAGCTTACTGATACTTTCCCTTTTCCACCTCTTGTAAATTCCTTGTAAATAAATCACAACCATTTCATTTCCAACCAATTAAAACCTTACAAAAACATTCCCTTTCATTTACAAATTAATTTTTCACAGCCTTGGTAGTTTTACATCAACAAAATTATCCAAAATGAAAAAATTAATATTGACCGTGTTCGTCCTGAGCACATTGACAATGTGTAAGAAGTCCGATTTAGAACAAGCTAACAACACCATCGCAAGTGCAGATTCTCTAGTCGATAACGTTTCGGAAAGTGTTGAGAAATTCGATTCTACTGCCAACAAGATTGTAGATTCAGTCAATTTGAAAGCTAAAGATCTCATCAAAAATAAAGAGGAAATCGAGAAAGCTTTTGAAAACAGCAAGAATAAAATAGACTCAATTGGTGAGAATGTTGAGAAATTCAAGAAGGAAATCGAGGAGAAAAAAATCAGTTCTAATCTGGATTCGATTAAAAATTCCATCAAAAAAGAAATTCCAAAACCTGTCACCAAATCGGTAAACAAAATCGTTTACAGAGACAAACCAACACAAAATCCAGAGCCGAAACCTGCTTCAATTCTGAAGAAAGGTTATGTAGAAATCAACGTGGATGATATTGCAACGGGAAAATATCTGGTGCAGGAACAAATCAGAAAATATGATGGAAACATCAAAACCGAAAATCTGATCAGTAATGACGAATTCCAAACTTACTACATCACAGCGAAAGTTCCGCTTCAGAAATTCGATTATCTGGTGGAGGAATTGGCAGACCTTGGAACTGTGAAAAATAAGAATGTCGAGATTGTCGGAAATGACTACAATCAAAACAAAATGTGCGACATCGAGATCACTTTGTACGGCAACAAACTCCATCCAACTGAAAATGAAAATGATAAAAGTTTCGGTGACAGATCTCTGGACGCAATTTCCTCTGGCTGGAATGTTATCGGGAGCATTCTGCTCTTTCTCCTACCCTTTTGGCCAGTTTTCCTGATCGCCGGAATTGGTTATTATTTCTACAAAAAGAAAAACAACAAAAACCAAAACCCTCCTGAAAATAAGGATTCGCAAGAGAATGTATAAAACAAAAGACGCTTGATTTAAGCGTCTTTTTTATATAAATAGTGTATTGAAAATTAGTTCATCAAGCTTTTGCTCAAGTTGAGCGCATCTTGGTTTGAACTGTCGTATTGCAAAGATTTTGCGATATATTGTTTTGCTTTTTCCTTATCGGTGTCTTTATCTTGGAATGCGATAAAGAAATATGCGTAACCCAGATTTTGTTTCGAAGCTTCCACTTCTTCTGGTTTTACTTTTGCAATATATTGCTCATAAGCCTGTTTCGCACCTTGGTTATTCTTTGCCGATTGGTTTGCATACCCAATACTGTAATATGCTGGCGCCCAATCTGGAATAATGGCTGTGATCTTGTTCCAGGTCGCAATGGCCGAGTTCCAATCTCCAGCATCTTGGTAGGCTGTTGCCAACGTTACCAGAGTTTGCGTATCATCCGGTTTTGTCGCAACTTGCTTTTGCAAGGCTTCTATGGCTGGGTTTGTCACTGCTATGTTTGTCGCATTTGCAGTTGTTTCCATTTTTACAGTATCATTCGTGGTCGGTGCTGTTTGGGCAGTTAAGTAGCTTCCTGCTACCAGTGATAATCCAAACATTAAACTTTTCATTTCCGTTTTCATAACTTTTTGTTTTAATGTTATTAGTTAAGTCACAATAACGATTCCATAAATGTTTATTCTTTTCAAATTTTAATTTTTTTTAGAAATCCTTAACATAAATCTGATCGTAATTAAGATTTTTTACGATTTATAAAATTCGTGACTCATTTTTTGTCTAATTTTAGAATATTAATGAACAATTGGCATAATAATTAGTACATAAAAACACAAAATAAAACACAAATGAAATTCACCTTTATCAAAGAAATCATCGGTTTGGCGGAAAAATTTGATTCTCAAAATCAGGATCATTTTTATGCTAATGACATCAATGGTTTCAAATCTTGGATCGCAGACAAAGAACTCGACAAAAGAAACTCCGAATCCACCGAACAAATTTGGCAAGGAAAAGAGGAAGGTCGATCGCCGGAAAGCGTTATCAGCACTTTGTTGGTACATCTAAATCGTTATGCAAAAACTTATTCCAAATCTGCCATCGCAGGTTCGGATTTCAAAACGCAGGACGAATTCAGTTATTTGATCAATCTCAAAGCTTTTGGTTTGATGACAAAAATGGAATTGATTAAAAAAAATATCCACGACAAATCTTCCGGGATATTAATTATCAACAGATTAATAAACCAAGGTTGGATCCAACAATCCGATTCCCAAGAAGACAAGCGATCCAAAGTCCTTAACATTACTGAAGCTGGAAAATTGGCCTTAGACAATCAAATGGAAAAGATTCGAAACGCCACACGAATTGTCAGCGGAAATATAAACCATTCCGAAAAAATGGAATTGATAAGAATTCTCGACAAATTGGAAAAATTCCATCAGCCTATATTTTTAAAGAATATTGATAGTCAGCAATTGCTGGATGAAGTTAATAGACAATATTTTTTAGGAAAATTATAAATTATGAAAAAGAAAATTGCCATCATCGGTTCCGGATTCTCAGGCTTGTCGGCCAGCGCCTATTCCGCAAAACTCGGTCACGAAGTTCACGTTTTCGAGAAGAATTCAACAGTTGGCGGACGTGCGCGAAGTTTCCAGACAGACAATGGCTACACTTTCGATATGGGACCAAGTTGGTATTGGATGCCAGATATTATCGAAAATTTCTTTAATGATTTTAATAAACAAGCGTCCGATTTCTATGAATTGGTTCCACTCGATCCACAATTCGAAATGGTCTTTTCTGATGGAATAATGGCGATTCCACAAGATTTTGAAGCGATGAAAACGCTCTTCGAAGAAACCGAGAAAGGCGCAGGAAAACGGTTGGAAGATTTTATGAAAGATGCGCAATTCAAGTACGAAGTTGGGATGAAAGATTACGTCACGAAACCCTGCAATTCTTGGTTTGAGTTTGTTTCGCTTAAGATTCTGAAAAGTGCGTTCAGTCTTGATCTATTGACAGATTTCAGCAAGTTTGTCCGCAAATATTTTTCGAATCCGAAGTTGATCACATTAATGGAATTCCCCGTGATTTTCCTTGGCGCTTCGCCGAAAGATATTCCGGCACTTTACAGTTTAATGAATTATGGCGGTTACAAATTAGGAACTTGGTATCCGATTGGAGGCTTCATCAAGATTATAGAATCGATGCAGGAAATCGCTGTGGAACAAGGTGTTAAATTTCATTTCAATGCGAATGTCGAGCAAATTATTATTAATGAAAAGATAGCAAACGCACTTATCGTCAACGGCGAAAAAATTGAGTTTGATTCGATTATTGCTTCCTCAGATTATGAACATACGGAAAGTAAAATGCTTCCAAAAGAATACAGAAATTACGACGATAATTATTGGAAGAAGAAAACTTTTGCACCGTCTTGTCTCATATTTTATTTGGGAATCAAGGAAAAAATTCCAAATCTGAAACATCACACGTTGTTCTTCGAAAACGATTTGGATCTTCACACGACAGAAATTTATGAAGATAAAAAATGGCCATCCAAACCATTATTCTATGTTTGTTGTCCATCCAAAACCGATCAAAACATTGCGCCGGAAAACTGCGAAAATGTATTTTTATTAATGCCAATCGCCACTGGAATTGCAGATTCTGACCAGATGCGGGAAAAATATTTCCTCGAAATGATGAGCAGATTGGAAAAGCATACGAACACAGAAAATTTAATTCTTAAAATAGAATATAAAAGAAGTTTCTGTCTGGAGGATTTCAAACAGGACTACAACGCCTTCGAGGGAAACGCTTACGGATTGGCAAACACATTGTCACAAACCGCCGTTCTGAAACCTTCGCTAAGAAACAAAAAAATAAAAAATCTCTTTTACACAGGACAATTGACGGTGCCAGGACCAGGTGTTCCGCCAAGCATTATCTCAGGGAAAATTGCCTCCATAGAAGCCAACAAACAAATAATATCTAGCTATGAAAAAACTATTTGACGACCTTTCGTTCAAGATCAGCAAACAGACGACAAAGCAATACAGCACAAGTTTTTCGCTAGGAATCTTGGCTTTATCTTCCAAAATTCGAAATCCGATTTACGCAATTTACGGTTATGTAAGATTAGCAGACGAGATTGTGGACAGTTTTCACGGCTTCGACAAAGAAAAACTTTTGTGCCGTTTCCGAGAAGACACTTTTTTGGCTTTGGAAGAGAAGATTTCGCTTAATCCAATTATGCAATCTTTCCAGGAAACTGTGAGCAAATACGAGATTGATCACGAACTCATCAAGCAATTTCTGAGAAGTATGGAAATGGATCTTCACAAGATTGATTACAACTCGGAGCTTTACAAAGAATATATTTTGGGTTCTGCGGAAGTGGTTGGTTTGATGTGCCTTCACATTTTCGTAAACGGTGATAAAGATGAATTTGAAAGGTTGAAACCTTCTGCAATGATCTTGGGATCGGCTTTCCAAAAAGTGAATTTCCTGCGTGATATGAAAGATGATTATGATGTTTTGGGCAGAACTTATTTCCCTAATGTTGATATCAAAGCATTTGACAATCAAGTAAAAACGGAAATCGAAAAAGAAATAGCAAACGAATTCCAATTGGCATTAGAGGGCATTAAAAAATTACCAACTTCTTCTAGATTCGGCGTTTATTTGGCGTACAGATATTATCTTTCGCTTTTCAAAAAAATCAAGCGAACGTCTGCCACCAAAATGATCAACCAGAGAATCCGAATCTCCAACAGCAAAAAAATATCCCTGATGATGGGAAGTTACGTAGAATACAAAATGTTATCGATCTAAAATTCTGTAGATCTGTAAAATGAAATTGAAATAAATCTAAAAATTGAAAATGGTACACAGACTTTATAGAGAACAACAACTCAACTGCGATATAGAAACGGCTTGGAAATTCTTTTCCTCCGCCAACAATTTAGCCGTCATCACGCCGAAAGATATGAATTTCACAGTGTTGACGAAATTGGAGAACGATGAAATTTACAAAGGAATGCTGATAGATTACACAGTTTCACCGATTCTGAAAATCCCAATGAAATGGCAAACACAGATCACGCAAGTGGATTTCCAGAAGAGTTTTACGGATTTTCAGCAAAAAGGACCCTACAAATTGTGGAATCATTACCACGAATTTATCCCAAACGAAAATGGTGTTTTGATAAAAGACACTGTAAGCTACGAACTCCCGATGGGATTTTTGGGCGAAATTGCACACAAACTCTTTGTGAAAAGTAAACTCAAAAATATCTTTGATTTCCGCCACGAAGTCTTGGAAGTGATGTTCAACAACAAAAGAAAAGAATAATGAATTTCTTAATAATTTTAATAACTTTTTTCCTGATGGAAGGCTTTACTTGGGTCGTTCATAAATATGTGATGCACGGATTTTTGTGGTCACTTCACCGCGATCACCACGATCACAGCAGTGATCCGCCTTTAGAAAAAAACGATTACTTTTTCGTTATTTTTGCGATTCCTGCAATTGCCTTAATGTACATTGGAACAATGAACGATTTTGACATTTGGTTCTACATCGGAATTGGAATTACCCTTTACGGAATGTCGTATTTTTTCGTTCACGACATTTTCATTCATCAACGCGTGAAGTTTTTGAAGGACACGAAAAACCCTTATCTATTGGCAATTAGACGCGCTCACAAGCAACATCACAAACACATCAACAAAGAAGATGGCGAATGTTTTGGATTTCTTTGGGTGCCAGTCAAATATTTTAAAATGTACTTTAACAAAGACAAAGCCTGATGATTCAATACACCTATTTGCTGATTAATTTCTTTACCGTCATCATCTGTTTTATTTTTTCTTTTCATCCTAAGATTAAATTCAACAGACACTTTGGCGCCTTTATTAAAGCTTCGGTCTTGGTTGGTTTGGTGTTTATTCTTTGGGATATTTGGTTTACGAAAAATGGGGTTTGGTGGTTTAACTATCGATATTTAATCGGCTTAAAAATTACGGAATTGCCAATTGAAGAAATATTATTTTTCATCTGCATTCCGTTTTCCTGTATTTTCACTTATTTCTGTCTGGACAAATTTTTCAAACTTGATTGGAAACCAAATTCTGAAAAGATATTCGTCGTGATCTCATCAATTTTATTTTTAGGAATTGCACTTTATTGTCACGATAGAATTTATACATTTATTACTTTCTTATCAACTTCAATTAGCCTGTTGATTTTATATTTTGTCTTGAAAATCAATTGGATTGGGAAAGCCTCAATGATCTATTTGATATTGACACCGGGATTTTTTTTGGTTAATGGAATTCTTACCGGAACAGGTTTGGACTCTCCCATCGTGAATTACAATCCACAAAATCACATCGGTTTTAGAATGCTGACGATTCCAATTGAGGATTTTTTCTACGGTTACGAGATGATTCTTTGGAATTTGTTTTTCTTTTATAAATTTAAAACAACATCAGAATCAGAATCCAATATCAATCAACAAAGTATCTAGAAACACCAGTTGATTCAATATGATTTTAGAGTTGACTAAGTTGTCTAATCCATTTAAATCAATTATCATTGTAGGTAGATTTTGAAAACACAGAATCGGTTAAATAATTACAATGCTTAATTTTTATAGAAAAACTGCCTTGATCGAAGGTGTTTCTTATCTCATATTGCTTTTCATAGCTATGCCTTTAAAATATTTTTTGAACATTCCTGAAGCTGTTAAATATTTTGGTTGGATTCACGGGATTCTGTTTTTATTATTTTTTGTTGCTCTTGTATTAGCCTCTATCAAATACCGTTGGAGCATAATTAGAATTGCAATTTACCTCATCGCTTCTGTTCTCCCATTTGTACCTTTTGTACTTGACAAAAGACTTAAAAAAGAATATTTACAAAAAGAATGAAGATTAAAAACATCTATTTTGCTACCTTGAAAACTTGATTTACAAAGAATTATTCTCAAAATATTTTAAGATAAATCACACTATTCAATCAAAGCAATTGATCAAAGTGGATTGGAAGATTATAGATTCTTTTTCCAGTGGCGTGGAAAATTGCGTTGGTTATTGCCGGCGGCATTCCTACTCCGCCAATTTCCCCTACGCCTTTCACGCCCAAATCATTCACAAACTGATCATTCTCTTCAACAAAAACAACCTGCAGATCGTGGATATCGGCGTGAACAGGAATATGATATTCGCCCAAATTGGCATTCATATATCGACCCAAATTGTGATCTAGAATGGTTTCTTCGTGCAACGCCTTGCTGACTCCCCAGATCATTCCGCCGAGGATTTGGCTTTCAGCAGTTTTTGGATTAATGATTTTACCTGCAGCAACTGCAGTTACCGCCCGCGTTAATTCGATAGTTCCAAGTTCTTCATCTACTTCTACCTCTACAAACACTGCGCTGTGAACCGCCCTGGCTTTCTTGCCGTAAGTCAGTGGATTGGGCATAGCGGAATTTGTAGTTTTGATTGCTTTTCCATCATTAGCTTTTATAATTTCTTTAAAATCAAGTTTTGTATCTGGCTTATCATTTAAAATAATAAAACCATTTTTAAAAGTAACTTCATTAAATTTAGCATCTTTCAAAAATGAACCCTGGATATCTTTTGCTTTTTTGAGTAGCTTCTTTTTCAAGGCCTGACAAGCGTTCTGAACAGCCGGTCCAACTGTCGCCGTCGTGAAAGAACCACCCTGAATTGGCGCAAACGGCATTTTGCTGTCGGCATAAGAAAATGTAATATCTTCAATCGGAAGACCCAACTCATCTGCTGCAATCTGCGTCATAATAGTCAGTGTTCCGGTTCCAATATCTGTAACCGCACTCTTGATTTCGACTTTTCCATCAGCTGTCATGATTGCTTCTGCTCTACCAAATATTCTGTTCGCATCCCAAATTCCGGTAGCCATTCCGTAGCCAACTAATTTGTTTCCCCGCTTCATACTCCGCGGTTCTGGATTTCGCTGATTCCAGCCAAATTTTTTAGCACCTTGCAGATAGCAGTTTCTTAATTCTTTACTGGAGTATTCCTTATCACTGCTTTTATCAATCTCAGAATAATTTATTAATCTTAATTCCAAAGGATCGATATTTAATTTGTACGCAATTTCATCCATTGTCACCTCAATGGCGTGCATTCCTGTGCTTCCGCCGGGCGCTCTCATATCCAGCGGACTGTAAACATCCAGTGGCACAATTTCGTGTTCCAACAAAGTATTTTCTGCAGGATAAAGCATATTTGCCCAGTTGACAACAATCTCTACATAATCTTCAAACCTCGAAGTTTCACCGGTTGCCTTGTGGTAGATAGCGTTTACTTTTCCGTTTTTATCAGCACCAAATTTAGTATGCTGTAAAGTCGGGGGACGATGTCCGATCATATACATCTGAGCACGATCCAAAGTCACACGGACATTTCGTTTTAATGCTAACGAAGCCATTACAGCCATAAAAAGCTGATGCTGTGGACGAAGACCTGAACCAAAACCACCACCTACAAAAGGTGAAATTACCTGAACATTTTTCATTTTCAAGCCAAAAACATTGGCCACATACATTTGGGAATTGATTGTCCCTTGCGTTTTGTCGTATATTTTTAATTTATCTTTTCCTTCATAGATCACGGTCGAAGCGTACATTTCCATAGGATTATGATGTTCCGTTCCGTGGGAAAACTGACTGTCGATTTTAACAAAAGAATTTTCATATTCCTTTTCAAAATCACCTGTTGGTTTTGGTGGCGGTGGTTTCAGCATAGAAGCCAAACCTTTTTTCGGATCACGAGATTGATCCAAATTCGATTTCAGATCTGTTTCGAACGTTTCTTCTTCATAAACTACATTAATTTTTGTCGCTGCATAACGAGCCATCTCAAAAGTCTCTGCAACTACCAAAGCGATCGGTTGACCATTGTATTTGATTTCATTATCTTTCATCGGTTTGAAAACAGTTCCAGGGGGCGCATCCATATCAGCATATTGGAAATCAAACCAAGCTGTAGAAGGTCTGTTTACGTGCGTAAAAACTTCAATGATACCTTCCATTTTTTTAACTTCTGATGTATCTATCGATTTTATTTTACCTTTCGTAATGGTACTGTTTACCACATAGCCATATAATAAATCATCTGCTTCATATTCTCCTGCATATTTTGCACTTCCTGTTACTTTTAGGTGACCTTCCAGACGACTTACAGGTTTTCCAATTGATGGTGTATTTTCCATGGATTTTGATTTTCTATTAATGATAAAATTTATAAAGAAGGTTTTGCGCCCGGACGTTGCGTTGTTGGGTCTAATGCCATTAAACAATTTCTTACAATTGCCTTTTTAGCAAGATCAATTTTGAAGCTGTTGTTTTCAAAGCCTTTCGCTCCGTTTAGAATGATATCAGCTGCTGCTGCAAAATTGTCAGCATTTGGTTCTTTTTCCTTCAAAAATTCCTCCGCTTGCTTTACACGCCAAGGTTTATGAGAAACCCCTCCCAGCGCAATTCTGGCTTCTTTGATAAGGCCATTTTCAAGATCCAAACCTGTTGCCACTGAAACCAATGCAAAAGAATAGGAACTTCTGTCTCTTAATTTTAGATAAGAATAATTATCGGAGAATCCTTTTTTTGGAAGGTCAATTCCAGTAATGATTTCTCCTGTTTTAAGATTGTTGTCAATATCAGGTGTATCTCCCGGAAGCCTGTGAAAGTCTGAAAATTCAATGGTTCGATTTCCATCGTGACCCGAGATATTGACCACCGCATCCAATGCTGCAAGTGCTACACACATATCGGAAGGAAAAACAGCAATACAATTTTCGCTGTGACCCAAGATGGCGTGAATACGATTGTAACCATTGATTGCAGAACAACCAGAACCTGGCTCACGTTTGTTGCAAGGTGTGTGAATGTCGTAGAAATAATAGCATCTCGTTCTTTGCAAAAGATTGCCGCCGTTAGTCGCCATATTCCTGATCTGGGCAGATGCTCCAGCCAAAATAGCTTTCGACAATAATGGATATCTTCCTTCAATCACTGGATGATAAGCTGTATCTGCATTGATCATCAATGCGCCCAAACGAACGCCTCCATTTGGAAGTTCGAGAAGCTCATTTATATCAGAAATTTTGTTGATGTCAACCAATGTTTCGGCTTCAGTAACGAAGTATTTCATCAGATCGATAAGGTTAGTTCCGCCTGCAATAATCTTATTGTCAGCATTTTCATTAATGACAGAAATAGCATTATTGACATCTGTAGCTTTTTGGTAGGAAAAATTATTCATAAGATATGCCTTGTTTTACGGCCATTACCGCATTAATAATTCCTCTGTTAGCACCACATCGGCAAAGATTACCGCTCATCAGATCCTGAACTTCTTCACGCGTTTCTGCTTTATTTTCATTAAGTAAACCTATCGCACTGCAGATCTGTCCTGGTGTGCAATAGCCGCATTGGAATGCATCATGATCAATAAATGCTTGTTGAATCGGATGAAGTTCTCCGTCGTTAGCAATTCCTTCAATCGTTATGATCTCTGTAGCTTCCTGCATCACGGCGAGCGTAAGACAGCTTAATTTTCGTTTTCCATCTATCAGAATGGTGCAGGCGCCGCATTGCCCGTGGTCACAACCTTTTTTGGTTCCTGTCAGATGTATCCTTTCACGGAGTGCATCCAGAAGTGAGACCCAAGGTAATATTTCAAAATGATGGTCTTCACCATTCACTTTAAGTGTAACTGACTTTTTTCCGTGATTTCCCATATGATGTAATTTGGTGTAGCGAACGTATTACAAAAAAAGAACCGTTATGCGAACATAACGGTTAATTGGAATCATTATCAATTGTAGCGATTTTGAAAATTTGCTTTTAGTTGATAGATTTTCTTTTAATTATCAATTCATAATTATTGTTTTGATAATGCCATTAATATTTTGTCTGGTGTAATCGGCAAGTCTCTCATTCGCAAACCGATGGCGTTGTAGATCGCATTTGCAATGGCTGGAGCCGTTCCGATAATTCCCACTTCTCCCAAACCTTTCGCTCCGGATGGATTGATATTTGGATCAGGCTTGTTTATAAAATCAACTTCGATGATCGGCGCGTCTGCATTCACGGCGAAGTGATATCCAGCAAGGTCGTTGGCAATCAATGATCCTAGTTTGGCATCGATTTGATTTTCTTCCATCAAGGCCATTCCAATTCCGCCCACTGCTGCTCCAGACATTTGATTGGCTGCCGCCTGAGAATTGATGATTTTCCCACCATCACCCACTACAGCCAGCTTATCTACTTTAACTTTTCCTGTTCTTTTATTCACGCGAACTTTGCAGAAATGAGCTGAGGACGAACAAAACGCAAATTTCTTTTGCTCATCACCTGGTTTGGATGACACCTCAACTTTCACCTCATCCAGATTATTCTTTTCGAACAGTTCGTTGTAGGAAACAGAAACGGTAGCATTATTTTTTAAGGCAATTTTTGATTCGGTAAGGATAATGTGATCTGCAGGAGCACTTTTAAAACCAGAATTAATGGTCGAAGCGTATTCAGCTAATTTTAACTTTAATTGATTGCTCACTTCGAAAACAGCACCACTCACGGATGACAATCCCGTACTTCCACCCTGACTTGGCGCCGGAGGAAGCGCTGAATTTCCAAGTTCAATGCTGATCTTGTCTTTTGATATTCCTGTGATCTCGTGCGCGATATTCTGCATTCCGGTTCCAGTTCCGGTTCCGATATCGGTCATCGCTGTCTGAACTTTCATACTGCCATCTTTATGGAAAATAATTGCTGCCTTTGCTTCACGCCGTCCAGCGTTCCACATCCCGACAGCCATTCCGTAGCCAATGTACCAATCGCCTTCAATGGTACTTGCCGGTTTAGGTTTTCTGGCGTCCCATCCTATCATTTTAGCACCTCTTTTGAGGCCTTCATCTAGAAAATGAGTCGACCAAGGCAAGCCAGAATCTGGATGTTTTTCTAAGGAGATATTCTTTAATCTTAATTCTACCGGATCCATTTTCAATTTATAACTTAATTCATCCACGGCAGATTCCAATGCAAAAACGCCGGTACAATCGCCTGGTCCTCGCATCCAGGTTGGTGTACTGAGATTCAAAGGGACGATGGCAGCTTCCGTTTTCAAATTGGGAAGTTTATAGATCAATCTGGTAACTCTGGTGATGCCGTCATTAAAATTTTCATACAATGAGGTGCCGTTCTTTGCCTGATGAAGTACACCCAAAAGATTGGCATCTTTGTCTGAGCCTATCTTCAGTCGTTGCCACGAAGCTGGTCTGTATCCTGTGCCTGAGAACATTTGAGGTCTAGTCAACATCAATTTGACTGGTCGGTTCACTTGTTTAGCGGCCATTATTGAGGCTAGGACGTGTGGCCAAACGCGCAATCCGGAGCCAAAGCCACCACCTACAAACTCGCTGAAAACTTCTATATTTTTTTCTGGAATCCCGAACAGTTTACCGATTATTTTCTGAACATTGTTCACACCTTGATTCTTGTCATAAAGCCTTAAAGTGTCATTTCCTGTCCAATGTGCAATCGTAGCGTGCATTTCCATCGGATTGTGAATGTCAGCTTTGATATTGTACTGTTCATCGATAATGAAAGGTAAATTCTGCCACGCCTCCTCACTTCCTCTCTCTTTTCCTTCCGGTTTCAAAGGAATTAATTGTTTTGCAGATTCAAATTCGATAACGAAACTGTCCTTCTGATATTCTGCTTCTACCATGGATGCTGCAAATGTGGCATCTTCCAAGGTTTCCGCAATGACCATCGCAATCGGCTGACCTTTGAAGAAGATCTTATCTGTATGGAAAACAGGCAAACCGAATTTTGACTCTTTGATCTTATCTTCAGTTGCCATCCCAGGAACCAAAGGTTTATGTAGATGTGTGATTATATCGATCACGCCTTCGACCTCTTTGGCTTTATCAACCAAAATTGATTTGATCTTGCCAGACGGAACTGTACTATTGACCAAAACGGCATAGCAGACATTTTTCACCTGATATTCCGCGGCAAATTTTCCATTGCCCGTCACTTTTTCTACGCCTTCTACCCGACCTTCAGGTTTCTTAAATTTATTTGTAATGATATCAATAAATCCCATAATTTCTTAATTTTTAATATAATATAAAACTTATTGATTCAAACAATCTTTTAGGGCTGTGACGATTGCTCCTTGAAGCATTGGTATTTTGTAGGCGTTTTCTGATAGCGGCTTTAAATCCTTTGTGGCCAGTTTTGCCGCTTCTACAAAATTATCTTCCGTCGCACGTTTACCTTTCAGAAATTCCTCCGCATCGTACCAGCGCCACGGCTTGTGCGCAACACCGCCAGAAGCAAGACGAACATCGTTAATCCTCTTTCCATCCAGATCCAATGCTGCTGCCACGGAAACCAAAGCAAATGCGTACGAAGAACGATCCCTAACTTTCACATAACTGAAATTTTTATTGAATTTGTTTTCTGCAACATCTATTTTTGTGATGATTGCATTCGCAGGTAGATTATTGTCCAGCCAAGGCGTTGAATCGGGTAATTTGTGAAAGTCTTTGAAAGGAATTGTGATCTCTTTTTGCTCGGCCGTAACTGCCGTAACAGTGGCATCCAAAGCAACTAAAGAAATACAAAAATCAGATGGATGGACAGCGACGCACTGGTCATTATATCCAGCAATGGCACTCATTCGGTTTCCGCCTTCTATGGCACTGCAACCGCTGTTAGGTGTTCTCTTGTTGCAAGGTGTTGTGATATCATAAAAATAAGGACATCTTGTGCGCTGCAGCAGGTTTCCCGCAGAACTTGCCATATTTCTGATCTGAGGAGAAGCTCCCGTCAAAATAGATTTGGAAATCAGAGGAAACTTGTTGAGGATGGTTTTATCTGTTGCCACCTTATTATTACTGGCCATTGCGCCGATGGTGATTACAGTATTTTTATTCTCGACAGTGTTGGAAATTGCTGTCGTGACATCGATCAATGTTTCGGGCTGGGCAATATTTTTCTTCATCAGATCCACCAGGTTTGTTCCACCAGCGATGTAGTTGCTTTTTGCCGATTTCAGCGCGAGTGCCTCCGGAGCTGAATTTACTTTTTCAAAATTAAATGGTCTCATTGTGCTGCTACTTTTTGGATGGATTGTACAATACCGTTGTATGCGCCACATCTGCAAAGATTGCCGCTCATATATTCTTTGATCTCTTCTACCGAACCTGTGTGACCTTCATTGACGCAGGCGACCGCGGACATGATCTGTCCAGGAGTGCAATAACCACATTGGAATCCATCACATTCAACAAATGCTTTCTGCATCGGATGAAGTTCTTTGCCATTGGCCAAGCCTTCGATCGTTGTAATTTCTTTTCCCTGAGCCATTGAGGCAAGTGTGAGGCAACTTAGCGCTCTTTCACCATCGATGTGAACGGTGCAAGCGCCGCACTGTCCGTGGTCACAACCTTTCTTTGACCCTGTGAGATTGAGTTGTTCGCGGACAAGATCTAGTAAGGTTGTACGCGTATCAACATATAAGGTGTGACTCGTTTTGTTGATATTCAATGTCAGTCTCGATACATTTTTCTTTGGGATCAGATATTGTTTGACATCCTGGTAGAATGCTTTCACCGATGTTGGAACTGCGGCAAATGCTGCCAACAATCCTGAAATCTTGAGGAAACTCCTCCTGCTGTATTGTTCTTTATGTGCCATACTTAGTTGTAACTAATTAAATTCTCTACCGATCTTTTGCATCAAACTTTAAGCCTTGAAATTAATTCTGATGATTCTTACAAATATCTAGTAATTAAATTCTAACAAGCTTATACAGATCACTGTTTCATCTACCATTATTACTGATTTTTAAAACTTAGACCTATAAAATCTATTATTTATGTAAATTTGAATAGAAAGAAATAAATTTAGGCATATTTTTCCATAGAATATTTCTAAATTAGGTTTGAAAGTAATTAACATCAATGTCCAATGAAAGAGATCAATGATATCGTAAAAGCTTACCGAGAAGCAAAGGGCAATGGTCTAAAGACTGCCTTGGCAACGGTCGTGAAGGTTGAAGGTTCCTCTTACCGTCAGCCCGGCGCAAGAATGCTGGTGACGGAAGATGGACAACTTACGGGCGCGATCAGCGGTGGATGTCTGGAAGGTGACGCCTTGAAAAAAGCGGTATTGGCTATTCATCAAAAAAATAACAAGCTAATAACTTACGACACCAGCAATCCTGATGATGTAGAATTTGGTGTTCAGTTAGGTTGCAATGGAATTGTCCATATACTTTTTGAATATATTGATGAAAACGCGGCTCAAAATCCAATTTCTCTTTTGGAAAAGACAGCGGAAGGCCGCAATGAATCGGTTGTTACAACTATATTTTCATTAGAGAAAAAAAATACTCAGATAGGGACCATTGCATCGATCATAAATCAAGAAGTCACATTATTGGATCCAAATACCATTTCAGAAACTGAACTATTGAACTTTTCTTCACAAGTTTTCGAAGGAAAAAAAAATGTGATCAGAAAAGCTTCATCCAATGAGATCCTATTCCAATATATTCCGCCGCAAACCACACTGATCATCGCAGGAGCAGGAAATGACGTTAAGCCTTTGGTAGAGACAGCTTCAATCCTTGGTTGGAAAATAATTCTTGCCGATGGAAGAGCTACCCACGCACAAAAAAAGCGGTTCCCGAAGGCGGACGATGTTTTACTTGCCACGCCCGAGGAGATCATTAACAAGATCGAAATCGACGAGTCAAGCATTTTTGTTTTGATGACGCACAATTACAATTATGATCTGGCATTGCTAAAACTGATCATTCATAAGCCTTTAAAATATATCGGCCTTTTAGGTCCGAAGACAAAACTTGACAGAATGATCGAAGATATTACCAGTTCTGGTATGGTGATTGGTAAGGAAGAGCTAAATAAACTTTTCGGACCAGTCGGTTTGGATATTGGCGCAGAGACTTCGGAAGAGATTGCGATTTCCATAGTAGCGGAAATACAGGCAGTTTTGAATCAACGAAAAGGTCTTTCTCTGAGAGATAAAAAAGAAAAAATTCATACTGATATTGTCAGTAATTAAATAAAAAAAATAATGCTGACCGATCAATTTGGCCGAACCCATAATTATCTGCGGATATCTTTGACCGATAATTGCAACCTGCGCTGCTTCTACTGTATGCCAGAGGAAAATTATGATTTCACACCAAATTCAAAGCTGATGCAGGTGGATGAGATCGATACCATTGCGAAATTATTTGTTAGGCACGGTGTCAATAAGATCAGGCTTACTGGTGGAGAACCTTTCGTGAGAAAAGATGCTTCAAAGATCATTAGTAATCTTGGAAAATTACCGGTTCAATTGACCTGCACCACAAACGGAATTCGCATAGACGATATGCTTCCTGAAATTGTTAAAGCCAATTTCCACAGCATCAATATCAGCCTGGATACTTTAAAAAAAGATAAATTTCTGAAAATTACCCGTCGGGATTATTTTGACCGGGTTTTTCGAAATATCGACCTGCTTCTAAAGAATAACATCAAGACCAAGATTAATGTCGTGGCAATGAAAGGTGTCAATGATGATGAGATCTCGGATTTTATTTCATTCACAAAGAATAATCCTGTGGATATTCGTTTTATCGAATTTATGCCTTTCAGCGGGAACCAATGGAGCAGCAACCAAGTGATGACGCAGATGGAAATTCTGGATATTATTAATGAAAACTATGACTTCATTCCCTTGCCAATTGGTCCGAATGATACCGCAAAAAGTTACAGCATCAAAGGTCACCAAGGAAGTTTTTCCATCATCAGTACGATGAGCGAGCCGTTTTGTAGTGGCTGCAACAGAATAAGACTCACGGCTGACGGAAAATTGAAAAACTGTCTGTTCTCAAAGCAAGAAACCGATTTGTTGACGCCATTGCGAAATGGTCAGGATATTTTACCGATCATCGAAAGTACGATCTGGTCTAAGGCAAAAATACAAGGCGGACAATTGAATGAGCAATTTGAAAAGATCAATGCTTCGATCATCGAAAACAGAAGTATGATCACAATCGGTGGATAAATGAAAAATACTGGACTTATATTATTGGCAGCAGGAAATTCCTCGAGAATAGGAACTGCAAAACAGCTTCTCTCCTACCAAGGAAAAACATTGCTAGACAGAACCATCGATACAGCGCTGGAAGTTTTCAATCAAGACCACATCATCCTGGTGTTAGGTGCCGACCACAATGAGATAGCTTCGAAAATCCAGAATAAAAACATAAAGATTTCCATCAATGATGATTGGCAATCTGGAATGGCTTCATCAATAAAGATTGGACTCGAAGCCTTACTAAAGCAGTTTCAGGATCTGGAGCATTGTTTTATCTCGGTCTGCGATCAGCCTTTTTTGACAAGCAATATTTTCACCAAGATGTTCCAACTAAAGGAGAATTCAAACAAAGAGATCATCGCGGCTCGGTATTCCGATACAATAGGTGTTCCGGCCTTATTTTCTAAAAAATATTTTGAGGTTTTGATGGAACTTTCAGGTGAACAAGGTGCGAAGAAAATCATTCAGCGAAGTATGGAAGATGTCGAAGCATTTGAATTCGAAAAAGGCGCTATTGATATTGATACGAAAGTGGATTACGAAAATTTAAAATTAAAAGAATGATCAGCGTACAGGAAGCTCAGGACATCATCAATCAAAATATTCCGAAAAAAAAACATCAGATTCTCCCTTTAAAAGAAGCATTAGGTTACACGACTGCGGAAGATATCTATTCAAAATATAATATTCCAAATTTTCCCCAATCTTCAATGGATGGTTACGCGATCCGTTTTGAAGATAAGGATTTAAAGCTAAAAATTGTAGGCGAAATGTCTGCTGGAACTACAGAACAGTTTCAACTTGAAAACGGAACAGCTTGCAGAATATTCACTGGAGCGCCACTTCCGATTGGTGCAGATACAGTGGTGATGCAGGAAAAAATTAAAATCGAAAATAATGATTATCTGATTATTGAAGATTCTGAACTCGAAAAAAGTTTAAATGTAAGAGATGCCGGCAGCGATGCGAAAAAAGATACTATTGCAATTAGCAAAGACAGCTATCTTTCAGCTGCAGCAATCGGTTATCTGGCTGGGATTGGCTGTACGGAAGTTCAAGTTTATGCGCAGCCTTCGATTTCATTGATTTTAACGGGGAATGAATTGGTGCAACCAGGAAACGATTTGGAATTCGGTCAAGTTTTCGAATCAAATTCCTATCAGCTGGAAAGTGTCCTGAAGCAATGTGGCATTAATTCGATAGAAAAATTTTGGGTAAAAGATGATCCTCTGGAAGTTGAAAAAACCTTGAATTTAGCGATTTCAAAAACCGATATTGTGATTTTGGTTGGCGGCGTGAGCGTCGGCGACTACGATTACGTCATTGATGCTACAAAAAAATGTGGAATTGAACAGCAGTTCCATAAAATCAGACAAAAACCAGGAAAACCGTTTTATTTTGGAACCAAAGATGAAAAACTGGTCTTTGGATTGCCGGGAAATCCATCGTCGGCGTTGACTTGTTTTTATTTGTACATCGCACCTTTGCTTTCAAAAGTAATGAAGCGTCCGACAATAACTGAAAAAATCAACGCAACTACAACTTCTGTTTACAAGAAAAAAGCTGGCCTGACGCATTTTCTCAAAGCAACGTACGCTAACGGAAAAGTTACGCCACTTCACGCGCAGGAATCTTACCGTCTACAGTCCTTTGCAGAAGCCAATTGTTTGATGATCTTGCCGGAAAATTCAGAAGGTTGTGAAAAAGATGAGGTTGTAGAAATCATATTATTAAAATAAAGATCGAGGAATGAATGTAGAAATATTTTATTTGATTTTATTTGTCATCGCAGCTTTGTATGCGGCAGTCGGACACGGCGGTGCAAGCGGCTATTTGGCTTTGATGGCCTTGTACGGCGTCGCGCCAAAAGAGATGAAACCGACCGCTCTCGTTTTGAATTTGTTCGTGTCATTGACCGCTTTCATACAATATTACAGAGGCGGACATTTCAAACTTCGAACCTTTATTCCCATTGCTATTGCCTCTATTCCACTGGCCTTTGTTGGCGGCATGATCCATATCGAAGACCATTTGTACAAACGGATATTAGGTGTTTTGTTACTTTTTCCTGTCATCCGGTTTTTCTTTTTCAAAAGTCCGGAAGACAGTGAACTCAAGGATCCTCAGATCTATCTATCATTGATATTCGGAGGAATTATCGGTTTACTTTCTGGCATGATAGGCATTGGTGGCGGAATCTTACTTTCTCCGGTTCTGATCCTGTTGAAATGGACCAATCAAAAACAAACGGCAGCCATCAGCGCAGCTTTTATCTTTGTCAACTCTGTCGCAGGATTAGGCGGAATGTTTACCAAAGAGATTTCATTTACAAATGATATGTGGATGTATATTGTTTATGCATTTGCCGGTGGATTGTTAGGTTCTTATTTGGCATCCAAAAAACTACATCAAAATGGATTGAAATATGTCCTCGCAGTCGTACTTTTGATGGCTTCCTACAAATTAATATCAAGCACTATTTAAAAATGAAAAATTTTGTCTTATTAATATCTTTTCTTCTCACTACTTTAAACTTTGCCCAATCGAAAAGCTTTGAGATTATTGATCCTGACAATCAAAAGATAACGGTCACATCTGCGGATTTATCCAAATATTCAAAACATACAATCGATAGCCTTCAGATCACCAATCATTTGAAGGAATATCGCTCGACAATCAAGAATGTGAAAGGTGTTTTGCTTCGAGACGTTCTTTCTAAAGTTTCATTTAAGGAGAAATCGCCAAAGGTTTTAAGCGAATATTACATTGTTTGCGTTGCAGAAGACGGCTACAAAGTGGTTTTTTCCTGGAACGAGATCTTCAATACTTCTGTTGGTGACAGAGTTATCATCATTCCGGAAATTGAAGGCAGACCAAAAGATGGCATCTCCACCTTGTCGCCAACCGATTTTGCAACAGGAAGACGTTATGTCAAAATGCTGAAAACAATCCAACTTAAAAAAATAGATTGATGGCCACTATTAAGATCATAAGCTTTGGCAGATTGAAAGAAATTATAGGTTCAGATCTTGAATGGGAAGCTGAAAACTCAGATGAATTTTTGAATCAGCTTAATGAGAAATTTCCTGAGCTTGAAGATTTAAAGCTTAGAATCGCGGTCAATCAATCGATCATTTCAGAAAATACAGAATTAAAAAATAACGACGTGGTAGCTTTGATGCCACCCTATTCAGGCGGCTAATATGATGTTGAATTTGGAACGATACGACAGACAAATCAAACTCCAGGGTTTCGGAATCGAAGCTCAGGAAAAATTGGCATCAGCAAAGGTTCTTGTGATCGGTGCTGGTGGTTTGGGCTGTCCTGTTCTTCAATATCTGACCGCAACAGGTGTTGGAAATATTGGTATTGTAGATGATGATCGAGTTTCGCTCAGCAATTTGCATAGACAGATCCTCTACACAACGAGTGACATCGGGAAGCTCAAGACAGAAGCTGCATTTGAGAGGCTTAGTTCAATGAATCCTGAAATTCAAATCAATGTTATTACGGAGAGAATTAGTACAAAAAATGCCATTCAGATTTTATCTGATTATGATTTCGTAATTGATTGCACGGATAACTTCCCGACACGCTATTTGCTTGATGATGCCTGCAGGATCTTGAAAAAGCCTTTGATATTCGGGGCGATCTATCAGTATGAAGGTCAAGTCGCTGTTTTCAATGTTGAAGATAACAAAGAATCTTCAACGCATTATAGAGATCTTTTTCCTCAACCACCAAAACCCGGAGAAGTTCAGGATTGTAATGATGCTGGTGTTCTTGGCGTTTTGCCCGGAATTATTGGAACATTGCAAGCGACAGAATTGATCAAGCTGATCACAGGAATCGGAGAACCATTGATCAATAGATTAATGACCATCAATGTTCTGGATTATCAAACTGCCATTTTCGACATACCAGCGGAGAATCTAACTGACAAAAATATTCCTTCTACGATAGCTGAATTTGAGAAGATGGATTATGAAGTTCACTGCGGAATAAAGCAGATTGGAATTAAAAATATTTCTCCTGCAGAATTTTATTCAATTTCAAAACTTCCAGAAACCATCATCATAGATGTACGTGAGATCGATGAATATCCTAAGCTTGAGATTCCTTATTTATCGATACCTTTATCTCAATTAAAAGAGAATTCGACACAAATTCAGCACAAGAATGTCATTGTAGTCTGTCAGTCAGGTAAGAGAAGTCTTGCAGGTGCGCAAGTTTTACAGGAAATTCTTGGTTCTGATTACAACATCAGCCATTTGGAAGGTGGCATCAATCAATTAAATCAAAAGATCAATGAGTAAGATCAAAAATATATTTCAACATTTACCAATTTCGCCGTTGTTCATCGCAGAAAGTATCACAAAACATTCTTCGAAGACGGAAATTGGGGCACATCAGATCTTCTTAGGACAAATCCGTGCTGATAAAATTGACGGTAAAACGGTAAAAGCCATTGAGTACACAGCTTATGAAGATTTGGCATTGAATCAAATAACCGAAATTCGAGAAGAGATCTTCGCTAAATATGACATCACTTGTATGCACATCCATCACAGTCTTGGTATTGTGAATGCTGGGGAAATTTGTTTGTTTGTATTCACCTCTTCCAAGCATAGAAAAGAGGCGACTTTGGCCTGTAATGAAGTGGTGGAACGCATTAAGAAAGAACTTCCGATCTGGGGCAAAGAGATCTTTGAGGACGAAACACATCAATGGAAAATAAACCAATAAGCAATGGTAGATATTACTTTTAAAACTTTCACACTTAGAAAAGCGATCGCTGCGGCGACAATTAAAACTTCAAATATCTCAACTGTAGAAGCCGTGAAAAATGGAACAGTTCCAAAAGGCAACGTCCTGGAATTTGCAAGAGCTTCCGCGTTGTTGGCGATCAAGAAAACAAGTGATGTGATCCCAGATTGTCATCCTTTGCCGGTTGAATTTGCTTCCATCAATTATGAAATGAATGATTTGAATATCAACATTACTGTCGAGGTCCATACCATTTACAAGACCGGCGTAGAAGTTGAAGCTATGCACGGCGCATCTGTAGCTGCTTTAGTGATCTATGATATGTTGAAACCAATCGATAAAAATGTTGAGATCTCCAACATCAAACTTCTGGAGAAGCAGGGTGGAAAAAGCAATCAGGAAAATATTGAGACAGAAAATTTGAAAGCTGCGGTCGTGGTTTGCAGTGATTCTGTTTCGCAAGGCATTAAAGAAGATATTTCAGGTAAATTCTTGGTCGAGTCTCTTAACAACCAAGGAATCAATCATATTGACTACTCTATTGTCCCCGATGATCTTCTGGCCATACGCCTACAAATCGAATTGTATAAAATCAAAGGCTGTGATCTACTCCTATTTACAGGCGGCACAGGTTTGTCAGAACGTGATGTAACGCCAGAAGCCGTGCAGCCATTCATCACAAAGGAAATTCCAGGTGTTATGGAAACTGCCAGAAATTATGGACAAGACCGCGTGAAAACATCGATGCTTTCCAGAGGAATTGCTGGTTTTTCTGATGATATGTTGATTTTAACTTTGCCTGGATCCGCAGGCGCTGTGAAGGAATATGTGCAAGCCTTGTTCCCGCAGATTTTGCACGTTTTTTCAGTGAAGAACGGAGATAGTCATTAACTTTCTTTGCGTAGTTGAAGTACTATTTTCTCGATTTTTTGTATCGCCGTTTCAATCTCCGATCTGGTACTAAATTTACCTAAACTCAATCTAATTGAAGAAAGCGCATCCAGATCACTTATTCCCATTGCCTTCAAAACGTGAGATGGTTTGGATGTTGTCGCATTGCAAGCCGAACCGCTTGATACACAGATATTGCCGAGCGACAAGATCATCTGTTCAGAATTGACATTCGAAAAGCAAATATTAAACGAGTTAAAAATTCGATTGTCCTGATCTCCATTGATGAATGTGTTGGGAATTTTTAATAGAGAATTTTCGAGTTCATCTCTTAATTCTTTAATTTTTCGTGAATCCGACGCCATTTCTTTTATTGCTATTTCCGCTGCCTTTCCCATTCCGATGATTCCGGGAACATTCAAAGTGCCGCTTCGCAAGTTGAATTGCTGAGCTCCGCCGTGGATCTGCGCAAACATATTTTTCTTCAGATGTGACGATACGTACAAAGCACCAATTCCCTTTGGTCCATAAAATTTGTGAGCCGAAAATGCCATTATATCAATTCCAAGATCTTTGACATTCACCGGAATTTTTCCCACGGCCTGCGTCGCATCACAGAAAACAAGACAATTTTTGTCGTGAGCGATTTTGGTAATTTCTGTGATGGGCTGGATGACGCCTGTTTCATTGTTGACAAACATCACACAAACCATTAAAGTTTTATCAGTGATTGCATTTTTCAAATCATCAAAATTGATCAGTCCATCATTTCCTACATCGAGATAAGTTACAGAAAATCCCTGCTCTTCAAGATTTTGACAAGTGTCCAAAACTGCCTTGTGTTCGGTTTTGAATGTGATGATATGATTTTTACCATTCACTTTCTCAATCCCTTTTAAAGCTAAATTGACAGCTTCCGTTGCGCCAGATGTATAAATGATCTCTTTTGGATTTGCCGAAATTAATTCTGCGATCTGTTCTCCAGCTTCATCAATCGCCTCTTTCACAGTAAGCCCAAACAAATGAGAACTTCCCGAATTGGCATACAAAGAATTAAAATAAGGAAGCATCGCGTCGACAACCCGCTGGTCAACAGGCGTTGTAGCATTGTAATCCAAATAAACGAAATCAGTCATATTATTAAAAAATAGAATAATTACAAGTTAGATAAATTTTATAAAATTATCACCAAGTTGATCAATTAAAACGATTCAAATACAAAGCCTCTAAGTCCATCAAAAACCATATCAACAAGTGTGGAATCTAGTGATGATACGCATTTGTCTACACTAATGTCAACACGATAAGTACGGTAAACAGTGATTTTTAGAATAAATTTACTTAAACAATTAAATAGTATTAGATGAAAATCACTACCAGATCTATTGTCGTTTTGGTGACCGCACTTAACATAAGTGTTGCAGCACAAAGCGATAATCTCAAAAAACAAAATGGCTACCTCGCTTCAAAATCGAATGGAAGCATTTCTTTACTATCGCGCTGGAATTCCTTCAAATCGAATCATAAAAACGTAGCCTTTCTCGATCCTCAACAGAAAATGCTTTCTCAAATGGGTCTTCCTACATCTGAATCAAAAGTATTATCCAAAACCAATCAATTTTATGGTGGCGAAGCGTACAAAGGGAATAATGTGCCTTACGCTTCTATAACGGATGCACTTGGGAACACTTACATCACAGGTGGCAGTTCAGATGAAGACCAGGCTTCCGGAGATTTTTTCACAATCAAGGTTGGGCCTAATGGACAGATATTGTGGGAAAAACGTGAGCAGGCAGCGCCTTTTGCTGTGGAATATGGAATGAATATCACATTTGATAATTCTGGAAATATCATTACATCCGGCCTCAAATGGAATGGAAATGATATGGACATCCGCGTGATCAAATATGACACTTCCGGTTCCAAACTTTGGGATTCGACATTTGATAATGGAAATCAAGGTCTTGAGGTTCCAAACAGTATGACCACAGATGCCGATGGGAATGTCTACATCACTGGAATTGCCTGGTCTGGTAGTTCGATAGATTATCTGACCATCAAATATAATAGCAATGGCACGGAGCAATGGCATCATACCGAAAATCCTGCAGGTGGAGAAAGTTGGAATGAGGCGACCGCTGTAGCTGTGGATGCGAATGGTAACGTTTTGGTTACAGGCTACAGTCCGAATGCTGATGGCTGGCTAAACTATCACACCATCAAATACAATTCCGAAGGCTCAAAACAATGGGAACAAAGCTATAATTACGAGAGTGCAGATCCCGAGAATCTTGCTGAAGTGACAAATTCTGTAGCCCGAGCAATTACTACTGATAACGATGGCAGTATCTACGTCACCGGAACTTTTGATACATTCCTAAACAGAATTGGAACCATCAAATATAATTCTGAAGGGCAGCAAGAATGGATTCAAGCTTACCGAAGTGAGAATGAGGGCACAATGGGTTGGAAAATTGGACTAAGAAATGATAAGTTGTATGTCGCAGGAAGCCACTCAGGGAGCTTTTCAGATGACGGAACTGTGTTACTTTCTTATAATAAAACTGGTGAAGTCAATTGGACCAAAGAGACCAGCGACCTCATCGACATTAACAATGCGACATTGACTTTTGATTCTGAAGGCAATATCATCACTTCAGCCAACGGTATGACGCCTGGCGCCGAAGAATGGGAGCAGGATGTTGCGGCACGTGCCTACAAATATTCGGAAGATGGAAACTTATTAGGTCAATCTGCTTTTGTCATTTCCACTGCCACAGGAATGGCAAGTATGGGACAAATGGCTGGAGTTGGAACAGATAATGAAGGGAATATTTATTTTTCGGTCAATTCATATTATACCGAAAAAGGTGCTGTCTATGAAACTGTAAAATCCACATTTGCTACCAGCAGTCCAACCACCGAATGGAACACCGTTTATTCCAATCTGGGTACAAAGGATGCTGCGATGCTCAATTCTTTTAATGATGCCAATGGCAATACATTTTCAACGGGTTCGTACTACACTTACGCCAATGGAATGTTGAATAGCAACTATTTCCTTGTGAAGCACGATGCAGAAGGCAACTTGGCTTGGGATGCGGTCTATAACTCAGAGAATGGTAATGCTGCAGAAGGTATCATCGCCAGAGCTGATGCTAGCGGAAATACTTATGTCTGTCTACTGCCTAGTTTTGAACAAAATCCTCCAGCTTTGAAGGTCATAAAACTTTCGCCAGAAGGCAGTCAACTTTGGACAAAGGCTATCGAGCTGTACAATCCACAAGTTTTTGTAATGGAACCTCAGGCTGATGGTTCTCTCTACCTTGGTGGTACCGCGAAAGAAACTGAAGCTAGTAACAACAGTTCTTTTTTAGGAATCAAATTGGCTGCAGATGGTTCTCAAGAATGGAAAACATACATACCAGGAACAAGCGGCAACAACATTTACCGAGTAAGTGCCGGAAAAGTGGATTCCGACAAACGTTTGATACTTACAGGTGCGCACGGCAGCGGCAGCTTCATCTCGGAGAATGTTAACTTGACTACGGTTCAGTTCAATGCTGATGGCTCTGCTGGATGGATTGCTCCTATTTCTATCAGTGGTGGAAACTCTTATGGAACAGATCTTTACATTGCAGCTGATAACAGTATTTATATCAACGGCTACACAAAAAATAATGATACCTATGCTGATGACATTATCACAGCAAAATTAAGTGCAACTGGAAATATACTTTGGAGTAAAACCTTTGGTGATGCTGATAGAGATGAACGCTCTTACACAATCAAGCCATTTACTAACGGCGACATAGGCGTAGTTGGATACAGTCTCGCATTGGACGGAGACATCCACAATACATTGGTGAAGTACAGCGCAGGTGGTGAGCAGCTTTGGGATTTTGAATCAGAAAATATGCGTTATTACAACGATTTTCACATTGATGCTTCAGACGTCTGCTACATTATGGACCAAGTCCTCATCGACCCATTCCCACACAAGATATTCAATCAGCCATTCCCTATTGCATCTTTGATCAAGGTTGATAAAAACGGACAAAACAGCAGTGAGACCTTGTTTACAGGTCCGGCCTATGCCGAGTTCTTTGGGCAAAAGCTGATTCCACATTCCGATGGTAGACTTTTGTTAGCCGGCAGCGTGGGCAATCAATCTTTCTTCAAAGGACTTTACTTTTTCGAGACAGAACACGATGCTACGCTAGGCCTGTCGGATGAACTTGACGCTTCGACCACAAAAGACGTATTGGGACAAAACTACCCTAATCCTGTTTCAAATATTACAACAATTCCTTTTACACTCGCAAAAAGTGGTCAGGTTGTTTTAAGATTGTTCAATATGCAAGGCAGTCTGATCAAAGAAATAACGAATGCTAATTATGCCAAAGGTCCTGGTAAAGTCACATTTTACACCAACGGTTTGCCGACAGGAGTCTACCTTTACCAATTAGAATCGTCTGGTATCAAACAAACCAAAAAGATAATCATCAAATAGTTTCGATAAGCTAAAAAAAGAGACTCTGGGTAAATATCCAGAGTCTTTTTTTGTTTATGAAGTATAAAAATTTAAATTTGATTATTATACTGAAGATGAGCAAACTAAAATCTATAATAAATCTATGTTTAATTTTACTGTTCGCGCTTTCCTGCAGCGATAATGCGGAACGCACTTTTAAAGATAAAAACTCTCCGAAGAGTACATCGGCTGACCTTAGGAACTTGGGCGATGAGCAGTGGCATCTCGGAAACTATCAGGAAGCACTCCACTATTTTACCAAGGCTTATCAAAAAGTAAAAGCATCTGGTGATGAAGCTGAAACAGCAACCTTGCTCAACAATCTTGGACTGGTGCATTGGCGTCTCGAAAATAACACTGCCGCTATGGAATGCTACACCGAAGCCGCTGCATTGGCAGAAAAAACGGGAATGAAAAGACTATTGGGACTCACGCATACCAACCGTGCGATCATCTTAAAAGAGCAACGAAACTTCAATGAAGCATTTGTTCAAAATAATGAAGCCATCAGGCTTTTCAAAGACATTGATAAACCTAGGGATCTGGCCATTGCATACAACAATCAAGGTCAGATCTACCGCTACTCGAAGGATTATGTTCAGGCCTTGAAATTCTACCTTTTATCATTAGACGAGTGTGAGAAAATAAACTACACAGAAGGTATGGCAACGGCCTATCAGAATATAAGCACCATCTATGCTAAGCAAGGTCATCAAGCGGAAGCACTGGATGCAGCTCGCAAATGTCTGAAAATGAGTTACTCCATCAAAAGTAAAGTGCGTGTGAGTGAGGGATTGTATGAGCTTTCCCACACTTTTGACCTTTTTAAGGTTAAAGATTCTGCGTTGTACTATTACAAGAAACATTATGAGGTAGAAAAAAGTCTGATGAAAGCGAATCAAAGTAAAATATTGTCGCAGTTTCAGGCCAATCTTGGCATCGAGGTCAAAAATCTTCGCATCAAAAATCTACAAAATGAACAGAGGATTGCCAATGACCGATTTATGTTCGTTGGTGCTTGCGTTCTGATTGCTTTGCTGATCTCTGCATTTTTTATCTACCGCTATCTTTCGGTCATCAAATTCAGAAAAAAACAATTGGAATTGGAACTTGAAAATTCTAAACAACTGATCCAAAGCAAGGAAGAAGATCTTAAAACCTACATCATCGACCTTACGGACAAAAACAATATCATCAGCAAACTGCAAAAGCCTGAAAAAGAACCAATCGATATTGATTATGAAGTCAGCGAACTTCTAGAACAAAAAATATTTACAGATGATGGTTGGGATAAATTTAAAAAACGATTTGCAGAAATATATCCGGATTTCTTCATTAAAATTAGACAAAGTGCAATCGCTGTCACGGAGGCTGAGGTAAGGATCTTGGTTCTAATGACATTAAAATTGAACGGTAATGAAATGGCAAACATCCTTGGCATTTCTCCGCAAAGTGTGAGAGCCTGTAAGATGAGGTTGAAGAAGAAATTGCAGGTCAACAACTATGATTCTGTGGAAACTTATCTACAATCTATTTTTGCTTGATGAAATTGATAGTTTAAAAATCTTTATTAAATAAATCATAGAGACTGTTGATAATAAATCTACTTTATCCATTGACCACACGTTCTTGTTTTAGTTTGTCCAATTCTAGTTTAAAGCATCCTAAAATAAATTCGGTGTAATACAATTGGGCATTCACGGCTTTTGTTCGGGAATGCAGATCCAATCTTTCGGACAAGATCACGGTTCCTTTGTAGGAGATGGAAAAATAAGCGTAAAGTTTCTTATTGGATTCTTCCACTGGCGCCGCATAACCTGTGACGGCTATGGACCAATCTGTTTTATACAACTTTGCCACGTTCAATGCCATAGTATCTGCAACAAGGGAAGATACACTGTTGGTGTTCTCTGCCTCACTTGGATCCACCTCCAGAAGGCTAACTTTCTCGTCCTGGCTGTAAACGGTCATTCCGCCGACAAAAAACCTGGAAGCGTCTTTCATCTGTGAAAATGAAAACTGCAGAAAGCCAGAAGTCACACTCTCGGCAATGGATATAGTTTCATCATATTGCAGCATTCGGCTTCCAATATAATTGAGTAAATTTTTCAATTCAACAATAAAAAAAATAAGTGATCTTACCGAAAGTTCATCAGAACTAACACCGATTTGCGATGATTTTAGAATCATAAATAATGGATCTTTTTTAAAGCCACACCGTACTTTTGTACTGTAGCTAAACGAAATTAGCAAAACAAAGACCCTTTTCTTATGACCTCAATCATTTTCATCAAAAAATTAAATTTTATCTGCTTAATAATGAAGTTTGACATCTGTATCCGGCCAGACATTAATCAAAAACAAACAACCAATTTCTGTTTCAAATTTCTAGAGGTATGATATTTGGTAAATTTTGAACAACTTAAAAAGTAGAACAATGTTGAAAAAAGGAGATCACGTGAAATGGAAATTCCAGTTTGGAGAAACACATGGAATCATCACAAATATTCATACCAAGGATTTTGTCTTTATGAACAGGCAAAGAAGAGCAAGCGAGGAAAATCCGCAGTATGAGGTGATGAGTGAAAAGACCGGCAAAACAGCTGTTCATAAATCATCTGCCTTGAAAAAGATATGATTAGATGACTTCTGAGGAATTTTAGGTTAGTAAATTAGCAACTTTTTCCTCAAGTTCATTCAGATCAAATGGCTTTGAGAGGTATGCATCTGCATTAGCTCTGGCGGACAATTGTTCGATATCATTGTTAGCAGTAATAATCATTACCGGAATCTCATTGTAAATCTCCTGGCTTTTTAATAAGCGGGTGGCTTCTATACCGCCAATGACAGGAATGCTAATATCCATCATAATTAAATCTGGCTTAAAAAGGCTGACTTTGGAAATAATATCATCTGCTGTTTCGGCAATCTCAACTTGATATCCCAAATCTTTAAAAATAATCGAAACCACTTCCAGCGTGGCAATATCATCATCAAAGATTAAAATTTTCTTATTACTCATTAAACCTAATTTTGTCAAGTCTCAGGCACAAAAGTAAAAAACATTGCTTTCTATTAATATGATTTGGATCACATCAGTCCGATCATCAAAAATTGAAATTATTAACTTTAGAAATGAGTTAATAATAAGCGTTTGTTATTTTACGATGGAGCGTTGCAAATAATACATAATTTATCTTATCATAATGAAAAATAATATGTTGCGATCCATTACGATATTATTTTGTCTTTTGCCGGCCTGTCTCAATTCGTATTATTTTTCGGCATAAAAATTAGTTGTTCTAAATTTAATTAAATAAACAATTGTATTTAAATATGCTGATACCAGAATTACTACTTAAGGACTATGGAGCTACCGTTGAACATTACAAACAGGGCGATGTCATTTTCAGTGAAAACGAGACACCCAAAAATTATTACCAGATTATCTCTGGAGGCGTCAAATTAAACCATTATAACGAAGAAGGAAAAGAACTCATCTTTGCGATTCTAAACGAAGGATTGAGTGTCTGTGAAATGCTGTTGTTTATAGATCACACTTTTCCCGTCAATGCTGTAGTGTTTGACCACGCGACTGTACTTAGGTTGTCTAAGTCCAAATTCATTAAGATGCTGGACGATCATCCAAAAATATCAAGGGAAATCAATAATTTTCTGGCCGAGCGCTTGTACCAAAAATACATTATGCTTGAGAATAATTCTTCTCTCCACGCCAATGTCAGAATAAAAGGCGTACTGGATTATCACAAAAGTTTCAGCCCGGACCAGAGCCAATTTTCATTTCAAGTTCCTTTGACACGTCAGCAGATTGCTGCAATGACAGGTCTTAGAATAGAAACGGTGATCCGGAATATCAAGAAGTTTGAAAAGGAAGGTATTCTGAAGATTATTGGTGGGAAAATATATTATTGATGCTTTATTAATAAAAGATTTTTCTATTGACTATTTTGACCACATTCTCTCTTTCCATAGATTTCAAGGTTCTGATTGTGGTCTCCACTCTCATCCCTGTCAGGCTGGCCATTTGTTGTCTGGTTAAAGGAACCTGAAACGAAAATGCAGAGATGTCCGTCTGGAGGCCTTTGAGATGATCCATCAAAACCCTGAGTTTCGTTGCAGGATCTTTGATAGACAGAATCTGCCTCATTACGAATTTCAAAAACATAGATTCCGACAAATTCTGAATCATATCCATTTTCAGTTCAGGATGATCATCCAAAATTTTAAAAAATTTGATTTTGGAGATTCTTAAAATTTTGCAGTCAGAAATTGCAACAGCATTTGCAGGATATTTCTTTTTGATAAACAGAAGAAATTCGCCTACACTCTGCCCTTTTGTAACGATGTTTTGGATAGATTCTTTTCCATCCTCGTCATAATTATTAAGCTTTACATTACCCTCAATAATCTGATAATAATAGTTGGGCTCACTACCTTCGGAAAAAATAATATCTCCAGCATCATACGTCTTTACCCTGCCAATTCCTGCTTTCGCAATTAACTCTTCAATAGCCATCGAACTTTCCTTACTTAAAAATTACAGTTTATTGATGAATCGGATAGTTTGGGAAGAGAAATCAGTGGTATTAAGAGAGTAGAAATCGAGCATAGTTTAAATTTTCAATTCAAAAATAAACAGAACTTAGAATGAATATTATGATTAGGGTCATATTATAAACTGAAAAAAAATTTTAATACATTCTGGTTATATTTTATTTCATTCATTATGAGATTGTTTTTGCTGATAATGCTTGGCGGGAATTTTGTATCAAAAAGAACTTAATATGATACTATGAATTGGGACTGGAATAAGATTTTTATTGGTGACCTAGATTTCAGTTTTACGCTGGAAATTGTACTCCGCACGATTATTATGTTCAGCATGGTTTTGCTGATCCTGCGCTTATCGGGTAAAAAAGGCGTCCGGCAGCTTTCACTTTTCGAAGTAGCGATTATCATAGCTCTCGGCTCAGCAGCGGGAGATCCAATGTTTGCTAAGGACACTCCAATTCTTCCGTCTGTCATTGTATTTGTTTCTATCATTGCGCTTTACCGAACGATTACCTACTTCGCTATGAAAAGTGAAAAATTCGAAGATATCATAGAAGGCGAACCATTGTATGTGATAGAAGATGGTAAATTCGTTTTAGGAATCAGAAAGGATCATACGTTTGCCAAGGATGAATTTTTTTCGGAAATGAGGCAGCAGTCTATTGAGCATGTGGGTCAGGTAAAAACTGCCATTTTGGAAACTACAGGCAATATCAGTTTTTATTATTTTAAGGACGAGGAAGTTGTTTATGGGCTGCCAGTTCTACCAAAAGTTTACAAGAAAAAACACATTTCAATTCCAAAAAAAGATGTTTACGCCTGCAGTTACTGTGGTCAAACCGAAGAATTAGAATCGGGAAAGCAGGAATGCGCAAGATGTGGTCGCGATGAATGGGTTGCTGCAATCAATACTTTGAGACTAAGCTAAATTTCAATATTGAAGATAATTTCGATAGAACTTTTTCTGATCAAAATTTATGGAGCTGCTTTTCTTATATCACGTTTAGGTTGAGTGTAATAATGTCGGGAGATTTGTAATAATCGATATCTTCCTCTGCTAACTCAAAACTGAAAGCTGGAAAATGATTGGTTTTTAATGTATAAGTAATACTCTTGGACGTCAAGTATTCCTGAATTGTCATAATTAACTTCTGTATAATCCAGACATTCATTGATGCATTTTGATTGATGAAAAGATCAATGGATTTCCAAATTTTAGTAAATGTCTGCTCTACGATTTCCTCCGCATATTCTTTAGATTTTACGGCTTTTACTGCCAGTCCATACAAGATGCAACTATATCTGGAATACATATATTCAAATCCTGATTTACTTCTTTCTTTGATTAATAAATACAGCTCTGTGTCGGACATTATTGGAAAATTATTTTCAGCCACTGGTCTAATTACTTTTATTGTTGATGTTTTATTGGAAATCAACGGACTCTTTATATAAATGGATCAAATAATTATAAACAAATACTAATATCAAATTAATATCAATCAGTTAATAATAATGTATCCTTTCAATCATTTGTGTTAATTATTCATAAAATCATCAGTCAAATTCTTGTCTGCAAATTGTATGCTAAAAATAACAAGCGGGTAAATACAACTCTATAAACATATTACGAAATCGAGAACAATGCAGATAGAACATCGATATTCAGGCACTTTTCCTTTTTTTTAATTATTATAGTTTCGGATAAAAAAATGTTAAGGTTAGGCAGTTAAATCATATATTTTAAATTAAGAATTTATTTATATTTACTTTTGCTTTTTTATTAGGAATATGATCGAAAATACTTTTGGCAAAAACATCGTGCCTGAAAATGATGCAGAACGTCTCGATGCGCTGCACCGGTACAGGATTACGGATACACCTTCAGAAGATAGTTTTGATGGCCTGGCAAAGTTGGCGACACAAATCTTTGATGTTCCTATATCTCTTCTATCTTTGGTGGATGCAGAATCTGTTTTTTTCAAAGCCAATATTGGGATGGGAAAAGCTAGGGAAGCCAACAGAGGCAAAAGTCTTTGTGCACTAGCCGTCCTGGATAAAGAAGTAACTGTCTTCGAAGATGCTTTAAAAGAGCCTTGTCTGATGGCAAATCCTAATGTGACAGGAGACTTTGGATTGAGATTTTATGCAGGCGCACCACTCATCACACACGACGGTTTTCTGATAGGAACTTTATGCATCATAGACCAAAAGCCTCGCGAGTTTTCTGATTCTGATAGGCTTATCCTGGAAGGTCTTGCAAAAACAGCGATGGATCATATTGAATTGAGAAGATCTTCCCTTGACACGATTGATGAACTTCAGAAATCCAATCAGGATCTTGTAGAAACCCGGCAAAAGGTGGAAGAAGCGTTACAGAATCTTTCAGAATTCAATGTTGAGATGGAGGCTACCAATGAGCAACTGAGCATGGCAAATGAAGAATTGAACAGATCTTCAGAACTAACCACGATTTTAAATAATGATCTTCAAAAAAGTGAACTGAGATTACAATCTTTTATCAGCAAAGCACCGGTAGCCTTTGGTATCCTGACTGGTCCCGATTTGATCATAGAAGTTGCGAACAATATGATCCTCCACATCTGGGGTAAAACAGAAGAAGTAATTGGACAACCAATCACAGAAGCACTCCCGGAACTGAAAGATCAACCGTATTTTTCTCTTCTGAATCAGGTTTTCAGTACGGGAAAAACCTATCTCGGTGACACTGCATTGGTAAAGCTGGAGACAGATGGGAATCTGCAGGATCATTATTTTGATTTTATCTATGAGCCATTAAAAAATGACAAAGATGAAACTATTGCTATTATTGTCATCGCAAATGAAGTCACAGAGCGTATCAATAAAAGATTAGCCCTAGAAGATCTCAACCAGCAGCTTCAGATCGCGTTGCGTGCTGGGGAATTGGGTTCTTATAATCTTGATCTAATCAGCGGAAAAATAAGCTCTTCGGCACAATGCAAGGCTAATTATGGACTAAGCAACGAGCATCCATTTGATTTCGATGAATTAATGACCATCATACTACCAGAATACAGAGATACAATTAAAGAAAAAATTAATCAGTCGATAGAAAACCACACATCTTTTACAGCGGAATATCTCGTACGCTGGCCAGATGAGTCGCTGCACTGGATCAGCGCCTCGGGACAGCCAAGCTTCAATGAGGAAGGTACTGCGACCAATATGATTGGCGTTACGGTGGACATTACGAAACGTAAAAATTACGAAACCCAGAAAGATGATTTCCTCGGGATTGCCAGCCACGAACTCAAAACTCCTATTACAAGTCTTAAGGCAACACTCCAGCTCCTGCAAAGACTACGGGATAAACCAACGCACGAGATGGTACCAAGGCTAATCGACCAATCTGCGAACAGTCTCGAGAAACTCAACAAACTTGTGGATGATCTTCTGAATATCCACCGTGTTACTGGAGGACATCTGGAACTGTCAAAAGAATGGTTTACCGTATCAGAAATGCTGAATGTATGCTGTGACCACGTCCGAATCGATGGAAAGCATGACCTTGTAGTCAAAGGTGATTTGAACGCCAAAATTTATGCAGATGAGCACCGCATTGATCAGGTGGTTGTTAATTTTGTGAATAACGCTGTAAAATACGCACCACACTCAAAAACAATCGAATTGATTGTGGAACAGTTATCAGATGCAGTAAAAGTAAGTGTTAAAGATTATGGAGAAGGAATAGATCCGCAAGTACAACCCTATATCTTTGACAGATATTACAGGGCAAGTCATAAGGGTAAAGGCTATTCTGGACTAGGTCTTGGCTTGTACATTTCCGCAGAAATAATAAGAAAACACGGTGGTGAAATAGGCGTAGAAAGTCAATTGGGAGGAGGAAGTAGTTTTTGGTTTACTATTCCTAATGAACCAAATTATTTATAAATTAAGAGAAAATAAAAAATTTAGGACATAATTAGTACAGGTTCAGAAAGAATAATATTTAGGGGCATAATTTTGGTTTATTCTTTTTTCGAAAAGATCAAGTCGTGCAGTACTTAGTTACGTTACGATAATTAATATAGTATTTAAAACAGTCAACATTGGAAACATATATTGACAGCGGCGAGGTGAATGATAATTTAGATAACAACATTTACCTGCAGGCGCTCAACTCAGCAAAATCAGGCATCATCATTACGGATAACAGGCAGCCTGATAATCCGATCATCTATTGCAATCAGGCTTTTGAAAATATCACCGGCTACGCACATAATGAAATCATTGGTCACAACTGTCGTTTTTTACAGGCTCAGGATCGTACACAACCTGAACGCCAAATCATAAAAGATGCCGTGAAAAATGGAGAAGAATGCAAGTTGGAAATCAGAAATTATAAGAAAAACGGCACGTTGTTCTGGAATGAGCTCACAATCTCGCCAGTAAAGGACAAAGCAGGCAATGTGACCCATTTCATAGGTGTACAAAACGACATTACTGACCGCAAAAAATATGAAACAGAACTGCGCGAAGAAAAAGCATCCGTAGAAAAAAAGATAGAAGAACGCACAAGAGAGCTTAATGAAAATGAAGCGTTTCTTTCCAGTATCATCCAAACCGTTCGAGAAAGCCTTTTGGTTCTAGATGCAGACTACAGAGTACTCAGCGCAAACACACACTTTTTAAATTCATTCAAAGTAACTCCGGAAGATACTGTTGGAAAGATATTATTCGAGCTTGGTAACCACCAGTGGGATATTGAAGCTTTGAAAGTATTATTGACGAAAATACTACCGACTAATAATCCCGTAATCGATTTTGAAGTGGAACACGACTTTCCATACATAGGGAAAAAAATTATGTTGGTTAATGCCTACAGAGTCGAATTTGAAGGTCAATATAAAGACCGCATTCTTATTGCTATTGAGGACATTACAGATAAAAAAGAAATTGACCGCCGCAAGGATGATTTCCTTTCCATCGCCAGTCACGAACTGAAAACTCCGTTGACAACGATAAAAGGTTTTGTCCAGCTTCTGGAAAGAATGGTTCCTGACAATGCTTCAGACAAATTTGTATCAACACTTGGAAAAGTATCCGTGTATGTGGACAGACTTAATAATCTGATTTCGGAACTGTTGGATACTTCGAAGATACAATCCGGAAATATTGAGATTCACAATGAGCCGTTTGATCTCGATAAGCTCCTAAGAGATACCGTTGAAAATCTGGCTTTAGCAACACCGGAATACACAATCACAATCAGCAGTGATACGAATGCTACAATCCTGGGCGATGAACTTCAGATTTCTCAGGTGATCAATAATCTGATATCAAATGCCGTAAAATATTCTCCCAATAACAAGAAGATTGATGTTTATTGCAATCGTGTCGGTACCTTCGTAAAAGTTTCTATTAAAGATTATGGGATGGGAATCAGCCAGCAGGATCAGTCAAAAATATTTGACAGGTTTTTCCGCGCAAGGGATATACAGAAGAAATTTCCGGGAATGGGCATTGGATTATACATCTGCCACGAAATCATTGCCAATCACAACGGAACACTATGGGTAGAAAGCGAAATCGGTTCAGGATCTACTTTTAACTTTACTTTACCGATTATGAAAAACTAAACCATGGAAGGAAAAAAAATAATGATCTGTGATGATGACGCCGGCATCCTGGAAGTGTTGGAAATGATGCTCGAAATTGAAGGCTACACAGTTTATACAGAAAGCAACAGCACCAACTTAATAAAAGAGATCAATAACAATAAGCCGGATCTTTTACTGATGGATCTTTGGATGCCCGTCTTGTCAGGTGATCAACTCCTAAGAACTATTCGCGGAACGAAGGAACTAGAATCTCTGCCAGTCATAATTCTTTCGGCAAGCGTGGATGGAAATGAAATCGCAAGCAATGCCGGAGCCAACGGTTTTATTGCAAAACCCTTCGATATGGATGCAGTTTCATTAAAAATACAAAATATGCTGATTGATAACTAATTACAAGCTATATCTGAAGTAAAATTTATTTATTATTAAATTACAAAGGCAATGAAAAAATAAACTCAGAGCCCTTCCCGATTTCACTTTCTACTGCAATGGAACCATTGTGATGATTGATGATTTCCGAGCATAAATAAAGTCCAATCCCAAATCCGGAGATGAGGTGCATATTTTTACTCTCTACTCTATAATAACGATCGAAAATGTGAGCTGCATCTTTCTTATCAATTCCCCTGCCCTCATCTTTTACACTCACATAAGCAAATTCTCTATCTGAATAGCAGGAAACTTTTATAGTACTTCCTTTCGGAGAATATTTGACTGCATTACTGATGAGGTTATGGATGACCTGCCCTATCTTATTTTTATCAGCATTAACATTGATAGACTCCACAGGATCGAAAATGAGTTGATGACTATCCACTGTTGATATCGATTCTTCCTCAGCTTCCTTGATTGATGCAGCGAGATCAAAAGATTCCTTGTGAATATGTATTTTTCCAGACTCAAGCCTAGAAATATCTAAAAATCCGTTGATCATCGTCGTCATCTTGTTGATCTGATGATCTGCCTTACCCAACATTACTGAAACGCTCTTATCCTCTGTATCCGCAAATTTTCGTTGCATCAGCTGGATATAAATTTTCATAGAAGTCAGAGGCGTTTTCAACTCATGACTCACCATACCTATAAAATCATTCTTTCGGATTTCGTCTAGTTTTTTTTCAGTAATCTCGTTGATGACACCTGTGAAATACTCTTTACCATCTTTGTGCTGTACCTCACCTATCGCGCGTACCCATCTAATTTTTTCATCGTGATAGCCAATGATCTGATATTCCATATCGAATCGGCTGCCCTCAGAAAAAGCACGTTCAACACTTGCAGCCACAGATTCCCGAAAGTCTGGATGTATTTGATTGACCGCAGCATCATAGGGCATGACTTCGTCTGGATGGAATCCAAAAAATTGTTTAAGTTTTGGTGATGCGGTAAAAGTCCGGCCAACGTCGCTGATTTGAAAAGTCCCTAATCCTGCAGCATCAATTGCCATCCTTAAGTTTTCTTCTGCTCTTTTGATCTCAGCATCTGCTAAATACTGGTCCGTAATATCCATCACAATACCGCTGAAAGCAGAAAAATCACCGGAAGGATCTGCTTTTAGATTTCCTATGGCACGCAGCCAGCGGAGACGCTTGTCGTGAAATCCTATCACCGGATAAGTTACATCATAATCTCCATTATTATAAATAGCGTTTTCAAGTTTTTCTGAAACGTATGGTCTGTAATCATCCGTAATCTGTGCCAAAGCCTGCTCAATGGAAAAAGTTTCATCTTCGTGATATCCAAACAATTCCTTGGAACGCGCATCAGTAATGAATTCTCTCGTCGTAGAATGGACAAACCAGGTCCCGAAATTTGCAGCATTCACAGCTAACCGGAATGCAATCTGGCCTTCCTCAATCTTTTCGTTAGCTTTTATCAATTCTTCGTTGATTTTAGCGACTTCAGCGAGACTGATCTCAAGTTCCTGATTGGTATTGGCCAGCTTTTCATTTAATTCCTGCAAAACCTTTGAACTATTTTCCAAATTTTCTTCCCACTTCTTCCTTTCTGTCACATCTCTGGTAGCACCTGCAATGGCCTCCAGATCACCATTTTCATTGATGACAGGTGTGAAGATATAATCATAAACCCGTCTTCCAAGAACTGCGTGGGGAAAGGATACTTCGCCACGGATAGGCAATTTGGTTTCCTTGATCTGATCGATTTCTTTCTCGTGCATTTCTGCATGCCAAGGTTCATAGCCGTTCTCGAGCAGAGTTTTACCGATAGAATCATCCCAGGTTTTACCCCACATGTTCAGCAATGCCTCATTGGCGTAGGTAAAGCGATAATCCAAGTCAAATACGTAGAGAAGATCAGGTGTGGATGAAGTAATGGTTTCATATAGTCTTTTTTGTTGGTCAGATTGTACCTTGGCATTCTGAAGAGCTTCCTCAGCTTCTTTTCTTTGGGTAATGTCTTTCGCTATCCCAAACCATTCTATAATATTGTCATTATCATCCAAAATAGGGATTGCTTTTGAGGAAGTCCAGCCTGGCGTCCCATCCGCACGCAACACACGGTGCTCCAGCTCAAAAATTTTCTTCGTACGAATACATTTTTCAATAGTTGAATTTACCAAATCCATATCATCCGGATAAATATTTACAGATCGCCAGTTTTTTGAGGGTGCCTCCGCATCTTTCAGAAAACCCCTGCCATCCAGCTCACGCATCTCTTCCCAGTCTGGGCTAAGGGAATAAACAACATCAGATGTAGCTTCAATTAAAGCTTTCATCCGGGCATCAGTCTCTGCAGCTCTTTGGCTTTCGGATGTATATTTATTAGAGAAATTTGACATATGATTTTACTTCGTGTTTTAATTGAGTAAAGGTTATATTTTCAACATTCATAAAAATTTGACCTGCATTCCAAGATTTGAAATGTACTAGGAATAAATTATATCTGATTATACGATCATGACATATAAAACTTCAAATTTTCGACGGAAAAGTTACAACAAAGCTTAGAAAGCCAAAAAAAATTTAGAGATTTTAATATATTAAAAGCTTGTGACCATATAAAAAAACATATTTAAAATTCCATATCACTTACTGTAGATGTTTTGATGTAATGTCTTGATAGGATTTTCATCTAATTTTTGTGAGTAAATTCTTAAAACATAAGTTAGTAAAACGACTATTATAAATATTTTACGGCATATTGATTTATAATAGAAGTGACTTTCGTAATTGTCTGAAAAACAACATAATCAATAATGGTATCAAAAAACAATTTAGAAACTGTCTAAATAATATTATAGAAAGCTTTTAGCAACGCCTTTTCCGGGATTGCGTTACCGAATTTTAAAACATATTATCATATAAATACAATACTGATAAAAATAATATTAAATATTTATTAACTCTTGGCACTACACTTGTTAAAGTTATCATAACACTAAAACAAAACGTTATGAAAAAGATTTTTACCCTAGTTGGACTTTTGTCCTCGTTTGCATTGTCTAATGCACAGATTGTTATCAATGAAATTTATACCGGTGGCGGTATTTTTGGAGCCTTATTTGCCAACGACTTCATTGAGTTAAAGAATGTTGGATCTTCTGTCGCAACACTCAACGGAGCAACCATTCAGTATGGTCCTCTATCTGGCCAATTTACACAGTATCACAATTTACCAAATATCACATTATATCCGGGACAAACCTATCTGATACAACAAGCTTCAGATGGTGAAGGCGGAATCAATCTTTTAAATCCTAATTTGATTGTGGGTGTGGTTTTAAACTTAGATGGTTCCGGACCAGTAGTGGGTATTGGATTACAAATTGGGCTGACTTCCGGAAAAGTTGCATTAGCTACAAATAATACCCGTGTTACTGGCCCAACTGCTTCCAACGTGATTGATTTTGTAGGCTATGGTATTGTAGATCAGTATGAAGGATCTGGAGCTGCACCTTCTCCTACCGTTTTCAATTCTATTTCCAGAGTCACTGGAGATACAAATGACAATAGAATAGATTTTACAGTTTCAGACCCGAGTCCACAAGCTACAGATGGTACTTTAGCAGTCGGTGATGTTGGAAGTAGCAAGTCTGTTTTCATTAAAAATACATTAGTAAAAAATAATGAAATCATTTTTGGATCCGATGTGAAAAACATACAGATCTACACAATGTCGGGACAACTTGTAAAAACCACAAATGCAGCAGGAACTACAAAAGTGAATATTGCAGACTTACAAAAAGGTAACTACATTGTCACTGGAACTGTAAATAGCAAAAAGGTGAGTGAAAGAATTTTAAAAGACTAAATTTTTCCTATCATTTCAAGAAAGGAGAGCTATTACGTATAGCTCTCCTTTTTTTTATCTATTAAAAACAAATTGATTATTAAAAAGATATCAGACGATTCTGAGTTTACTCTACTTATCCTGATTTGCATTCACAATCATTCGCAAAGGCTGGTCTTTGGTAAAGTATGCATTCATCCAATTAAAGAATGTCGTGATCTTATTTCTAAGATTGATCAACGAAAATAAGTGCACGAAAACCCAGATCAACCACGCAAAAAATCCATTGAAATGTTTGAACGGTCCAGAGGTAAGGTCTGCCACCGCCCTATTTCTACTGATAATTGCCATCGAACCCTTATCATTGTAAACGAAAGATTTTTGTGCAGTTCCTTTTGCTATTGCATTCAGATTTTTTGAAAGTAAAGTCGCCTGCTGAATGGCGACTTGGGCCAGTTGCGGATGACTATCAGGAAACGCCGGGTCCGCGGTCATCAGACTTGTGTCGCCCAATGCATAAATATTTTCTGTTCCTTGCACTTTGTTGTAAGCATCCACCATCAGTCGTTTTCCTTTGCCATAGCTGGATTCAGGGATTCCCTTGAAAACGAGCGCCGTAACGCCGGCAGTCCAGAGCAGATTTTTTGTTTCAATTTGAGTTCCATCGGCAATGTAGACCACGTCATCCACATAATCTTTGACGAGTTGTCCCAATTTGATGTTGATTCCCATTTTTTGCAAAGATTGTGTTGCGTACTCTTGAGAAGCTTTGCTCATCGGAGCGAGAACCGTTGGCAGACCATCAATCAGGTGGATGTCAAATGTAACATTATTCAGCTCGGGGTAATCTTTGAGGAGGATATTTTGTTTGAGTTCACTCAGCATCCCAGCAATCTCTACTCCTGTAGGACCGCCGCCTGCGACAACAAAAGTTGTAAGTCTTTTTCTTTCTTGAAGGTCGTTTGTTCTGGATGCTTCCTCCAGCCTATCCAAAACTGTATTTTTCAGATGGATAGCATCGTCGATGGTTTTCATCGGTAAGGCATTTTTTCGGATATTTTCATTTCCAAAATAATTACTTACCGTTCCAGTGGCGATTATTAATTTCGAATAGGTCAATTCGCCATTATTCAAAATGATTTTATTTTCTTCTGGTTTGATTTCCAAAAGCTCTCCCATTCTGAACAAAAAATTAGGATGATTCCTAAAGAATTTTCTAAAAGGATAGCTAATGTTCGAAACATCCAAAAATCCCGTGGCTACTTGATAGAGCAAGGGTGGAAAGAAGTTGTAATTATTTTTATCAATTAAAATAATATTGGATTGATAGCCAGATTTTAGAAGTTTTTCGGCGATTTCTATTCCGGCAAAGCCGCCGCCTATGATGATGGTATTTTCTGTATAAGGTTTCATATTAAATGATTAAGGTGTAGAAACAAATTTGCTGTTGCTATGCAAAAATGCAACCGTTACTTACTCAAATTGATATGATTTTGGACACATTCTAATCGTGCAAATACAATTGATTTTCTATGAGGTAAAATCCTTTGAAGCAATCTGGGAATTTGAAATTTTGTGATAGAAATCTCTCAATCGATTCAGTCCATCAGCTAGATTTGCTTTTGTACAGGCGATATTGATTCTCAAAAATCCTTCGCCCGCTTTGCCATACATTGTTCCTGAATTGACCCACAGTTTCTCGTCTTCCAATAAAATTTTAGACAAATCATCAGACGTTTTATTCAATGACTGACAGTCTAACCAGACCAGATAGGTTCCTTCTAAAGGAAGAACTTTGATTTCAGGAAGATTTTCTTTGATGAATTGTAAAAGATACTGATAATTTTCACTGAGATAAATTTTCAATTCATCTAACCAATTATTTCCGTTTTGGTAAGCAGCAATCAATGCGGTGGCCGCGATAGGATTTGGGTAACTCGTCTCCTGAATTTCAAAAGTTTTATGGATCTTATTTAAAATTTCGACGTTTTGAGAAATGACATACGAAATCGGCAAACCCGCAAGATTAAAGGTTTTACAGGGCGAACCGCAAGTCACAGATTCCAGGTCGTAATTTTCAGCGACAGAAGCGAAAGGAATATGTTGATGACCTTCATAAACCAGGTCAGCGTGGATTTCGTCTGACACCACCATTACCTGATGTTTAGCGCAAATTTCCGCTATCTTTTCCAGTTCATTTCTTTTCCAGACTCTGCCCACAGGATTATGTGGATTACACAGTAGCAGAACTTTTGCCTTCGAATCGGATGCTTTTAATTCTAAATCATTAAAATCAATTTCGTAAGTTCCGTTGTTGTAAATAAGATTATTTTCGACCACACCAAATTCACAGTTTTCGAAGAAATTATAAAAATGATTGTAAACAGGTGGCTGAATAATGATATTTTCATCAGGTTTCACATATGTTCTTAAAATCGCGGAAAGTGTGGGAATCATTCCCGCACCAGGCAGAATCCATTCTTTTTTGATACTAAACTGATGAATCTCTTTCCACCAATGGATAATGGCGTCGAAAAAATTGGCTGGCACAAGACCGTAACCAAAAACACCTTGAGACACTTTTTCCACAATTACTTCTGTAATTTCCGGTGCAGTTTTAAAGTCCATATCTGCGACCCACATTGGTAAAACGTCGTCCTTTGCCAAATCCCACTTTACCGAATCGGTTCTGCGTCTGCTGACGATTTCATCAAAATTATATTTTTCAGTCATTTAAATTCTATTTTGAATCCAGGTATTTTTTAAGGTCAGAAATGCTTTTTACTGTCAATTCCTCTGCCTGTTTTTTCCGCATCATCAGGGCATAAGAATTATTAAAACCAAGCGGTTCCAACCATTGAATTCCGTATTGTTTCCTGAATTCTGAATCTACAAATTTATACGTTTTATCGGCACTTTGCGAAACGTTTTGGATGGATTTTGGTGATGGTTTTAATAAAACTAAAAGTCCCGTTCCTGTATATTCAGGGTAAAAATCGATGGCATCGTTCATCAGAGCATCGAAACAGATTTTCGTTCCGCCCAATCCGGTTTTGGTTTCCACTTTATAATTAGTGTAGCCTTCAATCAGTAATTTATACATTTCTGTCAGAATGTACTGCTCGCCGAAAATCTTTGAACCGATTCGAACTGTTCCCGAATTTCCGTTTCTGGAAGGTCTGTACAGTTTATTTTTCATTAAAAAATCCTTGGCAATTTTTTCAGGCGTTTGGTTAAGATAATCTGAACGGTAATTCAAATCGGTCATTATTGAATCGTTGAATTTTCCTGCAACTAAGTTCAAAGTTTTTTCCAGTTCAGGAAATTTCTCCAAAGTTTTCGTCTTGATTATCGGTGCCGCAAAATAGGGTGGAAAAATCTTTTTATCATCCTTCAAAACATACAAATCGAATGCTTTGATTCTGCCGTCTGTAGAATATCCGCTGATTAAATCCAACTCATTTTCGTAAGCGGCTTTGTACATCACGGCATCATTCACAACTTTAGGATTGACATTCAAACCATACACGGAACGCAAACCTAAATCTCCGTCCTGTCTTCCCATAAATTCTGGTGTAAAGCCTGCTTTTAACTTATTTTTATCTGAGACGGAATTTATTAAATAAACAACTCCAAATACCAGTAAAACTGCAGGAATAATGTATTTTAATTTCTTTAAAAACTGATAGCCGGATTTCTGCAGAACAGCAATCGTCTGGTCGAGCAAAATCGCCAATAGTGCTGCAGGAATGGCACCTGCCAAAATCATATTGCTGTTGTTTAAAGAAATTCCACCGAAGATAAATTCACCCAGACCACCAGCTGCAACAAATGAAGCCAGGGTCGCCACACCAACATTGATAACTGCAGCGGTGCGAATTCCTGCAATAATTACAGGCATTGCCAATGGAAGTTCAACTTTGAAAAGCATTTGTTTCCGGTTCATTCCCATAGCTTTTGCCGCTTCGATGACTGTTGGATTAACTCCTGTAATTCCGGTGAAAGTATTTCTGATAATCGGTAAAAGGGCGTAAATCAACAAAGCAACGATGGCCGGAGTTGCGCCGATTCCAAATGTTGGAATCATAAAACCTAATAAAGCGATACTTGGAATGGTCTGTAAAATCCCGGCAAAACCAAGAATAGGATTTGATAATTTTCTTTTTCGGGCAATCAAAATTCCCAGTGGTAAACCGACGATAATTGCTAAAATTAAAGACAGAAAAGTCAAGCCCAAGTGCTGTATAACCTGAGTCAGTAACTTTTCGTGCTGCTCGATGACGAACTGCCAAAGACTTTGCTGCGTCATACGATTTGTAATTTTCGGTAGTCGTTGAATGCCTTAATCAAAATTTCATAAGCATCTGTGTTTTTATGGTCAGAACTTAATTTCTGTAAAGCATTCCAGACGCTGGTTTCTTCTGTAAATTGAAATTCATTGATTAAATTCTTTGAATCAATGAAGGATTTGACATTATTCAAACTTGCGACTTTGTACTCCAATAAAAGTCTGTTTTCGGCAAAAAAATCCTTTACAAAATCATTCTTGGGACGATATAATATTTCTTGTGGAGTTCCAGTCTGAATAATTTTTCCCTTATCCATTAAACAGATTCTTTGTCCCAGCTCAAAAGCTTCCTGAACGTCGTGCGTGACAAGAATAATCGTTTTATTTTTAAGTTCTTCCAGCGATTTGAATTCCGAATGAATATCAGCCTTTGTAATATTATCCAGAGCTCCGAAAGGTTCGTCCATCAACAGAATTGGCGAATTGGCAATCAAAGCACGGGCAATTCCCACTCTCTGCTGTTGGCCACCACTTAATTCGTTGGGAAAACGGAAAAGTACATCTTCAGGAAGGTGAAGTTTGTGCAGGAGCTCTTCTGTTCTGTTTTGAATTTTTTGCGTGTCCCATTTTAATAATTCCGGAACAACGGCGATGTTTTGCTTAATCGTATAATGCGGAAACAATCCGGAATGTTGCATCACGAAACCTATTCCCATTCTCAGCTCTTCCACTTTTTGGTCACGGATATTTTTTCCGTCAATCAAAATATTTCCCGAATCTGCTTCTATCAGGCGGTTAATCATTTTCAAAGTGGTTGTTTTTCCGCAACCACTCGTTCCCAAGAGCACCAATATCTCTTTATCATTGGCCTGAAAAGAAATATTATCCACTGCTGGTTTTCCGCTGAAAATTTTTGAAACCGAATCTACTGTAATCATAAGAAGTTATTGAGCAAGTCTGATTCCGGTAAACTGCCACTTTAAGCCGGTCTGAAAGAAGTTGCGGTATGTATTTCTGCTGTGTCCGCTTGGCGTTGCATCTGAAGCGCCACGCAAAACCATTTGATTGACCATAAATTTGCCATTGTACTCTCCTACTGCGCCGGCTTCTTTTTTAAATCCTGGGTAAGGCAGATAGGCAGAGTTCGTCCACTCCCAACGGCTTCCCCACTCAAAATGATTGGAGGCAACTTCCCACTCAGCTTCGGTTGGCAGACGCATTCCCTTCCAGGAGGCGAAGGCTGAAGCTTCATAAAAGTTGATGTGACAAACGGCATCATTTAAATCTAATTCCTGAAGTCCATTTAAAGTATAATTCATCCATTGCCCGTCAATCAAATGCCAGTACAGAGGAGATTTAGCTTCATTCTGTTTCACCCAATCCCAGCCTTCGGCGTGCCAATATCTGAAATCATCGTAGCCTCCAGCTTCCATAAATTCTAAATATTCCTGGTTTGAAACTAAACGGTCAGCAATTTTAAAATCATTAAGATACACTTTATGTCTTCCCAGTTCATTATCAAAACTGAATCCTTCTCCTTGAAAACCGATTTCATAAACTCCTTCATCAAAGTGAATCATTTCGATAGTTTCAGAATGTTCTTTCTTCGAAATATCTTCACTTTTATACGCCGGAAAAAGCGGATTGTGACCTAATATATATTTGATATCTGTTAACAACAATTCCTGATGTTGCTGCTCGTGATTGAGACCAAGTTCGAGTAAAGGTTTGATTTCTTCCGTTAAATATTCGCTTTGGAGGAATGCATCCATTTGCTCATCAACATATTTTCTGTATTGATAAATGTCAGAAACGGAAGGACGGCTCAAATTTCCTCTGTCGGTACGGATAACTCTTGCGCCAATTGTTTCATAATAACTGTTGAAAACAAAGTTATACTGAGCATCAAAAACCTGATAACCGGGAAAATTGGGTTCCAAAATGAAAGTCTCGAAAAACCAGGTCGTGTGACCCAAATGCCATTTCGGTGGACTTACATCGACGATTGGCTGAACCACATAATCCTCAATTTCCAGAGGCTCGCAGATTTTAACGGAATGATTTCTAATCTCTGAATATTTTTCTGCCCAATTGGTTATGGAATTCGATTTTGTAAGAACGGAATTTTGTTTCATTGGAGTTAAATTTAAAATTAAAGAACTTGCCAAATAGAATCTACAAACCAGTTTTTGGAATCGGTAATCTCATCAATGATATGAAATTTTGCATCTCTGGCGAGTTTGCTGATGTCATCCTGAGAAAATTTTTGTGAGATTTCCATATCGATCAATTCATTTTCTTCGAAGCGAAAAATCTGGTTTCCGATATGTACATTTTGTTCCGTCAAACTCACAAGATAACTTTTGCAAGCTCCTGAAATCGGGTCGTAGGTTTGGTAATGCTGGAAATTCAAAACATCGAAATCCGCTTCCAGTTCACGGTTCATTCTGATAAGAAGATTAAGATTGAACGATGACGTGATTCCTGCTTCATCATTGTAGGCATCAAGAATGGTTTGTGGATTTTTCTTCAAATCGAAACCAATCAGGAGAATGTCGCCACGATTGAGTTTTCTTCTCAGTTCTCTGCAAAAATGGTAAGATTCTCCCATATCCATATTGCCGATGTTGCCACCCAAAAACAAAACCACTTTTCGTCTTTGCGAAATGGTCATCGCCTTGTCAAGCATATCAAAATAATCGCCTTCCAAGGTGATGACATCCAACTCGGGCAAATCTCTGCTGAATTTTTCACTTAATTCATCTAAGATATGTCCCGAAATATCAATTGGCATATAAGTAAAGTCGATATTTTTTTTGGTCAAATGCTCCAGCAGATAACTGGATTTCATCGCATCGCCGGCTCCCAATTCTATCAAGTCGAAAGGCTCATCATCTATCAAAATACTTTTTGTTAGCAACTCAGTTTTATTTTTAAAAATATCTAGCTCGCAATTGGTGAGATAGTAGTCGGACATATTCATAATCTGTTGAAAAAGCCTGTCGCCTGCCTCGTCATAAAAATATTTTGAATGTAATTTTTTCGGACTGCTGTTCAAGCCTTCCAGAACGTCCGCCAGAAAAGTTTCCTTGGAATCGTTTTGCGTCTGAAACTCTGTTTCCACCTGTGAATTCATAAATCTTGTTTTTTGGTTTTTAAGGAACTACAACTATCTTGCCGCCAGCGGAATTGGATTCCATAAAATGGTGAGCTTCCACAAATTCTTCTGTTTTGAAGTCTTAGTTTTTAAAATGGGAAAGGCTTATTTAACTATTTATAATAAATCTTAAAGTATATGCCTAAATTATTTAGCAATTTTTAATTATAATTACATTATTTGAATTTTAAAAGAATTATTTTTAAGCACTTGCAAAATGAGACTAAGAATTCTCTTAAGCAGTCAACAAAAAAGAGGACTAATATTATATAATTATAGCCCAGATTATAAAAACCAACTATGAAAACATCAGTATTTACCTTTAGCATTTTTCTTGTATTTATATCATTATCTTTAAGAACGAGCGCACAAATTCCATTCGAGATCAATAGTAATGGGCACATTATTATCAAGGCAAAAATTAACGATGTGGAAGGAAAATTCATTCTTGATACAGGAGCAGGCCTCAATGCTGTATTCACAAAATTCTCCAATAAAATCAAGAATGAAAAGACCCCTAATTTTTTTGTAGGACACAGGGCAACTGGTGAAGAATTGAATGTTGACCTCTACAACGCAAAAAGTATGGTAGTCAACAATCAAAAATTTAATGATCAGCAATACACGATTGTAGATTTGGAATTTGGAGATATTGATGGGATGATCTCACTGCAACCGTTCAGAAATACACCTATTACGATCGACTATAACCAAAAAAAAATCCTTTTCAACAAATCTACTAAAGGGGAAAAAAGCATTGAGATCCAAGTAGCAGATTATGCAGGGAAAGCTATCGATATCTTTACCTACATTGACTTGAATGACACTGTGAAGATCCAAACATTGCTAGACAGCGGTGCTGGAAAAAATTCCTTTTGGTTCAGTTCTAAGCTGATGGAAGTTATGGCTTTGAACAAAGCAGATTTTAAATCAGTTCCTATTAAAAGCGATTTCAAGAAGGAAAACAATTATTACATCGGAAAACTATCAAAAATAAATACAACAAATAAACAACGTAAGGTGGAAAATTTGAACGTCGCCTTCGTAGATGGATTGATCTATGAAGGTAAGACAAGCATAGATTGGCTGGGTTCAGTTTTGACCATTGATATTGCCAAGAAGAAAATATTCATCGTAGATTAAAAGCATTTTTAGCATTAGGCAATTAAGAGATTTGAATCTTGGATAAAAATACGACTCGAAGCAAAGAATTGATTCTTATAAACGACTCTAAAGTCCAAACGATAAAAGTTTTTTTACCCCAAGAATTTGATGAACGACCGGAAATTTTCAAAAATTAGTAGCTACAAACTAAAATTTTAAAATCACTTTTTCACTTCTTTATATATCAAAAATGGAAAAATCAAAGCAATACATAGTAACCGCAGTGATCAGCATAATGACGTATCAATCTCTATCAGCACAAAAGGTGTCGGCAAAGCAAGAACAACCCGTTTACACCATAGAAAATTGTGTGAATGCGTTTGATCTGTCAAGGACCAAGGAAACTAAATCAGGCTTTCAATATTGGTTTGCGGATAAAAATTTCACGCAAGAGAATACGCTGAAGATGAGCATTGTGGCGCCTGGAAAATCCACACACCCGCCCCATCGTCATCCTGAGGAGGAATTATTTTATATTCTTGAGGGAACAGCAACATTTTATCTGGACGGTAAAACGGTTGAAGTGAGGCCAAATACAAGTTTATACTGTCCTCCTAATTCTGAACATGGCATCAGTAATTCCGGAATAAACGATTTAAAGTATCTGGTCATTAAAAAGGATCTGCGTTAATATTAGTACTATAAAAAATCAATGTCAATGATAACAATAATAAAGGGAGATATCACAAAAGTGAGTGCGGATGCCATTGTAAATGCTGCAAATTCGTCATTGCTTGGAGGCGGAGGTGTTGACGGTGCAATCCATAAAGCAGGCGGTCCAGAAATTCTGGAAGACTGCAGAAAGATCATCGCGAGAGAAGGTGGCTGTAGGACTGGACAGGCTGTAATTACTACTGCAGGCAGGTTGCCAGCAAAATATGTGATCCATACAGTTGGACCGGTGTGGAATGATGGGTTTTCAAATGAAAAAGAAAAGCTGAAGAACTGCTACCAAAACTCATTATCTCTGGCTGTGGAAAACCACTGTACATCTATAGCATTTCCAAATATCAGTACGGGTATCTACGGATATCCGAAAGAACAGGCTGCTGTTATCGCTATCAAAACGGTTAAAGATTTTTTAGACAACAATCCATTATTGGAAGTCATATTTGTTAGTTTTGATGATGAAAGTGAGCAGATTTTAAAATCAGTACTTAAAAATAACTGACATCATTATTATCGCCAGCGATTTTAGTGACTTTAGTTATAAGATGAAAAATTTACTTATCTATCCAAATGGCAAATTTTCCATTGCTTGAATATTTAAGACAAAGATCATCGGAATATTTGATTGCGCCCCTTAGGATAAATTGTAGAAATGCATCCGCTTCTTCGCGAATTTCAGGGACGATGTATACTTTTTTACCATCGATTGTTCCATCTGCATTATTGATTTGTTCCTTCTTATTTTGTAATGCTTCTTCGTAATTCATAATGAATTTAGTTTTTAATTAATAATACATCGTTTACTAGGTAGATACTATCAAAATGCAAACCCTTTTTAATCACTCATTGTAGGAGTTGCAGCACAACGAATTTTTCTTTCTAAAGATGATGGCATAAATGACCTGCTCTGCGAAGGATAACTTTTATATTGCTTTTTGTCTATCAGCAAACAAATACATTATTCTTAATCATAAAACAACTATCTTTACTAAAATTTGTCAAAATGAATATCCTTAAGAGAAATAATGTTATTGTACGTGGAAGCGGTAACGATATAATGATGTTTGCTCATGGATTTGGTTGCGACCAAAATATGTGGCGTTTTGTGTATCCCGCTTTTGAAGATCGCTACAAAATTATTCTGTTTGACCATGTGGGTGCCGGAAACTCTGACCTCTCAGCATATTCTTATGAAAAGTACGACAATCTTGAAGGATATGCCACAGATATTATAGAAATAGCTAATGAATTAAATGTTAAAGACGGGATTTTTGTCGGACATTCTGTAAGTGCGATAATGGGACTCATAGCTGCCAATAAAGCGCCTGAGATTTTTAAAACTTTAATTTTGGTTAGTCCTTCCCCTTCTTATATCAACGATAAGGATTACATTGGCGGATTCAGCAAAAGCGAAATCAACGAACTCCTAGATTCTATGAACAAGAATCATTTGGGATGGTCTATGTCCATAGCGCCAGTCATTATGGGCAATCCAGAGAGAGAAGAGCTCACGGAAGAACTTGCTAACAGCTTTTGCAAGACAGATCCGGAGATCGCTAAGCACTTTGCAAAGACAACCTTTCTGACAGATAAACGGGAGATTTTAAAACACACCAAAGTCTCTGTTCTCATCTTACAGTGCAGCAGTGATATCATTGCCCCTGTAGAAGTAGGCCATTATATGAACAAGCAAATCCTCGGAAGTAAACTGGTTGTGATGGACGCTACAGGACATTGCCCCAACTTAAGTGCTCCAGAAGAGACCATCCGCTCGATTAACAATTTTCTATATGCCTAATGACTTATTACCATCTTCAGCTGAGGATTTTGACGACTTCTTTGAATCTTCCCTTTGCGGATTCATCACCACTGATAGTAATGGCGTAATTGTCCGGGTTAATAAAAAAATAGGTTCATGGCTCAATATAGATCCTGAAAAACTCACCGGAAAAAGATTTTCTGATATTCTGGCTGTAGCTGGTAAAATATATTTTGAAACCCATTTGTTTCCATTACTCAGAATGCAAGGATATTTTGACGAGGTTGCGGCAGAGCTTACCGATACTGGGAAGGGTAAAATTCCTGTTTTCATCAATGGATATGAAAAAAGGGATGAAAACAAAAAGCCATTATTTATACGCTTTACACTCTTCCGCGCATCCGACCGGAGAAAGTACGAGGACAATCTGCAAGAATCAAAACAACAAGCCGAATCAAGTTTGCTTACAGAGCAACAACATGCTGTTATAAGGGAACAGTTCATCGCTGTCTTAGGGCACGATCTTCGAAATCCATTGGCAGGTGTGATGAGCGCCGCGCAAATGTTGGCTAGAAATAACCTAAATGAAAGGGATTCCAAAATGGTCAACATCATTCAGACTGGTTCCAAACGGATGCTGGAGATGATCAATAATATTATGGATCTAGCCCGCGGAAGACTTGGAGGTGGCATTACCATTGAACCAGTACAGACAGATCTGAAGAAATTACTACAAAGTATTGTAGATGAATTATCAATAGCCTGGCCAGATAGAATCATCCATTCCACCTATGATATTGATCAATCTGTAGAATGCGATCCCGCACGTTTCTCTCAGCTGATATCCAATCTCTTGTCCAATGCAATCACGCACGGTGCTGATGATGATCCAGTATTTCTAAAAGCCACTGTCGATTCACGGTCTTGGGAAATATCAGTTATTAATAGTGGAAAGGCTATCCCGCAATCAATTTTAGATCATCTGTTCCATCCTTTTCACAGAGATACAGATCATTCTAGCAGCAATGGCCTTGGTCTTGGTCTCTTCATTGCGTCAGAGATTGCAAAAGCTCATCAAGGAACTCTTACTGTACAATCCGATGAAGTTCGGACTTGTTTCACTTTCCAAAAAAAATTATTTACAGAAGATCAGATCGATTAGAGATTGAGCCTTTTAGTCTTAATATAAAGGAACAACTATTTTTTTTTCAATCTTAAAATAAAAATTAAAGTATTGACGACTAGGTTTCCGCACCTATTTACCAAATTACTTTTGGGGATCTGACAATTTTATATTTAATGGTGCCGTAATTGCTTAGCCTAAGTATGAAAAAGATAACTTTGGTTGAGGATGACAATGCAATTCGGGAATTTTTAGTAATCTTTTTGGAATCAGAAGATTATGCAGTGAGTTCTTATGCAACTGTCGGTGAGTTTTCAAGACGTGATGTGATGTTTATCCCAGATCTTTATTTGTTTGATGTTATGCTGCCAGACGGCTCTGGCATTGATCTTTGTAAAAATATAAAAGACAGCCGCGAAAATAGTGGCATCCCAGTCATCATTATGAGTGCACATGCGCAACTTATACAACTGAAAAGTCAGTGTGATCCCGATGATTTTATTGCAAAACCATTCGATATTGATATTATGCTAAATAAAATTCGAAATCAAATCTTATAATTATTCAGGTTTGTTCGAAATTTTACTGCTTATTTATGTATTAAGTGAAATGACCTCAAATTCACTTACTCGTCATTAGAAAAAATAAGCTTTCTCGCAAAATTCCCAAGCCATATTTTAATGAATTTTTAAAACTGATAGAACTTGATTGTTCATTATAGATCGTTGGGCAGGAGATCTCACCTATCGAAAATCGATGTTTTATCACAGACAGTAGAAATTGATTATCAAAAATAAAATCACTACTGAAATTTCGATAATTTATCTGTTTCAATACGTTGATGGAATACGCCCTGTACCCTGTGTGATACTCTGAAAGTTTAGAATTAGTTATAAGATTTTGGAACAATGTCAGACATCGGTTTGCAACATATTTATAAACAGGCATTCCGTTTTTGACGGCACCTGAGGTTATAATTCTGGAAGCAATTACGACATCATAGATTTTGGTTTTCAACATCTCTGCCATAGATCGGCAAAGCAAAGGTGTGTACTGCCCGTCTCCATGAACCATTATGATGAATTCGTATTCTGCTTTTATAGCATAATCATACAACGACTTCTGATTTGCACCATAACCCAAATTTTGACTGTGTGCAATAATATTGATTTCAGGATAATTTTCCATAATAAGCGCTACGCCTCCATCTCTAGAAAAATCATCACAAATCACAATGTTTTCAAAACCCTGATCTTTAATTTTTCTCAAAACTTCAATTATCGTTTTTTCACCATTGTATAGGGGAACCACCACAAGTACGTCGTCAAACATTATTTCCAATTTTGTAGTTGCAATCGTATTTTTTCTGCATCATCTTTCTTATTTTGAGAGAGATAGTTTTCATAGAGAAAGCCAAGATTTTTTCTGATTAATTCTGATTTTTTTGGATTTTCGTCGGGCAACATTCTGCTGGATTTCAAAACATTTAAAAATAATTTTTCGGATTTTTTAAGATTAGACTTCGGCATTTGACCGGCATACACTCTCTTCTGAATAATCAATGCGTAGTTCTCCTGATAGTCTCTGTTTTTTGGATTTTTCTTGTAGGCAAGTTCCGTGTACGAAAATGCTTTGTCCTGATTTCCTTTCACAGAATAAGCAGTTCCAAGAAGAAAGTCGGCATATGAGTTTTTGTGATCAGTCTGCTCAGCCAGATGGAGATATTCGATAGCCTTATCGATATTTCCAAGATTCTGTCCGTAAAGTTTTCCTAAGGAAGTATAACAAAGACTTTTAAAGGTCGCGAGATCTTTCAAATATTGTATAGGCTTATAAGAATCGGTAATTTGATATGCAGCCTCCGCAGTTCTAAGATACATCAGGCGAACTTTGACATCCAAAGTTTCCTGATCACCCAGTATTTTATTTGTCCTCGCAAGATTGAACCATACCAATCCGTACATTGGATAGACATCCAAAGCTTCTTTATAATAAGGCAAAGTTTCTTTTAACAGAGCAATTTCTTCTGCTGTTTCTTCATCTGTCAATTCACGCTGCTCAATTTGTATTTTGAGAGATTTTTTATAAATATTTTCCAGAACAACCTCTCCATAGTCTGATTTGACTTTTGCACTATTTTTTGATATTTTGATATCATGAGAAAACAAAGTCAAGTTGTTTTTCCAGTCAAAATTTCTTTTGAAGGTGATTCCTATATAAAAAATGGATAGTATTGTAACCAAACCTAAAACTAATTTTAATCCAGTTTTGTCAATTAATATGATTATTAAGGATGAAAATGCGATCAGAATGCCCACAGATGGCATAAACATAAAACGCTCGCCCATATTGGTTCCGATTGGGAAAAATAAATTCGAAACTATCGAAAATGTAATAAAGTAAAAAAGAATTCCATAACTGTAGATTGCTTTTTTCCTTAATCCAAAAATTGCCAGAGCGAGAAGTCCGAGATTAATAATTAATGCAAATAAGACATCAGGCTCGGAAAAAGATTTTACAGAAATGTACCTTGGATAATAGTCGTACGTAAGCGATGTCGGTAGAATCAATAATTGAAGATATTTTCCAAAAGTGTAGATATTAGTTGCCAGCTCATTCGCGAATGGCATTTTTTGAATACTCTGAAAAGTTGGATTTTGGAGAACCATCACATCAGAACCTTCCAAAAGTGGTTTGAATTCTGCATTTTTATTCATTATCAAAAATGGATTATTCATCAGATCCATTTTATCTTCCATTTTGAAACTAGGAAATCCGGTAGCATTTGTTCTCAGTCCAAAATAAACTAAAAACACAATTACAAAAGCTACAGATGACCATAGAATCTGAGGAAACTTAACTTTGCTAAAAAACCAAAGCGTCAGCGGAATAATGATCATAAACATTACCGCATTTTCTTTAGCTAACAAACCGATAAAAAGAAAAATCGCTGATAAAAAGATTTTTAATTTTTTGTTGGAAGAGTTTCCCTGAAAAGCTTTGAAGGCGTACGTTGCAGCTAGCAGGGAAAATAGCAAGGACAAAATCTCATCGCTGCCCTTAACATTGGCGACGACTTCTGTGTGAATTGGGTGTACTGTAAATGTTAAAACTGTTAAAAATGAAAGTAAGAATCGGTGTTTATGCTTTTCAAAAATAAGAAGGAGAAACTGATACAAAATCCAGCAAAGCAAAGCATAAAGCAATACATTGAGAACATGCATCAGATTAGGAAATGTTGTGTTTTCTGAGAGGTCATTGAGTGAATTTCCATTTTTATCTCTTTGGATTTTAGCCGTCAAAATATTAATCTCAGGCTTTGCTAAAATGTCTGAAAATACGGCGTAAATCGCTGGAGTCAATGGTCGCCAACGCCCACCGGAAATGGCCTCGGTATTATTTCCCAGACTTCCATACATAAAGTCGTGTGTAAAAATATCAGGTATTCCAGCAATGCCACGTTGCACCAATTGATTTTTTTGAATTACAACAACATCATCTACAGCCCACTTATTTGGAATTGTATTGATGTAAATCACAACCGCCAGAATGATGATTGTGATTCCGGCCTGTTTGGTATTGCTGATAAAATCCCAGAATTTATGCATTGGTTTTAGTTTTTTTAAATTGAAAGAAAATTAACAGTAGAATTGAGAAAAAAGAAACAGCCGAAATCCAAATTCCAACATCTTTGAATGGTGGCGAATACTTCAACTTGATATGATGTTTTCCTTTCATTAAAACTAAAAAAGTAAGTCCGCCAAACGCTTTGTAAAGTTTTATGGATTTGCTATTGTCAAAGGCTTTCCAACCTTCATCAAAAGGCATCGATAAAAAAAGGAAGCGCTTCTGATTCAGACTGATTGTTCCAGAAATATGATTATCACGAAATTCATTGATGCTTAAAATATTCTTTTTCCTATCAGTTATATTTTCTTCTGTACTTTTTAAAATTACAGGTTGCGAAATAAAATCTGATCGTTCAAAATCACTCGAATCCGCATGTTCAATTACTAAGGTCTGAAGGCTGAGCTGTTCTTTATTTTCCTTTGAATGAGAATTAAAATCTTTAATTCCTAAAATTTTGTCATAGCAAAATCCGAAAGGAAGAAAATTATCATCTTTTAAAACCCTGAAATTTCCGGTATTTTCGATTTCATCAAATCCTATTTTGGACAAATTTTCATTATCAGATTTCGAGGTGAGGAAATATTTCACAGAGCATAATTTCATTAAATATGGCGAGTTTCTGATGCCTGTAACAAATCTGGTTTCCGGTTCATTGTTTGGTTTTATAATTCCAAAAGTCTTCAGAAAATTGATATAATTAGAATTGTTAAAAGAATTATAAACCGACGAAGAATAATAATTCTGAATCTTCGCCTCATTATAAGATGCCAGCCAGGAAACACCTGAGTAAAAATCTTTTTCAAGGCGAAAAAATAAAGAGTCTTGCTTGTAGATTTTTGAAATGCTTTTCGATGAAGAATCTTGGTAACCTTTTACAGTGATATCATTTTGGTCACATATCCCACGTTGACCAATTGTATGAGACGAGTTAATTATAAGTTCTACGGATATTAATAAAAGAAAAAAAACCGATAGCCTATTCAGCGGAAATCTGTTTCTGAAGGTGAGCAACAGTGTAAAAATCCATATAAAAATGACAGGAATAAAAAATGAAGAACTGCCTTCGACTTTTATGTCAATAAAGCCATAAACTAAAACAATGGTAGAAAGTGATGCGGTGATAAGTAATGGCCGAATGTACAATTTGCCTTTATTTACAATTTTTGAGAGAATAAAAGTGGAGATGATAATTAATATCAAGACAAAAAATAGATTTAGTATCCGATAATAATCCCCAGAACGCAACCACACAAAACTTCTTAAAAGCGGCGACAAATAAATTAAAGTGACTATTGAAATTGCAGCCAGGGCTACAATCCTACCTCTTTTTTCAAGCAGATAAACTTGTGATAAAAGAAGCACTGTCAAAAGTCCACAGCATAAAAGAGGTGCCTCGAAATAATTTCGGTAAGCAGAAAAATGCGCTGCATCACCTAATAAATTTGGAGAAAATAATCTGTAAATCGTGGAAATCAATTCACCTTTTCCTGCAAGCCATTGTGGTTGTGATTCGAATGCTGAAACTTTTCCAATAGCTCGCGGACTTTGTAACATCAGATTTAAACTGCTTAGCAACATCCAGCTGCTAGCTCCAATGCCCAGAAAAATATAGATAATAGAACTGAGAATTCTTTTTGGAAAATCAGATCCGTGATTGATCAGGTAAAATTTGATGATAAAATAAATAACAAAAATGATAATTGCAAAAAACAAATTAACTGGGTAACTGATTCCGATTATTGCAAAGACGATTGCCAACCAGAAGTATTGTTTTCCCGAGGCTGCTCTCTCTAAAGCAAAAAGTAGAAAAGAAAAATGAAATGCATAAGGAGAAAACAAACTTACGGACCAACTACAAGCCAAAAGAAAATATCCTGAAAAGGCCCAAAGCAAACTTCCAGATATCTTCGCATAAAAATGGATTTTGTGCTCCGAGAAAAAAATAAACATCATTAATCCTGATAGATAAATGTAGATCAAGGGTAAAATCAACATGACACTTTCTGCAGAAGTATTGCTAATTCTGAATAATATCCAAGAAATTGGCTCAAATGAGTAAGGATAAATATTTTCTCCCAAACCATTATGAAATGACCAGCCTATCAGAAAATTTTGTTTCGCTGCAATAATCCTGGTAACGAGAGCCGGATAATCATTCACGTAAGAATCAGAACCCAGATCCTTGAAAATAAAGTAAAGGTCTCCAAAAAGAAATTCCCGGAAAATTATCATTTCCAGAAAGATCATTATTAAGGAAAAAAAGAGGATTTCTTTAGTTCTCATCAATGGTGTTATTAAAAAAATCGCACACCTGAATTATCAGAGTGTGCGACCTCATCTGTGGAATATGACTATTTGATTTTTATAATCTTAATAAAATTTGCCTTACTGCTTGTAAGCTGGTTTCCCTGAACTGTAGAACTTGGCATAGCCCTGACATAAAAGAAGTCGTTGGCGTTCATATAAACCATTCGTTGCAATGTACCGCGCTGTTTGTAAGGACTTTGTCCCGTAGTAGAATAACTGGCACCTACACCAAAATAGCTGGTTTCGACATTTCCCAAACCTTTGAAATCCAGCATAGGAACAGGTGATACCAAATTGTCTGTTAGCTGGATATCTACAAAATATAAACCTGCAGTTTTAGCTGTAAACTTGCTGATTAAATTGCCATTTGTATTAGTTGTAGTTGGACTGACAGCGCTTGGATCCACAACATTTTCCCAAACATTACTTCCAGTAAGAACTGCTGGTTCAACATTAGCGGAAAAATTGATTGGAGAAGGCAAAGCTAGAGAAGATCCTACAGATGTTGTCTGTGCCGTCGTAATAGTTGCATAGACTTCATAGCTGGAACCGCCGCCTGAAGAAGTTCCCCACGAAAGGTCTGTTCCGTTTGTAGTCAAATATTTACCTTCATTGCCTGTTTGTGCAGGCAAGGATGTTCCGCTAGGAGGTGATGACCAGCTGCCGTCACCACGAAGATAAGTGTTTGCATTGGCAGTTCCTGTAGCTGATATTTTATCCTTTGTCACACTAGCATCAGCCAATTTTGCTGTTGTCACGGCGCTATTTGAGATTACCGTTACAGCAGTACTGCTGATTGTCACATCACCTGTTACAGTTGCAGGATTTTGAGCTGCATAAGGTGCGGCAGATCCGGTCAATACAAGCTGTCCCGCTGCTGTTCCGTTTTTAAAACCGTTATCTGCAGATTTCGAATTTAGTGCATACGGCACACTCAATAGTTGTTGTGTACCGCTGATATTATAATTTGTTCCGCCAGTAGGATCTATTTCTGTTTTAATGAAATATTTATCCGCACCCCAGTTGATTGAAGAAAGTGTTCCTGTAACTGCAGTTCCCCTACCCACTTCTGTGCTCAAAAGTCCTGTGGCATTCGTTGTTGTAGTTTGTGTTTCTGCATAAACTACTGTTCCGGTTGCTGACGTTTTCAGGATCGAAAATTTAATTCCAACCGACTGATTTTTGATAAGATCACTATTTGCGTTTCTTACTACCGACTGATAACTCATCAGATCCGGGGATTGTGCCAGTAAAAATGAAGCGAGTAGAAAGGCTGCAAGAGTAAAGATATTTTTCATTGTTGATTATTTTTTAATGATTTTAAATGTTTTGATTGTCTTCTGATTTTGCTTTACAGACAGAAAATAAATTCCAACCGGATAATTTGACATCGGGACCTTTGAATCTTGTTCTTTCGTACTTTGTGCCTGCAATCTTGAACCTTTTGAATCGAACAACTCGTAATAACAATCTGCCGGGTTTTTGGAATCGATTCTAAGATGTAGATAGTCTGTTACAGGATTTGGATAGATTGCCATTTCCAGTCTTACGAAGCTTTGATTTATTCCCAAAGTTGGCGTTATAACGAAGGAATCTGTAGTTCCCGGACTCGATGAGCCGCCAAGCCCAGAAAGTTCTTCGTAAAATACATTTCCCAAAGCATAAACAGCACTCCCTCCAGTTCCATCTAGGTTTCCTCCAGCTGTATTTTCAGAACTTTGTGCGTAGGCCGACACCGTCGCCATCAAAAGAAAAGCCTGAATTGTCATTTTGGTTTTCATACACATTAATTTTTTTTAAAATGTTTAGTTTTATTGTTTCTAACAGTCTGCGATATCCTGTATTCCACTATGATCGGTTAATCGCAAAAATGCAACAGCACGGATCGATGAAATCATCTCAATGATTATATTTGCTGCGAAGTAAGCAGTATTGTTGATTTGAATCGCTACCCATTGAGGTAGTTCTGTTGAAAAAATGATACTACCCTTTTGGGTAGTCAATTATAATAATTTGACTATCAAATGATAACCTATAATTTAAAATCAAAAGGCAAAATGCTGGAATGAGTTATTAACTGATTTACTGATTTTGAAATCGATAATTTTATTTGAATATTAATGTGTCATTTATATTGTAAAAGCATTATTTTTGCGCACTTACTTTTATGAAATTAAAATTTTATTCTTTTTTCTTCACCATTTGTTCGGTTTTTCTCTTCAGCCAATCATTGAATTTTAATGAATTGGAAAAGACGATTTATCGCAATAATCAGCTCGGAAAACATCAAGTATCACAGCAGAAATTACTTGACGTTTTGAAGAGTGCAGATCTTGAACTAACAGATCAGGTGAAAGTAAACCTACTCCTTGCAAAAACATTCAGGAGCATTAATGACTATGCAACTTCTATTAATTATCTTGAAAGAGCTCAGACGCTTTCAAAAAATCTGACATCGCAAGACTCTCTCAAGATGGATATCAAAGCAGAATTGGCATTTGCAACTTTTGATGATCACAATTACAGGGAGGCGGCCAAAATAATGCAGCAAGTTGCTTCGGAAAAGTATAAAAATCTTCCAAAAGACAGCAAGGCTTATCTGATTATGCAAGAGGCTTACATTAATTTTCTTCAGAAAAATTATGATCGGGCAGAAATCCAGTACCGTACTTCACTAGCCATTTTAAAGGAGATTTCCCCATGCAATCTGCCTCCGGTTTTAGTAAAACAAATGCAACTGTACGGTGAGAAAAAGGAATTCGAAAAAATGGAACTTACCTACAGGCAAGTACTTCGAAAAGCAGATTCCTGTTCTATCCTCAAATATAAAATCTATGCTACTGAGGAAATTCAGAACGTGTACAAGGCTAATAAAATGGTAGGAAAAGCCTTTACAGCCAGCAAACTGTTGGACTCTCTAAAATTAATTGCCGGCCGCGAAGACAATCTGTCAGAAATGCATGTTGAAAACGAAACTTTTCTGCAGCAGCAAAATCAAGAAGAAAAGGACTACTCTTTCCGCAACACCATTATTTTCACAATACTTTTAGTTATTTTGATTGGATTCGGAATGTATTTTTTCAGAAAATCAACCGTTCATAAAAAGGAAAAAGAAAAATTTGAACTGGAATTGATTCAGATGAAAGAAGTTCTGAAAGTCTATTCCCAGCAGCAATTTTCAAATGACAATACCAATAATAGTATTCTGAAAACAGAATTACTAAACGAAAGACAAAAGCAGCTTCTGGAACTAATGTCAGAAGGGCTGTCGAACAAAGAAATAGCCGATAAACTTTTCATTTCGGAAAATACGGTGAAATACCATATTAAAAACATCTACGTCATCCTTGATCTGAAGGACAGAAAAGATCTTTTAACTAAAATTAAAAAATAAAATATTCTTAAACGTAATTTCTGTTTCTACTTTAAATATTCTTAAAAGCAAATAATAAAAAGTTATAAACCGAACAGTTTAAAATAGTATATTTGCAAAGTTATGGCAAGAAAAAAAGAATTTGAATACGAAGGAAAGCTGGATGTAGCAATGAACCTCTTTTGGGAACAAGGCTATCACGTGACATCTCTCAGTGATCTGGAAAATCATTTGAAGATCAACCGAAGCAGTATTTATCCTACTTACGGTGATAAGAAAGAACTTTTGTTGAAGTGCCTTGACAGATATCAAAAATCTAAATTACTGGAATACCAAGCTTTCCTCGATCACAGCGATAATAATGCATTAGAAGATCTAAAAAAAATATTGAATCTATCCGTTCGCCAAAGTATCAACGACAATAAAGTCTGTCTGGCTGTCAAGATGATCTTTGAAATTGCTTTGGTGGATAAGGAAATCAATCAGATGCTTGTTGCGAATGAGAAAAAAATTGAACAGGTCTATCTGGCGATCTTACAACGGGGTAAACAGCAAAAATTAGTAAAAGAGGAATTCGATGCAGAAATTACGGCCGCCCTTTTTGCCAGCTCATCTACTACTCTACTTAAGAATTACGTCTTATATAAAAATAAAACAAAAGTTGACTCAATGATCAATCTACTAGTTCAATTGATCAGCCGATAGAGCACTTTAAAATTTGACAGTTGCTCTGTTTGCTGTCATCTAATTTATATACATATATTTTTTATCCTATTTTAAACCGTTCAGTTTATTATGAAAACAAAGCTAAATAAAAGAATTGCCTACATTGGATGTTTAGGCGTCATCGGAATTATCAGTACAGAATTTGGTGTGATTGGCATATTACCTCAGATCGCTGAATATTACAATATCAATATTGCCACGGCCGGATATCTTCTTAGTGCATTTGCATTGTTCATCGCGATTACGGGACCATTTACTGTATTATTCGCTTCAAAATTCGATAAGAAAATAATTATGCTAGGTGCGATGGTTTTGTTTTTCATTTCAAATTTCTTCTCCATCTTTAGTCCACCGTTTTGGATTTTGATGCTGCTAAGAATACTTCCTACTTTCCTTCACCCCGCATTCTTTTCTATGGCAATAGCCGCGGCTGCAAAAGGAGCATCACAGAAAGAACAAATGCATCTGACATCCATTATTATCGGAGGAATTGCTCTTGCGCAAGTGACGCTGATTCCTCTGAGTACATTTTTAGCCAGTTTGTATTCTTGGCAGGTGACCTATGCAATTCAGGGATTCATTATCCTTATAACAATATTTATTATTCTTAAGTTTCTTCCATCAATGCCTAATGAAAAACCGGCATCTTTTAGAAGTCAGCTGTCGATATTGACCCGACCAAGATTCATCTCGGGTACACTTTTGAATCTATTTTTAATAACGGCCTGGTTTTGTTCATACAGCTATTTCGCAGATTATTTAGGTAAAGAAAAGCATATGAGCGAAAAAGAAATAAGCCTTTTACTACTGCTATTTGGAGCAATGGGCGTGGTTTCTAATTATGTGGCTGGTAAACTCTTAGGGAAAAATATGTTGTGGACTACTCTATTTTTTACTGCAGGCATATTTATAATACCTTTTGCATTTGAATATACTGGTAATTCGTTCTTTGATGTTGCCTTCGTCACTGCTATTTGGGGAATTATGTATGGACCTTGCTTTCTAATTGGTGTCGGCTATATGATTTCAGCTGCGCCGGACGCTAAAGAATTTGCCAATAGCCTTCAAACCTCATTTGGAAACCTGGGTGTTTCACTTGGGACATCTGTTGGCGGCTTCTTTATTTACAGATTTGACATTTCAATTACACCTTGGATTGGAATTGTCTTTGGCGCATTAGCAATTATGGCTATTATTTGGCGAGCTTATTTAGATAAACATTATGTGGAAGACAAATAGTTTTTTGATTTCAACTCATTTAAATTTTGAGATCTGTTAACATCTTAAGATTTTAAAGGCGGCACTTTAATTGGTGTTTTTTTACCATTAAATTTATCAAATTAAATTTTTGATAATATTAACTTCATCTCAAAAATAAATCATAATGAATCTGGCAAGTAAGTACTCCGTTGTTATTCTACCATCGTTTAAAGCAATTCAAAAGGTTGGTGAACTAAAATTTAAATTATTTACAAAATCTGGAAAAGACTATTCCAGTCGAAAATCAACTGCGCACGTAACAGTTCAAGAATTTTGGGCGACTGACAGTCAGCTAAAAAAAATAATTTTGAAATGCATCAGAGTTGCACAAGAGCAGAAAAATTTCCGAGCAGAATTTGATAAAGTCATATGTTCCGAGCAAACAGTATTTTTCTCACCCACAGCTAATAGCAAAAATGACTTTAAAAAATTAATTGAAAGGCTGAGATTAGAAGTTAAAGGTCTTATTAAAAGCAGTGCTCACATAAGTATTGGACGTGGACTCTCACCACAGCAGATTGAGATATCCCGCAATATTTTTTCTGATGAAACACTTAATTTTGACTGCAATAGAATTGCTTTGAGGAAATATAATGATACCATAAAACAATTTGAAGTTGTGCAGATTTTTCCATTTTTGGGCGAAGAAATTTCTGTCAAACAACTGACACTATGGTAAATAAAATTTATAATTCATTACTGTGTGTATTCCTCCTCCGTCACAGGCTGCAACCAAATCACCGCTTCCTTATTACTGTTTCCAATGGCCAAATGCGAAAAATGACTGTCGATACTCGCGCCGTGCCAGTGCTCTACGTTGGGCGGACATTTGATGACATCGCCTTTTCGCAGAATTTTCTTTGCCTGTCCTCTTTCCTGATAGTAGCCGACGCCGTCTGTCACCAATAAAATCTGTCCACCCGGATGTTTATGCCAGCGGTTTCTTGCGCCCGGTTCGAAAGTGACGTTGCCGACGGTAATTGGATTTTCAGGGTCATTCGTTACCAACATTTTCAGGTAAGCGGTTCCTGTAAAATTTTCGTTTTTTACTTTTTCGCCTTTTTCAAACAGGGTTTTAGATTCCGTCTGCATATTTTTTTGAGTTTGAGACTTCAGTTGACTGTTTGAAAAAATAAGAATCACAAAACTTAGAGACGTCAGAAATGAAGCTTTTTTCATTTGTAAAATTTTAAATTTATTTTGATTTTCTTGTTTTTAAAACTTCTTTCAGAACCGTGGCAGCCGCTGTTGATTTTTCCTTACTGATTGTCGGAGTGATAACATTGACAAATTCATTCAACTGTTCGGGCGACCAACCGACATTTAATGAAAGTCCCAAATGCGACTGCAACATTGGGTCCGCATCGCCAATGGCGGTGATAATGGAAATGGTTACCAATTCTCTCTGTTTAAAAGTCAACACATCTCTTTCGAAAATATCTGCAAACAGATGTTCCTTTAAAAAAGTATCAATCGCAGGTGCAAATGCAGAATATCCTGAAAGTTTATCGGGTTGGGGCGCGCCAGAAAGTTCTCCTAAAATCTTTTTACCTCTTTCGTATTTGGTTGTGTCATCTACAATCGGCGAAGCTTCAGCTCCCACATTGTCCTTAATGCCTTTTGTTTTCCGCTCTTCCACGACTTCCATAAAAGTCTGCAAACCTCTGATACTTCTAGGAAAACCGCAGTAGGCATAAGAATGAACCAGCATTTCTTTGATTTCGTTGATGGTCAAACCGGAATCAAGGCCTGCATTTAAAGCTGTTTCCAGTTCACTCAGTTTTCCTTGCGCCGTGAAGGATGAAATAGTGATGATGCTTTTTTCTTTTGAATTTAATTCTGAATTTGATGTTGACATTTGCTGTGCTTTTAGATGATTAAAAAACAGTGAAATTCCCATCAGTAAAACAATGACGACTGTAAATTGTATTTTCTTCATTTTTCTTTTACTTTAAATTTAATTTCAACTATTTTGTTTTATTTAAACCACTTCTGGTCAGCCATTCTCTGACTTTCTTCTCCGCTTCGATTTTCTTTTTCCCTTCCATTACAAATAAAATCCCGTCACGTTCTACGCCGCCTTTCATTGTAAATCCTTCCAGAACTTTGCTTTCCGGACTGAGTTCTTTAACCGTATTAAAACTGCTTCCGACTCCGTAACCTGCATTGGTATTGAATGGGATAATGGTTTTACCTTTTAAATCATATTGTTTCAGAAAACTTTTCATTGGTGGCGGCAGTTTCATTCCCCAGGTTGGAAAACCAATGAAGACGACGTCATATTTTTCAATGTTTTCAATTTTTGTTTTCAGTGGTGGCAAAAATCCTGACTCATTTTCCTTTGAAACCTGGTCAACAATGGCCTTATAATTTTCGGGATAAGGATTTTGAAGTTCCAGCTCTACCAAGTCTCCACCCACATTCTTCTGAATTATTTCTGCAATGGTTTTGGTGTTTTTGGTTCGGGATAAATAGACAATCAGCACTTTTTTATCTTTTAATAATTCTCTTTCTGATGTTGTTTCCTTTGCTTTTGAGCAAGAGAAAAAACTGAGAACTGATATTATGAGTATGATGTATTTCTGCATTGATAATGATTTTAAATAGTTAATCTAATTTTTTAGCCTTCAGCCATTGGCTCATTAAATCGGCCACCTGGATGTTATTTAAATCAGAAAAAGGAAAATGTGTATTGCCTTTCAAACCGACCTCGGGAAGATGAACGACTGTCACATCACCACCATATTGATTGACCGCATCGCGCCACAATCTCGCCATCTGCAAACGTGCTCTCCAACCGTCAGGTCCCGAATTTTCCGAGTACTTTTCAGGAATATTATCGCCGTAATAAATAATAATCGGAATTTTAGTAAGTTTCATAAAATCCTCTTTTGAAACCGAAGAAGCTTCGAGCGCACCGGCAGAACTGGCAATGGGTTTGGGTAATTCGCCCTCAGGAAAAACAAAACCACTTCCCGGCTCGTAGGAAACAATGCCTTTTACATTTTGATTTTTTATAGCGGTCAGCCAACCCATTCCACCCGAATGAGAATGCGTAACCAAAACTCCGGCCCCGATTTTATTAAATAAAGCTGAAGCTGCGTCAACATTTACCTTAATATCAATTGTCCCAATATTCGGTGTCATAGAACGGAAATATTGATTGAGCGTGGCAGAATCTTTGGCAAACTGTACACCTTCGTAATATTTCGGCCACAATCCCACACGGAAAACATTGAACCAATTTTGCTCATCGGGAGTTGGTTCAATCTTAGAAGCTACCGTACTCCTTCCCGCATTTCCTCTTCTCGGCTGATCAATTATGTAAACCGGGAAATTCCTGCGCAGAAAGATATTCTGAAAACCTTCTCTTCCGTCTGGAGTTGTCTCCCAGGTTTTTGAAAACTGTCCGATTCCGTGCCACATTACCAATGGATATTTTCTGGCTTTCACAGGAATCTGATAGAAAACGTAAGCGTGGTCGCCTCTGAAAGTCTGTCCCTCCGCAGTCGGCTTTTGTGGATTGAATGTTCCCGGACTTTTCAAAACAGTTCCGCCAACCGCAAAACTTCCCTGCTCTGCAATCATCAAGGGTTCCTTCGCATTTTTCTGAGCCTGAATCGTAGTATTAGTAAATACTATTAAACCAATTAAACTTAAAAATTGTATCGCCTTAGTTCTCATCTCTATTTCTTTTCCGAGGTCATTGTTTTGGTGAATGACAGTGAACCCAATTTCCAGGTTCCATTATTTTTCACAAATACTTCCGTTACAATAAAGGGATTGGTTACTTCATTTCCACCAACCACGGCTACTAAATCCATTTTGGTCAGAATGATGGCGGTATTTTCAATAATGTTTACCGATGTTTCGTGGATGTGGGCTTTCTTGTACCAGATTCCGCCACTTTTGATGACGTCCAGTTCCTGTTTTTTGCCCCACGAACCGCCCATATGTACGAATACTGATTTTTCGTCAAAAAGTTTCTCCAGTTTTTCGGCATCTTTAGAAGACATCCAATCCCATTTGTCTTTGGAAAGCTGGATGATTTCCTGTTCGGATTTTGTCTCTTTTTTCACGACGTTTTCCACTTTTGTCTGCTGTGCGAATGTGTAGGTAGAACTTGTGGATATGATTAATGCAACAATTAATGCTTTCATTTTTTTTTGAATTATTTAAATTATTTCCCAACTCTCGACTGTAAATGCTGCGGATAACGTTCCCCGACGATTTCAATCTGGCTCAGTGATTGCGTGATTTTAGATAAATCATCAGAAGAAAGTTCTAAAGATGCGCCACCGATGTTTTCCTCCAGTCTGTGCAGTTTTGTAGTTCCCGGAATTGGTGCGATGAACGGTTTCTGCGCCAACAGCCACGCCAAAGCAATCTGTGCGGGTGTTGCCTCTTTTTCTGCAGCAATCTTTTTCAACAAATCGACCAAAGCCTGATTTGCCTTTCTGTTTTCCTCAGAAAATCTCGGGACAATATTTCTGAAATCGTTTTTGTCAAACTGCGTCTGCTCTGTCATTGCTCCCGTTAAAAATCCTTTCCCTAAAGGACTGAATGGCACAAAACCAATGCCCAGTTCTTCCAGCGTCGGGATAATTTCTTTCTCGGCATCACGGAAAAACATTGAGTATTCACTTTGCAAAGCTGAAACAGGCTGTACGGCGTGTGCTTTTCGAATGCTTTCGACACTGGCTTCCGACAATCCGAAATTTTTTACTTTTCCTTCGCTAATCAATTCTTTTACCGCTCCTGCCACGTCTTCCATTGGAACATTCGGGTCTACTCTGTGCTGATAAAAAAGGTCGATATAATCTGTTTTCAGTCTTTTCAAAGAATCCTCCACTACTTTGCGGATTCTTTCCGGACTGCTGTCTAATCCTTTGCTGGAATCACCATCCTGAAAACCAAATTTCGTAGCGATAACGACTTCATTTCGGAAAGGCTGCAAAGCTTCGCCCAGCAATTCTTCATTAGTAAACGGGCCATAACATTCAGCTGTGTCGAAAAAAGTAACACCCTTTTCAAATGCTGTTCTGATTAATTTAATAGCTTCCTGTTTCTCTGTTGCAGGTCCGTAGCCAAAGCTTAAACCCATACATCCTAATCCTAAAGCCGAAACTTCTAATCCTTGATTTCCTAATATTCTTTTTTGCATTTTAATTTTTTTGTATGATTAATTTCTAATTCTTTTTCAAAGGTGCTTCCACATCCGAAAACTGCTGTACGAAAGGCGGTAATCTCTCTCCAGCGATTTTCACAGCATCAATTTGCGTATTGAATTCTTTAAATTCGGTATTGGTGAATTTGATTTTATCCGCTCCGATATTGTCCAGCATATTTGATATTTGAGTTGTTCCCGGAATGGGCACAATCCAAGGTTTTTGATGAAGCAGCCACGCCAAAGATATCTGAGCTGGCGTCGCCTCTTTCTTCACGCTCCAGTCTTTCAGAACTTTGACTAATTTTAAATTTTGCTGAATATTTTCCGGTGAAAAACGGGTTTCATTTCCACGGATGTCACCTTGTGCAAAACGCGTGTTTTCATCAATAGCTCCTGTCAAAAAACCTACACCCAGCGGACTCCAAGGAACAAAACCAATTCCCAATTCCTCACAAAGCGGGATAATTTTCTTTTCCGGTCCGCGCCACAGCAATGAATATTCATTTTGAATAGCTGTCACAGGATGAATTTTATGCGCTCTCCTCACCGTTTCCACGCCAGGTTCTGAAAGTCCGTAATGCAGGACTTTTCCCTCTTTTATTAAATCTTGAATGGCGCCAACCACATCTTCAATCGGAACTTCTGGGTCAACACGGTGTTGATATAGCAAATCGATTCGGTCGGTTTTGAGACGCTTCAGCATTCCTTCAACAACAATTTTGATATGTTCAGGCTTGCTGTTCAGTCCGGGCAGACGTTTTCCGGTTTTCTGGTCGATGTTCCAGCCATATTTGGTTTCGATAACAATTTTATCCCGAAAAGACGAGGTGGCTTCTCCCAAGATTTTCTCACATTCAAAAGGACCGTAAGCTTCTGCGGTATCAAAAAGCGTCACACCGTTGTCGTACGCTTTCTGAATAATTCTGTGCATTTCTTTCCGGTTGGGAATTGTAGTTTGATACGTTCGGCTCATATTCTGAACGCCCAATCCGATGCTTGAAACTTCTAAAGATTTGCCCAATTTTCTACGGCTGGGGAAGCGAACCAATTTCTTTATCACCTAAATCTGACGTTGCACCTTTTGCTACATTCCCGAAAGGTAACAATACAGTTCCGACAGCTGCCAATCCGATGGTTTTTAAAATATCTCTTCTGTCCATTTTAATATTTTTAAGTCTTGATTAATTTATAAATCCAGTTTTCTTTCGCTCAGCCATTTGACCATATTCGGGTCTCTGTGGTCGAAAAACAGGCTTGCACTGGTGTCTAAAGTTGAAATCTCCTGCATTTCTTCTGCGGACAATTCAAAATCAAAAATGTCAAAATTTTCAGCCATTCTTTCTTTTCGAACCGATTTTGGAATCGCCACAACACCTCTTTGACTTAACCAACGCAGGATTATTTGAGCCACAGATTTATTATTTTTAACCGCAATCGATGCTAAAATTTCGTTTTTAAAAATATCGTTTTTACCTTCTGCGAATGGTCCCCAGGATTCGATTTGAATATTGTTTTCCTGAAGGAATTTCTGCGCTTCGACCTGCTGATGGAAAGGATGGGTTTCTATTTGGTTAATGGCCGGCGTAAATCCACTGTTCGCAATCAAATCTGCAATTCTGTCGGGATGAAAATTGGAAACGCCAATCGCTCTTACTTTTTCCTGAAAATACAGTTCCTGCATCGCTCTCCAGGAACCGAAAATATCGCCATAAGGCTGATGAATTAGATATAAATCAAGATACTCCAGCTGTAATTTATTAATTGATTTCTCAAACGCTTTCAACGTATTTTCGTAGCCAGCATCCTGAATCCAAAGTTTTGTGGTGATAAATAATTCCTCTCTCGCAACACCGCTTTTACTGATGGCATTTCCTACTGCTTCTTCGTTTCCATAAGATGAAGCTGTATCGATTAATCTGTATCCGGTTTCGATAGCCTCAAGGACTGCTTTTTCACATTCTGCCAAATCCGGCACCTGAAATACGCCGAAACCTAAAATCGGCATTTCCACACCGTTGTTTAATATTACTTTTTGCATAATTTTAAATTGATTTTAAAAAATTGATTATTCGGATAATCAACTTACTATGCAAATTTCCACCCTTATGATGAACCTTTTTGTAGACAGATTACGGTATTACCTACCAATATTACAGATGTGAAGTTTTACACTTAGAAGACATTGATTTTATAATTAGATTTGTATCAGAAAATGAAACTGCTATGAGTAATTCCGTTAATTTTGAAACCGTTAATGATTATAATCAATTTAATAATCACGAGACATTGCATCCTTTGGTGAGCGTTATTGATTTTTCAAAAGCCCACAAAAGAACAGGTTCTAAAATGAATTTTAATCTCTACTGTATTTTTCTGAAGGATGTAAAATGCGGTGACTTGAAATATGGCCGCGCAACGTACGATTATCAGGAAGGTACGCTGGTTTTTGTCTCTCCGGGACAGGTTGTGGATGTTGAAAATAAAGTAGATTTTTATCAGCCGATGGGTCACGGACTGGTTTTCCATCCCGATTTGATTAAAGGAACGCCGCTTGCCAAAAGTATTTCAGAATATGGCTTTTTCAGTTATCAAAACAATGAAGCGCTCCACTTATCTTCGAAAGAACAACAGCTTGTTTTGGAATGTTTTGCTAAAATTCAGTCAGAACTCGAGCAGTCTGTGGACAAACACAGCAAGAAACTGATTGCCTCCAACATCGAACTTTTCCTCAATTACTGTGAGCGTTTCTACGACAGACAGTTCATCACTAGAGAAAATGTCAACAAAGGAATTCTGGAGAAATTTGAAGAATTGCTGAACAGTTACTTTAATTCAGAAAAACCGAACAGTTTTGGATTGCCATCTGTCGCTTTTTGTGCAGATGAACTCAATCTTTCTCCCAACTATTTTGGAGATTTAATTAAAAAAGAAACCGGCAAAACGGCGCAGGAATATATTCAAAATAAAATCATAGATGTTGCCAAAGAACGGGTTTTTGATGCTGATAAATCCATCAGTCAGATTGCGTATGATTTAGGGTTTAAATATCCTCAGCATCTGACGAGACTGTTTAAACAAAGAGTTGGTTATACGCCCATTGAGTATAGGAATTTGAATTGATGGTCAATTTTTTTTAAAAATTATTTGAATGAAATGTTTAACACTTGTTCTCACATATGCTCTTAAAATTTTTTTTCAGCGTATTAAGTTATAAATCTTAACTGTGTTTTCATTAAACTAAAATCCATTTGCAGCATCGAATTTAGCTAGGGCAATACTGAGAAGATTTTCATTTTTATAAACTTTTGTATACAGAGATTTTTTTTGACGAGCCAATTCAATCAGCTGATCCTGAGCCATTTTTTGATCTTTCCCATACAGTTTGCTGATTAATTGCTGCTGCACAATTTCTTTACGGTCAAAAAAATGAAGTTCCTTCAATGATTGGTAATAATTGATAGCAGCCATCTTAAGTGGTTCACCTTCCTTAATATCATCAGACGAAAGAATTTTAATACTTTTAATCAATTTGTCAAATTCTACTGCCTGCTGATCTACAGCTCTTAGCGCACCTTTGAAATCATTTTCCTCCAGATATTTAAGCTTCTTTGTTTCGGGACCATCTTTACCAAGAATAATTTGAGATGCGACACGCTCTTCTTGAACAATGCTCTCCCTAAAGTCTTTTGTTTTTGGAGATTTGCAGGAATTAATCATTAAAAATAGAAAAGCCAACAGAAAAATCTTAAAATTCATATTTGTATAGGATTGGTCATTAAACTATCTAAAAACGTGCTGAAAATTATCTATTTTTTAATAATTTTAAAAGCTTGCGTAGAATTTTCGATGGTCAACATATAAACACCAGTTGGTAGATTTGCGATATTGACACTGCTGTTTCTAAAATTACCTTGTTTTACAATACCTCCGGCTGTATTGAAAATTACAAATCCAGAATCCTCTTTAGCGTTATCTTTGGAAATAATGTGAAGTATATCTTTCACCGGATTTGGATGAATTTGAATCACGTCATTGCTATGTTCTTTGATTGAAATAACCGTGTTAAGGTTTGTTGCTTGCGAACTTACCGAGTAAGGCAGATCTCCCATATATCTTTCCGTGTCCTTCACACATCTTACTCCCATAGCAGCCTGCGGATAAAAGCCTGTTCCCGATGCAAGTTTCCCTCCATATCCCGATACGCTGCTGAGATTAAATCCAATAGCATAACCTGTATAGAAGTCTGCGGGAGAACTGGTCCACAATCCTGTCTGGTACTTATAATTATCTGCAGCAGGATAGCCGCTTCTGGCATTTTTCCAATCATTCCCTCCAAGAATTCCTCTTATTCCCGTTACAGGAATATTTCCAATATTATATTTTGAATTTGGGAAATTAAAAACCCAGCCAGATCTGCTGCTTGGTGTTGTACTTTCTGTTGTCACTGTAAGGGTGTATCCTGGATACTGTCTTGCGTTTACTGCATTATTAACCGAATTACCCGTGAGATCTGCAATGGTGCTTTGGACAATACCATAGTTTGAAAAGTTACTTGTCGTGTTGTAACCATTGTAAAACCAAGGCGATGAGCCTTTAGCATATGAACCATTATTGCCTGCAGCAAATAAATTAGCATTCGCAGTATCAGGTACCCGCCAGCCTGCAGGACAAGGATCATAAACTGATTTTTCTGAAGCGTGTCCCCATCTGTCTTGCGCCAATCCATTTTCATCGGAAATCCAATCTTTTACCTGCTGTGATTTTGTAAGCAAAGTTCCTGCATCTTCCATCCCAAGTTCATTTCCTGTTTTGGATCTGAAGAGAAAGTATAAAGGATTTTCCGCAGCGTATTTTGTGATTTTTCTGATCTTTTCATTTTTTGGATCAGCGGCAGCGATTCCGGCGGAAGATCTGTAAACATTCCATTCCCTGGAATACCCGGAAGTATCTGTGGATGAAAAAATAGCGTCTGTAATCGGATTTGATATTCCAATAATGATATTGTTGTTGGCATCTACACCAGTCTGCTTATAAACATTATAAGTTGCGGCAACCTGCACACTGTTTGCGTGGGCAGAAATGTACTGTGTTCCTCCAGGGTTATGGAAGGTTGGCAAAGGATCCTTTCTTCCCCATTGATAATGAAGTCCACCAGACTGTTGTATTTGTGTTTTAGACTGCAACTCGGTAGCTAGATTGGGTCTGACCAATGAGGATGGCAACACCTGCAAAGCACCAAGATTACGATCCATAAAAGTGGTAGTCATAGCTGTACCTCCTTTGGCGGGATTGATAATTTGTGCATTTGATGTAGGAATAATTCCGCCATTCTCTACAGATTCTGTGGTGTATGTAATTTGATTTTCTAATGCCAATGGGTCCGTAACAGGTGCCCAAATATGCCAGCTCCAAAGAATTTTATCAGGATTGGAACTTCCCCATACTCCATTATTACCTTTGTGGAAAGCAATAACCGCATTGCCTTTTTTCTTCGCAGCAATTGTGACCTTCATCTGCTGATCCGGATAAGTGCCAACAATCTGAATTTTCTTAATTAAAGTTTGATTATCAGTCCAAACCACACTTCCTGTATTGATATTTCCTGTCGGAAGTTCTTTATTATCAGATAGGTAAAGCTTGTGCATCGCATAGGCTTTTTTAAGGCTTATAATTAATTCTTTATCCTGTGCCACTGTTTCATTTGCCTCACCTGTCATTACGACAAAGCTATTGGGTTCTTTTGTCCAGGCTTTGTAATCGGTTTGATCGGTATCGGTTGACAAAACATATTCTGTTTCATAAATTGAAGGTAACAATGCCATATTTGGATCTTTCATACATCTTACGGCGCCCAAACCATTTGTTTTGACTGTTTGATTGACGTAGATTCCATTCCAGCCACTAACGGAAACATCTGTTCTTTCGGGATCACTGTGAATAATGGTTGCTCTGTGGCCACCAATCCCATAAGTCGCATTAAGTAAAATACCATCAGAACCCTGATCTTGATAGACAACTTGTGCTGGATTAGCACCAGTGGTCTGATAGTAAACATAATTGCCAGTAGTTGGCATCAAGCCGATTGATCTATTATCTGCACCTGTAAAATCTATTCCTCTGCTGGGATAAACTTTCACTCCAACCAAAACATTATTAATTGCATTCGGCAAAATCTGACTGTTGGCGCTATTCGTATCATCATTGGCACCACTGTTTTTCCTACCAAATGGGTTTAGATTATTATTAACGGTATTTCTGCCGTATTGAGAAGGAATTCGCCAACCATTTGGGCAAGGATCAAATTCTGATTTTAATTCATAGGATTTGCTATCGGTTGCCAAAGTATTATCACTGCTAGAGGCGTTGCTATTCAGACCTTTTCTGTTGTCCGACCACAAGTCCCAGGTCTCTACCAGGTTCAGATTGGAATTATTAATCTTATATTCCTGGCTGGAAAACCAAGTTCCGTCATTAGTAGCATGTGTTATTATATCAATTGGATTATTAATGGAGTATCTTATGTTTCCATTAATATTATTAGTGCCAGTATCGGTTCCTCTTTGTTTTAAAGCTATTGTGGCAGATTGCAAAGCAGCATAGGAATGTCGTCTGCTGCCAACATCACCTGTCACTTCATAGAATGATCCATCTTTATATTCCAACGGAGGAACAGGATCTTTCCTGCCCCATTGGTACATTAGGCCTCCGGATTTGTGCCAGTTATGTCCCAGAAAGCTGGCATTAGTTGCTCCCAGATTCCGATCCATATACTTTGGTGTGAATGCCTGATTCAAACTATTAGTTTCAAAGCCTTGTCCGTAGGCTGCTCCGTCTGCAGGATCATCTGTAACCCAAATGTGCCATGTCCAATAGATGATGCCATCTACTTTAAATGCTACACTCGCATTCCCTTCTCCTTTCGTCTTATCAATTATTATTTTAATTTTAGCATCTTCACCCGTGCCTACGATGGAGGTTGAGCTGATTAATCCATTTACATCTTCCCAAAATACAGTTGCAGACTGAAGACCAGTTTCATTAATCGGAGTGAATGTGCCGCTGTCATTTTGCATGTACCTACCCTGTTTCCACATTTGATAGGCTTTTGCAACAGGAATGTACAATCCATCGGTTTTAGTACCATCTGGCAGAATTCCATCTTTGTAATAGATATAACTATTGGGAGCAAACGAATAATCATTTTGTGCTATTTTTAAATTATTTGCATTTGCAGTCTGAGTCCTTTGCTTTACATGATCCGAAATTAAAATTACATCCTGAAAATTCGAAATATCTGAATCAGCGTTATTTGTTTCGGAAATTTTAGATTCGGGAATCTGTCCAAACAAAAACAATGAACCGAATGATATAAATAAAATATAAATTTTATGCATGATGAGTTTTTTAATAACCATATTACAATATACGTGCTAATAAATCAAATTTTAATCATTATGAATAAGAATGTGTAAAAATATTAAAGCATCTTTATTTAAGAACAATAAAAGGACTTTTGTATATCTTTGTCATACGTATAATTACTCAAGAAAATATGTCCGATAAAAATTTCAGTCAGGATCTAATCATCCAGGCTTTAGTTTCATCTCCTGCACCCACAGCAATCTATTCTGGAGAAGAAATGGTCATCCAATTTGCAAACGAAGGTATGCTGGCGCTATGGGGCAAAGATGCATCTGTAATAGGAAAACCTTTGATGGACGCAATCCCGGAGCTGGAGGGACAACCGTTTTTAGAATTATTGAGGGAAGTTTGGCGTTCTGGTAAGACCTATTCCGTGCACGAAGCTCCTGCAAAACTTATAAAAAACGGGGTGGAAACGCTGGATTATTTTGATTATGAATACAAGGCACTTACGGATCAGCAAAATAAGACCTGGTGCATTCTTAATACAGCACTTGAGGTAACATCCCGACGCGAATTCTTGCAGCAGATAAAGCAAAAAGAAGAGCGGGAAAATGCACTGAATGAGGAAATGGCTGCTACACTTGAGGAACTGACATCCACCAATGAGGAACTGAATACATCAATGCAGCAGCTTGCACAAAGCAGAGAGTACATTAAAACAATTATCGAGCAGGCTCCTGTTGGCATTGCGATGCTGGAAGGACCAGAGCACGTCATTGAAATTGCTAATCCGGCCATTCTTAATATATGGGGTCGCAAAGAATCTGAAGTCATAGGACATCCACACGAAAGTGCAAGACCAGAATTGCGAGGCCAACCTGTCAATGACTGGCTTAGAGAAGTTTACAATAATGGAAAGCCTAAAATAAATACCGAGTTTACGGTTAGATTACGCCATAATGATGGATTAAGGGAAGCTATTGTAAATTCCATTTATCAACCAATTTTTACTGATCGTGGCGATATTTCGGGTGTTCTTGTCATTATCGAAGAAATCACTGAACAGGTTTTAGCAAGGAGGAAGAATGAAAATGATCAGCAAATGCTGGCTCTTGCCATCGATGCTGGGGAACTTGCCACCTTCTACTACCAACCGGCAACAAACTTGTTTTCAGGAAACAACCTGCTGAAAAATTGGTTTGGCTTATCTTCGGAAGAAAATCTGGACTTGTCTGTTGCGTTAGCCGCAATTTTGCCGGAGGATCGGGAGCGTGTAGTTACAGCCATCGCAAATGTTTTGGGGAAAGATTCTGATGGTCAATATTTTATCGAATATAAAATTCAAAATAAAACAGACAAAAAGATTAGACTCTTACAGGCTAACGGCAGAGTTTTCTATGATCAGGAAGGAAATCCACAAAGTCTAAACGGTACTTTGAGAGATATTACAAAACAGAAAAAAGAGGAGGAAAGAAAAGATGATTTTATGGGCATGGTAAGTCACGAGCTCAAAACACCGCTCACTTCTCTTAAGGCCTATATACAAATTTTACAACGTTTGGAAGCACGTGAGGGAGATTCAAAACAACAAAGCATCTTAGAGAAATGTTTGAAGCAAACGGATTATATGAACAATATGATCAATGGTTTTCTTAATGTTTCAAGACTTGATTCGGGACAGTTACATATTGAAAAAACAGATTTTGATTTCCAAGTTTTATTCTCAGAGATTGAGGATGAAGTACTTTCCACCAATCAAACCCGCAATTTTGTTTTCAGGCCATCCGGGCAGGTTATGATTCAGGCGGATCGTGAAAAAATATCACAGGTACTTCACAATCTTATTGGGAATGCTATTAAGTACTCTCCCATTGGTACTTCCATTAATGTAGAATATCTGACGAAGGATCAAAACAATTTAATAATTAATGTTCAGGACCACGGAATTGGAATCTCGGAAAATGATCAGCAGCGAATATTTGACCGCTATTACAGGGTGAAAGATATGAATAGCAGATCCATAGCAGGATTCGGTATTGGACTTTATCTTTGTAGAGAAATCATAGAACTACACAATGGAGTTATCCAAGTGGAGAGTTCTAAAAATGAAGGTACCATATTTTCTGTTGTCATTCCTATTGCAGATTCAAACACATCAAAAGAGATCTAAAAATTGTATAATTAATTAAAGAGGTTTCCTAAAAATTAAATAATCATCCATCAACGTAAAAAAGAATGTGAGAATGTTAAACTGCTGGAAAAGTTGAATCATCTGGCGTATTTTTTGACCTGAGTTGAGCAAATAACGTCTCAATGAATTTAAAATCTCTTTTCTACGCATCCTCTTTCCTTTTAATAACAGCACTTGCCGCAGTACAATGCACCAGTAATGAGGAAAATGACAATGATTCAAATATTTCAGAACCGATAATTTACACAGCAGGACGCGAAAATTACAAGGCCAAATACTGGAAGAATGGACAGGAAGTTCTTTTAGGAAAAGGCTCTGGAAGTTCTGATGCACTGGGAATGAAAGTCTTGGGAGATGATATACATATTGTGGGCTACGAAATCAATTCAGCTGGCAAGTACGTGGCCAAATATTGGAAGAACGGCGTATCTACTAATTTGACAGACGGATCCAAAGATGCCTACGCTAATGATATTTTCATCAGTGGTAATGATGTTTACATAGCCGGCCAGGAAATGAAGCCAGGACAGGCAGCCTATGAAGCCAAGTATTGGAAAAACGGAATTCCAATTACTTTGACGGATGAGGCGCAGACAGCCATTGCCACAGGAATTGCTGTAGTAGGCAGCGATGTCTATGTTATCGGTGAAAGACGGATGCAGAATTGGATCACTCCTGTTACCTGCTATTGGAAGAATGGCCAAAGAACCGATATTTCCAATCAGAACACCACAGCAGCTGATCAGGATATTACTGTTTCTGGAAATGACGTATACATGATGTGGTCGGTCGTTTATGACAACGCTGGACAACTGCAAACCTGGTATTCTAAAAATCTAACCGGAGCTACACTTATTCAAGATGGAACTTCCTATGCAGGCGGAACAGCGATTGAAGTGCAGGGAAATGATATTTATATTGCAGGAAGTGGCATTGCCCCAAGCAGTAATTCCTTTGTATCAAAATACTGGAAAAACGGTTCACCAATCATTGTGGGTGCAGAAAATTCCTTTGGACTGACTCTTGGTATGTCAGCGAATGATGTCTATTTGGCAGGCTATCAGGAGGCAACTGGAGGTGGTTCCGCAGCGGTTTATTGGAAAAATGGAATAGCACAGGCTGTAACAGGCAACACAGGAAGTGCGATGATCAGGCAAATTATTGTAAAAGAAAGATAGTTAACAACCCTACCATTTTTCTGCGATTTTGACAGTTAGTTCATCAGATCGATATAATTTTATTAACTTGTCGAGGAGAAAATAAAGTAAGCTCTTAAAGTATGAAAGTATATTTTTCCATTGTAACCGTCTTGTTCTATTCGATTTTTATGGGACAGGAATTTAAAATTATATCGATCAAAGATTCAATCCCGGAAAATAAAAATTATGAGATTTTTGAATTTATTAATGATAAAACACCAACCGACAGTCTGCGATTTTTGGCTAGCATAAGTTGCGAAGGTGAAAAAAAAGCATTTTCAAATATCTATGAGATTGCAAAGTTTCATTCCCAAAATTTAGGCTCGAATTCATTTAAATATATTAAAAAGGAAATTGACGGGGACAACATCAAAATTTTCTTAGATGTTTATTACACGGATCCGAAAATACTTGTAAAGAATAGAAACAGCGAGCCGGAAAATAGCATCTACATATTCGGAAGCGATAATTTGAATGAAAAAAAGAAACGTTCTTACAAACAAAACGGAACTGCTATTGTCCTTCCATTCGGAAAGTTTAATAAGATCAATTATCAGCTCAATTCTACTTTAAAACTCTCTAAAGATGAATTTATGGCGCCCTTTGTAAAAATCAAATCATCCAGGAATTTCAGATCATTATTTTTCAACACAGATGGCTGGGGTCAAAATGACAGCAGGAATTATGATAGTGACGTGTTCGACAGAACGATGATCTACGATAGGAATACGCTATATCATTTCGATAAAAACCTTGGATATACTCTATTGGAGGTGCTAAAATAATTTTAAAAAAGCTGTCTGAGAAATCGAACCAAAATTAATCAACAATAATTATTATTTTAAAATTTTTTGAATATTTCATTAACGTATTTGAAAATTGTTCCAGTACAAACATAAAAAAAGCAGCAATTAATTTTGCTGCTTTTTGATTTCTAAGTGGTTTGATTATTTATTAGCTTTAGAATTGAGATTCGTATCAGCCAGTTTTGTCAATAATTCATCACAGGTTTTTTCTTCGCCTAATGTCGCTAGTAAATTAACCAAAGCATCCTTTTCTTTCAGCACTTTTGCAAACGCTGCCAAAGTACCATAGGTTGCAATTTCGTAATGCTCCACTTTTTGTGAGGCAGCAATGATTCCTGCATCACGCACGGTTCCAGGCTCCGTTTCTTCGATGATGCTGTCGGCTTCGTCTAATAATCCCTGCATGGCATCACACTTTTTCGCCTGTGCCTTTACGCCGATAGATTCAAAGATATCTTCCAATCGGCTTACCTGTCCTTTGGTTTCCTCGAGGTGTTGTGCGATTGCCTGCTTCAAAGTTTCATCTGTAGCATTTTTCTGCATTTTTGGTAAGGCTTTCACTAATGCTTTTTCTGCCCAATAGATGTCTTTCAAACTATCTTCGAAAAGATCCTTTAGTTCTTTTGCTGCATCACTTTTTGCGGGTGTTTTTTTCTCTTTACTGGTTGCAGTACTTGTCGTTGTTTTTGAATTTGTTGCCATAATAATATTTTTTGGTTAATTGATGGTTTGATATGTTATTTAATCATAATTCAAAACTATAATTAAGCATTTCAGCGAGTTATGACTGGAATCACAATGCAATATAATCGCTTAAAAAAGTATTGAAATTGAAAAAATCAATACAGAATTTTTCGGTTTCTGATTCTTACAATATTGTCCTTTTCCATTGTCTTTATGGTTCTGATGGTTGTTTCAACACAAAGACCAGTAAGATTAGCCATTTCCTGACGTGTGTAGGGAACCTGAAAGGCAAATGGTTCTTTTGCATGTTGACTGCTTTTCAAATAGTCCAAAAAGGATTTCAGCTTGTACATTGGACTGTTTGTACAAAGAATCGGTCCCATTTTTTGTTTGAAATAAAGGATTTGAGAAAGGTGTCGATTCATTTCCAGACTTACTTCTGGATTTTTATCCAGCAAATCAAAAAATGCAGATTTTCGTAGTTTGAAGATTCTGCAGCTGGTGATTGCGACCGCATTTACAGGATAGGTTACATTTTCCACAAAAAGAAGAGATTCTCCGATGCTTTGTCCAGGCTCCAAAATAGTCTGAAGCACTTCTCTGCCTTCGTGGTTGTAGTTGTTGAGTTTTACTTTACCATTGTTAATCTGGTAGTAGTATTTGGGGATTTCATCTTCTGAGAAGATAGATTCTCCTGCCAGGAAATTTTCGGTAGTTGCACCCAGAGATTCCAGAATGAGTTCATTAATAATCATAATTGATAATGGTAGATTTCTAATGATCAGATCTCATAAATAGAACCAGGAGAAAAGTGTGATGTGTTACTTCGATTTTTCTAAATAATTCAATTTTTTAACTGATGTACAGTCCACAAAATTTATTATTCCAGAATATTTAAATCGTAATTTTTATATAATATTTACCTTTCAAATCTTGTGCCTTAATTAATGATATTTATACAAATAAAATAATATCGGTGATTAATTTCAATTAAATATATTATTAGCTTAAATAATTCATATATTTACAGATATTGATATGAAAAGATTCGTCCCGAAGCAATGATAGTAGATTGAGAAAATAGGATGATGTTTGTTTGAAAAATCACCATCTTCCCTTTTCTCTTATCAGTGCTTACTCAGAACGAAAATTTAATTTTAAAAAAGTAGAATTCTATTTTGCCGAATCTTTTCTGGCAGAAGACGAAGTTGAAGTACTGTCGCTGGAAGAACCCGAATTGGACATTGATGCAGTCGTACTGTCTGTTTGCGGCGCTGGATTTGGGATTGCAGCAGAACTGTCGGATACGAGAGAATCATTGTTCATAGAATTTGTTTCAGTAGTATCTTTCTTAGAACAACTGATGATGAATAAAAAACTCATCGTTAAGAATAATTTTTTCATAATAATTTATTTTTTGGTATCTATCAAAGCTATGACAGTTACAGAATAAACTTTATGACCTGAATCATATTAATAAAATAGTTTGTTGATTAATTTCGCACAGCTTAAAAATAGAGCCTTCAATTAATTTATAAATTATTGTATTCAATTATCTATCAATAACTTATTTCTGTTTAAATCTATTTTAAAACTAATTGTCATTAAACCATAATAAAATGATTGCGGAAGAATTACTATTGTCATACGGTGCAGAATATGAAAAGTTCAAACGTGGTGACATTATTTTCAACGAAGGCGAGACTCCAAAATGTTATTATCAAATCGTAAATGGAAGAATAAAGCTGAATCACTACAACGAAGCGGGAAAAGAATTGATATTAGCGATCTTACAACCTGGTCTCAGTGTTTGTGAACTTTTACTTTTTATTGATAAAAAATATCCAGTGAATGCTGTGGTTTTTGAGGAAAGCACCGTCCTGAAATTATCAAAAGCTAAGTTTATAAAAATGCTGGATGATCATCCTAATCTATCTAGAGACGTCAATAAATTTCTGTCCGAAAGATTGTACTACAAATTTGTGATGCTGGAAAATAATGCATCATTGCAGGCAGATGTAAGAATCAAAGGCGTTTTGGATTATCATAAAAGTTTCAGTTCAGACATGAGTCAGTTTTCTTATCAGGTTCCATTGACTAGGCAGCAGTTGGCTTCCATTACAGGACTTCGTGTCGAAACTGTAATCCGAACTATTAAAAATCTTGAGAAACGAGAAGTTCTTAAAATCATTAATAGAAATATTTATTATTAATATAAATTCAAATAACACAAAACCCACCTGTAAAAGTGGGTTTTGTGTTTTCCAAAACTACAGAATTGAAAAATTTGAGTTTGTTTCTGAAGTTTTTAGAAAAATCAATTAATTAATCAAGAGGTTTTCTGCCCGATATGATGTTGTACAAAACAACAATCACGGCGATGACCAGAAGGATATGAACTAGATATCCTGTGCTTAGGCCTTCTATTACGCCTAACATTCCGAGTAGCCAAACAAAGATGCAAATTGCTGCTACAAACCATAGTATATTTTTCATAATATTAAATTTAGTTGTTTATTAAAATTAAATCCACGGATCCAAAACGACTTTCACACAGCCATCTTCTTTTTTGTGGAAGATCTCGTAGCCTTTCGCCACATCGGTGAGACTAAGTTTGTGCGTGATGATATCATCCAATTTCACCTGCCCGGTTTCTACATATTTCAGAAGTTTATCGATGATGGTATGAACAGGACATTGTCCACCTTTGATCGTGATGCCTTTGTCGAACAATTGACCAACTCTGAAGTTGTCGTAATTAACAGGATAGACTCCCAAAATAGAAACAGTACCGCCTCTCTTGACACCGCTCATACAAGCTTCCAAAACTTTGATCGACCCTTTTTCGAAGTTGATAACCGCTTTGGCCTTGTCCAAGAAATCTCTCTCTGGCTCGAATCCAACCGCATCGATACAAAGATCTGCGCCGCGTCCGTTTGTCAAGCTTCTGATTTCCTCCACGACCTGTTCCGCATTCTCCCAAAGAATCGTTTCGCAACCTGTCAGCTTTTGAATCTGATCCAGTCTGTATTGCAAAGTATCGATCACGATGACTTTTTTCGCATTGTGTAGAATGGCACTTTTCACAGACATCGATCCAACTGGACCTGCACCGAAAATAGCTACTGTTTCTCCACCTTTCAGATCGCCCCACATTACGCCAACATAGCCTGTCGGGAAAATATCTGTGAGGAAAAGCACTTGTTCGTCGGTTAAATTATCAGGCACTTTTCTCGGTCCGAAATTAGCGGAAGGAACACGTACATATTGCGCTTGTCCGCCATTGTGACCGCCATACAAATCTGTGTAGCCGAACATACCGCCACCTTTCTCTGTCAAGATTCCACCTTCTGGACCATAATGATCCGGATTGCTATTTTCACAAGCTGTTGGCAATCCGTGTTCGCAGAAATAACAGCCTCCACAAGCGATTGGAAAAGGTACGACTACCCGATCGCCGACTTTGAGATGGTTGATATTCTTTCCAACTTCTTCTATGATCCCCATAAACTCGTGTCCCATTACCATTGGTCTGGCCTGCGGAATGCTACCGGTGTACATATGGAGATCACTGCCACAGATTGCTGTGGAAGTCACTTTTAGGATGATGTCATTTTGATCCTCAATGATTGGATCTTCTACCGTGTCGCAAGTAATTTTACCTGGTGCGTGAAAAACTGCTGCTTTCATATTTTAATATTTTGTGGTGATTTGATGTTTCTAAGCAGGATTGTTTCTTTCCGTTTCCAATTCCCAAACGCGGTGGTTGGCAATTGCTTTGATGAAAGCTTCGTCTGCGTTTTGACTTTCTGAGGTGACAATCGCAGGATCCTTATGTTTCTTGCTTGCGACCTGACTCGCTTTGAAGATTTCATCTGTGTCTGTTCCGAAATAGATCGCTTTGCAATGTTTGTAAGCTTCATTCACAAAATGAACAGTTCCAGGTTTGTTATCTTCATTTAAAAGATTGTCTGAAGATGATTTTCCGCTACAGATATATAAAGCATCAAAACAAACGCTGGCTGTACTGGTCAAAGAATGCTTAGGCGTAAAACTGCTTCCATTATCTGCTTTGACTGGTGAAAGACTTCCGGCGATGATTTGAACCTCTGCACCTTCGGACTCTAATTTTGATTTTAAAGAATTGACATCTGAAGCATTTACGCCATCTTCCATAATGAAACCTACCACTCGACTTTCTATGGAATCTTTCGCCGTATTTTTCATACTGAGTGCGTCTGAACTTTTAGTTGCCGGTTCTCTTTCCTCACTTTGAAGTGTTTTCGGATCGGCATCGGCGGGAATACTTTGGTTGGGTTGTTCGAGTTTTGTCACATCAACACCAACTTTCTTTGCTACATTTTTTGCTAGATCTTTATCTATGAAATTAAGTTGACCAACCATTCTTTCACGGATTGCCGGGATTTTCACTTTCGAAAGTTCAAAGATCAAGGCATCCTGAATGTGTTTCTTTTCTGGCGCACTTTGGCTGTTGACAAATAATTTGGCTTGAGAATAATGATCCACGAAACTCTGGCTTCTGGCTCTAACTTTATGGCCATCTACTCTTTCGCCGTGCGATACAAATCCACCATCTTTCATCATCGACTGGAATGGACATCCGCCACCGATGGAATTTGGCTCGTAACTCACTTTTCCTTTTGAGATCTGTTGACGCATATGTCCGTCGCGCTGGTTGTTATGAACTGTATTTAATGATCGGTTGATTGGAATCTCGTGGAAATTAGGAGAACCTAATCTTGACAATTGTGTGTCGGTGTAAGAAAACAATCTGCCTTGCAACAAAGGATCATTACTGAAATCAATTCCTGGAACCAAATGTCCCGGATGGAAAGCGATCTGCTCCGTTTCTGCAAAGAAGTTGTCTGGATTTCTGTTCAATGTCAAAGTTCCGAAGATTTGAACCGGAACTTCTTCCTCGGGAACTAATTTGGTTGGGTCCAAAAGATCAAAATCAAACTTATGTTCATCTGCTTCCGGAATCAGTTGTACACCAAAATCCCATTCTGGAAATGCACCACTATCAATCGCTTCCCAAAGATCTCGTCGGTGAAAATCCGGATCTTTTCCTGAAATTTTCGTCGCCTCGTCCCAAGCTACAGAATGAACACCCAATTTCGGTTTGAAATGGAATTTAACAAAATGAACATCGCCAGCGTCATTAATAAATTTAAATGAATGAACGCCGAAACCTTCCATCATTCGGTAACTTCTTGGAATTGCGCGATCGCTCATCAGCCACATTATCATATGCATACTTTCCGGCATCAATGAAATAAAATCCCAAAAAGTATCGTGCGCGGAAGAAGCTTGCGGAATTTCATTGTCTGGCTCAGGTTTTACAGCGTGAACAAGGTCTGGAAACTTCATCGCATCCTGAATGAAGAACACAGGCATATTGTTCGCAACGAGATCATAATTCCCTTCCTCTGTATAGAATTTAACTGAGAAACCTCTCACGTCTCTCGCCAAATCTGTACTTCCACGGCTTCCGCCAACGGTAGAAAATCTAGTGAAAACCGGAACTTCTTTTCCAACGTCTGTCAGGAATTTTGCTTTGGTGAATTCCTTCAAACTTTTCGTCAGTTTGAAAACGCCGTGTGCTCCGGAACCTCTTGCGTGTACGATTCTTTCCGGAATTCTCTCGTGGTCAAAATGCGTGATCTTTTCTCTTAGAATGAAATCTTCCAACAGACTTGGCCCTCTTTCGCCAGACTTCAAAGAATCCTGGTTGTTGTTGACTTTAAGACCTTGATTGGTCGTCAACGCTTTGTCCGAATTGTCTGTTGTGTGATCCTGAAGCTGATCTACTTTTTCACTCTTACTTTTGTCATTTTCCATAGAAATATTTTTGATAGGTTTATTTTTTATCAATTACAATAATTGTTGATTTGGTAATACGTAAAGATAGCCGGACGAACAGCGGGAGTTTATGATTTGAGTCATAACCGAAACTATTAATCAAAAATAAAATGATTATAACTTATTGAAATTCAAATTATAAATCGTTATAAAATACATTTTAAATATCAGCTTTGTTATGACCGCAATCATAAATAAGGCAAAATTTACGGCTTAGATTTACAGTCCACAATTGCTCTTTAATTTCGGCTAAAATCACATTCTATTCTGATGTAGAGCTTTGGAAATACTTTTCATCCAATATTGTGATAATACATTTTTATCTATGCAAAATATTCTATGTTTCAGCCATTTACATTGGGATTTCGTTTACCAGCGACCGCAACACTTGTTGACCAGATTTGCTAAACAAAACAAGGTTTTTTATATCGAAGAACCACGCAACAGCATTTCTGACTTTTACGAGATCGACTTGCAGGATGGCGTTTCCATTATTAAAATTTTCATTAATGATGATCAGGAAAACAGAAATCAAAGGTTGGAAAAACTCATCAGCAAAATTCTGGCAGATCAAAACATAAAAACCTATTCCTGCTGGTACTACACGCCAATGGCTTTGGAATATACATCGCATCTGAAACCTCAGATAACGATCTACGATTCTATGGATGAGCTGTCCGCATTCCGATTTGCACCACCACAATTGTTGGATTTGGAAAATGAACTGTTCAAAAAAGCAGATGTGGTCTTCACTGGTGGACACACGCTTTATCAGGCAAAAAAAGACCGTCACCACAACATTCATCCGTTTCCGAGTAGTATAGATAAAGCGCATTTTCAAAAAGCACGATTTAATAAAATAGATGCCGAAGATCAAAAACATATTCCGAATCCGAGGTTTGGATTTTATGGCGTGATTGATGAACGATTCGATATTGAGTTGTTGAGAGAAGTTTCTGCACAAAGACCAGATTGGCATTTTGTGATCATTGGTCCCGTGGTAAAAATCGATGTTAATGAACTTCCTAGAGCTGAGAACATTCATTATCTCGGTTCGAAAAAGTATTCGGAATTGCCAGATTACATCAGCCATTGGGATATTGCATTGGTCCTTTTTGCCATCAATGAATCGACGGAATTTATCAGCCCAACCAAAACGCCAGAATATCTTTCGGCCGGACTTCCGGTGATTTCTACGCCGATCAAAGATGTTGTGAAACCATATGGAGAAGCCAATTTGGTGTATATCGCAGACAATGCCGAAACTTTTATCGCTTACGCTGAGGAAGAACTTGGTAAAGATTCCAAAAAAGAATGGCTGGCAAAAGTGGATGAATATCTGGCAGATGAATCTTGGGACAACACATTCGAAAAGATGAATCAATTAATTAACAACGTCAAAAAAACCAACGGAATCTATGTATGATTTTTTAATTATCGGTTGCGGATTCGCCGGATCGGTCTTGGCAGAAAGGTTAGCTAATGAAGGAAAAAAGGTTTTGATTGTTGACAAACGAAATCACATTGCTGGAAATGCCTACGATTTTTACAATAAAGAAGGCATCTTGATCCACAAATATGGCCCACATATTTTCCATACAAACTCCGAAGATGTTTTCAAATACTTAAGCAAATTCACAGAATGGCGACCTTATGAACATCGCGTTTTGGGCAGTGTTGACGGGCAATTGGTTCCGATTCCAATCAATCTGACAACCATCAATAAACTTTATGGAAAGAATTTGACTTCCGATGAAGTTGTGAGTTTCTTAGCCTCAAAAGCTGAACTTCGCAAACCCGTTTTGACTTCGGAAGATGTCGTTTTGAACGTCGTTGGAAAAGAACTTTACGAAAAATTTTTCCGTAGCTACACCAAGAAACAATGGGATCTTGACCCGTCAGAATTAGACGCTTCGGTGACTGCAAGAGTTCCGACGAGAACAAATGCCGACGACCGATATTTCACAGATTCTCTGCAGGCGATGCCGAAAAACGGTTACACAGAAATGTTCCAGACAATGCTTTCCCACAAGAATATCCACGTGATGTTGAACACGAACTACAAAGATATTGTCGATATCATTCCGCATAGACAATTGATCTACACTGGTCCGATCGACGGCTATTTTGATTATCAATTTGGGAAATTGCCTTACAGATCAATCGATTTCAAATTCGAAACTTTGGATCAGGAAAATTATCAGGAAACGGGAACTATCAATTATCCGACTTCAAATCTTTATACAAGGATCACGGAATTCAAACATCTCACTGGACAAAAGCACCATAATACAACCATCGTTTACGAATATCCGACGGCGGAAGGTGATCCCTATTATCCAATTCCAAGAAAGGAAAATCAGGACGTGTACAATCAATACAAAAAATTGGCAGAAGAAACGCCAAATGTCTTTTTCACAGGGCGATTGGGAACTTACAAATATTACAATATGGATCAAGTCGTAGCGCAATCTTTGGCGCTTTTCCGAAAGATCATCAAAGAAGAAAATGCAGTACAACAGTAATCCCATCAATTTTAAAAATCCTTTTCAATCCTTTCTGATGGCTGGTTTCGAATGTGCAGACCAGCAAAATGCCTTTGGCGAACGAGTGGATTTAATCAAATTAACTGGCCACGATCGTTTCATTAATGAAGATTATCAGCGTCTGACGGAAATCGGAATCACAACCATTCGCGAAGGCATCCGTTGGAGTTTTGTTGAGAAATCGCCGTTCGTTTACGACTGGTCGCAGGTTGAAGAGATTATTATTAATGCAAAAAATAATGGCATCCAGGTCATTTGGGACATTTGTCATTTTGGATTTCCAGATGATTTGACACCTTTGCATCCAATGTTTGCAAGGCGATTCTCACATTTGTGCAGAACTTTCGTTTTGAAATACAGAGGTTTGGTTCCTGATGGCGAATTAATTGTCACACCAATCAACGAAGTCAGTTTTCTGTCTTGGCTTGGTGGCGATGCGAAAGGCACGAGTCCGTATTGCGTGAATCAAGGTTGGGAAGTGAAATATATGCTGATGAAAGCCTACATCGAAGGGATTGAAATGATGAAGGAAATCGATCCAAGCATCAAAATAATGACAACGGAACCTTTGGTCAATATCATTTCTTCCAATTTGTCAGATCCATTTTCAGTTCTTAAAGCCAATGAAAAACATCAGGAGCAGTTTCAGGTTCTGGAAATTCTGACAGGAAAATTGTGTCCTGAACTCCGAGGAAAACCGGAATATCTGGATTTGATTGGCGTTAATTTTTATCATAATAATCAATGGACGTTTCCGGAACATCAATTCATTCCGTGGAAAGAAACGCCTCCAAGTCCACATTGGCGAAGTCTGCATTCATTAATTGAAGAAGTTTATATCAATTACGGAAAACCAATTGTACTGTCAGAAACCAGTATTCCTGAAAATGACAGACGAGATTGGCTTAAGATGATTTCTGATGAATGTCTATCGATTTTGAAAAGTGGAATTCCCTTCTATGGATGTTGCATCTACCCAATTATTGATCGTCCAGACTGGGATTTTCCAGATGAGTGGCACCACAGCGGATTTTGGGATATTACGAATTTGGAAACTTTGGAAAGGGAAATTCATACTGATAGTTTGAAAGCATTAGAATCGTTATTACAAATTAAAATTGAAAACTACTAGTTATTACCTACTGATTTTATGTAATTAAATCAATAAACAAATCAAAATATGTAGTAAATCGGTTTGGCTTTATGACCTGAAACATAAATTAATAATTTTTTTGTGCTTATGATTTGACAAAATAGGTACAGGATTTGAGTTGATGAGAAAAAAGAACTTAAAATGCAGAATATCGATTCTCAAACCATTGCGCTGATTGGCGGTGGACCTGCTGCTCTTCTGGTATTGAAGAATATTATTGATAGTCAAATCAATGCTTCAACTATTTTTGTGTTTGAAAAAAATGAAAGATTAGGCGTTGGAATGCCTTATGGAAGATTGGGTGCAGGAAAGGAACACGTTGCGAATGTATCAGCAAACGAACTTCCTCACTTTCAGATCAGTTTCGAAGAATATCTAAGTCAAAATCCTACAAACGAATTTCCTGATTTTTCTGTGGATGGAAAATGCAATCCATACCAAGTCATTCCAAGACTTCTATTGGGAAATTATCTGGAATTTACATTCAAATATTACATCAAAGAAGCCAAGAAAAAAGGCATCAAAGTCATTAGTAAAACCAACAGCGTTGTAGATGATATCATCAAAAGTGCAGATAGACAGCAATTCAAAATCCTGGTTAATCAAAACGAGGAATATTTAACTGATAAAGTGATTTTATGCACCGGACATTATTGGCCAAAAAAGTACGAAGAAACAAAAACCGGATGGTACGATTCGCCATATCCGCCAACAAAATTCCAATTACAATCGAACTTTCCCATCGCCATTCGCGGCACATCACTCACTGCGGTAGATGCTGTGAAAACGCATTCCAGACTGAATGGAAGATATGAAACAACGTCTGATGGACAGATGAAATATATTTTGAATGAAGGATCAGAAAACTTTCGGATCGATATGTTTTCCACAGGTGGTTTTTTGCCCGCACTAAGATTCCATTCCGAAGAGGAAGCATATTCCAACGACTGGACGATGTCACTTGACGAAATCTATGACTACAAAACTAAAAATAACGGTTTTGTAGATTTGGATCACGTCTTTGAGATTAATTTCAAACTTCCCCTCAAACAAAAAGATTTAGATTTTTATAATAAAATTAAAGATCTTAGCATCGAAGAATTTGTGAAAGAAATGATGGCTATCAGAAAGGAACTGGACAGTTTTCAACTTTTCAAAGCGGAATACAACGAAGCCGAAAAATCCATCAGGAGACATCAGTCGATCAGCTGGAAAGAAGCACTGTCTGCCTTCAGTTATTCTATGAATTATCCTGCAAAGCACTTTTCTGCTGAAGATATGCTGCGTTTGAAAAAGACGCTTTTACCTTTGATTTCCATCATTATCGCATCACTTCCACAATCTTCTTACAAAGAAATTATTGCCCTGCACAATGCTGGAATTATCGATTTGATCCAAGTCGATAGAGAAAGCTTTGTAGAGCCACACTCCGAATCTGGCGGCATCTACCATTATAAATCTATTGAAAATATCAATTCACAAAAACATTACCAATTGTATATTGACGCCGTTGGTCAACAATCATTGGAACTGGAGGATTTGCCTTTTGAAGGTTTAAGATCGGGTCAGTTTGTGAGCTCTGCATATCTGAATTTTAAGGATAATAATGACGCCATGAGCTTACTGCAAAACAATGAGACCAATGTAAGAAAAGGCTACAACGACAATTATTATATGAAAGTGCCAGGATTGGAAATCAATGATTATTTTCAGTCGTTGAATCCTTATGGACAGACTGTTGATAATGTTTTCATAATGGCTGTACCCTTTATTGGTGGGCTAAATCCTGATTATTCCGGACTGGATTTTTGCGACACAGCAGCTGAAAGAATTGTCAAAGTATTAAAACAACAGGCTTAATATTTCGAAATTTATTAAAATATCAATAGAACCATAAAAATTTTTGGTTCATAAATCCTATTTTTGATCTATATAAATTTTGAATGAGAAGCTTAAAACTATTTCTGTTCTGCTCTGTCATTTCTGTAGGACTCAAATCTCAGGAGATCGCTGATTGGATAAAAAGTCCAGTCGATTACGTAAATCCTTTGATGGGAACACAATCTTCATACGAATTATCAAACGGAAACACCTACCCAATCATCGGATTACCTTGGGGAATGAACTATTGGACGCCCCAGACAGGTAAAAATGGAAACGGATGGCAATATACTTACGATGCCAGGAAAATTCAAGGATTCAAACAGACGCATCAGCCATCGCCGTGGATGAATGATTACGGACAGTTTTCCATTTTGCCAATGGTAGGAAAACCAGAAACAGATCAGGACAAAAGAGCGAGCTGGTTCTCTCACAAGACGGAAGAGGTAACGCCTTATTTTTACAAAGTTTATCTGGCAGATTATGATGTGTGGACAGAAATTACGCCCAGTGAAAGAGCTGCCGTGATGAGATTTACCTTTCCCGAAACAGATCAGGCTCAGGTTTTACTGGATGCATTTGATAAAGGTTCTTATGTGAAAATCATTCCATCTGAAAAGAAAATTATTGGTTATTCTACGAGATATGCGAGAGGGAAAATGGAGAATTTTAAAAATTATTTTGTCCTTCAATTTGATAGAGATTTTAATTCTCAAAATGTGTGGAGTGACAAGGAAATCTCAAAAACTGATATTGAAATTAAAGCAGATCGCGTTGGCGCATTAATCAAGTTTCCTCAATTAAAAAAAGGTGAACAGGTAACATTAAAAGTGGCTTCTTCTTTTATAAGTCCAGAACAAGCCGAACTTAACCTAAATGAAGTCAAAGAAAAAACTTTTGATCAGGTAAAATCCGAAGGGAAAGAAATCTGGAACAAAACTTTAAATAAAATCGAAATCAAAGGCGCAACAGTTGATCAGGCCAGAACTTTTTACAGTTGTCTGTATCGCAGCGTACTTTTCCCGCAAAAGCTTTACGAAAAAGATAAAGACGGAAAGATCCAGCATTACAGTCCTTACAATGGTAAGATAATGCCAGGCTATTTATATGGTGGAACAGGTTTTTGGGATACATTCCGCGCACTCTACCCACTTCTGAATTTGGTCTATCCATCCGTCAATGTAGAAATGCAGAAAGGTTTGATTTCCGCTTATCAGGAAGGTGGATTTCTCCCCGAATGGAGCAGCCCCGGATATGCAGACATAATGGTTGGAAACAATTCCGCCTCTGTCGTTTCCGAAGCTTATATCAAAGGTTTGCGAGGTTATGATGCGGAAATTCTTTGGCAAGCTGTAAAACATGGCGCAAATAACGAAGGCCCGATAAGCGCCGTCGGAAGAAAAGGTGTAGAGGATTACAATAAACTCGGATATGTGCCAACGGACACAGGAATTAATGAAAGCGCCGCCAGAACTTTGGAATACGCTTACGATGATTATGCAATCTACGAATTTGGAAAAGCATTAAAAAAATCAGAATCCGAGCTTCAGCCTTACAAGGAAAGAGCGATGAATTACAAAAAGCTCTTCGATCCGAAATATAATCTGATGCGCGGCAAAAAGAAAAACGGAGAATTCCAGGACAATTTTGATCCCTTTGAATGGGGAAATGCCTTTACAGAAGGCAACAGCTGGCATTACACCTGGAGCGTTTTTCAGGATATCGACGGGCTTAAAGAATTGATGGGCGGAAAACAACAGTTTGCTAAAATGTTGGATTCTGTATTTGTAATGCCGCCGACTTTCAATACCAATTATTATAAAGAAGTGATCCACGAGATGCGCGAAATGCAGATCGTAGGAATGGGACAATACGCACACGGAAATCAACCGATTCAGCATATGTTGTACTTATATAACTATGCAGGTCAACCTTGGAAATCGCAATACTGGGTGAGACAGGTTTTGGATAAATTGTACAAACCTACTCCAGATGGCTACTGTGGCGACGAAGATAATGGCCAAACCTCGGCTTGGTACGTTTTCTCAGCTTTGGGTTTTTATCCTGTGACGCCTGCAAGCACACAATATGTTTTGGGCGCACCACTTTTCAAATCTGTAAAAATTAATCTGGAAAATGGTCAGGCAATTATGATTGATGCGCCAAAAAATTCAAAAGAAAATATCTATATAAACCAGCTGAAATTCAATGGAAAAAATCATTCGAAAAACTGGATCGATCATTTTGAACTTCTGAAAGGTGCAAAATTAAAATTCGATATGACATCCAAACCAAATTTAAAAAGAGGAACGGAAAATGCCGATGCACCCTTTTCTATAAGCACTTATGAGAAATGACATATCGAAAATTATTTAATAAAAGATTTTAACTGATTTTTTTTTACTAATTTTAATTTATTATTAATCATTTGTTAATGAAATACTTTTGCAGTATTCCATCTGACCACAAAAAATAGACAAAACAGATGAAAACACTTTTACTTGTAAGGCACGCTAAGAGCGATTGGCCTGTAGATGTTGAAGACTTTGACCGCCCGCTCAATGAGTTAGGAATGATCAATGCGCCCAAAATGGCACGTTTGTTACAAGAGAAATTAATTGAAATTGATACTTTCATTTCCAGTCCTGCAACGCGAGCATTGGAAACTTGCAAATTATTTTCGGAGGTTTATCAAAAACAATATTCTACAGATGCATCGTTGTACAATCCGAAGGAACGTAATTTTGAAAATCTGATTCTCGGATTGGGTAGTAATGTTAATTCTGTGATCTTGTTCTCGCACAATAATGGCATTTCCAATTTTGCCAACTCCTTGACAGATGAGATTGTGAATCTCCCGACTTCCGGCGTTGTTGGCTATCAGATTGATTGTGATAACTGGAGCGATTTTGTAGCTGCTAAAAAGGAATTTTTATATTTTTATTCGCCGAAGAATTTTGCTAAATAATTATTTATTTCAATAAGATTTATAATAGAAAAACGTCTCGATAATTCGAGACGTTTTTTTGTTTTATATAAAATTTGAAAATTAGATTTCCAACGCTTTCTGATAAGCATTTTCGATCCCAGCCAGATTTTTTCCGCCAGCTGTAGCAAAACCTGGATTTCCGCCGCCACCGCCTTGGATTTCTTTCGCCAATTCTTTTACGATATTTCCAGCGTGATAACTCGCTTCCAGATCTTCAGAAACGCCCACTGTTACCATTGGTTTTTCATTAGCATTAGAGATAATAATGATGACAGAATTTGGGGTTTCTTTTTTCAGTTGGAAAACGATATCTTTCACAGAACCTGCGTCCAGAGATGTTTTCTTAACCAATAATTTTTTACCATTTTTGTCTTCGAATTCATTTTTCCAGTTTTGGATCTCGCCTTTTGCTTTTTCTTTTTTGAATGAATCGATCTCAGATTTCAAAGCTGAATTTTCGTCCAATAATTTCTCAATTGACTTAATTAAATCTTTTGATTTTAACAATTGTGAAATCTCAGAAACTTGAGTTTCCAAATTCTTGAAATATTCTTCAGATTTTTCTCCAGAGATTGCTTCAACCCTTCTGATTCCAGCTGCTGTTGAACTTTCTGAAGTTAATTTGAAATGTCCAATTTCGCTCGTCGTTTTCACGTGAGTTCCACCACATAATTCTTTCGACGTTCCGAATTGGATCATTCTTACATTATCCCCATATTTCTCTCCGAAAAGTGCCATTGCACCTTTGTCCAAAGCCTCCTGGATTGGAATATTTCTGAACTCTTGAAGAGCTAAATTTTCTTTGATCTTCGCATTCACTTTTTCCTCAACCAAAGCCAATTCTTCCTCGGTCATTTTACTGAAATGTGAAAAATCGAATCTCAAATAATCAGGACCAACGTAAGAACCTTTTTGCTCTACGTGCGTTCCAAGAACTTCTCTCAAAGCTTCGTGCAACAAGTGCGTCGCAGAGTGATTGGCTTGAGAATTTTTTCTGTCAGCAACATTCACTTTGGCGTAGAAAATTGCGCCTGCATCTTTCGGAAGACCATTGATCAAAGAAATGATCAATCCGTTTTCTTTTTTAGTTTCTAAAACTTCGAAGCTCTCGGTTGCATTTTCGATAACGCCTTTGTCACCAACTTGTCCGCCACCTTCCGGATAGAAAGGCGAATTACTCAAAACGATTTGATAAAATTCGCCGTCTTTGTTTTCTATTTTTCTATATCTCGTGATGTATGTTTCAGTTTCCAAAACATCGTAACCAACGAATGTTTCAGGCTTTTCTTCCAAAACGACCCAATCGTAAACTTTTGCTGCCGAATCTTTTTTGGAACGTTGTTTTTGTTTTGCCATTTCGGCTTCGAAACCAGCTTCGTCAATCGTTAAGCCTTTTTCCTCAGCGATAATTCTCGTTAAGTCATCAGGGAAACCATAGGTATCGTATAATTCAAAAACTTCTTCGCTTGGCAATACTTTTTGACCGCTAGCAATTGTTTGCTGAATCAATTTCTCAACTCGAATCAAACCGTTTTCAATTGTTTTAAGGAAAGATTCCTCTTCACTTTTGATTACTTCTGTAACCAGAGTTCCCTGCTTCTGAAGCTCAGGAAAAAATGCGCCCATCTGATCTTGAAGAACAGCCACCAATTCGAAAAGGAAAGGTTCTTTTCTGTCCAAAAATCTGTAAGCGTAAGAAATTCCTCTTCTCAAAATTCTTCTGATCACGTAACCTGCGCCACCATTGGAAGGCAGTTGTCCGTCAGCAATCGCAAACGAAACCGCACGGATGTGATCCACAACCACACGAATGGCGATGTCCTTTTCGTCCGTTAAAATTCCTGTATATTTTTTACCCGAAAGTTCTTCCACCTTAGCGATCAAAGGTGTGAAAACATCGGTGTCATAATTGGATTCTTTCTGTTGAAGCGCCATACAAAGACGCTCGAAGCCCATTCCTGTATCGATGTGTTTCGCAGGCAGATTTTCCAAACTTCCGTCCGCTTTTCTGTTGAATTGCATAAAGACAAGATTCCAGATCTCCACAACTTGAGGATGATCATTGTTCACCAATTCCAATCCCGAAACTTTCGCTTTTTCTTCTGGTGTTCTCAAGTCAACGTGGATCTCTGAACAAGGTCCGCAAGGTCCGCTCGCTCCCATTTCCCAGAAATTATCTTTCTTATTTCCATTGATGATTCGGTCTTCGGAAATGAATTGTTTCCACAAATTATAAGCTTCCGTATCGCGTTCAAGGTTTTCTTTTTCGTCACCTTCAAAGATGGTCACGTAAAGATTTTCTTTCGGAATTTTATAAACTTCTGTCAGTAATTCCCAAGCCCAGGTAATCGCTTCTTTTTTGAAATAATCGCCAAAACTCCAGTTCCCTAACATCTCGAACATCGTGTGGTGATAAGTATCACGACCAACATCGTCCAGATCGTTGTGTTTTCCGGAAACTCTTAGACATTTTTGTGTATCGGCAATTCTGGAAGATTTCGGTTCTTTGTAACCTAAAAAATAATCCTTGAACTGTGTCATTCCAGAGTTGGAAAACATCAGCGTCGGGTCATCTTTCAGAACAATTGGTGCAGAAGGAACAATCAAATGTTCTTTGCTTTTGAAAAAATCTAAAAATTGCTGTCTTATTTCTTGTGAAGTCATAGTCTTGTCTTTTGGCTAATAGCTTTTTGCTGTCGGCTTTTTGGTTGGCAAATTTAACTAAATTATGTGATTTTACGAATGTTTTTGTTTGTCAGGATATGAATAAAATTCTAAAAAAAAATTATCGTTTCAAAAGTTTCAAAGTTTTGACAACACTTTTTCCTTCCATTAATTTTAGAAGATAGATTCCGCTTGGTTTTCCAGATAAGTCGATTTTATTTATCTTATTTTCAAATTTGCCCCTTGAAATAAAGGAACCATTGGAAGAAAATAATTCGAACTTGAGATTGTTTTTTATGATTTCTACATCAATTTTAAAAATATCCTGCGAAGGATTTGGATAAACTTTGATTTGATTTGTTAAGGCATCTTCTGAAGTTCCTAAAATTAATGCTGGATAACTATCTAAAACCATTGCCTCAGAATTTATAGGATCCAGCCATTTTTTAAGTTGTGTATCCCAAGTTCTGCCGCCATCCCAAGAAACATCTAGCCTTCCGTACTGATAATAGCCACCTTGGTATGTTGTACCATTACAAAAACTTGGACCACAGCAAAGTTGACCTGTTATTTTTCCCTCATTATTAAATAAAGGTGAGCCAGAAGAACCAGCCTCAGCAAAGCCGATTTCCCAGTTATTCACCTGCCACATATTTTCTTGTAGGGATGGACTGCTACCTCTGCTCACCTTCATAATATCTCCTGCAGGATGATGTATTCCAAAAACCCAGGGAGATACATTTCTTGTTCTGTCCCAGCCTGCCCAAACCGTTTCCCACACCTCGGGGATTTCAGAATTTATCTCTACGAGACAAAAATCAGCAATCTCTCTTCTGGCCCTAAGAGTCGCACCACTGATGGAATGATAATCTGTATTACTAACACTATCTTCCGTGGTAGCACAAACTGCATTGGTGCTAATCCAGTTGAATCTAAAGGCCCAGGTTGAAGGATCGGAATAGCAATGATTGGCCGTTAAAAAATATGGTTTTTTATCATTTGCTGTATTATTGATCAATGCTCCCGAACACATTGCTGCGCCATCCACCAAAACTAAACCGATTGATTTTTTCAAAACATTTTTCAAAGGATCTGCATCATTTCCGATTGAGCAATTCACATCGATATTACAGTCAGAAGATGCATTTAAATTGCCGCCCGAACGATAACCGTGTGTTATATTTTTAATTGTGAATGACCCTTTGCCTGTTTGAGATGCGGGTTCGAAATATTCTAGAATAACATCATCTCCTTTCACGATCCAGGTTCCTAATGTTCTGCTTTTATTATTTTGAGTGAAAGTGTAAGCACCTAGAAGATCGGTTTTATCATTGTTATATAAAAACAGTTTCGCACCAATTGGAAGGAAAAAATCTTTCAGAATGAAATTCATAGTTACCGCTTCTTTAGAACTAAATCTGATTCTCCAAATTCTATCGCCATTGGATAAAGTTTCCCAGAGGCCGGAATTTTGAAGACTGTAGTTTACCTCAAATTTGTGCCCGAACCGAAATGGAATATCTATAATCTTATCATTTATTTTATCTTCATTTTGAATCGATTTTAAATCAAAAAAGGGAAGATTAATTGCGGGTAGTTTTTGGATATTTTGCAACTCCCAGCTTTTAGGTTTTCCTTCATTAGTAACTTGTGATTGAAACTGATGAAATGTTAAGAAAAAAATAAAAATTGCGAAAACGGAATTCAAGTTCATATTTGTTTATTTTTTAACGTAATGGAAAATTGGATATTTAAAGATTTCATCTCTTAATTATAAATCCACATCAATACAGGCTTATTAGAATTCTTAATCAATGGATCAATTTCTTTGAATGCATTGTTGGAAACTGTGGGACAACCCCAACCTTCTGGCGAACCTTTTGGATAGACTTCCTCATCGCTCATTATTTCCCAGGAATGAAACACGATGATCCTTTTAAGTGCATTGTTGTTGGTTTCTTCCAAGCCGTGCATCAAATATTTGATATTGACGCCCCAATTGCTGTAACCTCTGGCACCTATTTTATATTTTCCTAATGACGAAAGATGGCTATTGTCTTTGTTGCTGAAACCTGGATTTTCTTTTGTATCATCTTCACTCCAAGATGAAGTTCCGCAACCGTCACCGACCAAATATCGCTGCGAGATCTCGCTCTTTTTTAAATCATAAATAAAAAAACGTTTCAATCCAGAATGCAAACTCATATCTATCAGAATGCAAAAATCTGTGTTGAAGTTTTTGGCTTTGCAAAATTCTAAAGCTTCTTTGGCTTTCTGATTTGTTTTCGAAATATCGATTTCTGGTTTTGTTGTCGTAACTGAATTATTGACAATTGGGATCAGCTTGTTCAAATTTTCTTTTTGACAACCTAAAATAAAGATTGAAAAAAAAAGAACGAAAAACACTTTCATTTTTACTTATAATGTCTGAAAATCCCAAAGTCTGTCGGCGTCCAAAATGCAGCCTTTTGTCCAGCTACTTTTAGTCCGTCATTTGCCCAAGTGTTGCAAGTGTATGTGAAGTTGTAGCTTCCTTTTGCATCATAAAAGGCATCATTGTTTCCGTACACGGCGTCGGTTTTTATGAATTGATAATTGCCGGAAGCATCTTTGTCGAATTTCTCATCAATGAATTTGATCAAGGCTTGGTATTGTTTCTCGGTCAGCATTATTTTTTTGCAGTCTTCTCCAATCTTCAAATCGTTGTAGTACGTACAGTGCATGGCAGATTCACTCAACCAAAATGCGGCATTGAAGGCTGTTGAGAATTTGAGGTCGGCCCAAGTTGGTGTGTTGAGATAAAATCCCTTGTCGCCCCAGCCGAACGAAATAAACTTGAATTTTTCTTGCTTGGATTTTGTGTTGCTGTACGGTAATTTGGTACTCCAGTCAATAAATTCCGTTTTCACAGGAACCACCAGATCGGTATGAACGCCATTGGTCAAAATGTAGGCTTCGATGACTTTCGGATCATTGGTTTTTTCCGCAGAAACGGGAATTAATGGAAGTACAACTCCCAAAATAATATACAAAAAAACGGCTCCGAGTATGAAGCCGATTATTTTTAAGGTTAGAATTAATGTTCTTTTCATCTTATTGGGTTTCCCGAATCGTGCGAACTATAAAGATAATAAAATTATTCAAACAAAATCAAGTTGTTAATTTTTTTTAATAATTCTTGGTTTTATGGAATTTTATGATGAAATTTAATAGCGAAAAAACATTAGAATATGCCGAAAAACCGCCAATCCAACAAAAGAAAAACCATAAGAGTAAAAGTTGCCCCAAAAAGAGTTCAGAAAAGAAAATAATGGTAAAAGGGATTTCACTCTGACAGAAAATCAAGATTCCTTTTAAGTCCTGAAAACTTAGTTCTCTTCACCGCAGACTTTTTGAAAACCGAGGAAAAAATTTCTTGGGTGATGTCCTTCCACTCTTGTTTTGTGAAGTTTTTGATCTCAGAATTAGGCCGGAATTTCTCTTCCAAAGTTGGTGCAGAAAACCTGTTCCAAGGACAGACATCCTGACAAATGTCGCAGCCGAACATCCAATCTTCCATCTTATCCTTGAAGAAATCCGGGATAAGATCCTTCAACTCTATTGTTGCGTAGGAAATGCATTTGCTACCGTCTATGATTTTATCCGAAACAATGGCTTGAGTGGGACAAGCATCGATGCATTTGGTGCAGCTTCCGCAATGATCCGTCACTTCAAAGTCTTGGATTAATTCCAAATCGCAGATAATCTCCGCCAGAAAGTAAAACGATCCGTTTTTCTTTGTAATCAAATTAGAATTTTTCCCAACCCAACCAATTCCTGATTTCTTAGCCCAAGCCTTTTCCAAAACTGGTGCAGAATCTACAAAAACGCGGAATGCAAACTCCCCTATTTCATCTTGAAGTTCGGCAACCAATGTTCTCAATTTTTCCTTGATCACATCGTGGTAATCTTCGCCATAAGCATATTTTGCAAGCTTAAAATCAGGATTAGTCTGTGTTTCTTCCGGGAAATAATTATAACTGAGTGAAATCACAGATTTCGAACCTTCTACCAACAGTCTTGGATCCAGTCTTTTATCAAAATGATTTTCCATATAGCGCATTTCGCCGTGAAAATTATTCTCGAGCCATTGTTCCAAACGTGGCGCTTCTTCTTCCAGAAAATCCGCTTTGGAAATACCGCAGGACTGAAAACCAAAAGCCAATGCTTTGGATTTAATCAAATTGCTGTATTTCTCCTGATTGTTCATTTACAGCGCAAAATTAATGTTTTAAAATTTGATATTTTTTATAATAAAGTTTTCAATATTTTAAAAATTTATATTGTAATTTTGTTAGTATTAAAATGTAAAAAATAAAAATTATGGCTTTAGAAGATGTTTTAAGAGCAGGAAATTATCACTTGATTGATGTGCGTGAACCCTTGGAATTGGAAATGAACGGACACATCGAGGAAGCTCAAAATATCCCATTGGGAGAATTGGAAGACAGAAAACAAGAAGTTATCAACCTGAGCGGTACTAAGATTTTCTTCTGCAGATCAGGAAACAGATCAGGAAAAGCGGCAGAATATTTTAAATCAGAAGGATTGACTGATGTTTACAACGGCGGCGGTTATGTAGATCTAAAAGAAGTTTTGGATAATCTCTAGAACAGACTTTCTATAAAGTAAAAGCGTCCTGAAATCTAAATTTCAGGACGCTTCTTTTTAGTTTTTACCCCTTGATAATAACCATAATACCAAGCCTACAATTCCGACTACGACGATGATTCCCCACCACATACCGGCTTTGAAAATAGTTTCTACTGCTTCACAGCTAGTCAACATTCCTGCTAATAAAAACAATGGAATGAAATTCATATATTTTTTCATAGTAATAAAATTTGTGAGTTAAATTCAAACTTTGCGCCAAAGCCTGTTGATCATTGATAAATACTGATTTTTATAAAATTTACAATAAGTTTATAAAATTAAAAAAGCCACCAAATCCGGTGGCTTTTTTATGCTTTGACAACTGCTTTATCCTGCGATTTTTTGGCTTGCCTTTCTTCAAATTTTTTAACGACATATCCAATGATAAAGGGCGCTGCCCACGTCAATACTGTTCTAATTAGTCTAGGGTTCATAATTTTAAATTTCAGAAAAAATTGCAAGAAGTGCGCCATTATATAATTGGATCACTAAATGTGAGATATTCTGATATTAAAGCGATTTTATTATCTTGCTTAAAATTCATACAATTATGTTATTAGCCATTATATTTCCATTTTTGTCTTTCTTCTTTCGAGGAAAAATAATTACTGCAGTTATTTGTTTTATATTGCAGATCACCGTTTTAGGCTGGCTTCCTGCTGCAATCTGGGCTGCGATGTCTCTGAGTAATGAGAGAGCTGAGAAACGGAATGAGAAGTTGATTCGTGCTGTGAGGGAAAATAGGAATTAACGAGTAAAGTTAATGGTGAACGGAAGGGCTAATGTAAGACCACATCAAAGAATAAAAAAGGATGAGCCCTCGCCCATCCTTTTTTATTTAAAGTCTTATTATTTACTAGTCTTTAATAAATTTAAAACTTTTGATTCCCTTATCTGTTTCAACTTTCAGAATATAATTTCCCTGGAGTAATCCTTTCACATTAATTTTTTTGAGCGCTCTTGAAGACATTACCTGATTGCCAGTCATATCATAAATCGTGATATTCTTGATCTCAGAGTCTTTGGTTTTGATATTTATGATATCCGTTGCTGGATTTGGATAGAAAGAAATTTTAGTTCCATTCGCATTTTCTACAGACAAATCATCTCCCAATAGCAATCTAGCAATTCGGTTTCTTGTGACACCATTATAGTTATCAAAATTACCTCCAATCAAAATTTTTGAATCTGACTGAAGCACTATCGAATTCACGGTAGCAGTACTAACACCTGTTCCTGAAGTGAAGCTCGTATCCAAGCTACCATCGGCATTCAATCTTAAAATACTGCTTGTGCTTATTCCATTGTATTTAGTTATATATCCGCCAACTAAAATTTTCCCATTTGTTTGTAAAACAATACTTTCAATATGATTGTTTGGTGTAATAGTATTGCCATTTGTAAAAGTATTATCAATTGTTCCGTCCTGATTCAGTCTGGCAATTCGGTTTCTGGGATTGCCATCGTAAGAAGTAAGTTGACCACTGATCAAAATTTTGCCGTCTGGCTGGATGATAATCTTGGATATAGAATCATTTGTTCCCGATCCGGTTTCGAAGGTCGTATCAAGACTACCATCAGAATTTAGTCTGGCAATTCGTGTAGAGCTCGTTCCATTGTAGGATGTAAAATCTCCACCAATTAATATCTTACCATCGGATTGCACAGCTAAGGCAGTAACTGCCGAGTCTACTCCAGTACCGATATTGAATGAATTATCAATACTTCCATCTGCATTTAATCTGACCAGATTATTTTTTACAACGCCATTGAAAGATGTAAAATATCCACCCACAAGAATTTTATTATCAGATTGTACCGCAATCGTAAAAATGACAGGATGATTCTGTGCACCTGTTTCGGGATTAAAAGTGGTATCAAGAGTACCATTTTCATTTAATCTTGCAATACCTCTTCTTGGACTCCCATCATACGAAGTAAACTCTCCCCCTATTAAAATTTTACGATCTGTTTGTAATACAATACTATAAATTCTTGCAAAAAATTCTTCATTCATAGCTCCTGTGAGCGGATTGAAGCTTGAATCCAGACTTCCGTTTTCATTTAGTCTTGCGACTCCTCTTCTGGTAATGCCATTGTAATCAGTAAAAAATCCGCCAATTAGAATTTTATTGTCGGGCTGTAAGGCAAGTGATACGATACTCATATCTGGACCAATTCCGGGATCGAATGTCGTGTCTAAAGTACCAGCCTGAGCAGGAAGAATCAGAGATGACACTAAGCAAATTACTAAAAAGAAGTTTTTCATGGTTATAAGTTTTTTTCTTTGATTAATATCCAAAAATCTCTTCCAAACTCACTTCTGTGAAAGTTCCCATTTTGTTAATGGATTCCATATTCAGGTTTTCTTTTTTCCCGATGATGGCAGTGTTGTAAGACAATGGCTTCACTTCGGTGTTGTAGAAATTGGTCAATTCTGGTAATGTCAGTTTCTGGATCTCAGCATAGACATCTTTTCTAAAATCATAATCCACACCTAATTTCTTAAGCGATAATTGATTGTAGAAAATCACCGTTCTATTAATTCTGTTGGATGCAATCTGTTTCAATGCTGATCCTTTTGCATTCTCAAACTGAGCCGGGATTTGCGGAAGTTCCACCATCAATTCGCTCATTGCAGCGACTGCCAAGGGCAATTTGTTGGCCTGAGTTCCGATGTAGTTGGTCACGTAATTCGGTTTGTTGATCTCGGTTGCATTGGCATAAGAAACGTAAGCGGAATAAGCCAAAGATTTACTTTCTCTAATCTCCTGAAACACAATAGACGACAATCCACGTCCAAAATACTCATTGAAAACACTTGCTTTTCCGAAGTTTGCCAGGTTCACATTTCCGGCTTTTGCCACTTTCGACATTTCCATCTGCACCATATCGTAACTTGTGAAATACACTTTGCCGTCAGTCGCCAGCTCTGTATATTCTTTCGCTTTTGCAGGTTGAAGTTTCGTAGCCAAAATGTAAGGCTTCACCGCTTTTTCCAGACTTTTTTGATCTTCGCCATAAAGGAAAACTTCATATGGATAATCGTTCAAGGTTTTGATTTTCGACATCAGATCGTTGACGTTGATGCTCTGCAGACGTTCTTTGGAAATCACATCCGTCAAACGGGATTCTTTTCCGTATTTGGCGTAGTTGGTCAAAGCTGCCATAATTCTGGTCTTATCTTTTTTCGCAACATCTCTGGATTCCAAAATCGTTTTTACAGTCTGGTCGTAGATTCCTTGGTCAGCTTTTACATTGTTAATCCAATGGTTCATCAGCTCAATACCTTTTTTCATATTGCTTTCTAGTCCGCTCAAGGCGATGATCATCTGGTCATTGGTCGTTCTGAATTGGTTGGTAATTCCCAGTTTGTAGAACTCTTCTTTCAGTTGTTCAGGCGTGTATTTGTCCGTTCCAAGGTATTGAAGAACCGTTACACCCAATGCCAATTCCTTGTCATTATCTGTTCCGAAAGGGAATACATAATTGACCTGAGCCACTTCATTATATTTATTTTTAACGAAGCTTACTTTTTTATCTTTAATCGTTGACGTTGCAATCGCTGTTTTAAAATCAATGAACTGAGGTTTGATGTCAGACGATTTTGAATTGATGATCTCTTTCAGGAACGGCGATTGTGCTTCTCTGTTTAGTTTGATTGGCGTAATGCCAGGATTCTGAACACGAACCAATTTATCATTCACACCTTTTTCTTTGTAAACGACAACGTAATTATCCTTGAAAAAATCGTTGGCAAATTTCACCACATCGGCTTTAGAGATCCCTTCGTATTGGTTGATTTCGTCCAGCTCCTGTTCCCAGGTTCTGTTGTTAATATAGGCACCGTACAACGTAGTCGCCAGTCCGTCAGCCGTCTCCCAGCCTTTCATTCTTTGAACTTTCATATCGTTGACGATGGCGTGAAGCATCCAATCCGGGAATTGTCCTTTCTTCACCAATTCGATTTGGTCTAATAACAGTTTCTTTGCATCATCAAAGCTTTGTCCGTCTTTTGGAACCACACTCAAAACAAATGCACCATAAGTTTTGAAAGCCGATTCATAAGCGCCAGCTCCCAATGTTTTTTGTTTTTGATTGATGTTAAGATCGATCAAACCAGCATCGCCATTGTTACTTAAAATTTCAGCAACAACATCCGCCAGTCTTGCATCCTGAGTTCCATAAGAATCCGTTCTCCAGGCTAATGTCATTCTTTGTGTGGATGGACTTTTTACCGTTCTGGAAACCACGCTCGTCATTGGCTCTTCCGATACCATTTTCTTCATCGGAAGTTCTTTGTATTTGAAGGTTCCGAAATACTGATCTACCATCTTAATGGTTTTATCAAAATCCAAATCGCCAACTAATACAACCGCCATATTATTAGGCACGTAATACGTATCAAAATATTTATGGATTGCTACCATAGACGGACTTTTCAAATGCTCCGAAGTCCCGATGGTCGTCTGCTGACCATTTGGATGTTTCGGGAAAAGCGCTTCCATCATTGCGTAATTTACAAGACGACCATCGTTATCCTGAGCACGGTTGAATTCCTCATAAACCGCTTCCAATTCGGTGTGGAACAATCTCAAAACCAATTCTGAGAAACGTTCTTTCTCCACTTTCAGCCATTTCTCCAGTTCGTTGGATGGGATGTTGTTTTTGTAAACCGTTTCATCCAGCCAAGTGTGGGCGTTGGTTCCTGTCGCGCCAAGAGAAGAGATCGCTTTGTCGTACTCGTTGGCGATGGCGTATTTAGATGCTTCCTGGGAAACTTCGTCTATTTTCTTGTAAAGTGCTTTTTTCTTTTCCGGATCTTTTTCCGCTTTGTGCTGCTCGTAAAGATCTGAGATCTGCGTCAGCAAAGCTTTTTCCTTTGCCCAATCCTGAGTTCCCAAATGAGAAGTCCCTTTGAAAACCATATGTTCCAGGTAATGCGCCAATCCTGTGTTGTCGCTTGGATCGTTGTTGGAACCTGTTTTTACGGGGATATAAGTTTGGATTCTTGGAGCGTCATCATTTTTTGCTAGATAGACTTTGAGTCCGTTTTTTAAGGTGTAAACACGAACGCCGGATTGGTCGTTCTTTACGGTTTCGTAGGTATAACCGTTTTTATCTGTGGTTGTTTGTGTTTCAAATTTCTGTGCCATTGCATTCATCATAAATAATAGTGAAATTGAAATAAATAGTTTCTTCATAGCATACTTTTATTTTTTCTGGAGCGTAATTTACGCAACATTTTATTAGTTGCCAATTGTTGGGGTTTGTTACTTGGGTGTTGGAATGAAAAGAATGAATTTGGAATTAATGTAATTATTGATGGATATATATATTATTAACAGGTCACTCCTACGGAGCTGGTTATAAATGGTAAATCCAAATGCTATTAACAGTATGCCTCTACGTGGTATTTCCAATGTTATTAAATCATAAATATTTATCCGAAACCGTTCAGTTTGCAATTTCATATTTTTTGCCTCGTAGAGGTAATCTGTTAATAGAAAATAAATAAATAACGCTTGAAACTAGCTCCGTAGGAGCGACCTGTTAATCGCAATTTTATTCAATCCATTCGAACACATATTTGTCATCATATTCAATGTCAAATTTCTTTAGAAAATCAAAATATTCTTTTTTGAATGTTTTCATTTTATGATGTTCCTCTTGGTTCAAAATATATTTGACGACATTATCTACATGGCTTCTAGAATATGAAAATGCGCCATAACCTTCCTGCCAATTAAATTTACCAACAATCCATTTATTGTCATTGATGAATTTTGACGAACCCGCCTTAATATCTCTTACCAAATCCGAAATCAAAATATTCGGTCTGATGCTCACCAGCAGATGAACGTGATCTGGCATTGCAAAAATGGCGAATAATCTTTGACCTCTATTGGAAACTATTCCTGTAATGAATTTGTGTAATTCATCCCGATGTTCTTTTGGAATCAGGTTTTGTCTTCCTTTTACTGCGAAAACTATTTGAATATAAATTTGGGTGTAGGTATTTGCCATATTGTGTTATTAACAGGTCGCTCCTACGGAGCTGGTTTTAAAATGATATTTGTTTTCTATTAACAGGTTGCCACTACGAGGCAAGTATCCAAAAACAATAATTTCTTTATGTGTAATACGGTACTCTAAAGATTATCTCAGAATGTCTTTTTATTTTTCTTTTAAGAAACCACCTCCACCCACTTCACAAGTGGCTAAAGGTGGTTGGTCAAGTGGTTGCGGGTGGTTCAGAAGCACCTTTATCCACTTCCATAACCGGTTGCAGGCGGTTGCCGAGGTGGTCTCGGGTGGTTATTGACCGGCTGCGGGTGGTTGGGTAAGTGGTGGTGACCACTTAGGCAAGGGGTCTGGGGTACTTCGGAACCGGGTGCAACCATTTCAGAACCGGGTGATGGGTGGTTCCGAACCGGGGGTACCCCCCCCTCCCGAACCACCCCCCTCGGGAGTCAATCTATTATTCAGATTCTCCAGGAATGGTGGACGGTGGCGCGATAAAAAACTGTTTCATATCGTCGTAGATCACATTGGTTCCCGGTACGTTTTCGCTGGAGAGGTATTTCACATTTCGGTAGAAGGTCAGCGAGTTGTGATAGTTGTCAAAATCCAGCAGAATCTTGGTGTCCGACAGTTGCTCGGTGAGGGAGTTCATTTTTTGCATTCTGCTTTCCAGCTGCTGCCTTGCCGCAAAATCTTTGTCATACTCGGCTTTGTCCAAAAATGGAGGGACATACTGTGGGTATTGCTCCATGTAGCTTTTGGCCTTATTGACAAAGAGTTTGTTTTGCTCGGCGATGCTGCCGTACTGTTGTCTCTGCTCGGGCGTCAGATTGATGGTTTTGCCTTGCAGCACCGTCTCTATGGTGCTAAATGCTGTGTCTAATTGTGCAAGTTCTGCATTAGTGAACTCTACGCTGATTAAATTTTCTAAAGCCATACTCTATGGTTTTTTAAGTTATTAATAAATGATTTTGAGTACACACCAAAGGAATATTACAAGACTTACCATCTCCCAATCGGGCTTCACATCATCCCATTATTACATAAGAATAGGATGATATTTGAGTCGGATAATTTGAAGAGAGCATTTTTGTGGATGTGAAATTGCTGCCCAAGAAAGGCAGATTTGGGATTTAGGAATCATCAGAATATCATTTGTGTGTCTTACAAATATATTTAAAAAATTAACACAGCAATGGATTCTTGTTAAAATTTTGAAGTTGAAGTTTTATTCGGAAAATAAAAAGTTGAGTCTGATCATTTACCAATTTTACACTCCCTTTATCTGAATGTACATACAGGTCGAAAAAAAGACAGCGGAGAATGAAGCCATTAGGTAATTACTTTTTCTGAAATCCTTCGGAGGTCTGAATTTTGCTGACAGTCTCAGCTTAATTATTGAAGATGTTTTCTCAATAGACATCAGCATTTTCACACGGAATTAGCTTTATAAAATTCAGAATTAATATCAATCAGAAACTTTAAATATCAATAAACATTATGAAAAACATCAGCAAAACATTCAGCTATTATGGCGCATTGGCATTACTTGTCATTTTCACTTTATCCTTACACTCTTGTGCAGAACCAGCGGACAAATTTTTCGCCACCGCTATTCTAAATACGAATACCATCAGTGATTTTGCAACCCCAACTTTGGCAAAACATATCAATGATGAAACTACTGAGTTCCCCGACATCCCATCCAGCAAAAAGAATGGTGACGAAGCCGGAAAATTAGTTCAAAATAACATCCTGTACATGGAAAAATCGCTCAATGATATCAAAGCGCTGAATGCCAGTTCTGAGGACCGAAAAGCCATTAAGGAAAAGTCTATTGCACTTTATGAGTTCGTGATTCCGGTTTGTAAAAACGAGTACACTAGTTATGCAAAACTCTGTGACAGCAAAGCGGATGAAGCTCAGAAAACCGCGTTGGCACAATCGATAGAACAAAAGTATGGGGCAAAATTTGAACAGATGTACACCGATCTGATGGAAACCGGCAAAGTCTTCGCCAACGAAAACAAACTGAATGTCGACTGGAAATAAATCAAACTTTAATTTAAACCACCACTATGGAATTTTACAGAGACCGAAAAAAATCAATGAATCTAATCCTGATTTGTGCAGGAATATTAGTCGTTTTAGTCGCCACATTCCTCTATGGCATTGGCTTGTTTGATGGCCAGGTAGGTGCTAAGCTGGCGGCAGTTTCGGGTGTTTTCATTTTAATATTAGCGATCGTGATTCTTAAAAAATTATTTATACTGAGGGATAAGTCACCTTTGGTCGTACTCAGCAACGAAGGCATCATTTCAAAAACAACCGCCCTAAGTAAAGCTGCAGGAATGATCCTCTGGAATGATATTATGTCTGTTAATTTAGAAAAAGTGGGTGCAGATACTTTGGTGACATTGACGGTGAATAATGCAGAAAGTTATCTTCCATTAATCAAAAAGAAATTATCAGGAATGGTCACCAATGGACTTGCCAATGCCGATGGAATTCTGCCAATCAGCCTCACTGCTTCGGAACTGACTGTAGATGCCGAGGAACTGTTTGTCGCGATCACAGATTTTAGAAAAAATGTTGGATAATCTGTAGCAGCGCCAACTTGGAATGTTGATTGCTTAAGATAAAACTTAAATCAAAATATTCACACCAAATCACAATTTATATGGACGATCAAATCACAAGACGAGAAGCACTCGACAAATTATTGGATATCATTACCCCTGAAGAATCTGCTGAGGAGCAGGAAAATGCAAAGGAGGAATCTACACTGAACGAAAGCCATTCGCACCTGGAAGATCCAACTACAAAACATCCCAAACCACCTTTCAACAAACAGTTTCAGCCATTTCCCGGTTTAGCAGCCAAGATGGATCCTGTGCCGGATCACGGTGAAGAAAGCTATGTGGGATCAGGAAGACTGACAGGCAGAAAAGCGCTTGTAACGGGTGGAGATTCCGGGATTGGCCGTGCAGCCGTCATTGCTTTTGCCAGAGAAGGTGCCGATGTTGCGATTAATTACCTGCCGGACGAAGAATCTGATGCGAGAGAAGTCGTAGATTTAATCATTAAAGCAGGCCGAAAAGCTGTAGCAATCCCAGGCGATCTGCGTGATGAAGCGTTTTGTCAGAAGTTGGTTTCAGAAGCTGTGAGCCAGTTGGGCGGGCTGGATATTTTGGTTAATAATGCCGGTCATCAAAAAAGCAACCAATCGATTTTGGACATCAGTACAGAAGATTTTGACCGCACGATGAAGACGAATCTTTATGCACCATTCTGGATTATCAAAGCTGCACTACCCCATTTGAAACCGGGTTCCAGTATTATTGGACTCTCATCAGTTCAGGCGTATGATCCTTCTGCTGATCTTTATGACTATGCACAGACTAAGGCAGCGACCACGAGTTATGTCAAATCTTTAGCAAAACAATTAGGACCGAAAGGGATTCGCGTGAATGGCGTTGCACCCGGACCAGTGTGGACAGCACTCGAAGTTAGTGGCGGGCAGACTCAGGATAAGCTGGTGGAATTTGGTGGCGACACCCCATTGGGACGACCAGGACAGCCTGCAGAACTGGCTTCTATTTTTGTTCAGTTTGCAGATGACACTGGCAGTTTTGCGACAGGACAAATCTATGGTTCGGCTGGCGGCAGTGGACAACCTTAAAATAAAAAATGCTTCTATTGCTAGAAATGAAAAAGACCGTAACGTTTGTTACGGTCTTTTCTTTTGTACAGATTATCGGTGTCCTTGTCTTTATTCAATTGAGGTGATAGAGATGACTTTATGTTAATATGAAATAATAGAGAATATTGCCAACACTTCTTGTTTTGATATTACAGCAGTACGGATAGTCAGTGGTTCAGCTGATTATTAAAAACATAATCTATTTTTCTATTCGTTAAATAAATTAATATAAAGCAGTTGTTTTTAAGAAAATAATTTCAATATTATAAGTATTTTTTATTACATTTGGATTACAGCCAAATAAAAACACAAAATCTATGAAAACAAAACTAATCATTTTTGATGAGCAGGTTTTTTATACCGAAGGCCTCTCTAAACGCCTTACTGATGGGCAAATTTTTGATTTGGTGTACATTTGCAATTCCTATAAAGAACTTTCCAAACAGTTTAACAATCAAGCTCCAGAATTCCTGATGTTGGGATCTAACTGCCTGGCGCTAACCGAAATGTACACTTTGATACAAGATTTGGTAAGTCAACACGATAATATCAAAATTATTGTCATCGGTAATTTTTTCGAAATGTCTGAGATCAGAAAACTTTTTGACAAAGGGATTAAGAGTTATCTGGATATTAATTGCGGATACAATGAACTTGTAAAATCTTTTAGCGCGCTGAACTCGGGAATGATTTATATCTGTGATTCTGCAAAGGAGCGTATGATGGATTTTCTAAGTCATAAAAAAAATCAGTATGGCTATCAATTAAAAGAAGCACTTACCAAAAGGGAGCTGGAAGTCTTACAGTTGATCTGTGACGGGCTGAGTAGCAAGAAAATTTGCGAAAAACTGTTTATCAGTATTAACACCGTGGAGACACATCGCAAAAAAATATTATTAAAATTCAATGTGAAAAATTCCGCGAGTGTCGTAAAGTATGCTATGGATAACCACATGTTAGGATAAATTCCAAATGAGAGTTTCACTGACCTTTGCTCCGGCTCAGAAATTCTTTTTCCTGAATCTTCCATTGGTTAATTTTCTTTACCTAATGTGCGCTTGATTTTCGATAATCAATCTGTCAACTTATCATCAATTTAACATATTAAAATTGGTCAATTAGCTCCAGGATTTTCTCAAACCGCGATCAACTGATATTAGTTTGTTCTTCAACTATTTCATTGTTTTTATTAACGACTATTGAGAACTAAAAAAAATCAATACTAATCGTAGATTTTAAGAAAATAATTTTAGGAATAGAACGTATTTTTTATTATATTTGAATACTAACCATCCAAAAAACTTAATACTTATGAAACCAAAATTAATTATTTTTGATGAGCCCGTCTTTTACGCAGAAGGACTCTCAAAACTCCTTACAGATGGGCAAATCTTCGAAGTTGTACACATCTGCAATTCCACTGAAAAACTCTACGAACATCTCAACTACCAGCCGCCGGAATTCCTAATGTTGGGATCCAACTGTGTGGTGCTGACAGAAATGTACAACTTGGTGCAGAATCTGGTTTGTAAATATGAGAATATCAAAATCATTGTCATCGGAAATTGCTTCAAAGTGGCAGAAATCAGAAAACTATTTGAGAAAGGAATCAAAAGTTATTTGGATATTAATTGTGGCTATCAAGAGTTTGTAAAATCTATCGATGCTTTGAGATCCGGTCTTGTTTACATCTGCGATTTTGCAAAAGATCAAATGATGAATTTCCTTAGTCATATCGAAGTTAATAGCAAAGTTCCTAGTCACTGTCTTACCAAACGGGAAATGGAAGTTCTGAAACTGATCTGCGACGGTATGAGTAGCAAACAGATTTGCGAAACGCTCTTCATCAGCATCAATACGGTGGAAACCCATCGAAAAAAAATCTTATTGAAACTGAACGTGAAAAACTCTGCAGGTGTTGTGAAATACGCCATAGAAAATCACATTTTGCAGTAAGAAAACATTAAACAAAAAAAAAGAATTTCAAAAACCTTTTGCTCCGGCCCAGAAATTCTTTCCTATTACAAAAATCGTAATATATTTTTACTCATAATCCGGCATTTCTGCATTACTAAAAAGGGTTGTTCTTTCCAGATCAGATTCTGAGCTACTTAAATCTATCATCATTATTGTTTTTTGCGAGATACCATCATTAGATGTGTTTGTGAAAATTACCTGTGCATTGTTTGGCGAGAATCTCGGATCCAGATCGTTGGTTCCATTTGTTTTTTCACTTTCTGCGGAAATATCACGTACGGAATTATCCGTCAAATTGTAAATGAAAATATGAGAATCCAGTTGTCTGTAGTTCCCATCCTGGTAACCAGAAACATCGTGTGAATAGACCAAAAGATTACCATCTACAGAAAAATCCAGACCGCCACTTCCACCAGAAACACCCGCCAAAACTGTTTTGAGCGTATTGCCGAGCATATCGATTACATAAATCTTGGTGTTGTAACCATTGAAGTCATTTGTTTTGATTGCAATCTTACTGCTGTCATAGCTCCAATCACATTCTGAAATAATGCTTCCATCGGGCGTTGTGTAAATCAATTCTTGTCCGCTTCCGTCTTTGTTGATTCTGTAAAGCTTATCAAAATTAGCGTAGATCAATTCTTTCCCATTCGTTTTCCACGCAAAATCCAATTCATAATTATTGAAACCCGAAACAGGAACAGTCGTTACTTTGAAAACTCCCGATCCATCTGGCTTGGCTGTGAAAATATGCGTGTTTCCACCTTCCGTTCTGAGGAAAGCGATGACGCCGGCATTGTTATTTTTTCTTGGTCGCCAGCTGTTGTAGGAAAGCGCCGTGAAGTCAAAACTTGTTCCAGCTTCATTCGTCGAAACAATATATAAATTCCCAGATTGTTTTCTTACAAAATGAAATCTGTTTGCAGGCGTTGTGCTTGTTGTAAACTTACTTACAGCACTGAAAACCTCCGGATGAATCCCATCTGAAACAGCAACTTGCCAAAAATAGCTGACACCGAATTTGAGATCTTTCAAAGTGTAATGTTTATCCAGAAGATCTTTCAATTCCAGAACATTGGTGTTGAGATTATTTTTAACGATCAATCTGTATTTCAAAACATCAAGACTGTCTGGATCTGTCGTGTTCCAAGTCAACTCCAATTCCAAAGGTTGATTTTCCGAATTATCTGTAGGACTGAGCAAAGTCGGAACAGATGGCGCTGTGTTTAGAGATTCGTCATCGTCCATTTCAAATACGACCGTCACAATTTGATCTTGTGATTGCATATTGACACTTAGAAAATTAGTGAGAAATCCCGTCAGTTCGGCTTTTACGGAATAATTACCAATCGGCATATCTTTGATTTCAAAAGTTCCATCTTGTGCACTGAAAACCGTGCTCGTTGTAGGTGTTGTAAATATTTTGACATTTGCCAGCGGTTCATTGCTTCCTCTTCTTACGACTTTCCCTTTGAGAATGCCGGATTGTGTTTCCTCTACCAACTCTTCATTACAAGAAATCAGGAAGATCGAGAAAATGAAGAAGACTGTGATTTTTATAATAGTTTTCATAATTGTAGTTTTTTATTTTTTTCCGAGATAAAAATTGATTCCCAGTGCCACACGGATTGCTTGATCTTTTTGTTTGCCGTTGACCAATCTGTCCCAATTGTCTGTGAAGCCAAGGTCATATTGAGAGGAAAGTCTAATGGCAAAGTTCTTGTCCATCAGATATTCCAGTCCGCCACCGAATTGTGCTTTGAAGAAATTTTGATTTTCAGAAAACATAGATCCGCCACCTGCATAGAGGAATGGTGATAATTTATACTTTGGGAGCATCAGATATTCCAAATTGACCTCAGAAACAAGAAAAGTTCTGGCCAGGATATTTTGATTCCGAAGTGTCAAGACATTGGCGTTGAGTTCCACATTGATGTGATCGCTTAGAAAATATTTCAAGCCCAATTTGAAACCGACACTAGCCTTGGGATTCACATAATCACCTTTGATCTGCTGTCCTTCTACATTGGCAAACAGCGCTACTTTTTGACGGTAGTTGTTCGGATATTTGTTTCCGATGATCCGCTTGTCATTATCTTCTTGTTCAGTTTCGTATTTTTCGATCAAAGCTTTGTAAGTTGTCGGATCCTGAATGGCACTTCCCCAGATTTTATCGCGAACGCCTTCTACGATGAGTGATTTCACGGCTTTCTCAATCGCTTCTGTCACCGCCAATTGCACTGGCTCATTTTGGGTAACGCCAACTTCCGATTCCAAAAGTCTTTCTGTATCGATATATCTGAAAAAGTTTCCATTCACGCTTGTCGAGAGAATTGTTTTTGAAGTGTAAACGGTTTTCAGGATTTCGCCATTCAGCGTAGAGACCGCTCTCAGATAAATCGTGATCCGATCCTGACGATATTGCGACGACAGACCAATTCCAAAATATCTGGCGCCAATTCCGCCTGTCATCACATTGCTATCATAAGAAATCACACCACCTTCCAGCAAAATGCCAGCGTACAAAAGTGGCGGAAGTGATTGCACATTTTTGTCAGCTTCTTTCAAATATTCCTGTCTTGTGGATCTGATGATTTGTCTTTCATTAAGGAGATTCGCGATGTTTTCTCTTTCTATTGGGACAAACCATTTGCTGTCTTCCAGCGCTTTTATAAGGATCGTTGTTGTGCCTTGTGGAACTGCCGTACTCCAGTTGCTTCCGTTTTCCGAAGGTTTGTATTGTCCTGTTTGATCTCGGAACTTGTATACACCGATGACAATTTTTTCTTTTGGTGGAGGCAGTTTTTTGAGTTCCGTGGTGTAGGAAGTCACTTCGCCCATTGTAGATTTCTCACTATTGGATGGCAAGTTGAAAAGCGAACTGCAACTCTGCATCAGTGCAAACAGAATCACACCTGCAAAGTTTCTATGGTTAATAATTGATTTCATTGGGTTGGTTTTTAGTTTTTACTTCGGAATGACAATCTCTGTCTGCTGACCAGTATTGGTGTCCAAAATGTTGATCAGCAATCCTTGCGAAGTCTGATTGACCTCCAGAAACAAGGATCCAAATGTGTAGTTTCCTGGCGTCAGCGGTCCATCCCCAAATTGATCTTCGAAAAGTTTCTGAGAAAGCTGACTCAGAATCTGCCTGTTGAGACTGTCTGTAAAACCGCTCAAAGAATTCATATCATCCAGAAGATTTCTGTAATCACTCTTGTCGTCATCAAATTGATTCTGAGCATTGGCAGAACTCAACAACCATTGATAATTGAAAGTGTCACCTCCAAATGCAGGATTGATGGGCTTGTAAACCAATTGTTGCGCCGAGAGGGAAAGGAATCCCATCACGGTGATCATTAACATTAATAGTGTTTTCATAGCAATAGTTTTTAGTATAGGAATTCATTTCTGATCAGATTTTTCTTGGCATTATAGTCTTTGATATTTCGAAAAGTCATCGCCAATTGTTCTTTCAAATAATCTTCATTCGGATTGGTGAAAAAGCTGTAGATCTGCTTATCATCTATGGTTACGATGATTTGTCCTGTGGTTCCTCTGGACGGTAGCTCGCTGATGGTGATCGTGTAATTGCTTTTCTCCGTCAGTTGGTTGTACTGCATATAAAAGGCGTCATAGAAATCCTTCCCGATTTTGCTTTTGGTCTCATCAATCGTAAGACCTTTCAGCTCAGAATATTTTTCCTCTTCCAGTTTTCTTGCAGTTTGCTGGAAATCATTGGAATTAACGACAAGGCTATCTTTTGAAATGAGCGTTTTGGTTTGCTCGTCTCGGATGTAGAGAAAGGTTTTCAGCGCATCTTTGCTATTGAGATTCACGCTGATCTCGGACAGTTTTTTCGTTTCGGATGGATTGATAGAAAACTTGCCACTTTGTTTGTTGTTGGAAATATTTCCGCCGTTGCCTTTTTTAATAGAAATCAAAAGATAGTTGAGTTCCTGATAGGTATCAGAATTGTTGGTCACGACAGCGCTCAGCTTTATCTGGCCTTCTGTGTTTTTACTTTCGATTTTCGCCACAATCTTTTTATCGTCCTGACCTTTCATTTTGAGAAAAGGAAATAAAATAAAAGCGGAAAACATCAGGGTATATAGATTTTTCATTTTTAATGATTTTAATAGTTTCTCATAAAGATGGTCACGTTGTCACCTTTCACATTGATTTTCATATCATCCGAAATGCTATTGCTTCCCGTGATGTCTATGATGTTGTTATGACCTTGCGTCGTGATGCTGTTGTTGACCTTGGTCTCGGTGAAGGAATTATTGAAAAGAAGCTTGTTGTAATCACCGATTTGTGCGACGGAAAGTTTAGTTCTTTCATTGATGAGAAGTTCCGTGCTGTTGTGATTACCAATTTGGATCGTTGCATCGTATGATCCATTATCCGGATTTTGAATATTGATGATGTTGAAAGCATTATTGCTATTGATCTGTCCCCAGTCGATCTCCTGAGACTTGATGGATATTGAAAAAAGCAACGATGCTACATAAGGTAATATGTAAAATATTTTTTTCATCATTTTTTTATAAAGTTACAATCCACGGTGGTTGTGCGAAACACCAGTAGCCGTTAGAAATCAAAAATCACGGTTTTCCGTTAGATTGATATTTAAACAAAAAAAGATGAGAGAAACCAAGTTCTCTCATCTGAAGGTTAAAGCTAATTGTTACTTTTAGTTAGACTGATTTACAACCAATGAGTTGTTGTTACCTGCTTGCATTCCAAAATGGAAGTGAGAAGTTCCGGTTTGTGTTACATCTGTGTAGTTAGAATCGCCCATTTGAATGTCCAGAGCCGTGTTGTCATTTCCATATTGATATTGGTACAATTCGTTTCCGGTACCAACTTGCAATCCCATATTGGAGTTGTCATTACCATACTGATGAGAATCTGCATAGTTGTCACTTCCTAATTGAATATGACTTGCACTGTTGTCATTTCCGTCCTGCAATTGGTGAATGGTGTTGTCAGCTCCGATTTGCAAAGCGTACGCATCATTTCTTCTGCCATATTGCTCTTGTCCGATCGTGTTGTCTACACCAACTTGGATTGCAGTTGCAGAGTTTCTTCTACCGTCTTGATATTGGCTGATAGAGTTTCCAATTCCTAACTGAGTTGCAGAAGCGTCATTTCTTCTTCCGATTTGTATTTGATCTACATCATTCCACAATCCCACTTGCAAAGTCTGAGCAGAGTTTCTGTTACCAAATTGCAAAGTTGAGTTGGAGTTTCCGATTCCCCACTGTTCAACGTCAATAGAGTTACGATTTCCTTGGCTTACCGCCAAATTGGTGTTTACCCATCCTACTTGGTCGATGTCCGCATCATTACGGTTACCATCTTGCAATAAGACGTTTACATTCATAAAACCTGTTTGATCCACAGTAGCTGTGTTTAGGTTTCCAATTTGTGCACTTAGATCCACATTAGATTGTGCAAATGAGAAGTTCATGGTCATTAGCGCAATAGCACCGATAATAATTGTTTTCATAATAATAAAATTTAATTGGTTAATTGTTTAGCAAATGTAGAATCATAAGCAATGCAAAAAACCACCATAAAAGAGTAAATTTCAAAAATCACGGTTTGTAGTTAGTTGAAAATGAATTAAAAAAAATATTACTAAAACTCTGATTTTCATTATTAAAAAGTATTATTATAGGTTGAGTTAGGAATATCCAGACATAAAAAAAAAACGGAAACTTTCGAGTCCGTTTTGTATTAAGAATAAAAAAAATATTATAATTGATTAAATCACACTCAAAAAAGCCATCGTATCCACATCATCCGCATAGGTATTCAAAGAAGGATTTTGTGTTTCTCCAAAACCGATGGAATCCAATCCCAACTCAGGTTTTGCAACAATTGCTTGGATCTCTTCTCTGTTATCTTCCACAAATTGCTTCGCATCTTCCAAAGTTTCATATCGTGAAAAATTGACCACTGACAATGGACTGAACAACTTCTCATCCTCTCTCAGCATCACAAAATTATTATCCCAAAAAAGGTCTTGATTCAAAAGATAGACCGCGCGATTGTAATCGTAATTATTAGCGTATTTGTTATGATTGATGACATTTTGATATTTTACAAAATTTTCAAACAAACCATCGACTTTCATCTCTTTTGGAAGCAAAAGCTTGGTCACATTTCTGCAACCCAATCCGAAATATCTGAAAATATCATCCGCCAAAAGCTGAAGTTCTTCCACCGTTTCGTCACCTTTCAAAACTGCGATGGATGTTCGGTTTTTCCTAATGATACTCAGGTGATTTTTAAAATAATATTCCAGATATCTCGCCGTATTATTACTTCCGGTCGCAATCACCGCATCGAAGTTTTCCAGTCTTTCAACGATTTCAAATTCAATTTCATTATTAGAAAACTCTTTCCAAAGTTCTAATAGAAATGGCAACATCAATTTATCCTTCGAAGATAATTTGATGATTGGAATATGATTGCTCAAAACCACAGAAATAATATCGTGAAAACCAACAATCGGGATATTTCCTGCCAGAATCAGTCCTACCCTTTTTGGCGTATTTGATAATTCATATTTGGATAACCAGTTCTCAATATTTTCTTTCGTGAAAAGGCCTGCCCATTGTTTCAGGTTGTAACGTTGATTTTCCAAAGTAAACCAAGGATTTTCAATCTCAGAACGCTTCATCAGATAAGCCAATCGCTCTTCTTTCTCATTGTAATTTTCATCATCTTTATGAATAAAATCATTGATGAAATTTCCTAATTTTTCGAGTCCCAAAATTTTGTTTTCGTTCAGCATAGCTGGCTTTTTTTTTGTAATTTTGCACAAAATTAAAAATAAAATAGCAATGGCTATCAAGATAACTGATGAATGTATAAATTGTGGCGCCTGTGAACCGGAATGTCCGAACACCGCCATCTATGAAGGAGCAGTAGATTGGAAAGCATCCGAAGGTACAGAACTGAAAGGAATGGTGGTTCTATCTTCCGGACTTTCTGTGAGTGCAGACGCTGCTCAGGAACCTGTTGCAGATGATTATTACTTCATAGTAACCGACAAATGTACCGAATGTAAAGGCTTTCACGAGGAGCCTCAGTGTGCTGCAGTTTGCCCTGTGGACTGCTGCGTTCCGGATGAAGACAATGTGGAAACCGAAGAACAACTTTTGGCTAAAAAAGCATTCCTTCACAACGAATAACTTAGAATCACAACACCAAATTATCACCAAAACAAAATAAACTATAGAATGAAAAAACATAATTTCAGCGCAGGTCCAAGTATTTTACCTCAGGAAGTTTTCCAGAAGGCTTCAGAAGCAATTCTTAATTTTAATGATTCAGGATTATCGCTTTTGGAAATTTCGCACAGAAGCAAAGATTTTGTTGCAGTAATGGACGAGGCTCGTGCTATCGTAAAAAGATTGATGAATCTGGGCGACGATTATGAAGTTTTGTATTTGCAAGGTGGCGCAAGTCTTCAGTTTTTGATGGTTCCTTACAACCTTCTTTCTGTGGATGGAAAAGCAGCTTACACCAACACCGGAACTTGGGCGGCAGGCGCAATTAAAGAAGCGAAGATGATTGGAAATATAGATGTTGTGGCAACTTCCAAAGAAGCTAACTATTCTTACATTCCGAAAGAATTTAAAGTTGGTTCGGAGTACGATTATTTCCATTGCACATCCAACAACACGATTTTTGGAACGCAGATGAAGGAATTCCCGAAAGTGGATACGCTTTTGGTTTGCGATATGTCTTCTGATATTTTCAGTAGAGAATTGGATTTTTCTCAGTTCGATGTGATTTATGCAGGTGCTCAGAAAAATATGGGTCCAGCTGGTGCAACCTTGGTTGTTGTTAAAAAATCGATTCTTGGAAAAACAGGAAGATCGATTCCAACTTATTTGGATTATGCCGTTCACATCGATAAAGAATCAATGTCCAACACGCCGCCTGTTTTTGCAGTCTATGCGTCTTATTTGACATTAAAACATTTGGAAGAAAATGGCGGAATTGCAGCTGCTGAAGCAAGAAACAATGCTAAAGCTAAATTGCTTTACGACGAGATTGACAGCAATCCAAACTTCCAAGGTGTTTCTGCCATCGAAGACCGTTCTTTTATGAATGTGACTTTCACTTTGACAGACGAATCCAAACAGGAAGCTTTTGATGCAGCCTGGAAAGCAGCCGGAATCAGCGGATTGAATGGCCACAGAAGTGTTGGCGGTTACAGAGCGAGCATCTACAACGCAATGCCAATCGAAAGCGTGCAGGTTTTGGTGGATGTGATGAAAAGTATTTAACATTTTCTTATCATAAAATAGAAACGTCTTCAATTTGTTTGAAGACGTTTTTTTGTTAATTGAATGTTAATTTGGGAAAATATCGTATCTTAGCACACCTTGAAATTTACCTCAAACATTTCAAGGAAACTCAATTATAAAAGCATTTTTGAATTAAACATGATTGTATTAGCCAATGATGGGATTTCCGAATCGGGAATTCAACTTTTGAAAGACGCCGATATCACGGTTTTGGAAAGCCGTGTTTCGCCGGAGCATCTCAGCAAATTCATTAATGAAAATAATGTGGATGTTCTGCTGGTAAGAAGCGCTACGCAGGTAAGACAAAATCTGATAGACGAATGTCCAAACCTCAAGATAGTTGGACGTGGTGGCATCGGGATGGATAATATTGATGTAGAATATGCCATTGATAAAGGCCTTTACATCATCAACACGCCAAAAGCTTCCTGCAAATCTGTTGCAGAACTCGTTTTTGCGCACTTCTTTTCATTGGCGAGATTTCTTCACGAGAGCAATCGGTTGATGCCTTTGGAAGGTGAAACTCATTTTAATGCGCTGAAAAAATCCTTCAATAATGCTTCAGAACTTTCCGGGAAAACATTGGGTGTTGTCGGGATGGGAAACATCGGAATTGAGGTCATTAAGATTGGTATTTCTTTGGGAATGAAAATCTTAGCTTACAACAGAACTCCGAAAACAAGCAATATCGAAATCAGTTTCTTCGATGGACAAACTGTGAATTTCGAAATTAAATCAGTAACTTTAGATGAAGTTCTGGAACATTCGGATTTCATAAGTCTCAATACGGGATTGACTGACGAATATCTAATTGACACCAATGAGTTTGCAAAGATGAAAGACGGCGTGTTCATCGTCAATACTGCAAGAGGCGGCGTCATCAACGAAGTCTCTATGATCGATGCGATTGAAGATGGAAAATTAGCCGGAGCTGCACTTGATGTTTTCGAAAAAGAACCATCGCCGGAAGTTGAAATCCTTATGAATGCGGGAATGTCACTGTCTCCACACGTTGGCGGGAATACGATAGATGCGCAAAATAGAATTGGGGAAGAGTTAGCAATTCAAATTATTAAACTGAAAGACCAAATATAAATATGCCAGTATTTAAACCATTTAAAGGAATCAGACCGAACCACGATTTTGTGGATATTTTTCCGACCTATTCCTTGGATAATTTTACTCAGGAAGAGATCAACAAAAAATCTCAGCAGGAGAACTCATATATTCAAATGATCAAACCTGCTGTCGTAAGCAAATCTAAAGATATTGACAGAAACTTCAGAAAGATCAGATCTAATTACGAGGAACTTCTCGAGGAGAAAAAGCTGACTCAGGACGATTCTTCTTATTATTTATACGAGCAGACTTTGCCTGATAAAAGCAGTTTTCGAGGACTTCTTGGTCTTGTAAGTGTAGATGATTTCTGGGATGGAAAAATAAAAAAACACGAATCTACAATCACTGAGCGTCGAATGAAGATGGCGCACTATCTGGAAAAAGTTAATATCCAGGCAGAACCAGTTTTACTTACTTATCACGCGAATTCCAAAGTTGAATTGCTGATGACGCATGAGCAGAAGAATGTGCCAATCATCAATTATAAAGACGAAAAAGGTGTAAAACATAAAATATGGAGAATTGATAACCGATTGAAACTTCAGCAGTTCAAAGAGGTTTTGGATCCTATTGATTCTTTTTACATAGCAGATGGACACCATAGAATTGGTTCCGTTGCAGAATATGCTAAAAAACAAAGAGATAAATACAAAAGGTCTCACGGCACGGAGCATTACAACTTTGTTTACAGCTTTATTGTTTCCAACCAATCCATCAAAATTAATGATTACAATCGCCTTCTGAATGATCTAAACGGCTTGTCACACGAAGAGATTCTTGATAAACTGAAGGAAGATTTCCAGATTCACGATAAAGGAGAAGCTCCATATTTCCCTTCGCAGAAATTCCATATTAGTATGTATTTGGGCGGTAGATTTTACAGTTTGCATGTGAAGCATAACATCCGTGAGGAACTCAAAAATGAAAATGACCTAGATCATCATTTGGTAGATAAGTACATTTTCGAAAAAATATTTGGAATAGAAAATGCAAAACATACAGACAAGATCACTTATCTGAAAGGTACATCTGATACTCAAGGAATTACCGAGATTAAAGAAAAAGTGGACTCCGGAGAGTATAAAGTTGGATTTGGCATCTACCCTATCAGTTTCAATGACCTGTTGAAAATCTCTGATAAAGAAATCAAAATGCCACCAAAATGTACATTAATTGAGCCAAAACTGATCACAGCTTTGATGATGTACGATATGAAATAGATAAAAACTACGATTTTATTGTAAAGATGTCTTTGAAAATTGGCATCTTTTTTTATTTTATTAAATAATAGATGTATATATTTGATTTATTTTCAGATAGTTATATTTGGCAATTTAGAATTATGCTGTATGTGTAAAATCAGCTGAAAAAAAGATTTTAATTTTATATCTTTACATAATTAACATACGTATATTTTACTTTGGAATAACAAAGAATATCATTAAAACAGTATAAACCGAATGTATCCAAAGGAATATATTAATTGCGACCAAGAACCGATTCATATCTGTGGAGAAGTTCAAAAATACGGATATCTTTTAGGTGCAAAAGATTCCAAAATCACTTTCTATAGTGAAAACATTTTGCATCTTTTTTCCTTGGAGGCCAAGTCTGTACTAGGTCAGGATGTAAAAGTTTTATTTGATCAGCTTGAACTTGATGTCAATTGGGATAATTTTTCAGACAATCAGGAACTAGCGATTCAGCATATCAATTTTAAGGAAGAAGATTTTACACTTTCTATCCATACAAATCAAGGTTTTACTTTTTACGAAATCGAGAAGGTAATTCCAAACCATAAGATCAATCAGGAATACAAAGCCATTCAGAATATTCTCAAAATGTCAAACGATGAGAATATTTGGAAACTTTTACTGCACGAAGTTCAAAACGTTATCGATTTTGACCGCGCAATGATCTACCAATTTCTTTACGATGGCAGTGGCGAAGTGATAGAGGAATCTGTAAAGCCAGGCTTAGAGAGTTATCTTCACCTTCATTATCCGGAATCTGATATTCCTGCGCAGGCAAGAGCACTTTACCTAAAAAACACAGTCCGAATCACCTCTCATGTTTCTGGTGAAACCTACCCTATCTATGGTGTTCAGAAAGAAAATATTGATTTAACGTATAGCGTTACTAGATCGTCTTCTCCAGTTCATCGTCAATATCTAAAAAATGCTGGCGTAGAATCCAGTTTCAGTGCTTCGATCATTGTTAATGGTGTTCTGTGGGGAATGGTGGCATGCCAGAACGCAGAGCCGAAACACCTTGATCTGCAGTCCAGACTTTTGGTGGAAACACTTACCAGAACTGCAGCCAATGCTTATGGTTCTTACAGATCCTTACAAACTTTGGCAGATTATCAAAAAAGTAATCTTAGTAATATTTCGCTTCGTCAGAATCTTTTGAGCGAAGAAAATTTTGCGAAAGCTCTGAACAATAATATTAAAGATATTATGGATGTCTGTGCTGCAGAAGGAATGATTATTAAAATTAATAATGAAATCCTGACCTATGGCAATGTCCCAAACCAGTCAGATATTGATAAAATCATCAATTGGAGCAAAGATACCAACCAGGATTTAGAAGAAAATATATTTATCTCAAATACGTTCTGTAAAACCAGTGGTCTGGAATTGGATAATTCTGAAATCAGCTGTGGAATCATCATCAGTGTTCTCGGAAATAACACTTCCGATATGCTGATCTGGATGAGAAAGGAACAGGGTCAAAAAATAAAATGGGCCGGAAATCCAGAGAAAGAAACTGTCTCTGAAATAAAAGATGGTGTAGAAATCATCAAATTCTCGCCAAGAAAATCATTCGAGGTATGGAAGGAATATGTAAAAGATACAGCACTTCCTTGGAAAACAAGAGAGATAGAATCTGCAAAATGGATCACATCTGTAATTCTGAAAGCTTCTCACACAAAATCTGCTCAGATTGTAGATCTTAATAATCAATTGAGAGAACTAAATGAGGAATTGGATTCTTTTTCATACACCATTTCTCACGACCTCAATACACCGCTTACAGTCATCAAACTCAATGCTCAATTGATGAAAAGACTACAGCAGCCTGATGAAAAAACTCAGAAATTTTTAGATACAATTATTGGTCAAGTAGACTCTATGAGTGACATGATCAAAAATGTATTGGAACTCAGCAAGATTAAAAAATCTGAGATTGAGCTTAAAAAGATCGAAGTTGATCCATTAATCAATAGATTGGCAGATGAATCCAAGATAAGTTTTGACTCGCCTCATACCGAGATCATTATTGAGAATACGCCTGAAGTTTTGGGCGATCCCACAATGGTGTATCAGGTCTTTGGAAATGTGATTGGCAATGCCATTAAATATTCTTCCAGATCATCAAAACCTACTGTGAGAATCATTGGTGAAGTCTACGAAACTGGTGTAACTTATAAGATATCAGATAACGGAATTGGCATTGATAAAGAAGATGCTGGCAAGATGTTTAAGATATTCAGCAGGATGAGTAATGCAAAAGCTTTCAATGGAAATGGTGTCGGTCTGAATATCGTTCATCATCTAATGGAAAAAATGGGTGGCGAAATCAGCTACGAAAGCGAAAGCGGCATCGGAACTACCTTTATATTAAAATTTCAAAAACCTGACTATGATTTCAGTATTTCTTAAAGAACAAACCAAACAACAACACGACGATACAGAGGCAAAACTACAATCCCAAAAGATCTTTGATAAATCCTACACTTTGGATGATTACAAGACACTTTTGATCCACAATTACAAACTGATCAGCAGATACGAACCTCAGATCCATGATCAACTTCAAAATTATCCAGAATTGAAGTTAGAATTAAGAAGCAAGATCGAAGCCCTTAAAACTGACCTTGATAACTTAAATATCAAAACAGAAAACGAAGTTCCCACACAAAACCTGGAAAACGAAGCTGAGGCTTTTGGCGCCCTTTACGTAATGGAAGGTTCTACACTGGGTGGAAATGTCATCGCAAAACAATTGAAAAGAAATCCAGAATTTGAGAATATAGAGTTCAATTACTTCGGAGTTTATGGCGAGAATACTGGACCATATTGGCAGGAATTCAAATCCATTATTGATGAAAAAATTACCGAAGAACATTATGAAGCTTGCGTAGCTGGTGCGAAGAAAGCTTACCAATTACTTTCATAAGAGACTTGAAAATATAAATAAAAAGGAGTGAAAAATTAATTTCACTCCTTTTTATTTTGTTTGATAAGACCTGGAATTATCCACCGATCTTAACCAATTCTACGTCGAAGATCAACCAAGAGTTTGGTGGGATCACACCGCCAGCTCCTCTTTCTCCATAACCTAAAGCTGGTGGGATCAACAATGTTGCAGTTTCTCCTTCTTTCAATAGAAGAATTCCCTCGTCCCAACCTTTGATTACCTGACCAACACCGATTGGAATATCGATTGGCGCATTTCTTTTGAAAGAGTTATCAAACTCCTCACCGTTGATCAACTTTCCTGCATAATGTACAGCAACTGTTTGACCCGGCGTAGGCGTTGCACCAGTGGTAGTTTTAGTGATTTTATAGTAAAGACCAGAAGGCGTAGATTGCATTCCAGCTTTCATATCATTGACCAATTTTTCTTGGTTCGCAGCGAACTCAGCCAATTTCTTAGCTTTTTCCTCTTCCGCTTTTGCCAGATATGCTCTGTTTTTTTCTTCGATCTTAGCTTTGCCTTCAGAGAAGATCTTCGCTGCATCGTAATGTTTATAAGCATCACCTTTACCGAATACTGCAACTTTTGTCAAAACAACGTCTGTTTTAGGTTTGTCTTGAGGTCCTTTTTCTACGTTTGCGATAGAATCGATAGTTGCTTCTCCACCTACCACTTTTCCGAAGATTGTATGTTTTCCGTCCAACCAAGGCGTTGCGATCTCTGTAATGAAGAACTGAGAACCGTTGGTATTTGGTCCAGAATTCGCCATAGAAAGGATTCCTTTCCCTGTGTGTTGAAGGTCATTTCTCTCGTCAGCAAATTTGTATCCAGGATCTCCCATTCCAGTTCCTTGTGGATCGCCACCTTGAATCATAAAATCTTTGATCACTCTGTGGAAGATGGTACCATCGTAGAAAGGTTCCCCTTTTTTCTTAGCTTTGTTCTCGATCTTACCTTCCGCAAGTCCAACAAAATTGGCAACGGTTACAGGAGATTTCTCGTCCTCGAATTTCACCAAGATCTCTCCCTTGCTTGTTACAAAATTTCCATAAAGCCCGTCTGGCAGACTTTTATAAACTTCTTTGTCTATTTCCAATGTTTTACAATTTAATAATGTTAATAATGTTATAGAAAGTGCTATAATTTTTTTCATTTTTAATATAGTCGTTAGTTATAATACTTTTACTTTGATGATGAGAGGCATATCGTTGCTGATCTTCTTACCATCACCATAAGTTCCATACGCCAAAACAGAAGGCACCAGGATTTCTGCTTCCTCTCCTTTTTTAAGATAACGGATGACATCTTCCACGGCATCCATCTCTTTGAAATGACCGAATTCCACATCCGTATTTTGAATGGATGAATCGTACAACTTGGTTCTGTCAAAATCGTAGATATCATATTGGTACGAAACTTTTTCGCCGTTGTTTTTGCGAGCTTGCTTCTCCAGACCTTCTATGTTTACCCAATAGTTCATTCCCATCGGATAATATTTTACCTCTTGTGACTTGATCCAATCTTGGATCTGGGTCCTCTCGAGATTGTTGAGGTCTTTCGTTCTGTTTTTGGAAACTTCCATCTCGTTTGCAGACAGATATTGCTCACCTTGTGTTGGTGTGGGGTTTTGCTTTGCGCAGGATGCAACGATAGCGAATGAGGCGATGTAGATCAGTTTCTTCATAATAGAATCGTTTTTCTGAAAGATAAAATAATTGATCTGGAAAAACTTTGGCAAAATTAAGAATTTTCAAAGACTTAATTGTTATTAAAACAAAAACCGGAAGATAATTTCCGGTTTTGCTTTTCACTTTACTTTTTATTTAATTCTATACACTGTATACATTTTCTTCCACCAATACTCTCCATCCAAAAGGATCCTCTGCATTGTTGGTCTGGATATTCACAAGGTCATTCTTAAGTTGTGCTGCAAAACTCTCTTCATCAGAAAGTCTAGGCAACTCAAGATGCTCACCTTGGTAACCCAACGCTTCGAAGATACTAGTTACCACAGCAGTTCCAACGCCCCAAACCTCTTTCAAAGTTCCGTTTCTTTGTGCCTCGATAACGTCTGTCACCTTCACATTTCCGACAACTACTTCAATTCCTCTTCTTTCAGCAAGTTTCAGGAAGCTATCTCTAGTAATTCCATCCAAAATTTTATCAGAAGTTTTCGGTGTGTAGATCGTATCGTTGATTCTAACAAAGACATTCATCGTTCCACTTTCCTCAAAGTACTCGTGAGAACAATCGTCTGTCCAAATGATCTGATCATAACCTTCCTCTATCGCCAATTGCGTTGGATAGAAGGAAGCTGCATAGTTTCCAGCTGCCTTCGCTGCACCTACACCGCCACTTGCCGCTCTGGAATAATGGTCTGATATCTTCACAGAAACTGGAGCTGTATAATAACTCTTTGCAGGCGTTGCTACAATGGCAAACATATATTTTTCGGAGATCCTAGCTTTCAAGGCTTCTTCAGTTGCGAACAAAAGCGGTCTGATGTACAAAGACATTCCTTCGCCTTGTGGAATCCATTCTCTATCTATATCTACCAAAGCTTTCAATCCGCCAAGGAACATTTCTTCGGAAATCTCAGGAATAGCCAATCTTTTTGCGGATTTGTTAATGCGTTCAAAGTTCTTTTCCGGGCGGAAAAGGAACACTTGCCCATCATTATCCTTATAAGCCTTCATTCCCTCAAAACACGCTTGTCCGTAATTTACCCCCATCATAGCCGGGGTAAAACCGATTGGACCATAAGGAATCAACTGTAGATCCCCCCATTTTCCGTTCTCGTATTCGCAGATTATCATATGATCGATAAAAGTATTTCCAAATGAGAAATTACTTGGATCAAATGTTGAAATTCTTGGGTTGGTAGATTTTTGAATTATCATTTTTTAATTTTTTGTTGAGGTATTACAAATATATAATAAATATTTAATAATAAAAATTAATGTTAAATTTGTAAAAAAATACTTTGAAAAGAGAATTAATAACGACTAGTGACGGAAGTAAAACTTTATTAATCAATGGATTAGAAGAGACTTACCACTCCAAACACGGCGCTCTGCAAGAAGCTAATCATGTATTTATTAAAAATGGACTAAATTTAATAAATAGTTACGAAATTAATATTTTAGAACTCGGTTTTGGAACAGGTCTTAATGTTTTAGTAACAATTGATGAATATTTGAAAAATGATATAAATCACAAAATCAACTATTTTGGAATTGAAAAATATCCGATTTTTTTTGAAGAAGCTTCAAAACTTGCTTATTCCGAACTATTTCATAACGATATTATCAAAGATTTATCATTGAAAATCCACGAGTTAGATTGGGAAGTTTCTAATGAATTAATTAACGATTTTAGCCTTAAAAAAATTAATAAAGACTTTTTTGATCTTAAAGATGCAGAACTTCCTCCTATCGACTTGGTTTATTTTGATTGTTTTGGCGCAAGGGTGCAGCCTGATCTATGGGAAATGGAATTATTAGAAATCGTAGCATCAAAAATGAAATCAGGAAGTTTGCTTACCACTTATGCATCGAAAGGCAGCTTTAGAAGAAATCTAATCGAATTAGGCTTCGAAGTGGAGAAAAAACAAGGCCCACCAGGAAAAAGAGAAATGATGATTGCCTGGAAAAAATAATTTTCCATAAATTAGACATTCCAAATTACAACTATGATAGATAAGATCAACATTCGTGTTTACGCGCTTTGTATTAAGGATAATAAGATCCTTGCTCTGCACGAGGAATATGCAGGAGATTTCCTCATCAAATTGCCTGGAGGTGGTTTAGAATTCGGCGAAAGCACCATAGAATGTTTGAAGCGAGAATTCCAAGAGGAACTGAATCTTGATATTAATGTTACAGAGCATTTCTACACGCAGGATGATTTTCTGGTTTCCAGATTCAGGGATAATGAGCAATTGATAACGATTTATTATCTCGCTGAAATCCTGAATGAACAAGATCAATTAATATTAGATCCGTGCATCGAAAAAACCGAATGGTTTCCTTTGGATGGCGAAAATCCTTTCCCACTACCAATCGACAAGCGTGTATTCGATTTTGCAAAAGAAAAATTCCTGAATTAGTATTCAGGATTTTTTTATCAGTTTGGATTTTAAATATTCCAGAGCAACTCTTCATATTTCTTTAGAATAATATCTTTAGAAAAACGAGATTTGATGGAAGTTTTAATATCTTCTTTATTATTACTTCTGTGCACTGCATGTTTTATCTTTTCAGCAAAATCATCGTAATTCTCAATGTTTGATATTTCACCGTTGATTTGATCGATGATGATTTCATCAATTCCGCCAGGACAATTATTGGCTAAAGAATAGATGCCGCAAGCTCCAGCTTCCAAAAGCACATTTGGAAAACCCTCATACCGCGAAGAGAGGATAAAAAGATCAGCAAACTTGAGATATTGGTAGGGATTGCTTTTCTTACCGTGAAAAATAACGTGGTCCAATCCCAGCATTTCTTTCATCTGCAAAAGCATTTCCTTATCTCTTCCGTCTCCTAAAATATGAAGCAGAATATTTTGATTCTTAAGTCTGGAAAAAACTTTTAAAAGATTATCAAAACCCTTTCTGGCAGAAAGGTTTCCAATCGCGACAACGTGTTTGTACTGCGGAGAAAATTCAATGGGTTTTTCGGATTGCTTAAGCTTTTCTTCTATAAAATCAACATCCACAGGATTATTGATCTTAACCAATTTATTTTTCCTTATGCCAAAATTTTTAATCAAGTCAATTTCCATATCACTGCTTTGTGCGATGATCCGGTCGTAGTTGTTGTAGAATTTGTAGAAGAATTTGATTTCTTTTCTGGTTACGTGTTGGGAAACGACATTGGTTTCTCTTGCGATAAATCTTGTATTAGGAAAAAGTTTGATGAATAGCGACAAGTAGGCATTAACCTCTCCAAAACCAGAAAACACAATATCAGGTTTTCTTCTTTTTATTTCCAGAAGAATTGGTTTTAACGAATGCCTTATGCGTGGCGTCTGGATATCGATAATCTCAACATCTGGTTTTAAGAAATCCAAATACGCTCCTTCTTTTCTTAATAATAGGATTGCCGGCGAAAACTTATCCCTCGGTAGATGATTCGCAATTGTTGTGATGATGCGTTCTGCACCACCGGTTTCCAAATCGGGCAATATGAAAATAATAGATTTTTTCATTATTCAAAATTATGGAAATTTTAATTATAAATAAACCCACTCTGTTTTGTATGAATTAATGGGACAATGAAATCATTGGTCTATTAAAAATGTCGTTCATCTATTCGTTATTTTAATCCACTGAGAGTGAGAATATCTTTGGAAAATAAAATAAAATATTATGAAAATTAAATTTTTTCTATGTCTGCTTTCTGCAGCTAGTTTGGTCATAAACTGTAAAAGTGACGATGACGAAGTAATGGAGCCTCAGCCCGAAGCATTCACTTTCAGCACAGCTGCGGGGATGAGCAGCGGTACAGCATCAGTAGCAGGAACGTCTGCTCCTGCTGGATTTACTTGGAGTGAGGTTAAAGCGCCTCAGAGCACCTGGGGTCTGAATGGAACGATTACGGATCGTATGTTGTCTGATGATTTCCAGATACCGTCTGGCGAAAAATGGAAAATTGAGAATATCTATTTCTATGGTTATCAGACAGGTTTTGTAGGAACAGCGTTTCCGGTAAGTGAATTATATTTTGAAATCTATTCTTCTGATCCTTCTGTTGCAGGTGCAGTGAAAGTTTATGGAGACATTAACACCAATCGGTACGTCTCAGCAGAAGAAACCAAAATGTACCGGATACTGCAGGGACAACCCGACAATACGACCAGAAAGATTTATAGAATGAAAACTCAAACAGCCGATCTCAATCTCGCACCTGGAACATACTGGATAAAATGGGGATCGAAAACATCCTCTGGTACTCATTTTTATCCTCAGCTACCGCATGATGCGACGAAGATTAACAATGCGCAACAATTTGTTGTGAGTAATTCTACGTGGGTCAATCTGGATGATGGCGGACAAAGGGTAAATTTTCCTTTTGAAATTACAGGAACCAAACTTCCTAATTGATCAGAACATCTTAAATTTTTCAATAATTGATACTAATAAAAAAAATCCGCTTCAGTGACGAAGCGGATTTTCTTTAAGGATATTTGTTTCAAATTATTTTAGTAAATCATATAACTGATATACTTTAAAATAAGTTTTTAATTAATAAAGTTTCAATTATTTTAGTTTGCAATATCACTGATGAATTTGATTCTAAGAATTCTAACTTCTTCGTCGGTCAGATCATCGCCATATTCTGCAAGTAAAGTTTTCATACTGTCGCTCTCCGAATTTTTCATAAAGTCCATAAACTCCTCTACAATATCTTCATCAAAATTCTCATTGACATAATAGTCGATATTCAGCTTTGTACCCTGATAAATGATGCTCTCCATCTCAGAAAGAAGATCTGTCATTGTTATATTTTTCGCCTTTGCAATGTCTTCCAAATCGATTTTCTTATCCGTATTCTGAATGATGAAAACCTTGTGGCTGGATTTGTTTGCGACTTGTTTTATAACAGTATCCTGAGTTCTTTCGATCTCGTTTTCTTCTACATATTTTTTAATGAATTCAGCGAAATCTTTTCCATACTTCTTTGCTTTTCCTTCGCCAACGCCGTAGATTTTCGCCACTTCTTCTACAGAAACCGGATATTGAACCGTCATATCTTCAAGACTAGGATCCATAAAAACAGTGTAAGGCGGAATACCATATTTTTTTGCAACTGTTTTTCTTAGCTCTTTTAATTGTCCAAATAAAAGTTGGTCCAATCCTCCTCCAGCCTGGATCTGGACTTGTTCATTATCTGCTTTTGTTTTGGACTGTGCAAGATTGTATTCTCTATCTTCTGCTATTTGGAAAATGTTTTTTGACTTTCCATCAATGACTTCTTGTCCTTTTTCAGAGATTTTTAGAACACCATAAGTTTCGATATCTTTTTTAAGATAATCCTGAACCGTAGCTTGTCTGATGATAGATTTCCAATAGTTGTCACTTTCAGATTTTCCGAAACCGAAATATTCCGTCTGTTCTAGTTTATAGGACTTTGTGACTGCGGATTCTTTTCCTGTAATCAAAGAAATGAGATCTTTGGTTTTGAACTTTTCGCCCAAAACTTTTATCATTTCAAGAACCTTCTTAAGATCTTTCGTGGCGTCTTTTAAAGTTGGTGGATTTTGAGAATTGTCGCACATCAAAGCGCCCTCTCCTTTTATCGGATCAAATATTTCCCCAAAATAATAAAGCAAATACTGCCTTCTGCTCATAGAAGTTTCAGCATATCCAACGACTTCATTCAAAAGTTGAAGCCCGATTTCTCTTTCGGAAACTGGTTTTTGAGCAAGGAATTTTTCTAGTTTTTCAATGTCCTTCGGATCGTAAAAAGCAAGGCAATAACCTTCACCGCCATCTCTACCGGCACGACCAGTTTCCTGGTAGTAACTTTCTAATGATTTTGGAATATCGTAATGAATTACAAACCTAACATCCGGCTTATCGATTCCCATCCCAAAAGCTATTGTTGCTACGATGACATCGGCCTCTTCCATCAAGAATTTGTCCTGATGCAAAACTCTTGTTTTTTGATCTAAACCTGCATGGTAAGGCAAAGCATTCACGCCGTTCACCTGCAAAAGCTGAGCAAACTCCTCTACTTTTCTCCTGCTCAGGCAATACACGATTCCTGATTTTCCTTTGTGCTGATTGATGAATCTCACGATTTCCTTATCAACGTTTACTTTCGGACGGATTTCGTAGAATAAATTGGCTCTGTTGAAACTTTCTTTATAAACCAATGCGTTGTTCATTCCTAAAGTTTTCTGAATATCATCCTGAACTTTAGGTGTTGCAGTCGCAGTAAGCGCAATGACGGGAACGTCTGCAATTTTATCAATAATTCCTTTCAGATTTCTGTATTCCGGGCGGAAATCGTGTCCCCATTCTGAGATACAATGTGCTTCATCAATTGCAACGAAAGAGATTTTGACATTTTTCAAAAACTCCACATATTCTTCTTTTATTAATGATTCCGGAGCTACGTAAAGTAATTTGGTTTTACCAGCCGTGATGTCATCCATCACTTGTTTTGTCTGTGTTTTATTTAATGAAGAATTAAGAACGTGGGCCACTCCTTCATCAGAAGACAGTCCATTCACAGCATCCACCTGATTTTTCATCAAAGCAATTAACGGAGAAACGACAATTGCAGTTCCTTCGGAGATGAGTGCAGGCAGCTGATAGCAAAGTGATTTTCCTCCACCGGTTGGCATTAGAACAAAGATATCTTTACCATCCAGAAGTTCCGTTATAATCTGTTCTTGCTGCCCTTTAAACTTAGAAAATCCAAAATATTTTTTGAGTTCGGCAGATAAGTTGATGTCTTTTGTGTCCATCCTTTGATATAGTTTGCTAAATTTGCATTGTTAAAGGTTATACAAATTATAGATAGTAATTTTTTGTTTTTTTAGATAAAAAAATGAAGCCTAAAACTTCATTTCGTAATTTCAAATTATTGAAGTGAAGATACAAAATTAATATTATTAAAAAAAATAATAAAACATTTAAAAATTTTGGATCCAAAAGAAATTCTTTCCAATGCGCATCAGGCGCTAGATATCGAAATAAACGAACTTACTAATCTTCGAAACCGGCTGAATGACAGTTTTATAAAAAGTGTCTTAACCATCAATGAAGTCAAAGGAAAATTGATCGTTGTCGGTATTGGAAAGTCCGCACACGTGGCGAATAAAATTGTAGCAACACTCAATTCAACTGGCACACCATCTCAATTTCTTCACGCTGCCGAGGCAATTCACGGTGATCTTGGTGTGATCCAAAAACAGGATGTTGTTCTTTGTATTTCTTATTCAGGAAACTCTCCTGAGATTGTGAATCTTTTACCTTTCCTGAAAGAATATTCTGCAGCGCTAATTGCTATGACAGGAAACACTGAAAGCAAACTGGCAAAAGCTGCTGACATCATATTAAACACGCACGTGGATAAGGAAGCCTGCCCAAATAAGCTGGCTCCTACCAGTTCCACAACGGTTCAGATGGCTTTGGGAGACGCATTAGCTGTATGTCTTATGGATCTGAAAGATTTTAAAGAAATAGATTTTGCTAAGTTTCATCCAGGCGGTAGTTTGGGGAAAAATCTGACAGCCAAAGTGGAACAATTTGTTTCTACTAATAAGCCAGAAGTTACTTCAGATGCTTCAATCAGAGATGTAATTATTTCTGTCAGCGGATCAAAACACGGGATTACAGTTGTTGTTGAAAACAGAAAAATTGTCGGCGTAATTACGGATGGTGACATTAGAAGAATGCTTCTGAATCAAGATGATATTTCGAAAGTAAAAGCGTCTGACATCATTAGCAAAAACCCTAAAACCATCGACAAAAATCAGCTCGCTAAAGAGGCCATGCAGATTTTAAAAGAATTCAATATCGGTCAGCTAGTCGTGACAGACGAAGGCCAATATTATGGGATTATAGACATTCATAAATTACTAGACGAAGGAATTAATTAATTCTTCTTATTCTAAATAATTTCGTAATATCATCGGTTGCTTTTGCAACAATTCCGGCTCCTGTTCCATAGGCTGGAGTTGTAGCTCCTGGTTTTGAAATCGAAATTCTTATCAAATCATTCTGAGCAAATGACAAAACAGTTCTAGGCAGAATGAGAGTCTGAGTCTGATCGGTGGAACCGTTGTCATAAGGCATTGCTGTGCCAACAACTGGAGTCCAGGTCACACCATTATCTTTTGACTGTGTTATAGAAATCGTGACATAGGAGAAATTGGAATTATCTGCTGCCACATTTCTTTTCGGACTAAATGTAAAGTTGGCCAGCACTCTGTAATTTCCAGTAGCTTTGATCCTAAACGACTGGTTATTCGTTAAAAGCTCGATATCGTTGGGATCATCAATCAAAATTTCCGTGGATGACCATGTGATGGGAACTTCAAAGGTTTCACTGCTGTTGAGACTTGTAAGTTGAGTCGCCGTGAATGGCTGATTGGTTACAGATTTCAAAACGTATTGATTAGATCCTTCTAAAACATTGATTTCTGTACTGGATGTGAATTTTTGCCAAAGATTATTCTGGCGGTAATAAAATGAATTAGCAGAAACCGCTGTACTTCCACTTCCAGCTGCTGCCAAATTGAAAACCAAAAGCCCATTTGCAGGATTGGAAATCGTTGCATTGTCGTTGGTTCCAGTCAGATTGACTCTAGGTAAAAGCAAACCTTTATTGGTAGCCGTCATATCTAGAATTGCCGATGAATGCGGCGCAACAGTTCCAATTCCTACCTGTGAGAAGCCTGACGTGAATAATAATATTGCAAATAAACTATATAGTCTCATAATGAATATGCTGAAATTAATTTTAATGAAATCCCTAAATCAATTAAGTTTCTGAAACCTTAACAATCTTGAGTAAGCCAAACCAGTTCCGGCCTCAATATTTAAGATACTTGTAGAAGGATTTGTTCCGTGATTTGAAGTTGATCCTTTTGTGATGACTGCCCGTACCAAGTCATTTTGATTAAGACTAATCACAAAGGGCGCTACAATCACGGATCTGTTTCTGTCTCCAGTTCCGACACCCCAGACGGCACTCGATTTTGCAATCTGAGTCCACGTTGCACCATTATTTACAGATCTCTGAACGATAAAGTCCAAAGCCGCTACACAAGTGGCTTCTGTCTGATAGGTTGTGCAAGTGGTCTGAACCCAAGGATTGTAGCCAACATATCCTGTAATTTCAAATGTTCCAGGAGAAAGAATTCTGAAATTATTATTAGCCAAAGAAACCCTGTTTCCAACGTCCACCGTCATTGCTCCAGAGGCAGCCGTATCAAAATTGACAACAATATTTCCTCCATTGTTGAAGGTTGTTTTGTCTAATGCCTGATTCCCTGTGTTTCCAACAATGAAAAGCTGTGCATAAAGTTTCGTCCTGATGGTCTCAGAAGTTGAGACATCTATCCAACTTGTTCCATTCCAGAAGTAGAATGTATTGGCTTCTATCGCAGTGTCTGTAGCTGAATTCGTTGTATTAAAAACAATTAATCCAATTGCAGGATTTTGTATGGTGACGATGTCTGTTTTATTTTGAAGTGCAACCCTGGGCAGCAATACACCTTTTTTATTATTACCAGCCATAGAACTCACATCCAGATCCAAGAGAGCTGAGGAATTTGGATTTCCTGTTCCAATCCCGATGCCTTGTCCTGATAATTTTTTTGAGAATAATAAAGCTGAAAAAACTACAATAGCAGTTTTGAATATATGGGATCTATTGTAAGTCATAGTCTAGAAGTATCATTGTAAAACTTTTCGAGATAGGAATTTTTGGCGATGTGGTAATTGTAGGCACCGGACTGGTCGTGTTGTTTTCACCGTGCAAAGCAGAATCATCTGTAACTGCAAAAGGATTTTGTGCTACAAGTCTCAATCTATGTCCGGCAGTGAGATAAATAGGTGTTGAGATTAGGATCGCAGTCTTCAGGTAATTGGTTGCTTTTACGCCCCAGGCTGTCCTGTTGCCAATGACATCTACCCAGGTTGTCCCATTGTCTGTTGATCTTTGAAGTTTCAGATTAAGAAAAGTTCCGCGCTGCGTCCCGGCAATCGTTGTTCGGTTTGGATTGTAATTAACATAAGAAGAAACTTCATAAAGTCCGGTCACATTTACCGTGAAGACGTTACCGGATTTCGTTACAATATTTCCGGTACTGATGGCCACATCTGTATCCGCAAATGTGATCGGAATACCACCGTTTGTACCACTTGTATTATTAATCGTAGAATATGTGAAATCTTGTGTAGTTCTGGCGTTTAGGCTGTAGATCCTATTAGATAAATAATTTTGAAGAACAGTAGTAAGTCCAAGATCGACCCATTGATTGCCATTCCAAAAATAATATCGGTTGGCCAAAACATTGGAAGGGAATGTACCTGCATCTGCTGTATTGTAAACTAAAAGACCTACCGCTGGTGTCGGGATTGTAGTTGTGTCCAGACTTCCCGCCAATGCAACTCTTGGACCTAAGAAACCTTTTTTGCTGCCAGTTGCCATATCATTAGTATTAATTTCCAGCAATGCAGAGGGGACAACTTGCGAAGTCTGAATTCCAAACTGAGCCGACAAAAAACTAAAGGAAAGGATAGAACATAATTTTAATAACTGATTCCTCATAAGCACTTACATAAAAATTACCGCTGAGAAATGATTGATGCCTCTTGATAATTTTTTTAATATTTAAAAATTAGTTTGAAGATTCTACAAGGTTGTTGAAAATCAAAAATTAAATAATTCTAGATCATACCATGATTTTTAACGAGATAGAATCTGTCTGTTTTTCAGGAAAAATATCTATTTGAAATTTTCGAAGAACAAATATAATTCCAAAAAATGTTTATCAATAATGCAAAAATAATGAATTATTAAAAATTAATATTAATTTAATAATAGATAAAACACACAAAGAATCAATTTACCATCAAGATTAAATCTTAAAAATAAGTTTTCCAAGAAAAATGATTAATTTCGTGAACTGATTTCTATAATCAAATTATGAGTGAAGAAAAAGAAATGTCCTTTCTAGGGCATATTGGAGAGTTGAGATCCCATTTGGTAAGATCTATTTTAGCTATCGTTATATTGGCAATTGTAGTCGGTTTCAATATCAATTGGGTGATGGATCATATATTTTTTGGTCCCACAAGAAGTGATTTTTTCACTTTCAAAGTTGTGAATCATTTTTCGAGAGAATTGACTGGTGTAGATAGTTTTATTATGCCGGCAAAATTCAGTGTTCAGCAGAAGCAGTTGTTTCAGCAGTTCAATGTTATGATGGCTGTTTCCATTTTCTCCGGAGTGGTATTGGCTTTTCCATACATCGTTTGGGAAATTTGGAGATTCATCAGTCCGGCATTGATGCCTTCGGAAAGGAAAAATTCAATTTTCTATATCAATTCTGTATGGATTTTGTTTATGCTTGGCGTTTTGACAGGGTACTTTCTGATTTTGCCATTCGCTATTAATTTTGGATTACTATTCAAAGTTTCGGATAACATCGTGCAACTTTTTGATCTTTCAGATTATACTACTCTATTTCTGCAGGTTACGATGGGAATGGGAGTTGTCTTCCTTTTCCCGATAGCAGTTTATATCTTGACGTCAATCGGGATATTGACACCACAGTTTTTGCGGACTTACAGACGTCACGCCATAGTTTTGATTATGGTTGTCGCAGCGATCATTACACCGGCCGATGTTTTGAGTATGATGGCAGCAGCATTGCCTTTGGTCTTGCTTTATGAAATCAGTGTCATTATGTCAAATGTCATTTATAAAAAAATGCAGAGAAAGAATCTGAATAAAGATCTTACACAGCCTTAATTTCTAAAAGCAAAAAAAAAATCAGCAATGTCACAATTGCTGATTTTTTGTTTTTAAGAATTGAAATTTAACTACCGTTTCACAATTTCTTTTCTTATTCTGCTGAGCGAAGTATCTGTAATCCCAAGATATGAAGCGATATTTTTTAAAGGTGCAAATTTCAGCACTTCAGATTTTTCCTGAATTAAGTCTAAGTATCTTTCTGTCGCAGATTTGGTGATCACTTCCACAGATTTTTGTTTTAGATAAAATAATTGATAAGACATCCAGGCTCTTCCCCATTCTGCCAGCGCCGGAATTGTTAAAAATAATTCCTGAAAATCATCATAATCAATCTTCCAAACTATGCAATCTGTTTCTGCCTGAATGTTCTCCATCGACGGAATTCTTTGAAAAATGGACGAAGCTTCTATCACAATGTCAGATTCCGTAAAGAAATTGATGGTGATGTCATTATTATCAACATCATAAACATTGATGGTGATGTCATTATTATCAACATCATAAACAAAAGAACGTGAAACGCCAGATTCCAAAATGAAATATTCATTGGCCACTTCATTTTCTTTGAGGAAAAAATCGCCTTTTTTGAAAAACATTTTCTCGTGGCTTTCAAAAATCAGTTTCAGATCTTCTTCTGAAAATGCGGGATGTTGGTATGTATTTTTTAGTATGTCCATAAATGAAAACCGAAAATCTAAAGTAATGAATTTCTGTTGATGATTAAAAATTTAATCTTCCTGGGTTTTACGAACCAAAATTTGCGTTTGCCTATCAAACATAAACAAATATTGATAAAATCCGATCCAATCTCTTTGATAATCAAACACTTCTTCATTTAAATGATTGTAGGAATGGATTTTATTTGGTTTACCCCATTCATTTTGAAGGTCCTGTTTTGTTATTCCTACTGCGACACTTTCAAACTTATTATCATAATAGGCTTTATTAATTCTATAGGCAATTAGCAGTAAAACTAAAAAGACAAATCCAATAAGTACAACTTTAAAAAAAATCATTGATATTCTTTTCATATTTTACAGTGTGCGGGAATTAATAAAAGTCATAAGATAAAAAAACGGAAAATCTAAAATAATTGATTTCCCGTTATGATTGGTATTAATTTGTAGAATTTATTTCAAAGCACTTACAGCTTCTGCATAATTTGGTTCTTGTCCAATTTCTGGAACTTGCTCTGTGTAAAGAACTTTCCCAGTTTCGTCCAAAGCCACTACTGCTCTACTCAACAAACCTCTCAATGGAGAGTCGCTAAGTGTAACGCCATAATCTTCACCGAAATTGCCTCTGAAATCTGATAAAACCTCTACATTATCAAGACCTTCAGCAGCACAAAATCTGTTCAATGCAAATGGAAGATCTCTGGAAACATTGATGACAACTGTATTTTCCAATGAGCTAGCTTCCTTGTTGAATTCTCTTGCAGACGCTGCGCAAACACCAGTATCGATGCTTGGGAAGATATTTAGCAAGACTTTTTTACCAGTGTAATCTGCCAAGTGCTTTTCTGAAAGGTCTGCACCTATCAACGTAAATTCCTGAGCGATAGTTCCAACTTCTGGCAAATCCCCAACGGTATTGATTGGACTTCCTTTGAATGTAATTTGTGACATTGTTTTTTTATTTTTATTGAAACTCAAAATTACTCAAATATTTTTATTTAGCATCAGCAAATTTTATATTTTAGCGACCTTAAAAATAAACTCAAATATGAATAAAAATTACTTAATCATTGTTCTTTTTCTACCCTTTTTCGGAATGGCTCAGTCGGTGATTGGAAATATAAATTCAGGTGCTGTTTCTGAGAATTCTTTTAATCATTCTATAGGAGAAATCTATGTTATTCCTAACAATCTGGATGATGCTAATTCTGGAACAATGGGAATCTTATATCAAACTACGTTGAAGGTTTTAGGAGTAACTGAAGCCGAAAAAGAATCCGTAAAGATTTATCCCAATCCAACTGCAGATTATGTATTTCTTAAATTAAGTTCTAAAGTAAAATTGGCAACAGCAGAGATTTATGATTTATCAGGAAAATTAATTTCTCAAACAAAAATTAACGAAGACAGATTAGATCTACGATTTCTAAATCACGGAACATATCTATTGAAATTCAAAAACTCAAATATTCCTTCTATAAAAATCATAAAAAAATAAAAACCAAATGAAAAAACTCTACATCTCTTTAAGTTTATTTTTAGCGTCCTTCGCCTATTCTCAAGTTCCTCAAGCTTTCAGTTATCAAACGATTGCTTTTAATTCTGCAGGTGCTCCAATTGCTAATGGAAATGTCAACTTAAGAATCAGCATTCTTGATAATTCTGCAACAGGAACTGTATTATATACTGAAACGCATACAAAAACAACCAATTTCAAAGGTTTGGTAAATCTAAATATCGGACAAGGAACTGCAACTACAGGAAACTTCGGAGCAATCAATTGGGGAACAAATACAAAATTTGTAAAAGTGGAATTGGATCCGAATGGAGGTAACAATTATACGAATGTTGGCGTTAATGAATTGATGAGTGTGCCTTATTCTCAAGTTAGCAAAACTGTTGTTACGGGACCAGGACAAGGAATTACTTTGGTATCTCCTAATGGAACAAATTACACTTTAAATGTAAATGATTCAGGAAGTTTAAGTCTCCCTACTTCCCAAAGTTCTAGTGTGTCGTTTCCGTCAAATCTATATATGTACGGTAGCTATAATAATTTTAGTCCGACTTCTTCTGAATTGTTAAGAAACAAGGCCGGTAATAAAATTGGATATAAATATTTATCCGCAAATTCTAAAATCAAATTTATTGCGGCTCAGTCTTCTTCGGCTCAAGTTTATGGTTCTAATAGTCAAGGAGCTCTTGTCATAAACGGAAGTGATTATAACATTACTTCTAATGGTTTTTATATTTTCTATTTACAAGAAAGTGGTAATGCTGTTTACTTAACAGCAACAAATCTAAATCCAACGATTAACCTAAGCTCTTCAATTACAGTTTCACCAACAACTTATAATCCAACAACATCAACATTCTCAATAAATTTGAGTGGTCTAACTTCATCTAACTTTTTTGGATTTAATATTTACTTAAGTACTTATGAGTCTTTAGGTGATAATTTAAACGATGGAAATTTCGACATTGATGGTGCGAGAATTATGATCCCAAATATAAATTCAACGCCTAAAAATTTTAGGGTTGATTTCAAAATAAATTTTGATGGAACCGGATCTTATGTAATTACGCAGATATAAATTCAAGAGGCATTTGCCTCTTTTTTTATCTCTATTAATAAGAAAAACACTCAAAAATCATATTTCTGTTATCAAAAAATCATTATAAAATATGTATTTTTGTGATTCAATACGAAATAAAATCAACTAAATAATGTCAGAAAAATCAAAAATTATTTACACGCTTACGGACGAAGCACCGATGCTTGCAACACATTCTTTTTTGCCTATCGTAAAGGCTTTCACATCTGTTGCAGACGTTGACATTGTTGCTAAGGACATTTCTCTTGCTGGTAGAATTCTTGCCAATTTCCCAGAGTATCTATCAGACGATCAAAAGATCGGAGATGCGTTGGCAGAATTAGGACAATTGGCTACAACGCCGGAAGCAAACATTATTAAATTACCAAACATCTCTGCCTCTGCTCCTCAATTGGAAGAAGCGATCGCAGAATTAAAAGCTAAAGGTTTTGCTTTGCCAAACTACCCTGCTGAACCGAAAAACGACGAGGAAAAAGCAATCAAAGCCAAATATGCAAAGGTTCTTGGTTCTGCCGTGAATCCTGTTCTAAGAGAAGGAAATTCTGACAGACGTGCACCAAAAGCAGTTAAGAATTATGCTAAAGCAAACCCACACAAAATGGGTGCTTGGGCTTCTGACAGCAAAACCGATGTTGCCAATATGGAACAAGGTGATTTCTACGGAACTGAAACTTCTACAACTTTGGAGAATGACTCCAAATTCAAAATCGTTTTCTTCGGAAATGATGGTTCTGAAAAAGTGTTGAAAGATTTCGCAAACCTTAAAGCTGGTGAAGTGATTGATTCTTCTGTTTTGAATATCAATTCGTTGAAAGCGTTTGTTCAGGAAGCAATTGAAGAAGCTAAACAAAGAGGCGTGATCCTTTCTGCGCACCTGAAAGCAACAATGATGAAGGTTTCTGACCCGATCATCTTCGGCGCAATCGTTGAGACTTTCTTCAAAAATGTTTTTGATAAATACAAAGAGACGTTCAAGGAATTGGACATCAACCCAAACAACGGATTGCAAAATCTTTACGATAAAATTGCCGGAATTCCACAAGAAGCTGAGATCAAAGCTGACATCGACAAAACTTTGGCTGATGGTCCAAAAGTAGCGATGGTAAATTCTGACAAAGGCATTACCAACTTCCACGTTCCTTCGGACATCATCGTTGATGCTTCTATGGCAGCATTGATCAGAAATGGCGGAAAAATGTGGGACAAAGCTGGCGCCGAAGAAGATACAGTGGCTATTATTCCAGATCGTTCTTACGCAGGATTCTACCAAGCTGCAATCGATGATATGAAGAAAAACGGAGCGCTTGACCCAAAAACGATGGGTTCTGTTCCAAACGTTGGATTGATGGCTCAAAAAGCTGAAGAATACGGATCTCACGACAAAACCTTCCAGGCAGATGCAGACGGAACGATCAAAGTTCTTGACGAAAATGGAAACACTTTGCTTGAGCAAAAAGTAGAGAAATTTGACATCTTCAGAATGTGTCAAACCAAAGATGCACCAATCCAGGATTGGGTGAAATTGGCTGTCAACAGAGCAAGATTGTCTGATACACCAGCAATCTTCTGGCTAGACAAAGCAAGAGCTCACGACAGAGAAATGATCAAAAAAGTAGAGAAATATCTAGCTGATCACGACACGACTGGACTTGACATCAAGATCCTGGATGTGAAAGATGCGATGACCGAAACTTTGGAAAGAGCAAGAGAAGGAAAAGACACCATCTCCGTTTCTGGAAACGTTTTGAGGGATTATTTGACCGACCTATTCCCTATTTTGGAATTAGGAACTTCTGCAAAAATGCTATCAATTGTTCCATTGATGAACGGTGGCGGATTGTTCGAAACCGGAGCTGGAGGTTCTGCACCTAAGCACATCGAGCAATTTATCGAGGAAGGTTACTTGCGTTGGGATTCTCTTGGAGAGTTCTTGGCGTTGCAGGCTTCGTTGGAACATTTGGCTCAGACTCAAAACAATACAAAAGCCCAGATCTTGGCTGATGCTTTGGACGAGGCTAATGCTAAATTCTTGGCAGAAGACAAATCTCCAGGAAGAAAATTGGGAACGATCGACAACAGAGGTTCGCATTTCTACTTGGCAACTTATTGGGCAGAAGCTTTGACCAACCAAACCAAAGATGCTGAGATCGCTGCCAAATTTGCACCCGTTGCTAAAGCATTGACAGAAAACGAAAGCAAGATCAACGAAGAATTGATCGGTTCTCAAGGTCAGCCAAAAGAGATCGATGGTTATTACAAACCAGATTTCCAAAAGACAGATGTGGCAATGAGACCATCGGAAACACTTAATACAATTGTGAACGGGATTTAATTTCCGATTTCATATTGACTCAAAAGCTCCTTATTTTAAGGGGCTTTTTTTAATTTTCAATGATCACTTTTCTGTGCTCTCTTCCCCACTCTATCATTTCTGCAATGATCTTTCCGAATGTCCTGCAATAACTCGTCGGTTCATATTCTATCAAAACTGGTGTGTCCGGATAGACATTTCGTTTTACCAGTTTATTCATTTCCATATCCTTCAACTCTTTTGAAAGCATTCTTGTCGTAATTCCTGGAATGCTTCTTTCAATTTCCCGGAAACGCTTGTTTCCATTACAAATAGAATTGATGATCGGAATTCTCCACTTACCACCTATGAAATATAGGGTATCTTGTAATGCTCTTAGTTCTTCGTTTTGGTCTCTTTCCATAGCTGCAAAGTTAAATGATATAATGAATGATACTGATATACTCCGTGATACTGGTTACAAAAGTATATCAATTTGAAATAACTTTGTCAAAAATTTTAAAACAATGAGTAAATTCAATAACAAACTAGCCATCGTAACTGGCGGAAACAGCGGAATAGGTTATGCAACAGCAAAAGAACTAATTGCTGAAGGCGCAAAAGTAATTATTACTGGACGACGAAAAGAAGCCATCGAGAAAGCGGCAAAAGAATTGGGAGCAACTTCTTTCGTAGCTGACCAAGGAAACTTAGAAAATATTGAAGCCTTACGGAATGAAATTGAAAGTCAGTACGGAAAAATAGATATCTTATTTATCAATGCAGGCATTACAGGGACATTAGGTTCAATTGAAAATATGGATCCGGAAAATTTTGATAATGTGATGAACATTAATTTTCGTGGTGCCTATTTTACATTAAGCAATCTAATTCCTTTACTTAATGATGGTGCATCTGTAGTATTTTTATCTTCAAATGTCGCAACGACCTACAAACCGAACAGCTCCGTTTATCAGGCCAGTAAAGCAGCGCTCAATTCTATTGCGAAAACAGCAGCTGCGGAATTGGCTCCAAGAAAGATCCGCGTCAATATGGTGAGTCCAGGACCTACCAAAACGGAAATAATGACCAAGGCCGGACTGGACAAAGAAACCTTGAAAGGAATCAATGAATGGCTGATCAACGAAATTCCTCTGAAAAAAATGGGAAGTGCTGAAGATGTTGCAAAAGCTGTTGTCTACTTATCAGACAATAACAAAGCAAGTTTTATGACCGGAACAGAAATTCTGATAGATGGCGGAATGATTTTGTAGAAAACCGTGTTAAATATTACATAAAACCCTCGACAAATGTTGAGGGTTTTGTGTTTTAATTCTATTTTTGGGCAGCTTAATCCGTCTTCCGCTCCCAATCTTTTTTCCCTAGCCAGTGCCAGTGCAAAAAAAGGATTTCCGCTCAAGCCGGGCTGCAATCAATCCATTGTTAATTAAAAATCAATTATAATAAGCTTTTTGATATGAAAAAAATCTTCATTTTTTTTCTTTATGTTGTGGGAATGTCTCAGCTCAATGCACAGGACAAAATAGATAAAGCCATCCAAAATCTGGAACAAAATTATCCGCAGGAAAAAGTGTATTTGCTTCTAGACAAAGACAAGTATGTTGTTGGAGATAATATCTATTTCAAATCATTTGTCTTCAATGGCTACAACCGTTCGGCCATCTCAAACACGCTTCTTGTGGAATTGTACGATCACAACAAAAATATGGTCGATAAGAAAACCGTCTTCCTAAAAGATGGCGAAGGTGACGGCACTTTTGTACTCAATGATTTCCTTAATGAAGATATCTATTTGATAAGAGCCTACACCACTTGGATGGCAAATTTCTCAGAGGAATTCAATTTTATGAAACAAGTTCCGATCTACAATCCGAATTCTGAACAGAAATTGATCCTTGATAAAAACACAAAATGGACAGCGAAAGCCTTTCCGGAAAGTGGAACCTTCATCGAGAACATCCCGACCAAATTTGCGGTGAGATTATATTCACAAGGAACTCCACCGGCCGCTTGGAGTGGCTACGTCATCGATTCTGAAAAACCGAATGAGAAATTGGCAACATTCAAAAATATGGATGAAAATGTAGCCGTTTTCAACATCACTCCAAAAGCTGGGAAAACATACAAAGCCATCGTTGAAGATAACAAAGGTGCAAAACAAACGGTTGCTCTACCAACAGTTTCTAATTCCGGGATTAATCTTCAGCTGACGAGCGACCCAAAAGGCATCAACTATAAGATCAATGGCGCTGGTCTTTCTCAAGGTTTGCAAGGATACAGCATCATTGGGACGATAAACAACCAATTGGTGTACAGAGCCAACATCAAAACAACAACGAGTGAGGCTACTAGCCAAATACCCAACAAGGTAAGCAATGACGAAACAGCCGTTCTGAACATCACCATTTTTGATGAAAAGCAAAATGTGGCAGCACAACGACTCTTCTTTCTCAATCCAAAAAAACTTGATCTAGATGAGCCAACTTTGGCCTTATCGATGAACAATGAGCCTAGAGCTTTCAACAGTTTTGATATTGAGCCGGATGGAGACCACACGCATTACACAGTTTTGGTACGGGAAAATAATCCGTCTGAACTTAAAAATGAAAACACTTTACTTAGCGCCAAATGGCTGACAGGCGATTTTACTTCCGCCATATTCGATCCAGCACAATATTTTGAAAAGTCTGCAAATCCAGAAGCTCTTGACGCGATATTGATCTCAGAAAAATGGAAACGTTTCGATTGGGAATCTGTGCTGGCAAGCAAAACGCCAGAGTTCAATTATAAGCCTCAGAAAAATCTTTCTTTCAAAGGAAAAGTGACCAACAATGGAAGATTCATTCCCAATAAGAATATCAATCTCCTGATGAAAACTGAAAATTCTGACAAGAACTTTGTTCCCGCGGTAACAGATGACAATGGTTTCATCTATCTGGATAATATCTATTTTGATGAGCCTTTGACGGTTTCATATTACCTTAACAAAGACAAAAAACAAACTTCAGATTCTGATAATCTTAATTTGAGTTTCCAAGCTTTGGTGACAAGCATTCCCTTGAAAAACCCGCTACCATTTACCAATTATCGTTTGGTCAATGACAAAAATGCGGCTCCAGAACCAAGCGTTGCAAAAGCACTTCAAAACAGAAGAAACAACAAAGGACTTGATGACTTTAAAAAGGAAACGTTAATTGAAGAAGTACAGGTGACAGCAAAAAAAGTAGATAAAAAAGCCGAATTGGACAAGGAACTATCCAGTGGCAGATTTACAAGTAATAATGCAACAATCTTCGATTTTGTGAATGAGAATAAAGATGTAATGGGCTCTCAAAATATTTTGCAATGGCTACAAGGTCGTGCTGCGGGACTTACATTCACGATGGACGGCTCTGGAAACTACATTCCAAGCATTAGAGGCTCACAGGCCAGTTTGTTCCTAGACGAAATGCCTGTGGATGCAAGCATGATCAATTCTTTACCAATCAGCAACATTGCGATGGTGAAGGTTATGAAGAATGATGGTTTGGTAGGCAACGCAGTCGCGATCTACACACGTCGCGGAAATATGATTGCTGAGGAAGATAAAGATAAGGAGAAAGTCAACAAACTTGTTTTGAAAGGTTATGATAGATCGACCGAATTTGAGCTGCCAGATATCACAGGGGACGCTTACAAAAGAATAACGAAGGACACACGAGAAACACTCTACTGGAATCCAAAACTTTCCGAAGATGGCGGACTGGCGCCAAGAGCAAAATTCTTCAATAACGATGAAGCTAAAAACCGCCAGATCATCATCATCAGTTTTGATAAAGATGATAAAATGCTTTATTATGATGAGATCATAAAGTAATGTTAAATAAATAAAAAAAGACTTTCCAGCAAGAAAGTCTTTTTTTATGGTCTGATGTTTGGATAAAAAAATTCAAATATTAATATCAAAAATTTAAAATTATGCCTTACATCACAAAAGACATCGACAAAAATTACAGTGTTTATTATGAAGATCACGGAACAGGACAGCCAGTGATTTTGATTCACGGTTGGCCACTCAGCGGAAAATCTTGGGAGTTGCAGGTTCCAGCACTTTTGGAAGCTGGATACAGAGTTATTACTTATGACAGAAAAGGATTTGGAAACTCTCAGCCTTCTTTGAATGGATACGATTACAATTCATTGACGGAAGACCTTTTGGAATTGATCACACAATTAGACCTTAAAAATGTAGTTCTTGTTGGCTTCTCAATGGGAGGCGGTGAAGTTGTCCGTTTCTTGACCAATTACGGTTCTGACAATGTTGATAAGGTTGCTTTGATAGCATCCATCATTCCATTGGTGAAACAAAAAGATGACAATCCTGATGGCGTTCCGGAAAAAGACCTTAATGAAATCCTTGATAATCTAAAAAAAGACAGAGTTACTTTCCTTGAAGGTTTCCACAAGAATTTTTATAATTACGGACTGTTGTCACAGACAGTTAGCCAAGCGCAATTAAACTACGATTGGAGCATCTCTTCTCACGCCTCTCCTATCGCGACTATCAAATCTGCAGAAAGTTGGGCGAATACAGATTTCCGGTTGGAACTTCAAAATGTGACTGTTCCTACTTTGATCGTTCACGGTGACGAAGACCAAATTGTACCAATTAAAACTGCCGGCGAACAAGCTGCAAAAGGCATTGTAAATAATCAGTACCACGTCATTTCTGGCGCACCTCATGGATTGAATGTGACTCACGCAGATGAATTAAATAAGATCTTGGTCAACTTCCTCAATAGTTAGACTAAGCTACGATATAAATTTCAAAACAGCATTTTTTTTATAATGCTGTTTTTTTGTTTGGAAATTATTCATAATTTAAAGAATTCAAAAAGATTAAATCTTAAAAAACTAAATAGATAACTCATGAAAGGAATTTTTACTGTAATTATTGTGATCTTTAACTTTCTAACAATGGATGCTCAGAGCAAATTGGACAATGCGATCACGAATCTTGAGGAAAATTATTCGCAGGAAAAAGTTTATATACTTTTTGATAAAGATCAATATGTCGCCGGAGATCAGATGCTTTTTCAATCATTTATTTTTGATGGATATAGCTTATCTACTATCTCAAAGACTTTGTACGTAGAATTATATGATCAAAGTAAAAATCTAATCGATAAAAAAACGATTTTAATTAAAAATGGAAAAGCTTCTGGACTATTCGAACTCAATAAAACACTGACTGAAGATGTCTATTTTGTGAGAGCTTACACCAATTGGATGGCAAACTTCGACACCGAATGGAACTTCATCAAACCGATTCCTATCTATAATTCTACATCGAAGAAAAAATTGGTTCCATCAGTAACTTCAAAATGGTCTGTTGATGCATTTCCTGAAGGCGGAACATTCATTGACAAGACTTCTACCAAGATCGCTGTGAGATTAAATAACGACGGAAAGTCACAAAAAAAATGGAGCGGATTTTTGATAGACTCAGAGCTTCCGGATAACAAAATTGTAAGTTTTCAATCGCTTGATGAAAATATTGCCATATTTCAAATGACTCCTCAATTTGGAAAATCATACAAAGTTGTGGTGGAAGATGGTGAAGGAAATTCACGGATCAGTACTTTGCCAACAGTGACAGATAAAGGAATCAATCTTAAAATATCTTCTGAAAAGTCAGGCTTAAAATATACGATCAACGCCACCAATCTGGAAAAAAATGCACAAAATTACAGCGTCGTAGGAACCATCAACAATCAATTGGCCTACAAAGCAAAGATCAAATCGACCAATTCGAAAATTGTAAGTGTCATCCCTATCAAAGAAATTAAACAAAATGGAATATTACAGGTTTCGATTTTTGACGAAAGAGAGAATCTTGTGGCTCAAAGACTTTGCTTTCTAAATCACTCTGATCTAACGGGAAATACGATTGCCATACAAAATTCAAATTTTAATAATCAGCCTAGAACCTTAAATAGTTTTGACATTAAAGAAAATCCTAATTCTGAGAATTACACTGTTTTAGTAAAAGACGTGACCGACATTGGTTCATCGCAAGAAGATATCCTCAGCAATCTCTTTTTGACGCAAGATCTCAAAAATCCAATAAAAAATCCCGTTCAGTATTTTACCAAAACTGCAAATTCAGAGGCCTTGGATGCTCTTCTCATCTCCGAAAAGTGGAAACGTTTTGATTGGGCAAAAGTGATAGCTGGTCAAAAACCTTTGATTAAATATAATTTAACGGATAATGAGTTCATTTCCTACACTGCTAGACTTGCGCTGAACAGCCGACCTTTGCCTAATACGCCTGTGAATCTGGTTTTCAAAAATGATAATGGTGAACCACTCATATCTCAAATGACGACAGATCAAAACGGAGATGTGTTCATCAATAACTTAAACTTTGAAGATTCATATTTCGTAAACTATTTTCTTAACTCAAATGATAAGCAACAGGTAAACCTGACTTTGAAATTGAAACCATTGATTGAGACGAACATTGCAAAACTTAATTTTCCCCAGACCCGGTATGAATTAAAAGAAGTCAATGAAAATTATGCAGTACCGTCGTCAATTAAAAAAGCATTGACAAATGCAGAGCACTACGCTAAAATCACAAACGACGAAACGCAAATTGAAGAAGTAAAGATCGTAAAGAAAAAAAGTGATGCCATCAAAAAACTGAATGACGAGCTGACTTCCGGAATGTTCTCCAGTATGAATGCTACTATTTTTGATTTTGTGAATGATAATCAAGATGCCTTTGCTTCCCTCAGTATTTTGGAATGGTTGCAAGGACGTGTTGCCGGTCTCAACATTGTGATGGCTGGGCCAGGAAGATATATGCCGGTCATCCGAGGCGTTGAAGCAGGAATATTTGTAGATGAGATGAATGTAGGCCTTGATGCAATACAGACGCTTAATATCAATAGCATTGCAATGATAAAAGTTGTGAAGGGAAGTCGGATAATTGGTAATTCTATTCTAATTTATACGCGCACTGCCAATCTGAAAGGGCCAATCTCAAAAGCCTCAAACATTAATAATAAAGTAGAAATAAAGGCTTATGACAAACCAGCTACTTTTCGGACAATCGATTATTCTCAGCAGAAATACAAAGATTTGACAAGCGACTGGAGGCCAGTTCTGTATTGGAATCCAAATTTTTCTAATACAAAGATCACTTTCTTCAACAATGACAATGCGAAAAATAGAGAAATCACCATCATCAGTTTTGATAAAAATGATCAAATCAATTATTATAATGAGATTTTGAAGTAATGATAAACAAATACTTTTTGAAAATACAAACTCCTTCTGTTAGGATGACTTGATTAGATTTAAAATAATGTTTTGAATTTCTTGAGGTTTATTCACCGTCATAAAATGTCCGCCACCTTCAACCACGAAATCTGCTCTCACATTCTTAAAAGGAATGATTCGATCTTTATTCCCGTGAATATGAATTAGATTTTCGGGACTGATTTCATTTTTCCAATTCACAATCTCATTGATTGCCCAAGAGAAAAAGTCAGGGTCAGTATCTTTTAGAATATTTTTCAAAAGTAGTTTTTCAGATTCAGTTTCTATTCCGAAAAGCCAATTGGTGAAGAAATTTTGCTTTTTGAATAGAGATTTTGGAATTAATTTATTGAGTCCGAATCTCCCTGAAATTCGGTTGAATTTTGGAAGTTCAAATTTATTTTTCGCTGATGCTATTAGAATTATTTTTTTTGTTTTAATGATTTTAGAAATCTCCACAGCTACCATTCCACCGAAAGATAAACCAATTAGAACAGGATTTTCAGTCGTTATTTTTAATGAAATTCTTTTAGCATAATCTTCTAAAGGTTCGTTCGTCAAAGGCGTTATCCAATCAATAAACTCGACATCCAAATCTCCGAAGTCAATCTTATCAAAAACCCTTCTGTCAACGCCAAGACCGCTTAAAATATAAATCTTACTCATCTTTTAAATTATAATTTTAAATAAAAAAGACCGAATTTCTTCAGTCTTTAATATTTTATTTGCTCTAAAAGCCAACTGCAAATAGCAACCAGTCACAAGCCATTTACAACATTTTCAAATTGTTCACTTCTTGTTCCGTTAGGATTCTCCAGTGTCCTCTTTTGATATTTTTCTTGGTAAGTCCAGCGAACATCACTCGGTCAAGTCCTTCCACTTCATAACCCAATTTCTGGAAAATTCTGCGTACTACTCGATTCCATCCGATGTGGATCTCGATGCCAACTTCATTTTTCGGTTTCCCTTCGATGAATGAGATGCTGTCAACCTCTGCAACACCTTCTTCTAAACGGATTCCTTCGCCGATCAACTTCATATCATCATTCGTCAATTTTCTATCCAAAACAACGTGATAAATCTTTCTCATAGCAAAAGATGGATGTGTCAGTTTTTTCGTGATGTGACCGTCGTTTGTCAAAAGTATGACACCAGTCGTTTGTCTGTCCAATCTTCCAACTGGGAAAATTCTATACGGCGAAGCATTTGCTGTTAGATCCATCACTGTTTTTCTCGCTTTTTCGTCTTTGGTAGTTGAGATGTAACCTTTTGGTTTGTTCAATAGAACATAAACTGGTTTTTCTGGTGTGATATTTTGGCTGTCGAAAACCACTCTATCCGTTTTCTGAACCTGATAACCCATTTCTGTCACCACTTTTCCGTTCACTTCCACAAGACCTTGTGCAATCAATTCGTCCGCTTCTCTTCTACTGCAAATCCCGGAATTCGCAATATACTTGTTAAGCCTGATGGTATCTTTATGAACCTCTTTACTGATTTTCTCTAACCTTCTTCTTTGGATGAAAGATTTGGTTTTATCCTCAGCTGTTTCTGGTCGGATGTATGGTTTTTTGTTTGAAGGCTTTTTATTGAAAGGCTTTTTATCGCCATTTTCGTATTTGTCTCTACTGTCAAAATTACGGTCGCCACCTCTAGTTGTCTTAGGTTTACGCGCACCTCCTGCAGATGGTCTGCTTTTGGACGTTCTTTCGCCAGAGCTACGGGAGTTTCCAGAAGGTCTGCTACTACCTGCACTTCTAGGTTTTTTGTCTCTTTCTGGTCTTTTTCCGTCTTCGCTCATTTCTAAAAATTTTTGCAAAGATAGTGAATTAGTTAAGAGTTACGAATTCTGAGTTTAAGAATTCCGAAAATTGAGAATAATGTAATTTTAAATTAATCATTTCAAAAAAAACGATTATTGATTTATCCAATAATCTTTCAGTCTTCTTTTAACATCTTCAAAATCTCTTTGTTTCATCCAACTGCTTTCAATTAAATAAATTTCTACGCCATTATCAATTTCAATAACATTGTCATAAGTATCAATTTCTCCAATCTCTACTATTTCTTCAAAATGTAATTTAACCCGCATTTTCCAGCGTCCAGGAATTTCAATAAAATCTTTTCCAATTATGAGATTACCAGATGCAAATTTTCTAAAAAATATTGTCAGAAATCCAACTCCAAGCATTAATGACATTAAAGAAAATATGCCTATTAATATTGAAAACCAAATCTCATTTTTTCCAAGTGCAAGACCAAAAATAAATGACATCGTAATTCCGCAAAGTCCTACGAGAAAGTATTTAAGTGGCGGTCGGTATTTGTATTCTGTAATCAAGATTGAATTGTATCAAGTTGAGGATTAACATTAAATAAAATATTTAATATCTGAGAAATTTGAAATTTTTAAAAAAAATCAGGAAGTGTAGATTTTTACTAATTCGTTTATTAATTCGTAGAAATCTCAATGCACTGAAATAAGAAGTCTAGATTCCTACGGAATGCCAAAACTTTAAATTTTAAAATTGTAATCAAAAGCAAAATAAATATTTTTTAAATATTCACTTTACTACTCAAACATCTCTGCCACACGAACTTGTTTAATTTCAGCAGAATCATAAAGTTCTAAAACCGATTTTTTAAGCTCCAATTTAGGATAAAGATTGACACCAATGATTTTGATTTTCCCTTCTTCAACCCAACTTTGCTCTTTCGTCGCTTGGTCGAAAATCATTTTTTGGATTTCTCCTGATTTCAATAGTTCTAGATAACCGCCTTTCTCCTCAATTTCAAGAAATAGTTTCCAGGATTTTTCAGCAAATTGTTGGGTGATATCTTCCACGAAATAACTTCCAGATGTTGCGTCTTCAAAAACATTGATGATGCTTTCGTAAGCCAAAACGATCTGTTGTTTAAAGGAAATCTCTTTGGAAAGCTCCGTGGGATTTTCGATTTTGTAATTGTTGCAGAAAACTGCGTCAGCGCCTCCAATCATTGCGGAAGCCAATTCCAAAGTGGAACGGATGAGATTGTTATCTTGGTCGCATTTAGATTTATTTCTTAATGAAGTTTCAACGAAAGTATATGGAATCAAATCTTTCCCAAACTCTTTCGAAAGCTGATTGAAAAGATATTTGAAAGCCCGAATTTTGGCAATTTCAAAGAAATAGTGACTTCCAACAGCAAACTTGAAAATCAATTTATCTAAAATTTCAGAGCCAAATTTCTCCACCAATTCTTTTGATTTCGCCAAAGCAAAACTTAATTGTTGAATGATAGAAGCGCCAGAATTTTGATGTAAACTAACATCAATACAAATATTTCTTTCAAATGATTTTGATAACAATTCGCCAGCAAGATGTTCGTTGATCTCCGCTTTGTAATCATCAGAAAAAACATCAATCAAAGAAAAATAACGGTTGGATTCTTCTGTCAAGATATGTTCTGAAAGCTCGACATTATTAATGAAAATCGATTTCTCATCAAAATTTTCAACATTTTCATTGAGGAGAAAAGCAAAAACCTGATCCTCCAAACCTTCCTGATATTCTGCTACTAGATGCGTGCTCTCCTCTACTTTTGGAAGGATTTTGTATTCAGAATTGTTTTGGTAATAAGGTTTTACATCAACGTCCTCGAGATTCTCTTTTTGGAGAATTGCGTAGATGTCATCTGTTTTGAGTTGCTTTTTTACAAGTTGCTCCCAATTTTCCAATGTGCTCATTCTGAAAATTTATTTGTTACTTCTTAGCGATTTTTGAACTGTCCACTACCAAGATGAAAATCTCCTCATTTGGTTTTTTCATAAAGTAATTTTCGCGGGCATACTTCTCTTTTTCTTCTTTGTTGTTCATCAGTTTACGGTAGAATTTGTCATTCTTTTCGTATTCTGTTCTGTAGAAATCGAGTTGTTTTTCGTAGCGTTTTATTTCGCCATTCAGTTCATTGATCACCAAAAAAGAGGTGCTGTCAAAAAATATCATCCAAACCAAAAACCCGATAAGCGTCAACAGATATTTGTTGAACACATAAGTTTGAAAAAACTTCATTGTGGGCGATTTTTTCTTGATTTCTTTTATCAGTTCTTTCATAGTCAAAGTTTCTTTTTATTTACAAATCTGCAGTCCGGCTTGAGTGAAAATCCTTTTTTGCGGCTGGAAAAGCCTTGGAAAAAGATTGGGAACCCATCGACTTCGCTAAGGATAAACTATAGGCGGAAAAGCTGTCCTAAAAATTACAATATATTAATGAACTTTTTTAAGCGAGTTATTGATCACTGTCGTCAGAAAATCGATGGCCACAGAGTTTTGTCTCATATTCGGAACAATCAAGTCGGCTTCGTTTTTGGAAGGCTCGATGAACTCCTGATGCATCGGTTTCAAGGTCGTTTGGTAACGGTGCAGAACTTCCTGCAGATCTCTACCTCTTTCCTGCGTGTCTCTACGGATTCTTCGGATCAATCGTTCGTCAGAATCTGCGTGTACAAACACTTTTAGGTTAAATTCCTTTAGTAATTCCTTATTCGTCAAAACCAAAATCCCTTCTACAATCAGAACGTTTTTGGGCTCTACTGTGATGTGATCACCTGTTCTGGAATGTGTTACGAAAGAGTAGATCGGCTGTTCTATACTTTGATGATTTTTCAGTGCTTTGACGTGTTGCAACATCAATTCAAAATCGATGGATTTTGGATGGTCGTAGTTGAGCACTTCCCTTTCGGACAAAGTCAAATTTGGATTATCGTGATAATAATTATCTTGAGAAAGTACATTAACACCTTCAATATTAAGTTGTTGCAATATTTTGTTTACAACAGTAGTTTTTCCGGAACCTGTTCCACCGGCAATTCCAATCACGAGCATTTTTACAATTTTTACAAAAATAATATAATTTTTATTTACACTCGTTTTTAATCTGCAAAATTTGAAATTTAGAAATAAAAAAAGCTAGTCGAAACTAGCTTTTAGATTATCTTCTTCCACCCGACCTCTGGGAATTGTTCTCTTGCTGAACTTGAGGCTGTGCTCGGTTGCTGCTCTGTGATTCAGACCTTGTATTGTTCTGAGGCTGCATTCTAACATTGTTCTGAGTTCTATTTCTCATTCCATTGTTGGTATTTGGCTGAACTCTGGTGTTATTTTGAGGTTGATTTCTTGTCCCACTATTGACGTTCGGCTGCACTCTTATATTATTTTGATTTCTGCCAATGTTTCCTTGACCTCTACCAGTTGTTTCTGTCCTATTTCTAGTTCCGGTAGAAATTCTGTTCTGCAAAGAACTTCTTTTAGGCGAAATAATGATATTTCCCTGATTTCTGTTTCTTGAACTATAGATGGCTCCATTTCTATAATAATTATTGTTGTAGTCCAAATAGACGGCGTTTGGCGCATACCAATATCCATCTGGTGACTGATAATATCCATCTCTGTAACCATCGGAATAGCCTTGAGAATAGGGGTCGTTATTATTATAGGCATAAGCGTCCGATGTCGTCGTACAAGAAGTCATTGTAAATGCGATGATGGACGGAACTAATATTTTAAATAGATTTTTCATTATTTCTTGGTTTTAAAAATTACGTTAGTCGTAACACTTAGTTAGATTACAAACTATCTGCCAAGTTAAATTTTGGTAGAATAATCAATAAAATTCCTGTTATTAATGAAAACTATTCTTCAGGCGAAATCCCAAGAATGTAATAGAAAACCGCCAAATCCCTGGCGAGAAATTCACGGGTATGATTTCTGTAGAAACTTTCGTTTTTGGTCACGTCCTGAGCATCAAAACCTAACGCATTCATTCCATTGTTTCGGGCAAAAAACAAGGCTCGAAGATTGTGGAATCCTTGCGAAACGATGATGACATTTTTTTGCTTGTAAACATTTTTACAATTCAAAATACTCTTGTGCGTGTTGAAACCTTTCGGGTCTTTGATGATGATATTTTCCGGAACACCTTCGTTATAGACCAAGAAATTCTTCATCGCTTCGGTCTCGTCGTAGTTTTTGCTTTTCTCTCCGCTGACGATGATTTTTTTGATTTTTCCGTGGTGATAAAGCGTTCCTACTGCGTCCATTCTCGCTGTGAAATAAGGATTTGCAACACCCGAACGCATCTTCGGCGATGTTCCCAAAACCAAGGCGCAATCTCTCGGCGGAACTTTGCTGATTTTGGTATAAGTTCTCCCACTCGTCAAGGCAACCACCCAGAAGTTCGCCAAAATCATCAGCAAAATCCCAACTTCCAAAAGCCTTAAAGCTATTTTGAGAATGTTTGTAACCGCCTTAATCATCGTTAAATCATATCAAAATCCAAATAAATTTCCCTGCTCATTGCAATAGCTGTACAAGGTAAGATTTTTCCCTGATGTTTTTCGTTATCTGTCAAATATTCGTCTTCCGTCATATCAACTTCTCCTTTTTTCAGGTAGCAAAGACAACTTCCGCAGATTCCGGATTTGCAGGAATAAGGCAGTTTATAACCCAAATCCAACAACTGCTGAAGGATTTTTCGCTCGTTATTTTTTAGGATTATGCCATCTTTTTCGATGTGATTGAATTTGATTTTAACTTCAACATTTTCAATCAAAGGAAATTCTTTTTCCGTTGGATAGATGTCTTCATTGTAAGCCTCGAACAACTCAAAATGAATATTCTTTTTCGGAATTCCGTGGTTGTAACAAGCGTTTGCAACCGATTTTATCATCGCGCCAGGACCGCAAATCAACACTTTGTCTGTGCTGTCCCAGATTGTAGATTCTTCGTCATCCTCGTCCAGATGAAGGATTTGGTTGATGATAAGCGAGACTTTTTTCTCATCAATTCTCCCTTGAAACAATTTATCTTTCACAGGTTCTTGCGAAATGAAATAGAAACATTCCAATCTTCCGCCAGATTCTATTTGAAGCTTTTCCAACTCATCTTTTAGGATAATATCTTCGTAACTTTTGTTTCCGTAGAAAAGAAAAATACGCGTTGTTTTTTCTTCAATCAAAATATTTTTGATATGACTGAGAATTGGAGTTATTCCAATTCCCGAAGCAAAAGCGATGATGGTTCGTTTCTCATTCGGTTTTGAATTAAGGAAAAATCTCCCCAATGGTTCGCTCACAGAGATTTCGTCGCCAACATTGTAATTATCAAAAAGAAATTTGGTGGAACTATTTTCACCATTGATTTTGATTGCCAATGCCAATCTCTCTTCGGAAGGTGCAGAAGTAAAGGAATAATCGTTCTGGATTTCCTTTTCATTAAAGTGATATTTCAGCGTCAAATATTGCCCAGCACGAAATTGAAATCGCGATTTCAACGCCTCGGGAATCTCTAATTCCAACGCAAAAGCTTGTTTGGTCAGTTGTTGTTTTTTAGCTATTTTTAGCCTGTGAAATTGAGGTTGGTTGGCTACTGTTAATTGATTCTCCATTGTCAAGAATCAAATTTAATAAAAATTGACAGAAGAAAAGTTGAACAATAAAAAAAACTATGAAAACTAAATTATTATTTCTTTTATTTATTTTACCCAACCTAGTGTTTTCTCAATCTAGGGAAAACATTCTGGATTCAGACCTTTATAAAATGAAATTTCTTTATTATAATAATCTTCCAAAGTTTGTCAATTATTTGTCATACAATATGAAGATTAGTGAAGAAGGTTTGCTAAAAAGAATCAAAAATAATCAGGAACAATCCAAATTAAAATCTGATAGCATAACTTATATTTATTTTAAAAACATAAGTAAGCCCACTAAGTTTAATGGTAAGTACCAATCATCATTCACAAAAGCTGTTCTTACAAAAACACCCAGTGGAAAAGTGATAAAGGAATATTCTATGGTAGGCATTTTTGATGAATATGACAAACATTGGAAATTTATAGACTCTTCTATTCTGACTGATGATGAAATCAAAGTGCATTTTTCAACTTTGAGTGAAAAAATGATTTCATCTGTAAAGCCAATGGTTCAATATCAATTTGATGAAAATCAGTTATTAAAAAAGTGTAACGATTACCGTAATATCGAACTCGAGTCAATTTCACCTTTTACTTTTGATAGACAAAGAATATTGGTCTATGAAACCGAGAAGAAAGATATTACAGATGATAACTATTACTTAATGAATCTTATTCGATATAAAGAAAATCCGTGCCTAACAACATCTGTATTGAAGGGCTTTAAGAAAGAAATATCAAAGTCTAAAATCGGCGATGAACTTGATATGGAAATTATTGCTTTTGACAACAATACATATTATTTTACCACTAAATTCAAAAATGACAAACGCGTATTTTTTGATAAATTAATTGTTGTAGGAAACCTTAAACCTTAGAATTATGAAAAAACTATTTATATATTCAGTCATTTCACTCAGCTTTTTAGCTTGTAAAAAGAATGATGAGAAAGTCGCAGAAGCTCAAGCGAAAGAAGATTCCATCACCGTAGAACCTTCGAAATCCGAAGCCGATGTTGCCGAATTGGTGGAGTTTTCTCCAGAAAAAATGTCGGCTTACATTCAAAATAAAAATCCTGACACGTTGTATGTGACCAATTTTTTCGCGACTTGGTGTGGGCCGTGTATGCACGAGATTCCTTTTTTCCACAAAAAGATGGAGGAGTTGCAAGGTCAACCTGTGAAATTCACATTTGTAAGTCTTGACAACAAAACCGATTGGGCAACCGAAGTCAGTGATTTTGCGGACGAATTTAACATTAGAAAAAACGTAACCTTATTGGACGGAAGTCTTTTGAAACCAGAGTTTTTCAAACAAAATTTCAAAACTTGGGACGGTGGCGCCATTCCTTTTACATTGATAAAGAAGGGCGACAAAGTGGATGAAACACTTGGTTCTATGACGGAAGAGGCTTTGAATCAGAAGCTTTCGCAGTTTCTATCTGCAAAATAATTAAGCAAAAATCAATGATAAGAATTAAACTAAAAGACAAATCTTGAAAAATAAATTCGGAGTTCTTTGCTTTTTTATCATTGTCGGAATCATCATTTCGTTCATCATCAATTTGAATATTGGTTATGCAAAACTTTCATTTTCAGATTTTTATAATGAATCCGCGGAACAATTTGAAATCGCAGGATTCAGAATCAACCGCGCTTTAGCAATGATTTTGGCTGGAATTGCGATTCCGACGAGTGGTTTTCTTTTGCAGGAATATTTCAAAAATCCTTTGGCTGGTCCGGATGTTTTGGGAATCACGTCGGTTTCCAGTTTATTTGTGGCGTTTTATATTTTCTTTTCGCAAGATGTTTTGATTCCGGATTTCCTGCAGAATAGCTTTATCAGTTTGTCATCAATTCTTGGAAGTGTTGTTTTGATGATGGTTTTGCTTTTGTTTTCGAATCGGTTTCGGGACAAAAGTTTTATCATTATTTTCGGATTTCTGATTTCGGCTTTGGCTGGAGCTGTTGTTTCGTTTCTTCAGTTTTATGTGGAAAGTCAAAGCCTGAAAAACTATATTCTATGGACTTTCGGAGCGAATAATCAAGCTAATTTTTCTCAGATTTCAATCTTAACCATTTTAATAATTATCGGTTTATTTTTCACATTCAAATCTATAAAACCTTTGATTGGAAATTCTCTTGGAGTTGCTTATGCGCAAAGTTTTGGAGTGAGTCAATCAAAACTGAAAATCAGCATCATTGTCGCTTCATCCATTCTATCAGCTTCTGTGACGGCTTTTTTAGGTCCAATTTTATTTATTGGTGTTGTGGTTCCGCATTTTTGCAGAATGCTTTGGAATCCCGCTCAGTTTTGGCACCAATTGATTTTGAATGTAGTCTTGGGAGTTTTTGTGATGCAGGTTTTTTCAATCATTTCAGAACTCAGTCAGTTTCCTATTAATATTATTACGACGTTTTTTGGGATTCCTGTGATTTTGTTGATGTTGATTAAAAAGCAATAACTAATGGGAAATATTCGAGTATATAAAACATTAATTATTATAAATATTTTCTTATTTATCTTGAGCTTCTCTTTTATGGAATATTCCAACATCTACCGATTGAATAAAGAAAAACATTGGATTTATTCTTCAGCTCATAATTGGTATTTACTTTTTGCGTTCCCAGTTTCAATGTTTGGTTCATTAGCGCTAAGTATTTTCACAGCAATTAAGATAAAAAAACTAAAATATATTTGGTTATTTTTATGTTTGACACCGATTGTCATATTTCTTTTAATACCAAATATTTTGATAATCTTAAATCTAAGAAATCCATAAGCTTAAGATGAGTTTCCTTAAAATTAATAATGCATCAACAGGTTATTCAGTACCATTAATTTCTGACATCAACACTTCTTTAGAATTAGGCGAAGTTTGCCTTTTGATGGGAAACAACGGGATTGGGAAAACGACTTTAATCAAAACCATTCTCGGTCAGAACAAACTTTTAAGTGGTGAAATTTCCATCAACGGAACATCAATTCAGAAATTGAATTCAAACGAAATAGCCTCTCAAATTGCCATCGTTTTTTCGAAAGCGGAAATTCCTGATAATTATACAGTTACCGATTTGATTTCATTGGGGAAATACATTCATTATCCTTATTATTTTAAATTGAATGAAAAGGATATAACTGAAATAAATGCCATCATTGATAAATTAAACTTAACAAAATTTCGAGATAAAAAACTCACCGAACTTTCTGATGGAAATCTTCAGAAAGTCTTTATTGGAAGAGCTTTAGCACAGAATTCGCCTTTCATTATTTTGGATGAACCAACAACGCATCTGGATGAAGAAAACAAATTGATGATTCTCTCCTTGATTCGAAATCTTGCGAAAAATGAAAATAAACTGATTCTCTTCTCTTCTCACGATTGGCGATTAGCAAAGGAATTTTCTGACAAAATTTGGTGGCTGAAAGACAAAAAACTCATCAACGGAATTTCCGAAGAAATCATTCTCAACAATCCAGAATTGATTACACCGAAGATTTTGGATTTCAATAAAAACTTTCATCCGCCAGAAATCGATGCACCGAAATTGGAAAAGGAAATGATGTTTTCTTTCCTTCAAAAAAACTTTGCCTCGGATTTGAGTAAATTTAAATTGACGTTTAAAAATAACATCTGGGAACTGAAATCGGATAATTTTTATGATAATTGTCATACATTGACAGAAATTAAACAATCTCTGCAAAACATTATCAACACTGATGATTTCAATTAAATAAACTTTAATAGATTTTATTTATTGCGACTCGCATAGTAATTAAAATACTGACTATAAACAACTTAACAATTAAAACCTGAAAATACTATGCATGCATAGTATTTTTTTTATATTTGTAAAGAGTGCTTCAATAAGTTAATTATGGAAAACAAAAATTCAGAAAAAGTAGAAAGTGTAGATTTGATGTTAAAGTCAGCTTGGTTGGCTGTTTCGAAGATGTATTCGGACCAGGCGTCCTTGCACAACTCAACTGCTGTACAAGCACTTACACTTTTGAAAATCGACCCAAAAGAAGGAACAAGAAGTACGAATCTTGGTCCAAAAATGGCAATCGAACCTACGTCGTTGACGAGAATCATCAAACTTCTGGAAGACAATGGTTACATCTACAAAGAAAAAACCACAACGGACAAGCGCGAAGTGATTATCAAACTCACGGAAAAGGGCATCAATTCTAGAAATCTCTCCAAAGAAGTGGTCATCAACTTCAACAAAAAAATCGTGGAAAGAATTGAACCAGAGAAATTTGAAATTTTCAAAGAAGTGATGAATGATATTTTGAAAATCGCCAACGAACTTAATCATAGAAAGTAATTATTAAGAAAGATAAATTCTCGCTGATTAAGCAAATCGAGCAGATTAATCTGCAAAATCCTTAAAATCTGCGAGAAGAAACTCTTCTGTAAAATATTAAATCACAAAATAATTCTAATAATGAACAGAAAAATAAAACACGTTACAGTCCTCGGCTCCGGCGTGATGGGTTCCGGAATAGCCTGTCACTTGGCTGGAAACGGAATTCAGGTATTGATGTTGGATATGCCTGCGAAAGACTCGGATAATGCCGACAAGAAAACGAGAAACAGCGTGGCGCAAGGTCATCTTGACAGCGCTTTGAAAAGCAATCCTTCACCAATCTACGACAAATCCTTCGCTTCCAGAATTACGGTTGGAAACTTCGAAGATGATTTGGAGAAAATCAAAAATTCGGATTGGGTGATTGAGGTGATAGTCGAGAGATTGGACATCAAACAATCGATGTTCGAGAAAGTGGACAAACTTCGCAAACCAGGAACTTTGATTACTTCTAATACTTCAGGAATTCCGATTCATCTGATGTCTGAAGGAAGGTCGGAAGATTTCCAGAAACATTTTTGCGGAACACACTTTTTCAATCCGCCAAGATATTTGAAATTATTTGAAGTAATTCCAGGTCCGAAAACGGATAAAGCTGTTGTGGATTTCTTTATGTCTTACGGCGAAAAATTCCTTGGAAAAACTACGGTTCTTTGTAAAGATACGCCAGGATTTATCGGAAACAGAATCGGTGTTTATTCAATGGCGAAAATTATGGAACTGACCGAGGAAATCGGTTTGACCATTGAAGAAGCGGATTCTTTGACTGGCGATTTGCTGAATCGTCCAAAAACAGGAACTTTCAAATTGGGAGATTTGGTAGGATTGGATACGGCTTTCAACGTGACGAAAGGTCTTCAAGCCAATTTGAAAGACGACGAAATGGTTCAGGCTTTGAAAGATTCCAAGACTTTGAATCATTTAATTGAAAATAAATTCCTTGGCGATAAAGCTAAAAAAGGATTCTATTATAAAGAAAAAGATGCTGGCGGAAATGTCAATCGTTTCGTTTTAAATTATGAAACGCTTGGTTACGAACCGACTAAACAGCCAAAACTTCCAATCGTGAAAACGGCTAAAGAAGCAGGAAGTTTGAAAAACCGTTTGCCAATTTTGTTGCAAGACCAAACCAAAGCTGGCGAATTGATTAGAAAACATTACGCTTCACTTTTCGCTTACGTTTCTCAGCGCGTTCCGGAAATCACCGATGTGTTCTACTCCATCGATGATGCGATGAAAACCGGTTATGCTTGGAAATATGGTCCTTTCGAAAACTGGGATTTCTTGGGAATTCAAAAAGGAATCGATTTGGTTGAAAGTGAAGGTTACAAAGTCGCTGATTGGGTTAAGGAAATGCTGGCTTCCGGAAACGAGTCTTTCTACAAATTGGAAAATGGAAAGCAGTTATTCTACAATCAAAATACAAAAACTTACGAGGCGATTCCAGGTTTGGATGCTTTCATTATTCTTGATAATATCAGAAAAGAAAAAACCATCTGGTCCAATTCCGAGTCTGCGTTAATCGACCTTGGCGACGGAATCCTGAACTTCGAATTCCGTTCAAAAATGAATTCTCTTGGCGGAGGCGTTTTGGAAGGCCTTAATAAATCCATCGACATTGCTGAGAAAGATTACAGAGGTTTGGTTATAGGAAATCAATCCGATAATTTCTCAGTCGGCGCAAACCTCGCGATGGTAATGATGATGGCCGTTGAACAAGATTGGTACGAACTGAATATGGCCATTAACTTGTTCCAACAAACATCGATGAAATTGAGATATTCATCAATTCCAGTTATCGCTGCACCTTTCGGAATGACGCTTGGTGGCGGTTGCGAATTCTCGATGCATTCAGATAAAATTGTTGCAGCGGCAGAAACTTATATTGGACTTGTGGAAGTTGGCGTTGGTTTGATTCCAGGCGGTGGCGGAACAAAGGAGTTTGCCTTAAGAGCTTTAAAAGGCGCACTTCCAGACGATGTTAAAACCAATCATCTTCGAAATTACTTTATGAACATTGCAACCGCAAAAGTGGCAACTTCTGCTCACGAAGCCAAGCAAATGGGAATTTTGACCGACAAAGATATCATCGTTGTCAACAAAGACCGTCAAATTGCAGAAGCAAAACGTCAGGCGATTGTTTTGGACGAACTAGGATATACACCACCGGTTCCAGAAAAAATAAAAGTGCTCGGAAAAGAATCAATGGGAATGTTCTACGTTGGAACAGACCAAATGGTTGCCGGCGGTTACGCCTCAGAGCACGACAGACTGATTGCCAACAAAATCGGCTACGTAATGACCGGTGGAAATCTCTCCGAACCAACAGAAGTTTCCGAACAATATCTTTTGGATTTGGAAAGAGAGGCATTCTTATCATTGTGCGGAGAAAGAAAAACTTTAGAAAGGATTCAAACTATGTTAACAACTGGTAAGCCATTAAGAAATTAATATGAGTAATATTTGGCTTGATTTAAAGAATGAAAATAATCTTTACAGAAATTTAATTTTACTTAAAAGTTATGTCTTAAGTAATGGTCATATCAACCAAAGTAATGAATGTGAGAGAAAAGTCATTAAAGATTCTATAAAGGAATTATTAGCTGACCAATTTGATGAGGATTTTTTTAATAATAATATTCAATTTCTTTTAAGTCAAAAAATTATTGGTTCTATAAATTATACATCATTAACTACCTATGGTATTCAGTACGTTGAAAATTTAATCGACGAGCTAAGCAATTTAGATAATGACGAGATTGAAATTATTAAGAAAAGTAACACTGAAAAGATTGTTAAGTTCCTAGATATTTCTTCAAAATTTGCAACTACTGGAAACACAATTATTAACTTAATTAATTTACTAAACAAATAAAATGGAAGCATATATAGTAACAGGATACAGAACAGCAGTTGGTAAAGCGCCGAAAGGTTCTTTGCGTTTTACCCGCCCGGATGATATGGCGGCAACTGTGATACAACATCTGATGAAAGATGTTCCAAATCTTGACCCGGCTCGCATCGACGATTTGATTGTCGGTTGTGCAATGCCGGAAGCAGAACAAGGCCTTAACGTCGCGAGACTGATTTCATTAATGGGACTAGACACTGACAAAGTTCCAGGTCTGACAGTCAACAGATATTGCGCCTCAGGCTCAGAATCGATTGCGATTGCGGCGGCGAAAATCAAAGCAGGAATGGCAGAGTGCATCATCGCTGGTGGCGCAGAAAGTATGTCGTACATCCCGATGGGTGGTTACAAACCGATTCCAGACACGGATTTGGCCAAGAAACATCCCGATTATTATTGGGGAATGGGATTGACAGCCGAAGCGGTTGCCAACGAATTCAAAGTGAGTCGTGAGGAGCAGGACCAATTCGCTTACAACTCGCATCAGAAAGCTATGAAAGCCATCAAAGAAGGAAAATTTGAAAACCAGATTGTTCCAATTGATGTTGCATATAATTTCCTTGACGAAAAGGAAAAAATCCAAACCAAAGAATACGCCTTCAAACAAGATGAAGGTCCAAGAGCTGATACATCGGTGGAAGCTTTGGCGAAACTTCGTCCAGTTTTCGCAGCGAATGGTTCTGTGACGGCTGGTAATTCTTCTCAAACTTCTGACGGCGCCGCTTTTACAATGGTAATGTCAGAAAGAATGGTCAAAGAATTAAATCTAACGCCAGTTGCGAGACTTCTCTCCTATTCGACTGTCGGCGTTCCGCCAAGAATTATGGGAATCGGACCGATGTTCGCTATTCCAAAAGCGTTGGAGCAAGCTGGACTTAAACAATCTGACATCGATTTGTTTGAGTTGAATGAAGCGTTTGCTTCTCAGTCTGTTGCAATCTTAAGAGAACTGAACATCAATCCTGAAATCGTAAACGTAAATGGAGGCGCAATCGCACTTGGACATCCACTGGGTTGTACAGGAACTAAATTGACCGTTCAACTTCTTGACGAAATGAAACGCAGAAACAGCAAATATGGTGTTGTGACAATGTGCGTAGGAACTGGTCAGGGTGCAGCGAGTGTTTTCGAGTTGCTTTAAAATCTGAAAATCATAATCTCTTTCAAATGTTAGCTAATTCTTCATTAATATCCGAAATCAAAAACATTATTTCTCAATCTAGAGATAATGCGATTCGTTCGGTGGATTATCAGCGAACATTGATGTATTGGCATATCGGGCAAAGAATTTTTAAAGAAGAGCAGAATGGAAAAGAACGTGCAGAATACGGAACTTATCTTATAAAGTATCTTTCTGAGCAACTTCAACCAGAATTTGGAAGTGGGTTTTCTCGTCGGCAATTGGAAAAATACAGACAATTCTATAGAGTCTTCCCAATTGCGTCCGCACTGCGGACGCAATTGAACTGGACTCAATATAAGCTACTTACGTCTATCGATGATGAGCATAAAAGAGAATATTACATCGCCGAATCCGTCAAAAACAATTGGTCTGCACGGCAATTAGAAAGACAAATCAACAGTAGTTTGTATGAGCGGTTGTTGTTGAGCAATGATAAAGAAAGTGTTTTGGCAATCGCGAAAGGCGAAATGATTCCCAACGAGCCTTCCCAAATCATCAAGGACCCAATGGTTTTAGAATTTCTGGGATTGAAAAAAGAATCCGCTTATTACGAAAAAGAATTTGAACAGGCGATTATCACCAACTTACAGGATTTTTTGTTAGAACTTGGAAACGGATTTTCATTTGTCGCGAGACAGAAAAGAATCCATCTGGAAGGCGATGATTTTTTCATTGATTTGGTCTTTTACAACCGACTGATGCAATGTTTTGTCATCTTCGAAATCAAGACCCACAAGTTGACGCACGAGGATTTGGGACAGTTGCAAATGTATGTCAATTACTACGACAGAAAGGAAAAACTGGCTCACGAGAACAAAACCATTGGAATTCTGCTTTGTGCAGAAAAGAATAATGCACTGGTGAAATTTACTTTGCCTGAAAAAAATGAAAGCATTTTGTCCAGCAAATATCAATTGTATCTCCCAACTGAAAGTCAAATTTTAGAAGCTCTCAAAATAGACCTTGATGAATTTAACAATCAAAAAAATTAAAAAAACAACAATAAAATGAGTACTGAAACCAAAACATTAAACGGTGGCGAATTCCTGGTAAAGGACATCACTGCTCAGGAAATCTTCAGCATCGAGGAACTTTCCGAAGAACAAAAAATGCTTCGCGATTCTGCGAAAGAATTCATAGATAAAGAAGTGGTTCCGAACAAAGAGCGCTTCGAGAAAAAAGATTACGCCTACACGGAAGAAGTGATGCGTAAAATCGGAGAAATGGGATTCCTGGGAATCGCTGTTCCTGAAGCTTATGGCGGATTGGGAATGGGATTCGTGACCACAATGCTGGCTTGCGACTATATCTCCGGAACAACTGGCTCATTGGCAACAGCTTATGGTGCGCACACAGGAATTGGAACTTTACCAATCCTACTTTACGGAAGCGAATATCTGAAAAACAAATACCTTCCAGACTTGGCGGCGGGAACTAAATTCGGTGCTTATTGCTTGACCGAGCCAGATGCAGGTTCCGACGCAAACAGCGGAAAAACTAGAGCCAAACTTTCCGAAGACGGAAAACATTACATCATCAACGGACAAAAAATGTGGATTTCGAATGCTGGTTTTGCAGACACTTTCACTTTATTCGCCAAGATTGACGATGACAAAAATATCACCGGATTCGTCATCAACCGTTCAGAATTGGAAAATCCTGAGAGTCTGACTTTCGGAGAGGAAGAACACAAATTGGGAATCCGTGCGTCTTCTACACGCCAGGTTTTCTTCAATGATATGAAAATTCCGGTGGAGAATCTTTTGGGCGAAAGAAACAACGGTTTCAAAATCGCTCTTAATGCCCTTAACGTTGGCCGAATCAAATTGGCGGCGGCGTGTCTGGATGCACAAAGAAGAATCCTGAACCATTCATTGACTTATTCTACGGAGAGAAAGCAGTTTGGCGTTTCTATCAACACTTTCGGCGCAATTCGCAAGAAGTTGGCAGAGATGGCGACTGGCGCTTTTGTGAGTGAGGCTGGTTCTTACCGCGGTGCAAAAGATGTCGAAAACAAAATCGAGGAATTGGTGGCCGGCGGAATGAACCACGAGGAAGCGGAACTGAAAGGTGTGGAGGAATTCGCTGTAGAATGTTCTATCTTGAAAGTTTTTGTTTCAGATTTGGCACAGCATTCAGCGGATGAAGGCATTCAAATCTTTGGTGGAATGGGCTTCTCAGAAGATACACCAATGGAATCTGCCTGGAGAGATTCAAGGATTTCCAGAATCTATGAAGGAACCAACGAAATCAACAGACTTCTTGCCGTTGGAATGCTCATCAAACGTACAATGCAGGGGAAAATAGACCTTTTGACGCCTGCAAAAAATGTAGGAAAAGAATTGATGGGAATTCCGTCTTTCGACATTCCGGATTATTCAGAATATATGTCTGAGGAAAAAGAAGTCATCAAAAACCTGAAGAAAGTATTCCTGATGGTTTCCGGTTCTGCCCTTCAAAAATATATGATGGACATCGAGAAACAACAGCATCTTCTCCTGAACGCTTCCGAAATCCTGAACCAAATCTATATGGCAGAATCTGCCATCCTGAGAGCGGAGAAACATTTTGACACCGATTCTGTAGAAGCATCAATGGCAAGACTGAATCTTTACAAAGCCGTTGATATCATCGCCACCAACGCCAAAGAAGGCATCGTCTCTTTCTCCGAAGGCGACGAGCAAAGAATGATGCTGGCCGGACTAAGACGTTTCACAAAATACGTGAATACGCCGAATCCAATTGCTTTGACGGAAAAGATTGCTTCTCATTTTATTGCGAAAGGTTCTTACTAATTAATCTATTTCAGTATAACTAAAACCGCCTCAGAGATTTCTGAGGCGGTTTCGGTTATATAATATTTATATGCGTTAGGTCTCTAATATTTTAATTATGTAATTTTAAGATATTACATAATTAAAATATTTGTTTCACATCTTGTAAATTATACACATAAATTTTTACTATTAAACTGAATTTCGGATATTCGTATATTGATAATATTGATAAAGGTAATTTGATTAGATATGGAAAAAACTAAAGACTATAAAAGAAACGCTTGGTATCTCGCATTGATAAATTTGCCCTATACATTGAAAATTATTTTAGTAGTTTCAATAATTATAGTTCTTATAAATCAAATTCAGCAATTCTTTGAATATATACAATTTTCTCTATTTGACATTAGCATAAAGTATTATGCAATAATAAAAGTATTTTCTGAATTTATTTCTAAGCTTGCTTATGCTGTGATAACCTCTTCAATATTTTATTATATAACTCAACAATTCCCTAAAGAAAAAAAAAGAATCAGAGTTGCAGAGTTACTACATAATGCAATTCCATTTATTAAGATGCCTTTCACAGATTTTGAATTTGACCTCTTAAAAATAGAAAGTTTAAATTTAACAGAAAAGCAGTATAACGAAAAGTGTAAAAATGTTCTTCTTGATTCACCTGTAAGAGATAATTTGAAAAATTGCATTAATTGGGACAAATTTACAATTCAGACTATGGAAAAAATTACAATAAAAATTGATGAAATAAACCAACTCAATGACTTGTTAGACTCTGACACATTTATCATTTTACAAAAAATAAAATCCAATTGCTTAACAATTTTAAATATTTTGGCACTAAGAGGAAGAGCAAATAATGATAGTAATAGTAAAAATATGGAATATATCTCGTCTTTACTTTATACATTACGAAATGATTTTATTTCACTAGAAAATTTTGGGAATAAATTTATAAAAACTTATATCAATTTTGAATCTAAGAAATAGATATTATTTTCACGCTGGTACAAACATCTTTCTCGTACCTCTACGGCAAACAAGAAATTATCAAATCTTTATACTCACTTCCAATCGTCCTCCAAACCCAAGTTCAACAATCTTTTGAAGCGTCGAGATTCTCGTTTCTTTTAGATTATTTTCAATTTTGGATATGTAGGATTTAGTCGTTCCTACTTTTTCTGCTAGTTGTTCTTGAGTCATACCCAATTCCAAACGTGTGTCGTGGATAAGCGCTCCTATTTTAAAATTTTCGTAACCATTCTCAAGTTCGTCACGTTCTTTTGTTCCACGTTTGCCGAAGTTTCTCTCTTTGAACTCATCAAGAGTTGTTAGATTTTTATTTGCTGTCTTCATATTCCTTTTTGATTTTTAATGCCATTTCTATTTCCTTCTTAGGTGTCTTCTGCGTTTTCTTTCGAAAACTGTTTGCTACAACAATCAGTTTTCCTTGGTTAAAAAAGCAGAAAATTCTAAAAATATCACTCGCAACCTGCACACGGATTTCGTATAATCCGTCTGTATTTTCTAGATGTTTAAGATAAGTTTCCGGAACTCTTTGCAAATCTTCAATCAATTCAAAAGTCCAAACAATTTTGGTCTTCACTTTTAAACTTTGTTTATCGAAGAAATCTTGAAAGTAGTTTTTGAAAAATGTTACTTTTCTATATTTCATATTTGTGTCTACAAAACAAAAATACTAAAGTTTCACTAAAGTGAAACAAAAAGAATAGAAAGTTTTTAGATTAATAAAAACAAAGTACTGAAAATCAAAACAAACTCAACTGAATCCCACCATTCCCTTCCCCCGGCTTCGCATCCCCAAAAACCGTTTTTCCACCAAACCGCCACGAGTTTTGTCGCTCCTCTTCTATCACTTCCTCCAGGTTAAAATCCGGCGTGAAGTTCGCTTCCGTCCTCAAAGCAATTTCGTGAAGTTTCTTGATGGCTTGGCTCTTATCGGTGTTTCCCAACTTAGATTTCTCGATGCCTGTTCTTAGGATAGAAATGGTTTCGTCGTAGGTTTTGGTAGGCACAGGAAACGGATGACCGTCTTTCCCGCCGTGCGCAAAAGAAAACCGCGCTGGGTCTGTAAATCTCGACGGCGCCCCGTGAATCACCTCACTCACAAGCGCGAGAGACTGCATCGTTCTGGGACCAACGCCTTTCAGCATCAGCAATTCCTCAAAATTCTCAGGTTGATTTTCCCTCGCCAGCCACAGAATATTCCCCAGCTTTTTCATATCCACATCACTGGCCAAAACCTCGTGATGCGCCGGCAAAATCAAACGTTGGAAATCCTGCATCCATTTCTCGGAATCGGTTTTTGTGATGTCCACAATCCCATTTCTGCTTTGTTCTGCTTGGGCAGAAGTCAGATTGAGAATATTCCCACGATTCACGCCAGAAATCCCAGTATGAGGCTCATTCACAAAAGAACTGACATTCTCGGAAAGCCAATGGTAACGCCTCGCAGTGCCGTCGGAATCGTGCATTCCTTGCTGAACAACCGCCCAATTCCCTTGGTCCGACAAAATGAAATTATGTAGATAGAGCTGATAACCATCTTGGATAGCCGTGTTGTCAACCTTCGCAGAAAGTTTACTGCATCGCACGAGCTCCGTGCCGTCAAGTCCGGTGGAATCTGCAATTTTGAGAAGTTCGTTCGGTGTTTCTTTGGAGAATCTTCCTTTTCCGCCAGCGATGTAGATTCCCAGCGATTTGGAATTCGGATTGATGGAACGTTTCAAAGCGCCCATCACAGAGGTCGTAATGCCGGACGAATGCCAGTCCATTCCCATCACCGCCCCAAAACTCTGAAACCAAAACGGGTCTGCCAATCGTCTCAGAACTTCATCCTTGCCATAATCGGCGAGAATCACTTCCACGATGGCGAGCCCAAGCTTTGACATCCGCTCATAAAGCCAAGGCGGAACCTGACCGTAATGTAAAGGCAAATCTGCAGTCCCAGAACGTTTCATTGTGTGAAATTACGACATAAATTTCTTGTTGGGAAAAATCTTTGAACCACAAAAGTCACAAAAGAAAAATATAAAAAAACTCTTTGTAAGAACAAAAAAGCTAACTTATGAGATTATCCTTTTTTGAACTTATGATAAACTCAAAATAAATCTATTGCTTTTGTGACTTTTGCGGTTATCAAAAAAAATCCGAAACGATGACGCTCCGGACTGATTTACTGTACAAATTTTATTGCTTAATTTTCTTTCTTAGAAAGGAAATAATCTTTTAATTTACCAAGATTTATTTTGTCGCTACCCACGAAGATTTCGTCTTCGGTAAGGAACACCGGACGTTTCAAAAACGTGTAGTGGTCCAGTAGCAATTCTTTGTAATCTTTCTCCTGTAGGGTCTTTGGGTCAAGCTCCTGCAGTTTTATCTGATTCGATTTCTTATTGAAAAGGGCTTCATAAGAACCAGCCAATTTGTACATATCTTCAATTTCTTCCTCAGTAATAGGGTTGATTTTGATTTCGCGAAGCTCCCAATCTCTAGTGTCATATTGTCCTAATATTTTTCTACAGGTATCGCAAGTTTTAAGATAAAATACTTTTTTCATTTTGCAAAAATACGTTTTATTTTCCACATCTTGGCTATGTCGTTTAGATATCTTATATTACGCCCCGACGCAAGGTCTCATCCTCTGCCATTTACATCCAGAACTTTAACGTTCGTTAAGGATTTAAGTTTCATATTTTGGGCAACTTATCCGCCTTCCGTTCCCGCTATTTTTTGCCTTCGCTTTTCCAGCCACAAAAAATGAGCTCCACTCAAACCTAACGAAGTGGTTCATCGATTCAAATAAAAAAAATAGAAAAGATGAGATAAGTCGGGTTGCGGATTCGTCTTCCAAACAAGTTTTGTCATCAATATCGAAGTTTCCATTTCTAATCAAAATTATTTTCCTCCAACCCTAAAGGGAGTAATTTTTCTTTAAGTTCTAATTTATTTTCGCTCCCTTTAGGGCTGGGGCAGACAAAAATAAATTAGAATGTGTAGTAATCTGAATTTCCAAAATCCCTTCAAAAAACCTTACATTTGAATTTAATTATCAAAAAAATGGACAACAAACCAATTACTTTCCAGTTTATCTCAGAACCTACAGACGTCAATTTTGGAGGCAATGTCCACGGCGGAAGCGTGATGAAATGGATAGACCAGGTCGGTTATGCGTGTGCAAGCAATTGGTCATCAAGCTATTGTGTTACCGTGTACGTTGGTGGAATCCGGTTTTATCAACCTATCAAAATTGGGGAAATTGTCAAATTGGAATCTCACGTGATTTACACCGGAACTTCTAGTATGCACATCGCCATTGATGTTTATTCCAGAAATATCAAAGAAAAAACCTTCGAGAAGAAAACGCACTGCATCATCGTTTTCGTAGCTGTTGACGAAAAAGGAAAATCCGTGCAGGTTCCAAAATGGACGCCAACCACCGAGCAGGAAATCCAAATGCAGGAATACGCCATCAAACTAATGAATCTCCGCCGTGACATCGAGGACGAGATGAAACCATTTTTATAAATTAAATTATTTATAATTAAAAAATAACAATCCATAATCATTATAAATTGAATCAGATTTAACAATCTGAATGATTCAATACGGATATCAATATTTAATTTTGCTGGAAATTAAAAATATATTCAATTGAATAAAAAAATTATCAGTTTATTGGCCTTGTCATTAGTGGCCAATATCAATGCGCAGGTTTTCAATGCAGGATTCGAAAACAACAACGGAGCACCTTTGTCCCAATTCACAACCATCAATGCGGATGGGAATTCAGTGCCTTTCTACGCACAGATTCAGGAGTTCAACACAGAAGCTTGGATTCAGTATTATGATGGTTACGACAACAAGATTGCCTTCAGCACGTCTTTGTATGACCCATCTGCCCAATCCAACGATTTCCTGATTACGCCGGCAATCACAATTCCACAAGAAGGAACGCCAACGCTTTACTGGAAAGGAAAGTCTTACGATTTTGAGTTCACCGATTCTTACGCTGTGAAAGTTTCTGAGACGAATAACAATCAAGAATCGTTTACGACAACGCTGACTCAAATCGATAGCGAACAACCATTCGACTACGCTGGTCATTCTTTGGATTTGTCGGCCTACAAAGGGAAAACCATCTATTTGGCTTTCGTCAATAATACCAATGACGGAACTTATTTGGCTTTGGACGATTTGTACATCAGCCAATCTGCCAGTTGCGTAATGCCTTCATTAAATGGATTTTCGACTTCTAATTTAAAACCAAATTCCGTGACTATCAATTGGTCTGCAACTTCCGGAATTTCCAGTTATGATACTGGATTGACGACTTTTGACACTTCCGTTTCGTCCAAAGGAACAACATCTTCCACAAGCAAGATTTTTGATAATTTACAATCTGGAAAAAGATATCAGTTCTTTCTGAAAAATGCAGATTGTGGTTCTGGCTGGGCTGGTCCAAAATCGGTTTTTACACCTTCTGAACTTCCCTACTCTTACGACTTCGAAAAAACGGTAGAAAACTACGGTGAATATGACTCTGACGGTTGGGCTTCCAACTCTTGGATAAACGGTGAAAATGAAACTGTTGCACAAAATGGAAGTGGTTATGTTTATAACAACACCAGCACAAGCACGACTGCAGTTAAGAATGACTGGATTTTCTCCTACCCAATTTATTTGAAAAAAGATGAAACGGTCACTGTAAAATATTATTCCGGAATCGGAAGCGATGAAGCCAATCCTGCTACTCTAAAACTTGCTGTAGCGACCAGCCAAGACAGAAATTCTATCATCGAAACATTGAGTACAGACGTAATTTCTACAACTGCTTACAAAGAATTTACGAAAACTTACACGGCGACTGCAGACAACGTTTATTATTTCGGATTTGGAAACACAACAGCGCCGGTGACTATCACAACGTCTTTGAGAGTTGACAATGTTTCATTCACGAAAAATGCATTGGCTGTGAACGATGTCAATAAAACCGCAATAAAAATCTATCCAAATCCAGTGGTTGACCAGTTGACTATCAAAACAGATGAAACAATCAAATCGGTTCAAGTCTATTCTCTTGATGGAAAATTACTGAAAACCATTGAAGGAAATCACGATAAAGTTGATTTTAGAAATTATCAAAAAGGAACTTATTTGTTGAAAATAGAAACCAACAAATCGGTTACTTCTCAAAAAGTGATAAAATAGTTATAAAAATTAGTTTAGAATTTTTTCAATAAAATAGTTGTGGAATTAAAAATCATTTCTAAATTTGTCCCAATGAAAACAATGAACAATATCTGGTGGTGGCTTTCTAACTCTTTGTCGGGTCTGAAAGGCTTATCGGTGTTCTAAATTCTGAACTAACTATAACTCAATCATAATAAGACTTCGACATTTTTTGTTGAAGTCTTTTTTTATTTAAATTCTAAAATTAATCTGATGAAATTCAGTAAAACCATAAAAGTAAAAACCACCGTAAAATCCCAATTGGCAGACCTTTTCACGCCCATCGGAATCTACCTGCGACTTCGCGATAACTTCCGCGATACCATCCTCTTAGAAAATGCCGGAAACCAAAACTCGGAAAATTCGTTTTCGTTTATTTGTGTGAACGCCATTGCAGGAATCGAAATACGTGATTATCACGAAGCTGAATTCAAATTTCCATTGGAAAATCCGGAAAAAATCCAGTTGGAAAATGAAAAATTGTCAGATTTGCTTCAGGAATTTTCAGATGCTTTCCAATGTGAAAAACCAAACCACGAAATTGGAAAAAGTGCGCAGGGATTTTTTGGATACACGAGTTATGATGCGATTCCATTCTTCGAAAACATCAAATTTAAAGAGCTTTCTGAGGAAAACAAAATTCCGTTGATGCGTTACAGATTGTATCAGTACGTCATCGCAATCAACCATCACAACGACGAAATGTTCTTGATTGAGAATAAAATTGATGGCTTAAAATCAGAACTTTCAACCATCGAGAATTTCATCAACCAAAAAAATGCGCCCGTTTTTCCATTCGAAATCACGGCAGAGGAAACTTCTAATTTAAAAGATGAAGAATTTCTGGAATCGGTAGAATTTGCAAAAAAACACTGTTTCCGTGGCGACGTTTTTCAGTTGGTTCTCAGCAGACGATTTGAGCAAAAGTTTCAAGGCGACGAGTTCAATGTTTATCGTGCTTTGAGGAATATCAATCCTTCGCCTTATCTATTCTTCTTCGATTATGGTGATTATAAATTAATCGGTTCAAGTCCGGAAAGTCAATTGATTATCAAAAACGGAAAAGCCATCATTCATCCGATTGCAGGCACTTTCAAAAGAACTGGAAACATCGAGAACGATTTGGAATCCGCAGAAGAACTCAAAAAAGACCCGAAAGAAAACGCCGAACATACGATGTTGGTTGACTTGGCGCGAAACGACCTGAGCATTCACGGGAAAAATACAACGGTTTCTAAACTGAAGGAAATCCATTTCTTTTCCCACGTTATCCATATGGTTTCTGAAGTGGTTGCCGATGTCAAAGAAAATCAAAATCCTTACGAAATGATTGCTACTACTTTCCCACAAGGCACTTTGAGTGGCGCACCAAAATACCGCGCAATGCAACTCATCGATGAACACGAGAAAACTTCCCGAAGTTATTACGCTGGTTGTATTGGTTTTGTAGGTTTTGATGGAAGCTGTAATCAGGCGATTATGATTCGTACTTTCCTGAGTAAAAACAATACATTATTTTATCAAGCCGGCGCCGGAATCACAGCCAAATCCGTTGCCGAAAGTGAATTGCAGGAAGTGAATAACAAATTAGGCGCTTTGAAAAAAGCCGTTTTAAAAGCAGAGAAAATTAGTTGATTGTTGTTGGTTGATTGTTGATAGAACTAAAAAAACACAAATATGGAATACATAAATCTGGACGTTTGGATTCAGGCAAGAAAGCTTACAAACCTTGTTTATAATCTAACAAAAAAATATCCAAAAGAGGAAATGTTTGGATTAACAAATCAAATTAGAAGATGTGCCGTTTCTGTGCCTTCAAATATTGCAGAAGGCTGTGGAAGAAGCACTTCAAAAGATACAATACACTTTCTATTCATTGCCAGAGGTTCACTTTATGAACTTGAAACGCAATTTTATTTATCAGCAGACCAAAATTATTTAAGCGACGAAGAGCTAACAGTAATTCTCAATCAAATAATGAGTTGCAAAAAATTATTAAACGGATTTATAAACTATTACAGAACTAAGTAAAATGACAGATATTTTAAAACCATCAACCATCAACCATCAACTATCAACCAAAATTCTGGTCTTCGACAATTACGATAGTTTTACTTACAATCTCGTTCAAATCATAGAACAAATCGTTGGTGAAGAAGTCGACGTTTTCCGCAATGACAAAATTGCCTTGGAAGACATCGACAAATACGACAAAATCATCCTTTCTCCAGGCCCGGGAATTCCGGAAGAAGCAGGAATTTTGTTAGAATTAATAAAAAAATATGCGCCAACGAAATCCATTTTCGGGGTTTGCCTCGGACAGCAGGCGATTGCGGAAGCTTTTGGTGGAAGTTTGATTAACCTTTCTGAAATCTATCACGGCGTTGCAACAGAATCTATTCAAATCAATGCGCACCAGATTTTCAATGGTTTACCAGAAACTTTGGAAGTCGGCAGATACCATTCTTGGGCAGTAAATCCTGATGATTTCCCTGCTGAACTGGAAATCACAAGCGTCGACAAAAACGGAATGATTATGAGTTTGAAACACAAAACCTACGATGTTCACGCTGTACAATATCATCCGGAAAGCATCTTGACGCCTGATGGAAGAAAGATTTTAGAGAATTTTTTGAATAACTAATTGCGAGTAAAATGAATCATTTCTTAAAAGAAGACCTTACAAATCTGGAAGGTCTTTTATCAAAAATAAAGGAACAAGGAATCGCATATTTAGATAATATTTCTGAAAGAGCGACTTATTCCGAACATCAATTACCACAGGAAATCCTTTCTACAAAAGAAGGAAAAGGCTCGCGAGAAAGTTTGAAAATTTTCAATGAGCGCTTAGAACCTTTGGTAGTTGCCTCTTCGGGACCAAGATATTGGGGTTTCGTAACTGGCGGCACAACCCCAGCGTCAATTATGGGCGATTGGCTCACGAGTATTTATGACCAGAATACGCAAGCTTTAACAGGCGTTGGCGATATTTCCGGACAGATAGAAATTGAAACCATCAAAATGCTTTTAGATTTCTTCGAGTTGCCTCAGGATTACATCGGCGGATTTGTAAGTGGCGCAACGATGTCCAATTTTACCTGTCTTGCGGTTGCGAGACAATGGATTGGGAAAAATTTGGGACAGGATTTTGCTAAAGATGGAATCACGGAAAAAATCAATGTTCTATCTGCAATGCCACATTCTTCTTCCATCAAATCGCTTTCTATGCTCGGAATCGGAAGCAATAATATCATCAAAATCAAAGTTGCAGAAGGAAATAGAGAATGCCTTGACACCGTTGATTTTGAAGAAAAAATCAAAGAATTAAATGGTGAACCTTTCATTTTAATTTCCAGTGCTGGAACTGTAAACACAGTTGATTTCGATGATTTCCAAGCAATTTCAAAACTGAAAAATAAATATAATTTTTGGTGGCACATTGATGCTGCTTTTGGAGCTTTTGCAAAATTTTCGGATGAGCATAAACATTTATTAAAAGATTGGGAAAACGCTGACAGTATTACGATTGACAATCACAAATGGATGAATGTACCTTATGAAAATGCGGCCTTCTTCATCAAGGAAAAACATAAATTGGAACAGATAGAAACGTTCCAAAATTCCAGCGCACCTTATCTTGGAGACCCGATGGAGAAATTCAGTTATCTCAATTTTCTTCCCGAAAATTCCAGAAGACTGAAAGCGCTTCCGGTTTGGTTTTCTCTGATTGCTTACGGAAAAGACGGTTTTAAAGAAATGATTGAAAAAAGCATTTCCCTTTCACAATATTTCGGAAACCTGATTGAAAGTGACAACAATTTCGAAATACTTGCTCCGGTAAGATTGAACACCGTTTGCTTCACATTAAAAAATCAATCGTCCGAACAGGTTTCGGAATTTTTAGAAAGATTAAATCAAACTAAAAAAGTATTCTTAACACCAACAATCTATAACGGAAAGCAAGCCATAAGAGCTGCTTTCGTCAATTGGAGAACAGAAAGTTCGGATGTTGAACTTGTTTTCAATTTGATGCAGGAATTATTAAGAAAATAAACAATGAAACAAATATTACAATATCTCTTCAACCACCAAACTTTGACAAGAGCCGAAGCCAAGGCGATTTTGACGGAGATTTCACAAAATAAATTCAATGAGAGCGAGGTCATTTCTTTCATCACCGTTTTCTTGATGCGAAGCATTACGCTCGAAGAACTCACTGGTTTCCGTGAGGCCTTACTTCAATTGGCAAAACCTATCGATTTGGGAACGAACGATGTGGTTGACATCGTTGGAACTGGTGGTGATGGAAAAAACACATTCAACATTTCAACTCTGGCAAGTTTTATCGTCGCCGGAACTGGACAAAAAGTCGCGAAACAAGGGAATTATGGCGCGTCATCCATCTCTGGTTCATCCAATGTTTTGGAAGAGTTGGCTTACAAATTCAAAGATAATTCTGAAGATTTGAAAGCCGACTTGGAAAAAGGAAACATCTGTTTCATCCACGCACCACTTTTTCATCCGGCTTTGAAATCCGTCGCGCCGTTGAGGAAACAATTGGGATTGAAGACCTTTTTCAATATCCTTGGACCGTTGGTAAATCCTGCGAAACCAAAATATTCGATGATTGGCGTTGCAAATCTGGAGATTGCGAGGGTATATCAATACCTTTTGCAACAGCAAAAAAGCGAGTTTATGCTGGTTCACGCTTTGGATGGTTATGATGAAATTTCATTGACGGGCGACACAAAAATCTTCAATAAGTCGGGCGAAAAAATCTATTCAGCGGAAGATTTGAAATTCAAAAACATCGAACCGGAAACTATTTTCGGAGGTCATTCAAAAGAAGAATCTGCCAAGATTTTCATTAATATTCTTGAAGGAAAAGGAACGGAGGAACAGAATTCTGTGGTCTTAGCAAATGCATCAATCGCCCTGCTGAATACTGAAAAATATGGTGATTATAATAATTGTCTTGCACTTGCAAAAGACAGTTTGGAAAGTGGAAAAGCTTTACAAAGTCTCAAGAATATTATTAAGTAGAATTTTTATGGCGACAATTTCCGCCCTCCGTTCCCGCTATTTTTTGCCTTTGCTTTTCCAGCAACAAAAAATGAGCTCCACTCAGGTCGGGTCGCAGATTCAATATAAATATAAAGTTTAGTCAAAAGAAATGACCATTTTAGATAAAATCATAGAAAGAAAAAAACAGGAAATTGCAGATTCAAAATCCAAGATTTCTGTGGAACAACTGAAAGATTCAGAATTCTTTGGAAGGAAAACTTTTTCATTGAAAGAAACTTTGAAATCCAAATCCGGAATTATCACCGAATTCAAAAGACAATCACCGAGCAAAGGAATTATCAATGATAAAGTTTCGCCATTGGAAGTCGTTTCTCAATACGAAAAATTTGGAGCAAGCGCCGTTTCTATTTTGACAGACAAAGACTTTTTCGGCGGAAGTTTTCAAGATATTTTGAGCCTCAGAAATCACATCAACATTCCAATTTTGAGAAAAGATTTTATGGTCGATGAATATCAGTTCTACGAAGCAAAATCGATTGGAGCCGACGTCATTTTATTGATTGCATCTTGTCTTTCGCCAACTCAGGTTTCCGAATTTACGGAAGTGGCTCATTATTTAAATCTTGAAGTTTTGTTGGAAATCCACTCCGAAGAAGAGCTCGTTCATATTAATAAAAATGTAGATTTAGTCGGCATTAACAATAGAAATTTAAAAGATTTCAAAGTTGACTTGCAACATTCTGTCAATTTGAAAAACCAACTTCCGCAAGATATTTTGTCCATTGCAGAAAGTGGGATTTATAACGAAGAAGATTTCAGATTCCTGAAAGAAAAAGGTTTCGACGGATTTTTGATGGGCGAATATTTTATGAAAGATGAAAATCCGGGAAAGAAATTTGGAGAATTCGTTTCTAATGTATCAATTTAAGTTTAACAGCTATCAATGATGGAAATCCAAATGCCAGAAGCCAACAACCAATTGCAACTCAAAGTTTGCGGATTGACCAAACTCGACCAAATTCAGGAATTGATTGATTTAAAAATTGATTTCTTAGGCTTTATCTTTTATAATAAATCGCCAAGATTTGTTTTGAATAATTTGACTTTGGAACAGATTTTAAACATTGAACATTCAAGAAAAGTTGGTGTTTTTGTGAATGAAGATTTGGATAATATTATTGAAATTTCAGAAAAGGCAAACTTAAACTTCATCCAGCTTCACGGCGACGAAAACGATGATTTTATTTCAGAATTAAGAAATAAACTAAATCCAGAAATTAAAATAGTAAAAGTCATCAGAATCGGAAATCAATCGCCCGAAGAATTGCAAAAAACCATCAACCAACAACCATCAACCATCAACTATCTCCTATTTGATACAGACTCGAAAGCATTCGGCGGAACAGGACAAACCTTCGATTGGAATATTTTAAATTACATCGAAATTCCTATTCCCTATATTTTGAGTGGCGGAATTTCATTAGAAAATATCCATCAACTGACAACCATCAACCATCAACCAATCGCACTCGATATCAATTCAAAATTCGAGATTGAACCTGGAAATAAAGATTTGGATAAAATAAAAGATTTCTTACCATTAATTAAATGAAAAATCATCAATATAAAAGCAAAATAGTCTGGACTGGAAACACAGGTGAGTCCACAAAGAATTACCGTTCCTATCAAAGAAATTACACCATTTCCGTAGATGGGAAAGCTGATATTTCAGGTTCATCCGACCCAGCATTTTTAGGAAATCCGGAACTTCATAATCCTGAAGACCTTTTGCTGGCTTCGGTTTCTTCTTGCCATTTGCTTTGGTATCTTCATCTTTGTTCTGTAAATAAAATCCTTGTTTTGGAATATAAAGATTTTGCAGAAGGTACGATGATTGAGACTGAAAACGGAAGTGGGAAATTCACCGAAATAGTTTTAAAACCAAAGATTGTTGTCGCTGAAAAAGAGATGATACAAAAAGCGGTGGAACTCCATCAGAAAGCCAATGAATATTGCTTTATCGCCAATTCATTAAACTTCGAAGTGAAACACCAACCAGAGATAACATATAAAGAAAATTAAAATGAACTACCAAAACCCAGATAAAAACGGCTATTACGGCGATTTCGGAGGCGCTTTCGTTCCCGAAATGCTTTATCCGAACGTTGCAGAATTACAGGAAAAATACATCCAGATCATCGAATCCGAAGAATTCCAAACCGAGTTTCAGGATTTGCTGAAGAATTATGTTGGACGTGCTACACCACTCTATTTTGCTAAGAATCTCAGCGAAAAATATGAAACTCAAATCTATTTAAAAAGAGAAGACTTGAATCACACCGGCGCGCACAAGATCAACAATGCTTTGGGACAAGCTTTGCTCGCCAAAAAATTGGGGAAAAACCGAATCATTGCAGAAACCGGCGCTGGTCAACACGGCGTTGCGACGGCGACAGCTTGCGCTTTGTTAGGCTTGGAATGCATCGTTTATATGGGCGAAGTCGATATTGCAAGACAATCGCCGAACGTTGCCCGAATGAAAATGCTCGGCGCCACCGTGATTCCTGCTACTTCAGGTTCTAAAACTCTGAAAGATGCGGTAAATGAAGCCTTAAGAGATTGGATCAATAATCCGGCGACCACGCATTATATCATCGGAAGTGTGGTTGGTCCGCATCCGTTTCCTGATTTGGTCGCGAGATTCCAAAGTGTAATTTCGAAGGAGATCAAAGAACAATTGAATGAAAAAATTGGCAGAGAAAATCCAGATTATGTGATTGCCTGCGTTGGTGGCGGAAGCAATGCGGCAGGCACTTTCTACCATTATGTGAATGAAGAAAGTGTGAAAATCATTGCGGCTGAAGCTGGTGGTCTTGGCGTTGATTCCGGGAAATCTGCTGCTACCACTTTCTTAGGAACTTTAGGAATTTTACACGGAAGTCAGAGTTTGGTGATGCAAACGGAAGACGGCCAAGTCATTGAGCCTCATTCGATTTCCGCAGGTTTGGATTATCCTGGAATTGGACCGATGCACGCTAATCTGTTCAGAGAGAATCGCGCTGAGTTTTTCAGCATCAACGATGATGAAGCTTTGAAATCTGCTTTTGAATTAACTAAAATCGAAGGCATCATTCCAGCGCTGGAAAGTGCGCACGCCTTGGCGGTTTTGGACAAGAAGAAATTTGAGAAGGATGATGTGGTTGTGATCTGTCTTAGCGGTCGCGGTGATAAGGATATGGAAACGTACTTGAAACATCTTTAAATCTGTAAAATGTAAAACGTATTAATGTATTTATGATTCTCAATCGTTAATACATTTTACGTAAATACTTTAATACAACAAAATATGAAAAAACTAAACATATACTTCACAGCCGGAGTGCCTGCGCTGGAAGACACAGGAAAAATAGCAAAACTGATCCAAGATTCCGGAGCAGATATGATGGAAATCGGGATTCCGTATTCTGATCCTGTTGCGGATGGACCCGTGATCCAAGATGCGCATTCGTTGGCTTTGAAAAACGGAATGAGCATCAAAAAACTATTCGAACAATTGGCTGAAGTCAAAGATTCTGTGACGATTCCCAAGATCTTGATGGGTTATCTTAATCCAGTTCTGCAATTCGGATTTGAGAATTTTTGTCAAAGATGTGCGGAAGTTGGCGTTTCGGGATTGATCATTCCAGATCTTCCACCAATTGCTTTTGAAAATCAATATGGTGCAATTCTTAAGAAATACAATCTGAATTTCACTTTTCTTGTAACACCCGAAACTTCGGAAGAGCGCATCCAATATCTGGATTCTTTGAGTTCCGGGTTTTTATACGCCGTGAGTTCATCTTCCACCACAGGCAATGCAAATGCTGTTTTGAAGAATGAAAATTATCTGAACAGACTGGCTTCTTTGAACTTGACAAATCCAGTTTTCATCGGATTCGGGATCAAGGATAAATCGGATTTTGAGAATGTGACAGAGAAAGCGCAAGGTGGCATCATCGGAACGGCTTTTGTGAAGATCCTTTTGGAAAATAGAGATTGGGAAACGAAAGGAAAAGCGTTTATCGAAGCAGTGAAAAATTAATCGCTACCATTATATGAAGACCTTTGCAGTCCTACTATTATCTTGTGTCTCAACATTGATCTCTGCTCAAATTTGTAGTTGTTCAGAAATGCCAGATCTTAAAGATCTAATATCGTGCAAGACAACAGCGTTTCAAAACGGAGCAAAAATATATTGGGAATTTGATTGTAACTCGTCTTGGATCACATTTGAGAATGGTGGTTTGAAAAAGAAGATATTTGAACTCGACAAAACTGAAATGGAATTCAGCGGACGATTGGGTTACAAGAGTTGGACAGAATTGGAGAATTCTTTTTTAATTGAAAACAGTGTTGTTTCAGGTTGTTGCCAACCAGCAGAATATATTCTTTATAATAAAAATAATGGAGACAAAATATCAAATCTTGGAACATTGGTCTATCTTGAGAAAATTGGAAAACAGCCATTTGTGTTAACATTGAAAAGGAATGAGGATCTGCTTTTTACCAACTTAAGCGATAATAAATCATATGTCGTAAAAATCCCAAAAGATAAGATCGACAAAACAATGAAAAACTCAGATGAACTGTATGCTGAAAATCTGTTCGGTAACGTTCAAATGAAAAATGGATTGCTATCACTAGAATTAAGATATAAAGTTTCAAAAAAAGGCGCGTGGAAAAAGGAAGTTATTACACTACACGTGAACAAAACTGAAAACAATAATCTACAGCCGACACCGCAATAGGGATAGTAATGGATATCCTTTTTGTTTTTTGCACGGGAAAAAGCCTTGGAAAAACAAAAAGATAGTAATGGATAGCCCGGCCCGAGCAGTGGCCTTAGCGTTGGTGAGGGATTGCCCAAATGATTTGCATAAAAAAAGAGTTTCAATTGACTGAAACTCTTTTTTATTTTTAATCCTCGTTGTTTTCGAAGATGGTGGAGAAAGCTGATGTGACCAGCGAGAGCAAAATACTGAACAAAAGTGCCCACCAGAAGCCTGCGACTTCCATACTGTCCATTAGATAGTCGGCCAACAAGATGATCAACGCATTGATCACAAAGGAAAAAAGTCCCAAGGTCAAAATCGTGATCGGCAATGATAGGATCGATAGAATCGGTCTTACGATCAGATTGAGAAGTCCCAAAACGATGGCGAAGATTACTGTAGACATAAAGCCGTCGAAATGAACGCCTGTAAGGACTTTGCTAAGGATAAACGCTGATATCGCGGTGATCAGCAAACGGATAATGAAGTTCATAGTTCTGAATTTTATAGATTGAAACTTTCTATTCAAAAACCAGACCTAATTGGCTTTCACTGTCCAGATCGCGCCGTTTTTGGTCGTCAGTTTCTCCAGTTTTCCTTGGGAAGTGAGTTCGTCCAAAATCCGTTCGCTTTCTTTTCGGTTGTTTCCGGATAGCTCGTTGAACTCTTTTGCAGTGAGAGAATTGTACTTTTTGAACAATGATTCCCAGTCTTTTGCATATTCTTTTTTGGTAGCTTTCGAATTGGCGGTTAGGATTGCTATTTCATAAAATGGATATGGTTTGGTGCCGTAAACTGTTTGGGATTCGCCGCTGGCATCCACGAAAAATAATGTAGGAAAACCTCTTACGCCTAGCTTTCTGGCCAACTTCAGATCGTCTTCGAAAAGCGTTTTGGCTTTGCCTTCATAATCTGATTTGAGTTGATTGACATCCAAACCAACTTTCTCTGCTGCCAAAGCGATGTTGTCCCATTTGGCAATATTTTTCTTTTTCAGGAAGACCAATTCCCTAAGTTCTCTCATAAAGATGATCGCCTTTTCAACGCTCTGCAACTGCGCAGCCTTGAAAGCGATCGACGGCGGATAAGAAGAATCTAATGGGTCCTCCAGCCACACATCACCATCAATTGGCATATCATAATGACCGCTGACCTCGTCCCAGTGGTGCGCAACGTCCGATGGTTTGCTGATGCCACCACTGTTGTAGCTCCAGTCTGGGAGCAATCCGCCCATATGATATTCCAATTCGATTTCCTGGCCATATTCCAGTTTCATCTTTCTCAACTGTGGCTCTATGCCCCAACAGGACGAGCAGATCGGGTCGGTAAAATAGATGACCTTGATGGATCGTTCTTTGTTATCGATTTTAATGTTGTCGTTATTCCCAACTTCAGGAACGCCGCAGACGCCAGTTTCTGCGTCGCAAAGCAGTGGATTGTTGTGTGTTGTAGATTCGTTCATTGTTTTTTTAGTTTTCTTGGTCTGTCCGTCGAGGGAGAATGACAACAGACTTAGGCTTATCAGGATTAGTTTTTTAGCATTCATTGGTCAGAGTTCATCGCGTTGTTGAGCTGCTTTTCTTGTAAAATTGTAGTGGTTTATAGGATTCATTTCTTTCCTTTTCCAATTTATCAGAGATCAAAACCCCAAACAAATGGTCGATCTCGTGCTGGAAAATCACAGCCGTGAAACCTTCCACCATTTCGTCGTGTTTCTTATTCTCCAGGTCATAATATTCCAATCGGATGCTGTAGCTTCTGTAGAAATCACCGCGGAAAGTCTCTATCGACAGGTCGCCTTCCGGACCTTTGTTCAACAGTTCCGACCACCAGGTGATCTTCGGATTGATAAAATATTCCACCGGCGCATTAGGCTTATCAAAGCGTTGCACCAGTACCACTCTCCTATTGATCCCGACCTGAGGTGCTGCGATCCCAACGCCACCGCCAGTTGCAGCGAGAGCCAACCTCATTCTCTCGATCAGGATCGGCAGGTTTTTAGCTTTGGGCGAGATCTCTTCGGACTGGTTCAGCAGCACTTTGTGTTGGTCCTCCTGGTCGGTTTGGTAGATTGGCAAAGCGGTGTTTGAATCTCCAGCAAGGATCAACTCTTTTTCTTCTTTTGAAAATTTCTGGGAAAAAACCAAGGTTCCCACGAACAGTAATATTAAGACCGTAAAATTCCGCATCGTTTATTTTTATTTCAAAGATAAATATTTTGGGCCCCTTATCCGCCTTCCGCTCCCAATCTTTTTTGCAGAAGATCTGTCATTAATAGAACCCAAGACCACGCAAAAAAGGATTTCCGCTCAAGTCGGGGTGCGCTTCGCCAAGTTGAAGCTTTTAGATTCTATTCATTTTTACATTAAATTTCCAGATATTTTTAAAGTTAAAAAAACATCTTCACCAAATCCGATGGACAAAATGCTTGAATAGGATATCTAAAAGGACCTTATGTTTGATAAAAGGTCAAGTTGCATTAAACAAAAGCTGTTGATGTTTTTCGATTTAAAACAAAATGAGACAAAAAAAAAACGTTCCCCCGAAATGATCCGGGAGAACGTCAACTAGAGAGAAACTAACAACTATAACTCAACTACAGTATAATGAATTTGTGTTTTAATTGATCACTTCATTTTTCCTTCTGTTAAAAATCCAGAAGATGATTGGGAAGATGAGCAAGGTCAGTATCGTTGCGGTAATCAGTCCACCAATGATGACAATCGCCAAAGGTTTCTGAGATTCAGAACCGATCCCTGTGGAAAGTGCTGCTGGCAGAAGTCCGATAGAGGCCATCAAGGCAGTCATCACCACAGGTCTCGTTCGCACTTTCACGCCTTCCATAATGGATGAATCCAAGGATAATCCGTTCTTGACATTTTGATGGAACTCAGAAATCAGGATCACCCCATTTTGGATACAGATCCCGATCAGTGCAATCATCCCAACACCTGCAGAGATCCCGAAATTCATATTGGTCAAATGTAGTGCGATGATCGCGCCGATCAAGGCAAAGGGAACATTCGCCAAAACCAAAAGTGAATCTTTCATATTCCCAAATAAGATAAACAAAAGGAAGAAGATCCCAATGATACTGATCGGAACCACCTGCGTCAATCGGTTGGTGGCTCTTTGCTGATTCTCAAACTGTCCGGTCCATCCAATCGAATAACCATCTGGCAATTTGATCTTATCTACTTTCTTCTGCGCATCGGCAATCGTTCCACCGAGATCTCGGTCACGGATAGAGAACTTGACCCCAATGTAACGCTTGATATCATCTCTGTAAATGAAAGCTGCCCCATTTTCTTTCTCGATCGTACTGATTTCCTTCAATGGAATCTTCGCACCGTCCTGAGTTGGAACCATTAGGGATGCGATATCTTCTTCATTCTTTCTGTATTCCTGAGCGTAACGCAATCTGATAGGGAATTTCCGTTCGCCATCAAACATTTCAGAACCTGTCTTTCCACCAAAGGCCATTTCCAGAACGGCTTGTGCATCGGCTGGTAACACGCCGTACGCCGCCATTTTGCTTCTGTCCAAAACCACGCTGATCTCTGGCTGACCAATATTCTTGATGATTCCAGGTTCTTTCACACCTTCCACATCTTTGATGGAAGCCAGAACTTCGTCCGCCAGTCTGTCCAAAGTATGCAGATTGTCACCATAGATCTTGATGCCATTTTCCGCTTTGAAACCCGCCACTGCTTCAGCAACGTTATCAGAAATAGGTTGTGAATAATTGAAGGTGATGCCTTGGTAATTTTTCAATTTTTTATCGATCTGCTCGATCAATTCATCGTACGTGATCTTCCGTTTCCATTCATCTTTTGGTTTGAGGCTGACGGCGAACTGTACGAAACCAAATCCGTTCGGGTCGGTTCCGTCATTACTTCTACCCGTCTGCGCCAGAACATCGGTCACTTCCGGGAAACTCATAATGTCTTTTTTGAGTGCGTTGGCTGTGACCAAAGATTTGTCCAGGGACGAACTCATAGGCATTTCTGCTGTGATCCAAAGCGAACCTTCATTCAACTGTGGTAAGAATTCGGTTCCAAGGAATGTTGCTGAAAATAAAGTGATCGCCAACACCGCAGTCGAAACGAAAAGGCTGACTTTCTTATATCTGAACGTGAACTTCAAACCTTTCATCACATATTTGTCCCAGAATTCCACGAATGGATTGTGTCTTTCCTTAACATTTTTCTTTAAGAGCAAATGCGACATCACAGGAACCAAAGTCAGCGTGAATATCAATGCACCCAGCAATGCAAAACCTAAGGTGAATGCCAATGGAGAGAACATTTTACCTTCCACTTTTTGGAAAGAGAAAATCGGTAAAAGAGAGGTGATGATAATTAATTTTGAAAAAAAGATCGCTTTTCCTAATCCGGTTCCGGTTTGTTTGATCCAACCAGCTTTTGCCATTTTGTTGAAGCGTTCCATTCCATATTTCTTCGCTTTGTGGTCCAGCATTACGAATAATCCTTCGACCATCACGACGGCACCGTCAATAATGATCCCGAAATCCACTGCTCCTAAGGATAATAAGTTGGCGCTCATTCCAGCCATCTTCAAACAGAAAAAAGCAAACAGTAATGACAATGGAATGATGATGGATACAATCAGGGTCGTTCTCCAATCTGCCATGAAGATCAATACAATGACCGTTACGAGAATGATTCCTTCCAAAAGGTTGTGCATCACCGTATTGGTGGTAAAATCCATCAAGTTTTGGCGGTCGTAGAAAGTCCTCATTTTGACATCCTTCGGAAGGATCTTGGTATTCAGTTCCTCGATCTTGGCTTTCACCAGTTTCAGAACTTCCTGTGCATTCTCGCCTTTTCTCATCACGACGATTCCTTCCACCGTGTCATTCTCATTATTGAGAGAAGCCTGTCCAACTCTCGGCATCGAGCCTTCGTGAACGTCTGCCACATACTTGACAAGGATCGGATTTCCGCTGTCGTTATGAACGGTGATATTTTCGATGTCAGCAATGGATTTAACCAAACCAATTCCACGAACGACATAAGCCTGACCGCTTTTCTCGATGACATCGCCGCCGACATTCAGGTTGCTATTGGTGACGGCATCCAGAACTTCGGTTGGTGTCAGGTTGTATTTGTCTAATTTTCTGGGATCGATACTTAATTCAAAAACTTTGTCCTGACCGCCGAAAACATTGACGTCCGCAACGCCAGGAACACTTCGCAAAGCTCTGTCGACCACCCAGGTTTGGAGTGTCAAAAGGTCTCTGGAATCCCGGTCTTTGCTTTCTAAGGTGTAACGGTAGATCTCTCCCGTCGGTCCATAAGGTGGCTGCACTTCCGGGTCTATTTCGTCTGGCAAACTGACGGTTCGCAATTGGTTGTTGACCATATTCCTTGCGAAAATATCGTCCACTCCATCTTCAAACAAGATCTTGACGATGGAAAGTCCGAACATTGTGGTACTTCGGACGCTTGTCTTTTTCTGGACCGGACTCATTGCCAGTTCAATCGGTGTGGTGACGAATCGTTCTACTTCTTCTGCACTTCGCCCGTTCCATTGGGTGATGATGACGATCTGTGTGTTCGTCACATCCGGGAAAGCTTCAATCGGCATATTCTTGAAACTGATGAAACCGGCAACCGCCAGAATCGCCACCCAAATGAATGTGAAGGCTTTATTTTTAAGGGAAAATCCTATGATACTTTTTATGAATTTGTTCATATTTTATATTTTGAATCACAATTTTTATTTATGATTATTCATATTAATACTGATCCGTAGGTAAAACTTACGGCTATTGATAGTAAACCTTGATGGTTTCTCGGAAAGCTTTAAATATTAATTATTCAAAGAGCGGTAAATCAACAATTGATTGTTGGTCACCACGGTTTCACCTTCTGCAAGGCCACTTGCGACGTAAGTGTTCTCTGTATTTTGTTTCAGGATTTTGATCTCCTTGACCTTGATATCGGTTTGGGATTTGTAAACCACTACAAAATATCGGTTGTCATCGAAGATGACGGCACTAGATGGAATCGCCAAAGCGGTTTCGTTTTCTGCAGAAGAAACCCGGATAGTTGCCTTACTTTCCGGGATCAACAAGCCTTGAGAATTATCTAGAACTACCCTAGCCTGCATAGAATTGGTATCTGGGTCGATGATCTTGAAGACCTTGTCGATCTTGCCAAAAAAGACTTTATCGGGATAGGACAATGTGGAAACCTGGGCTTTCATTCCAAGGTTGATCTTATCAATGTCCGCTTCGTTGACATTCATAATGGCCCAGACATTTTTGGTATTTGCAACATCGAAGATATTCTCGCTTCGGTCGCTTCTGAGTTCCATATCTTTATTGATGTCTTTATGAACGATGTAGCCATTGATTGGCGAGATCACGCTGTAGATATTTCCTCTTTTCACATTGTAAACCGTGCTTACCGCGTTGGATCGGTGCAAAGCATCTTTGGCTTTTTGAACTTCGCCCTGTGCTTCCAAGATATCTTTTTCCGTGTTGAGTTTGCCGGCGTACATTTCTTTGGCAACGCGAAGATTGTTCTCAGCCACGAGCAAATCTGTTTTCGCATCGCTGACATCTTTCTGAACTTCTGCCAACTCGGTACTTCTGATGGTTGCCAAGACCTGACCTTTGTGGACATAATCTCCTAATTCAACATTCACACTTAAGACATTGCCGCCAACCAGAGGGAAAATATCGATGTAGGTATTTTTGTCCGCAGAGATCTTTCCGTAGAAGCTGTATTCGTCCTCAATGAATTTCTTTTCCACCTTGGCAAATGTTGTGGATTTCAGCATTGTTTGGCTCAATTCAAAACCTTTTGTCTCTTCCTTCACAATTTCTTCCTTTTTGGAACAGGAGATCAAACTGATGGCGAGGATAATGGGAATAATAATTTTTTGCATTAATAGAAGATTTTGGTTTGTACTAATTGATTGAGCTGCTCTGCAGAGATCATAATCTGCTTTTTCATTTCGTAGATCTGCAGCACCGTTTGTCTGTAGCTTTCCAGAAAGTCTGTGAAATCCATCAGGCTGATGTTTCCGCTTCGAAAGTTCTTGAGGATTCCGTTATAAACCGTATTGAGGTTTTCTACATCCACAGGTTTAAGTTCGAAATATTGGTCGTATTGATTTTTCCAGGTTTGATAGGCCGATTCTACCTGCGTTTCGAGATTCAGTTTTTGATATTCTGAGTTTTTCTCGTTTTGTTGGATTGCATATTTTGCTTTTTCAACATTTCCTTTGTTCACTTTCCAAAGTGGAATGGGGATTCCAACCTTCAAATTGATCTCATTTCTGAATGTTCCAGAGTTTTGATCGTATTCTGCGCCAAGATTCAGATCTGGTGTGTTCAATGATTTTTGCCATTGGGCGAAGAGTTTGCTGTTCTCTATCAATCGAAGATTATAAAGATAATCGGCATTGTTGACCAAAGCTTTTTCTTTGAGGATCTCCAAATCGCCGAAAGGCTGAGAGATTAAAATGTCATTCTCGTCAAGCTTGGAAATGTTGGGAAGAATGTTGTCTGAATTGCCTGTCAGGATCTTCATATTTTGCTGGAATGCCAAAATATTATTGTTGATCTCGATCTTATCATTGTTTAACTGAATGACGATGCTTTGAAGTCTTACATAATCCTTGAGTGAGATATTTCCTTTATCCGTCTGGATCTTGTAAGCTGCCAAAAGCTCATTCATATATTTCAACTGTCCATCGATGCTGATCTGTTTCTTTTGTTCGTAGATCAGATTGTAATAAGTCTCCCGAAGTTGAGATCGCAGGTCAACCAACAACTGGTTGAATTGCAATTGCGAAAGTTCCTTGTTGGATTTGGCAAATTGGATCTCGTTTTTCTTTTTACCACCGAGATAGATGAGCTGTGTGATCTCTGCACCTTTTGCCCGGCCAACATCGAAAGCGCGCTTGTCCTCGGGATTGTAAGCATTCACGTAACCGCTGATCTGTGGCAATTCCCAGATCTTGGCCTGCATAATATCGGCGTCTGCCATACTGATATTGTACTGCGCGGCGAGAACTTGAAGGTTGTTTTTTTGAAATGCTAATTCGCAATCCTGAAGAGACATCTGCTGCTGTCCGGATAGACAGACAAATGCCGAAACGGATAACACTAGCGTTGTTATTTTATTCATTTTATCTCGTTTTGGTTTTACAAAAGTGACCTTCCTCGATTAAAACGGACTTAAATGAGACTTAAAAAAAACTTAATTGTGGTTTTGAATGCAAAGCATGCAAGGATTTTTTGAACTTATTGAAAATATTTTAAAGCAATATTGTTCTCGCAGATCAAGCAGATTTTGCAGATTTAAAAACGCAGTATTGTCATTCCGTATGTTTAAACTTTGCGAAGCGCAGCCCGACTTGAGTGGAGCTCTTTTTTGCATTGGGAAAAGCCAAGGCAAAAAGATTGGGAGCGGAAGGCGTATAAAGCTGCCCCAAATAAAATATTACTTATTAAAAATCACGGTGAAAAGATTCTCATTATCCGAGAGCGAAGTGTAGGAAATCTCCGCTTTGTGATATTCCAAAATGCGTTTCACGATGCGCAAACCAAGGCCAGAACCTGATTTGTTTTGAGAATTGCTGCCTCGCATGAAGGCTTCAAATAGTTTTTCTCTTTCGGACATTGGAATGATGGTTCCTCTCGAAAAAATATTGACAATGATCCGGAATTCGGTTTCTTTGATGGAAATGTCAACTTCCTGATCATCTGAATAGAGCGCCGCGTTTTTGAACAGATTGATAAATGTGATCTCCAGTAGAGACTTAACACCTTTGACGGTCAGAAATGCATCTTCACTACTCTCTTCGTCGATCTGGAAATCCATTTTGAATTCCGGGAAATTACGATGAACAGACTCGAAAGCGTCGAAAACCACTTCGTCAATCCGTACTTCTTCATAAACGCTGGCAATGCCTTCTTTGTCAAACTTCGAAAGTAAAAGCAACGAAATCGTAAGGTCCGACAATTGATGAACATCCTGCAACATTTGATTTAAGGTCGCTTTGGTTTTTGGCGAATGATTTTCAAGTTGAATCAAATTTTCCAGCTGAAAGGCCATTCTTGTCAATGGCGTTCGCATCTCGTGAGCCGCACTGGAATTGAAGTCTTTCTGCGACTGGAAAACATCATTGAGTCGGTTGGTCATTAGGTTAAAGGAAGTTGCCAAAACGCCAATTTCATCTTTTGGATTTTTGACTAAAACAGGCGTTGTAAGTTTATGAACACTTATTTCTGAAATATCGGATTTCAAAATTTCCAAAGGTTCTAAAAACTTCGAAACAATATAATAACTGAAAAACCAAATCAAAATGATGCTGACAACATAAGAAAAAATCAACATATACTTTAAAAAGTCAAGTTTCGATTCTCCTGTAACATCCTGAGCGCTTGTAAGAATATAATAATTTTCACCGTTGATATTCCTTAATGTCGCATAAATTTCTGGTGCCGAATGTTCTATATAAACCGTTTTCTCTTTGTCCAATCGTTCCAGAAGTGACTCGTCCCAAGAAATCTTTTTGTCTTTCAATGTACTGTAAACCAATTCTTTTTCTGCATTGAAAATCATAATATTCTCATTTAGCAAAACGTTATCAGAATTTTCGTCAAAGAAAATAGGCGCTTCTCTTTCAAAATCTTTTGATTTCTCAATAAAATTGACTGTGAAAACAAGACGTTTCTGAAAACGCTCCTTGAATTCATCTCTTCTGAAATCATTGAAGGAAATGTAAACAACAAACATCATAATCCCGAATATAAGGGAAAATGCAATGCTAAGACTGAGTGCTATCCTACGTTTCAGAGACATGATCTATAAATGATGAATGATAAGTGATGAATGATTAATTTCGAATTTTCAACTTTGAATTTATAATGGGCTTAGGTAATATCCGAAACCTGGTCTGGTGTGAATGAGTTTGGTTTTGAAGTTCTTATCGATTTTTTTGCGGAGAAAATTGATGTAAACTTCAATCGCGTTGTTGGTGGATTGGAATTGGTTTTTCCAGACTTCATCGGAGATATATTGTTTGGAAAGTGTTCTTCCGTTAGCTCTCGCCAGTAAAACCAATAATTGAAATTCCTTCACTGTCAGGCTGATCTCTTCGCCGGAGCGGAAAACCTTGCTGTCTTCTGGGAAGATTTCCAGGTCTTCTATCACAATCTTTTCTACTTCTTCTGTCTTTGGCGTCAGCCTTCGCATTTGGGAATTGATCCTCAATAGTAATTCTTCCAACAAAAATGGTTTCACTAGATAATCGTCTGCAGCGTGCAGAAAAGCCTCCTTCTTCTCCTCGATTCCGTCATAGGCAGAAATGATGATGATTGGCGTTTCGGAATTGGTTTCGCGGATGGTTTTGCAGATTTCCAATCCGTTAATCTTCGGAACGTTGATGTCCAATAAAAAAATATCGTAGGTTTTGTCGGTGAACATATTCAGGAACACTTCGCCGTCTTCAGCTTTGTCGGTTTTTATGGATCTCGATTCCAGAAAAAGTGCAATTTCTGAAGAGAGAACAGAATCGTCTTCTAAAAGTAATGCCTGCATTTGTTGAGAATTTTTTTACAAATATGGGAAAAAGTAAATTGGGAGAATTCAAATTGATGATATTTTATGGTCGAACTTTTGTTAAATTAGCTTTGTTAAAATAATAGAAATGATCGAAAGCCTTTCCAATAAATTTCTGAAACTTGGAATTCCTGTTGACCAAAAAAAAATGACATTAGATTTTACTTCAATTTCAAAACTTGAAGATCTATTTGAAATTTTTGAGAAGCACAAATTTAAATTTGATGTGTTTGATGCGCAATATCCACAGATCTCTGACGAAGGCGCCTACTTTTCATATTCATTTGATAAGGTTTGGAAGATGACCTTGGGGAATCACGGTTGGTCTGGCGGCATTTACATTATTGATAAAGAGGTAATTATAAATCAATTCACGAATCTAACAATACTTGAAAATAAGAAAGAATTAAGAATACGAAATGAAAGTTTCTTTAAACAATTTACTGAAAAATCAGATTCTTAAAATTTAGAAATGAATGGGAGGTTAAAAGAAATTCATAAATTAGTTTAGTGCGTGTTTGTCATTTAATTCGGAATCACGAGATCAAATTCTTTAAAAAAAATTGATAAAATCAAATTATGAACCTTGAAATAATCACTGACAAAATCAAATTAAAAATCGTCGAAAAGGCTGATGCGGAGAGTCTTTTCAAACTGAGAACTGATCCAGAGGTCAGTCAATTCGTAAATAGGGATCTCAACAAAACTTTGGCTGATATTGAGGAATTCATTGAGCATAAAATCAATCATCAACACGAGATTTTATTCTTTACCATCAAAACAATTCCAGAAAATGAATTGGCTGGGACGATCTGCCTTTGGAATATCGATCACGAGAAAAAGTATGCGGAAGTTGGCTACGAATTATTTCCCCATTTTCAAGGTCGAGGTATTATGAGCGATGCGTTGAAAGCGATTCTTAAACTTGCCTTCAACGAACTTGGATTTGAATATCTACAAGCTTTCACGAACAAACAAAATCTGAGTTCCAGAAAAATATTGGAGAAATTCGGTTTTGAACATCTTGTAAATAAAAAAGACGAAAATAATGTTAACAATGTAATCTACGGTTTGAATTCAATAAACCATTTGAAATAAAATCTTTATCATTAATTTTCGTTCTTTTCTAAATCAATATTCATTAATGAAAAAGAGTCTCATCTTCCTGACAATATTTCTTTTATTTTCATCTTGTAAGAACGATGAGGACGATTCTAATAACGAAACGGAATACAAACAAAGAATGCGTGAGTTTGTGATTGGAATTAGCCAGTATTCAAAATCAATAAATCAAAATTTTCTCGTTATTCCACAAAACGGAATTGAACTCGTGACAGATAACGGCGATGAATCCGGGAATCCTCACACGGCTTATCTCAACGCCATTGATGCCAATGGACAGGAAGATCTTTTCTTTGGTTATGACGAAGATGATAAGGCTACTTCCAGCGCAGATAACCAATATCTGAAAGTACTTTTAAATGTTTCTAAAAATGCCGGAAAAACAATTCTCGTAACTGATTATTGTGCTACGCTAACAAAAGTGACAAGTTCTTATTCTCAAAATCAAAATTCCGGCTATGTTTCATTTGCAGCCAACAAAAGAGAACTGGATGCTATTCCGAGTTTTCCGAATCCAATTCATCAGGAAAATGCCAATAACATTACTAAAATGTCTCAGGTTAAAAACTTCCTTTATCTGATCAATCCTTCGAATTTTAATACTAAAACTGATTTTATCAACTCTGTAAAGGAAACCAATTATGACTTAATCATTATGGATATGTTTTTTAAAGATCATAACAGTTTCACATCATCGGAAATTGAACAATTGAAAACCAAATCAAACGGTGGAAAAAGACTCGTAATTTCTTATATGTCAATTGGTGAAGCGGAAGATTACAGATATTACTGGCAAAGTAACTGGAGTACAAATCGACCTTCGTGGCTGGATGCAGAAAATCCGGATTGGGCAGGAAATTACAAAGTGAAATACTGGAATCAGGATTGGCAAAATATCATTTTTGGAAACGAAAATTCTTATTTAAAGAAAATCATTGATGCCAGATTTGATGGCGTTTATCTGGATATCATTGACGCTTTTGAGTATTATGAAAATCAATAAAATGAAAAGTTCATATTTTGTAATTTCAATGTTCTTGTTGTTGTCTTGCAGCGATAAAAAGGGAACTGAAAATCAATTACATTCTGCGAAAAATAATGAAAGGATTGATTCTAAAAATTTTCATTCTGACAACAATAAAACCTTGAAAAACTGGACAGATTATTACAAAGCACTTGATCCAGATTTTAATTTCGATAATTTTGAATTTGTTTCGGAAAGTTCGTTTGATAAGACTGCCGGAAATATCTATGGAAGCTATGATAAGGAATTTGATAAGCTTTATTCTGATTTTTTAATTTACAGTCCCGACCTGAAAAAATATATCGACATCGACAGCAATCACTGGATTTTGGATGAAAATGGCAACCCAGTTTTCGAAGTCGATCAGGAAATTAATCTGGTTGATATTCCGAATAAAAAAATTGAAAGAATCAAATTTTACGGCTCATCAAATTGGGTCGAAGATGCCTATTGGAAAGACGATCATACGATTGTTCTGCTGGAGAATTCTGATGACCAAAAACCTGCAATTACTCAAATGGATGTTAATTCACGGAAAAGTATGAGTTACAAATACAAAAATCCTTTGAAGAATATTTCGGAATATTCTAAGCAAAGGATTCTTGTAAAATTGAAGAAGTAAATTTCTAATAAGTCTTCGTCATATCATTCGGAATGACCAAATTAAATTCTGTTGGAGTAAAATCTTTTTCAGGCAAAGCCAACTCAGACTTTTCTGATTCGAAAACAGAAATCACTGCAATTTTCAAATTCGGGTTTTTCTTTTTCAAATACCAATAGATCCCGCCGTATTGCTTGCTGTGATAGTCGCCGTTGTAATGGATGAAAGTCTTTCCAGCCTGTAGATTTTCGAAAATCGATTCTGCCATTGTCGCATCTTTTATGGCTTGCGCTGAGATGAAATTCATCAATTTTAATTCGTCCACGTGGTCACCCATCAAGGATTTCATTTCTTTATAGCCTGGCGTTTCCAAAGTGACTTCAATCGGTAATTTGGCAATCCAGTTCTTTTCATTTTCCGGCAATTGGTTCAAGCTTTCAATTCCCGATTTTGATGTTTGAGACGCGTATTTTCTGGGAACATTTGTCGCGATGAATTTCAGTTGATGGTCTTTCGCGAAATCTACCAAAGGTCTGTAATCCGTTTCATAATTTTTCCAAAGTCGAACAGAATCTTTCAGAACTTTCGGATCAATTTTCCCACCTAGATAAGAATCAAGTGCTTTCTGATTGTCTCTTTCAAACATTTCCGCACCCAGAATTAATTGACCTTTTTTTTGATCAAAAAGTGCTTCGGTAATCTTTTTCTCCAACCAATGATTGATGGAACTGTCGTGATGTTCGCCAATGAAAACCACATCATAATTTACCAATTCTTTCACCACTTTTTCTGGCGAAACGGCCTTTGACTTTTTATCAAAGAATTGATAAGAACGGAAATCCTGAGCCTGAAAAATAGGCATACTTAACATCAATAAAAATAATATTAACTTCTTCATTTTAAAACAAATAAGAAAGCCGTTCTAAAGTCAATTAAAACTAAAAAACGGCTTCATTAACAATAATTATAATTGGATCTTACAAAGCTGCGACAAGATCTTTCCAACCTTGAAGTTCTGGATTTCCAGGTTTTCTTTTTCCGAAAAGTTGAACGATAAAATCGCCTTCTTTGTTAAATACTTCAATCGAAGTGACTTCGCCGTCTTCGGTTGGTTTTTTGGTGATCCAAGTTTCTGCAATCTTCGTTGTATCCAGATGAAGGTTGAAATCCGGGTCCATCACGTTGAACCATTGCTGGTGCCAAAGTGTCTTCTTAACTTCACCTGTATGGATCTGGATAATACCTCTGTTCCCAACGAAAACCATAATCGGCAATTGTTGTTCAGAAGCATCTTCCAAAACGTTCACCACTTTAGAATTCTCGATTTTTGTAGCGTAACCTTCCGGCGCCAATCTCAAAGCTTGGGTTCTAGTCACACCGAATTTTCTAAGCATCATAAAGAAATCGTGTGTGTCTTTCAAATCTTTCCAAGCTTGTTGGAAACCAGCGACATCTATTTCAGAATCTGCTTTCTCTGCAGGTTTACCAGGAACAGATTCGGTAACAACATTTGGGGATTGTTCGTACGCTGCATATTTCTCTGTCAACGCATCAAATTCTGCTTCGTTGCTTTTGTTTGTCAGATAGATCTTGTGAAGCGCCAATCCGTCTTTTCCGAAGAATTGCAAACTCTTTCTATCGCCTTCGATCACTGAGAAACCGAATTTCCAAGAGTTGATGAAAATCCTAAGATCAATATCTTCGCCTACGAAAACCTGTCCGTGAGGATTGCTAAAATCTGGATTCAAATAAACACCTTTTCTTTCGTGCACGCATTCGTCGTTTCTGGTCAAAGCCATTACTTTTTCCAGCTTTACAACCTCTTGTAGAAGGTCTGCAAACTCAGGTTTCAAAACTGTAACGCCGTTTCCAACGTTTGTAGCCAATAATTCAGCTTCGCTCACGCCCAATTGTTCCGCCGCGTTTCTGATTCTCAAATGTGGGTTTTCTGCTTTTAGCGCTTCCCATTTTTCTTTTAATTCATTAATTAATGTACTCATATTAATTTATTTTGATTTATTTTTTGATTGTTAAAACGTTGTATTCTCTTTTGACCAGTTCGCCAGATTTGCTCGTTATCAGTTCTTCTTTTTCCGATTTGATCATCCTTTTGAATTTGGTTTGAGAGATCAGCATCTCGATGTCTTCGTAATTATAAAGTTTGAAATCTGCTGTGAAAGGTAAATTTTTCATAAAATCTTTCTTCGCAAACGTGAGGACGAAACTTCCGTGTTCCTTTAAAACCCTGTAGATCTCATTAAGAAAATCGACTGGACTTCCCCAGAAATAAATGGTGTTGACCGTCATTATTTTATCAAAACTTTCGTCTTCAAAAGGGATTTTTTTTCCGTCGTACAATTGAAATTTAGCTTGAGAAAGATATTTTTGATTAATACTTTTTGCTTCTGACTTCATAGTTTCAGAAATTTCCAGACCTGTGTAACTGATGTTTTCAGCAAAATCCAAAAGGTAAGACAAATGTCCAGCGTTGCCGTGACCGAGTTCCAAAACCTTTTCGCTATCCGTTAACAGCAAAGCTTTGACTGTTTCTTTGGTCATCGAGATATTGGTCTCATTCATCATTTTGGCGACGTCTTTGCCAACTTCACCTTCGGGATTTGATAACTGTTGTGCTAATATTTTGAGTTCGTTTTCTGTCATTAGTTTAGTTTTTATTTAACCAAATAAGATCATCGTATTGTCATTGACCGGATGTTTGCAAATTGTACAAGGGAAATTGTAAGCCTTGGAAATGGTTTCTGCCGTGAACACTTTTTCTGGTGAACCGTACGACAACACCGAGCCTTTTTCCATTAATAAAATATGGTCTGCGAACTGTGCTGCGAGGTTCAAGTCGTGTAGAACAACGATCGCTGTGTTGTTGGTTTTGGTATAATTCTTTATCAGTTCCAATGTTTTGTATTGATGCTTAATATCCAGATTATTAAGTGGTTCGTCCAGGAAAAGTAACGTATTTTCTATCTCATTGTCCAATTGTGCCAGAACTCTCGCCAGATGAACACGCTGCTTCTCGCCACCCGAAAGTGAGTTGTATTCCCGCTTTTGGAAATGTACAATGTCGGTCTCTGCCATCGCTTTCTGTACCGATTCGAAATCCTCTTGATGCGGCTGTGAACTGAAATATGGATAACGTCCCATCATCACAACATCGGCTACCAAAAGTGGAATGTCCTGCGCGTTGTGTTGGGAGAATTTGGCTTTGTGTTTGGAAAGCTCTTCCAGATTCCAGTCGGACAGGATCTTGTCTTTGAACTGGATATTCTTTTTGTTATCGGTTTTGATTTCGTTCGCTAACAAATTCAGAAGGCTGGATTTCCCTGCGCCATTTGGACCAACGATCGCCAGGAATTCCCCGAAACCAACATTGATATCAACATCCTTCAAAATGCTGATTTTCTGACTTTGATAATTGATCTTTTGCCCTTTTATCATCTTAATGTGCTTTTGAATTTAATTAAAATGGCAATAAAAATCGGTCCTCCGATCAATGAGGTTAGGATTCCTATTGGAAGTTCTGAAGGTGCAACAATCGTTCTGCTGATCGTGTCTGCAAATAACAATAAGATGCTTCCACAAACGGCTGACAACGGTAAAATGAAATGATAATCTGAACGGAAAAGCAATCTTAAAATGTAAGGAACAATCAATCCGACGAATCCAATCGTTCCAGAAAATGCGACGCAAGTTCCTACCATCAAAGCGGTTAAAACGACGATCTGTTTCTTCAAAGTTTCAACATTGATTCCCAAGTGTTGTGCATCTTTCTCGCCTAACATCATCGCATTCAAGGCTTTTCCTTTTGGTAAAATGACCAGATACGATAATATTAGGACCATCGTTAAGATGATATTTTTGGTCCAGGTTGCTCCTGCCAAACTTCCTAGATTCCAAAAGGTCAAATCTCTAAGTTGCTCATCTTTTGAAATGTAAATCAGAAATCCGGTGATTGAAAATCCAATTGAAGTGATCGCTACGCCACTCAACAACATCATTACCACATTCGTTTTTCCACCAGAAGTTGAGATCCTGTACACAATGATCATTGCCAATAATGCACCGACGAACGCGGAAACACCTACCAAAGAATTTCTTACGATCTCCGGCAGATAAGACTCAAAAGTATGTCCTAAAACAATCGCAATGGCGGCCAACAATGTAGCGCCAGAAGTAAGACCGATTGCCTCGCCCGTTGCCAATGGATTTTTGAACATTCCCTGTAAAGTGGTTCCGGAAACGGCCAACATACTCCCTACAAGAACGGCCATCACAATTCTGGAAGTTCGAACGTCCCAAATGATGTATTTCTCGCTCAAGGAAATTGATGAATCGCCTGTGACAAATTTCCAAAACACCTCGTAGGAAGTCGATTTACCGAAATCAAAAACCCCGATATTCAAAGACAAAACCATCATCAGCATTAATAAAATAATACCGATGATGGCGTAAAATGTAAGACTTTTTGATTTCAAATCGTATGTTCGTTTTTCATAGGAATGAATTCCTATCTTTTTCTTATTTCCATAGGAATAAATTCCTATGCTAAAAAAATCGTTCGTCCCGATGGGACTTTTATTTTGTGGATTCTATCAGTAGTTTGTTTAGGCTAGCAGCTGCTTCACCGACTCTTGGGCCAAATGAAGATAGTAAACCACCATCCATTGCGATCACGCGCTTATTTTTACCCGCATTGGTTTGAGGAACGCCAGGCATTTTGAGAGCGCCATCAATTCCGCCAGAACCTTGCAATCCACTGCTGAAGAACAGTAGGACGTCAGGATTTGACTGTACGACCGCTTCGGGTGTCAATGGTTTGAAATCTTCGAAATCATTGGCTGCATTTTCTCCGCCAGCTATCTCAATAATTTTTGCCATTGGTGTGTTTTTGCCCCCGACCATCATCATATTTCCTCTGGCGTAGATGAAAAGTACTTTAGGTTTTTTAGCGATTGGCTGAATCTGCTTGATGTCTGCATCGATCTTATCCAATAACTGCTGCTGATTTGTGTTTCCTAAAGCTTTTGCAACTTGGTCAATCAACTTCTTTGTACCATCGATTGTGAATTCCTGATTGAACAATTCTGATTTGATGCCGGAAGCTTTGATTTTCGTCAGTAGGTCTGGATTGATATCTTTGTCAGAAGCAACGATCAAACTTGGATTCAGTGCCAAAAGTGGCTCAATCGTCATTGAACGAACGTGACCTAGCTCTTCGGCTGTATTTTTCAAACTCTCAGGATAGGTGCTTGTCACATCGATCCCGACAATTTCCTTCTCGTGGCCCAGTGCTACAACAATCTCGGTAATTCCGCCGCTGATGCTCACGATTCTTTGGTTGGACACTGGAGTTTCTGTTGCGGTCTCTTTTTTTGCCTCTACTTTGGAATCTTCTTTTTTACAAGAAACGCCTGCAAGAAGTATTGCTGAGAGGAGTGCTATTTTGATGTTTTTCATTGTTTATTTTATTGTAGATTGATTTGTCTTAAAGTGGTTTGTATTCGAATTGTGGATAGCCACGGATACCTTCTGTATTGGTCATCCTTGTAAATCTTACTTTGAAGAAATATCCCTCTGCATCCCTTATTACATAAAAACGATCACCATAAGTTTCTAAACCATTTGTACCAACCGGATTTCTCCAATTACCTCCAATAGCACGATGATCGTTGGCAATGAACTTAGTAGGATCTATGTCTTCGGCTTTAAAATTATTATAAGCTTCAACTCCCGTTGCTGGAGCGGTAACTGTCACTTCATACGCTGCAACTCCACTCAGTAGATTACTTAAAACAAAATCTGCATAGATGTAAGTTCCTGCTCCAGCGATTGTATTTGTAAAAACTGTGAAGCATAAATCCCAATTATGTTTTTCTGGCTGGATAAGAAGTTCTCTGTTATTTTTCAGGCTAAAGAAATTGAAGTTATAATCCGAGTTTTTATCGATATTGACTTCTTTATGTGTCGTATCGTTCAAATTGGCGTACTTGATTTTGTAGCCTGTTCCATTTCTTGTGATTTGAATTTTCATCCAACCTCTGCTGTCTCCTCCGGTAACTACAGAGCCTACAGACACAGAACCTTGATAGATATCTCGTCCCATATTGAGAAGATAAACCGCATTCTCCGCATCATTTGCTGCGATTTCTGAAATTGCAGTATGTTCTGTAAGATATTGCCCCGTGACAGTATCTACGTATGTTTCATTGGTGGGATCAAAGTTGGCAACCTGTACCTTTTCCTTCAAGGCTGTAAGGTCAGATTCTTTGACAGCATCAATATTATTTGCATTTGGAATTGCTCCAGCTGCCATCATTATGGAAGTGTTGATTATTACTTTAAATTGAGAACCAGAATAAAATCCGAGATCCCAATCTGTTCTTACATTCATTGTTTCTTTTCCTGAACTCAAATCAAACCAAATCTGATTGGGCTGCGTAGGGCCACCAACCACGGGATTGACTACAGATCCATCCAAAGGTGCGACAGCCACTGGATCTTCGTTATCATTGATACACGATTGGAATAGAAATCCAGAAATTATTGAAATATAAATAAATAGCTTTTTCATAATTTTAGAGATTGTAGTTTAAACGGGCAAAGTAGCTTCTACCATAAAATAAGTTCTGGGTTGCAGCGCCTCCATTGTGAACATTTCCGGATTCTGTTGTATTGCGAATCGTACTGACATCGAAAATATTTTTGATTCCTAATGTAACTTCGAAGCGATTTTTAAAGAATGGCTGGCTCACTGTGAAATTCATCATACTGAAGTCCTCAACATCTCCTAAAACATAATTTCCTGGCTCTGCTATGGTCTGGCCGGCTTCGAAAACGAGTGCTTTTCTATTCCCTGTGTATTTATAATATAACGAGAAAATCGTTTTTGCTTTTGGTAAAGTGTAGTTGGCTGCCAAATTAGCTTCGACAAAATAATTGTAGCCACTCGGAGAGCTCAAATTGCCCGTATTCAGAATCTGAGAAACGCCCATTACGGAAACACCAGTGTTTATAGAAAATGAGTTTTTCCGTGCACTAAAAGTTCCAGAGAAAATATTTGATTTAAAATCATCTACATTTAAAAAAGTATATCTCAGCGGACTGTTGCTTATGATTACACTTTCTATCCTATCCTGCACCTGCAGAAACATCCAGCTCAATGAAGTGTCAAATTTCCAACTGCCATTAGATTTGAATGTATGATCTGTGAAGACACCTACCGAAATCCCTGTTTCTGGTTTCAGATTCTCATTCCCTCTGATATCGTGGTTACTGTCCACCATATAGGTATAAAGTTCCTCATACGAGGGAAATCTGTTTGCAGAACCAAAGATTGCTCTCAGGGTCGAGTCATTCCCTACACTGTATCTACCTGTTAAGGAATAGTTGAACTGACTGTCGAATTTATCACTCAATGCCAGTCTGGCTCCAGGTCTTAAGGAAATGTCATCTGTTAATTTCCATTCCGCAGAAAGGAAGTTAGCGTAGTTGAAAATCTTCTTATGAATATTAGGATCTTGATAGTTGTATATAAACTGATCTGCGTTTGCAATTCCACTCGTTCTGTCTAGCTCATAACCAATTTGGAAATTGAATTTTTCACTATCCAGAAAATTACTGAACATCCCTCGTGAATATAAAACTTCGGATTTGAAATAAGTTAATTTATCATCTTTTGACACCAACTGACGGTTTGGAACATCATAGTTGTAATTCTGAGATTGTCTCTCCTGGATTTGGTAAGAGAAATCTCCCATATAGTTGATTCTATTTCCAATCTGCGTTTGAACATTTAGTTGATGAATCCATCTTTTTGTGAAATAATCTGTATCCTTAGCGAAGTATGTGATGTTCCCGCCACCCAGATATTCTTCGTTTACAAGATAATTTCTGTGATTTATCTCTTCATTGAGATAGTTCACTTTGTAGTACAGTGATGTTTTATTTTTCGAATATCTTACTGCAGCGTTTGCTACAATCATATCTTTTGGCTGCCACTCATAACCTCGGAGTCCGTCATTATTCTGACTGAAGTATTTGTAACCATTTTGTGAGCCCTGGAATCCCTGGAAATCATTGTGATTAATATCAGCTGTGATCTGCCAGTTATCATTAATCCTATAACCTAGATTAAGACTTTGAACGTGTCGTCCATTTCCTTTTTTATATAGATCATATTCCTTTCCTACAGTTTCTTCCTGTAGAGATACGTTGGCTGTAAATTTTTTGTTGTAACCTTTTTTAGTAATGATGTTTATGACGCCTGCTACAGCATTGTTACCATATTCCACACCCATCGATCCTTTTACAATCTCAATACGTTCTATATTATTAACATTGATTTTGGTAAGATCCACCATATTCCCCATTCCTTCATCACTTACAACAGGAATGTTATCTATCAGGATCTTTGTGTAAGCTCCTGGTAATCCCATAATATTTGCATTAGAATCCCCAGAACTTGCACTAGGAACTATGAGAATATTAAGATTTTGATTCAGAACTTCGGCAGCATTGGTGACTGCCATATTTTTGATTTGCAGAGCATCTATCACATCTACTTTATAGATAGACTTGTTGATAGACTGAGGTTTATATTGTCCTGTAATGACAACTTCTTCAATATTTTTTTGACTAATTGAATCTTTTTGGCCGTAAGCAAAATTCAAAATTGCCACAGACAGAAGGCTCATTGTTCTCTTCTTCATTGAAAAATTTTTTGCGAAGATAAGATTTTATTTAGAATCATTAAAAACAATTTCGTAGTTTTGTGGAATAATTCTAAATAACAATTTACGTTTAATAAAATCAATTATGAAAGCAAAACTATTTTTGGCCGCTTCTTTATTTGCAGTTGTTGCAAATGCACAATTAACTACGATCGACGAAAACTTCAATAATTTCACATCTGGAAATGCTACTTTTCCTCAAAACGGATGGTCTGTAAAATTACCAACAGGGCCATTTCCCCCACAGCCAATGATGATTGTTACAGCAACAGCTGACAAGTCTCTACAGGCTTATCCTGGAAGTACAACAGCACAACCAATGTATCTTATCACACCACAAATCGTAGCTCCTGCCGGAGATAAATCCCTATCTTTTGACACTGGAATGGTTACTGGTGGATTAGGAACTACTGGGTCTGTACAAGTTGGAGTAGCGACCAATCCTGCTGATATGGCAACTTTCGTAGCTGTAGGCAGCCCTATAGAATTGACAAGCACAACTGTTCAAAATGTAAAAGTTACGATTCCTGCTTCTTCTGCAACTTATTTGGTTATCAGAACTACATCTGCGGCTATGCACTCTCCAATTCATATTGACAATGTAAAATATGATGCGACATTATCGGTATCAGAAAATGCATTCAGTTCCAACGTGAAATTTGCGGTATCTGCTGACAATAACTCTTTGAAATTTACATCTGCTACCACTCTTTCCACTGCAAAAGTTTATTCAGCAGCTGGACAAATTGCAGCAGAGGGCAAAATCACGAACAATACATTGGATATTAGCAGACTGAAAACTGGTGTTTACTTCATAGCAATAGAAAGCACTAATGGACAAACTGTTAAATCTAAATTTATCAAAAAATAAGCCTCGAGAATTATTTTAAAGATTTTTCATACAGCCTTTTAAGTTTAATCTTGAAAGGCTTTTTTATGGTCTCGAAAGTAATATGATTTTTATCAAGTTTATTTTTTAATCTTATTTAGAATAATTAAAAACAAATAGTTAGTTTTGTAGAATAATTCTAAATAACTAATATAATAATTCAAAATCAATGAAAACAAAACTACTTCTGGCAAGTTTACTTGCTTTCACTGTAAATCAAACAGTATTATCACAAACGGATGAAAATGGATACACACAGGTAGAACTTACTACTGGTCCACAATATGCAAACAGAGTCTTTTTTGACCTCTCTGCGAATAACATTGTTTCTCAACCAGCCACAGGATGGGATATTGCTTTTTACAGAAATAGCGCAATGGATTTTGGTGTGAAAGTGAATGACGCAACTAGTGTACTAACTTACCAGGTTTCCGCAGATCCAGCAGCTTTCGATACTGTGACACCGGCCGACAAAGCAAACTGGGGAGCGCCACTGTACAATCCTGACCAAACAGAAAGAATCCAGGATGGTTCTTTTGATGAAGCTAACCTACTTCCTGCAGGCGGCTTGAATTACGGGTGGGGTTCTTACGACATCGTTACTCACAAAGTAGTGGGTAAAGTTGTTTTTGTATTAGATTACGGAAATACTTACTACAAATTCTTCATCAACGAATACTTTGGAGGTTACACTTTCAAATATGCTAAATGGAATGGTACTTCTTGGGATGCTACTCAGACAAGAACCATTGCAAACGGAACAGATGATGCATTTTTCAACTATTTCTCATTTGACACTGGTGAAAAAGTACCAAACCTGGAACCAGCAAAAGCTAATTGGGATCTGATGTTCACGAGATATTATACATTCTATGCCAATATTATGATGTACAAATTATCCGGTGTCATCCAAAGCCCAAATGTTACTGTTGCAAAAGTTCAACCGGAAACTCAGGCTGTCTCTACTTTTACAGCGCCTGCTACAACAGCTTATTCTAAAAACATTACCACCATCGGTCACTCTTGGAAACCAACTACCGGAGTCAATACAGATGTTGTTTATTATATTAAAGAAGGAACTAGATATTACAGATTGTATTTCACATCTAATGGTGGTGCATCTACAGGTAATATGTATTTCAAATATAAAGATATTACAGATCTTTTGAGTGTAGCAGATTTTGGTAAAAAAGGAACTTTCGGTATCTATCCGAATCCAACAAAAGAAGATAAAAAAGTGAACATTTTGTTTGATGTCAAAGAAGCAGCTTCTAAAAACGGAAGTGTAGAGATCTTTGATTTCTCTGGCAAAAAAGTTTATGAGACAGCTATCGCAAACCAATCAGGATTCTCGACTCAGGAAGTGGATCTAAACAGACTTTCATCTGGAACTTACCTCGTAAAAATCACTTACGGCGGAAAAACAGAAACAAAAAAGCTTATTGTAAAGTAAGTCATATTCTCAGATTTTATTCTTTATGAGACCACCTTCGGGTGGTTTTTTTGTGCCTTGTGATTTGATTAAATAATGAGTAAATTTGTATAAATAATTCCCTTAAAAGTGAATGCTCTCATCAACAAAAAAGTAAATTTCCAGGATCTCGGTGTCAAAGATTATCAGCCAACTTGGGATTATCAGGAAGAATTACTCAAACAAAATCTAGATATCAAAATCCACAATCGGGAAAATCCGGAAGATCTGAAGGCAACTTCCAATCATTTACTTTTTGTAGAACATCCGCACGTTTACACTTTGGGCAAGAGCGGTCACGAGTCCAATCTTCTCGCCAACGAAAACAAACTTAAAGAGATTGAAGCGACTTACGTCAAAGTCAATCGTGGTGGCGATATTACGTATCACGGTTTCGGACAGATTGTCGGCTACCCTATTTTGGATTTGGAGAATTTTTACACGGACATCCACCGCTATATGCGAGATCTTGAAGAAGTCATCATCCGAACCATTGCAGAATATGGCTTGATAGGCGAACGTTCGCCAGGCGAAACAGGTGTTTGGTTTGATGTCGGAAAACCTTATGCAAGAAAAATCTGTGCTTTGGGTGTGAAAGCGTCACGTTGGGTCACAATTCACGGTTTTGCATTGAATGTCAACACCGATATGAAATATTTTGATTACATCATTCCCTGTGGCATTTCCGATAAGCAAGTCACTTCTATGCAAAGAGAACTTGAAAAAGAAGTTGATTATGAAGAAGTGAAGGAGAAGATCAAAAAACATTTTGTGGATGTCTTTGGATGTGAACTATTATAAGTGATAATTAATGATTGATAACGATTTTAAATCAACTATCATTTATCAATGATAATTTATAATTTTACATTGTCATTCCAATATCAATTCCTTTTATTTTTCTGTAAAGATCGGTCGCATAGTTATCTGTCATTCCGGACACATAATCAATAACACCCAGGACTTTCTGATAATCTGTTCCGTCTTTATAAAAGAATTGTTTTGGAAGTAGTTTCAGTGCTTTTTTATCGTACGATTTCATGGCATCTTCAGACTTCAGAATTGATGGAATAAAATGATCTAAAAGTTCATACATCACATTGTAACCCGCATTTTCTATCTCTACAACTGCTTTATGGTTATAAATCTTATCAATGGAAAAACTGGTAATATCCTGTAAAGTTTTGTTTTCGGATTTATAAATATCCAAAAGTCCCTGATCTAGATTGCCATCCAATATTTTATTGAAATTAGTCTTATAGAGTTCTACCGATTTATTAATCAAGGCATTAATGACTTTAGCTCTGAGGTAAGAGATTTGTTCGTTTTCATTGCTTATGGAGTCCAGTTTGCCTTTTACCTTTTTCAAATCATTAGTTTCAGATTTTACCAGCTCAAAGAAAAGATTTTTGCAGTCAGCAGTGGAAACAATGCCCAGTCTATGCGCATCCTCCATATCGATGATGTTGTAACAGATGTCATCTGCGGCTTCAACCAGCCAAACAAATGGATGCCTTTTGAAGATATGGGGATTTTCACTTTCAGAAATCATATTCGTTCCCTCAGCAATCTTCAGAAAAATATCTTTTTCGTTTTGAAAAAAACCGAACTTCTTGCGGTGGATCACACCTTTAGTTTTGGCAATTGCTTCACAGGGATATTTTGCAATACTTGCCAGTGTGGCAAAAGTAAGCTGGATCCCGCCTGCATCTTTCCCCTGCTGTTGCTGGGCAAGCACTCTGATTGCATTGGCATTACCTTCGAAGTTTACCAGATCTGCCCATTCTTTTTCATTGAATTTTGGTTTCAGCGCTGTTTCATTTCTATCAAAATAACTGGCAATGGCATCTTCTCCGGAATGTCCGAATGCGGGATTTCCAACATCGTGACACAGGCAAGCCGCTGCAATGACGTTACTCAGATTGTGAAGGTAAAAACTTTTGGAATCCTCTGTCAAGTCACTTTTAAAACTATCATGGATGAACTCACCAATTACGCTTCCCAAACTTCTCCCTACAGACGAAACCTCCAAAGAATGCGTGAGCCTGTTATGGACAAAAACACTGCCTGGCAAAGGAAAAACCTGGGTTTTGTTCTGAAGTCTTCGGAAGGCTGATGAAAAAATAATCCGGTCAAAATCTCTCTGAAAATCTGTTCTCGAAGCCTTTGTATTTGGATTATTTCCTGTTCGCTGATTGGTGTAAATCTGGTTTAAATTCATCATTTTTCAAAATTACTTCAAATTTTATTTTTAACGGAATAATATTTGAGTTTTTATGGGAAAAACTTATTATGCCAGAAGGTCCAACAATTGTTTTGATGAAAGAAGATCTCCAGAAAATGGTGGGAAAAAAAGTGGTGTCTGCTTTTGGGAAATCCAAGATTGATAAAGATAAACTGATTGGTAAGACGCTGACAGAAATCAGACTCTACGGCAAACAAACCTATTTGATCTTTGATAAAATTGGCGTCCGAATTCATCTCCTGATGTTTGGCTCCTATGAGGTGGACGAGCAAACCAAACCGGACAAATCCCTCCAACTCGGCTTAACATTTAGAAAGGGAAAAATGCTCTTCTACACCTGTTCCGTTAAAATGGTGGATGATGATTTTCTAAAAACCATAGACTGGAAAGCTGATGTGATGAGTGATGACTGGGATCCCAAATACACCAAAAAGAAACTGAAAGCGCAACCTGAAATGATGGTTTGCGATGCGCTGATGGATCAGGATATCTTCTCTGGTGTTGGTAATATTATCAAGAACGAAGTGTTGTTTCGAATTGGTATTCATCCCGAAAGCCAGGTTTGCAATCTTCCTGTGAAGAAATTAAATGAACTGCTGACCGAAGCAAGAAACTACAGTTTTGATTTTCTGAAATGGAAAAGAACCAATGAACTGAAAAAGCATTGGCAGATCTACCACAAAAAGAAATGCCCAAAATGCGGCGAAGATGTGATCAGAAAAGATACAGGAAAAGGCAAACGTTCCAGCTTTTTTTGCCAGAAAGATCAAAAATTATATTAATGACAAAAACTTCCTCATAACTAAAATGTTGGAAAGTTTTAGTCATACCAATATTTGATTTCATTTTAAATTTACTTATCATTGGCAAAAAATTTATCATATGAAGAATAAATACCTTTTACTATTATCCTTATTATCATCATTTGCTTTTGCACAGAATAATATTTCTTTTGAAAGTTCAGAAGCTTATATCCTTGGAACCATCCAGGGACAAAACGGTTGGGAAGTGACTCTTAACAATGATGAACAGCCAATCGCCAATCAAACAATCTCAAATGAAAGGGCCTCTGAAGGGACACAATCTCTTAAAATAAGTGTAGATACTGCAGAAGATTTTGGCTGGTTTCCTATTTTCGGAGCAGCAAAATTATTTGAAAATCCTTACAACTACCAGACTACGACGGTAGAATTTGATGTTTATATCACAGAATTGGAAGGTTCTACTTTTGAGTTTGGGACTTTTGGAATTGTGGAGACAGACGAGTTTATGCCAATTTCCATCTACTCTTTCAATTATACGGGAAATCTTGAAGTTGTTAAAAATGAAGATTATGATTACGAAAATGCAAACTTCACTTGGGAAGCAAACAGATGGTACAAGCTGAAAACAGTCACTTCAGAAACCAAAATCGACTTCTACATTGATGGCGTTCTGATCCATTCAATGGAGAATTTTGCCAAGACGAATATCGCAGGTGTTAATTTTGTACACGATAATTTCTCAGGTAGCGCTTACATAGACAATCTGAAAATTAATGATATCTCAATGGCCGTAAGTGACTTCACAAAAGAAAACATCAAACTTTATCCAAATCCGGTAAAAGATGTTCTGAAAATGAATCTTCCAAATGGAGAAAAAGTTTCATCTGTTGAAGTTTACAACACCGTTGGACAAAAGGTCGCTGAATACAGAAATGTTGAAGAAGTGAATCTGAGCCCACTGAAGTCTGGTAACTATATCATCAATTTGAAAAGTATGTCAGGCAAAACTTACAGTTCTAAAATTATCAAACAGTAAATCAAGTTATCAAATCCCGTTCAAATGAGCGGGATTTTTTTGTGTACGTCATCGTAGAATTAAATATCTTTAATAAAAATTAAAAAAGCAATGTCAACAGCCATCAATCCAGAAACGCTCAAGTTCCTTTCAACGCTCGAAATCAATAATAATAGAGAATGGTTCAACGAAAACAAACCGCTCTATCTGGAAGCCAAAGCGAACTTTGAAAATGTGGTAAACGAAATCATCGTCGATGTGGCTGATTTTGACGAAAGCGTGGAACGATTGGAAGCTAAGAATTGTATTTTCAGGATTTATAAAGACACGCGATTTTCCAAGGACAAAACGCCCTACAAAACCAACATTGGTGCATCGCTCGTAGAAAAAGGTCCGAAAACGCTGAACCACGCTGGATATTACATTCATCTCGAAAAAGGAAAATCTTTTCTCGCAGGTGGCGTTTATATGACTGAACCGAAAAATCTGAAAGCCATTCGTGAAGCCATCAGTTCTGACGGTGAGACATTCCTGAAAATCCTCAATAAAAAATCCTTCAAAGATATTTTGGAATTGCAAGGCACAAAATTGGTGAAAGTTCCACAAGGTTTTGATAAGGAAAATCCAATGGGTGATTATCTCAAATTCAAGCAGTTTACCGTGTTCCATCCTTTGTCAGACAAGGAAGTTCTGGATAAAAATTTTGTCAAAAATACGGTGAAGGTTTTGAAGGAAATCTATCCATTCAATCGGTTTTTGAATGAGGCGATTGGAAAATGAAAGGCTAATTGCAATTAGCTTTTGGCGATTTGCTTTCAAATCAAATTATTGAGAATTAGAAATATATTTTACATTTTAATTAATAAAAACTTAGATTGAAAGCAACTTACAGGATTTTTGCCAACATACTGTTTTTGAACATTGTAGCGATTATAATGTTGCTTTTTACGTTGCAAATGTTAGTCGTGGGAATTCTTGGCATCAATGAAGTTGGGTTTTACCATTTTGTGGGTTCAAATTTCATTTATATCATCTTCTTTTTCATTTATTTATGTTTGGATATTTAGATTTTGACAGCGACACTTTTGCCAATTATTAAAATTGATAATGATGGAATTTCAGCCTATTCAATTTTTTGGAAAAGGCATATCAAATGGGAAGAAATCAAAACAGTTAAACTTTTGAAAGCTTCTAACAGACGTGTTGGCGTAAGTTCTTTTTCGAGAGCTTCGGTCACTTTTGAAATCACCAAAAAACCAGAAACGAAGAATAATGCGATGACCAATAATGGCGTGAGAGTGAAAACTTTTATTATCATTTCGAAAAAAAATTACCAAATTCCAGAATCACTTTCCTTAGGCGGAAAATTGCTAACGCACGGAAAACTGACGACAAAACAGGACATTGCATTTGAATTTGAAGTGAAAGCTTGGGAAATGATTCAGAGGATAATTAATTCATAAAACGAAAAAACCACAAATGAAAAACATCCTATTTTTAATATTAACAATCTCAACATTGTCCTGCAAAGAAAACAAACTTGCAAAAGTTGAAAATTCAAAGAAGACAGATTCGATTCATCAAACGGTTTCAAGTTCTGAAAAGCCAGAGTTGAAAAAAGACAGCACGAAAAAAGTGGACGTCGGCTTTTATGACAGATTTGAAAAATTGCCCAAGTTGACTTTTGAAACTATCCCTGAACAAGAATTTTTGTCCGTTGCTGAAAGGAAATACATTGACACTTCGAAACCACAACAGAATGATGATTATTTCTTTGTTCAGACCGCTGTGAAGAAACATCAGTTTAAAAAATATCGCGATTACGGAGGAGAAAAAAGTTGGAGCGGATTTGAATATTTGGGTTATTATCCTGATTTGAAATTATTTGCAATCACAGATAATTCAACGGCGGAAAGTTTGGGATTTGGAGAATTGTTCTTACTGGACAGCACGAATGATTATGAATACAACATCGTTTCCTTCGGCGATGGCAGTGTGGAATTGCCCATTCCATCGGTCAACAACACGTATTTTGTTTATTATTACAACAGTGTTTACGAGCATAAAAATTGCGACATCGGTATTTTGAAAATTAATGACAAATCCAATCCAAAAAATTTCCTCACCGAATATGCGAGCTACAATTCCAAAGATTTTGCCATCGAAAAAATAGTTTGGAAAAGCGACAATAGCTTTGTGGTAAAAGGTTACGAAGAAGTTTATGAAAACGAAAAATGGGTAAAAAAATATCAATTCTACAAAACTGAATTCAAGTAAATCCAACCTATGAAAAGCCGAAGCCTAATTCTGTTTGTCGTTTGTGTTTTTATCAATTTGCTGGTTGGTAATTTGGCTTTGATGATGTTTCCAGATTTGGATTTTCTATATCGAATCATCATTTCACTAATTATTGCTGTCATCTATGGAACTGCATTTTTCCATTTGGACAAAGATGAAAATCAAAATTATGGCAAATGGAAATTGGCTGGTATTTCAATTTTGTTAAGTCTATTTGGAATGTTGGTGGCGTGTATTTTCACTTCGATTGGAACACGTTTGCCAATGGATAATGTGATTACGGCTGGACTGAAAGGCATCGTTCCGTTGTTCATCTTTTCGATTGTGTTCGCTTCGCCGTTTTGGATTCCGCTGGCAATTGTGAATTTTGTTTGTCTTATTTATATGAAGAAACTTCCAGTGAACTGGAAAAATACGACAACCTCGATTTAGGTCACATCGAATGGACGAATGGGAAAGTCAGCGTTTCCTTGAGTGGCATTGAGCAGTTTGTTTGTAAGTACCAGTTTTATATTGGATTGAAGGATGAGAAAATTTAATTTTTAACGAAATTTTGGATTGCAATTTGTTACAGCATTTATGACAGATTGTAATCAAATTCACAAACAAATCACTAAAAACTCAAAGAAATGAACATTGAAAAACTAAAAAAACTTGAAACTGATTCTACGATTATCAACAAATATATCGGCGTTTCCTCATTTGGGCACAACAGAATTATTTATCTTCCCTTGGTCATCGGAATCGGACTTTTAATGTTTGTCGCAATGGCTTTTTTCAGCGACTTGACGGAAACCGTTGGAATGACAATGCTTATCGTCCTAGTTGCAGTTGCGATTCTGTGCTTTGGACTTGTCAAAATCATTGCAGATTCTACGAAGAAAAAATTATTGGCGACCACCAATATTGCTCCAATTTCTGTGGCAAAAATCATTGTAGGAAATGCGACTGAACGCGTCTTCTATTGCATCTACACCACCGATGAAAACCGCCACGACGAAAGCTTCATCGACAGAATTGCAGAGAAAATCGACATCGCTATGGAGAATCCTCAAACACCGATGAACAAAGAAATTGCAATTTTGTTCCGTCCAGATTTTATAAAACCTAACGAATTTGCCAAAAAACTTCCTTTGGCTTTCACCGAAAACATTGTGGTTTGGCGCAAACAAGTTTCATTCGTAGCAAGTCCAAAAACCGTCAACGAGAAAATTAGAGAGGAAGGTGATAAATTTCCAATGGTCACTATAATTCCCGAAAATGCTCGATTTTTATCTGATTATTACACGGATTAATTTTTTATTTTAATTATTCAGAATAAACTATGACGCAGAAAAACATTAGCATCACCATCAAAAACTTTGGCAAAAAGAACGACTTGGTGCTTTTGTTTTTCACTGGTGTTTTTCTGGTTTTGGGATTGCTGAGTTTATTTTTGAATTGGCGAAATGTGATGGCCATTATTCTGATTTTTGTTCTAATATTTCTCGATAAAAAATTAAGGACAAAGTTTTCAATTTTAATCATAATTTACGTCGTTTCGATTATTTTAATTTCACAAATACCTGAAATTGAATTTATAGAAATCCTCGCCACTTCCATACTTTTCTCGCCACTGTTTTTCTATGAGTCCAGTTTAGAAAGCATTAAAGATTTTCAGAAAGAAGATTCCTTCGAAGTTTTTTATTTGGATTCTTCTCTATTAAAATGCCTTCATACAGAAGATAACGACTACAAATCTTACGCTTTGAATCCCAAACAATTCCTGAAAACTTTCAGTGTCAAAGACATCAATTCTTTCATATTTAAAGAAAAACATTTGTCGATTGTCACTAGCAAATTCATCATCAGACCAAGAGAATTGAATATTCAAAATATTGAAAAAATTAAATCCTTCGTAGAGGAAAACTTTCCTGAAAAATTAAATCTCGAAAGTGAACATCAAAAAGCTTTGAAGAACGAAAGTAAAATGTACATTTCAAAACTGTTGTTGGTTTTACCTCTTATTTTGGCTTTTATCGTTATCTATTTTGGTGATAATGGCAGAAATCATCTGGTAACCTACACTTCGATTGCGGTGACCATTTTTTGTTATATCTTTTTGATTATCAAAATCAAACGCAAAAAGTAATTTGATTTTTCAATTATGAAAATAAAGTGGTGAATTTTGGAAGCGAAGTTGACAATCATCAGACAAGAGAAATTCTTAAAATATTGCAAAGTCATCATTAAACAGCTCTATTGAATTTTAGTTAACAATAATGACTTTTTCTTCATTATTTTTATTTATTTTTGACGGTAATCGTCATATCAATGCAAAAAATCGGTTTTTTCCTGTTACTATTTTTAGGATTTTCACAGAATTATTTTTCTATCAATAAGCCAGCTCAAGACAAAGACGAAATCCAAAAATTAATCGACCAATCCAAACGTTTCTTGGAACAGCGAAATAAACCGAATGCGCTTATCTCTGTAAACAAAGCGATTAACCTTAGTAAAACAAAAAAAAACACCGACCAACAAATCCTCGCCTTGAATCAAAAAGGAAAAGTCCATATGGCTTTCAGGGAATTTGGTGAGGCTGTGAAGGTTTTTGAATCGGCAATCAAACTTCCATCATCCAACAAAAACTGTGAGATTTTCAACAATCTTGGGGTTTGCAAATTCAATCTTGGAAAAGGCTACGAATCTATCCAAGCCTGTCTGCAAGCCAAAAAATGCTACGAAGAAAGCAAGGAAGTTGCGAAGGTCAATTCCACACTTTATATGTTGGGCTGGAGTCACGCGTACGTTGGAGAATACGACAAAGCGTCTCAATATTTTTTGAAACAGCTGGAGATTCTGAAAAAAGACACAGCTCAAGTTCTGAACAAAGGAAAAGTTTACCGCGGATTGGGAATCAATGCTTCGATGAAAGGAGATTTCAAATCTTCAATCAATTATCTGAATCAGGCCTTGAACATTTCAAATTCCAAAAAAGACATTGTTGGCACTTTTGAAAATCTAAGCGCGCTTTCGTCCAGTTATGCGCAAATGAATGATTTTGACAACGCCTTCAAATACAGCGAAAAAGGATTAATCGAAGCAAATAAAATCAATGATGAAGCGGTAATTCTGGAAGCGAAAATGAACGCAATTACTGCATTGGTTGGTCTTAAGAAATTTGATAAAGCCTCAACATTCATTACAGAAATTGCAAAAGATACAGCAAAATATTACTTTGTCCCGACGTTCAAAGTTCAATATTATCAAAACAATTCTTTGATTCAAGAAGGACTTGGCAATTACAAAGACGCTTTGTATTCTCAGAAACGTTTGAAACAGTACAACGATTCCATCATTTCTGTCAACAATACGATTGGAATTTCACAATTGAAAGACCAATACAACTTCGAAAAAGACCAAAACACAATTCTTGCCCAAAAAACAGAACTCGGCAAACAGGCAATCAAACTTAAAAACAATACAATTCTTACAATCATCATTTCATCCGTTGGGATAATTTGTCTTGTCATTTTTGCATTTTCAATTTATCTGAAGCGCGAAAAAAGAAAACGATTGGATTTGCTTTCTTTAAAATTCAAAGATGGTTTTAATGAATATTTGAAAAACAAGTACGATTTGACGCAACAGCAACTTGAACTTTGGTTGAAAATTGTGGAAGGCGTAGAGGAAGTGCAGATTGCTGTCAGCTTTTTCAAATCTGCCGAAACTATCAACCGATGGAGACGACAACTGTACGCCAAATTAAACTCGGTGGAGGAAACCGAAAAGCATTACACCAAGCCAAAAGCCATCATTCTGTACAACAAAGAAGTCGACCTGTTCAAAGAACTTTCAAATCGATGAATTTATTAAATCAATGACAATCATAGAGTTATAAATTTTGACCCCTACCAGTCGGTGACCCTTGAGGCTCAATCTTTATGCCTCGTTTCAATTTACTTCATTGCTCTATTCGTTTGTAATATTTGTTTTCTAATATTGCATCAGTATCAGATTTGTTTTATCAAAATAAACTTTTACCGATTGCAGTTGACACGATTTAAAACCAAAATATTAACAAGAAAAAAGAAAGAAATGAAGAGAATTTTTACTTTATCATTCATTGCGTTGATAGGCGCGCAAAGTCTAACTGCACAAACCACAGATGTGGCAACTGGAATCAACTATCCTTGGGGAATCGCCTTCAAAGGAAATGATTTGTACATCACAGAAGCATTGACCGGAAGCATTTCCAAAATCAATGTCAATGATGCATCGCCTACGCCAACTCTTGTTATGAGTGGATTGAGCACAGCCATTGAACTTGCATTCAAAGGTGATGAGCTTTACATTAATGAATTTGATGCCAAGAAAATTTCCAAAATAAATATTACAGATGCGACACCAACGCCAGTAGATGTTTTGACAGGAATCACAGGCGAAGCGTACTCTTTACAAATCAAAGGCAATGACCTTTATTACGCACAATATTTCGAAAACAAAATTTCAAAAATAGACCTAAGCAATCCTACACCCACGCCTACCAATGTTGTCACAGGAGTTGGCACGCCAAGCGGACTATTTTTCGACGGCGATGTGCTCTACATCTCTGAATCTGTTGGCAAAAAAATTTCAAAAATCAATATTACCGACCCAGTGCCAACTGCCTCCACTGTTGTGACAGGATTGGAGGATGAGCCTTACACAAGCATTCTTTATGGCAGTGATTTGTACGTTTTGCTTGCTTCGGTAGGAAAAATTGTGAAGGTAGACCTTTCGGCAACCAACCCAACCGCAACAGACGTTGTCACTGGAATTGCGTTGTCCCGAGGAATGGCAATCAAGGATAATTACTTGTACATCTCAGATTTCATCGGAAACAAAATCTCCAAATTGCAATTGCCGACTTTAGCTGTGAACGATTTTTCTAAAGTTAATTTCCAGGCTTATCCAAATCCTGTTTCCGACTTTCTTCAAATATCAGGTTTGACAAAGGCGGAAAACTATACCATTTTCAACATTTCTGGAATGCAGTTGAGCAAAGGCGTTATTAATAACAATCAGAAAATCAATACAGAAAATTTGAAATCTGGTCTATACTTAATCAAATTAGAAAACGGACAAACAATTAAGTTTATTAAAAAGTAGACTACAAAACACGTCTCTATATATCTGAATAGCGGGAATGGACTTAGTAAAAAAAGTTTTTTCCTGCTATTTTTGTTTTAATCCAAAAGGACATTGGCGGTAATTTTGCTGAATCATTTTTAAAAACAAAAACCAATGACAAAAACAGTAACCACACTTTTCATTTCTTGTCTAATGATTCTCAGCTGTCAAAAGGAAAAGACTCAAAAAGTTACGACTTATAATTCGGTTGAACCTGCGAAAGACACGCTTCAAATTTCAAATCCAAAACCAACGCCAGAAGTAAACGACAAAATTGTCATTTCAAAAAAGCACAAGCCAAATTCTATTTCTTTGGATTTGGACGGAGACGGATTGAAGGATGTTGTGAATATCGTTCAGAACCTTGAAAATCAGAAATATGGATTGGAAATTCTGTTCGGCAACAAAAAACTGGATTATCTTGGGATGGGAAAAGATATTGCAGGACAGGGCATTGATGACATCGACTGGGTTGGCATCTTCGAAGTTGCTCCAAAGAACGAAATCTATTACAACAACGTCAGCGATGATGGCGAAATCCTCACGGAAGACCAAGTGAAAGAATCAGACAAAATCAAACTTCCGAACGACGGGATTTTCATCCATCAGGCAGAATCCTGTGGCGGTGGCGTCATATATCTGAAAAACAGAAAATACGAATGGATTCAGCAGGAATAAAAACGATTGAATTATGAAATTTAAATATAAATTTTTCGCATTACTGACTTTGCCTTTTTGTTTTTCAAATTGTAATGATAAAAACGAAAAGCCACAAACCACACAATCATCTTCGGAGAATAAAACTCTAGTTTCAATAAAAACTGAAACAAAACAAAAAACCATTTCGACAGAGAAAGCCGTAAAAATCGCGGAAACACAATTCAAAAAATATCTCCCAACGATTCTGGAAGCGCACAATGGCTACATCGATAGTCAGGATACTTTCACTGGAGATTTTACTGGAGATGGCGTTGCCGATGTTGCCATCTATTTTTCACTCGGTTCCAATGACGGCGGAAACGTTATCGTGGGACAGGGAATCGCATTATATCAAAACACGGGAACTTCTGTGAAGGTGATTGCTGGCTATGAGCCTGATTATTTATTTAATTTTAAAAAGATAAGCCAAGGCAAAATCTACGTCGAAAAAATGGAATATGCGGAAACCGACGGCAGATGCTGTCCGTCCATCAAAACAGAACACGTTTTGAAAATTTCGGGAGGAAAAGCATATTAAAAAAAAATCTCTACTAAAATGAATCAGTAGAGATTTAAATATATTAAGCTTTCAAATAAGCTTCAATTTGTTCTTGCGGAATCAAGTCTAAGATGGAATTTACATCGATGATTTTATGTTCATTGATGATGCTTTCCACCGCTTTTTTCGCATCGGGCTGATTGACCAATTGTTCCAAAAGTCCGTAAGTATTGACCATTTTTTTGTGTGTATTTTCCTCATCACCACCAAACCAGGAACCGTTGAAATGATGACTCACATAATTCTTCGGTAAGTCCTGAGAGAAATAGATGGATGGATAAAGCGTCACATCGTGTTTCAATTTTTGAATCGTGTCGCTGTAGCGGTCTGCGCCATATTCTTTCTCGAGCATTTCGGAAAAAATATCTGTGTTGATGCGCTCTACAAAACCATTTTGCTTGTCGTAATAATCTACAAAATCCTTAGAAAGCTGATGATTCGGCTCTGCCATCCAAAATGCAGAATAAGGAACACCTTTCACCTCGAAACCGCAAACGGCCTTCTCATCCAGAAACTCATCCAGCGGAAGTTTCAGTTCCATATCCGTGTCCATATAGATTCCACCGTGGTCCAGCATTACTTTGGAGCGAACATAATCCGAAACAAATGCCCATTTTTTCTGAGCAAAAGCTTCTTTCACGTAGTTGTTGTCTTCCAGAGGTGCATTGCTTTCGTTCCATTCCACAATTTCAAAATCCGGATGCACTTTTTTCCAAGTGGCGATGCAATGTTCTACCAATTCGGTTTTTGCCTGTCCGCCAAACCAACAATAATGTATTTTTTTTGGAATCATAAATTTTTATTTTTTGAATGTTAATAAAGAAAGCAGAAATCTCTGCAACTCGTTTATTCCTTGCAAACATCAAACCTTTGTATAATTTTGAAGGAAATTTTATTAATAAAAATATTTAATGAAGTGTTGATATGATTGAGATTTCATTAAAAATATAAAATCCCAAATCACTTAGAGCTTGTCTTAATTTACATTATAAATTTTTATTAACCACATAGGCACATAGTTTCTATAATGATATAAGAAAAAATAGTCGGGCATCTAATTCTATGTAATCTTTATCAGAGTAAAGCAGGATATTTCCTTATGTGCCTATGTGGTTCAATATTATATTTAATGATAATAAACTCTTGGGTATGATATTCGTTGCAATATTTTTTTTAATTTGATTAATGACATCTATGGAAAATCAGCCTGAGAACAATTACCAGCCAAAGAAATACGTAGAACTTTCCACGCCCGATTGGGTGAAAAATACAACGCTTTATGAACTGAATGTCCGGCAGTTTTCCGAAGAAGGTAATTTTCAGGCCGTCGAAAAACAACTTCCAAGACTCAAGAAAATGGGAATCGATATCATCTGGTTGATGCCCATCAATCCGATTGGAGAATTGCACCGGAAAGGCAGTTTGGGCAGTTATTATTCGGTGAAAGATTATTTGGGAATCAATGCGGAGTTTGGGACGGAAGATGATTTTCGAAGTTTGGTCAAAGCGATTCACAATCAAGGAATGTACGTGATTTTGGATTGGGTTGCGAATCACACGAGTTGGGACAATCATTTGGTTGATGAACATCCCGAATGGTATATGAAATCCAGAAAAGGAACTTTCCAATCCACGCGCTGGCGGGATTATGATGATATTATCGAACTTAATTACAAGGAACCGGAACTCCGAAAATATATGACCGACGCGATGAAATATTGGGTCGAAGAATATAACATCGATGGCTTCCGTTGTGACATTGCAAGTTTTGTCCCGATTGATTTTTGGGAAAATGCAAGAGCAGAACTTGACAAAATAAAACCGATTTTTATGCTCGCAGAAGCCGAAGACAAAGAACTTCACCGCAAGGCTTTTGATTCCACGTACAACTGGACGCTTTGGAATATTCTTCATCAGATTGTTCAGAATGACCTGAGCGTGAAAACCCTTACTGAAGCTTACATTGCAGAACACGTTTCCATTTTCCCAAAAGCCGGAATACGAATGAATTTCATCGACAATCACGACAAGAATTCCTGGGAAGGCAATCAGTACGATAATTTTGGTGAAGCGTTGGAAGCGACCACTGTTTTTACTTTTTTGATGGACGGCATTCCGTTGGTTTACAGCGGACAAGAAGCTGGACTCGACCGCTCTCTAGAATTTTTTGAAAAAGACCCGATTCACTGGACACCTCACAAATTCGAAAAGCTCTACACCACTCTATTTTCATTAAAACATCAAAACCAAGCGCTCTGGAACGGCGATTGGGGCGGAGAAATGGTGAGAATTATGAATGACCGAATGGACCAGGTGATTTCCTTTGTTCGAGAAAAAAATGGCGACAAAGTTTTAGCATTTGTCAATCTCAGCAAGGAATTGATTATGGTACAATTTGATACGTCATTTGACAAGGGAATTTATAAAAATCTTTTTACCGGCGAAGAAAAAACGGTTTCCGAAACCGTCATCATCACTATGGAGCCTTGGGAATATTTGGTTTTGCATCAAACACAATCAAAACTGGACTGAGAAATTGGCGGAAGTTTTGATGATTAATTTTCAAATATTTAAAACTATGAAAAATGTATTGATTTTGAGTTTGTTAATTCTCAATGGATTGGCATTCGGACAACAAAAGAAAACTAAAAAAGCACCGCCTATTGTAAAGCAAAATCTCCCAGAACCGCCCAAAGCAAAAGATTACGAGACTATAATCTCAGAGGATTCTAAGAAATGTTTTGTTTACAAGGTCGAGGAAAAAAAGGATTCTCTGGTGTACGTTACCGAAAATCTTCTGGAATATGGTTGGGCGGGAAGCAATGCAAGATTGATAATTACAACATATAATTATGATGCTTCAAAAAAAAATCCAAAGTATAAAAGTGGCGATATCTACGCACCATCACAAAGATTACGCTACATCGATGGCCATTATAAAATCGAAAAAAACACGCTGAATTTTACGCCAGACAAGGCCGAGAACTATCAGAATCGAACATTCAAATTGGTGTACAAACCGAAGACACAAAATGTAGAATCCTTGAAAGACGAAAACAATCACCCATTTAAAAAAGGAGATTGTTCGCAACCGACAATCAGTTTGTAATAAATGAATTTTAAAAGATAACCAGACAGGCTTGAGTTTTTACTTAAGCCTTTTTTTTGCTTAATTTTGCGAGCATTTATTTATGGTGATTTAAAATATTTTAATTGACTTACAATTTCAAATCGATATGAACCAAAAAGACATTCCCGAAATCATCATCGGACTTCAAAATGCAGATTTGGAGCTTCGGGAAAAATTGATTTCAGAAGGGAAATTGGGCGAAGGTTATAATAAAGAAATGGAAAATCTTCACAATCAAAATGCGGAAGTTTTGAATGAGATTATAGAAATCATCGGATTTCCAACGGTTGAGAAAGTGGGAAATCAATCAGCATATTCAGCTTGGCTAGTGATTCAACATTCGATTGGGAAGCCCGAGTTTATGAAAAGATGTGCGGAACTTTTGGCAATTGAGGTTAAAAAAAAGAAAGCTGACGCCAGAAATCTCGCCTATCTCATAGACCGAATTGCGACTTTTGAAAATAAACCGCAACTTTACGGAACCCAATTTGACTGGGACGACAATGGAGAATTGAGCCCAAATGATATTGACGACATCAAGAAAGTCAATCAAAGAAGAAAATCGATTGGTTTGAACACGCTGGAGGAACAAACGGAAATCATCAGAACGCAGGCAAAAAACGAAAATCATTTGCCACCAAAAGATTTGACTAAAAGAAAAACGGAGATGGAAAATTGGAAAAAATTAGTGGGCTGGATTAGATAGAATTTAAGGAATTATGAAAAGAGTAACAGTATTTTGCGGTTCCAGCTTCGGAACCGATGAGATTTATAAAACACAAGCCATTTTATTAGGAAACAAACTGGCAGAAGAAAATATCGGATTGGTCTATGGCGGTGCAAACGTCGGATTGATGGGCGCTGTCGCAGATGGCGTTTTGGAAAAAGGTGGCGAGGTTTTTGGTGTTTTGCCCAACTTCCTCAGGTCAAAAGAAGTTGCCCACGACCACCTGACCGAATTATTTTTGGTTGAAACAATGCACGAACGAAAAACCAAAATGAACGACCTTTGCGATGGCGTGATTGCTTTGCCAGGCGGTTTTGGAACTTTGGAAGAGTTTTTCGAAATGCTGACCTGGGCGCAATTGGGGCTTCACAAAAAACCAATCGCCATCCTGAATATCAATGGATTTTATGATTCATTGATTACATTCATTCAAACGACCGTTGACAAAGGTTTTCTCAAACAAGTGAACCAAGATATGCTCATCGTAAGCGATAATATCGAAGAATTGTTGGACAAGATGAAAAATTACGAAGCACCAACTGTCGGAAAGTGGATTACAAAAGAAGAGGTTTAGAAAGCAAATCCAATGGAAAAACTGCGCACGCATATTGAAGAAATCGTCTCATTGACGGATGATGAATTTGATTTGATAAAACCATTCTTCACGCCAAAACGAACGTTGAAAAATCAGTTTCTCATTAATGAAGGTGATGATGCTCAGTATGAATTTTTGGTTCTGTCAGGCATCTTCAAAGTTTTCTATCTGGACGAGCAAGGCAAGGAATTTATTCTGCAATTTGCGAAAGAAAATTGGTGGATGTCCGATTATCAGGCATTTTTCCAAAATAAAAAAGCAACAATGTACATCGAATGTATCGAAGCTGGCGAAGTTTTGGTCTCTACTTTGGAAGGCAGGGAAAAACTGTCGTCGGAGCTCCACAAGATGGAACATTTCTACAGAATGAAATTGACCAATGGCTACATCGCGCTCCAGCAACGCGTCAAACTTTTGCTTTCCAGCACGCCACAACAGCGGTACGAAGAATTCTCAAAGTTCTATCCCGACTTGCTTCAAAGCATTCCAAAAAAGCTGATTGCGGAATATCTCGGTGTCAGTCGGGAGACGCTCAGCAGACTTTATTCCAAATAAAAAATACAGAAAGTGTGATTACGGTCACACTTTTTTTGTGACTTGTGTCCTTCTCTTCAAGGCGGTGTTGAAGCTACTTTTGTCTTATCAATTTTAAATAAAATCATTAACAATTAAAATTATAGGATATGAAAAAGAAAATCTTAATCATCGTTTCAAACGCCAACGAAATTGGACCAAACAACAGAAGAACTGGAACATTCTTACCAGAAGTAGCGCATCCATACGCAGATTTCGAAAAGGCCGGATTCCAAATCGATTTTGCTTCATTGACTGGCGAAACACCTTACCTTGACGGATTGGACCTTGCCGGCGACCCAGACAATTTGAAATTCTTAACGGGTGACGGTTGGGCAGAAATGCAAAAAGCGACTAAACTAAGCGATGTGGACACGACCGTTTATGATGCCGTTTTCACGCCAGGCGGATTGGCTCCGATGGTCGATATGCCGGAACATCAAACTTTGAAAAGTGTACTTGCCGAAACTTATGAGCGCGGTGCAGTTGTAGGCGCAGTTTGTCACGGTCCTGTTTCCTTGTTGAATGTAAAACTGAGCAACGGAAAATATTTGGTTGATGGAAAAAACATCACTTCATTCACTACAGAAGAAGAATCGATGTACGCAATTGCCGATGTTCCTTTTGACCTTCAAACCGAACTATCAAAACAAGGCGCCATCTTCCACGCAGAAACCGCTTGGTCAGCGCACAGCATTGCAGACGGAAATCTTGTGACAGGTCAAAACCCTGAATCCGCGAGAGGTGTTGGAGAGAAAATTGTGGCTTTATTAAATCAAAAAAATTAATTATGGAAAATCAAACACAAGCTATTTTCATCTTCGCCAAATGGCAAGTAAAGAATGGAAATCTACAAACCGTTTTGAATTTGCTTCCATCATTAATTGAAAAAAGTACAATGGAAGAAGGAAATATATTTTACAAAATCTATCAAGATAATTCGGACAGCAATATTTTGATACTGAATGAGAGTTATAAAGATATGGCGAGCATCGAAGTTCATAAAAACTCCGAGCATTATCAGGAAATTGCAGTAAAGCAAATCATTCCGTTGTTGGAAAATAGAGAAGTTATCTTGGCTTCGGAACTTGGTCTGTAACTCAAATCTAAAAAGAAATAATAGAAAGCTGAAGTTTAGAACATCGGCTTTTTTAATTACTTTTAAACCTTCAATATTTAAAGTTCTTTAGTTATGACCATCGACCAAATACTCGACGACATCTACCCGATTCCAGATTCATCAAAATCATTGGTCAAAAAATATATCAGCTTAATTAAATATCCAAAAGGACAAATCATCATCAATGTAGATAAGATAGAATCGAATGTCTATTTTATCAAACAGGGAATTGCAAGAGCATTTTCTAATGACAGCGAAAATGAGATCACTTTTTGGTTTGGTAAAGAAGGAAGCACTGTTCTGTCTATGATGAGCTACATTTCCAACGAAAAGGGATACGAGGACGTCGAGCTTTTGGAAGATTCGGAATTATATCAAATTAAGTCTAGCGATCTGCAGGATCTTTTCATTAAGGACATTCATCTGGCCAATTGGGGACGAAAATTTGCAGAAAAAGAGTTGGCGAAAACCGAGCAACTTTTCATTTCTCGACAGACAAAGACGGCTACAGAACGCTATATCGAACTTTTGGAGAAAACGCCACATCTCATTCAGCGTGTTCAATTGCGCTATATTGCGTCTTATCTTGGGATCACACAAGTCAGTCTGAGCAGAATCAGGGCCGAGATCAAATAGTATATTTTTTATCGTAGGTAAAATGAAAATGCATCTTTTTGTCTGAACTTTGTCAAAAATTAAAGAAAATGAATTGGATCATATTGATTATCGCGGGACTGTTTGAAGTGGCATTTGCTTATTGTCTTGGAAAGGCAAAAGAAACTTCTGGGAATGAAATGTACTTGTGGTACGCAGGATTTCTCCTGGCTTTGGTAACGAGTATGAGTCTTCTGATCAAGGCGACGCAAACTTTGCCCATCGGAACAGCTTACGCCGTCTGGACAGGAATTGGTGCTGTCGGAACTGTACTGGTAGGCATTTTGGTCTTCAAAGAACCAGCAACATTCTTGAGGATATTCTTTCTTATCACATTGATAGGTTCGATAGTTGGACTAAAAGCAGTTGCGCATTAATTAACATAATATTAATATGTATATAAGATGATGTATAAATTTCAGTTTTTTTTGTTAACTTAGCTTTCAATAAATCTATTTAGGACAATTTTCGATAATTTTCCTAAAATCAAACACACACAAAAATGATTAAAGAAAACAAAAAACTGAAAGCGTTGACGCTTGAGGAGCTTAAAATGAAACAGAAAAGATTTACAAACTTTGTGAGCTTTCTAAGCATTTTGACTATGCTGACTTTAGCAATTCTTATCTATCTATCAATCAAAAGCAACAATTATACTTTCCTTATGCTCTGCGGTGGATCATCCTTTGCGCTTTTGCTTTGTGGACTGATTCTAAGGCAGGTAGAAGCGGAAATAACGGCAAGGAATTCCCACAGTTAAAGTCACAAAATCATTACTTGGTTTTTCCAGTACTGCTGAAATTTACAGGAATCCATTTGTAGCAATTATTTGATTTTCTTAATCTTCCAAAGCCTGGAAAAGGAATATGATCTGCTGCAATTAGATAATTTTCTGATGACGCTTCAGCATATATTTTTTTTCGCTGCTTAGCTGCTTTTGTTTTATCGAAATCAAATTCATTAGCCAGCGTTGGTGCGTGGAATTGGACTGCTGCAATATGAACCAAGTCGCCTAGAAAAACCATTTTCTCACTGTTACTTTCCAAAACAAAGGCGCAGTGTCCAAAGGTATGTCCGTAATAAGCAACAGATTTGAGACCCGGGAAAAGTTCAAATTCTCCTTCAAATGTTTTAACACTTCCTTTTTTCAAATACGGCTTTAAAGTTAAAAAAGCTGGCCGATTTGAAGGATATCCCCGCGGTTCATCTTTATCCTGATTTTCGTGCTTTAACCAAAAATCAATTTCTTTTTGATCTACATGTATTGTTGCATTTGGGAACTGTATTTTTCCATTAACCGTCAGACCTCCGGAATGATCCAGGTGAATGTGCGTTAATAATATATCTGTAATTTGTTCCGGATGATAGCCAGCATTTCCTAAGCTCTCCACTATATTTCCCGATGCAGAATCATTAAATAACGCACCTGCTCCTGTATCAACCAGAATAAGACGATTATTTGTCTTAATTAAATAAGCATTAATAGAAGTTTCAACAGGATTATTAATAAAAGATTCTTTCAATAAATCATCTACCTGATGCTCATGCTCAGACTTTAATAATTGATTGGCATCCACAGGAACTGTTCCGTCCAAAAGTGCAGTTACAGCAAACTCTCCAACTTTGACTGTGTAGTAGCCTGCAGTATAATTTTTCTGTTGTGATGCCAAATTACAGTTCCACAATATGATCATTAAATACAAAACTCTGACATTCATTTTTTCTTTGTTTATAAATTAGTTTTGCAAAGAGACTGTAATTAGTTTATTTTTACAACCATTGTTGCCTATTACTGGTAACGCAAAAGTAACCACAAAAATGAAAAAAGATTTTTTCACCTGCAGCAATTGTCCGATGACTAGAACTATGGCAACGATTGGCTCCAAATGGAAACCAATCATCATCTACGCATTGGGCGCTCGCACACTTCGTTTCGGACAGATCCACGTGCGTATTGATATTATTTCAAAGAAAGTTTTGACAGATCAGCTGAAAGAACTTGAGCAGGACGGCATTCTCATTCGTACAGTTTTTAAAGAAATTCCGCCAAGAGTAGAATATCATCTGACAGAAAAAGGTTTGGAACTTCTTCCAATTCTAAATATGATGACTTTGTGGAACAGCAAATACTCGGAAACAGAAAGTAAAACTGAAATAGAATCATAGCCTTTAACCTTACTACCAAAATAATTAAATTTAAAAAAATGAAATATCTGTTTTTAGGACTGGCAATCTGCCTGGAAGTTTTTGGAACAAGTTGTTTGAGCAGATCAGAAAACTTCACAAAACTGTGGCCCAGTCTCCTCACCATTATTGCATTCACGGGTTGTTTTTATTTCTTTTCGCACGCTATCCGGGAGATTCCGCTAGGTATTGCTTATGCGATCTGGGCTGGTTTGGGAATTGTTTTGACGGCCTTGGTTTCTGTTTTCTTTTTCAAACAAAAATTAGATTTACCGGCGTTCCTTGGAATAGGAATTATCATCTTTGGTGTTCTTGTGATCAATTTATTTTCAAAGTCATCCACACATTAGAAGAACTAAGTTTTTCTGTTTCAAGAATTTTGATATTTCATCTATATTTACAAATACAAAGCATTTCAACTGATGAATCAGAAACCTACGGAAATATTAGAAACTTTCTACCCCGAAACGCCAGAGCAATGGCGAGACTGGCTCCGGGAAAATCACACGCGTGAGAAAGGAATTTGGCTTCTGCAGTACAACAAGAAATCTGGTAAACCATCGATTAGCTGGAGTGACGCCGTGGATGAGGCTCTTTGCTATGGGTGGATAGACAGCCTCAAGAAAAAACTGAGTGAAGAATCCTCCATCCAATATTTCGGGAAACGAAAACCCAAAAGCACCTGGTCCAAAATTAATAAACAAAAAATCGAAAAACTTACCTCCGAAAACCGAATGTGCCAAGCTGGACTAGACATCATCATTATTGCAAAAGATAATGGCTCTTGGGAAATACTGGACAGTGTCGAAGAACTTCTGGTCCCAGAAGATCTTATGCTGGAACTTTCCATCCGAGCAGGTGCCGCCGACTTTTTCCATAGCCTGAGCAATTCTGCAAAGAAGATGATGCTGCAATGGCTCGTCCTGGCAAAAAGACCGGAAACCAGGCAAAAGAGAATTATGGAGATTGCAGAAGCAGCAGAAAAGAAGATGAAACCAAAACAGTTTTGATACAGCAATTGCGAAATAGTTCCGGATTATTTATATTTAACAAAAATTCAGAAATCTAAAAATCTTTAACTATGAAAAAACTAAAACCATTCGTATTTATTTTATTCGCACTGGCACTTGTGAGTTGCGGTACCAGCAGCAATTATACTCAGAATACACTTAACAAAGAGTTCTACAACGGCAAAACAATTTACTTTATGTACGGTTATGAAAGTAAGAATTTCGTTAGCTACAAAGGAATGCACGCCTCTGTTTTGGGTCCGGATCTCCCACCCGATGTAAAACAGGTTTTCAAACAATCTATTGACGAGCTTGCAGTAGAAACTAAACTAAATCTAAAAGTTGTAGACAATCTAGACAATATCAATGATCCATCTGGAGTCCTGGTGTATGCCAAAATTAACGAAATCATCTGGTCATTTGGATTATCAGTGGCCACTATGAAAACCGATGTTGCGTACACCGTCAAACCAAATGATAAAGTGTACTCTACCACCGGCATTCGCAAAAGTGGTGGCGGCGACCCAAGCAACAATGTCAGAAAATCTCTGAAAGATGCCAACTACAAATTTCTGAAAGAACTGGAGAAATAAGTTTTATAATATGCCTTACAATTATTTGCGACACAGCTTTAATCTATTGTTCATAGCAACCCAAATCTTATTGTTAAATTAACGATATGAATAAAACTAAATCGCTATTGCTTCGATTCCAAAGAAGGCAACAATTAATCAACGAAATTGGACAGAAAGAAATTTAATCTGATCCACCACATATCTAAAAAAAGAAACCTCTCAATTACTTGAGAGGTTTCTTTATATTATCAACTATTATTCATTCAAAAAAAAGACTGCCACGAATGACAGCCTCCGAATATAGAATTGTAAAATTTATTTTGCTTTAAAATACACTCTTCTATTAGCTTTGTTTTTCCATTCAGGACATTTTGAAGCAGGATCACATTCTGGATATTTCAGATCCGTTTTTCCATTTCCGATGGCATCCAATTTTGAAGAGCTTGCGCCATTCGTAATTAAATATTGTTTTACATTGTCCGCTCTTCTTTGAGAAAGTGCTTGGTTATAAGCCTCTGTTCCTCTCGTATCAGTTGCTCCTACAACAGTGTAAGAACCACTGGTAGAATTGATGTAACTGATGGCGCTGTTAAGAATCGGCGTGTTGTTTGGCAAGATTCTGTCTGAGTTAAGATCGAATTCGATTGCACTCATTGCAGTTTCGTCAGATGATACCATACCATTGTCTGAATTCGTTACAGGACAACCATTGTTTTCTACCGGACCTGGAACTGTTACACATTTATCATTAAGATCGATTACACCATCCATATCAACGTCCAATGCTACACCTGCACCATCCACTCTAGCACCTGCCGGAGTATCAAGCTGTCTGTCCCAGTCGTCGCAAACTCCATCATTGTCAGCATCTCCTGTTTTACACAATTTGATGTTATCGATTTTTGTTTCAAGTTCGTCAATTTTTGTGTAAGCCTCATCCAATGGGTCATGCCACATTAGGTTTGGTCTGTTTTTGCCCAAGTTGATGGTAAGACCCAACGTCGGGTTGAAGAAATTATCAGAAGTATGAGAACTGATTCTGTTTACAGCACTGTATTGATCACTTCCACCACCGTCAAATGCTTCGTCTCCGGTTACAACGTACATTACTCTACCTTCGATATCAACTCTATTACTGATTTTATATTTCAAACCAACACCAGCCTGTCCGAATAGTGAGTTGAATTTAAATGGTTTGTTTTCTGTCATTAATCTTTGTCCAGTCTCATCTTTTTGGTAAGCTCTGTAAGCTAATACACCTACACCAGCATATCCGTGGATTGCCCATCTGTAGTCTGCATTGCTGTCAACTCTCCTTAGAAGGTTTGAGAAATTGATGTCTCCCAAAAGTGAGATTGCATCATATTGTGTTCTTGCTCCAACTTGTAAAGAAGTTGATGCATTGGCAGGTGCTGCATCTTTAGTGTTGAAATAACCTTGTCTGGTCTCACCACGGTCATATTGTAACTTCAAACTGAATGAATGCGAAAGAGCCTTGTCTATACTGAAATAAGCTGAATAGCCTACAAGCGTGTTACCACTTTGGATAGATTTCAAATCTGCGTTTTGCATCAATGGAATACCACCACCAAATGAAACAGACCAGCTGTTGAATCTTGTAGAGTCTGATTTTAAAGTAGTTCTTTCAACAGAGTTAGTGTTTGTGGTTGTCTGCATCATTTCTTGCGAGAACATCACTGCCGGGCACGCCAAGGCCAACGACAAAATGGTTAATTTTGATTTCATAAAATATAATTTTAAATTGTTTTACTTATTAAATGTATAATTGGAATAATTACACCAAATCACTTTGAACATGCATTCCTAAGGTGATTCGCATTCCACTATCCAATTACCATACCAATAAAAATAAATCGCTATTATTTATAATTATTCAAAACATAACAACTCCTAATTTTATAAACTAAACTGACAGAAAATTAATCTGTTAGACGGATGTAATCAAGACATAAAAAAACCTCTCAAAAAATTGAAAGGTTTTTTTATTGATTATTTGAATATAAACTTTAGAGTTAAATCCAAGTTCTAAAGTCTAATTTCTGCTATTACATATAAGCTTCGATCGGCTCACAAGTACAGATCAAGTTTCTGTCGCCATAAGCTTCATCAATTCTCGCAACCGTAGCAAAGAATTTATGCGTTCTCACCCAATCCAATGGATAAGCGGCCTTCTCTCTTCCATAAGGCTTGTCCCAAGAATCTGAGATCACCAACTGCTCGGTGTGAGGTGCGTTTTTCAAAACATTGTTTTCTCTGTCTGCATCGCCGTTTGCAATCTCGTCAATTTCTTTTTTGATGTTGATCAATGCTTCTGCGAATCTGTCAATCTCATCTTTGTTTTCAGACTCGGTTGGTTCG